>NZ_BORW01000009.1 GCF_018333375.1 Paenibacillus cookii
GGAAAGACCACCCCAAAAGTCAAATTTTCTCTTGCGAACATGGGTAATTCCTACATTTTTACATTTCCTTACCCTATTGTTCCGACGTTTTGCCTTGATCTTATGGGCTTTCGAAATTTAGGATGAACTTTCTTATGAAAAAGGGCAGCCTTTATTTGAAATACAACGGGAATTTGTTAATCCACGGCTGTATTCCCATGGACGAAGAAGGCAACATGGAAGAAATGCAGATTGAAGACAAGCGGTATTCGGGCCGTCAGCTGCTCGACGTTTTTGAATATTATTTACGTTACGCCTATGCGCATCCGGAGGAAACCGATGATCTGGCTACGGATATGGCATGGTACCTCTGGACAGGGGAATGTTCTTCGCTTTTTGGAAAGCGGGAAATGACCACCTTTGAAAGGTATTTTATCCAAGATAAAGAAACCCATAAGGAGCGAAAGAACCCTTACTACCATCTGCGCGAACATGAGGAGATCTGCCGGAAGATCCTGCTGGAGTTTGGTTTGAATCCGGATCACGGGCACATCATTAACGGCCACACGCCGGTTCGAGAAATCCGCGGAGAGAACCCGGTTAAAGCGGGCGGGAAAATGGTCGTCATCGACGGCGGTTTTTCCAAAGCCTATCAGTCCAAAACGGGCATTGCCGGATATACCTTGCTGTACAATTCCTTTGGCATGCAGCTTGTCGCCCATCAGAAATTCAAATCCAGGGAAGACGTGTTATGCAACGGAACGGACGTCCTGTCTGTAAAAAGGCTGGTGGACAAGGAGCTGGAGCGGAAGCTGGTCCGGGAAACCAATGTCGGGGAGAAGCTGCAGCAGAAAATCTCCAATTTAAAGAAGCTGTTGGATTATCGCTACATCAAATAAAGTCGCTATTTTAGCGGCTTTTTTGTTCTATCGCTTGTTTTATCGGGGCATGAAGCTAACGGACAGGATTTATTCGACAATAAAGAGGATATTTTGAGGATCCTACAGAATCTCTATATTGGCAAATCAAGGTTAACAGGGTTAAATCCATCGGAGGGCAAGTATGGAGACAATTAGGAAATGCACACTGGATGACGTGCCTCAAATCGCTGAATTGTCCCGGTTATGGGCGGATGAGGCTGTTACGTTTGCATATCCGGCATCGAATGCTGAAAAGATTTCCAAGCGCTTAGGAGATTACTTTTGGGTTGCCGAACGGAAGGACCGGATCGTCGGATATACGCACGGGGTTATTCAAACTTCCCAATATCCTATATTCCCTTTAAACTCCCGATTTCTGGAGATTTACGAAGTTTATGTTCACCCGGATTACAGGGGAGATCGGATCGGGTCTCAATTGGTCGACCGCATGATTGCTGAAGCTGAATCAAACGGCATAACTCATGCGTTTGTAGGTTCATCGAACCTGGATTGGCAACGTACCGTCGGTTTTTATGAGCGGCACGGATTCAAAATGTGGTATGTACAAATGTATCGCTAAACATATTTTTTAGGCGGCTTTTATTGAATCTTACAGGATATGCAGGTCATAAATCCATTTTTGCGGATACCTGACGGTGTCCGCTTTTATTTTCGTGAGAAACCGCATCTCTATGGATGTTTACCTGTGCTGATCCTCCAATTTTTCTGAAGGTAGGCAAACGATATGAGGAAATTATTAAAGAATGCCAGCATGGTTATAATTGGAATTTCTATATTCAGTTTAATAGGATGCAGCCATTCCGGTGAAACAACAGCTAAACTCATTGAGAAAGAGTTGTCCGAAAAATATAGTGAATCCTTTAAAGTAAAATATTTAGGGGAACGATGGGGTACAACAAGCAATGATACAGTAACGACATACGTGAAGGCATTGGATTCTGGCATCATGTTTACTGCCCTGATGGATCCATCGGAAAATATCGTCGAAAATTACCCTGAAATGCTTTTAATGCATAAATTTGCATCCGTTTTTAATCAAGCGATTGTTGATCAAGAGCTAGATGCCTCTTCGTGGATAAGAATTCATCCGAAACAGCCTGTTGAAATCACGAAAGAAACGACCATTGAGCAGTATCTTGAACAATCGGAAGCCGAGTATATTCATGTTGAAATTGTCATGAAAAGTGATGAAAGTATTACAGCAGAGAAATTAAAAACAATCGTTCAACAAGCCTACGAAGAGTTTAAGGGTCCTTCTGTTTCAGCAACGTATTGGATATTTAAAGATGATGAATACCAAAAGGTAAATGAAATGTTGAAAAAAGTTGCAAATATAGATCCTTCTTCCTTAGAGAGTTATGAATATGATACGGAAGTCTTCGTTGAGTTAACGGAAAATGGTTTTGTAGATTCGGATGAAGATATTCAAACGAGGCTGAAAGGAGGGAGGAAGTAAGCTTATCACTGGTAAAACAGTATTTTACGGGGTAAAATCGATCGAATAGGCGGGGCTTTAAATAGATTTTGAATAAGGAGGGGTATGATTGATCGTCCTGAAAGATATCGGGAGATTCGAGGAGCTGCCGGAAATCGCGATGCATATTTACCAAGGAAACATTCCGGCTTTAGATGCGGCAATCGCAGCAGGCTGGGATATTGAGGAGGGAATCGTACTTAGTAAGCATATTACGCTAAGTCCGTTAGATCTGGCGCTCATATCGCAGCAAAGGGAGGTTATCAAGCTGCTGGTAGAGCACGGCGTCAACCTGAATGTGCATCATCATCCAGCTTTTTTGACGGCCGTTCGCTATTGCGGGGAGGACATCGTCCGTTACATTGCAGCGCAAGGAGCCGAAATGGACAAGCTCGATCAAACGGGGGCGGGCGCGTATTCACAGGCTTACTATGGCAACAAAAAAAATATTCCGCTCATTCATGTGCTGGGGTTAGATATCAAGCTGCATGGCGGTGCCCTCATGAGGCAAGCCGCCTCGGACCATGACCTGAAAACAATCAAGTATTTGCTCGATCAGGGGGTGGACATCAATTATAACCAACCGGATATGGTCTATCCTTATCAGGCGACTCCGTTAACCGTGGCTGCTCGGACGGGGAATATGGCCATGGTCAAATTTTTGGTTGAACACGGCGCGGACGTTACTCTGGCGGAAACAAACGGCGAGCGGCCGTATACGATTGCCATCAGCAATAAGAATACGGTCATGGCTGATTATTTGAAATCGCTGGAACCGGCTGATTTTCATCATGCGGAGAACAAGAAATACGAGCTTAAAAAATATAAATTACCCGGTGAACTGCTCAGCTTTCTTACGGGAGACCAGCTGCGCCTTGAGCTGGCGCAAAACGAATATGAAATCGGGCATATCGATTTTTTCACCTTGACCGATACGATAGAGATGAAAGTCGGCAGGCAAAAGCTGCTGCGTCTTTCCGCCGATATCGACAATTACTCTGACCTGCAGTTGGTTTGGAACCCGAAAAATAAAGGCCGGATCGGCTGTTATGACGTGGAGCATCAGACTTATGCGGACTTATGCAGCTTTACGGAATTCCTCGCGCAGCCCGAACTGCACCTCGTGAAGTTTCTGGAGGGAGAGTTGTAAAACGTTGCTTCAAGAGGGTTACAATTATCCTTTTGATTTTGGATCACTTTACATATTCGCCTTCGGGCAGTATATCCTGAAGATTAGACAAAGCGCCTTCATGCACCTTATAGTAGGGATATCATCGGACAGAGGGGTAGAGAACTGTGGGGAAAGCGACAATCGGGGATGTGGCGGCGCGCGCCGGCGTGTCCAAAAGCACCGTATCCCAATATCTAAACAAAAGATACCAGCATATGGGCCAGGAGACGCGGACCAAGATCGAAGAAGCGATTGAGGCCCTCGATTACCGGCCCAACGTTCTTGCCCGGGGGCTGAAGCAGAAGCGGACCGGTTCGGTCGGCGTCATCGTTGCCAACATTATGCACCGGCTTTCTACGGAAATATGCCGGGGCATCGAGGACTATTGCCAGGAGCAGAACATCAGCGTCATTCTGTGTAACAGTGACGAGGACGGCGAGAAGGAGAAGAAATATACCGAAATGCTCCAGGCCAAGCAGGTCGACGGTATCATTCTCCTGCCTACGGGCAAAAACGGGCCATTGTATGAAAGCCTCGCCGAGCAGGGGTATCCGATCCTCTTCATGGACCGTCGCGTAAACAACGTCAAGGCGGATACGATTGTGGTCGATAACAGAAAGGCGGTCACCCGGGCAGTGGAGCATCTGGCGTCGCTCGGCCATCGGAGCATCGTCTTGGCTACGGGACCGCTGACGATCAGCACGCGAACCGAGCGTACGGAGGGGTTCCGCGCAGCTATGCGTGAGCTCGGTCTGGATGACGGGAGTGGTAACATCATCAATGCGGAGATCTCCTCGCTTAAAGACCGGCTTGGCAAACGCTTTGAGGAACCGGAGGCGCCGACGGCACTCATTGCGGGGAACGATCTGGTGCTGCTCGAAGCGCTTGCTTTTGTTAAGGAGCAGGGGCTGCGTGTGCCAGCGGATTTGGCGCTGGTCGCATTCGACAACATTCCGTTCGCCCACCTGTTGACGCCGACGCTAACGACGATCAACCAGCCTTCCCTGGAGATGGGCAGAAAAGCGGCCGAGCGCCTGATTACCCGCATCCGGTCGGAAGAGGCGCCGGAGGCGGCCGAGTTTGTCTTTGAATGCGAGCTTGTTGTGCGCGAATCATCCGGCCAGGCCCGTTGAAGGTGCTGCCGAGGTCATCATACACTTTAAACAAAACCAGCTTTGGGTCCGGGACCGGGAGCTGGTTTTTGTCGTAGTTTATCCGATATGGGAGAAGTCTCCATGTTTGAAGGCTATGCTTTTTCAGAATCATGACAGCGCTTAAATGTAAGGGGTTGCAAATTAATAAATCCAGGTTTATAATGAACCCATGAGTTCAAGTAAATCGGTTTACTAAATCGGTTTACTTCAAGAGGCGTTATTTCTGGTATCCTGATTATCCGATGTAGCATGAAGGAGGATGACTATATGAAGGCAGTTTTTGTGCCGACCTCTGTATTTGGCAATACTCCCGGTCTGCAGCATGAATGGACGCAGACGGTTCGCGCCGCCGGAGCAGACGGCATTGAAATAAGACGGGAATTGTTCCCCCCGGGGAAGCTGCCGCTTGCCGAATGCCGCGAAGCCAACCGGAACAGTGGGTTGCGCTGCATATATTCCGTTCCGCTGGAGCTGTGGGACGAAGCCGGAAGGCTGAATGAAACGAAGCTGTCGGGGGTTCTGGAAGAGGCGGGAATTTTAAGGCCGGAGATGCTGAAGGTGTCGCTTGGGCATTTCATGGCAGCGGACTGGGCCGATCCAGGAGAAGAAGCGATTGAAGCATCTGGAGTCCGGAAGTCTTCGGAAGTCCATGCAAGCCGGAACAGCGGCGAGTGTCTGACCCGTCTGGGCGAACTGCT
The DNA here is from genome assembly GCF_018333375.1 of Paenibacillus cookii. GTDB lineage: Bacteria > Bacillota > Bacilli > Paenibacillales > Paenibacillaceae > Paenibacillus_AQ > Paenibacillus_AQ cookii. Next base: position 5,418 of record NZ_BORW01000009.1, read on the forward strand.
TGATCAATACAGGGCTTTGCATGGGCCGTTGACCCTGCTGATCGAGAATGACCAAACGCCGCATGGAGGCAACGCCGGAAATTTGAAAGCGTTCTTTCAGGCGGTGGAGCGTTCGGGCCTTGGCGGAGTAGCCATGACGTTCGATACCGGCAATTGGTTGTATGCCGGAGAAGAGCCCGTGAAGGCGGCGCTGGAGTTGGCTCCTTACACCAGCTACATTCACTGCAAACATGTCGTATATTCGGAAGACAATGCTTTGCAAACGCTTCCTATCCCCGAGGAAGAAGACGCAAGCTGGCGAGAGCTGTTGGCTCATTTGCCGGAACATGCGCCCCGGGCGATTGAGTTTACGCTTCCCGGACCGGAGAGTCTGTCAGGATATCTGAAGATGCTCCGGCAAGCGCCAGGCATGCCGTGAAAAGGACGAAAACGGACAGATTGAAGGAGGCATGGCAACCATGTTGAAAGATTCGGTAACTTTTGGAGAGGCTATGGTTATGTTCGTAGCAGGCAGACCCGGCGCATTGAAGGACATTGACACCTTCAGCCGCCGTCTAGCCGGGGCGGAGGTCAATGTGGCCGTCGGCCTTTCGAGACTTGGACTAACTTCCGGGTGGATCAGCCGGTTGGGCGAGGATGCGTTCGGCGATTATATCGTGGAATATCTTGCTAGGGAGAAGGTGGACATCGACGGTATTACCCATGATTCCCGCTATCCAACCGGGTTCCAGCTGAAGTCGATGGTGCTGGAGGGAGATCCGCAGGTGCAATATTTCCGCAAAGGTTCCGCCGCAAGCACGCTTGGTGAGGCCGATGTGGACTCCGGCTATCTGACCGGCTTCCGGCATCTGCACATGACCGGCATTCCGCCGGCGCTGACGAAGAGCACCCGCGCATTCGCTTATGCGGCGCTGGAGACGATGAAGGGTGCGGGACGGACCGTTTCTTTCGACCCCAATCTGCGCCCCTCCCTCTGGTCTTCGAAAGAGGAGATGAGGGAGGTCATCAACGACCTGGCCTGCCGGGCGGACTGGGTGCTGCCGGGGATCGAAGAAGGGGAATTTCTGACCGGCTCCAGGGACCCGAAGAAGATCGCCGAATTTTATCTGAACCGGGGCGTTTCGCTTGTTGCCGTCAAGCTGGGGCCGGAAGGAGCCTATTTCCGCACCCCGTATGAAGAGGGAACGGTTCCGGGCTTTGAGGTGAAGAAGGTTGTGGATACGGTCGGGGCTGGGGATGGCTTTGCCACAGGCTTGATCGGGGGACTTCTGAGGGGGTTAAGCATCACCGAAGCGGTGCGGCAGGGAAATGCAATCGGCTCGATTGCAGTGCAGTCCGTTGGAGATCACGACGGATACCCGACGATGGAAGAGCTAAAGGCATATCTTCACTATCATCTGACAGGAGTGAGAACGAGATGAACAACTTGAACAAAGGCAGCTTCGTCGCTTCACGCTGGCTGCGTCTGATGCCGATCGTCTTTGTAACGTACAGTCTAGCCTACCTGGACCGGGCGAACTACAGCTTCGGCGCGGCTGCCGGCATGGCCAAGGATTTGCAGATTTCGGCGGGAATGTCTTCGCTGCTTGGCGCGCTCTTTTTCCTGGGGTACTTCTTCTTCCAGGTACCGGGTGCCCATTATGCCGAGAACAAAAGTGCCAAGAAGCTCGTATTCGGTTCACTGATTTTATGGGGGCTGCTGGCGGGAGCTACCGGTATCGTCCATAATGTTCATATTCTCATCATCATCCGTTTCTGTCTCGGCGTGGTTGAAAGTGCGGTTATGCCTGCGATGCTGGTCTTTCTGAGCCACTGGTTCACGAAAAAAGAGCGCTCACGCGCCAACACCTTTCTCATCCTCGGCAATCCTGCAACCGTGCTGTGGATGTCCATCGTCTCGGGTTATCTCGTATCCGCCGTCGGCTGGAGATGGATGTTTATAATTGAAGGTCTGCCTCCGATTATTTGGGCGTTCTTCTGGTGGAAGTTCGTGAACGACAAACCCGCTGAAGCGAACTGGTTGACTGCAGAGGAGAAAAAGGAACTTGAGAGCACCCTGAATGAAGAGCAGAAGGGACTGAAGCCCGTTAAGAACTACGGCGAGGCGTTCCGGTCGCCGCTTGTCATCCGGCTGTGCCTGCAGTATTTTTTCTGGAGCATTGGCGTCTACGGCTTCGTCATGTGGCTTCCTTCGATTATCAAGGCTGCTCCTGACATGAGCATGGTCGCTACCGGGTGGCTGAGCTCCATCCCTTATGTGCTCGCGGTCATTGGGATGCTGGTCGCGTCCTATTTCTCGGATAAAACGGAGAACCGGAAAGCTTTTGTCTGGCCGTTCCTGATTGTAGGTGCGGTCGCCTTCTACGCCTCTTATTTGCTGGGAGCGGATCATTTTTGGATTTCATTTATTCTGCTGGTCATCGCCGGCGCCGCGATGTATGCCCCTTACGGACCGTTCTTCGCCATCATGCCTGAAATTTTGCCCCGGAACGTCTCGGGCGGCGCCATGGCGCTGATTAACAGTATGGGGGCGCTCGGTTCTTTTGCCGGATCATACATCGTCGGCTACCTGAACAGTTTCACTGGAAGCTTCGGCGCCTCCTATATTTTTATGGCCGGCTCGCTGCTTCTGTCCGCAATTCTGACTTTAACCGTGGGCAGATCTCGTAAAACGGCGGAATCATCACCAGAGGGAAAGCTTGAGGTGTCGACAAGATGAACATTCAACTTGCGTTGGACCGGATGAGCATACAGGAAGCCATCGATATGGCGAGATTGACAGAACCTTATATCGATTGGATCGAAGTCGGCACTTCTCTGATCAAAGAATTCGGCATGGCGGCTGTAGAAGCGATGAAGCGCGAGTTCCCCAGCAAGGTCATCGTAGCGGATGTCAAAACCTTCGATAACGCCGTATACGAGTTCGAATTGTGCTATAAGGCGGGGGCTGACGTGGCAACGGTCATGGGTGCCTCTCCCCCGGTCACCGTTGAGCTCTGCATGAAGACCGCCCAGACATGGGGCAGGCAGGTCATGATCGACCTGCTTCATACGACGCCGGAGGAACAGGCGGCGCTTGCCCGGTACCGGGAGGCGGTCCATTGCCTCCATGTCAGCAAAGACCAGCAAGAGGGAGGCGGCTCCCGCTTGACCGGGCCGGGCGCATATGAAGCCGCTTCGGATGCCGGGAGAGCAGGCAACGCAGGTTTGGGCGGGAGCCGTAGCTCCACAGGTACCAATGGGACCCTTGTATCAAGTGGGGCAGGTGGAATCGGTGCTGGCGAAGCACTGCCCAGAAGTATGGGAGCAGCCGCATCCGGTGCCCCCGGTTCGGTCAGCGAAAGCCAGGCGGAACTTCGGATCGCTGCCGCGGGAGGAATCACCCTGGATTCTCTGCCGGGACTGTTCGCGATGAAGCCGGAGGTTCTCATCGTCGGCTCCGCGATTACGAAAGCTGCGGACCCGGTCGCCGCTGCCCGATCGTTTCAGGACTGCATCCGGAAGCTAGGGAGCAGGTAGCGGGTCATGCCCGGGCTCCAATGAAAAGATTTATATATAGAAGCAACGTCCGAGCAGCGGATTTCATTGCATCCGAAGGTTGCGAATGCGGATGAATTCTGCTCGATCGGGAATGAAGAAGGAGAGACTGAACAATGATAAACAAGCTGATGACGATACTCGCGGAAGCTCGTGCCGTGCTGGAACGGGTAGACGAGAGTGATGTTAACGAGACAGCCGCCCTACTGGCGGGTGCTCCCCGGATCTTTGTCGTAGGCGAAGGCCGTTCGGGACTGATGGCCAAATCCTTCGCCATGCGGCTGATGCACCTCGGCGCGACCTCCTATGTGATCGGGGAGACGATCACCCCTTCGATCGCCGAGGGTGATTATGTAATCGCCGTCTCCGGTTCCGGTACGACGCATAGCGTCGTCTGGACCGCAGGGAAGGCACGGGAGCTTGGCGCGTCGGTCATCGCCCTGACGACCGACGTCGAATCCCCGCTCGCCCGGTCAGCCGTGCGGGTGCTCGCCATTCCGGCGGCCACGAAGCACCGCCGGGAAGGCGAAAGCGCGAGCATTCAGCCGCTAGGCTCGCTGTTTGACCAATGCGTCCACCTTGTGCTGGACGCGGTCTGCCTGTGCTACGCGGAGTCTCGCGGCGTGGACAACGCCGCGGCGTTCAAGCAGCACAGCAACGTGGAATAGCGACATCCGTGCTTTCACCGCCGCTCTACTGTCTAGCATTTCACTATCGGGTCACAGCCTTTAAGCTAATGAACGAGAGCTCAATGAATACATGTAATGGAAGTAGCTTATTGGGTCGGTACTGTACGGCGCACAGCCGTCCGGAAGTATTTTGCACAATGCGTCGGCGCAAGCAAAGAAGCGGACCGATAGATCCTTGGCTTATCGATCATGAAACTATAATAATTAAGCAGCCGGGTGCGATTACCCGGCTGCTTTCGTATGACTAGACCGACTTCCCCCTCATGATTTTGATGAGAATATGGTTGAGTAATGGCGTTTTTGAAGCAATGAAGAGAGGCTGGAATAATATGCGGAACAGTAATCGCCATCCTCCGGTATATCACCAAACCCATATCCGCTATACGTTGTTGAGATCATGCATGTCAGGCATAATCTGTGAAAAACGGCTTTTTTCCTCCGACTGGCCTCTGCATTTCCTTTTCTATAAAAAACCTGTCGAATAAGGGGACTTCCAAACGATCACCGCTTTTTGAATCGTTCGGCCCGTGAAATTCAGCGTCTCATTACTTTATCTTTTATTAAACTTCACGGTTACAAAAATAGCACCCGCAACCGAAACCGCCGCGATGATAGCCGCAAAGAGCGAGGCACCCAGGGAGATGCTGGTCCTATCGATCAAAAAACCTGTCCCGATCGGCAGCAGCGCCGCAGGTACGTATCCACCGATATTCAGTACCGCATTGGCTTCGGCGCGGCGATGTTCCGGGACATGCATGCTGATCAGCGTCAGGCCTCCAAGCTGCCCCAATCCCTGTCCTGCACCCGCAAGCACCGCGGCTATAACAAGAAATGCGGCTGACGAGTACATGACGGCAGAAACCAGGCAGATCATGGACAATAGGATAACCGCAACTCCCAGAAGTAACAGACTGCGAACCGGGAGCCTTTTGACAACGAATTGTATGCCCGTCGCCGCCAAGAACATGACACAGGCTGTTCCTCCAGCCACCAAGGGGCTGGTCACATGCAGCAGTTTGGACAGCAGCGGAGGACCCAGCGACAGTACAAAGGAAGTCGAGGTAATGCCCGGGGCAAACACGGATATTCCCAGAGATAAGTGCAGACGGTTATGCTTAGGAACCGACGGGAAGCGCAGCTTCCACTCTTCGTGCGCAGGATTCCGCCGGGAGGGAAGACGGGCTGCCGCCATAAAGGCGGTTGCCAAAATGATAAATTGAGCGGAATACACCGGCACGACGGGATGCGCAAGAAATTGGGCCGTCATTCCGGCCAGCAGCGGCCCAAGTCCGGCTCCGAGAACCATGGCCACGGAAGCGGCAAGGGATGCCAGATGTTTCTTGCCGTGTCCACCGGAATCCACGACCGCCGCCATGCCGGCGGAGACGATGACGCCGACGGCTATGCCCGTCAGCAACCGCGCCGCGAACAGCATGCCGACTGAATCGGCCAATGCAAACAGCGCACAGGCGGCCACCGCAGCCAGTAGACCCGGATAAAGCACCGCCTTCCGTCCCAAGCGGTCGGACAATTGCCCGGCTGCGAACAGGCTGCCAAGCAAACCCGCGATATAAGCGGCAAAAATAAGCGTGAGTGTTCCGTTCGTGAATCCCAGCGCCGTCTGCCATTGTACATACAGCGGCGTCGCTGAATTGGACAGCATGAATACGGCAGTTACGATCCAAGCCGTAGTCCAGATGCGGCGCGTTGATACGCGGGAGTCCTCCGATGTTTGAGGAATTTCCGCATTTTTTGCATGATCGATCAAGGTAATCTCCTCCTTACAACCTTAAAATGCATGCCATGCCTTCGTGTTGCCGTGCAATTAGAATACGTTATAATAATTCATAACTGAAATACCTATTTGTTATGTAGGAAATAACTATATAGTTATGAGGGTGTGTACGATGAAAATGAACTTGAACCACCTGAATGTTTTTATGACAGCCGCCGAAAAATTGAACCTTACCGAAACAGCGAAAGCATTGTTTATTTCCCAACCGGCTGTGAGCAAGACGATTAAACAGCTTGAAGAGGCGCTGCAAGTGAGACTGTTTGTCAGGGATAAGCAGAAGGGGATCATTTTAACCGATGTCGGCAAAGAGGTGCTGGTATTGGCCAGGCAGATGCAATCCATTGAAAACCGCATTTTTCAGGTAGCCAGCCGGGAGAGCCAGCTCTTATCCGGAAAAATCAAAATCGGCTCGTTTCCCGCCGCGTCGACTCTATTACTCCCGGAGGCTATCGCCAGGTTCCGGGCCAAGTATCCTCATGTTCAAATCGAACTGAATGAGGGGGTATCCGACCAGATCAAGGAATGGGTCACCGACCGTACCGTGGAGATTGGGCTCGTCGCGTCCCCTTTTACGGGATTTGAGAATCATAGCCTGGTTCAGGATCACATGGTGGCCGTCATTCCGGACGATCATGAGCTGCAGAGTACAGCGGTTGTCGACCTCGGAAGATACCGGCATGACATGATTTATTGCAAAGGCGGGCATGAGGCGGCGATGAACAGCATACTTCAACTGCACCAATTGAATCTCGAAAGCAGCTTGACCGTCCAAACGGCCGAAACCCTGATCCAGATGGTCCGCAGACGGCTCGGAATCGGTCTTGTGTTCGACTTTACGCTATCTTCCGTGTCCCACGATCTCATCGTTAAACCAATTACGCCTGCCATTACCCGGGAGATCGGGGTCATCGCGCTTTCTTTCGAGGAGATGTCCCCCGCGTCCATAGCATTTGTCCGTATGTTGAGAGAAACATGAAACAAGCTGTTTTCTGGCAACTATGAGATTTATTATGCTAACAGTCAGCTTACTTAAACAGAAAAAGCACTCTGCGGAGTGCTTTTTGAACGTGTTTTTCCAATCGAAAGAAGCGAAACTTGTGTCCCCGTCTAGCCCAGGACCGTCGAGCCGGATAGGGTTGCCTGCTTTCCAACAGGATTGGATGGCGCCTCCGATAAAAGCGGCGGACGATTTTTCGGGGATGAACAGCATGTCCCACGCCACTTCCGCGCTGGCTCCAATGTAGAAGGTGTAACCAAACTGCATGTCGAATCCTCTTTAGAACCATCATACTTACGTTGTATATCCCGGAGCCGGATGCAGCCCAAAATGGGTCATACAGAGATATCGTATGCATGAAGCCAGGCGAAGCACAGCCTGATAAACGTAAAGGAGATAAAACCATGGAAAATAACAAATTAATAAGAATGGACAATATGGGCATCGTCGTAGAATCCCTGGATGACGCGATCTCTTTCTACGAGGAGATTGGCTTGAAGCTCGAAGGGCGAACCACTGTCGAAGGCGAATGGGCGGGTCGAGTAACCGGGCTGGGTTCACAACGTGTAGAGATTGCTATGATGGTTACCCCGGACGGCCACAGCCGACTCGAACTTTCGCGATTTATCACCCCGCCTACGATATCAGATCATCGGACTGCACCTGTAAATGCCCTCGGTTATCTACGCGTCATGTTCACCGTTAAAGACATTGACGAAATAGTATCCAGACTCATCAAGCATGGTGCTCAGCTCGTTGGCGAAGTGGTCCAGTATGAGAACTCGTACCGGCTCTGCTACATTCGTGGCAAAGAAGGACTTTTAATCGGTTTGGCGGAACAACTGGGAAATAAATAAGAGACGCTTAGAAGATGACTGAACTGAAATATACATTTCTAGAGTAAATATCATGGAGCCGATCGCCCGTTTTGCATCAATGTCATGCAGGAGGGCAGCGCCCAAGGGGACGACAAGTTCCGTGAAGAGATCGAGCGAGGAGTGGCAAACACACCCTTCACAGCCGCGTAATTGCGGCTCTTTTTGTTTTAACGATATATGTTCTTATCACACTTGACGACATGAAATTACATGCCAGGATCAAGTAAGACGTTCTTCGGAAACCAAAATGTTGCACATCGCCGCTTGACAGCGCGATCCGATTGGTAAATAACGGTGCAAGTAAGTACTTGCAAACGAAAAGGACTGGAATGATTCATGAACCAAGCAGCGAGCACCAGCGACAAGTTAATATTGGCGCGATCGACCTGATTGCTGAACAAGGGTATGACGGAACGACAACGAAGGAGATCGCTGCAGCGGCCGGGGTCAACGAAGTGACGCTCTTTCGGCATTTCGGCAGCAAACAAGGGCTGCTTGTTGCCGCATTCGAACGGTACCACTACGCCGGCGAAATGACGAAGCTCTTTCATGAGCGGCTGACGTGGGACGTACGAACGGATTTGCTGTTGATCAGTCGGACGTACCATGAGATCATGAACCGGAACCGGAAGTTGCTCGCTATCGCGCAAAAGGGCGGCAGCCGGCTGCCCGAGGAAGTGCATAAGCACGCTTCGCAGCATCCCGTCCAGCTGAAGAGGCTGCTGACGAACTATTTCTCTTCGCTGTATCAATGCGGGAAAATTGCCCAAGTCGATCCGGAGATTACGGCCATGTCATTCATGTGGATGAACTTGGGGGCGTTCAGCAGCAACTTGGTAGAGTCGTCGCAATCGGACGTTACACTCGACATGTTTATCGAGCGGAGCGTCGATCTGTTTGCTAGGGCGCTGGCTCCCTAGTTTTTTTACACTTGATGCAAGCTAGCGCTTGCATTCGCAATCGATATCATCTTCTTCCCGTTAGGAGGACCTTCAGTTATGGCTTCAGAACAACACATGACAAACGCTGATCAATCGATCCAACCATTTCGAATTGCAATCCCCCAACAAAAACTCGACGATTTGAAAGAACGCCTATGGTGCTCCAGTCAACCCGTCCGCAAACACTTTCCTATACGCTAAGCGACTCACCTGTGGGTCAACTGGCTTGGATTACAGAGAAATTTATGGAATGGGTTGATCCGGCATGTCCCATAGGAATCGATCGACTGCTTACTAACGTAATGCTTTATTGGGTCACAGGCACGGCTGGATCATCAGCCCGCCTTTATTATGAGAGCGCCCAAATCAAGGGGCGTCCTGTGGACTGCCCGGTACCATCAGGCGTAGCGGTTTTTCCGCACGATTGGCTTGGCCCGTACGCCGTCTTGCTGAGCAACAGTATGATATCGTACACTGGACGGAGTTTGAACATGGAGGACACTTCGCCGCGATGGAGGTTCCTGATTTGTTAACAAAGGACATCCGAAATTTCTTTCGTCGTTTTCGTTGATAAAGCACGGAAAAGTTCGTACAACCGATCTCGCTAGGGAATTTTTCCCTAGCTTTTTTCTGTAGAATATTCATTTTAGTTCAATAGAAGAGCACGACCTGCTTTCCCTGCGAAAAATCCCCTCCGGTCTCCAAACGCTTAAGCCTATTTTACATCTGTCAACCCCTTATCTTCCTGATTGATTCGTACGACGAAGAGGTTTTTCTTACGATTTTTCGTGCTTTGTTCGGAATTTTCGCAACATTGCTTTGAAAGCGTAATCATTCGTATATAAAATAGCATTACGCAAGTGATACTTTTGAAAAAAGAGGGTGATTCGCAACAATGAGATCCTGGTTCCACACTCGTTTTCCCCCATTGCACTCGATCGTCGTGCAGCTATTCCTCTTTTTTTTCTTCGGGATGACTCTTCCTGTCCTGATTGGAGGATTCATATCCTACCACAAATCGTCCATGATCGTTGAAGAGCAGGTCAGTAAAGTGGCCGCGCTAACGATTGTGCAGGTGAGCGATAAGCTCAACATGTTTTTCAAGAAACTGGACGACTCCTCGATGATGGTGCTCAACAGCAAAATCGTCCACAACATTTTGGAGCAGAGACAGGGTGATACCGCCTACGAAACGACGCTTAAGGTGAAGGACGGCAAGGACATGCTGACTTCGATTATGATCAATTCGCCGGAAATTCTCGATATTTACATTTTTGATACAAAAGGAAAAAATTCGGTGCTTAGCGCAGACTCCCTCATGTCGATTCCGAATCAATGGGATTCCGACTGGTATAAGGCCATATTGAAAGCGAACGGCAATACCGTATGGTTTGGGCTCTCCGAAACTTCATACCTGAAAAGGACCGGGATGGGATTCCCGGTTTTTGGCCTCGGCAGGGCCATCCGGAGCTGGGAGACGGGCGAAGTCATCGGCGTCATGTTTGTCGAGGTCATGGGAAACGTGCTGATCGATGAGCTGAACCGCGTTCAATTCGGCGACACGGGTTATGTCTACATCGTCAATGAGCAAAATCAATATTTCTATCATCCCAATCCGGACGAGTACGGGAAGGCGTCCAAGCTGCCGATGCCGGCCCGGAAAATGCAGCTGCGCGAGGGCAAGCGTAACACGCTCATGATTCCAGAGCGACTGAACAACGGCTGGCTCGTGGTAGGCGTCGTACCGCTCGAGGAGTTGACTGCAGACTCGTCCAGCATTCGAAATCTGACGGTGTTGATAACCCTATGCTCCATCGTGCTGGCGATTGGCATGGGCTACTACGTTACACGCCGAATCGGGAATCCGCTCGTCTATTTGAGCCGCTTGATGCGCAAAGGAGAAGCCGGCGATTTGACCATCCGCAGCCGCAGCATCGGACGCAATGAAATCGGACAGCTTGGCCGCAGCTTCAACAATATGATTGAACAGATTGAGCTGCTCGTCGAGCGGATCGCCAAGGAGGAATCCGAGAAGAAAAAGGCCGAAATCCGGGCGCTTCGGTACCAGATCAATCCGCATTTTCTATACAACACGCTGAATTCGATCCGCTGGCTTGCCAAGCTGAACCGCACGAACGATGTAGACAAAGCCGTGACTTCGCTCGTACAGCTGCTCGAGGTCAGCATGGGGCGTAACGGCGTTTTCATCCAATTAGGAGAAGAGCTGGACCTGCTGCAGAAATATATGGTCATTCAAGGGTACCGATATGACAACGCCATCACGCTGCTAATGGATTGTCCGGATGAGCTGAAGCAAATTCCGATTCCGCGCATGCTTCTCCAGCCGATTGTTGAAAATGCGGTCTTTCACGGCATCGCGCCGAAGGATGAACCGGGTACGATTCAGATTCGTGCGCGGCAAGAGGGGGAGGAGATCATCATCAGCATCGCCGACGACGGCGTAGGTATGAGCGAGGAGCGGCTTGCCCAAATTTTCGCCGAGGAGGGGCCGCATCATAACCGGGGGATGACCAACATCGGGCTGCGCCATGTGCACCAAACGATTCGGCTGTATTATGGCAACGAATACGGGGTCAGCGTGACCAGCGAGCTCATGCAGGGGACGAAGGTCACGATTACTTTTACGACATTGAAGGGGGATCATGATGTACAAAGTGCTGTTGGTTGATGATGAAGCCATCGCAAGAATGGGAATTCGGTCTACTTTTGATTGGGAAGTCAACGGATTCGAGCTGGTGGGAGAGGCTTCCAACGGCCAGCGGGCGATGAAATGGGTCGAAAGCAAGGAAATCGACATTCTGATTACCGATATTGCCATGCCGGTGATGGATGGACTTGAGCTTGCGCGCAGGACGAGGGAGATCTGCCCTTGGGTCAAGGTGCTTCTGCTCAGCTGCCACAGCGATTTCGAGTATGTCCGCGAGGGGATCCGGCTGGGTGCCTTTGACTATATTTTAAAGCCAATGCTGAGTGCGGAATCGCTGAAAACGGTGCTGTATGAAATGCGCCACAGCCTGCAGAAGGAGAAGGAAGATCACCGCATTTTGGAGCAGTATAAGGAAAAAAACAGCGCCGACACGGCGGTCGCCGTGATGCCGCTGCCCCTCCCGGCGGATTGTCCGCCTCCGGATAAATCGCTGCACCAGCGCATCGTTCAGCAGGCGGTCGAGTATATCTCGGAGCATTTTACAGAGTCGATCTCACTGCAGCAGGTTGCCGACAAAGTGTGCGTCAGCCGCAATTATTTCAGTGAAATGTTTAAGCGGGTCACCGGGCATAATTTCATCGATTATTTGATTACGCTGCGGGTGAACCGGGCCAAGGAACTTCTGCAAAATCCAACGCTGAAAGTATATGAGGTCGCGGAGATGTCGGGCTTCAATGACACCAAGCATTTCAGCAAACAGTTCAAAAAAGTCGTCGGACTGACGCTGGCGGAATTCCAGGGAATGCCGCGCAGATCAGCGCCCTTCAGCTGAACACTCCGCAAAATAGAAAACATAGGAAAACATGACACGATTTCGGAAATTAGTGCCGTTCAAATGGCGAAGGGAGCCGTTTTATAATATTCACGTAAACGTTTTCAGGATGAGGTACGAAGCAGACGACTACTCTTTTGAATGGGGGAGTAAAGAAATGAAGAAGCTCAGAAAGTCCTTGCTCGCGGTGGTATTGTTGGCGTCGGTTGTGCTGCAGGCATGCGGATCGGGTGGCGGCAGCGACAACCAGGGAGCGGTGTCGGAAGACGGCAAAGGCGGCGGGGAGAAGGTCAAGATTAAATGGGCGACCTGGGGGAATCCCGGAGAGCTGACCCGCTTCCAAGAGTTTACGAAGGACTTCAACTCGAAGCATCCGGACATTGAGGCGGAGCTGATTCCGATTCCGGGGGAATACGACCAGAAAATTTTGACGCAGCTGACGGGAGGAACCGCTCCTGACGTGTTTTATGCCGGCGATGGCTTTGTCGTGAAACTGATCGAGAACAAAAGCATCGAGGAAGTAACGCCGCGAATGACGGCGGCAGACAGCAGAATCAAACCGGAGGACTATTTCGAGGGGCTGTGGGGCGCGGCGAAGCGTGACGGCAAAATCTACGGCGTGCCGGTCGACTGCAACCCGATGGTGCTGTGGTACAACAAAAAAGTGTTGAAGGACGCGGGAATTACGGAAATGCCGGCCGACCTTCAGGCGAAGGGTGAGTGGACCTGGGACGCTTTCAAAGGCATGGTGGAGAAAATCCGCGACTCGAAAAAGTACGGATACGTACTGGACAACTCCTGGAACAGCTATTACAGCTGGGTAACGTCCAACGGCGGCAAAGTCTACGACGATAACGGCAAGTTTATCGGTTATGACGATCCGAAGGCGAAAGAAGCGTTCCAGTTCCTGTACGATAACGTGAAGGAGAAAAATATTACATTTGCAGGTACGCTGCCGAAGGGGCAGGGCGGCGACGCCATGTTTATGTCCAACCAAGTCGGTTTCGTCGGAGCCGGACGCTGGTATCTGCCGCTGTTCAAGAAAAACGCCAGCCTGGAGTATGATGTCGTGACCTGGCCGACGAACACCGGCAACAAGATTGAACCGGCCGGAATTCCGACGGCATTCCTGGTCATGAACAGCGCATCGAAGCATAAAGACGCCGCCTATACCTTCTATTCCGAGTTCCTGAGCGCGGAAGGACAGAAGTTCCGTCTGCAAGGCGGGGGCAATGCCGTACCGTCCGTTCAAGGCGTGGATGACGTCGTTCTGGAAGGCAACCTGCCGGAGCATGCGCAGCTGTTCCTCGATGCCCGTGAGGTAGGTTATTCGCTGACGCCGTTCGAGGCCGGCATTCCGGGGTTAAGCACGGACATCACTTCCAAGTTCGAGGCACTGTGGCTCAAGAACGGCGAATTGGACGCGTCGCTCAAAGACATTCAAGACATGGCCAACAAAAAAATCGACGATTATAAAAACGGCAAATAACGAAAGTCCGGAGGGGGGGAGCGCAGGGCACAGCGCAGCGTTCCTTCCCTCTTTCCATACGGCCGGCGGCTGACGGCCAGCGCTTCATAAGGCATAATTCGCAAAAGGGAAGGTGGTTGTTTATGCAGAATCAGACGGCCAGCAGAACGGCTTCTGCACCGGCCTTGCAGCCGGACAACAAACGGAAGACCGCTATGACAAGCAAGACATCGGATGGGATTTGGGGGTATGTCTTTATTTTTCCCCAATTGGTCGGACTGCTGCTGTTCTCCTTAATTCCCCTGATTTCGGCTTTCGTGCTCAGCATGATGAAATGGGACGGGATGGGGGAGAAGCAGTTTGTCGGACTGGACAACTTCATCAACACGTTCAAGGATGAGGATTTCCGGATCGCCGTGGTCAATACGCTGTACTATACGGTGCTGACCGTGCCTACGGGCATTATTTTGGCGATGCTCATCGCGGTCGGCTTGAACCGGGTAAAAGGCAAGCTGATCTACAGACTCATTTATTTTATGCCGAACATTACGATGTCCGTTGCGGTCGCCGTCGTCTTTATGTGGCTGTTTAACGCGGATTTCGGTCTGATCAACCTTTATTTGAAGGAGTGGTTCGGGATCGACGGTCCCCGCTGGCTGACCGATACGCGGTTTGTCATGCCGTCGATCGCCATGCTCAGCGTCTGGATGGGTCTTGGCGGGAACATGGTCTTGTTCCTGGCCGGGCTGCAGGGCATATCCGCCAGCTATTACGAAGCGGCACAAATTGACGGCGCCAGCAAATGGCAGCAGTTTATCAACATAACCGTTCCGCTGCTATCTCCGACGACCTTTTTCGTGACGATTATGACGATCATCGGTTCGTTTCAGGTGTTCGACCAGTCGTTCGTCATGACCTCCGGCGGGCCCGCGAAAGCGAGCTATACGATCGTGTTTCATATTTACGATTCGGCGTTCGTGGACTTTACGTTCGGGAAAAGCACGGCGACCGCAGTCATTTTGTTCATCATGATCTTGGCGCTGACGCTGTTCCAAATGAAAATATCCAAACGCTGGGTTCATTACGAGGACTAGAATCGACCGGATAAGGAGGAGAACGCATGCAGACCAGAGGACTACGCTTGTCCACCGTCCTGCTTCATATTATATTGCTGATCGGCGCGTGCATCATGGCACTTCCGTTTATATGGATGCTGCTCAGCTCGCTCAAGGATCTGTCCCAAGTTTTTATCGTGCCGCCGAAATGGATCCCCGATCCGTTCGTGTGGTCCAATTTCAAAACCTCGTTAACCGCGCTGCCTTTCGGAAAAGCATATTTCAACAGCTTCTACATCAACGTGATCGTCGTTGCTTCGCAGCTGTTCACCTGCTCGATGGCGGCTTACGCGTTTGCCAAGATCCGCTTCCCCTTCCGGGAGCCCCTCTTCGTCCTGTTTCTGGCGACGATGATGGTGCCGGGGCAAGTTACGATCATTCCCCTGTATTTGATGATGAAAAGCATCGGCTGGCTCGATTCGCATTTGTCGATCATTGTGCCCGCCGCCTTGTTTAACGCCTTCGGCGTGTTTCTGCTGCGCCAGTTTTTCAGAGGCATTCCGAAGGAGATGGAGGAGGCCGCCATCGTGGACGGCGCCAACCGCTGGACGATTTATGCGCGGATCATGCTGCCCCTGGTGAAGCCGGCTTTGTCGGCGCTCGGCATTTTCACGTTCCTCGGCATGTGGAACAGCTTTTTCTATCCGCTCATATTCCTGAACACTCCCGAAAAATTCACCGTCCCGATGATGCTGAACCTGTACCGCGGCATGTATTCCACGGACTGGACGCTCATGATGGCCGGCGCCTCGATTGCGCTGATTCCGGTACTGATCGTGTATATCATCGGTCAGCGTTATATAATAGAGGGAGTAACGCTTTCCGGGATCAAAGGTTAGCGATCGCGCTCCTTCGTCTTTGATCCAAGCAAAGTTGCAGCAGCATGGTCAGGTTCCTTGACCATGCTGCTTTTTGCGTAACTGTTTTGATCAACGCTTGTTGGCTTTCATTTACGAAGAGGGGCGGAGAAAGATGCCTGGCCAGCAAGTAATTGCTGCCGTTCGGGTTATATCCCGGAACCCAAATTATGATAATATATGAAAAAGTATGGAGGACAAAGTGAGCTATATGGCATTGACGAATGGGATCATTGGCTTGAGGATGAGGCAACCTGGAGGTTTCTCAATGCCGTTGATTCTCTTGCAGCATTTATGAATACGATATAGAGAGAGGGATGTTGCTTGAAAAGAAATGTACTATATATTGAAGATCATGAGAAAATAGGCAGCCTGCTAAAAGAAGAATTGGAACAGCGGGGATTTACCGTTAAATGGCTGTTATCTGGGGAAGGAGCCGAAACAGAGGTACATCAGCATGAAGTCGTTGTTTTGGATATCATGTTACCCGGTTTAGACGGATTTACGGTGGGGAAACGATTAAAAAAGGCAGCTCCTGATGTTCCTATTTTGCTATTATCTGCGCGAACATCGGTCACTGATAAGGTAGATGGTTTGCAATTTGCTGATGACTATTTAACGAAACCATTCCATACGGACGAGTTGGTTGCAAGATTAGAAGTGTTAATCCGTCGAAGGGGTGGGACCCCTTCCGGACGCAATGGTTCTTATCCATTGGAGCGGTATGATGGCACTGTCTTTAATAGTTGTTGAGGATGAGTCACATCCGGGTGGTAACCATTATTTTGCCCGATAGACTTGTAATCGTCAAACGATCGCGTGCTCCGATAGGAAACCCGTAAAGATGGCCTCATGCCATGAAAAATATCGACTTAGCGGCCAAGGAGGAGGGAATGGTCTTTCGATCCAACAGAGATTGTTACCGAAAACGGGGGATGGATGAAGGATTATTACTGGGGTAGTCCCAGTGAAGCTGACACTACCCGCAGAGTGACTATAAAGAAAATTTAGCGCTTACGCGATTTTCGGTGCGGCTCGCATGCCGATGTAGCAATATACGGAACCGTCCGCCAGCGTTGAGAAAACCACGGGTATCCAGTCCTGGCCGATGCCCGCCCCTGCAAATACCGTTTCTGACACGGGGCTGAGGGTTATTTCCAGCGGTGGAGAGGGGATTTGCCTGCCATCGAAAATTTCGTATAACAAATGCAGCATCCCGTTTCTTTCCGTAACCGTCATGACGACTCCTTGACGCTTATAGGTACCAACGAACGGCTTAATATCAACCGCTGGCGGGTATGGTGCCGGTTCGAACACGGCGTCAGGCATACTCGCACCGGCCAATTCCTTGAAAAGTTCCCGAAAAAGAGCCGACTGGAGCAGATCTGTGTTTCCGCCGTTAGCCAATAAGGCAACGGCTACGCCGCATCCGGGGACTACGCGCAAATAGCTGTTTTGCCCGATCGTTGCACCGTCGTGTCCAAACACAGAAACTCCGTTCCAGTCATAAAGCATCCAACCCAGTCCCCATCCGATGTTGCCAGATGTCCACTTATCAGGCGCTTCGGCCGCCGGACGTTGGTTTTGAAGGCACGTTCGAGCAACTAGCCAATTACTTGGCCACTCAACAATAAGGCGGATACAATCTGGTTTGACGAGAGAGCTGCGGGGAATCACTCCGCAGCTTATGTTTTATCGTGACAAGCTTGTACCGATTGCCGTAATGGATAATGAACATAAGAAGAGGGCAAAAAATTACTTTGATGTATTGACGAAGGACAAGAGCATGGTTCCATAGAAATAAATTTGCTCAATAAGCTGCTTTGGCTAAATTAGGTCGCGGCGCGAGGAGCTTATTTTGATTAGTTTACCTGAGCCGGTCACTTAGCCAGAGAAGAGAAGGAAATGATGGAGGGAGTACAAATGATAAACATAATTGAAGAGCTTAAGAAAATGTCCCAAAAAAGAGGGTTTGAAAATAAAGACGATTTTCAACAGCTGCTGGAAAGATGTAAGGATATAACGTTGTCAAATGAAGATGTTGAATTTTTAATAGAACTATATTTTAAGGCTAAAAATTTGTACTTTCGCAACACTATATTGAAAGCACTTGTGTTCTGTGAAGATATTGATTTAAAGGAATTCTTCTTAAAAGCGTTTAAAAAAGAGCGCTATCTAGATATGAGATTGACTGCAATTCGAGGCTATGCAAAGTATGCGACTGAGAAAGAAGTAGAGAAACTGATGTCTAAATTCATAGAAATTCTGATGAAGCGTCCTGAGAGCAAAAATTCAGCGAAAAAGGACAAGTTATATTCCCGTTGCAAGAAACTGAATTCAGTCCCTGCTTCGGAATAGTGAAAGACCATTTTAACATTACATTTCAGTTCTTCATGAATGATACAACAAGCAGTTGGAGCTGAAAATAAAATAACTGGCGTTAGAAGACATATGTACAAAATACGAGTTTTGTGAAAATGTAATAAAGAAAACCGGAAGCGGCTATTTTATTGATTTTTTTCACTTATCCATATTATTGACGGCTTTTCTCATCTCTTCATCTGTCAAATGCGTGTAGATCATCGTTGTTTGAATCGACGAATGTCCCAGCTGATTTTTGAGCTTCGGCACGTCGTTGTTCTCCAAATGATATCGCGTCGCAAACGAATGCCTCAAGGAATGCACGGTTAATGCCGGCTTGCCAAACGCTGCAGCGTATTTTTCGATCAGCTTTTCGATCGATCTCGGCGTCAATCGCCGGCTTTGGCCTTTGCGTCCGATCGGCGCCGCTATAAACAGGCAGTTTTCCGATTTTGCCGGTACATACCGGGTTTCCCGGATCTTCAAATAATTTTCCAGGTCCAATAACGCTTGCTTGCTAAAATATACGTATTGTTCCTTGCCGCCTTTACGCAGCACGCGCACCTGGCCTTTGTTCATATCCAGATCCTCCAGGTTGATGCCCGCTACTTCGGATAATCGCAGTCCGGATCCGAGAATCAATGACACGATGGCCGTATCCCGCTCCCGGTTAAATTCATGAAAGCGCTGTAAACGTCGGTTATCCTGGTTTAATACGCCAAAATCATGCGCCACAAACTGACGGAACTTCTCAAAATCATCTTCGCGCAAAATTTTGCCTTCAATGCGATAAGCGATCGTTTCCTGGCTTTCCTTGATGGAATTAAAATCGATTTTGGCCATGACATTGCGCTGAATATACGGCTTGAGGTCCGGCGTTTCAGCTTTGTTTTGAAGATAATCAAACAGCGATTTTAAAGCCGACAATTTCCGGTTGATCGTATATTTGTTGTTATCCAATTGATATTCCAGGAAATACAGGAAGTTTTCGACCTCGCGTACGGTCAGCGACTCCAGTAGCGACAATTCAATGTTTTTGCGATCACCGCCCCCGGGTTTTACCGAAACAAGCCAATCAAAAAAGATCAGGTAATCGTGGCAGTAATTCAGCAGCGTCGTATGCGACAGTTTTCGCTTGCGGCTATCGATGTATTCGGTTACGTACCAAGGCAGCTCGGCGCATTTGCTTTCGACGCGTTTCATATAATGCAGCTTCGCAGTTTTATCCACTTATTGCCAAACCTCCTTATCATCAGAGTAACTCTTTTCTAATTATTCGTCAAATTATTATTTTACGTAATTTAGTTGATGCATTAGTTGATGCAAATGAAGGCGCTAATTCGAGGTATTAAAAACATTAACTCGATCGGTCTAATCCGAATGATAATGCTTTGGCCGACGGCAAATTTGCTATTAAAACAGGCTAATACCCTCTTCTGTTGACGAGTATTAGCTTTTCTATTGGTAGAGGAAAAACATAAGTCTTGTCTCCCGATATAAAAAAGGAGCTTCCGTATAGGAAGCAAAAGCCTTTTCCACATCCGAAACTCCCTTTTCCTTTGCTGATGGTGCATTACTGATCACAATTTGGTTAGGGCGCCTCTCATCGGCTTCTTTAAAATGGCTTAACGACCATAAGCACCAGGGTGCCAATCATCAGCAGCTGTGCCGCCGTCTCGATGGGTGCGATCTTCCGGATCAGCAGTCCGAACTCGGCGGGGATTACGTGACCCTGCCCTTGACTTTCAGATAGGATCTTTGCGATCTTTTTCATACGCGGCTCGACCCATCCGTCGATCATGACGACCATGAGCAGCGATAAAAGGATGGATACATTCAGCCACATTTGGGATAACCCCATCTTGGTCAGAATCATAAGCCAAACTCCGGTTATAACAAGCATGGTTCCGCCAATTTTAGGTATAATGGCAAGCTTCGTCGTCATACCCAAAACAAAGTGCAGCTGGTCGGCAGTTTTAGCAGATCTTCGAAAGATGGGCATCACGAAAGCGGGGCCAATGATGGCGATCGAAGACAATATGTGCAGAGCAAGCAATAATCCAAACAATCCCATAATCCCCCTCCTCCTCAACGAACCGAAACATTGCTTCGATAGGCTAGGCCGACCCGTTTCCTTTTATATGCTCCTCCTGGCTCAAGATGGTCAAGCATACACATGACGACATCGTCGTAAGCAACATTCAGCTCTTGAAATCTGCTAAACAAATGACCGGCAATCTCAGCCTCGGCATATTCCCTGATCTCCTCCGGCATCGGAACGGGCAAGATATCCGTTGTTACATGTAGACGAACCGGATCTGGATGCTCCATCGGATCCATCATGGTTCCCGGACACATCATAGACCAATCGAGTCCCGTCCGCTGCAGCCTTTCGAAATTCCGGTTGTGATCTTGATATTCAGGCGGGAAGCCGGGTAGATTATTGCCGATCAGATCGGTATAAGGAATATCCAGCAGGCCCGCTCCTCCCATGACCCATACCCGCCCGGAGAAACTTGGCTCCAATTCGCATTGGCTTATTATGTTATCGACGATCCGAACAAACTCTTCTCCCTGTCCCGCATGGCCCGCTGCAATAATAGCGGCGTCTTGGTTCGCGAGTGCCTTACGGACGCTTACCGGGTCCATCATATCGTCCTCGATTACCTTCACATGTTGTGCGGAATATTGACCTAGTTGGCCAGCAAGCTTCTCAGCATTTCGTACAAAAGCGGTCATTTCATGTCCCCGTTTCATCCCTTGCACCAACGCTC
Organism: Paenibacillus cookii; assembly: GCF_018333375.1. Taxonomy (GTDB): domain Bacteria; phylum Bacillota; class Bacilli; order Paenibacillales; family Paenibacillaceae; genus Paenibacillus_AQ; species Paenibacillus_AQ cookii. The sequence goes on from NZ_BORW01000009.1 coordinate 26,330, forward strand.
TTTTCCCCGTATTCCCCGTCGCTCCAAAAACAATGATTTTCACTGTTTTTTCCTCCCCTTTAATGGATCCTAATATTTGGATAGCTCAAGCTTAGCATCGCAGCTACATGATGTTAAGAACCCACTTTAAAGTAGGGGACTTACTTAAAAGTAAGCATGAGGGAACCGAACAATTTATTCGGGTAAGGAGTAAACAAAAAGCCGCCCGGAATCCCGAGCAGCTTTTAGTATGCCTTTATGGCCTGCGTTTTGGATGGGGGGATTCAAAAAGTCATGCGCATTTTGGGACAAAGCCGAACGAACGGCGGGTTTCAGCGGCGGAAGATCGCCCGCGGGTTCGATGGTAAAGGAAAGATTCCGGGAACTCATGGGCCCCTTGGCATTCCTCGCCATGGCCAGCCGGTCCAAACGCGTCTTCAATAGTCCCCCTTGCTGCCGCGTGTCCGCCATATAAGCGTATTCCTCATCCATCCCGTAAATCACCGCATAGTGGCCTGCAAAATGTACTTTGTTCGTAAAATAATCCAAGTAATAGGAATCCAGTTTAAGCCCTACCGGAATCCCGCGTTCCAGGCAGCTCTGCACGTTTTTCCGCGCTTTTTCGATCGAACTTGTTTCCTGGACGCGATGAGTCAAATTCAGCCGGGATGCGATCCGCGCAGACAATCGATCCGTTTTGATCCTTCCCCCGATAAAAGGAAAATCCATGTTTTTCGAATCCCAATAAATAAAACCTAATCCTTCCCCAAGCCCGAACAACATCGGTTCCGACAGCCGGATGCCTGCAAATTGAAGCAAATTGCCCATCGCCGTCGTTTCGCAATGCACGCCTTCATACGGAACGAAACCTTGGATGATATGAGACATACTATTTCCTCTCCTCCGACAATTCATGGATTAGTTCAAGCACAAATGCCCGTTCGCTTTCGATGAGGTTCAGCGGATGACGGAACAGGGACCTTGCGTGAATCGGCAGCCGAGCGCCGCCCTGCGATTCAAAGGTTCGTGTAATGGTTTGTGCAGCCTCATCAAGAACATCCAGCCTCTTCCGCAAAGCTTCGACAGCTTCGTTTTCCTCGATGAATGGCAACGCCGCCAGCCCGAGATCAAAACGCTGCTCCCGCTCCCGCGACGTGGAAAGGCTGGTTAAGATTTCGTTACGCAGCGCTGCCTTTCCGCTTTCCGTGATCGCAAATCGCGTCGGCATCGGGCCTTTTCCGGATTTTTCGCCCACGGGTTCCGACTCGACCAGTTCTTTTTCGTTCAATTTTTTCAGTCCCGCATACACCGAAGTCGTGCCTATATTGGCCCACTGCCGATAACCGCGCTGATCGATTAATTTGTTGATATCGTATCCCGAAGCTTGATCCAATTCAGCAATTAATTGGAGCAGCATAAATTCCACATTGGATAAGTTCATCACGGAGCTCACTCGTTTCATCAATATTTCACTTATATAATATAACAGTAGTGTAATATAAAATCAACCAAAGATGGAATCTCTTTAAAATCCTGGTTCATCTCCATGACGAATCCAAAGGATTCCTTGCGGTTATTTACATGCCGCTGCATCAAAAGTATTCGCCCCATTTTTCGGCGTTTGCCGATGCGCAATTTACGACGTTGTTTCAGCATGATGACGGCTTTTTTGCCCAAACCTTTACGTTCCCCGGGCAGTACGGCACCCATTTGGATGCTCCGATCCATTTTGTCCGGAATACCCGTTATCTGGAAGAGCTTGATTTGAAGGAACTGGTTCTCCCCCTCGTCGTGATCGACAAATCCAAAGAAGCTGAAGCCAACCATGATTTCGCGCTGGGCGTGGAGGACGTTCTGCAATTCGAAGCGGAGCATGGACTGATTGAGGAAGGTTCCTTCGTCGCTTTGCGCACCGACTGGAGCAAACGTTGGCCCGACAAGGTTGCCTTCGATAACAAAGACGCGGACGGTAACAGCCATGCGCCGGGATGGTCGCTCCCCGCTCTTGAGTTTTTGTTCCAGGAACGCAAAATCAAAGCGATCGGGCATGAAACGTTCGATACGGACGCAAGCGTCGATTACCAAAAAAACGGCGCCCTGTTGGCCGAATACTACGTACTCGAACAAGACGCCTATCAAGTCGAACTGATGAAAAATTTGGACAAGGTGCCTGCCAAAGGAGCCGTCATTTTCAACATCGTGCCTAAGCCGGAGAAGGCATCCGGATTTCCGGTGCGATCCTTTGCCATTTTGCCGTAAGCTACAAAACACGCCGCTTTTAAAGCGAGCGTGTTTTGTCTGCCGAAATGAACGTTGTTCTTTTACCGGAAAGCAGGTCCATGGACAATATAAAAACAAGCCAAGAAACCTTGCGGGCTCCTCAGCTTGCTTTTTTCGGCTTCATGGTCTATAGGTTCCCTTTTTTCGAAACCAAGTCGACCGATTGCGATTCCATGATGGGATTCCAGTATTGTTTGATGCCGATCGTCAGCGGCTGCGGGTAGTCGAGAGCTTCTTTTCCGAAATTATAGGGATTATAATCTTCGGTCGAATCATCCGGATTTCCCGACACGGTATGTCCGCTCTGCTTAATGTGTTCCGGCGACAGCCTTTTATGCTTGACGCCTTCGGCATCCGTGAAGCTGTCCTCCAGCCACAAGCCGAAGCTTTCCGCAGCCTGAGCTTTTTCAAGCTTATAATGGAACAAAATCTCTCCCGCTCCCGCCGGCCCCTCCGGTTCGATGATTTGAATATGATCGTCCGGCGCTTCAATGATCTCCTTTTTGTTCAAATCGACGACGATTTTCATCTTGTCTTTATCCAAAGCCGCAACACCGGCAACCTTCAGCTCCGTTCGGTCCAGTTGGTCAAACGTGTTGGTTTTAAACACGAGCGTCACTTTCGTTTCGTCGGAAAACATCGTATCCGGATAATACGCTTTCTGGATCTTGTCTCCGCTTTTTCCGATCAAGACCGGATTCAGCAGTTTAAAAATCTGCTTGCCGTTGCTGCGATCGTATTCCAAATCCACATAGGTGTTCAGCGGCGTAAACTGTACCTGGCGCACGTTGATTTTTTGCCCGTCGACGGTCAGCGTGCTGCCCGGATGGTAGATGCGTTCCTCGTTTTTGAACATGTTCGGTTCGAGCGGAATCGTAAATTTCAATTGATCCCGGTATTCATTGGTGGTGGAATCCCAAATTTTAACGGCTAATGTGGCGTCTCCTTTATACGACGCGGATGGGACGAGGTTTGCCGTATAAACATAGTAGCCTGTTTGGCCCGGCATCAGCATGTTGCTGCCCATGGCATGTTTCGACTCCGCCCGAAAGTGCGATGCTTCGACTCCCCCGAAATTAAGGGACTCGACAAGCGGATAAGCGGTATGGTCCGTTTGATTATGCGCGCTGTACATGATGTATGCTTTTCGTCCATCCGTAAAAGCGCCTGCAATTTCGATGCGGAAGCCGTTTTTCTCCACGCTTTGATCGATCCGCTTCACGAGCCCTTGGTCCAACGCGGCGGCAATGCCCTGGTCTTGTGCAGCAATCGGCCGGAACGATTCGAAATCTGCCGGTTGCGGGCTCCTTGTCGTTTGCACCAATTCGTATGGTTTTTCCTTTGGGGCAACTCCCAGCGATGAAATAGTGATCATAATGGCTGCCGCTCCAACGGCGATGGCCCCGATTCCGTAAAATAACTTTCGTCTTCGCATTTCCCGGTTCCTCCCTTGCATCATGCCGCGGCGTACCGCAGTGGAAAGCTTCATCTCGGGAAGGTCATGGACTTTTTTGCTTATGTCGTCCGAATCCTGTGCCAGTATGCGCTGTTCTTTTTCCAACATGTACGATTCGCCTCCTGTCCTTACAGATATTTCCGAAGCTGTTTTAATCCTTCGCGCAGCCAGCTTTTGACCGTGCCCTCGGGCTTTTGCAGCACTTTGGCGATATCCGCAGTCGTCATGTCCTGATAATATTTCAGCATCACGACATGGCGGTACTTCTTTTTCAATTTGGCCATCGCCCGCTCCAGGTCGATCTTGTCGCTGCTTTTCATCTCCTGAACGGCTTCCTCTTTAAACGTATCCGTTGGCACAACGCGTTTTTTGCGGCGCAGCTCGTCCATGCAGCAGTTGATCGTGATCCGAATGAGCCACGGGACAAAGGCCTGCTCGTTTTTAAGCTTTTTGCGTTTCATCCAAGCCCGGCATGCCGCCTCCTGCACGATTTCCAGCGCGTCCGTCTCATTGCGCATATAACTGAAGGCAATCGAATACAATTTACGCTGCTCGCCGGCTATAGCTCTGAAAAAAGCTTCTTCGTCCATCACGTCCAAGCTTGCGACATTCGCTTTTTTCATCGTGTTTTCCACCCATAACCGCCCCCCTTCTCTATTTTTCGGTTTGCGATGGAAGCCTTCCAAACTCGTTTCACATAAGTAAGACGAGGCAGCTCGAAAAAACGATTAAAATTTATTTTTCGAATTTTTTCCGCTTGATTTTCTAAAACGCAGCAAAACAGCCCAAACGAATGGATCGATCAGGCTGTTTGTAAGAGAAGGGACATATTCAGTTGATGTCCGCAGCAAACTGGACAAAGCGATCCGCCCATTCCGAAAACGAAAGCCGTTTGTCCCAGGTTACGCTTTGGGTGGCGTATGCACATCCCCAATCCAGCACGCGTTGATGAAGCAAATGCACCTTCAGTCTTTGAATCTCGGCTTCGCCGGCATTCGTTCGCCCCATATATTCCATAATGAACCGTTTAGCCAGTTTTTCCTGGCCTAGATCAAGGTAATGCAGGGTTATTTTACATAAATCGGCGATGCTGTCCCCGAAATAGGAGGTGGTAAAATCGATGACGCCGCTAACCCGCCATCCGTCCCCATCATGCTCCATAAGAACATTCTCGGGCTTGAAATCCCCCATGACGAAAGACGGAATTTCCAAAGCATCAAATGAAGGTTTCGAGTGCTGCAGCACGCGATCTGCCCAGCGCTGATCTTCGGCACGGATATCGGAATATTTTTTTGCGTCAGCCAGCCAAAACTTGATCGTGCTATAAAGCCATGACCCATAGGTATCCGCAAAAGGATGGATGCGCCGCAGCACGGGATCGAATTCACCGAAACTATCCGTTTTCCAGCGATGGAGTTGAGTTAAAGTCTCGGCCAAACGTGAAGCGATCATCAATTGATCTGTCCCCGACAACGCAGCTTGAACAGCAGGATCATTAAAATGTACGCCGGGAAGACGCGGCATGAGGGCGTAGCTCCACCCAAAAATATCGCTTTGGTCATCGATGATGTACGGGACCGGCACGGGCACACGGCAGATTTCATGCAAGTGATCGACAAAAAACTTCTCCTCCGCCCATTGCCCTTCATAAATCGGATTGCCTTTAAGCACAAATTTTCCGGAAGTCGACGTAATAAACATCGTCTGCTGCATGACTCCTTCGGCGGTCCGCTCGGACGAAACAAATTCGCCCAGATGAAACCGGTCAAGCATGTTCTGGATTTGTCCTGCAGCGATGCTGCCCAATGAATTCGTTGAAAAAAATATCCGGGTGGTCACCCCGTCCCTCCTTCTCCCTGCACGGCCCTTTGCATCTGCAAGGAATTATTCGCTTGCGCCGCTGCCCCATTTTTCGCCCCATCTCCGCATTTCGGAAATAATGGTTTTAAAATCCCTTCCTTTATCGGTCAAGGAATATTCCACGGTCACGGGTACGGTGGGAAGCACGGTCCGCTTCACGATTTGATTTTCTTCCAAATGGCGCAGCGTATCCCGCAAAGATTTGGTGCTGATCTGTTTCAAAGTTCTTCGCAGCTGGTTAAAACGCTGGACGTCATGGCAAAACAATTGACCCAGAACCAAAAAGGACCATTTCCCTCCCAATACCTCGATGGCCTGCTGGATGTTATAAAGACACTGTTCTTCTTCCGTATGGATGTCCATGCTTTTCTCCTATAAAAAAGATAGTAAGTTTACTTTCTGAAATTATATTTAAAAATATTGCCTTCTTTAAATCATATTTCATCGCCGTTACACTATCAACAGCGGATTATCGCTAAGGTACATTGTGCTAGGAGGAAAATGAATGTCTTCACAAGTGATTTTGGTCATGGGGGCCACGGGACAACAAGGAGGCGCGGTGGCCCGACAGTTGGCGGCAAACGGATGGAAGGTTCGGGCATTGGTGCGGGATCCCAAGCACGCGGCTTCGCAATCGCTCGCGAAGCTGGGGATCGAAACCGTGAAAGGGGATTTGGATGACCCGGATACATTGGTAAAAGCCATGGACGGCGTCTATGGGGTATTTAGCGTTCAAGCGCTGGATGTGGACCATCCCGAAAAGGAAGAACTTCAGGGGAAACGCGTAGCCGAATGCGCCAAGGCAGCGGGAGTATCGCATTTGGTTTACAGCTCGGCCGCAGGAGCCAATCGGAATACCGGGATCACCTCGTTTGAAAACAAGGGAAGAATTGAGCGGTATATCCGTGAGCTGCATTTGCCGGCAACGATCCTTCGCCCGGTGATGTTCATGGAAAACTTTAAATTCACGCTCCAAAAGGCAGATGGCCAAATTCTTCTTCCTTATAAAGGGGAACCCGATACCAAAGTGCAAATGATTGCCGTTCAAGATATCGGCGGATTTGCGCGGAAAGCTTTCGAGCAGCCGGATCGGTTTATCGGACAATCGCTCGAAATCGCCGGCGACGAACTGACGGTCCGACAGCTTGCCGAGCGGATCAGCCGTTTTTTTGGCGTCCATGCGGTGTATCCGCTATCGGCTCCTGAGCCGAAACACGAGCATGACGGAATCAAAGCCACCCGTTTTTTTATCAGGGAAGGTTATAAGGCGGATTTGGAATATCTCCGTCAGCTCCATCCCGAGCTCTTAAGATTTGCAGATTGGCTGCCGCAATCGAACATATCCTTTTAAATCGCATCAAGCCGTCATGCCAAAAGCTTCCGAAGAAAACGGGGAAAATGAACTATAAAAAATGAACTATAAAAAAACAGCCCATTTTCATGGGCTGCTTGCCGGCCTTTACGGAATCATGGCGATGACTTCGATTTCCACGAGTCCGTCCTTCGGCAATTTGGCGACCTGTACGGCACTGCGGGCCGGGAACGGCTGCGCGAAATAGCTTGCATAAATTTCGTTCACTTTCGCAAAATCGTTCATGTCGTTCAGGAAAACCGTCGTTTTGACCACATGGGACAAATCCGTGCCTGCCGCTTCCAGAATCGCTTTCGCGTTTTTCAAGGATTGATGGGTTTGCTCTTCGACCGTTGCCGGCATTTCGCCTGTCGCGGGATCGATGCCAAGTTGTCCGGAAGCAAACAGCAGGTTCCCCATGCGAACGGCCTGCGAATATGGACCGATCGCTCCGGGGGCATTTGAGGTTGCGATGGGTTGAATCGTTGGTTGTGTCATGATCATGGCTCCTTAGTCCGTATTTTTAGTGCAATCAGGATGGAATGAAATATTGTTCGACCGAGTGATAATGCATATGCGCCATAAATTGCCGCTTCAATGGCTGAAAAAAGAAACTCGCGCGGCGTTATAGCAGACCAAAGGTCAACAATCTGTCATTTATAATAATATTTTATTATTATGATATGAAATTATCAAGTATCATTTGTCCCATTTTAAAGGAGCTTCATTTCGATTATATACTTAAGAGCTGTTTGATAGGAATTTGCGGAAGGCGGAGACCGCCATCACCCTGCCGGCGGGAGAACAGGCTGACATGCTTCACAGAGCAGCGTTTGGGACGAGATCCGGTTAGCGCCATACGGCGTCGCCGTTCTCCGGGAAAACATATAAACCTAAAAAAACAAACCAGGAAGCGGTATGAAGTACCACTCCCGGGTTTGTTTTCTATTTTATAAGATCCGTTATTTATATTGCGGCATGCGTGAAAATTTCCCGGGTTAAAGGCAGCTTATGGATCGTGCGCAGGAAGCTGACCATTTGGCTTCCCGAATGCATGATGACGGAATGGGTTTCGGCTTTTTGATTCGGCATGTAGCGAACACCGCTCAGGAAGTCTCCCCCCGTAATGCCGGTGGCAACGAAAATGACGTGATCCGTGCCGACCAGATCATCCATGCCAAGCAGCTGCCGCGGATCGGCCAATCCCATTTTTTGCACGCGCTCGGTTTCTTCGGGACCGTCCGGCAGCAGCCGGCCTTGCATTTCCCCTCCCAGGCTTTTCAGCGCCGCTGCCGCCAGCACGCCTTCGGGGGCGCCTCCGGAACCGATATACATATCCACTTCGCAGTCGGTGGCGGCTTCGAGCGCCCCCATCACGTCCCCGTGCTTCAACAGCTTGATGCGTACTCCCGCTTTCCGGAGCGCGCCGATCAAATCCCGGTGACGCTCGCGATCAAGAATCGAAACGGTCATCTCGGACATGGATTTGTTTAACGCTGCGGATGCTTTTTTCAGCGTCGTTTCGATCGGATCGTTTAACGACAGATGACCTGCCAGCTGCGGGCCTACCGCCAATTTTTCCATATAAATGTCCGGTGCGTGCAGCAGATTGCCTTCCGGGGCCGCGGCAAGGACCGAGATCGCGTCATTCAAACCGTTTGCGACCGTTTCGGTTCCTTCGATCGGATCGACCGCGATGTCGATTTTCGGTCCCCGCCGGTTCCCAACCGTTTCACCGATGTACAACATGGGGGCTTCGTCCATTTCTCCTTCTCCGATCACGACGGTGCCATCAATAGCCACGGAGTTCAGATGGCTCCGGATCGCCGTGGTGGCGGCCTCATCCGCGCTGTTTTTGTCTCCCCTACCTGTCCAGCGGGCAGCCTCGAGCGCGGCTTTTTCGGTGATGCGGACGAGCTCCAAAGCTATTTGATGTTCCATTTTGTTTTCCCTCCATCGATCCATTTTTCTCTTTTAAAAGCATTTGTAGTATCTTAATTTAGAAGTATTGCATAATAAGTCCTGCCGTCTCCTCGATCGCTTTATCCGTGACGTCGATGACCGGGCACCCTAACGTTTCGAACAGCGAATGCGCGTATTTCAGTTCGGCCTGAACGCGTTCCAGGGATGCGTAATGGGCTTCCAGCGGAAGGCCAAGCGATTTGAGCCGCTCGGAGCGGATTTTGACCAGCTGCTCCGCATCGATGGTTAACCCGAAAATTTTGCCGTTTGTGACCTCGCGCAGCTGCGCCGGGGGAGTCAATTCCGGAACGACGGGATAATTGACGACCTTTTTTCCTTTATGGGCCAAAAAAATCGACAGCGGCGTCTTCGAAACCCGGGATACGCCCAGCAGGATAATGTCGGCTTTCAGGATCGCTCCGACATCTTTGCCGTCATCGTTGTTGACCGCGAACTCCACGGCTTCGATGCGGCGGAAATAATCTTCGTCCAGCCGGTGAAGGAGCCCGGGAAGCCGTTTCGGCGTATCGTTGAACGTATCGATCACAGCCTGCATCATCGGTCCCATAATATCGACGGTGCGGACATTGAGCCGAATCGATTCCTCCTTGATGGCTTCTCTAAGTTCCGGCTGAACGATCGTGTAAATGACGAGTCCGCCGCGCTCAGCCACATCCTCCATCAACCGGGTGATTTCATCTTCATGCCGTACATTCATGATTCGTTTGATTTCCGTGTTGGCCAGCTCAAACTGCCGAAGGGTGGCCATCGCCACCGCCTCAGCGGTTTCCCCGATCGCATCCGAGCATATGGCTATAACACGGGTTGACGCCTGTTTCATCCCATTCCTCCCATTATTCCGGTGCTAATATCTCAAGCATTTTTCGTATGATATTCGTTTTGGAAATCCGTCCAACCACGTGAACTTCTCCGTCGATGCCGGACTCCGCCGGAACGACGACCGGCAGGCTGTCGATCTGATGCGCAATGATTTTGCGCGCGGCGTCAAGAACGGTATCTTCCGGAGATACGGTGACCACATTGGCTCTCCGGGTCATGATAAAGCTGACGGGCATGGCGGCCGCCGCGGCATTGCCGAGCGTTACCTTAAGCATATCTTTACGGGAGACGATGCCTACAAGCTTGCCGTCCTCGTCGGTGACGATGAGGTGACCTACATTTTCGAGAAACAGGGTCACCGCCGCATCGTGTATGGTCGTCGTTTCCCTGACGATAACCGGAACGCCGTGAATATCGCCAACTTTCAAATCCAAGAGCGAGGCCTTGTTTTCTTCGGCCGCCGTTTTTTTCGTTCCCGGAAAATACCCGACCTTCGGTTTGGCGGCGATATAATCGAGACAGACCAGGATCGACAAATCCGAACGGATCGTTGGCCTGGTTAAGTGAAGCATTTCGGCGATCTGCTCGCTTGTCACGGGCGCGTGTTTTTTTACGATATCGAGAATTTCCTGTTGCCGCGGGGTCAGTTTAATAATGGTTGCCTCCTCTCTCTGGCGATAAATGTCTGTTTGTATAATACGTCATATAAATAAAATAATCAATATTTAATACGTCCTAATTTGATTTCGGACACCCTGATTAGGATATATATCATGCATAATAGTAGAAGTTGAATGTCTGATTCATTCAGCATGTTTGCCGCTTCGATGGTTCATGAATAATATTATCGATTAAGCACACCATAATAACACATTCTTGGCAGTAAACTTCCGCTAATTCTGCCGCAAACCGAAACGATCACCTTCGTTTTGCATACGCATTCCGATATAATGTTCCAATGCCGAAAGGGGAGAAAGGAATCCGATGATGTACACCGTGCTGGCCGTCCTGGCCGTCATCGTCTGCGCAGTTTCGTTATATATGTCCATCTCCATCATGCGCAAACAACAACACCATGAACGGGATCACATCCATCCCACAATCGCCAGGCACCCGCTGCTTGCCAATCCCATTGTCATCTTGTATTTGGCCGTCCCCGTGCTGATCGTCTTGGGCGCGTTAGTCTGGTGGTATTTTGAGATCAAGGGCTTAACTTAATTCGTCAGGAGTGTTTGATGTGGACAAAAGAAAATATTACGTATCGGTACAATCCCGGACGATCATGGAATCCCAAGGGGACTCTTCCTATGAATTCGTCATCGAAGCGACGCCGGAGGAAATTACGGAGCTTCGCGGACTTTTCGATTCCATGAGCCACTTCGACATGGAAACCTACTACCGCATGCATTATCCGGGCATCCCCGAGCATTATGACCGCGATAATGATTATTTCGAGCGCGACCTGAAGGATATTTATCAATTGCTGCATCGTCTGGGGACGCAGGAAACCAAAAACCATATTGCGTCGATGAACGTGCTCGAAGAACGGCTTTAACCCGAGAAACCGCATGATGCAAAAGACAGCCCCCCGATGGCTTCAGACATGTAAAAAAGCTCTGCTTTCGTTCCCGGATCGGGAAGAAAACAGAGCTTTTTGATGTCCTATTTCACGAAATAGGACGTCCTTATGAATTGGAGTCGACGCCCGCCGGCTGCCATTTCTGCATAAAATCGTTCAGTTCGATCACCTGTCCGCCGTTCAAACGGGATTCTTCCGCGGCAAAAGCGATCATATGGCTGCGGACGGAAACGGATGCCGACGTTAATCCTTCCTTGCTGCCCGCATTCCGAACCTGATCGATGAAGCTCCGCACGATGCCGCTGTCGCCGCCGCCATGTCCGCTCGTTTGCACCGGAATTTCGATGGTCGTCTTTTGATGGGTAAGAAAATCGTACAGCGTGATTTTGTCTTCTTCCCCGCGCAGCTCGCCTTGCGTGCCCATGATTTGAATGCGCCGTTCCTGCTCGAACGTGAAACCGCACATGCTGAACATCGCCGTGGCGCCGCCTTCGAACTCCAAATTGACGACCTGGTGATCGACGACGTTGTTGTCGCTTCGGAACACGCAGCGGCCGTAGTCCGTTTCCTGCAATCCTTTGACGATGCTTTCCCTCGTCAGTTCCGGCGTAAAATGCCTTGCCCACCCGCGGAATTCGTCGCTCAAATAAAACCGCGGCGCGGAGTAAGCGCAGTTGGGTTCCACGGAACAGGTCAAGCAGCGGTCGGCCGATCCTTCCGGGGCGCTGCCTTCATGGAAATACTTCAAGGAACCGAAGGAGCTGACCCGTACGCAAGGACGGTCCATAAGCCAAGAGAGAACGTCCGTGTCATGGCATGATTTCTGCAGAATCATCGGGCTCGATTTATCGGAATTGTTCCAATTGCCCCGGACGAAGCTGTGGGCGATATGCCAATACCCGACGTTTTCGCTTAATTGGATGGAGACGATTTCCCCGATCCGCCCTTCGTCGATCACTTTTTTGATCGTGCTCCAAAACGGCGTGTAACGCAGCACGTGGCAGATCGTCAGCAAACGGCCTTGCTCGCTCGCCATTCGCTCCATATCCAAGCACTCCTCCGGCGAAGGCGACATCGGTTTTTCCAACAGAACGTGATACTTCTGTTTTAATGCTTGCATCGTAGGCCCATGATGCATCCGGTCCTGCGTGCAAATGATGGCGATGTCGGCCAAACGCGGCTCTTTCAGCAGCAGCTCCCATGATTCGTAACACCGCTCCGGCGGGATGCCGTGGGCTTCGGCGAATTTGGCCCTTCTTACCGGGTCGGCCTCGGCCACGGCAACGACGTCAAGTTCATGCGGATAATCCAATGCGTACCGGGCATACGCTCCTCCCCGTGCTCCCGCTCCAACCAATACGGCTGTCAGTTTGTTCATGTTTGTTCTCCCCTACCTTTGATATGATGGAAATCCTTACAGGGTGCCTTCGGTAGATTTCGAGACTCCTGCGTGTACGGATTTGCTAACGTTGTTCTGCTTTTTATTTGGCGTAACGCTCGGATGCCGATTGATAAATCGCCACGTACCGGTCGACGCCCATTTTTTTCAATGCCGCGACATACTGATCCCAGTTATCGAACGACTCGTTGCCGGTGATGAATTTATCCCGCATTTCGTTGACGTAGGTTTCGATGTCCGTCTGAATCGTCGTCAGCTCGCTTTGCTCCTCCTGCGTGAAGTTGAACGGCGGCCAGACCTGATCTTGCGGCAACACGTAGGGCTCGGCTTTTTTGGCGTTTTCGACCGAAGCCGGAAGGCCTTCCGCCCCTTTGAAAAACTTCTGTTTGACGAATCCGGGATAATACCCGCCCGGCCAGATCAAATATTGCCCTACCGCTTGGTCCAGGTTCAGCCCTTTCGGGTTGTTTTTGATTTCGTCCGTATAATCGACGTTGCCGTTTGCGTCCTCGGTATACGTTTCATCCTTCCAGCCCATGAAAAACAGCTTGATGCCCTCATCGCTGTAGAAATAGTCCATCCATCTCATCATGGCTTCCGGATGTTTCGCCTTGTCGGTCAGCACGAACATGCCGATATTGCCGAGCGGCGAACCGTATGCGTTATACTGCCGGTCGCCATGAGGCCCCTTCAGAACGGACAGGCCGACATACCCTTTCTGGTTGTAGATCGCGACCGGATCCACGCTATCGGACACGCCGAGAAGCCCTTGCATGCCTTTGGCATCGACCTCGGTGCTCTTGACCGAAACGATATCCTGTTCGAGCAACCCGTCTTTATACAGCTTGTTCACGAACTGGAGCAGCTCTTTGTAACGTTCGTCGGTTGGAATAAACCGGATCTTGCCGGTTTCCGGATCCGTGTCGACGTTGATGTTCGAGGTGCCGTGATTGTTGAGCCCGAAAGAGCCGCGCAAATAATTGACGATGCCGGCCGTGCCGACCGCGCCCCAGGCAATTTCGTCCTTTTGGCCGTTGCCGTTCGGATCCTTTTCCTTAAACGCCTTCAGCATGGCGTAAAAATCGTCCAGCGTCTCCGGCTGCTTCAAGCCGAGCTTATCCAGCCACTCCTGCTTCACCCACGGCGTACCGTACAACACCGATTTGAACTCGGGGTCGTAAATGGTCGGCAGGCCGTAAATGTTCCCGTCCGGCATCGTGATGCCCTTGGCGATGATCGGATATTTTTCCATGACGGCTTTGAAATTGGGGGCATATTTGTCGATCAGATCATTTAAAGGTATAAAAGCGCCCTGTTTGCCGTATTTCAGCAAATCCGATCTCGAAAACGCCGAAGCATAAAACATTTCGGGATAGTCGTTGCCGGCGAGAAGCAAATTCCGCTTTTCCTTCAGCGTTTCGGTATGGACCGTCTCCCACTGGACGCGGATGTTCGTCTTTTGCTCGTAGTCCTTCCACAGCCTGATGTTGTTCCAATCCGCGTTTGCGAAAAATTTGGCGGCAAATCCCTTTACCGTGATGCTTTCATTGACGATCGGGAAGCCTGTCTGGTTGACTTGGGCCTCGTCCGCGTCTTTGGCTTTTCCGCCGCCGGCATCTCCCGATTTGCCTGAGCTGCATCCCGCAAGCAACGCGACGGAAACCAGGCAGGCGAGCAGCATGTTCCCCCTTTTGCTTCTGTTCATCTTTTTCCTTCCTCCCTTTGCCTCAACTTTTATCCAATCAAGGGTTTACCCTTTGATGGCACCGATCATGACGCCTTTCACGAAATACCTTTGCAGGAACGGATACAGGATGAGCACCGGTATGTTGGCAACGACGAGCACGGCATATTTGATGCCTTCCACTTCGCGCTGCTGCTTGATCGCGGACTCGGTGGACATTTTGACCATGTCGCTCGTTTGGCCTTGAATAAGAATTTCGCGCAGAATCAGCTGGAGCGGGAATTTTTCCTTATCCGACAAATAGAGCAGCGCGCTGAAAAATGCGTTCCAGTGGCCGATGGCGTAAAACAGGATCATGACGGCGATGATCGGCATCGATAACGGCAAAATGATGCGGGTCAAAATCTGGATGTTCGAACACCCGTCGATCGTTGCCGCCTCCTGCAGCTCGTAAGGAATGGACTGCTGGAAGAAGGTGCGCATGATGATGATGTTCCAGATGGAAACGGCGTTCGGAATGACCATGACCCAAAAGGTGTTCAACATGCCCAGGTCTTTGATCAGCAGGTAGGTCGGAATCAGTCCGCCGCCGAAAAACATCGTAAATACGAACAGCGCCATCACGGCGTTTTTGCCCACAAAATCTTTGCGCGATAGCGGATAGGCCCCCAAAACGGTCATCACGAGATTGATCAAGGTCCCGATGGTGGTGTACAGCAGCGTGTTCGAGTACCCGGACAAAATGTCCTGATTCTGAAAAATTTTCGAATAAGAGTTCAGGTTGAAGCCCTTCGGCCACAGCAGCATTTCCCCGCGCAAAACGGTTTGCGGATCGCTGAAGGAGGCGCTGAGGACAAAAATGAGCGGGTACAGCACGATGACGGCAACCACGCTAAGAATGACGTAAACGATCATATTGAATGCGCGGTCTCCGCGGGATTCCAATAACATGCCGTTTCCTCCTTACCATAGGCTCGTTTCGCCCATCCGTTTGGTTACCCAGTTCACGGTGATGAGCAGAATGAAGTTCACGACGGAATTAAACAATCCGATCGCTGCGGAGAAGCTGTATTCGGCGCCCTGAATCCCGGCCCGGTATACGTAGGTCGCGATGATGTCCGAGGTTTCCATGTTGAGGTTGTTTTGCATCAGGAGCACCTTTTCGAAGCCGATGCCCATGATGCTGCCGATGTTCAGGATGAGCAAAATGACGATCGTCGGACGGATGCCCGGCAAATTGATATGCCAGATCCGCCGCAGCCTGCCGGCACCGTCGACGCGGGCCGCTTCATGCAGCTGGTGGTCGACGCCGGCGAGAGCCGCCAAATAAATGATCGAACTCCAGCCCATCGTTTGCCACACGTCCGACAGGACGTACAACGTTTTGAACCATCCCGGCTCCGCCATAAAATCGATCGGGCGTCCGCCGAAAGCGGTAATCAGATGGTTGACCATGCCGTAACGCGGAGACAGGAAAATCATCATCATGCCGACGACGACGACCGTGGATAAAAAATGCGGCGCGTAAGTAACGGTTTGCACGAATTTTTTGAATTTGGCCGACTTGGCTTCATTCATCAGCAGCGCGAGCAGGATCGGGATCGGAAAACCCAAGGCAAGGCTGTACAGCCCGAGTCCCAACGTGTTTTTGATCAAGCGCCAGAAAAAGTAACTGTGGAAAAAACGCTCGAAATGCTCCGTTCCCACCCACGGACTGCCGGTGATTCCTTTCGTGGCGATAAAATCCTTGAACGCGATTTGGATGCCGTACATCGGCACGTAGTGAAATAGAACGTAATAGGCGACGACCGGCAAAATGAGCAAATACAGCTGCCAGTTGCGGGCGATCCGGCTCCATTTCAGCCTGGGTTCCTTTTTCGTACCCGGTACCGCGCCTGTCACGGCAGACATTTTGGCGTTGGCCATATGGCTCCCCCCTTGGTATAGACTTGGATACGGCGGTCACATTCCGGGCGACAGTACGTTTAAGGCATTCATCATGTTCCTCCTTCCAACGTTAAGGCAAATGTAGTCGTGGAACCTGGATGCGTTTGCTATGTAAAGGGTAAAACAGCAAGGTTATCGAGTGCTTTTGGCGGATACTGAAATCAAATTTGGAGTATTTTTGGATTGATTTAAAGTGGCTTATTCGGAAAGACGAGTCTAATAAACAACACTCGGAATCTGTATAATACCTTATAGCGCACTAAATGTAAGCGCAATCAATTATGCGTAAAAATATAACTTCTGAACTCGAAGTTGTACAAATTTGGATGTTTTGTGAACGTGTTTTAATTTTTTTCATCATAATACACGATGATTTGGATTGTCAAACCTTATTTTTGGATATTGTTGGCGCACAATTTGGATTCGGGCGTGTAAAAACGGCACAAAAAAACCTGACACGGCATTCGTATCAGGTTCTTGCTTGGTGAATCGGAGCGGGAACGGCTTTATTCCTCCGGCCGTCGGACGAAATTCGAAGATTCACGGATCATGAGCCGGCAGGGCAAAAGAATTTTCGGCAGCGCCGGGTAATCGCCGTCCAAATAATCCATCATGAATTGGGCCGCCGCTTTTCCGATTTCGTATTTAGGGACGTGGACGGAGGTCAGGGGCGGATTCGTGTACTGTGCAAACGAGATGTCGTCCATTCCGACAAAAGCGATGTCTTGGGGAATCCGCGCTTTTTGCTCCACGACGGCGCGCATCGCCGGGATGGCCAGCATGTCGCTCGCGCAAAACATGGCCGTCGGCCATTCGTTTTTCGGCCGGTTGACGAGCAGTTCAGTGAGCATGCTATAACTTAAATCCACGTTCCAGTTGGTGTTGATGATCCAGTCCTCCTGCATGGGAAGGCCTGCTTCCATCATCGCGAATTTATATCCGATAAAACGTTCGTCGTTGTCCATTTTCCGCGAATAAGCCGGGCCTCCGATGAAGCCGATGCGGCGGTGTCCTTGGTCGATGAGGTGGCGGACCGCGGTTCTTGCCGAAAAAATGCGGTCGCAATCGACGACCGGCACCGTTAAGCGTTCATCGTTTAAGCTCACGCCCAGTACGGCCACCTTTTCTCTTTCGAGCTGTTCGATGAGCGCCTGGTCGTACCAGCTGATTATGACGACGCCCCGGATGCCGTTTTCCTTCACGAGGTTTCGGATCTGCTCCGCATCGCTTACTTCGTCCAGCGTCCGCACGATCGCCGGGGGATGGCCCAGCTCGTTCATCCGGTCATGGAACCCGGCGAGCACCTCGCTGAAATACGGATGGTTTTCGATCAGCGGCTGCGGCACGACGCAGGCGATCCGTTTATCGGAAGCGCTTCCCGGCTTGCCGGAGTCAAGCTCTTCCTGTAGCGGGTATCCGAGTTCCTGCGCAGCTTCGCGGATTTTCCGCTTGGTTTCTTCGTTGACCGGCCTGCTGGTGTCGTTGCTGATGGCGCGGGATACCGTCGAAATGGAGACGCCGACGCGTTCCGCGATATCTTTAAGTTTCGCCAAAGCTCCCCTCTCCTCTCTCTTATCTTTTTGGAGCCAAAAAATCCTCTCGTTAGATCATATCATAATCCGCTTTACGGAAAGATGCAAAATTCGATCGAAAAAACGGTTTTCGTAACCGGATGTAAACAGGATCATTTTCAGATTGACCGACCGCCTCCCTTAAAAAACAAAAAAACCTGCAGTGGCCACAAACCGCTGCAGGTTTTTTATTGGTGCAAACGCCGATCGGCGGATGATTTTTAAACCATGATCTTATTCTTCGAATTCGACGTTGTGATACACGTGCTGCACGTCATCCAAATCTTCAAGCGCATCGATCATTTTTTCGAATTGCGGCAGAACGTCTGCCGGAAGCGTCAAATGGTTTTGCGCCAGCATCGTGATTTCGGCAACGGTAAACTCCGTAATGCCCGCAGCCTGGAACGCCCCTTGAACCGCCTGGAATTGGTCGGGCTCGGCGTATACGATCACCGCTTCGTCTTCCTGCACGATATCGCGCACGTCGACGTCCGCTTCCATCAGCAGCTCAAACACTTCCTCTTCCGTTTTCCCTTCGACGCCGATTACGGCCGTTTGATCGAACATATACGCAACGGAGCCGCTCACGCCGAGGTTGCCGCCGTTTTTGCTGAATGCGGCACGGACTTCGGAAGCCGTGCGGTTGACGTTGTTGGTCAAAGCGTCGACGATGACCATCGAACCGTTCGGTCCGAAGCCCTCGTAACGAAGCTCGTCATAGACTTCATCGGAGTTTCCTCTTGCCTTTTCCAGCGCCCGGTCGATAATGGCTTTCGGCACATTGTACGTTTTGGCGCGTTCCAAAACGACCTTCAACGCGCGGTTGGATTCGGGATCCGGTTCGCCCTGCTTGGCGACGACGTAAATCTCGCGTCCGAATTTGGCGTATATACGGCTTGTATTTGCGTCTTTCGAAGCTTTCTTTTCTTTGATATTATTCCACTTACGACCCATGCTTTTCCGCTCTCTTTCGCTATTGATTCTGACTTCGGTCTAATAAATACACTGATATATTATAGCTTGAATTCGGCGGATGAACAAGTTTTACCCTTGATGCAGCACGAATATTGCAAGAGCACGCGCAAGGAAACGGGATCGTCGAAGCGAATGTCGATTCCTGCTTTTTGCTGCAACATCCCCATGAGTAATTTGTTTCATTTGCAATTGATCAATATCAGTTTACATAACATATTTGTGGTTAACCTGTGGTGATGACACCATAACGTTTATTGAGAAATTATATCTTGATCAACTGTCGGAATCGTCAAAATGTATAGGAAATCGTAGTTTTATATTATTGTAGATCCCCAAAATATGGTTTATTTTAATAGTACAAATACTATTTATTGGCAATTATAACTTTAACTGCGTTAATATTTCGATATTATGATGTTTTCGGTGCCGCCTTATTTCGCTCGCGAATCGTGACGGTTTTTCAACCATTCGGTAAGTTCTCGCCATCCCAAAATGTAACCGCTTTAATTAATTGGTATAGACTCATTTATTGAGTTTATATACATTCGACATCCATGTTGGCGCTGTCCGTATTTCTCTTCATTCATGACAAGGGGGTGTTGCGACTCACCAACGATTTCAGGTTATTTTTTAATGTTGGCTTGCTGCTTGCGTTCAAAAAAAAATTTGAGAGGAGAATTTCAATGACAACGCTTCGTTTGCCTAACCACAGGTTTATGAAATGGCTGCTTGCCGGGGGGATGCTATTCGTAATGACAGCCCTCATGCTTCTGATCGCCGACCGCGCTTCCGCCCACGGTTATGTAGAATCGCCTGCCAGCCGTGCTTATCTTTGCAAAACGGGGGCAAATACCAATTGCGGGGCGATTCAGTACGAGCCTCAAAGCCTTGAAGCCAAAAAAGGATTTCCCGAGGCGGGACCTGCAGACGGTAAAATCGCCAGCGCGAACGGCGCCTTTCCGGAATTGGACCAACAGTCCGCCACACGCTGGACGAAAGTAAGCATGACCCCGGGCACTAAAACGTTCACTTGGAATTTGACGGCCCGACATGCCACGACAAGCTGGAAATATTACATTACGAAGCAAAACTGGAATCCAAACGCCCCGTTGACGCGCGATTCCTTCGACCTGACTCCGTTCTGCTCCGTTGGCTACGGCGGCAAACAGCCTCCGGGCTCCTATTCGGATACGTGCACGGTGCCGAACAGAACCGGTTACCAAGTCATCCTCGCAGTGTGGGAAATCGCGGACACGGCCAACGCCTTCTACAACGTCATTGACGTAGACTTTGGCGGCGGCAATCCTGCCGATACGGCGCCTCCAAGCGCGCCTTCCAATCTCGCCGTTTCCAACATTTCCAGCTCGGGCGCCACGCTTGCCTGGAGAGCCGCATCCGATAACGTCGGCGTAACGGGCTACAAAGTTTACAACGGTTCCTCGTTGGTAACGACAACCAACGCTTCGGCTACGAGCTATAACGTTACGGGACTTGCGCCTAATACCTCCTACACATTCACCGTTAAAGCCGTGGATGCCGCAGGCAACGAATCCGCTGCCAGCAATCCGGTGACGTTCACGACATCCGCTCTCCCTCCGGCCGATACGCAAGCCCCGACAGCGCCAACCGGCCTTCAGGTGAACGGAACGCCGACTTCCTCTTCGGTGTCCCTGTCCTGGAATGCGGCAACCGATAATGTCGGCGTAACCGGATACCGTATTTACAAAGGGACTGCGCTTGCCGGATCCGTTTCCGGAACGACGCTGAACTACACCGTTACCGGTCTGAACCCGGACACCGCGTATACGTTCACCGTTCGGGCGATTGATGCCGCAGGCAACGAATCCGCGAACAGCAATGCCGTAACGGCAACGACCGCTCAAGGACCGGCTGTCGCACCCTGGGCTCCAAACGTGGCGTACACGCCTGGAACCCTCGTGACTTACAATGGTCAGACGTATGAATGCCGTCAGGCGCACACGTCGCTCGTTGGATGGGAGCCAACGAACGTCCCGGCGCTCTGGCTTCTGAAATAACCAGAGGTCAAAAAACTAGAGCCTTCTACTTCACTCTCGTAAAAACTTCCGTATAGTGATAGATATGTCGCCTGCTAGATAATATGACTCTCTTAGAAAGTTTTTCATTGCACAGGAAGTTTTGCGGTTCGATGAAAATAAGGAAGAAGCTGCGTGTTCTCAGTAACTTGGGCTGAGAAGCGCAGCTTCTTTCACATTGTTGGCTCCGCATTCCTTTACGCAGGATCGCTCATGAGGCGGACAAGTTCGGGCTGTTCGGTTTTTCCTTCGGGAGATACCGTCCGGCAATGGCTACGGCCAGGCATAACGCGCAGCAGATCCCGAACAGGATCCGGATGGAAACCCCATGGCTCTCGTGAATCTGTGCGAGACTTCCCATGGTGCCTACAAACACCGTAGCCAGTCCGATGCCGACGATTTGGCCGAGATAGCGGACAAGCGCCAGCAGGCTGCCGGCGAGGCTGCTTTTTTCGGCCGGTGCCGCGCTCATGACTTCGGCGTTGTTCGTGGCATGGAACAATCCCGTACCAATGCCGAAAACGGCTAAATGGAGACCAATGCTCCATGCCGGAACCGTCGGCAAGAACATGACGGATAACATGGATGCGGAACATAACGCCGCTCCGGCAAGGATCGGAAAACTTCCGCCGTAACGGTCCCTGAACCAGCCGGCGAAAGGAGCCACGATACCCATGACAAGCGGTTGCAGCATCAAAAGCGCGCCGGTGGCCGAAGCAGAGAAGCCGATCTCGCTTTGCAAATAAAACGTAACCGGGATGAGCGTCGCCGTTTGCGCCAAGTTTATGATGAACGAAGACGTATTCCCCAGCCATACCTTCCTGTGCCTGAACAATTCACGATCAATGATGCCGTAGTCGATTTTTTGCGCTTGGACGACAAGGGCGCATAACAGAAGAATGCCGAGTGCTACCTCCAGCCATATATTCAAGGCGTCAGCGCCATCCTTGGCGCCTTCGGCCGCCAGCATGAGCAAGCAAAACCCGCCTCCTAGCAGAAAGGTTCCAACGTAGTCGAACGGGCTTTTGCCGGCGGCGTCCCCGCCGCGGGGAAACCAGCGAAAACCGAGCCAGCACGCCGCGGCCGAAATCGGCACGTTGATCCAAAACAGCCATGTCCAGTCCACCACTTCCAGCAGCAGTCCGCCGAGGGCGGGTCCGGCCAACGTTCCCGCGGAGATCACGATGGCATTGTATCCGAGCGCCCTCCCCCGTTCATGGTCGGGAAACGCATGCCTTACCATCGCTTGGCTGTTGGCCATGATCATGGTGGCGCCGACCCCTTGAAGGCATCTGGAAAGCAAAAGAAGCATAAAACTATGGGACACCGCGATGCATAACGATCCAACCCCGAATATCAGGAACCCGTAACTATATACCTTCCTTCGTTCCATGCGGTCCGACATTTTCCCAAAGAAGGGAAGCAATACGACCATGGTGAGCAGATATGCCGTCGCCACCCATTGGATCTGCGCAAGCGTTACCGAGAATTGCCGCGCCATCAACGGCAGCGATACGTTCACGATGCCTACATCGAGGGTCGATATCAAGGTTCCCATATTCACGACCTGCAATATTCCCCATTTATTTCGTAGACCGGACATCGATTCATTCCTTTCGAAGTGAATTGGCATGAAGTACAATGATAGTAAGCAAGGTAAAAGGAAGATATTTCATGCTTGCCCCTATTTTACTTTCCTGCTCCCTGCTTGAATAGCCGTCATTTTCCGGCCATGGCCGGGCGCTGACTGCGTTTGCGATCATATTTTGCATTTTCTATTGACGATAAAGGAGGACTTAGGTATGGAACCGTTTTCGAGTGATTTGCTGAAGGGGAAAGTCGTGTTGGTTACAGGGGGCGGAACCGGGCTTGGCCGCGCCATGGGCGAAAAGTTTGCAAGGCTCGGAGCCAGGCTGGCGATCGCCGGCCGCCGGGAAGAGGTGTTGAAGAAAACGGCTGCCGAGCTGACCGCTAACGGGTTTGATGTTTTTTACAAGTCCTGCGATGTTCGGGATCCCGCCCAAATCAGCGCATTGATGGATGCCGTAGAGGAACGCTTCGGAGGTCTGGACGTCCTTGTCAATAACGCTGCCGGCAATTTCATCAGCCCGACGGAGCGCCTGTCTCCGCGTGCCGTCGACGCGGTGCTGGGCATCGTGCTTCACGGTACCTTCTATGCGACGCTTGAAGCAGGAAAACGCTGGATTGAGAGCAACCGTGCGGGCACCATGCTGAACATCGTTACGACGTATGCTACGAGCGGTTCAGGCTATGTCGTGCCTTCCGCGGCCGCCAAAGCCGGCGTGCTGGCCATCACCCGCTCTTTGGCCGTCGAATGGGCCAAATACGGCATCAGGCAGGTCGCAATCGCTCCGGGACCTTTTCCGACGGAAGGGGCATGGTCGCGGCTTTCCCCTACGCCTGAGCTGGAAGCGAAAATGCTGGACCGGGTCCCTCTAGGGCGAGTGGGAAATCCGGAAGAACTCGCGAATCTGGCCGCGTTCCTGATATCCGATTATGCCGGGTATATCAACGGGGAAGTGATCACGATCGATGGCGGGGAATGGCTGCAGGGAGCCGGACAGTTCAACGATCTTCGACAAGTGACGGAGGAGCAGTGGGACGTGCTGGCCCAACTGACCCGGAAAGGAAAATAAGATGCGTACGACCGAACAGATGATGGATATCATTTTGCATGTCGCCAATCAGGATGAACGGGTTCGTGCCGTTTGCATGAACGGTTCGCGCACCAATCCGAATGCTCCGGCCGATCCGTTCCAGGATTACGACATCGTGTATCTCGTCACCGAACTGGATTCCTTTGTTCGCAATCCCGGATGGGTGGATGTGTTCGGGGAGCGGATCATCATGCAAACGCCGGAAAAGATGGCCATGTTTCCGCCGGGGCTCGGCGGAAGGTTCTCTTATTTGATGCTTTTTCAGGATGGGAACCGCATTGATCTCACCCTGGTTCCCACCCATGAACAGGAAAAATATCTTCAGGAGGATAAACTGACCGTTGTTTTGCTCGACAAAGACCGTTCTTTGCCGCAGCTTCCGCCGCCTAGCGATGAAGATTACCGGGTAAAGCCGCCGTCGCGCGAGTTTTTCGCCGACTGCTGCAACGAGTTTTGGTGGGTATCCACTTATGTCGCCAAAGGGCTGTGGAGACAAGAAATGCTGTATGCCCAGGACCATTTGCATCAAGTGGTTCGACCGATGCTGATGAAAATGCTCGAATGGCAGGCCGGAATCCGGACGGATTTCTTAATCAGCATCGGGAAAAACGGCAAATATCTCGAAAAATACATGGCCAAACAAAGCTGGGACGAACTGATGTCTACATATGCCTGCGGAAATAAAGAAGAAACCTGGAACGCGCTGTTTACGATGTGCCGGTTGTTCCGCGATAGCGCGCTTTTCGTATCCGACCATTTTGGATTCGAATATCCTGAACGGGACGATCGGCTCGTGACCGCCTATTTGGAACGCGTCCGCACGCTGCCGTCCAATGCGGTCGAAATTTATTAATTCATGTCGTTATTTATATGATATTGTCGATATTTATCGCATTAATGATTAATGCCATGAATAATAATTCGACAACGATAAAAGCCCAATTTTCTGAGAAAACCTCAAGAAATTGGGCTTGTTTTGATGGCCATCGTTAATACTGTTTCAGTACCTCCTGGAGCTTCAACGCCAATCCCAGCTTGCCGTCAATCTTCAGCGAGCCGGTCATGAACGCCATCGTTGCATTCAAATCGTCCGCCAGCAATTTCCGGAAATTTTTCTCCGATAGCGTCAATGTGCAATCCGCCGATTCCGTCGCCTCGTCCAGCACCTTTACTTTAGCGTTGTCGAATGCGACCTGGATCGGGGCGGCGTCGCCAATGTTGAACTGATACACCGCGTAAAGCGATGAGATCGGCTCCGGCTTTGCATTCATCCGGTCCGCGAGTGACCGCAGCTCCTCTCTTATAGCCATACGATGCCTCCTCACTTTCAATGGTTCGCAGAAATCGGTTTTTCGAGCACCCGAAAGGTTCCCGTGCCGAAGGCAAGCAGATCGCCGTTTTCTTTGCGCGCGAACGCTTGAGCGGTGATCAGTTTGCGCGAGCTGTGGATCAATTCCGCCGTGACAAGCACCCGTCCTTCGGACGTCGGCGCGACATAGTTCATGTTCAAACCGACGGTGACGACGTTTGCTTCCGGCCGTGCAAGCATCACGATGATTCCCATGGCGGAATCGATGGCCGATGCGTGCATCCCTCCATGCAAAATCCCGATCAGGTTCAGGTGATGCGGCTCGATCTCGAAGGCCACGACAACTTTCTTTTCGCTCACGTCAACGATTTTGCAGCCGATAAAATCCCAGAACGTATCTTTTGCCGCACGCTCCATACGTTCCAGATCGGGAAGTTTACCGCCGGATGCATGCTCCATGTGCCATACCTCCCTTGCTGTTCAAATTTGGGGCCTCTTTGGCGGTTAAGTCCTTTTGGATCTTTCTTACAAAGTTACAAGTCCACCCGGGATTGGTTGACGAGTTTTTCGTTTTCCTCTTCAATCAGCTTGCGGCGAAGCACTTTGCCCACCAGCGTCTTGGGCAGGGAGTCGCGGAATTCATAGATTTTCGGAACTTTATAGACCGCAAGACGTTCCTTGCACCAGCTTTTCAGCTCCTCTTCCGTCACGTTCGAACCTTTGCGCAACACGATGTAAGCCTTTACATTTTCGCCCCGGTACGGGTCTTTCACGCCGGCGACGACGGCCTCCTCCACGTCGGGATGCTCAAACAGCACTTCCTCCACCTCGCGGGGATAAATGTTGTATCCGCCAGCGATGATCATGTCTTTGCGCCGGTCGAGAATATAAAAGAAACCTTCTTCATCCATGCGCGCCAAATCGCCGGTATACAGCCATCCGTCGCGCAGCGTGCGTTCGGTCTCCTCCGGCCGGTTCCAGTAGCCTTTCATGACCTGGGGACCTTTGACCACTAGCTCGCCGATTTCGCCGACCGGCATCTCTTCGCCCGTCTCGGGATGTACGATCTTCGCCAGCGTATCCGGGAAAGGAATGCCGATGGAGCCGTTCTTCCGTTTTTCCCAAATGTTGTTGGCATGCGTGACCGGGGAAGCCTCGGTCAGACCGTAACCTTCGATCAGTTTGCCGCCGGTAATCCGCTCGAACCGCTCCTGCACTTCAAGCGGCAAAGGTGCGGCTCCGCTGACGCAAATTTGGATCGATGAAAGATCGAACCGGCCGACCTCGGGATGATGGATTACCGCGATATACATCGTCGGCGCCCCCGGGAAAATGGTCGGTTTTTTCTTGTGGATCGTCTTCAGGACGTCATCGACTTGAAAACGCGGGATTAAGATCAGCGTACCGGCAATATACATGGCTTGGTTAAGCAGCACGGTCAAGCCGAAGACATGAAAAAAAGGCAGCGCGGCAAGGTATTTTTCCTGGGCCATTTGGGTGCGGTATGACCACAGCTGCGCCTGGATCGTATTGGATACGAGGTTCATATGCGTCAGCATGACGCCTTTGGCAAATCCGGTCGTTCCCCCGGTATATTGAATCAAAGCCAGGTCATGCTCCGGATCGACGGGAACTTCTACCGGCGTTTCAACCGAGTTTTTCAAAAGCGAAACGAACGATAAAATGTGCTCGTTGTATTCGACGTTGGCAGCCATGCCGTCTTTTTTCGCCTTGATGGGATACAGCACGTTTTTCGGAAAAGGCAGGTAGTCCTTCATCGAAGTTACGATGGTATATTGCAGCGGTTTGCGCTCCATCGCTTTATGGACGCGCTCGACCAGCGCATCCATCGTGACGATGATGTTGGCGCCGGAATCCGTCAGCTGATGCTCAATTTCGCGCGGGACATACAGCGGATTCGTCATGACCGAAATACCGCCGACAAGGAGTGTGCCGTAATAGGCAATCACTCCCTGCGGGCAGTTGGGCAGCATAATCGCGATCCGGTCCCCTTTGCGAACGCCCAGGCGCTGCAGGGCGTTCGCAAACCGGTAAACCGATTGAAGCAAGCTTGCATAAGTCATTTTCTTCCCTAGAAAATCAAGAGCGATTTGCTGGGGATAGGTTGCGGCTGAATCGACCAAAAACTTGGCAAGGTTTTGTTTCGGATAATCGTAACTGTGCGGGACCTCTTCAGGATATTGATCCAACCATGGATTATTTGTCATCCAGGTCACCCCATCTCACGTAATTGAGGTTTTGCCATAATCAGACAACGCGAAATTCGTATTAAGAAAAAACGTTGACCGCTGTGCTCTCGCTGCAGACAGACCGGTTCAGCTGATTTTTGCGAGCACGGGATGCTTATGCCGAGAAGGATTATTCTCTTCTCATCCATTCACAACACGTAGGATCCGGCGCCGATCACCCGTTCGGCGATTTCGCGTTTGATGCCGATCGAATCGATCGGCGACTTGCGAACCAGTTTCTTCAGCACGGACAGCTGCGTGCGCAGCGTGTCTCCGGATTCCATCGCCGCGAGCACCTCTTTCGCCCATTGCTCGATTTTCGCAAATTCGTCGTGGATGAAGACGGTCGTCATCCGGATCGCCAGCTGCGCTTTGTCCTCGCCCGAACGATCGATCATCTTCTCGGTGCGCAGCAGCGCGCTTTCCATCGCAAACACCGAAATCATGATATCCGCCAGGTTGCTCAAAATTTCCTGCTGTTCCTCCAGCTTCAATTGATATTTTTGAACGGCTTGCGCGCCGCACATCAGGAAGATCATTTTCGACATTTTCAGCAAATGGGCTTCCTGTTCGAGCGTGCCGTCAAAAATCTGGTTCGGGATCGGTTCCATCAGCTCGTTTTGCAGCGCCATCGCTTTTTGCATGAGCGGCAGCTGGCCTTTCATCGCTTTTTTCACCAATGCGCCGGGGATGAGCAGACGGTTGATTTCGTTGGTGCCTTCGAAAATTCGGTTAATGCGCGAATCGCGATAGTTGCGCTCCACCCGGTATTCTTGGGTAAAACCGTAGCCGCCGTGGATTTGCACGCCTTCATCGACGATAAAATCAAGCACTTCGGATCCGAATACTTTGTTGATGGAGCATTCCAGCTGGTATTCGGCAATGGCCTTGGCGGATTGATAACCGACCTCCGGGCTTGCGTGGTCCACTTCGGCCAAACCCACGTCGAACAAACCTGCCGTCCGGTAAACCATGCTTTCGAGGACAAAAGCTTTGGTGTTCATGTCGGCGAGTTTTTTGCCGATCAGCGGGAAAGAGGAAATTTTGCGTCCGAACTGCGTCCGTTCATTGGCATATTCGGCGGCGAGTTCGATCGTGTCTTTCGCTGCGCCGACGCACCCTGCAGCCAGTTTGAAACGTCCGATGTTCAAAATGTTGAATGCGATCAGATGGCCTTTGCCGACTTCCCAGAGCAGGTTTTCGGCAGGGACCTTCACATCCTCCAAAATGAGCTGGCAGGTCGAAGAGCCTTTGATCCCCATCTTTTTCTCTTCGGGGCCGATGCTGACGCCTTCCATCGTGCGTTCGACGATGAACGTGCTGAAATCCTTGCCGTCCACTTTGGCGTAGACGATAAAGATGTCCGCAAATCCGGCATTCGTAATAAACTGCTTCGTGCCGTTCAATACATAATATTCGCCGTCCTCCGATAATGTGGCAGTCGTCTTGGCTCCGAGCGCGTCCGAACCGGAAGACGGTTCCGTCAGGCAGTAAGCGGCAATCTTTTCGCCCGTGGCGAGAAGCGGCAAATATTTTTGCTTTTGCTCCTCCGTGCCGAAGTAGACGATCGGCAGCGTGCCGATGCCGACGTGGGCGCCGATCGAAAGGGCAAAGGCAGAGGCTTTCGTCAGCTTTTCGTTGATCAGGGTCGAGCTGACCTTATCCAGGCCGAGTCCCCCGTAAGCTTCGGGCACATCCGCGCCCAAAAGGCCGAGCTCGCCGGCCACCCGCATTTTTTCCACCGTCAGCTCATAATTGAGCTTTTCGATTTCCTCGTCGCGGGGAATGATCTCGCCTTCCACGAAATCGGCCGTCGTCTGCGCAATCATGCGATGCTCTTCGGTAAAATCCTCCGGGGTAACGACTTGGTTGAAATCGGTATCTTCAATGATAAAACTGCCGCCAACCACTTTATTCATCGTCGTGCTCATGCGCTTTCCTCTCCTTTATCATCATTATTCGGGATGGACTTCAAAAACGCCTGCGGCGCCCATGCCGCCGCCGATACACATCGAGACGACGCCGTATCCCCCGCCCCTGCGGCGAAGCTCGCTGATCAGCGTCGTCGTCAGCTTCGTCCCGGTGCACCCGAGCGGGTGGCCCAGCGCGATGGCGCCGCCGTTGACGTTCACCTTCTCCTCGTCGATGCCCAGCTCGCGGATAATGTGCACGCATTGGGAAGCAAAAGCTTCATTGATTTCAAAGAGTTTGACGTCGTCTTGCATAATGCCTGCCATGCGGAGCGCCTTCGGGATCGCTTTGACCGGGCCGACGCCCATGATTTCCGGCTCGACGCCGCTGAGGGCAAAGGAGCGGAAAGTCGCCAGCGGTTTGAGTCCCAGCGCGTCCGCTTTCTCCCGGCTCATGACGACGACGGCGGCGGCCCCGTCGCTTGTTTGCGAAGCATTGCCCGCGGTGACGGTGCCGTTCAATTTAAACGAAGGCTTGAGTTTGCCAAGAACTTCGGGGGTCGTGTCGGGACGCACGCCTTCATCCGTGTCGAACGTAAAGGAACGGGTCTGGACTTTTCCTTTCTCATCGACGTGTTTCAGCTCAACCGGAATCGGGATGATTTCATCCTTGAATTTACCTTCCGCGATTGCCTTGGCTGCCTTTGCATGCGACCTGGCGGCAAAGCGATCCTGATCTTCGCGGGAAATTCCGAACCGTTCGGCCACTTCCTCGGCGGTATGCCCCATCCCCATGTACACTTCCGGCATGTCGGCCACCAGCTTCGGATTCGGCGACAATTTGAATCCCGTCATCGGCACATGGCTCATGCTTTCTACGCCGCCCGCGATCAGCGCATCCGCAGACCCGAGCATAATCCGCTCCGCCGCAAAAGCGATCGCCTGCAGCCCCGAGGAGCAGAAACGGTTAATGGTCAGGGCAGGCACCGTCACCGGAAAACCGGCATAAAGCGACATGATGCGGGCAAAATTCAAGCCCTGTTCTCCTTCCGGCATGGCGCAGCCGATAATGATGTCCTCGACGTCTTCCTTAAGCAGCCCCGGCGCGCGGTCAACGACCGCTTCCAACACGGCTTTCCCGAGATCATCCGCCCGGGTCTGGGCCAGGCTGCCTTTTTTGGCTTTTCCGACGGCGGTGCGGGCCATCGATACGATTACTGCTTCTTTCATTTGGATTCACCCTCCCCTGGGATGTTAGTTGCGCAGCGCTTTGCCTTTGGTCAGCATGTGGTGCATCCGCTGCTGGGTTTTCGGTTCGCCGCACAGGCTGAGGAACGCTTCGCGCTCCAGGTCGAGCATGTACTGCTCGGTGACGAGCGAACCGGCCGGAACGTCGCCGCCAGCCAGCACATGGGCCAGCTTTTTGGCGATCAACAGATCGTGGTCGCTGATATATCCGCCGCGTTTCATCTCGATCGCTCCGAGCTGCAGCACCGCCTTGCCTTCCGAACCGACGACGCGGATTTTTTCTTCCGGTATCGGCTTATAGTCCGTATTCGCAAGTCCGAGCACCGATTGCTTCGCTTCGTAGATCGCAAAGTCCTGATTGACGACGATCCGGTCGGTCGGGCGCAAATAACCGAGCCTTTTCGCATCATGCCCGCTGCTGGACACGGTGGCCATGCCGACCGTCTGGAACGCGTGATTGATGAACGGCTGCACATCGACGCCTTCGACGCCGGCATGTTGGCTGGCGCGCAACGCAAGCTCCTTGCATCCGCCTCCCGCAGGGATCAGGCCGACGCCGACTTCCACGAGTCCGTAATAGGTTTCGGCGGAAGCCACCACCTGGTCGGCCGGCATGCAGGCTTCGACGCCGCCGCCCAGGCACATCCGGTGCGGAGCGGCCACGACCGGTTTTTCGAAGCGTTTGACTTTGTACATCGTGTTTTGGAATAGATGAATAATGTCGTTGATTTCATCCCATTCTTCGTCCTGGGCTTCCATCAAGAGGAGCATGATGTTCGCGCCGACGCAGAAATTGCGGCCTTGGTTGGCGATGACCATGCCCTTGTAGTTGTTGCGAACCTCTTCAAGGCTTTGGGTGATCATGCTTAGAATGTCCTCGCCGATGGCATTGTTCGGCGAATGGAATTCGAGGCAGGCCACGTCGTCTCCGATATCGATCAGGCTGGCGCCGCTGTTGGCTTTGATCACCTTGTTTTGCTCTTTCAACCGGCGCAGGTTGATGATTTCGGGCGCAAACTCGATTTCTTCATACCGGGAGGAGCCGATGTGGACGGAATACAGCTTTCCTTCCTCCTGCTTATAAAAAGAGGTGTGCCCCGCCGCGATCCACTCCTTCACCCAGGCCGGAACGGAAACGCCTTCCGCCTCCATCCGTTCCACCGACCGGACGAGTCCGATCGCATCCCAGGTTTCGAACGGTCCGAGCTCCCATGAAAATCCCCATTTCATCGCGTCGTCGATTTCCTGCACGGAGTCCGCGATTTCGCCGACCTTTTCCGCGGAATAAACCAGCACTTGCTTCAGAATGTTCCAGGCCAGATCGGAATAGCGGTCTTTGGCCGACAGCAGCGCTTTGGTCTTCTCCTTGGCGCCCTTCGCGAGCTTGGCGGCTTCCAGCGAGGCTCCTTTCGGTTTCGTCTGCGGAGCGTATTCCATCGTCTTCAGATCCAGGGCGAGAATTTCGCTGCCGCCGGCCCCTTTTTTCTTCAAATAAAAGCCCTGCCCGG
This sequence comes from Paenibacillus cookii, assembly GCF_018333375.1. Lineage (GTDB taxonomy): Bacteria > Bacillota > Bacilli > Paenibacillales > Paenibacillaceae > Paenibacillus_AQ > Paenibacillus_AQ cookii. Next base: position 58,169 of record NZ_BORW01000009.1, read on the forward strand.
ATTTTTCGCCGAGCCAGCCCTTTTCGACCAGGCTCTTCATGACGGCGGGGACGCCAAAGATTTCTTTTTCCTTTTCGTCCGTCACGTTGTCATAGACGTTGTTCGCGACATGCACGAAAGTGTCCAGACCGACCAGATCCAGCGTGCGGAAGGTAGCGCTCTTCGGACGTCCCATCGCCGGGCCGGTGACGGCATCGACCTCTTCCACGGTAAAACCGTTGTCGGTCATTTCCCTCAGCGTCACGAGCAGTCCATAAGTTCCGATGCGGTTGGCGATAAAGTTCGGCGTATCTTTGGCGAGCACGACGCCTTTGCCGAGCGCCTTTTCGCAAAATCCCTTCATAAAGTCCACAAGCGCCGGATCCGTTTGCTCGCCGGGGATGATTTCCAGCAGCTTCATGTATCTTGGCGGGTTGAAGAAGTGCGTTCCCATAAAATGCTTTTTGAACGCTTCGTTCCGGTCCGCCGCCATTGCGTTGATCGAGATGCCGGAAGTATTGGAGCTGACGATGATGCCCGGCTTCCACACGCTTTCGATTTTTTCAAGCAATCCCTTTTTCACTTCCAGATTTTCGACCACGACCTCGATGATCCAATCGACCTCGGCAAGCCGGGACAGATGGTCGTCCAGGTTGCCAGGCGTGATGCGTTCGGCGAACGCAGGGTCGTAAAGGGGAGCCGGCTTCGTCTTGGCCAGCTTCGCGATCGCCGAAGCCGCCAGCCGGTTTCGTACCGACGGATGTTCCAGGGTCAATCCTCTGGCCGCCTCTTCTTCGGTCAACTGCCGCGGAACGATATCCAGCAATAAGCACGGGATGCCGACGTTGGCCAGATGTGCCGCGATGCCGGAACCCATGATTCCCGAGCCGATGACGGCTGCTTTGCGAATGGCTTTGTTCATTGTGCGCTTGCCTCCATTTCTAGTCCTTTATTGTGAGCGGGATGGCCGCCGAATACGGAAAGCTCCAATATTTCCGCGACATCCTTCGCTTTCACACGCTCTTCGACTTCCTTCGCTTTGGTCCCGTCCTCCATCATCGTCAGGCAGTAAGGGCACGCGCTGCTGATGATGCCCGGGTTCGTTTCGAGCGCCTGCTCCGTCCGCGCCAGGTTGACGCGTTTGCCGGAGGTCTCCTCCATCCACATCATCCCGCCGCCGGCGCCGCAGCACATCGCGTTTTCGCGGGTGCGCTTCATTTCGACGAGCTCGACGCCCGGAATCGCCCGGAGCACGTCGCGGGGCTGGTCGTAAACGTCGTTGTAGCGCCCGAGGTAACAGGAGTCGTGATACACGATGCGCTCCTTGACCTCATGTTTCGGCTTCAGCTTGCCTTGGCGGATCAATTGATCCAGAAGCTGCGTATGGTGAAGCACCTCCACGCCTTCCAGCCCGAATTCCGGGTATTCGTTTTTGAAGGTGTTGAAGGTGTGCGGGCACGCGGTCACGATTTTTTGGACGCCGTATTTTTCGAACGTCGCGATATTTTCCATGCAAAGCTGCTGAAAAAGCATTTCATTGCCCATGCGGCGCGGCGTGTCGCCCGAATTTTTCTCCTCGTTGCCGAGGATGGCGTAATTGACGCCCGCTTCATTCAGCAGCCGGACGAAAGCTCTGGACACTTTTCGGCTGCGGAGATCATAAGACCCCATGGAACCGACGAAAAACAAATATTCGAAACCGGGGTTATCCTTGACGGTCGGCACCTTTATGCCTTCCACTTCCCCGCTCCAGTTGGCGCGGTCGTTGCGATTGAGCCCCCACGGATTGCTTTGCCTCTCGATATTCTGCAGCGCGCGTTGGCCTTCGGTCGGCATGCTGCCTTCCATGAGCACCAGATGTCTGCGCAAATCGATGATTTTGTCCACATGCTCGTTGCCGACGGGGCATTGGTCTTCGCAGTTGCGGCACGTCGTGCACGACCAGATTTCTTCTTCCGTCATGACGTCGCCGATCAGGTTCAAGTCCTTCGGATCTTTGGCTTGATGCGTCCAAGTCGATTTTTGCCAGGCCAGGGTCGGACGGATATCCGTGATCTCGACGCCGTCAAACTCGGGTTCCCCGCAAGAGGCAGACAACGCGTGGGCACCGATGTTCGAAAAAGCGAATTCCGGCACGTAAGGCGATTTTCCGGTAACGGCGGTCCCTTTTTCCGTTAAATGGTCGCGCAGCTTGACGATCAGATGCATCGGGGACAGCGCTTTGCCGGTATTGGATGCCGGGCAGACGCTCGTGCAGCGGCCGCATTCAACGCAAGCGTAAAAGTCGATCATCTGCTTTTGCGTGAAATCTTCGATTTTGCCGACGCCGAAGCTTTCCGCTTCTTCGTCTTCCAGATCGAGCTTGCTGAGTTTGCCGACCGGCTCGGAGCGGCCGAGATAGATGTTGACCGGTGCGGACATCAAATGAAAATGTTTGGATTGCGGCACATAAACAAGGAATGCGAGCAAAATGAGCAGATGCGCCCACCAGCATGCGTAGAATAGGATTTGGGCAGCCGACGTGGATAGTCCGCCGAAAAGCGCTGCCAGCAGCGAAGAAATGGGCGCGTATCCCGAGGGCTCCTGTTCGAGCCATACTCTTTCGAAACCCAGGGAAAAAACGACCGACAACATGAGGAAGAAAATAAAGAAGATGACGATGCTCGGCTTCCAGCCTTTTTTCAGTCGCGGCAGCTTCTCGCCGTACCGGCGGTATGCCGCGTAACCGATGGCCGCCAAAATGAGGATGACGGTTATCTCCTGCAGCAGCCCGAATACGTCGTAAGCCGGCAGCGGCAGATGGCCTCCGCCTGTCAAACCTTTGACGATCAAATCCAGGGCGCCGAATTGAAGAATGATGAAGCCGTAAAAGACGACGACGTGCATGATGCCGCTTTTCATGTCTTTAAACAGCTTCTTCTGCCCGAATACCTGCGATAGGAATTCGCCCCATTTTCCTTCGCGCTGCTTGCGAAAGTCGGACGGCTTGCCGAGCTTCACGTACAGGATCCGGTGGTATACCGCTTTGTAAAAGAGGTAGATGCCGTAACCTGCCGCAGCGAGAAACAAGATCAAATTGACCATTTGCCACATCATTCGCGGTTCCTCCCTTTATTGATATAAAAGGCATTAAATAACTTATTTACTATAGATAGCGGTTACAAAATGCGACATTGCCGAAACATGGCAGCAACGGTTGCGCCGTAAATGAAGGCCTTCCCTTAACCAACCCGCCGCAAAACCTTTCCAACAAATCTTGTCTTAAACGATTGACAACTGGCATCCTTTACCATTAAGATTAAGAAAAATGAATGAGCATTCATTCAGTTAATTGAATTCTATCACTGGGGTGGCCTGATGACAAGTAGAAAATTGGAAAAATATGAGTTAATTTTGGATGCGGCTTTAAAGGTCATTGCGGAGAACGGTTTTCACGGCTCCCAAATTTCCAAGATCGCAAAGGAGGCTGGTGTCGCGGACGGTACGATATATCTATATTTTAAAAACAAGGAAGATATCCTTATTTCCCTGTTTCAGGAACGCCTCGGCAACCTGGTCGCGATGTTCCACAGCAGCATCAAGGAATCGACTACGGCGGAGGACGCGCTGCGCAAGGTGTGCGAAATCCATTTTAACGAACTCGAAAATAACGTGAACCTCGCCTATGTCACCCAAATCGAGCTGAGACAAAGCTCCCTTGAGCTGCGCAAGGCCATCGGACTTGTCGTCAAGCCCTATATTCAGCTCATCGAGCATATTGTGGAAAGAGGCATGGCGGAGGGGGCTTTCCGCAAGGACCTCGACGCGAAGCTGACCCGGCTGCTGATCTTCGGCGCCATGGACGAAGTCGTCACCTCCTGGCTGATCTCGGGACGGAAATACTCCCTCTCCGCCCAGGTCGACAAGACGGTTGAATTTTTTCTGAGAGGACTAAAATCATTCGGCGGCGTTTAGCGCCTGCCAATATAAAATGAGAGGAGTTTGCCGCATGAATATCTTTGTACTGCTGAAACAGACCTTCGATACGGAGGAACGGATCGTGATTCAAAATGGGGAAATTTCCGACGACGGCGTGAAGTACGTCATCAATCCTTACGACGAATATGCCGTTGAGGAAGCGCTGCTGCAAAGGGATCAACACGGCGGAACGGTAACCGTGGTCGGCGTCGGACCCGAACGGACGGCCGAGGCGCTGCGAACGGCGCTGGCGATGGGAGCGGACGAGGCGGTATTGATCGGAAACGACGGCTTGGAGTCGGATGAATATACGGTTTCCCGCCTCCTTGCGGCTTACCTGGAAAAGCAGTCTGTGGACCTGATACTTGGAGGCAACTTCTCGGTCGACAGCGGCGGCGGACAGGTCGCGGTCCGGCTGGCGGAGCTGCTTGGCCTTCCGCATACCTCCTCCGTCACCAAATTGGCCATCGACGGGCAGAAGGCGGCCGTGGAGCGCGATGCCGAAGGCGACACGGAAACGCTGGAAGTCGCTCTTCCCGCCGTGTTTACGGCCCAGCAAGGGCTCAATGATCCCCGTTACCCTTCCCTGCCGGGCATCATGAAAGCCAAAAAGAAGCCATTCCATCATATCGCGCCTGCCGAGCTGGGGATCACGGACGAGGCGGCGGCAAAAACGAAACGCGTCTCCCTTTCCCTGCCGCCGCAGCGCCAAGCCGGACGGATTCTCCAAGGCGATTACGCCCAGCAGGCGGCCGAACTGGTCAATCTGCTGCGCACCGAAGCCAAGCTGATCTAAGGCTGTTGGCTAGCAAAAAAACTGCCCAATTGGGGCAATAAGCAGTTGCAGTATGGTTTTAACCGTTAAAGGAGGAATCTGATATGGGTAAAACGTATATCGTGGTAGCCGAGGTTCGCGGGGGCAGCCTGCGCCAAGTTTCGCTGGAAGCGCTTCAAGCCGTATCCGCCGCCAAGCAGGAAGGGGACGACGTCGCGTCCGTCCTCATCGGATCGCAAATCACGACGCTTGCGTCGGAGCTGGCAAACTACGTGGAAGGTCATGTCTTTTCCGTCGATCATCCCGATCTTGAAATTTATAATCCGGAAAGTTATCTGGACGTGATGAAGACCGTTTTTGAACGCGCGAAGCCGGATGCGGTCGTTTTAGGGCATACCGCGCTCGGACGCGATCTGGCTCCCGCCATTGCGGCGCATCTGGGCGCAGGGCAAATCTCCGACGTGACCGCCATCGAAAAAAACGGCGACGACGTCTTGTTCACCCGGCCGATTTACGCAGGCAAAGCTTTCGAGCAGCGGCAATTTACGGGCGGTCCCCAGGTCGTTACGATCCGTCCGAACAATTTCAGCCCGGCCGCGCCCGCGTCCTCGCCCGCTGAAATCGTCGAATTGGATTATGCACCGTCCGGCTCCCTCCGCTCCATCGTCAAGGACATCGTCCGCAAAACCTCGGGCAAAGTCGATCTGACCGAAGCCAAAATCGTCGTTTCCGGCGGCCGCGGCGTCAAAAGCGCGGAAGGCTTCAAGCCGCTGGAAGAGCTGGCCGAGGTATTGCACGGCGCCGTCGGCGCCTCCCGTGCCGCGTGCGATGCCGGATACTGCGACTATTCGATGCAAATCGGCCAGACCGGCAAAGTGGTGACGCCCGAGATCTACATCGCCTGCGGCATCAGCGGCGCGATTCAGCATTTGGCCGGCATGAGCCAGTCCCGGATCATCATCGCGATCAACAAAGATCCGGAGGCGCCGATCTTCAAGATCGCGGATTACGGCATCGTCGGCGATCTGTTCGAGGTCGTGCCGCTGCTTACCCAAGAGTTCCGCAAGGTGCTGGTTTAATCCGAATGTTCGCGAAAAAGCATGGATACGGGTTCGTTGAAAGGCGGACCGTTCCCATGCTTTTTTACTGCCCGTCTATGACGATCCCGCAGCAACAAAATCAGCCTCCCCTACGTCTACGGATAGAGAGAAGCAGGCGTAAAGCGAGGTGAAAAAACCATGAAAAACGCGTCTCTGCTCCTTTTGTCAATCATCATCGCTTCGGCCGTGCTGGCAAGCTGCCATGAGATTTCAAAAGGAACCGCCCTCCCTACCGCCGCCTCGACGCCCAAACAGGAGATGCCGTCCTCCAATGGGTTACCGTCTTCCCATGGCATCGCCGCAGGCCGTTTGGAAGGAAAGATCAAGATCGAAGCGGCAGGATCAAGCGTCAAAGCGACGTACACCTTCCACAACCAAACGGAACGTCGCTTGCACATCGTAGGCGGCGCAAAATATACGCTTTGGAAAGACGACGCCCTCGTGGAAAAAGGCGCGGTTCCGATCAAGGACTACATCGATCTCGCGCAAGGAGAAGCTTATACGGACGCCAAAACGTTCAAAAATCTAAAATCCGGAACATATTCGCTTCGGGTCGAATGGAGTGACGCGGCCGCCGCCGCAACGTTCACTTTGAAAACCGCTTGAACCTAACGAAAAACAACCGGGTTAGCCGTTCGGCCAACACCGGTTGTTTGTTTTTAAACCTCTTGATAGGCAAATACGAATTTTTCGATCACCTTCGCCACGCCGTCGTCCATGTTGGAGTCCGTCACGTAATCGGCGGCTTCCTTGATCTCATCCCGGGCATTGCCCATGGCAACCCCAAGGCCGGCAAAACGGATCATCGGCAGATCGTTCGAGCTGTCGCCCATGGCGATCACTTCCTCCTGCTTGATTCCCAGGCGGCCGATCAGTTGATGCAGGCTCGTCCCCTTATCGACGCCCGCTTCGGTGAATTCCAGGAAAAACGGCTTCGAGCGCATGACGCTGAGTTCGCCGGCCAATTGCCGCTGCAATTTTTTCTCCGCTTCCGCCACCTTGTCGGGATCTCCGACCATCAACGTTTTGACGACCGGCTCCTGAACGGTTTCGACGAAGCTTGCCGATTCTTGAATGCGCATCCCGGTCAGGCCGGATTCGATCTCGACGTATTCGTTGCTTTGCTCCGTGATGATATGATCCTTGCCGTAAGTCAAGATGGACAGCCCTTCTTCTTGGCTGATCCGGTACAGTCTTTGTACCGTTTCTACGGACAATGTGCTGCTGAAGATCTCTTCTTCCGTCCGGCAATCGGTAATTTTTGCGCCGTTAAACGATAAAATGTAGCTCCCGAACTTCTCCAGCTCAAGCTCCTTGGCGATCGGCTTCATCCCGAAAGTCGGACGCCCGGATGCCAGCACCACTTTTACGCCTTCTTTCTGCGCGGCCATCAACGCCTCTTTCGTGCGGGGCGAAATGGTCAGGTCGTCGCGGAGCAGCGTATCGTCCAGGTCCAAAACGATCATTTTGTATTTCATGTTGGCAACATCCTTTTTATATGTGATAGATCGAAAGATTCAAAACCATTCCTCTACTATATCACGATTTATTCGTAAGCATAAGGCGTCGTTTTCGGGTCCTTTTGTGCAAGACCGTGCCGACCGCCCCTACAAAATTGAATATTCTTTGAACTTTTATGGTTCGCGTCTTCAAAAAATCATATTTTGGGGGTTGCAGAATTTTTGAAAGTTGCTTACAATTCAACTATATCAATTCGCTTGATATCAAAAATCACGAACACAAGATATTGTACTGAACCAAGCCCATCTTTGTGTCGACTTTAGGAGGAAGAAACAACATGAACGTATTAGTCGTAAAAGCCAACAACCGTCCGGCGTCCGATGCCGTTTCCAGTAAAATGTACGAAACATTCATGGAAGCCGTCAAAGGCGCAGAGAACCTGAATGTAACGACATACGACGTATATGAAGAAGATACGCCTTACTTTGGACAAGACCTGTTCAATGCCTTCGGCAAAATGCAAAACGGCGGAGCATTGACCGACCTCGAACAACGCCTCGTGGCTGCCAAACAAAAAGCGATGGACGCTTTGACGGCTGCTGACGTCGTCGTGTTCGCATTCCCTCTGTGGAACCTGACGATCCCTGCCAAATTGCAAACATTCATCGATTATGTCTACGCTGCAGGTTTCGCCTTTAAATATGACGCGGAAGGCAACATGATTTCGTTGATGCCGGACAAAAAAGCGATCTTCCTGAACGCTCGCGGCGGCGTTTATTCCACGCCGGAAACCGCGCCGATGGAAATGGCCGTCAACTACATGCGCAACGTTTTCGGCGGCGTATTCGGCATGACCATTCTCGACGAAGTCGTGATCGAAGGCCACAACGCGATGCCGGATAAAGCAAGCGAAATCATCGAAGCCGGCCTGAACAAAGTGAAGGAAGTTGCCAATAAATTGGTGCTTCAACACGCTTAATCGGGCATCCCGATCGAACCGGCTTTTCAGGAAACACCTTTACGGTCCTCCGTTCGCGGCGCACCTTAAAGGTGTTTCCTTTCTTTTGCCGAAGTCGTGCCGGCAGGCGAAAAATTCTATCGGCGGTTCATGCCGATCAATCAGGACTATCGATATGACGCGGACGTATCCACAAAGCCATAGATTGTGCTATAATACACTGGTGCGATTCAATCGCGCACAAAACAGAAGAAAATCCGGCTGCGGTAATACACCGCCCGGGAGAGGTTCGCGAACTCCCTCTATAAAAAACTAAGGTCGCCCGTCGGGTTTATTTCCGTCTGGGCTTGTTTTTTACGGTCAGTTCAAGAACCCTCTCTCTTCGAAGGTAGAAGCGTTTTATCCGCGCTTGTACGACAAATTTTGAAGATGGAGAGGTTTTTTTATGCTCAAAAACGAAAAAGCGGTCGTCGTCTTCAGCGGCGGCCAAGACAGCACCACTTGCCTGTTTTGGGCCATGAAGCAGTTTGCGGAGGTAGAAACGGTCACGTTCGACTACGGCCAGCGGCATCGCCTGGAGATCGAATGCGCGCAAGAGATCGCCAAAGAACTCGGCGTCAAAAACACCGTTCTGGATATGAGTCTGCTCAATCAGCTCGCCCCGAACGCCCTTACCCGCAGCGATATCGAAATTACCCAGGAGGACGGCGAGCTGCCGAGCACCTTCGTCGAAGGACGAAATCATCTGTTCCTCAGCTTTGCGGCCGTGCTGGCCAAGGTGTCCGGCGCCAGACATCTGGTGACCGGCGTTTGCGAAACGGATTTCAGCGGATATCCGGATTGCCGGGACTCTTTCGTCAAGTCGCTGAACGTGACCTTGAATTTGGCGATGGATTACAATTTCGTCATCCACACGCCGCTGATGTGGCTGGATAAAGCCGAAACGTGGGCCATGGCGGACGATCTCGGCGCATTCGATTTTGTTCGCGAGCGGACGCTGACCTGCTACAACGGCGTCATCGGCGACGGTTGCGGCGAATGCCCTTCATGCCAGCTGCGGCGCAAAGGCCTGGAACAATATCTGGAGCGCCGGACGTTGGAGGCATCCCGATGATGGGCCGAACGCCGGGCGAATTCCGGATCGTCGAGAATCTGCAGCAGCTGGGAACCGACATTCAGCCAAGCGAACTGAAATACCGCCATTACCGCGTCATGGTCAGCAAAGAATTCACTTTTGACGCCGCCCATCACCTGCACGCTTACGAAGGGAAATGCAAAAATCTGCATGGCCATACCTATAAAGCGGTGTTCGGGATCAGCGCCTACCCGAACGAGATCGGAATCGCTGCCGATTTTGGGCTGGTCAAAGAAATATGGAAGCAGCGGATCGAACCTTATCTCGACCATCGTTATCTCAATGAAACGCTGCCTCCGATGAACACGACCGCGGAAAACATGGCGATTTGGCTGTATGAGCAAATGGAAGCCGCGCTTGCCGATAAGCCGTATGCCGATCTGATCGAGCAAGGCCGCACGGAATTCGTGAGATTATACGAAACGCCGACCAGCTACGCCGAATTCCGGAGAGAGTGGGTGGAAGCATGAGCGAAACGCGCAGCACCGTGAAGTCCCCTCCCCCCATTCCGGTATTGGAGATATTCGGTCCAACGGTCCAAGGGGAAGGGATGGTCATCGGCCAAAAAACGATGTTCGTGCGCACCGCCGGCTGCGACTACTCCTGCGCTTGGTGCGACTCCGCATTTACTTGGGACGGAAGCGGCGTGAAGGACATCCGGAAGATGAACGCCGCGGAAATATGGGACGAGCTGAAACGCATCGGAGGAAACCGCTTCTCGCATGTGACGATTTCAGGCGGCAACCCGCTTCTCCTTCCCCAGCTCTCTTCCCTCGTGGAACTGCTTCGATCCGAAGGCATCCGGATCGCCGTAGAAACCCAAGGCTCGAGATGGCAGGATTGGCTGGCGGAGATCGATGAAGTCACGATATCGCCGAAGCCGCCAAGCTCCGGGATGACGACCGATTGGGAGCGCCTGGACGACATCGTGGAGCGGCTTCGCAAACGCCCTGCTCCCTATGCGTACAGCTTGAAGGTCGTCATTTTCGACGACCGCGACCTCGCGTACGCGCAAACCGTGCATGCCCGTTATCCCGGCGCCCCGATGTATTTGCAGGTCGGGAACGCGGACATATCGCGAATGGACAAGGAAAACCATGCCGCCGATCTGCTGCTGCAGTATGAAAGGCTTATCGACAAAGTGACGGCGTCGGAAACCCTGAACGACGTAAGGGTCCTTCCGCAGCTTCACACGCTGGTATGGGGCAACAAACGAGGCGTCTAGCGCGCTGACCGACTAAGGAGGAAACTGAAATGACCGGCAGACAACCTGAAGAAATGAAAGATTTGACGCTTCTTGGCAACCAAGGGACGAAATACGTTTTTAAGTACGCGCCCGAGGTGCTGGAGAGCTTTGACAATAAACATGCTTACCGCGATTATTTCGTGAAATTCAATTTTCCCGAGTTTACGAGTTTATGCCCGATTACGGGCCAGCCGGATTTTGCGACGCTGCATATCAGCTACATTCCGGATCAGAAAATGGTCGAGAGCAAATCGCTTAAGCTGTACCTGTTCAGCTTCCGCAACCATGGCGATTTCCATGAAGACTGCATGAACATCATCATGAACGATCTGATCAAGCTGATGGACCCGCGGTACATCGAAGTGTGGGGCAAATTTACGCCGCGCGGAGGCATTTCAATCGATCCTTATTGCAACTACGGCAAACCCGGCACCAAATATGAAAAAATGGCCGAACAGCGATTAATGAACCATGACCTGTACCCGGAAAAAATAGATAACCGCTAATTCCGCCGAGGAATGCAAAAAAAGCCGCAGAAATGCGGCTTTTTCCTTTGGTTACGGCTGTTTGTTGACATTGATTCTGACGGCCTCCGGCCCGGTTTGCACCCAGCTTCCCCCTTTCGGCTCCAGACTGATCACGATCCGGTCGGGGTTCATGATGCCGAATCCGTAATAATACCCTTTCCCCTGGAGATTGCGGGTCAGCATCATGCCCGCGCTGAAGGACTGCTGCTCATGCTGAAGCCATACCTGGTAATCCTTCTCTTCGGACGGAGTCAGGCCGTCCATGACGATCAGCAGCTCTCCGGAGTCCGGATTGAGCCACACGCCTCCCGGACCGTGAAGCGGCGGCAGCGGCGCAATGGAATATTTATCGTAATCGGCGGATTGCATGAACGCGATTTTGGTGGATACTTGCCGCTCGATCGATTCGGAGGACGGGTCTGCCTGGTGTTTGAACGTAAACAGTCCGACAAACAAGAATATGGCCAACGCGGCCGCGGCAGCGCCCGGAAAAATAAAGCGACGGTTGTGCCAAGCCTTGATTCGCAAAGAGCGCAGCGAAGCTCGGACTTTCAGCCTTCTGCCTAAACGTGCGGGAGGTTCCAAGGTTTCGCGGACCTGACGGGCAGACCGTTGTTCCTGCAAAACGGCGATCCCTTCGTCCATCACTGCCGCATCCTGCCGTGGAAGGCAGAGGGACTGCATTTCGGGCACCTGCATTAACAGCTCCCATTCGCGCAGCTTTTCTGCGCAGCGGGCGCATTGCGCAACATGTCCCGCAACCCGCAACCGGTCCGTTTCCCCCAAACGGTTCATGACGTAATCGACCAGCTTCTCCTCAGGCAGTTCAACGCAGGAACCGAGCCTTTCCTCACTCCCATTTTCCGGATTCCATGAACGCATGCGCCTCACCTCCGTTTGCTGCCTGCTTGGTCTGGTTTTCCTGCAATTGTCCGCGCAAATTCCGGATGCCGTACCGGATCAAGGATTTGACGGTCCCCACCGGCTTCTGCATCCTGTCGGCAAGTTCACGATGCGAGAGCTGCATGATATAGCTCCCGTAGAGGGCCATGCGCTGCAAAGGCGGTATGCCCCTCATGGCATGCCGGATCCGTTCGCGGTCCAGATGACGGAACGCTTCCAGTTCGGCGGATTCGAGATAAAGCGCACGCTCCGACTCGGCCAGATTTGCTTCGCTTTGTTCCATGGCGGCGATACGCTGTTTCTTGCGCAGCCGGTCCATGGCCCTGCTCCGAACCCGAACCGCCAGCCAAGCTTCGACGCTCCCCCGTTCCGGATCGTATTGATCGGCCCTTTGCATCACTTCGATAAAAATTTCCTGGCAGACATCCTCCGCTTCGGCCGCGTCCTTCAGCCAGTGTTCCGCTAGCCGGAAAACCATGGGAGCATACGCATCATAGAAACGGTTAAAGGCTGACGCCGAGCCTCGCGCAATTTCTTTGAGCCACTCGGCAGGATGTTCTTCCATTTTTATGATCCCCCCTTATGTCACTATCCCCTGGTCTCAAGCCTCTGGTCGTGGTGTTTATTCAGCAACATTTTAGCAGATGCGGACGGAAACGGAATTTTCTCTGCGAGAGTTTTATCTCATTTTCAGCAATTTTTTATCTTTTTTTAAGGTTCGGATAAATCCAATGCCGATTTTCGGTTCGTACTTAGGGTGAATAAAAAATATTTTCAATTAGGAGGGTTATGCTTCATGACACGATTCCTTAGGAACATCAAACTGACGGGCCTTATTTTTCTTGTTTTGGCGCTTGGAATCGGTCCACTTCTCGGCGGTATACCCGCTCATGCGGCTGGAGGGTTGACCTTGTATACGACGTATACGTCCATTTCGGTCCCGCCCGGCGAATCTCTCAATTACAACGTCGAGCTGAAAAACGACACCGGCAGCGTCGTCACGGTCCCGCTGTCCATTGAAGGACTGCCTCAAAACTGGACGGCCAAAATGACCGGCGGCGGCTGGGATCTGAACGAAATTTCGGTCATGCCGAATTCGTCGCAATCGATCAACCTTGCCGTTACGGTTCCGATGCAAATCGATAAAGGCACCTATCGCTTTACGCTCAAAGCGGGAACTTTGGCTTCCTTGCCCCTGACGGTGCAAATTACGGAAAAAGGCACTTACCAAACGGAGCTGACCACGGACCAGGCCAACATGGAAGGGCATTCGGACGCGACATTTACGTATTCGGTCAATTTGCAAAACCGGACGGCCGAAAAGCAGACCTATGCGCTGACTTCGCAGGCGGAGGCCGGATGGGACGTGACGTTTAGCGCGGACGGCAAGCAGGTATCTTCCGTCGAAGTCGATCCGGGCGCAAGCAAAGCGATCACCGTCAACGTCAAACCGGCCGAAAACGTAACGAAGGGAACGTTCAAAATCCCGATTCGGGCGCATAACCAATCGACGGACGCCCAGCTTGTGCTGGAAGCGGCCATTTCCGGCAAATACAGCATGGAGTTGACGACGCCGAGCGGATTGCTCAGCACGAGCGTAAAAGCAGGCGGAAGCAAAACGATCGAGCTCGTCGTCAAAAACACCGGAACTGCCGATTTGACCGATATTAACCTGACCTCCTCCACCCCGGCCAACTGGGAGGTGACATTTAATCCGAAAACGATCGACAAGCTGGCTGCGGGCAAATCCACGACGGTCGAAGCCAAGCTCACGTCCAGCGATAAAGCCATCGCGGGCGATTACGTCACGGATATGACGGCTCAGGCATCGGAGGCCTCCTCGACGGCAACCTTCCGGGTCGCGGTCAAAGGCTCCGTCCTGTGGGGATGGATCGGCGTATTGATCATTCTCATCATTCTTGGCGGCATCTATGTGCTCATTCGTAAATATGGGAGGAGATAATGGTGGCGGAAACAGTCATCGACATCGAGCAATTGTCCAAAAGCTACGGCAGCCATCGGGCCGTTGACAGCTTGTCCCTGCAAATCCGCCGCGGTGAAATTTTCGGGCTTCTCGGCCCCAACGGGGCCGGGAAATCCACGACGATATTGATGCTGCTCGGTCTCAGCGAGCCGGACGGCGGAAGGATCAACGTCCTCGGCATGAACCCGACCCGCCGGCCCATCGAAGTGAAGCGGCGGGTCGGCTACCTGCCCGATGATGTCGGCTTCTACGAGGATTGGACCGGCCTGGAGAATCTGCAGCTGACCGCAAGGCTGAACGGAATCGGCGAGAAAGAAGCCCGGGAGCGCGCGATGCGGCTCCTTGGCGAGGTAGGGCTGAAGGATGCCGCCCATAAAAAAGCGGGCACGTACTCGCGCGGGATGCGGCAGCGCCTCGGCCTCGCCGACGTCCTCATCAAGCAGCCGGAGATCATCATCCTGGACGAACCGACGCTGGGGATCGACCCGAAAGGGATCGACGAGCTGCTGGCGCTGATTTACGGGCTTAGCCGGGAGCAAGGGTTAACCGTCCTCCTATCCTCTCACCAGCTGCACCAAGTCCAGCAGATTTGCGACCGGGTCGGCCTTTTCGTTAAAGGCAAACTTCTGGCGGAAGGCAATCTGGAGGCGTTGACCCGGCAGCTGTTGACGGATACGCCGATCGTGATCACCGCGGAAGTGGACCGGGCCGATCAGCAGCTGCTTGATCGACTGGCCGAATTGGAGCAGGTTCGTGACGTACAATCCGGAGCGGAAGATCCGGATGCAGTCCTGCCCTCCAGCAGCCGCGTTTTGCTCCAGATCGGATGCAGCGAGGACTGCAGCGACGCGATTGCCCGCATGATCGTTTCGTCGGGCGTTTCGTTATACAACCTGCAGCGAAAACAATACGGCCTGGATGAAATTTATCGACGTTATTTTGCGGGAGGTGAGGAACATGGAAGCAAGCGTTCTAAAAAGGCGGCTAAATAAATGGCGGAATGCGGTGTCGGAGCGCCTGCCCGACGGGCTTCGCAAATTTGCGGGCTCCTTGTCGGACCGCGACCGCTTCGACAAGTCCAACTCCAATCCGGCGGCGTTTCGGGTGCTCGTTCGCAAGGAAATCGCCGACCATGTCCGAAGCTGGCGGTTCATTTTGCTGCTGGCGATCATTTTCCTGACCTGCGTCGCCTCCCTCTATACCGCTTTGAACAGCCTGCAGGACGCCATCAAATCGGAGGACGGTTACAGCGATTTCGTCATTTTGAAGCTGTTTACCATTTCGGACGGCACCCTGCCTTCCTTCATCGGATTCATCGGGTTTCTCGGTCCGCTGCTCGGCATCGGCCTCGGATTCGACGCCGTGAACAGCGAACGCAACAAAGGAACGTTAAGCAGGATCATGGCGCAGCCCATCCACCGCGACGATTTGCTAAACGCCAAATTCACCGCCTCCTTGTTTATCATCGGGTTTATGTTTTTGGCGCTGGGCTTGCTCGTTTTATCGCTTGGTCTCCTTATTGTGGGACTTCCCCCATCCTTCGAGGAGCTGCTGCGGATATTGGCGTTTTTGGTGGTAACGGTATTTTACATCGGTTTTTGGCTGAATTTATCCATCCTGTTTTCGGTGCGTTTTCGGCAGCCCGCAACGTCGGCCTTGGCCGGCATCGCGGTATGGCTGTTCTTCAGCTTCTTTTACGACATGATCCTCAACCTGTTGTCCTCCGCGCTTGTTCGGAACAATCAAGCTTCGACCGTTGACGATATGTTGAATCATGTCAACCTGATGCTGGGACTCAGCCGGATTTCCCCGTATACCTTGTTCAACGAAGCCACCTCGACGCTATTGATGCCTACCGTGCGAAATTTGGGGCCGCTGACGACCGAGCAGGCTTACGGGGCGATCGACAGCCCGCTTCCTTTCGGGCAAAGCCTGCTGCTCGTATGGCCGCAGGTCACAGGCCTGATCGCGCTGACGCTTGTCTGCTTCGCCATTTCTTACGTGATGTTTTTGCGCCAGGAAATCCGCGGACGCTCTTAATGCCGCGAACGTTGCAGGCATTCGGCCGCGAATCATAGCAGCCCCCCCGATGTATTTTTCGGGGGCTGCTTTTTTTACGGCCGCTTCCGTCGGTTTCCGTGTCACTTGGGCGGATGCTGCATAGACTGGAATGGTAATAGCCGTTTGCGAAAAATGGATTGCTGTACCGGAAAGGATAACGCGGAAATGATCGTTTTTATCGTTTCGAAAGGCAGTTATACGGAGATGATTCAAACCGAAATATCCGTTAAGGAGGCGCTCCCTGAAGCGCGGGTGGAGCGTTTGCCGGAAATGAATCCGGGTAAAGTGCTCAATGAGATCCTCGCGGTTTGCAGGGAGCCGTTTTTTCTTGCTTTATACGGCGGCGACACTTTCACCCCTGCAATCAAAGAGGAGCTTATGAGCCGGATTGCCGACATGCATCCGGAAACGGGTGCGGTCGTACTCCATCCCAAAGGCCGTTCCCGCCCCGGCTCAAAGCAAGGTTTCGACGCCCCCCACGGGATCTTATGGCGGACCGCAGCCGTCACGCCTTCTGCTTATGGCGGATTTTCCGAATCCAGCCATCTCCCCTTCAGTGTCTATCTATGGATCGAAAGATTGTTCCGGCTTCGCCCGGCTTGGACGTGGGAAGCTCTGGAAACCGACTCGTTTGTTCCTTCCAAAGCGGTTCGCCCCGGGCCGCCCTTGCACCAAGCCGCTTACGATGACGTCTTCGCCCTGCTGCGGCAGCCTTTGGAACCGCCCGGCCCGAAACATTCCGAAAACCTGTCCGACCCGGTCATTTCGGTTGTGATCTGCACCTATAACGATGCCGCTTATCTCCCGTGGGCCGTGCGCTCCGTCGTTGCCCAGTCCTATGCGGCCTGGGAGCTGATCATCGTCGATGACGGATCGACCGACGGAACGGACGAATATGTAAAAAAACTGAAAGGTCACGGAAAGATCCGCTGCTTGACCAACGCAAACAATCAAGGGAAGGCGGAATCGCTGAACCAAGCATTGACGATGGCAAAAGGCAAATGGCTCTTGGAACTCGACGCCGATGATTGGCTATCCTCGGACTGCCTGCTGCACCTTGCAAAAACGGCTTTAGCTTTGCGGCATGAAGCAGCCGTGTACGCGGACCATCATGAATGGATCCAGCGTATGCACGGCCAGCTGATGTACCGGGGAGTCAAACAGGCGCCTTCTGCCCTTTCGGCCGGCAAGCTTCTGGCGGAAGGATGGGTGATCGCCCCCCGGATGTACCGCACGAGCTTTTTGAAGAAACACCAAGGGTGGAACGCGTCCGCCCCGTGGGGCGGAAGATTGTTCGAAGACGTGGAATTGTTGGCAAGACTGTCCTTAAAGGAAACTTTGCATTACATCGCTCTCCCTCTCTATCACCGCCGGATTCGAAGCAGCAGCGTCTCCCGGATTCATGCGTCTTTATACGAGCGTTGGAGTTCATGGGTGGCGGATCGAACGTTAAGCAGCCCCGCCGATCTCGATCATTAAGGTAGGATGCGGACGTAAGTAACATTGTTGATAAATGCGGTAACCTGCTGGGATGACGGAATATAATTCGAACTCGACAGCTGAACGGTTATCAAACCTCCCGCGGCGGCGGACAGCTGACCTTGAAGAAACTGTCCGGGTTGAACGATTTCGGTCCTTCTTCCGATGAACGCGTTTAAGGCTTCAATAAAATTCATTCGTATTCCCCCTCTTCCCTGTCAAGCAAGCTTTTTCTCAAAGTACGGAGAGGACGCTGCGCAGCGGAAGCAGCACGATGCTGCCGTCGGCCTCCCTCAGCTGGATGAAATCTTCGCCGATCAATAACAGGGTGCCGAATAACGTGCCCGCCGGCGTCTCGATCGTCACCTTCGAGTTGAGTTTTGAAGCCAAAAATTGAACCGTGCCGGGCTGGTTTGAAGTCAGCGAACCCACCTGTTCCTGAAGGGAGGATACCTGGGCGGAAAGGCCGTTTACCCGGTTCCGGAGCCGTTTCAGTTGCCTGGACAGCCTGGCAAGGCTGACGACGACGAATCTTTTCAGACCATGCAGCTTATGTTTCAGCGCGCTTTTTTTACGGCTGCCGGCATCCGGCTTGTGCCGATGCGCATCCGCCGCGCAATCCGTGTGATGGAATTTTTTTCGATGCAGCTCCACAGCTTTTACCTCCTTCGTTTAGTCATGAGTACAATATGTTTTCATGATGCAGGCGGCTACCGTGGAGATTAAAGTTAATGAATATGCCTAAGGCGGTCAAAGCAGTGGCGCGAACGACGGAAATTGATCGAACATTTAAGGATTGCAATAGTTTTTTACCCAAGCGGATATCCGCCGCCGTACATATTTTGAAGATAGACAATCGTTTAGGGAGGAGAACACCGCTTTGAAGAGACGACATTCAAGGCCACGGAAGCCTAAAATCAAATCCGTATCCCCTACGGTTTCAAAACCTGCCAAACGCAAAACAAAGGCGCCGATCAGACGGATCGATCCGCACCCTCCCGTCATTCCGGCATTCCGGCACGATACGGGCGCATCCGCGGACCCGCTGGCGGCCCCATTGGCTGCAAGCAGCGATCATACGGCAAATCACGCGGCCGATTCGAGAACCACCGAGACTGCCGCAGGCCATGCGGGGATGTACGACGTGTTCCGTTTTCCGGTAATCGATTGGGATTTCAGATGGCAAAGGCCCCAGCAGATGTCGGTCCAGTTCGCGCGGCACGGTCATCGCGTCTTTTATGCGACCACGACGATGTCCGTTCTCCCAAAAGAAGATGCCGCATTCGATGAGGTTGCAAGATACGTCAAGGTGAAGCTCGTCGAACCGAACGTTTGGCTTGTCACGTTATGCGCGAACCGAAACTTGAACCTATATACCGATCAGATGAGCGCAACGGATATTCGGTATTTGAATTGGTCCATCGAGTATATCCGGGAACGGTTCCAAATCGGACATTTGGTATCCATCGTCGACCTCCCTTTCTGGACGCCGCTTGTCTCCTCCATGGAAGACAGCAAGCTGCTGTATGACTGCATGGACGAACATAACGGTTTTTCGACGAACGCCCCGTCGATGATCCGGCTGGAGGAACAGCTTGCCCGCAAAGCGGATCTTGTGTTGGCCTCATCCCAACGGCTGCATGACCGCATGAAATCATACCATTCCTCCCCGCTTTTGCTCCGCAACGCCGCAGATGCTGCCCATTTTGCAGCGCATGCTCCGGTTGCACCCGAGCTCGCTTCCATTCAAGGACCTGTGATCGGCTACTACGGAGCGATATCGGATTGGTTCGACGCCAAGCTCGTGGAACGGATGGCCGAACGAAGACCGGAGTGGACCTTTGCCCTGATCGGCCATACCTTTGGCTGCGATACGGCTGGGCTGGAGAAATTGCCGAACGTGCTTCTTTTGGGCGAAAAACGCTATCACGAGCTTCCGATGTATCTTCATCGGTTCGATGCGGCGATTATTCCGTTTTTGCAAAACGAGCTTACCAAGGCAACGAACCCTGTGAAGCTGTACGAGTATTTGGCGGCAGGAAAGCCCGTCGTGTCAACGGCTTTGCCGGAGCTGGAAACCGTCGCCGCCGGGCTTACCGTCATCGCGCGTACCCCGGAAGCCTTCGAACAAGCGGTGGAACGCTCCCTGCGGCAGAATAACCCTCAGCTTATGGAGGCCAGAAAAAATTTTGCATCAAGCCATACTTGGGAAACACGGTATGAAGAACTGCACCGGACCATTTTGAAACGGCTGTTTCCAAAGGTGAGCATCGTCATGCTGGCGCATAACAACTGGCCCTATACGCGTCAATGCCTCTTCAGCTTGCAGAAGCCCGGACGTTATCCCCATCTGGAAGTGATCGTCATCGACAACGGTTCGACGGACGAAACGTCCCAACGATTGGCGGAGCTGGATCCCGACTGCTTCAAAATCATCCGCTCCGACGTGAATCTCGGTTTCGCCGCGGGGAACTCCCTCGGGTGCCGCAAAGCTGCAGGGGAGTACATCATCCTGCTGAATAACGACACGATCGTGCCCGACGGAAGCTGGATTCGCAGGCTGATCCGCCCTTTGGAGAAACACCCGGGAATCGGCATGTCCGGGCCGATGTCCAATCATGTGGGCAACGACCAGGCGGTGGATTTGTTCGTAGGCAATCCCGTGGAAGGAGCCAATCCCCATTGGTTAAAAGAGTTTTACGGACTCTATAAAGGGCGGAGCCGGTATACCGACTTGTTGGGCTTTTTTTGCGTGGCCATGCGGCGGAGCGTGTTTGAAGAAGTTGGGGGGCTGGACAGCAAATACGGCATCGGGATGTTCGAGGATGATGATTATTGCGAACAGGTCCGGCGGGCCGGGTACAAACTTCTGATCGTCGAAGACGCATTTGTGTACCACCACGGAAGCGCCACGATCAAAAAACTGAAGCAGGAACAATACGATGATTTGTGGAGAAGCAACAAAGCCTATTATGAACGGAAATGGAACAAACCGTGGCGGCAGCCGAAACGGCCGGAAAATATTTTTTATGGAGCGGATACGCCCGAAGGGGTAGCGGGAAAACTCGGCGGTCGCCCCTGCCTGTTGGTTCTCGGCGGCCGCGAATGGTCAAGAACTCCGGCACGCTGGCAGCAGATGGTCCGAGAACTGTCGCAGCGGAATGACTGCATCATCGTCGTGTATTTGTCGGCGTATTTCGGCCATGAGGTCGTCGGCATCCGAAAAGCCGGACCTCGCTTGTATGTAACGAACAGGCCGGATTTGTTCAGCCATGCCGATCTCGAAAGCGTGGTCTACTGCGGCGGAACCGATGTTCTCCCTTATTTTTCTTCCGACCGCTGCGTGGTCGATACCTTCTCGTACCATGCCCATCAGCTGGACGATCTGAAAATAAAGCTGCAAACCCCAAGGGTGCTCGAAACGGAAGACGTGCCGCTCCTCATCTCCCAAATGCGGAGGGCTCCTCAACCGTAATCCCGGATGAAAGGAACTGTCCCTCGTAATAAAGCAAAGACTCCGCAAAAAAAAGCTTTCGTCTACCGAGCCATTTTGGCCCGGCATGGCGAAAGCTTTTCTTTTTAACGATGCTCCGGGTTTGCGGCGATGTACCGCCGGACGACTTCCGGATGGCTTCCCTCGAAAGGTACGGTGGCGATCCGGTATTCCGCATGGTCAAAATGCCAATCCGGTTCCCCTTTGTTGTCGGGGACGTTGACGTCTCCGCGGCGGTTATCGTTAAACTTGATTTTTTTCCCAAGCGCATAATGATAATGATAGATGTTCACGTCCACGCGATCCCGGGGAAGGCTCCAAATGCTCCGTCCGCCCTCGCCCTCGAGCGTGCAATGATGCTTTTCGTCCCGGTAACGGATCCCGATGTTCGCCCGCCACATCCGCGTGATGTCGTTGGACCATCGCTCGTCTCCGGGACTATTGACGCGGAGCGTCCACGGATTTCCCCAAAAATTGACGAACGGAAACTGATAGATGTCCACGTCCATCCGGTTCATGAGCTCGGGCAACACGTCGCGAAACCGGTCATCCATCAGTTCGTCGACGTCCAGGTTCATGATCCAATCTCCGGTCGCCTGGCCGATCAGGAAGTTTCGGACTTGGGACTCGTTCCAGTCGTCGGTGTACGGCATTCCGGTTTGCGGCATGGTGAATAAACGGATCGGCAAATGCGGAAGGTAGGATTCGATGAGAGGTACGGTCCGATCCGTGCTTCCGCCGTCCACGATCACGATTTCGTCCGCATAAGCGGCCGCGCTTTCCAAATATAGGGGAATAAACGTTTCTTCGTTCAACACCGGAACGATGAGGGAAAGTTTCATGCAGTCGTCCTCCCTTCTTGTTTGCCTTGAATCAACCGGCTCATTTCGGCTCGATGACCCAGCGCCTTTCGGTATTCCTGGAACAGCGCATAGTTTTGGCCGTAATGCGGATTGCCTGAAGGACCGACGAACGGATGCCAAAAATGCAGCAAATTGCCTTCGAGCCGGATATGTTTTCCGATGATCGTATCCATCGAATAGGCAAAAGCTTCATCCTCCCCGCCCCATCCGATAAACCGCTCGTCGTATCCGCCGATCGTCTCGAAAGCCGTTCGGGTCACGACGCTGACGCCTCCGACGAAATAACGGGCATCGTCCGGTTTGGTTTCGACGGGAATCTGCAGCGGCCAAACAGCTTCGGATCGATAAGCCGACTGGGAGTTGCTTAGCGTCAAACGCGTAATGCTTGTAAACGGAATGATCCAGTTGTCCTCCCTTAACTGGCGAAGCGCGCCCCTTATGAGCTCAGGATCGTAGATCAAGTCCCCGTCCGCTATGATCCATCGGGAGCCGGTTGCTGCCGAAGCAGCTTTGTTGATGGCTTTGGACCTGCTGAACGTTTCGCCCGTAAGCTCGCCGACGCAGATTTCCGCTTCGGGCAGCACCCGCTTATAAAACGACCTTACGAAACGCAGCGCTTCATCGCGCGGCCCTCCATCCGATTGATAGGGTATGAGTACGGAAATATCTCCTGCTTCCATGCTCCGCCTCCTTTTCCTCTTCGTTGCGGGAGTTACTTTAAAAACACCCCCAGCTCCCTGTGTTTTCCTGTTCCGAATGTATTCGCAAGCTTCTCGTAATAAGCGAAATCGGTATTTTCAAGAATCATCCTTTTTTCGGATTCCGGTTCGTCTCCCGACTCCCAAAACAGCAGGCGCGTAACGGAAGCATTCAATTTGGCTAAAAACGCGCTGCCGCGGTCCTCCTTTTTCATCACATGATAAAAAACGGTTAGCAGAACGCCCATATCAAAACGTCCCGGTTCGATGTCCTCAAAGGAAGCCTGAATCCAGTCGAAATGGGTCTGCTCCAGGTCGTTCAGCTTCTTCAGCAGCTCGCAATGCACGGGATCATGTTCGATGCCGGTCACGATCGCCCCTTCCCTCGCCAAACATCTGGCATGGTACCCGATGTTGCAGCCGATATCCAGCACCCGGGCTCCGCGCAGTTGGTCGGGTCCCAGGTAATGCAGCATATAATCCAGCCTCGTGGGATAGTTCTCGTCCCTTTCGCTTCGCCAGTCGTAAAATGCCGGATTCAGGATCGGGGTATAGATCAGCCGACGCTGCTGTGCCTTGACGATGCGTTTGACGGCAGCCGCTTGTTCGGCATTGACCCACGTTGCATGGTCCTCCGCGCTCATCCGCGCGAACACCCTTCGAACGCCGCAGCAGTACAAAAAAGACGCGCGATGATGACCGTCCTTCATGTTGAAATATCCTGACGGGTGATAGACGACTTCGATCGGATGATCATAAAAAAAGGAGCTGTTATCCGCCAACCCTTTCTTCATGTTCTCAAATTCCCTTTTGCGCTGCCGAAGCAGCTGGCCGGGGCTCATGGGCGGTTCCAGGCCGCGGGTAACATGTATCATTCGGTACCATTCCAAATAAGGCTTCGGGGAGGCGGATTGTCCCAAAAAGTATCGGAATAGCTCCCGGTGCGGCTCGAACCGCATGATCGAAAGGTTGCTGTGCCGAAGATGATGTTCATACCATGCATCCGTAAATGACGAAATGAGGTGCTCCGTGTTTGACGATTTTACATCGATGTCCGAAAAAAGCAGCTCGACAGGCACTTCGCAAACCACGTGCGTTCCGCCTTGAGCGACCGAACCTGCCATAACACGTCAACTCCTCCGTGGTCCGTATTCATATTCAAGAGAGGCATCTTTTTCCTTGCAGCAATACGGTCGCAAAATCGCGCCCGACATAATCCTTAAACATCCGCTTGGCGGCTACGGGATAGACATTGAATTCGTCCTCGCTCCACTCGCTTCGATGCGTTTCATAGACATTGCCGTATTCGCTGCCCTGCGGCCAATCGCTGCCGATCGGAACGTTCAGAAGCACGTACCTGCTGATATCCCAACATGCGCGCAGCAACTGGTTGGCCTCGGGTTTGGCGAAATGCTCCAGCACGTCGCCCAGGATCACCAGGTCGTAATCGTTTAAAGCCTCTTGCTGCACCAGCAGCTCGTAAGCGTCGGCACGATAGATATGATCGTAAAAACAGGCATGATAAACGTCAATGTTGCGTTCAAACACTTCAATGCCTTCAACTCTTGTCGTCCACTGCTCGCGGAACACTTTTCCCTGCCATACGTCGAGAAACTCCCGGCAGATCATTCCCCACCGTCCAAAGCCGACCCCAACGTCAAGAACCTTTGCTGGAGACACCAAGCGGATCAGTTCCACGCAATACGAAATATTTTGCCAATTCGAAGTTCCCATCGTTTCAACCCCCATCTGTTAACAGCAAGCTGATCCAGCGTTCTACGGCTTTGTCGGCGCCCCAATCGCTCACGATCTTTTCCCTGCAGCGCCGGCCGATCGCATCAAGCTCGCTTCTCTTGTGCATCCACTCGCGGATGCTGCGTATAAAATCCTGCGGATCGTCGCTGTCCAAAATGAACGGGTGCGCATCCGGGTGGGCAGCTTCCTTGATATAACCGACATTCGTAGACAACACCGGCTTGCCGCATGCATAAGCCTCCAATGCCGGCGCGCCGCCCCCTTCATTCGCCGAGGTGATCAACAAAAGGTCGATGGATCGGTAGAATAAGGGCATGTCGTCGTATGCGTATTCCCCGGAGGTTTCCGCGAAGCGCACTCTGGGGTGATGCTCAAACGATTTTCGAATGGGGAGATAAAGCGATTCGTAATTTTTCGATCTTTTGCGTTTGTCTCCGGCCCATCCGATGGTAAGCGGCAGCGATGGATCCAAATTGGCGGCCGCCGGCGCGAATTTGGCGGTATCGACGAAATGTCCGATATAATCCACGCGGGCATGGGGAGCCAAACCTTTTAACGTCTCGGCCAGTTTCCGGTTCATGGCTCCGATGACGGGAATCCGCGGAAGAACCAAACGGAGAAAATCGGGGTCGGGCACGATCGGATCCTTCCATTCGCGCAAAGTGTCGTAATTGCGGCTAAAGTAATAATACGATACGGCGGCGGAGGCATCGATCCGGATATTTTTGAAGATGGCCCAGGCAGCAATCCCCAAACATAAAGCGCAGATCCGGGAATACCGCCGGTTGACCTCTGCCGCGCCGACGTTCTGTATGAGTTCTTCCAGCTTCGCGCAGGAGATCACGTCAAGATCGGGACGGTTTTGCTGAATGATCTTGGCTGTTTTGCCCAATATCCACCAATCGACGTCATAAATGATGAGATGTTTTGACAGGTTGATCCCCCCTCCGCATGTAAAGTGTTTCTGATTGGAGTATATTCGTCGGTACAGCCCCCAGTTACGGGCCTCGCAAAAATGATGAATTGGTCTACCAATAGAAAAGAGCGCCCGGGCCCTTTCAGGCCAAAGCGCTCTGTCCGAAAATCCGCCTCTCGGCTTATTGGATCCTGTAGTAAAGCAAGGCGATATCGCCGCGACGTTCCATACGGCTTAGCTCGAACATGCCCGGCACGGTTCCTTCGGGAAACAGGGGAATGCCCCGGCCCAGCACTTTCGGAATGACGGCTATCACGGCTTCCTCCAGCAGCCCCTCATGCATGAATGCTTGGACCAGCTTGCCGCCTCCCGCCAGCCAGACCGATCCGGTCGATTGCTCTTTTGCCCGTCGTACGAGGTCGGACAGCGGTTCGCCGGTGAACTCGACATGAGGCGTGCTTTGATGCGCCGACGGCGTGCGGGTGACGACGAAGCAAGGTTTGCCTGCATACGGAAATTCTTCCGTAAGCGTCAGCACTTCGTCATACGTCTGTCTGCCCATGATAACGCTGCCCACCGTGTCGTAAAATTCGGCATACCCGTTATCTCCTCCGTCGCCTTTGACGTCATGCAGCCAGTCCACGGATCCGTCGGGAAGCGCGATATACCCGTCAAGGCTCATTGCAATATAGAGCACTACTTGATTTCCATTCGCATCGTTCATCCTTCATCGCTCCTTTCTAAATCTTATGTTACAATGGATTTATGACATAAAATGTCGCAGTTATGTTTATATGATGATGATGTTAGGAGCCCATGCGATTATGAACGAACGCAGAGTTGCCTTAATGAGACTGCTCGATTCCCGGAAAAAGTATACCGCTCGCGAGCTTGCCGAGCGATTTCACGTTTCGGTCCGGACGATCCAGCGAGATCTTGATTATTTGCAGCAAATCGGCCTTCCGTTGTATACCGAAACCGGTCCCCACGGAGGATACCGGGCGCTTCCGAACCGGCTGCTCCCTCCGCTCCATCTGTCCCGCGACGAGGCGATCGGGCTGTTCCTGATGCTGAAGCTGCTGGAAGACCTGCCGGACATCCCGTTCGGGTCGGTCCGCAAGCATTTATCCGAGCAGTATTACGCGGAGCTTCCGCAGGACGTGCAGGAGCAGGTCGACCGGTTAAAGGATTATGTTGCCTTTCGGATGACGCCCACCCAGGCGGCGTCGCCTTTTACTTCGCTTATTTTGGAGGCCGCGATGGAGAAACGGCGCGTCCGCATGGAATACGCCTCCGCTTCGGGCAGCAAACGCTTTGACGTCTGCCCCGTCGGTTTATATTTCGAGCACGGCTATTGGTACATGCCTGCATACGGCCGCGAAAAAATCCTCTTATACCGTGCGGACCGGGTCATCGCCATGACGCCTCTGGAGGAAGCCGTCCCCGGCCTTCCTACGCTCAAACAATGGCTGGATTCTTCCGATCCGCGGGAAGGAGTCCCGGCCAAAATCCAGTTTAGTTCCTTCGGCGCACGCATGGCGATGTCCGATCCCATGTTCCGGGGGATGTCCGGACAAGAATGGCTCGGTAACGTGCCCCGCGAAGAGTTTCCTTATGTTTCCCGGTTGTTATTGAGGTATGGGCCGGAGGCGGAAGTCCTTTATCCGGGCGAATTACGGGACATGGTTAAAACTCTCTTTCAAGAAAGCCTAAAAAACTATATGGCATGAAGCATGGCATGAAGCCGCGAGATTCCGGGCGATGTCCATGAGAAAGAGCCTTGTTCGAAAACGAACAAGGCTCTTATGCTTCATGTCATAAATGATTTTCGTCATGAATTCAAAGCATTCGACAGGTTCTCCAATTGTTCTGCGCCTCGAATTTCGAGCTTTTTAGCCCTTTCCAGCAAAGCGATCGCCTGCGGCGCCACTTTCGGATCATTCGGATTGCCGCCTTCGGGATATGGAAACAGGACGTGCAATTCCGCGAATGTTTGCGCAAGCTGACGATAGGTTTCTGCGGCTTCGTTTAATCTTAACGGGACATTTTCCCCGGCATCCTCCGTCTTTTCCAACAAGCGGGCAGCTTCCTCCAAAAAGCCGGCAGCATATTTCCGGCAATCTCCCACGACCGCGACGTTATAGCCGTTGCCGTTCGCTTCCACGACTTGGCTGCGGAACGCTTCGATCCACGCATCGTAAGCCTCCAACCCTTTGACGGCTTCCGCAGGCACGTTCGGCTCCTTGCCGGCATAATGCTCAAGGATCATCTCCAGCGCCCCGCGCAGCCCCTCTTTAAACGATAGGTTCGACGCCGAATCGACAGCCATTACGAATATCTCTTCCATCACGCCCCTGCCCAAATTTTCATAGGACAACGTATCCTTCCGGCAGCATTCATCCATATACAGCAATTTGTGTTCGTCGTCGTAACCGTACAACATGCCGAATTCCGGAATGCTCAGGTCCCATGCCAGCACCGGATATCCGCGGTCCACAGCATGATGGATCAAATCGAGCGCTTCGGGAAGCGCCTGGTGGATGTCCCTTTTCTGCATCGTTTTCAGGCTTGTCGCCGCTTCGCCGAGCAGATTGACGTTATCGCCGATCCCCGGCTTCATCCCGTCCACGATCCTGACCGTCAACCCCAGGTTCCGGAGCCCTCTCCGAAACACCTCGGCAAAATCGAAAGCCGTCGGTCCGGCAATATGCACGCCCGGCAGCACTTGAATCCGGAAGGCCAACCCTGTAAGCCCCATCACCGCCGCCAACGAGTGATCCCGCCCCGCCGCTTTGGCCAGCGCATGAAGCACATTGCCCGCCGTCGACCATGAATGCCCGCCCTCCTGCCATTTTTCCGTACCCAACACCGTTTTTCCCATCGTTCCCCAATCCTTTCGCGTTTGAATATAGGCGTCAACGGTTACGCGGATTCGTTCCTGAATCACTTTTTTGCGGGAGCGGGACAAGATTTGGTACACGTTGGCAGCAGTCAGGCTGAACTCGCGGGCGATTTCCTGAGGCGAAAGCTGGTCGAAAAAATGCGATTCGAAAATTTGCCTCTCCTTTGGTTTCAGGCAAGCGATGATATCCATCAACACCTGCTGGGTTTCCAGCCGCATCAGCCGCGCCTCGGGAACGCCATCCTGCTGCATCTCCCGTTCCATGGCATGGGCGACCCTCTTCAGGACGTAATCCAGACTCCCCCACATTTCCTGCTCTTCCTCGCCTCCGGACACCGCCGCCTCCAGGCCGGAAAACGTCGTTTCCTGCCCTCTTCCGGCTTTTTTCAACCGGGTCAGCGCCTGGTTGCGGACAATCCGATGAACCCAGGGCAAAAAACGCTCGGCATCCACCAGCTTGCCCAGATGCAAAAACGCGCGGATCAACGCGTCCTGTACGATATCTTCGGCCGCATGCGCTTCCTGAACCATGCTTCGGGCATACCCGTAAACCTTGGAACGGTGCCTGCGAACAAGCTCGCCGAAGGCTTCCCGGCTGCCTTCCTTCGCTTTTTTGACCAGCGACGCATCGTCCATTTCTTCCCATTCCACGCTTATTTCCCGCAATTGACTCAAGTGAAAATCCCCTCTCAAAACGTTGACATACGATATAGACTTCAAAAGCAAAGGATTTCTGACAACTTTTCTTAAAATCTTTCGAAAAAAATCCGGACGTATATCACCCTGATTCCATTATCCCTTATTCGCCTGCCCATTCCAATGATTCCTTGAGGAACAGGAGAACGCAAAAAACAAGGCCCGGGATGCCATCCCGAGCCTTGTTCGTTTGTCTATTCAGCGATCCATTCGAGCATTTTTGCCGCCGTGTCCTCCCCGTTTGCGATGCAGTCCGGAATCCCCACCCCGTAATAGGAGCAGCCGGCCAACGCCACGTTCGGGTACAGCTCCGTCATTTTCGCCTCCAGCGATTCGACGATCTGACGATGCGTGATATGATAATTCGGCATGACTTCATGCCATTTGGTTACGTTATAGGTCAGCGGTTTGCTTGCGATTCCCAGGCTGGCCTGAATATCCTCCATGCCGATTTGCAGCAATTCGTTTTCCGTCATGGCCGCAAGCGTATCGTAATGCGGATTCATGCTCTTATAAAAGAGTCGGACCAGCAAACGGCCGTCTCCCGACGTGTGCTCCCATTTTCGGCTCGTCCAAGTGCACGCATTGCATTTGACGTCCTCGCTGCCCGCCGTAATAAAGCCGGTGCCGTCAGCCGGGAGTTCCTCGTCGGGTACGTCAAAAGCCATATAGACGCTGATCAGCGAGCTATGCTTAAATTGGTTGAACTCCTCATCCAACCGTTCATTCCGCAGCAGCTTTTGGGCCGCGACGGATAATGTGGCGATCGATACGACGTCCGCCTCAAGCGCCCGTCCGTCCATCAGGGTTATTTCGTACCGGCCATCCGCGAGGGGGTTCACCGCTTCGGCTGCAACGCCTTTGATGATTTCGGCCTGACCCAGCTTCTGCTCCAACGCGTCGATCAACTGGGACACGCCCTGGCGGAATGAGAGAAACTTTTTCCCGCTTCCGCTTTGAAACTTG
This sequence comes from Paenibacillus cookii, assembly GCF_018333375.1. Taxonomy (GTDB): domain Bacteria; phylum Bacillota; class Bacilli; order Paenibacillales; family Paenibacillaceae; genus Paenibacillus_AQ; species Paenibacillus_AQ cookii. The sequence goes on from NZ_BORW01000009.1 coordinate 88,023, forward strand.
GCTTTATTGGCGTTTAAGCCTTTGATGATGCTTCCGTATTCGTTTTTATAATCGATTAAATACGGCAATGTGGAGGCGATGGTGAGTTCGCTCAGCTTGCCGGAATATACGCCGGACAGCACCGGGGCGATCTGCTTTTCCACCAGCTCTTTCCCGAGGAATGCTTCAAGGAAATCCCCTACCGAATCGTCCTTGGTAAAGGTTTCGTTCGGCGTATAAAAGTCTTTTAACGCCTCGACTTTCCCTTCGGCCGACACCAGGCCGGTCGTCGCAAGCGACTCGATGCTCAATGGAATGCCGAACACGGCGTCCTTCGGAATTTGTTTCAGCGTTCCGTCCGTATAGATGTACGAAATCCCCGTCGCGTTATAGACGACTTCGTCTTTCAAGCCTACTTCCTCTATGAGTTCGGCCGCATTGGATTTGCGCGTTACGATCGAATCGGCGCCCGTTTCCATCGTAAACGTCCCGTCATGAACGGTCCTGATTTTGCCGCCTAACCGTTCGCTGGCTTCTACGATCGTAATGCTAACGTCTTGTCCGCTTTCGCGGGCTTTTTTTTGCAAATAATACGCGGCCGACAATCCCGTGATGCCTCCGCCGATGATGACTGCCTTTTTCAAAATGAGGACACCTGCTTCCGTCAATGTTCGATGACTACATTATATCACAGCACGCCGGTCCCGTTTGCGTTCCCTTTTGTGACGTTCCTCTGACATTCGTCATCGGGAGAAGGGTCGTTAAACATTTTAGTTTACATAATATATTTTACGTAGATATGGTTTTGGCGATACGATACATGTGTATCCAACTGCCGGAAGATACTATGACCGTGTCGAAAATTCAGTGAATGAGGGATATGTATGGAACAACGGTATGTCAAAGAATCGAGATGCTATAAAATCGCGCGCGTGTTTCCTACGGACGTCAACAACCATGACACGCTTTTCGGCGGCAAGCTGATGGCTTACATCGACGACATCGCTTCCATTTCGGCCTCCAAACACAGCCGGAACCTGGTCGTGACCGCTTCGACCGATTCGGTCGACTTTTTGCTGCCCATCCACATGACGGATTCGGTCTGCTTGGAGTCGTACGTGACCTGGACTGGCCGCAGCTCGATGGAGGTGTTCGTCAAAGTCATCACGGAAAATCTGAGAACGGGAAAACGCCATATCGCGGCCACCTCGTTTTTGACGTTCGTCGCGATCGGCGAAGACAAAAAGCCCGTCCCCGTACCGAAAGTGATCCCCGAGACGGAAGAAGAAATCCGGCTGCACGAAACGGCGCCCCAAAGAGCGGCGATGCGCAAACACCGCCGAGAGGAAAGCAAAAAATTCGCGGATTATTTGACGATCGATTTTCCGTGGGAATAAGAAGCCGGGATGCCTTGGAAGAGATCGAGCAGATCTGCGCTGGAAGCAAGCCGGTTTCGAAGTCGGATGGGGACGGAACGCGCATCTTTTGCAGGAATCCAACAAAAGCATCCTAGCCCCGGTCAGGATCCGCCTCCGCATCGCTGCCGCCTTGACGTTTTCCGCGGCCGGTGGATTTTGTGCCGCCGTTTCGCTGTATCCTCTCTTCCTCATCTTCCCGCTGGCTGCTTTTTACGACGCCGTAGGCGATGTAACTCATAAGACCCATGAACAGGCCGGTGCCGACGACGATGTACAGCATCGTAAAAATTTTGCCGAACGGGGTTTGCGGAACGAAGGTTGGGTGTCCCGACGTGCTGAGGGTCGCAATGCAAAAATACAACGCGTCCAAAATCGGCAATCCTTCCTCGCGCGTGTAAAAAATCGTCCCCGACAACAGCATGAAGAGGGTCACCACGAACAGAACCCGGAACCTTTTATGGTGAAAAACATGAAACAGGCCGCTTAACAGCCGCTTTAACGTCAGGACAAACGAGATCATGATGTCAGACTCACACTCTTTTGCTGCAGGTTCATTCGGCACCCTTCCTCAGGTTCAATATCGAAAAGTCAGCTTCTCTTTCAAAATGACATTCCCGCTTTTTTTATCGGTCATCTCGATCCACCCATCCCGGCCTTCTCCGAGAATACGGATCTGCAGTTGCGTCCAAAGGACCAGTTTATAGTTGACCGGCACAAAAGTCGTCTCATATTCAACATGCCCAACTTTTACGCTGCTAGTCATATCGCCGAACGTCACGCCATGATTGTCGGGGCCGTGAAACGTGATGCCTACCTGGTCATGATGGACGGCGTGCAAATCGAGCACGATATGGACCGAATGATCGTCGGCGCCGTAGATCACGGAACCTAATTCGTTGCGGATGGTGCCTGCTTCCGCCGTTTGGATCACGTGGTTACGCTGTTCGCGGTCAGGGTCGGCGCTTGAAGCCGGAGCTTCCGCATGCTTTGGAGGCGGGGCTGCCAGGCTATAGGCAAGCAGCAGCAACGCAATGACGGCAGCGCTCCAAAATAAAGGTTTCGGCCTGGAATGGTTCATGTTGTACCTCCGGTTCGTAACAATAGGATGGTTTTGTCAAACGGATAATCCTGTCCGAAGTCAAGCCGCAACGTTTTTCGGATATGTTTTCCTTGTAAAGAGCCCTGCGATATTCCGTGTAAACGGTTCGATCATGGATAAATTCAGCGAAAACAGCATGGCGCAAGCCACGTTTACAAGCGGCGGCATCGCCATGAAAAGCAAATGGAACAGCGTGGCAAACAACAACGCGGGCATTGCGGAAAGGATCATCGTCATCCAGCTGCGCCGTAGAACTGCGGATGGATCCTGCATCCCTTGCAGAAACGCCAGCGCGATGCAGTGGACTAGAAGCGGAATTGCAAACAAATAACATGCGCCAGGCAGCAAAAACGTAACGATCCAAGTCAACATCAAAAATAAACATGCGGCGGCAAGGACCGCCTCCAATTCGCTGCGGCCGCGGCGCAGGATGGAACTCAGCAAAATATGGACCAGCAGCGTAATGGCAAGGAAGCTGAAATGATAGAACGGATTCGGAATTCGGGAGGTCATTGCCGACAGCAGCTCGTAGAAACCCCAGGACAGCAGCGCCGACAATAAGAAGCCGATGAACGCCGCCCCGACGGCTCCGGCTATTTTGCCGGCACGGGCTTTGCGTTTTTTGACGTATATACCGACAAGCATGAACCACGCGGCCGTCAAAACGATGGTTAGCGGCAAATTCACGGATTGCGGGTAATAAAACAGTTTGCCGAACAAATTGAAATATTCCGCATCCGGCTCCTTTAAATCGCCCAAATCCATTGCCCCAAAACGGCTCGCGACCGCAAGCGCGTTCTCTCCATGATGCTGCAGCGTAGCCATGGAGACGTTTTCGATCGTATCTTCCGCCGAGTGGTATTTATCCCAGCTGCCGACGTAAGCGAAATTGAGTCCGGGAATCCCTTCCCGAAGCGAAATCGTCAGGTCCGTGTCATTCGGCATCAGGCGGTAAATATCGGCCAGAAACGAATTGCTTACAGGAACTGGCGCAATAGCGGCAAACTCGCGAATCAACTTGCCGTTTCCGCTGCTCGTCTGGAACATGAGCGAAGGCCCGCTGGCCCCTCTAGCTTCAAAATTTGCGACCAATCCGACCTGGTCTTTAAATTTGGAGGCGCTCCAAAATGCTTTGGCTCCGAGCAGCCCGCCTTCTTCCCCGTCCGTGATGACAAACAAAATGTCGTGCAGCGGTTTTCCTTGGGCCTTTAATGCCCTTGCGGTTTCGATCAGGGAAGCCACGGCTACGCCGTCATCGTTGGCTCCGGGCCCGTGGGCAACCGAGTCGTAATGGGCCGAGAGCATTAACGCTTTCCCCGGCTCGGATCCCTTCAACGTCGCGATGATATTGTTCATGGCGACGGTTTCATAGCCGTTTCCGCGATTCATTTGCGCTTGAAAAGGCTCCACCTCGACTTCGAGACCCAGCTCCGCGAACTGCCCGACGATGTATTTCCTGACGTTCTCGATCTCGGGCATAAACGGCGTATGGGGCGCTTTTGCGATATGGGTCAAATGGTCGAAAGCGCGATCGGCGGAAAAGACGGTTTCCGGCGATGCTTTTCCTTTGCCCGCGGGCGGCTGTTCAAACCAAAGCGAGGAAATGACCGCCAACCCAATGAATAAAGCGGCAGCAAAAACGCCGGACAACCTCCGCAAAATGCTTTCAGCCCTGAAGGTAGCGTTCATGAACAAAGCTTCCATTATGATCATCTTTTAAAAAAATCCGGCTGCAGCAGGCCGCAGCCGGAACCAAAACGTTGCGTCAATATCCCGCCACAGGCGAATCCACCTTCCCTTGGATCTGTGCCAGCAGAACGAGCACTTGGGCAGCCTCGGCCTTGGTGACCGGTCGGGCAGGCTCGAATTTGCCGTCTTTAGCGGACATCAGACCCAGCTGGATCGCCTGTTTCACGGCACCTTTATGTTGGATGGCTTGGGCATCCGCCAACGCCAAAATTTGAGGGTCGGACTCGTAAAAGGCCGACAGTTTATCGTATCGAAGCACGTTCACGATCGTTTCGGCCAGCTTATCCCGGGTCAGCTTTTGCTCCGGATGGAGCTCGCCCGACGTATTGCGCAGCCAGCCCCGATCCGCGAACATCTGCACGGCTTCGGCATAGGGACTGTCGGCAGGAACATCTTTAAACTGTTTGCCGAGACGGCCCGGATCGTAGTAGCTTTGGGTCGGGCTCACTCCCTTCGCGATCATTGCCAGCAGATCGCCGTACGTAATCTCTTTGTCGGGATGCAGAAGCCCGTCGGATTCCGGGGCGATGACGCCGTATTCGAGCAGCGTCGCCAGTTCTTTGCCCGCACCGTGGCCCACCGCATCGGAAGGCAGGTTGGCTGCCGGATCAGCGCCGCCGTTCTGGGTTCCGAAATAACCGTAAAACTCGTTTTTGCCGGTAACGGCGTTAATGAACGGCAGGCGGCGGTCGCCGTTGAAGGTCGGCGCGTAAGCCAACAAAATCCGGGGCTCCGCGAATTTGCTTTCCACGTAATATCCTCCGGTCGAGGCATAGATGAGCTGAGCCCCCAAAGCCTCCCGGTACGTTTTCGCCGCGTCCTCCGGTTTGATCTTGGCCGTCAATGCATCAAGCTTTTGGCGGTCATCCCCCGTGAGCGGCAAATTAGCGTTATACGAAAGGAGTTTGCCGCTGCCGTCAAGAACGAGGCTTACCTGCTGGTTATAAACGGGAAGGTCTTTGTAAAATTGCTGGAATACGAATCTGTGAACCGTTTTTCCGTTTGCTTGATCCGTCGAGGAGTCGTTGGACAGCTTTAATGCCTTGGCCGCTTCGGGGTAGTAACGCCCGGCAAGGTCGAAGGCTTTTTTCTGGGCTTCGGATGCCGACATGCCCGGAGCATTGCTTTTCGCATCGGTAATCGGGCTCGGCTTGGCATTGTCCGCCTCTTTCGCATACGCCGGGAGTTCATTGATATTGTAGCTGATGAGTTGTCCCGTCCCTGCGTCGACCATCATATATACGCTATCCCCGGACATTCCCAACGCGCTTTTTTTGTACCAGTTCAAGGACCATACCTGTTTTCCCGAATCCATCCAATAGTTCGTCAGCGAAGAGGACAGGGAATAATCCTTGCTTGACGGGACAAGATCGGGATATAACTGAAGGACTTCCTTGGAGGTTAGCGTATTGCCCTGATGCGCTTTAAAGGATGCCGACCCGGAGGGCAGCGCCGTGTATTCGAGCGCTTTCGGAACCGTTTGTTCCGAGTTTTGCAACGGATTGAACCTTTTTCCGGTATTGGCGTCCGTCATGGTTATGGAAGGAGCGGGTATGTATGCCAGCCGCCAATCCTTTTTGGAACGGGCAGGGTTGTAATAATCGTTGAATTGAACGTAAGCCAGCCCAAGGGATAAATCCTTTTTGAATGATTCAAGCGCATCGGAAGACGATATTTTCGGATTGGCGGATGGATAGGATTTGGAGGTTGACATGCGATTATAGCTGAAGATCCGCCCCTTGCCGTCGACGCCGATCTGGATGTTTTCGCCATCGGACGGGATTCCGTTGACTTTCGCGCTGTAGCTGAAGTTGTACACCACCTGCCCGAACAGCGATTGGTTCCCGTTATTGACGCCTTCTTGTGGAACCAGGTCATCCGCTTTGATGGAGCTGGCGGCTTGCACGATAAACGCCTTGGCCGCTTTTTCGGCCTGCTCCTGACTGATTTCGGGAGGATAATAGGCCTTGCTTTCGTTGGAAACATACTCCGGCTGGTAGAAATTGAGCACATCGCCGGTCATGCCATCCACGCTCGCCGAGAACGAATACGTGCTGTTTCCTCTCGTTATGGTCCAAGTAAGCATCCAGACCGACTCGTTGAAGGAATTGTCCGTCCCTTCCGTATAGCTGGCATCTTCCAGCTTGGCTTCATTCAAGACGGGAAACAAGGCGACCATTTTTTTCGCAGCTTCTTCTTTGCTTATTTTCGCTTTTTCCCCTGGAGCAGGATTTGCGGCGGCCGAGTTAGCGGCCTTGGCCTCTTTGGCGATCCCCGTACCCGACTCCGAGACGGATGCCGGCGTAGCTCCCGCCCATATCGGAACTTGCAGCAAGCTGAGCCCGATCGTCCCCGCAATGACGGTTTTTGCTACCTTGTTAGCGGAAGCGGGAATCGGGGCTTGTCTCCCGTGATTTTTGCGCTTCATCCTTTCAACCTCCCAATTTCCATAATAAACCAAAATAATTATAGCATACCTTTTTATTTTACGCAGTTGGCTTGTGTTCATGTTTAAAATGTTCTATGCTGAAAACCGTAACCAGCTTTTCAAAGGAGAGATGCGTGATGAAACAACGGACGACGAAGTCCGCGAAATCCGGACAGACGAGACAGGCAGCGCCGGTTATGGGGGGACGGGTCACATGGAGCCGCAAACCGATGACGCAGGTGGTCATGAACAAAAAAGCGGAGCAGCGCCGAACGTGGTGCCGAAAAGGCACGGACGACGGCGCTTTTTTATTTGTGTCTTAAAAGGGAAAAAGGCCCGCTCTCCCGGGATGTCGGGGATTCGGACCTTGAACGCGGTTCATTTGCTTCGGATGACCTGCTCCCTCTTGTCTTAGGGCGATCGCTTAGTATGCCGTCCAGCCGGCATCGGCGGTAATCACCGTACCGTTGATAAAGCTGGAATCATCGGAAGCCAGGAATAATGCGATTTTGGCGATTTCCTCGGGTTTGCCGTTCCGGGGATTGAAGCCGGCTCCGGACATGGCTTTTCTTAACCCGCGCGATTCGGGGTTCATGTCTCCGGCATCCGCCATAATGTTCGTTTCCACGCCGCCCGGAGCGATCGCGTTGCAGCGGATGCCCGCATCGGCGTATTGGAAGCCCACGTTTTTCGTCAAGCCGACCACTGCATGCTTGGAAGCCGTATAAGCGACCCCGGCCCGGGAGCCGTACAACCCGCCGATGGAAGCGGTATTGATGATGACGCCTTTGCCTTGCCCGATCATGATCGGGAGGGCTTTGCGGATCGCACGCATTGGCCCCGTCGCATTGACGGCTATGACGCGTTCCCATAGTTCGTCCGTCAGCTCCGTCACCGGCGTCATTTTGTCCATGATTCCCGCGTTATTCACCAGGATATCCAGCGAACCGTACGTTTTGACAGCGGTTTCAATCATGTTCTGAACGTCCTCTTCCTTGGCAACGTTGGCGCTGACGCCGACCGCTTGACCGCCGTTTTGCTTCACTTCCGCCACGACCTGGTCCAGGGCTGCTTGGGAGATATCCGCAAGCACAAGCTTTGCGCCTTCAAGCCCGAACAGCAAAGCCATTTCCTTTCCCATGCCGGAGCCGGCACCCGTAATTACCGCAACCTTGTCTTGGAGCTTCATCGCATATTCCTCCTATGGCCATTAATTAGACAAACTGTCTATTATCTATTGTAACGCTTGTCCCGGAAAGCTTCAAACGTTTCACATGCGAAAGCATGAATTTTTTATAACTTATCGCGAATTTTTACACTGAATCAATACGGCGCATACGATATGCCTTTACACTCAAATCGAGCATGCCGAAAATATGCCGAAAACGAAACGCCGCAGATCGGCATGGCCGTCTTGGGCAGCGTTGGCTAACGGTCCCGGGCGCCGCTTGGAAACTTGATCCATCCGATTCTTCAGTCGGGGCTTTAATTTTTGCGCATTTGCCCCTTGAACATACATAAATTTACTCATAATCTATTATTAGTAGAATAACAACGGATTTTCACACCCGCTTTTCCTTCCCTTTCAAAAATTTTTCAGCCAACCTGCATGGTTATCTTTTCGCGCATCGTCTAACTACATAGAATAACCCGAACAGGCCTTGTTCCCCCGACCTTGGTCTAGCATGGAAACCAGTCCGCGGTCCGTTTTGGACCCTTTCAATCCGTCATAAACTTATTTCATAAGACGAAGCGATCGAGCATAGAACGGAACCCGCCTGATTTTCAGGGTTGCTTAACGTTAGAACATAAGCTGCCTTCCCGACGAAGGAGCGTCCAATATATTAAGATCGAAGGTGATCATATGCGCAAGAAAAGAGTACTGATATTATCCGAAGGTTTCGGCAGCGGCCATACCCAAGCCGGATACGCGCTGGCCGCAGGCATGAAAAAAATGAATCCCGATATTCAAGCCAAAGTGATTGAACTGGGATCGTTCCTGAATCCTACCGTCGCGCCCTGGATTATTTCGGCATATCGTCTGACCATAAACACCAATCCCGGTCTCGTCGGTTTGCTGTACCGCAAACAGCACGACAAACCGCTGAGCAAACTGGCCATCATGGCGCTTCATCGCATCTTTTATCATCATACGGCTGAGGTCATCGCGCATTTGCGACCGGATCTGATCGTCACCACGCATCCCATCCCGACCAACATCATTTCCAGGCTTAAAGCGGCCGGGCTTAACGTGCCTTTGTTTACCGTCATTACGGACTATGACGCCCATGCCTCCTGGATCAACAAAGAGGTCGACCGCTTCCTCGTCTCCACGGACAACGTCCGCCAGCTTTTGCTGGACCGGGGAGTGTATGCGGAAAACGTCAAAGTCACCGGCATACCGGTTCATCCCGACTTCTGGTCTTCCGAAGACAAAACCTGCGTCAGAAACACGCTCAACATCAAAAACATGCCAACCGTATTGATCATGGGAGGCGGCTGGGGACTGGTTTCGAATCATCAGCTCGTCCAGCAGCTTCAACGGTGGAAAGATCAGGTTCAGCTCGTATTTTGCTGCGGCAGCAATCAGAAGCTGCTCGACAAGCTGAAAAGCGACCCGGGATTCCAGCATGAAAACATCGTGCTTCTCGGGCATACGCGCGAAATCAGCAAATGGATGGACGCATCCGATCTGCTGATTACCAAACCGGGAGGAATGACCTGCACCGAAGCGCTTGCCAAAGGGCTGCCGATGCTGTTCTGCGAATCGCTGCCCGGCCAGGAAGAAATGAACCGGGAATATTTCGTCAAACGCGGTTACGGCGAAGCGCTGCAAAACGAAAACGTCCTCGAAGAATGGCTGCGGAAGCTGGCGCGCGGCGAACAAATCCGCATCGAACGCTTCTCCCGCCCTTCCCTCTTCGGTTCTCCCGCGAAGGATTACTACAGTCCGAGCAAATGTGCCGCAGAAGTAGCCAAAATGCTGGAATACCCGCCGCAGCAGGCTGACGTCGTGGTTACGCACGGAATTCCTGTCGGCATTTGATCCGTATAGCTTCGCATGAAAAAAAGAGAGCGCTCAGGCTCTCTTTTTTGTCAGTTCGTGCATCAGCCGCTCGCCGATGCTAAGCGCCCGGCTGTTCCTGCCGGTTCAAGCGATTCCGTGACGACAGCTTTCGAATGTGCTCTTCGACCAGCGGGACGGCCTGTTCCAGCGTATCGAAAGAAATCGGCTCCAGTTTTTGGAATTCCTCTCCGTAGGAAGATGCGGTGTGGGCGTATCTCGGATCATAATAATAGGCAAGCAATAACTCCACCGCGCGTTCGTAGTTCCCGGACAGCAGGCAAGTTTCGATTTCCTGGGCTACCGGCGTGTGGATGCGCGATTTGATCTGTCGAAATGCCTGCAAGCTTTGTTCGGCATGCTCGGTCGGACCGTAATCGTTAATGATGTTTCTTACGCGCAAATCCGTGGCGGCATCGAGCAGAATATGAGTGCCCTTTTCCTTTTTATCGATCAAAAACTCGGGCAAAATCACTTTGCCGATCCGTTTGCTTTCCGCTTCGATCAGGATAAACGGCTCGTGCCGGTATCGAAGCAGTTCCTCCAGAAGAAGCGCATCAAAGGTTTTTTGGTTATGGCTTCTCAGTCCGATTTCGCCAAAAATCGATCCCCGATGTCCGGCCAGACCTTCCAGGTCGACAACCGGATACCCTTTGTCCTTCAAAGCCCTCAAAATCTCCGTTTTGCCTGTTCCGGTATATCCGTGCAGCACGTAAACCTCCGGCGGAAATTCCATGGTCCCCAGCGTTTCGACCACCCATCTGCGATAAGCCCGGTAACCGCCGTCCAGCCGGTACACATGAATCCCCATCAACGAAAGCACGGTTGCCGTCGTCCGGCTCCGCATGCCGCCCCGCCAACAGAAAACCGCCTTGTTGCCCTGAATTTCGGCAAATTTCTTCACGAAAGCGGGCAGTTTGGCGGACATGATCTCGAGCCCGCGTTCTTTGGCGGTTTGGATGCTGACCTGCTTGTAAAGCGTTCCGATTTCGGCACGTTCCTCATCCGTAAAAAAGGGGATGTTGATGCTGCCCGGGATGGTCGATTCGGCATATTCGGAAGGCGATCGAACGTCGATCACCGTGATTTCGTTTTTCCCGCGAAGCTCATTCAGTTTCTCTATAGAAATGTCCTGGAACATAACAATCTCCTCATTCGATTACGATTTGTCCGCTGCCGCTTGCCGTAACCTCGCCGATGATTTTGGCTTCGACGCCGGCTTGCACGAGCTCCTCATGAAGTTTCTCTGCTTCGCTGCCGCTAACGGAAATCAACAGCCCGCCCGATGTGACGGCATCGCACAAAATCCAGCGGTCGATTTGGTCCATCTGCTCAGGGAACCGAACGCTGTCTTTGACATGCTCGTAGTTGTTTTTGGAACCGCCGGGAACCATTCCTTGTTCCGCCAACTCGCGGACTCGGGGAAGCACGGGCACGTCATCCTTGCGGATGCGGATCTCCACGCCGCTTCCTTTGGCCATCTCCAGCGAATGGCCCATCAGGCCGAAGCCCGTCACGTCGGTGCAGGCATGGACGTCGTAACCTTCCATGACCTCGGCGGCCGTTTTGTTCAAGGTCGACATCACTTGGGTCACCCGGGCGATTTCTTCGGCGGTGAGCTGGTCTTTTTTGATGGAAGTCGTCATGATGCCGACCCCGATCGGTTTGGTCAGGATGAGTTTATCCCCCGGCTTGGCTCCGGCGTTGCTGCGTACTTTATCAGGATGGACCAGACCCGTGACCGCTAAACCGAATTTCGGCTCTTTATCGTCGATGGAGTGGCCGCCTACCAACGTCGCTCCCGCTTCCTTGACTTTATCCCCCGCCCCGCGCAGGATTTCGGACAAAATCCGCTTGTCCAGCGTGGAGATCGGAAATGCGACGATGTTTAATACCGTTAAAGGTTTGGCCCCCATGGCATAGATATCGCTGATGGCGTTCGCTGCGGCAATTTGCCCGAAGGCGTACGGATCGTCCACGATCGGCGTGAAGAAATCCAGCGTTTGCACCAGCGCCAGTTCGTCGTTCAGTTTGTACACGCCGGCGTCATCGCTTGTATCCAGCCCTACGAGCAAATTCGGGTTCGGCTCGGCTGGAGGCAGATTACGGAGCACCTGGCTTAAATCCGCCGGGCCGATTTTGCAGCCGCAGCCGCCTTTGCTAGAGAGGGAAGTCAATTTAACGCTGATATCGGAATCCATTCGTTTACACGACCTTTCGTCATAAATAGAATTATCGGATGAGTTACTTCATGTTCCGTTCAGGATGAAGGCATGCCCCATTTAGATCGTACACATCCCCGGAAAAAAAGGCAAATGAAAGAACAGGACCCCGGGCGCACGCAGTGCATGCAGGAAGTCCTGTTTTTCGAATCCATCCGCGCCACGGGTGACGCGAATTATTTGGATACGGGCACCGCTTGGCCGAAATACTGCTCAAGCGTTATGTGGCGGCTCGTCACTTCATTGGCGATTTTGGCGCCGACGTAACGAAGATGCCAAGGCTCGTACTTATAGCCCGTAATCGAAGCTTTCCCTTCAGGATAACGGATGATAAATCCGTATTCATGCGCATGCTTAGCCAGCCACTTGGCCTCTTTCGTGCCGGCGAAACAGCTTTCCGCGGCACATTTGCCCGTAATACCGGATACGTCGATCGTCAGGCCGGTTTGGTGCTCGCTGTGCCCCGGCCGGGCGCTGTACGTATCGGCCGCTTTTACGCCGTCCCGTTTTACGTAGTTGTTATACAGCGTCTTTTGGCGCGATTCGGAGCGGTAACCGGATACGCCCGCCAGCTGAACCCCGTCATTTTTGGCGGCGTCAAACAGCTTTTCAAGTGCCGTTGCCGCCTCCTTGCGCATTTTGCGTTTGTCTGCCTTTTCCGAAAAGATGAACGGGACGTTCGGATAAACGAGATCCGGAGGAACGTAGCCGGCCGGGAGTCTGTACGTTTTGTTGACCAGCACAGCGATGCTTTCCGGATTGGAAACGACATGCTCCACGCTGTAAGAATTTATAAATCCTTTTCCTCCCGTTTTGCTCGTGCCGCTCCCCGCCTCGGAGGCCGCATTGCCGGTTGATGACGATTTGCCCGCAGAAGCGTTTTGCGCAGGTTTCGCGGCCTGCTGCGTTTTCGCGCCCGTATTCATCGCGCCTGAGCCGGCCTGATTCGGCGTTTCTCCTTGCTTGTCTGCGCTGCCGGACGTCAACGTGTCCCCGGTTTGCCGTTTGGCGGAATCCGCTGACGCCTTGTCCTCATCATCATCCTCGCCGACAACCGGCGACGGCGATGGTTGCGAATGTTGCTGCGCGAGCGCGGGCGGCTTTTCGACCACGGCGCCGTCGGCAGCCGGAGCATGGTTTTTCCCCAAAGCCCAATAACCGCCTGCTACAATGAGCACCGCGGCAGCAAAGGTAATCATATACTTACGCATGAATCTGCATCTCTCCCCGTGTTCAAGCTTGCCTCTCTTTACAGTTCTTGGGTCATGCCAATCTTCGAATCTATCAATCTACTATTTCATTATACGACAAAAAACGACCCGATCAAAGGATTGATCAGGTCGCTTCTACGAATTTCTGTCGATCTATGTAAATTTCCGGCTGTCTTTTAAGACTTCAGCCGTTTTTGCATAAATACCAGCTCTGCAGCAAGTCTTTCAATCCGCTCCAACACGTTGGGATCATGAATTTCCTTAAACTCGTTAAAATGATCGTCATGCACGTAAACATAACCGGGCGCCACATAGGATCTGAAATAGCCGGCGATCGGCTTCAGCTGATTTTCGATCACGAGATAATGCTGGTACGTTCCTCCCGTCGCCACGAATCCGATGACTTTTTGCTGCAGCGCGGACTGCGGAATCAAGTCGAACAGATTTTTGAGCACGCCCGACATGGAGGCTTGATAGATCGGGGTTCCGATCAGGCAAAAATCGCTGGAAATGACGGCGTCGATCACCTTTTTGGTGTCCCCCGTATACGCGGACGGATCCCTCCCGTCGCAAAATTGCACGTCGTAGTCTTTCATATCCAGCAATTCGGTTTCGATTTCAGGATCTATTTTTTTGACTTCTTCCAGTACTTTTTGTACGACAATGGCTGTTTTGCTGCCGATGATCGCACCTGATATTCCAACCAGCTTCATGAAGGCAGTCTCCTTTTCGTGCGAGGCCGCTGCAAAATGGACGGTTCGCATGGACCCGGTTTTTGCAAAGCCTCGGGTATGATGTTCGCTTTATTTTGCCGGTACCGGGAGTATCCTTCAGCCGTTGAATGCCGTTGCTATTGGATGCTTACGCTTCCATCGTATTCCCTTTCCGTCAAAAACGAAAGCTTGTCGATCGTTCCGTTACATGTCGTCTTCTTGTTCGTCCGTGTTGACGAAGAAATAGGCGGTCATGGCCAAACGTTCCATCATCTGCTCCCGGAGCGCGGAGTCCTCCACGACTTCATCCATGGCCTGCTGCATGCAGCTGAGCCAAGCCGTCGCCCGGTCGGGCGTAATCGGAAAACGAATATGCCTTGCCCTCATGCGGGGATGCCCTTCTTTCATCGTGTAGAGCTGCGGTCCCCCGAAATACTGCGTCAGGAACATTTCCTGCTTTTCCATGACGGGCGTGATGTCTTCCGGAAACAGCGGAGCAAGCAGCGGATGCTCTATCACTTTCGGATAAAACGCTTCGACGATCGCGCGTATGGTTGGCGCCCCGCCCATCAATTCGTAATAGGATACCGGCCGCCGTGCGGATTCCCCCGTTTGCGCCGCGTTTCCTTGATTATGGTCTGAGTTCATGAAGAAAATTAATCCTCCTTCCGGTAAATGCATGAATGTATCCATATTCCGGATCAGCAAAAAACTGCAATGCAAGCTTTTGGATCCGGCTATTTTTCATACAAGGAACGGTCCAACTTAACCGAGTAACTTCTTTTTACCGCATCCTAATTAGTATACATAAATGTATATTAATTATTATAATCCTTTAAACCCTTTGTCAAGTACGGATCATGAATATCCTTTTACTTTTTATACATATATGTTGACTATATGCGTTGCGTGTTCTACAATTACCGTGTCCTGACTTGTACGCGCGGACGTTTCCGATCCTTTTTCTTGGCCTCCCCATACACGGTGATGGCAATGTCAAGATAACCCGGTAAGGTTTGCGATATTATGGACATACTTTGTTTTAAAGATCGAAGTGGATTGAAGGTGAGAAAATTTTGACGAAGGATGATCTGGTTGCTGCGATCGCTCATATCAAAGACGAGGAGCGCCAGCTGCCGCTCACGGAGATCGGACTGATCCGGGACATTACAACGAACAAGGATCATGCCGCAATGACCGTGCTTCTCCCCCCGGATTCCGTATCGCGGGAGCAGGAGCTGAAGGAGCAAATTACCCGTGCGGTGCAAAAGACAGGAATTACCGATGTTCATATACGCTTCAAACCTATTTCAAATGAAGAAAAAAATGATATTATAGCTATTAAGCTTAATAAATCGGTGCGCCGCGCCCCGACGCTGATGAATTCCCCGCTGCTTTCCGCGGATTCCGGCGTGACTTTCATCGCCATAGCCAGCGGCAAAGGCGGCGTCGGAAAATCTACCGTCACGGTCAATCTTGCAAGAGCTTTGGCTAAGCAAGGCAAGCGGGTGGGTATCATTGACGCGGATATCTACGGACACAGCATTCCGGAAATGCTGGGGATCAAAGAGCTTCCGCAAAAGCAAGGAAACCGGATCGCCCCTGTGGAGAGCCATGGCATGAAGGTGATCTCGACGGGATTTTTCGTTCAAGGCAATAAGCCCGTCGTCTGGAGAGGCCCGATGCTCGGCAAAATGCTCGGCACGTTCCTGAACGAAGTGGATTGGGGTACCCTGGATTATATCATCTTGGATCTGCCGCCGGGAACCGGCGACGTTGCGCTTGACGTTCATAACCGGATTCCGCAGTGCGCAGAAATCGTGGTGACCACGCCTGATAAAACAGCCCACCATGTGGCGGCCCGTGCCGGCGAAATGGCGCTGCAGACGAACCACCCCATTCTTGGGGTCATCGAAAACTTGTCCTATTTCACCGATCCCGAGGGAAGACGGCATTACCTTTTCGGACGCGGCGGCGGGCAGAGGCTTGCCGATGAGCTGCAGACGAAGCTGCTCGCGGAGGTGCCGATTCAATCGGCCGATACGCCGGATGAAGCCGATGCGGCTTCCAACCTGTTTGATGAAAACAGCGAACAGTGGCATATTTTCATGGATTTGGCATCAAATATCATAAACAACAAACTAGCGAACTAATTTGAAAGGGTGAAAGAAATGGCATACGTTATTACCTCGGCTTGCATGGATGAAAAAGCTGCCGATTGCGTGGATGTTTGTCCTGTAGATTGCATCGAGGAAGGTCCTGACCAATATTACATCGACACCGACATTTGCATCGAATGCGGAGCATGCGAAGTGGCTTGCCCGGTGGGCGCGGTATATTATGACGCGGATTTGCCTGAAGAAGAAAAAGGGTTCCTCGAAAAAGCCGAAAACTTCTTCAAAAATAGATAAGCTGATACACCAACGATACATTTCGAGTGATTGCAGCCTGTTGATCTTTCGTGTCGGCAGGCTGTCTGCACTTCGCACCCGAGCTTCAGGAAAAAAGCAGAACAGGCGGTGATGAAAATGAACCAACAACTGGATATTTCAACCCGGGACAAAATCCTGCAGCTGCTGAAAACCAAAGGCGAGCTCAGTGCAAAAGAGATTACCGAGTTCATCGGAATCACGAGCATGGCCGTACGCAGGCATATCAATACGCTCGAAAAGGAAGGATTGATCGAATCGAAAACGATTCGGCAGCCGATGGGCCGCCCTACCGCGATTTATCATTTGACGGATCAGGCGGAATCCTTTTTCCCGAACAAATACCATACGTTAACGCTGGATTTGCTTGGCGAGCTTGAATTGGACGCCGGCTCCGGGATGGTCGACCGTTTATTCGAACGGCGCAGCGAATCGCTGCAAAGGAACCATGCGGCAAAAATGCAAGGCAAAACGTTCGGCGAAAAAGTCGCCATCTTGGCGGAAATCCAGAACGAAAACGGGTATATGGTCGAGCTGGAACAAAACGGCGAAGACGAATATGCACTGATGGAATACAATTGCCCGATTTCGCAAATCGCGAAGAAATACAACCACGCCTGCACCTGCGAA
Source organism: Paenibacillus cookii (assembly GCF_018333375.1). Taxonomy (GTDB): domain Bacteria; phylum Bacillota; class Bacilli; order Paenibacillales; family Paenibacillaceae; genus Paenibacillus_AQ; species Paenibacillus_AQ cookii. The sequence continues at coordinate 104,965 of NZ_BORW01000009.1, forward strand.
ATGAAAATGTTCGAATCCCTGCTGGGGGCCGAAGTGGTTCGTACCGAATGCCTGGCCCAGGGCGACAAGAAGTGCGCATACACGCTTAAAAATAAAAAGAAAACCTCGCAATGAACCGGACCTTGCGTCCGGAGGCCGTTCGCCTGTCAAGGAATGCAGCCTGGTTCATGCGAGGTTTTTTTATGGAATCAGACAGGATCATCCGAGCGGTCCGCTTCCACGAAAAATTGCAAAGCAGCCATTTTGTTTTCCCAGAAGCGCTCGAAATAGGCGTACCACTCTTTGATCTCCTGCAGCGGCTGCGGGTCAAGGCTGTACCTGTTTTCTCTCCCGACCCTTCTCTCTTTTACGAGTCCCGCCTCCGACAAAACGCGGAGATGTTTGGACACGGCCGTCCGGCTCATCGGAAAATGGCTGCTGATGACCGTCACGGGCATTTCTTTCCCGGCTAGAAGCTTCAGCAGCTGTCTGCGCGTCGGGTCGGCAATCGCCTGAAAAACGTCGTGTTTGGCTTGCGCTTCCCCCATGGTTACCCCTCGACGTACGCGCCCAGTTTTTGATGCAGACCGGCCCAGCCTTTGTCCATCACGCCGCGAACGATCGGATGAGGTTGCCCGAACTCCGTCAACGTATGCTCGTTCCAGCCGGAATGAATGATCGTAATTTCGGTTTGATCTGCCAGATCCTTCAATTCAAACGTCAGCGTCCAGTCTTTCCCCCACCGAAACGCAATTTTGCGGGGTTCGTCCACTTCCGTCACTTTGCACGGAGACATTCCATAGGGGCCCGCATTCAGCTGAAATTCATGGCCAACGACCGGCTCGAGATCATTGGGCATAAACCATGCCGACAGCCCTTCCGCCGTAGCGACGGCCTTCCATACCTTCTGAATCGGCGCCTTAAACACGCCGGTATACCGTATATCGGGCAAAGCCCCTTGTTTTTCATGTTCCATTGTTGATCCCTCCCGTTTTTTATACCTAAATGCGAAACCTTCTGGTTTTATTTCTTGTTTATTATATACAACCGTTTGGTTTCATATCAAGTCCAATTTTTGCCTGGGATCCTGTTTATAAAAATAGATTCCCTCTCATTCGGTACCCTGTCGGCCTTTTTTATTGCATTTACAACAAATAATAAATTCTATATACTTGTCATTGACGTTGACGTCATCATGACTATCTGATCGAAACATAAATCCGGAGAGGGTTGAAAATGATGCATTCAAAAAGAATTACACAATCCGAGGAACTAGAGGCTGCTTTCTTAATAAGAAAGAAAGTATTCGTTGAAGAACAAGGTGTGCCACTCACAGACGAGTTTGATGAATTTGATACGCTGGATGGAGATTGCGAGCATCTGCTCGCCTACTACGATGGACAACCCGTTGGCACGGGCCGGATCCGCGCTCATGATGGAGTAGGCAAATTAGAACGTATTTGTATTTTAGAACCTTACCGCAAAATGGGGATTGGAAAGACAATCATTTCAGGATTGGAAGAAATCGCACTTGAAAAGGGGCATCAGCAAGTTAAATTGCACGGGCAAACCCAGGCAGAGGGATTCTATAACAAGCTTGGCTACCGGACTTCATCAGCTGAATTTATGGAAGATGGCATTCCCCACATATTAATGGTCAAAAATCTTGAACCTTCTCTCATTTAAAAACAATTCCAAGGGTCATCTACTGTCAAAACACAAAAAAGCCGCAACAATGCGGCTCAGAGTGTCGAGAAAGTCCAACGGACTTTTCGACACTCTATTTTTTATATGGGGAATCATATCTTTTAAAATAAAAATCGATTTAAAGCGCTCTGAGAACCCTACTTCAGTGACCGACGAGGCAATTTTAAACCCCCTGCAAAAAAACAGGGGGTTTCTCGACAGCCTGAGCCGCAACAATGCGGCTTTTAAAGTGTAATGTTCGCTTCGCCTTGCCGTTTTTCGAAGTACAACGCTTCGCATTAACCTCTGAACTGCTTCAAAAATTGCACGGCTTTGGAAATGTCGGCTTCCGGATCTTCGCCCACTTCGCGTTCGATCGTCAAATATCCGGCATAACCGATGTCTTCGAGCGCCTTCAAATATTCCGTCCAGTTGACGCTGCCTTCGCCAAGCGGAACTTCGCGGAAATATTGGCCTTCGCCTGGAACGAACGTGTTATGTTCGTTGACGGGCGCATCGTAGCCGAGGGACTCGTAAATGTAATGCGCCGGTACCTCGCGCAAACGGATGCCGTCCTTCGCATGGGTGTGCACAATGTAATCCTTCAGGTTGTATACGCCCTGCGCAGGATCGTCTCCCGTCACCATGACCATGTTGGCCGGGTCGAAGTTGACGGATACGCCTTTGGAGCCGAGACCGTCGAGGAATTCCTTCAATCTTGCCGAAGGCTCCGGACCGGTTTCGATCGCAAAGTAGGCGTTCATGCTGGTTGCGTACGATGCGAGCTCTTCGCAGGCATCATGCATGTTTTGATAAATCTCGCTGTTTCTATCTTCCGGCACGATTCCGATATGCGTCGTCACGACGGAAGTGCCCAGCTCGACGGCCAGATCGAGAATCCGTTTCGATTTTTCGATTTTTTCCGCGTTTACGCTTTTGTCCTGGAATCCGTAACCGCCCAAATCGCCGACAAGCGCGGAAATTTCCAGACCAAGCGACGCGATGTACTCCTTCAGTTCTTTACGCTGCGCAGCAGAGAGGTTTGCCGGGTCCATCTCGCCGCTTACGGCATAAATCTGAACGCCGTCCGCCCCGACCATTTTAGCCCGCTGCAGGCCTTCTCTAACGCCTACGCGAAAGCTGTCTACAATAACGCCGATTTTATTGTTCATCACCATTGACTCCTTCCGTATTCGTATGATTTACGCTTCGTTCCAGAAGCGCTTCACGTTTTCCAATCCGATGCGCGTTCCTTGGACCGCGTCTTCCATGCCCTCGAATTCGATGGACAAATATCCGTCATAACCCGAAGCCTTGATCAGGCGGATCGATTCGCGCAGGTTGATGTCGCCGTGTCCGGCGATCGCCCCTCTCAAGTAATTGCCGCCGGCCGTTTTGAACCAGCCTTCGCCCGGATCCTTGGATGCATGGCGCAGGTAAAAGTCCTTGATATGAACCATGGATGCAAACGGCAGATTGTTGCGGACGGCAATGACCGGGTCCTCGTCGACGCACATGAAGTTTCCGACGTCGAGCGTCGTTTTGAAATTCGGACGGTCCACGGCGTGAACCAGCGCCTGCACGCGGTCGCTTGCTTGAATGTAATACCCGTGGTTTTCGACGCTTGTCGTAATCCCGTACTGCGCCGCATAGTCCGCAACTTGGCGGCAGGCTTCGGCCAGGCGTGGAAGCTCGCTGTTGAACTGCTTGATGGAAGTGTCGCTGCGGCCTGCCACGTCATGGCGCATCAGCTTCACGCCCAAACAGGCGGCGACGTCCACTTCTTTCTTGACGCGTTCGACTTCCTTGGCGATCTCCTCGTCGCTGTCGACGCCGAAATTGGCGTAAATCGCATAGTTGGAAACTTCGATGCCCACTTCCTTCGCTTTAGCGACGATTTGGTCCGTCAATTCGGGATTGTCGGTCAGCGAATAGCCGATCGGCACGATTTCCACATGCTCCCCGCCGATTTCCGCGATTTTCTCGATGGCCTCGAGGATCGTCATTTTGCCTTCATGCACGGGACGGTACAAACTATAAGTGCTTATTCCCACTTTCATAGCTGGATTTCGACTCCTTTTTCGGCGGATTCGTAAATGCCCGTCAATATTTTCATCAATTCCAATCCGTCTTCGACCGGGCTCATCGGCTCCCTGTTGTGTTGGATATTGAGGATGAACTGATCGATTTCGTTTTGGAACGCGGCTGCGAAGTTAAAGCCTTTGTTGTCGATCTGCGGCTCGATGTTGACCATCACGTCGTTCTTTTCGGTTACGATCACTACCTCCGGATCGATTTCAAATCCGCCTTTGGTGCCATAAATGCGAACCCCTGCTTCATCCTTTTTCGCGTGCAGGGAGAAGCTGACGTCCACCATCAGCGATGCGCCGTTTTCAAAACGGATCAAAGCATTCGCCAAATCCTCCACCGTATTTTTGCTTGCGTCATAGTCGGCAGCCTTGTAGAAGGACAGATGCTTCACGTTCGAACGGTTGCCAAGCTTGTGATAAACGTTCCCTGAAACCGATTTCACTTTTGGTCTGCCCAGCATGTACCAGCACAGGTCGATGACGTGCACGCCGATGTCGATCAGCGGTCCGCCGCCGGAACGTTCTTTGTCCGCGAACCATCCGCCAGGGTTGCCGAGACGGCGCAAAATCGATGCTTTGGCATAATACAGCTCGCCGAATTCGTCTTTTTGGATGAATTCCTGCAGAAGGCCGATGTTCGGGTCATACCGGCGCACAAAGCCGACTTGCAGCAGCTTGTCGCTGGAACGGACCGCTTTTTGGACGTTCAGCGCCTCTTCCACGGTGCGGCACAGCGGCTTTTCGACCAGGACGTGTTTGCCTGCCTGGATCGCGGCGATGCTGATTTCCGCATGGGAGTTGTTCCATGTGCAGATGCTGACGGCGTCGATTTCAGGGTTCGCGAGAAGCTCGTTGTAGTCCGTATATGTGTGCGCTGCGCCGTATTTTTGCGCGGCCGCCTTCGCTCGTTCTTCGTTCAGGTCGCAGATGGCCACGATTTCGGCATCCGGGTTTTTTTGATACGAATTCATGTGCGACTCGGAAATGGAACCTGCACCGATGATGCCCACTTTGATTTTGCTCATTCGCATTCAACGCTCCTTTGGATTCATTCTCATCTTTTGGATTGATTGGGAAGTGCTTCGATAGATGTTTTATATATATTGAATTATAATGTTTCTAGTTAAGTCTGCCATGCAAAGCCTTGCTCTTTATTTGTATAATTGTGCGATTTTGAGGTGACCGATATGGAAAGACCCCTTTCTCTGCAAGAACCGATGGATATGCCGAACCGCTTTTTCCCGATCAAAGTCCATTACACGACGACCAAAGAATACGGAATGACGCTCTTTAACCATCATTGGCATAATCATCTCGAATTCCTGTATTTCACCAAAGGATCCGCCATGATCGAGCTGAATTCCGTTCCGTACGAGGTTCGCGAGGGGGACCTGGTCGTCATAAACAGCAACGATCTGCATTACGGCGTCAGCCAATGCGACGATTTGGTCTATTATGCGATGATCCTTGACATCAAGCTGCTCCATAGCCACTCGATCGATGCGATCGAAACCAAATTCATCACGCCGATTTCGCAGAACCGGATTTTGTTCGCCAGCAAAATTACCGGCGACGCCGAAATCATCAGCTGCATATCCTCCCTCATCGAGGAGCTGAACCAGCGCGAGCTGGGATACGAGTTATCGATCAAGTCGTATTTGTATCGAATCCTGACCATTTTGCTGCGCCGATACGGAACGAATAAACTGTCCACGGAAGAAGACCATCAGCGCCTGAAGAATCTGGAGCGGTTCACGCCCGTTTTTCAATATATCGAAGAGCATTACCCCGAGGATCTAAGCGTCGATCAGCTCGCCGGGCTTGCGGGCCTCAGCCGGTTTCATTTCAGCAGATTGTTCAAAGAGCTGACCGGGCGCACCATTACGGACTATATTAATACGCTGCGGATCAACAAATCAGAATACCTGCTGCGCAACTCGCGCATGAACATTTCCGAAATCGCGCTATCGACCGGTTTTAAGGATATTTATTATTTCAGCCGCTCGTTCAAGAAATATAAGCATGTTTCGCCAAGCGAAATGCGCAAAAACTTCCATATTTAATGTAAAAACGATAGGATTCCTGATCGAAAACAAAAATTTGTCGAATGAAATTTAGGATTTTGCATGGTCAATCTCCTTTTTTCTGGGTATAATAGTTCTGAATGTTTGATATTTTATACATAAAGTATCATTTTGAGGAGGAACATATCTTTGGATCCATATTCATCCGAACAATTTAACCAGTTTCAACAAATGCCGCCGATGCAGCCGCCGAAGACCAACGGCAAGGCGATCGCAGCCCTCGTGCTCGGCATTCTCAGCCTGATGATCCCGTACGTGGGCCTGATCCTCGGCATCATCGCGATCGTCCTGGCCTGCCTCTCCTTCAAGGAGATCAAGCAGAGACAAGAAGGCGGACGCGGCCTGGCCATCGGCGGACTCGTTTGCGGCATTATCGGCACAGCCTTATACGGAATCATTATCGTCATCCTCGTCATTGCCCTCATGGCCTTCGGCGCTACCGACAGCTATTATGATGTGCTTTCGTCGATTCCGCCTTTGACATCGGCTTAATAACGCAAAAAAGGATTGAAGCATGCGCTTCAATCCTTTTTTTGCATTCGCTACGATAAAACAGAGTTCGCCGTTAAACATCCAGGAGAGACAAAAAGAGCTGCCCCGGCCTTGAAGACCTTGGGCAGCTCTGCTGCATAAAGCGATCCTTATTATTCCGTCACCGTTCCGTAAATCAATACAGGGGCTTCGGCATGGTCGGCGATACGGATGTTGTCGTAAATTTTGTTTATGACGTCATCCACGTTTTCGCGGTTGGCATGAATCGTTACGAGCGATTCGCCTTTTTTCACGCGATCTCCGATTTTTTTGTTCAGCATCAGGCCGACGGCCAAATCGATTTCCGATTCTTTGGTCGCGCGTCCCGCTCCAAGCCACATGGCCGCCGTACCGATTTCGTCAGCGACGATTTCCGCGACGACGCCGTCTTCCTTCGCAGGAACCTCGATTTGATACTTCGCTTGCGGGAGCTGTTCGGGATGATCCACGACATCCGGATTGCCGCCTTGGTTGCGGATGAACTCCTTGAATTTCTCGAGCGCTTTGCCGTTTTTGATGACTTCCTTCAGCATTTCTTCCGCTTCCTCGAGGGAGCTTGCCTTTTTCGCCAGGTATACCATTTGGCGGCCGAGCGCCAGGCACAGTTCTTCAAGGTCTTTCGGCCCTTGGCCTTTCAGCGTATCGATCGCCTCTTTGACCTCAAGGGAGTTGCCGATGGCGAAGCCAAGCGGCTGGCTCATGTCGGAGATGACGGCCATCGTGTTCCGTCCGACGTTGTTGCCGATGCTGACCATCGCAAGCGCAAGCGCCTTCGCGTCGTCGACGGTTTTCATGAAAGCGCCGGCTCCCGTTTTGACGTCCAGCACGATCGCGTCGGAGCCTGCGGCGATTTTTTTGCTCATGATGGAGCTCGCAATAAGGGAAATCGAATCGACCGTCCCCGTGACGTCGCGAAGCGCATACAGCTTCTTGTCCGCAGGGGTCAGGTTGCCGGTTTGGCCGATGACCGCGATTTTATGTTTGTTGACCAGCTCCACGAATTCCTCGCGTTCGATTTCCACGTGGAAGCCTTCGATGGACTCCAGCTTGTCGATCGTTCCGCCGGTATGTCCCAGGCCGCGGCCGGACATTTTGGCTACCGGGATATCCAGCGCCGCGACAAGCGGTGCAAGCACCAATGTCGTCGTGTCGCCCACGCCGCCCGTGGAGTGCTTGTCGACCTTGATCCCTTCGATTTCGGACAAATCGATCGTATCGCCGGAATGAACCATGGCCATCGTCAAATCCGCCCGCTCCCGCTGGGTCATGTCTTTAAAGAAAATCGCCATCGCCAAGGCACTGACCTGGTAATCGGGAATTTCCCCTTTGGTATAGCCTTCTATGATGAAATTGATTTCTTCCGTTGTCAATTCTCCGCCGTCACGTTTCTTTTCAATCAAGTCGACCATTCTCATAGGTAGCAATGCCTCACTTTCAAAAAGTTAATGATATTATTCCGGCTTACAGCGTGATAGCCGTTTCGAGCGCGACTTCCATCATATCGTTGAACGTCGTCTGGCGTTCTTCCGCGGTCGTTTCTTCCCCTGTCAACAAATGGTCGCTGACCGTGAGCAGCGTAAGCGCGTTGACGCCGAATTTGGCGGCAAGCGTATAAAGTGCGGTCGTTTCCATTTCCACGCCGAGAATGCCGTGCTGCATCAGCTTTTCAACGACGGATTTATCGTCGCGGTAGAAGATGTCCGAGCTGAAGACGTTGCCGACATGCAGCTTGAGGCCTTTTTCCACGCCTTTCTCATAAGCCGTTTTCAGCAGCTGGAAGCTGGCGATCGGGGAGAAGTCATAGCCGCCGAAATAATGGCGGTTTGCGCCGGAATCCGTACAAGAAGCCTGGGCCAAAATGACGTCGCGTACATGCACGTCTTTCTGCATGCTGCCGCAAGTGCCGACGCGCATCAGGTTTTTAACGCCGTATTCATTGATCAGTTCGTTCACGTAAATGCTGATGGACGGAATACCCATGCCCGTGCCTTGAACGGAAACGCGTTTTCCTTTATAAGTCCCCGTAAATCCAAGCATGCCTCGAACTTCGTTGTAACAGGTCACATCCTGCAGGTACGTTTCCGCGATGAATTTTGCACGCAGCGGATCTCCAGGCAGCAGAATCGTTTCCGCGATATCTCCGGTTTTGGCTCCAATATGAGTACTCATGAATATGTCCTCCTGACAAGTGTTTATTATGGATAAAATAGGTTGCGAATTATTTCAAATCTTTAAGGAAGCTCGTGCCGTATTCCGGCATGGTCACGCCGAAGTTGTCCGCTACCGTTGCGCCGATGTCGGCGAACGTGTTGCGGAGCGCAAGCTCGCTGCCGCCGTTCTTGAAACGCGGGGAATACACGATCAAAGGCACGTACTCGCGGGTATGGTCCGTGCCGCGGTACGTCGGATCGTTGCCGTGGTCCGCGGTGATGATCAGCAGATCGTCGTCGGTCATTTTCGCGAAAACTTCCGGCAGGCGCGCATCGTAATCCTCAAGCGCTTGACCGTACCCTTGCGGATCGCGGCGGTGTCCGTACAGCGCGTCGAAATCGACCAGGTTCAGGAAGCTGAGACCGGTAAAGTTTTGGTCCATCGTTGCGATGAATTTGTCCATGCCGTCCATGTTCGAAGACGTGCGGATCGCTTCGGTTACGCCTTCCCCGTCATAAATATCGGAAATTTTCCCGAGGGCGATGACGTCGAAGCCACCGTCCTTCAGCTCGTTCATTACCGTGCGGTTAAACGGCTTCAGCGCATAATCGTGGCGGTTGGCCGTGCGCTTGAAGGAACCCGGCTGTCCGACGTAAGGACGCGCGATGATGCGGCCCAGCATGTAAGGATCGTCCAAAGTGATCTCGCGGCAGAACTCGCAAATTTCGTAGAGTTCCTTCAGCGGAATCACGTCTTCATGCGCGGCGATCTGCAGCACGGAGTCTGCCGAAGTGTAAACGATGAGCGCCCCGGTCTTCATTTGCTCTTCGCCAAGCTCGTCGATGATGGCCGTTCCGCTCGCCGGCTTGTTGCCGATGACCTTGCGTCCGGTTTTTTCTTCGATGCGCTTGATCAGCTCGTCCGGAAATCCGTCGGGGAACACGCGGAACGGCGTATCGATGTAGAGGCCCATGATTTCCCAGTGTCCGGTCATCGTGTCTTTGCCTGCGGATTTCTCCTGCATTTTCGTGTAATAGGCGAGCGGCTTATCCGCTTTGTCGACGCCCTGGATTTCGCGAATGTTGGAAAGGCCGAGCTTGGCCATATTCGGCATGTTCAATCCGCCGCGTTCTCTGGCGATATGCCCGAGCGTGTCGACGTCAAAATCGTCGAATTGCGCGGCGTCCGGCGCTTCGCCGATTCCTACCGAGTCCATGACGATCAAGTGTACGCGTTTAAATTCTGCCATTCATGATCACTCCTTCGTAATTGAGTATAACGTATCTATTTTATAAAAACACGCCGGCAATCGTTGCGGACAGCACGCTGACAAGCGTCGCTCCGTACAGCAGCTTGAGGCCGAAACGCGCAACCACGTTGCCCTGCTTCTCATGAAGTCCCTTCACCGCGCCGGCAATGATGCCGATCGAGGAGAAGTTCGCAAACGAAACGAGGAACACCGATACGATGCCGACGGCGCGGGCGGACATGGCCGTATGTTTGCCGAGCTCGAGCATGGCGACAAATTCGTTGGATACCATTTTCGTAGCCATGATGCTGCCTGCTTCCACGGCCTCGTTCCAAGGCACGCCCATCACGAAGGCAAACGGAGCGAAGACGTAACCGAGCAGCTCCTGGAAGGTGATGCCGAAGATGCCGTTAAAGATGCCGTTGATCATCGCGATCAACGCGACGAAACCGATAAGCATCGCCGCAACGGTAATCGCGACCTTGAACCCGTCCATAATGTATTCCCCGAGCATCTCGAAGAACGACTGCTTTTCGGACTCCTCCTGAACTTCCAGACTGTCTTCCTCAGGCGTCACTTTATAAGGATTGAGGATGGAAGCGATGATAAATCCGCCGAACAGATTCAGAACGAGCGCCGTCACGACGTATCTCGGGTCGATCATGGTCATGTACGCGCCAACGATGGACATCGAAACCGTGGACATTGCGGACGCGCAAAGCGTGTACAAGCGGTGCTTCGGCAGCGCGCCGATCTGCTTTTTGACGGAAATGAACACTTCGGATTGCCCCAAAATGGCCGAGGCCACTGCGTTGTAAGATTCCAGCTTGCCCATGCCGTTGATCTTGCTGAGCACGAGGCCGATGAGCCGAATGATAATCGGAAGCACTTTGATGTACTGCAAAATTCCGATCAGGGCCGAAATGAAGATGATCGGCAGCAGCACATTGAGGAAGAACGGAGCTTGTCCTTCGTTCGCTATGCCGCCGAATACGAAGTTGATGCCTTCCGCGGCATAATCCAGCAAGTTTTTGAAAATATCCGAAAATCCTTGAATCAGCGCGGTTCCGACAACCGTATTCAGCAAAATGAATGCCAGAATAAGCTGAAGAATGATCATGATGATCAATGGGCGATAGCGAATACCACGTTTGTTATTGCTGGCGACAAAAGACAGTGCAAACACGACGAGTAATCCCAATACCGCAATCAAATATTTCATGGCTGTCTCCCTAGGTTGAATTTTGTATGAAGATCCGTATGAATAAGGCTATGAAAAATCGTTTTCATAAAGCGCTTCCAGACGATTCATGAAAAAGCGGAGCATGGATGTTTCGCCTCTCCGCTTTGCGTCCAGGCGGCTGACGCCGTCGGTTTGAAGCATTAGTAGGAAGACGTCGACTGGCCGCCCTCCATAATTTTTACGCCGGAGCTCGCGCCGATGCGGGTAGCGCCCGCTTCGATCATTTTGTTCATGTCTTCCAGGCTGCGTACTCCTCCGGAAGCTTTCACGCCAACGTTCGGGCCGACCGTCTGACGCATCAAACGGACATCCTCCGGCGTCGCGCCTCCCGTGGAAAATCCGGTCGAGGTTTTCACGAAATCTGCACCCGCTTTCACGGACAAACGGCTAGCGCGCTCCTTCTCTTCATCCGTAAGCAGACAGGTTTCGATAATGACTTTTACAAGCGCTTTCCCTTTGGCTGCGTCAACGACGGCTTTGATATCCTGCTCCACGAAATCGTCCTGCTTGTCCTTCAGAGCCCCGATATTAATGACCATGTCGACTTCGGTTGCGCCGTTTTCGATCGCATTTTGCGTTTCGAACGCCTTCACGGCCGATGTGGTTGCTCCCAGAGGGAACCCGATGACCGTGCACACTTTTACTTTCGTGCCGCTTAACTGCTCGGCGGCATATTTAACCCATGTCGGGTTTACGCATACAGAAGCAAATTCGTACTTTTTCGCTTCTTCCGTCAATTTTTGAATTTCGCTTTGGGTTGCATCCGCGCGAAGCAACGTATGATCGATCATACCTGCAAGATTTGTCATCATGTCATCTCCTTCAAGAATAATTACCCGAAAATATTGCGCTTTCTTTGCTTGCTGCAGAAATATCATAACACTCGTCAGAACATATGTAAACACTGTCTTGAAATTATGTTCATGGCGGTTTTGTGGCATTCACCAGCCTATTTTGCGCAAAAAAATCTGCCATATGTATCTATGGCAGATTTTGAAATCCTTTAAACCGTCAGGGCTTGGGCCGTGAACTGGTCCGTGATCAAAATGTTCGCGTACCCTCCGGCCAATGCCGCGCGGATCGCATCAACCTTGCTTTGCCCGCCGGCAACCAGGATGGACTTTTCCTTTTTCCGCAATTCGTGCAAATCGATGCCGACCGTCCGGTTGTTGATCTCCTCGCTGCAGATGTTGCCGTCCTTGTCGAAAAAACGGGAAGAGATATCGCCGACGCCTTTTTTCTTCAGCAGTTTTTGCTCCTCATCGGTGAAATAACCGAGCCTGAACAGCAGCGCATCCTCCCTTACCGTCCCGACCGTAAACACGGCAATGTTCGCTTGCTTGCCCAGCTCGATGATCCTGCTGATGTGCCGGTCCTCTTCCACGATGCGTTTCAAGGCGATATTATCGAAAATGACCGGAAGCGGAAGGTAGCGGGCCACCGTTTGATAAGCTTCGGCAAATAAATTGACCGTATCCGCCGCGTACGTGTTGACGTGGGAGTGGCTGACGCCTCCCTTGAGCTGGACGACTTCGACTCCCCTGACGCTTTTGGGCTGCAGCTGCTTCGCCACCGCAAACATCGTCGTCCCCCAGGTTACGCCGATAATATCTTTGTCTTGGACGTTGTCGTACAGATAATCGGCGGTTTGTTTGGCGATATGCTTTTGAATTTCTTCATAGGTATTCAGGGGAGAATAACAGACCTGGACGGTATCCAGCCCGTATTTCTGTTCCAGCTTTTTCGATAAAATATGGGAGTCTTCCTGCGGATCCACGATCTCGATTTTCACGTACCCCTGCTCCTTCGCGAACTGCAGCAGCCTCGATACCGTCGGACGGGACACGCCGAGCCGCTGCGCGATGTCCTGCTGGCTGAAATCCGATTGATAGTAAAGTCTCGCAGCTTCAATCGACAATCGTTGTTTTTCTATGTCCATTCTTTGATCATCACCCGTCTTTTCTCTCTCTTACGTCATGAGCCGTTCGTTTCGCGCGCCTTATCCTGCAATTCCCCGATCGCTTGCCTGATTCCTTTTTGCAAGATATGCTTTTTCCGGCGCCGTTTATTTGTTAAGATAGCTATTGTGAATTTTTCCGTCACAATCAGTATAACAAAAATAGTCGATGAACGTACATCGTCAAAGACAAGGCCGGCCTTCGACCACAAGGATGGACTTCAAAACGAGACCTGCGGATTGCAGCCGGGGCCGGGCCCGATAGAAAGTGAGCGATCATGAAAAATACATATTCCCCGTACTTTGAATTTGACCGGAACGCATGGGCGTTGTCCCGGGATTTGCCCTCTCTCACGATATCGGAAGAAGAGTTCGAAGAGTTAAAGGGCTTAAACGAAAAAATTTCGATCGAAGAGGTATCCGCCGTATATTTGCCGCTTGCGCGGCTGATCCATTTATACGTCACCGCTTTTGCCCAGCTTCAATCGAAGATGAGTTCATTTTTGAGCGTCCCTGCGCCGAAAGCCCCATTTGTCATCGGCATAGCAGGCAGCGTCAGCGTAGGCAAAAGCACCACCGCCAGATTGCTGCAAACGCTTTTATCCCGCTGGCCCGAGCATCCCAAGGTCGATCTGGTGACGACAGACGGTTTTCTGTACCCCAACCGGGTGCTTGAAGCCAAAGGCATCATGAACAAAAAGGGCTTTCCGGAAAGCTACGACATCAACCAACTGATGCATTTTATCAGCAGCGTCAAGTCCGGCGAACCCGCCCTTCACGCTCCGTTATATTCCCACTTCGAATATGACGTTCTGAAGGACCGCACGCAGCTTGTGGACCGGCCCGATATTTTGATCGTCGAAGGGATCAACGTGCTGCAGGTGAACACCAGCGAGCCGTTTTTCGTCAGCGATTTCTTTGATTTTTCCATCTATATCGATGCCGACGAAGAGAACATCCGCAAGTGGTACATCGAAAGGTTCCTGCTGCTCCGCGATTCGGCCTTCCAGGACCCCCGTTCGTATTTCCACAAATACGCGACGCTCTCGGAGGAAGAAGCGGTCGGCACCGCGGCCAAAATCTGGCAGGACATCAACGCCAAAAATTTGCACGAAAATATTTTGCCGACGAAGGAACGGGCCAAACTGATCATCAAAAAAGGCTCGGACCATTTGATCGAAAAAGTGATGCTTCGCAAGTAACGGATTCGAATCCTCAAACAACGGGTGCCGCCTGCGTCCTAAAGCGGACGAAACCAGCGCGGCGCCCACCAATTGTATTTCCCCAGCAGCTTCATCAAGGACGGCACCACAAGCAGCCGGAGCAGGGTAACGTCAATCCATACGGCAGAAGCGATGCCGGTGCCGAGCTGCCTAACTCCTTCCACCTCTCCAAAAGCAAACGGCAGCGTGACCGCAATCAGAATGGCTGCTGCAGCCGTAATGAGCTTTCCCGTAGAAGCCAATCCTTCTTGAATGGCAGCATCCACTTGTCCCGTTTCCCGGAAGGCTTCGCTCATCCGCGACAGCAGAAACACCCCGTAATCCATGCTTACGCCGAAAACCAAACCAAAAACAAACACGGGAACCATGACGGCGATCTCCCCCGGCGATGAACCCGCCAACCCGCTCTGAAACACGATCACCAGGACGCCGAACGAGGCCGCGATGGTGAGCAGGTTCATAACAACCGCCTTCACCGGAATCAACACCGAACGGAAAGCCGCAAACAACACCAGCATATTGGTGATGACGATAAAAGTAAGCATGCGGGGCAATGCACCGGCAATCGCGTCGATGACCTCCTGCCGGGATTTGGCTTCGCCCCCGAGAAGCACGCGGATGCCTGATTGTCCGGCCTCTTTTTCCAGGCTTCGCAGCCAGGTATGGACCTCCGCCGAGCCCGGCTCTCCCATGTAAGAAATCCGGTAGAAGACTGTATTTAAATAGGAATTGTCCTTGAAAACGGGTACCGGCAATGGTTTGATGCCAATAACCGAAACGTCGTTTTGGATCCGCTTGATCCAGGCTGCCGCTTCCTTGCGTTCTTCGGGCGTAAATCCCTTTCCTGAAGGCTGCATGGCAAGCAGCACCTCCGAGACGCCATCCTGCCGAAAATACGTGCGGATCGCTTCATCGGCTTTTCTTGATTCCGTTTCGGGAGGGAGGGAACGTGCATCCGGAACCGCCGTGGTCATCCGCAATGCGGGAAAAAGCAATAGCATCATGAGGCAGCATCCGGCCAGCAATACCCTCCCCGGTCTACGCATCACCCTTTCCGCCCAAAGAGCCCAAAACCTGCGGCTTCGGTCGTCCGGGAATGCTTGTCCGGCCTGCTTCCGTACCAGCCACGGTGAAATGAATCGCAGCAGCGCCGGCACCAGGCTTAAATTTACGGCCGCCGACAGGATCACGACGATGATGGCGCAAAGGGATGCGCTCCGGAACATCGGCATCGGAATGAAAGCGACGGCAACCAATCCGCCTAAGACGCATGCGCTCGAAACATAAACCGCTCTTCCCGAAGTGCGAAGCGTTACCTGCAACGCTTTTTCCGGATGGCCCCTCCCCAGCTCTTCCCGGAAACGGTTCGTCATAATAAAGGCGAAGTCCAGGCATAGCGCCAGCCCGGTCATCGGAATGACGTTCAGGATGAAATTGGACAGCTCGAGATCGAAAGCGGTGCCCAGCATCGCTATGAAGCCCATCGCCGTTGAAACGGAAAGCAATCCCATCAGAACGGGAAGCAGCGCATACCAGAAACCGCCGAACGAAAGCAATAAAATGAGGAAAGCAAGCGGAATCCCGAAACGTTCCGCCCGTTTGAAATCATGCATGCTCGCTTGATTGACATCCTCCTGGACCACCGTTTTCCCCGTCAATTGGATCGTGATGCCTTCGAGATGCGGCAGTCGGTCCCGAATCCGGTTCAATAGATTTTTGCGCTCTCCCAGGGGCTCATCCGTTCCAATGAGGGCATATGCTGCATCCTTTGCCATCTGCTCGCGATGTTTCAGCGGAGACTGCACGAATGCAACTCCGTCCAGTACGGCCAGTCTCTTCAAGGTATCATCGATAATCTCTGAAAATCGGGCATGCGAAACGGTTGGCTGCCTTTGGAACACGACGATCACCGGATCTTCCGGCATGCCGCCGTTTTCCTCAAGGAGCCGCTGTACTTCGTACGAGCTGCCTTTGGTGTATAAGCCGGGGCCTTGGACGATGGAAGGGAGCCGTGCCGAAAACGATCCGAATATAACAAAAATCGCCATCCAGCATGCCGCGATTGCACCCGAATGGCGATATACGAACCGAGACAACCACTCACCCATGCCCGTCATCCCCGTTTTCCGGCGGGGTTTGCGGACCCATCCGGGTGGACTTGACCACCGCATCGCCCAGCTGAGGGAACATGCGTGCGCAGGCCGTGAAAATTCGCGGAACAACCGGCATGTTGGCCAACGCCTGCAGTCGGCGTCCTAAGCTCAAAATCGATGCATATTCCTTTTGCATGTCAAGTCGATATGCGCGGTACCACTCTTCCATGCTCATGGCGTTCCGGAGGTACTTATCGCCGTAATGGGCGCATCTCCCTGCCGATCGCAGCGCGGCGGACATGCCATCGCCAAACAACGGCGGGATCATCGCGCCGGCATCGCCAATCTGGGGCACGATTCCCCAAACGTCCGGCTCCAAGGACAAATAGACAGGGGCAATCGATACCTCCGAATCCGGGATCACCGTCCCACCGGCCAGCCGCTCCGCGAGCTGCTTGTTATCGGCTGCAGCCGATAGCAGGAGCTCCCGCACGGAGTTGCCTTTACGCCGGATCCGGTCCAGCGGCAGGAGAGCCGCGACGTTCGTTTTCCCCCCTTCGACGGGCGAAATGCCGATATAGCCATGCCTGATAAAATAAAGCTCCACCGCCTGATCGGTGGCTACTCCGCCGAAATGGGCCTTGATTCCGATATAGGCTGTTCTTCCGCGCCTTTTTGCCGGTCGTGCCGCCAATTCCGTTCGTGGATGTACTCCCCAAGCGGCAAAAACGGTACGGGCATACAGGATGTTGGTCCCTCCCGCCGAGCGGATGCCGATGCGAAATGCCCCCGAATCGGCGGCGATGCTGGATACCGACGTTCCGGTATGCACTTGTGTGCCGGCTTTTTCCGCAGCCTCGAGCAGAACCGCATCCATTTCATACCGGCTTAAGCCCCATGCAGGTTGCTCCAGCTTGGCTTCGACGACGCCCCCATGCCTGAAAACGATCCGCGCCTTCGTGATTCGGCCAGGCTTCAGCGCCTTCAGCGCCACATAAACGCCAAGTTCCTTGAATACTTCGAGCGTTTCCGGCGAAAGGAATTCTCCGCAGGCTTTATGCCTGGGAAAACGGAGCCGGTCGAACAACATGGTGTTCCATCCGAGGCTGCCGAGACGGATTGCCAGACTGCTTCCGGCCAGTCCTCCCCCTATTACCACCGCGTCCGGCATTTCGGCGTCCCCCCCTCAACATTTGTTCCCTGCGTGTCCTTTTTTGAAAATCACGACCGTATACCGAAACAACGGTTTCCACCGGTATTTCAAATCATAGCTTCCATGCTGCTTGATCGCCTCGCTTAACCTGTTCCAATCCTTGGCTTGAAATCCTTTCGCGACGGAAAGCGGCCCGTCATGGCGGATATAACGGTTTTTGGAGAAGATGCGGGCTGCCAGCCAAACCGCGGACCAGGCCAGCCAATGGCGGTGAATGTCGCTGATGACGATGCCGAGCCTTGCGGATTTCAGCATATGTCCCGTCACTTCCGCCAGCCGCTCGTCCGGAAAGTGGTGCAGAAATTGCGAACATATAAGCATATCGGCCGCCGACTCGTCAACGTCGAACACGTTTCGCCTGATCGCACGGACGCGAGGTTCGTCCGTAAATATCCGACTGGCTTCGCGGCAAGCTTCATCGGTCATGTCTACCAACGTCATGCGGATCCGGATGCCGTTGCGATCGGCCCAGCGGAGAATTCGGCGGTTCAATTCCCCCGAACCTGCTCCGATATCCATCACATGAAGGTCGTTCGGGCAGCCTGAACGCCTCCATAATTCCTTCACGCCGCTTAATACCGGTCCAGAGGCTGCGAATATCCGATTAAGCAGTCGTAGATGGCGGAGCGCTTCCTCCAGTTCCTTGCCGCCTGCATCAAAATCGTCCATGTATTCTTCTTGGGGCGAACGGCCGTCGAGCGCTTTAAACATATGCGCCTTCACTCCCCGCCGATTGTACCGCTTCCGCTTTTGATAAATAAGTAAACGCCATCAGCTCCGCCGTTAATCCCGGACCAAAAGCAAGCGAAATGCCATCGGCCCGATCGATCTCCTGTCTGGCCAGCTCGGATTTCATTTCTTTCAGGACAAACAAAATCGTGGCCGACGACAGGTTCCCGAAATTTTTCAAGACGTTGCGGCTGTATGAAACCTGAGATTCCTCCAAGGCAAACATCTCCCGCACGGCGTCTATGATGCCCCGCCCTCCGGGATGGATGGCCCACAGGGACGGCAAACTCCGCTTGCCAAGCAGCATTTCTGCCTCTTCGCGCAGGAAAGATTTCAGCCGTTTAGGGATGTCTGGTGACAGATACAGATCGAATCCCCGGTCCCCAACCCTCCAGATCATTTCCTCCCGCGAATCCGGAACCAGCACGGCATGCCCTTGGCCAAGCCGGAATACATGCTCCTGACCGTCGGCGGCGGTTTCAACGATGCACGCTGATGCGCCGTCTCCGAAAAAGGACGCCCCGAACAGCGTTTCGCGGGAGGTCGGCGGCTGAAAATGGATGGTGCAAAGCTCGACGCAGACGATCAGCACCTTGTAATCCGCTTGGCTTTCGGCGATCGTTCTGGCGAGCTGGACCGCTTTTAGCCCGGCATGGCAGCCTTGAAACACGAGCGGGATGCGGTTCACCCGCCAAGGCAATCCCAATTCCTGGACGAGCATGGAATCCAATCCGGGCAGAAACTGTCCCGTACAGCTCACTGTAATCAGATGCGTGACGTTTGCCGGGCCGATCCCGGCATCCGCCATCGCTTCCCGGGCCGCATGGACGGCAAGCGGGACCGATTCCCGTTCATATGTATTCATCCGGTGCGCCGTCGACGGAACCGGCATGCCGGGTCGGTCGGGCAGATAACGGCATTTTCCCGCCGGCTCCAAAAATTCCGGTTCGCACGTATAACGCGTTTCGACGCCGCATTGCCTGAAAATTCTTCGGGCCCATCGCATGATGTCCAAATCATCTCGGCAGGACTCCGCGATTCTCTCAAAAACTTCATCCTGCTGCAGCTTGTACGGCGGGATGCTTGTCCCGATCCCGGTGACCGCCGTTCTGCCCGCGTATACGGATGCCATCATCTGCGACTCCGCCCCTCTCTTCGAAAACCATATTCAGACGCCGTTCACCGGCGTTGACACGATCGTACCGTTACTTCCTAAAAATAAGTTATGGTGAGACAAGTTTATTCGAAAAAAAGATAGAATATGCTACATCAAGCAACGATGCAAAAAAGGACGTATCCGGTTTACCCGGAATACGCCCCATCATGTGTATCCATTCGAAACTTATTCAACGGAAATGCGTTTCGTGCCGTCCGTATCCTGCGCTTTTTTCGGAATTTCGATGCGGAGCACGCCGTTTTCCAGTTTGGCCCGCACCCCGTTCCCGTCTGCGCGGTCAAGATAGAACCGGCGGACGAATTCGCCGTAATGACGCTCGCGGCGGATCACTTTTTGATCCTCGTCTTTCGTTTCGAACATGTCGTTTCGTTTGGCGGAAATGATCAATTCATCCTTCTTAAGTTCGATTCGGATATCGTCTTTCTCGAAGCCCGGAAGTTCCGCGTCGACGTAATACGCCTTTTCGGTTTCGCGAAGATCCGCGCAGAATGGTTTCGTGCCGAATTCGGTTACTCCGAAGGAATCGAATATATCGTTAAAAGATTTCATCATGCTGTTAAAGAAGACGTCGCTTCTCCGTTGGAAAGGAATCAAATCAAACATATCGTGTTCCTCCTTTGGTTTATGAATTTGCAAAATCGGCCTTCATTGCCGGCCAACCTGCGCAATATTTCGGTTCATTCGGCGATGAACCTTACAGTTATATTGTACGTTTCTTGCAGCTTTCGGGCAAAGCCGATCTTGTATGAAATCCGGCGGTTTTAAGCGGTAGAAGGCGAATTTGAGAATTTGACTTTATCTGACTTTAATTGTCTTTGACTTTCTTTGACTTTTATGGACGCATGAAAAAACGCCTGCCTTCGGATGAAGCGCAGACGTTTTGGGGTTGTTGCAAATTTTGAATCCACCCGGACTCTATAGGAGGCCGGATTAAAGAACGGAATCGTCCACCTGGTTGAGCCAGTTTTCAATGTCTCCGATGACCGACGCCACGCAGCCGTCTTCAAACGGCGACTTCAAGCCCGCGTATTCGACCAAGCCCGTAAACGATTGGCTTCCGCCCGCTTTGCAGAGCTTCAAGTAATCGGCCCAGGCAGCCTTGTAGTCTTCGTTCATGCGCTTCCAGAATTGGAATGCGCACAGCTGCGCCAGCGTGTAGTCGATGTAATAAAACGGCGATTGGAAAATATGGCCCTGCTTATGCCAGAATCCGCCGCGTTCCAGATAATCGTTGTCTCCGAAATTGCGGTGAGGCAGGTATTTCTTCTCGATTTCGCGCCAGGCCTGCTTCCGCTCCGCCGGGGTCGCATCCGGATTCTCATACACAAAGTGCTGGAATTCGTCGACGGACACGCCGTAAGGAACAAACAGAAGCGCGCTGCTCAAATGATCGAATTTGTATTTTTCCGTGTCTTCCTCGAAGAACAGATTCATCCAAGGCCAAGTGAAAAACTCCATGCTCATGGAGTGGATTTCTGCTGCTTCGTACGTCGGCCAGTGGTATTCCGGCACCTCGAAATGGCGGCTGGAATATACCTGGAACGCATGGCCCGCTTCGTGCGTGAGTACGTCGATGTCTCCGGACGTGCCGTTGAAGTTCGAGAAAATAAACGGCGCGCCGTATTTGCTGATGTACGTGCAATAACCTCCGCCCTGCTTGCCTTTCTTGCTGACGAGATCCATGAGTCCGTTTTCCACCATAAAGTCGAAAAATTCCTTCGTTTCAGGCGACAGCTCGGAATACATTTTTACGCCGCGTTCCAAAATCCAGTCCGGATCTCCTTTAGGCGCGGCATTTCCGGTTTTGAAACTGAAACCGTCGTCGTAGATGTACAATTGATCCACGCCGATCCGCTGACGTTGGCGTTCTTTGAGCCGGGTTGCTACCGGAACGATATGCTCGAGAACCTGCTTGCGGAAATTGGCGACCATTTCGGCGTTGTAATCCGTGCGGTTCATCCGTACGTAAGCCAGCTCGACGAAGTTTTTGTAGCCCAGCTTATGCGCGATGCGCGTGCGCACCTTGACGAGCTCGTCATAGATGCGGTCGAAATCCGCCTCATGTTCGGCCATGAACCGGTAGCGGGCTTCCGATGCCCGGCGGCGCACATCGCGGTCCGTCGACAGTTCGAACGGAGTGAGTTGGGTCAGCGTGCGTTCTTCGCCTTCAAACGGAATTTTCGCGGAGGCGATCAGCTGCGCATATTCGGTGGCCAGCTTATTCTCCAGTTGGAGGTCTTCGATGATCTCGGGACTGAACGTTTTGAGGGCCAGCTCGGCGAGCTGGAACAGTTGGGTGCCCCATTTGGCCTCAAGCTCCGCCCTGAATTTGGAATTTACCAGCGCACGGTAAAAATCGGTTATGTATTCCTGATAGATTGGCACGACTTCGTCAATATAGTCCTGTTCGGCTTTGTAAAACGGATCGTTCGTATCGACCGAATGGCGGACCGTTACGATCTGTGCCATCGAATCCACTTCCCCGCGGAGATGGTTGATCTCGGACAAAACCTGCTCCTGATCTTCCAGCCGCTCGGCGGATTCGAACCGTTGCACGAGCTGTCCGAACTGTTCCTTGATCGACTCGATATCCGGACGCTCATATTTGTATTCGCTGAATTTCATTCGTTGACACTTCCTCTCATCCTTAGGATCATGTCTATTATACATGGAGATGAGAAGAAGATTCTACCACCGTTCAAAAAAAATTTAATGTTGACTTTCTTCAGCCGTCAGCCCGCTGACCATAAAAGCACGATGACCGCGAGTTGGACGCTGAAAAATAATCCGAGAAGCAGGAGAACGATGATAGCCAGCAATTTCCCTACAGTAAAAGCTAGTTTTTTCCAATTGATATGTTTCACCCTTCCAGCCTCCCGAATCATACAATTTCTTGAGGTTGTGAACACGAAACGATGTCGACTTCATGCTGAATAAATTGTTGGCGTTTTAACTCATCTAGTGCTCCGACTGCAGTAATCTGTACTTCGTTCCCGTCGTATCGGATAATGATTTCATCAACCAACATCTCTACAATATGGCGCTTTTCCTCAAGGGTAAGCTCACCACCGGCGCTCTCGATAAAGTTTCGGACAGCCTTGGAGACCTCGGCAATCCGATTGGCCGATATTTCCTTCTCCGCTTGTTCAGACAGCTGCTTTTCGTACCCCGCAAGCTCCTGCTCCAGCGTCCTCAGTCCGGCATTGATTTTTTGCATTTCTGTGAGCATCTCCTGCTCATCGATGACCTCCCGCTTGAACATGATTTTGATTTTTTCCTTTTCCTTCTCCTTCTGCTCCAGTTGACGTTTGATGTGGTCCGCGGCGGATTGAAGTTCCAGGTTAATCTCATTCGATTTGCTTTGCAGTCTTTCCATATAATCATCGGGATCCGACAATGTCTCCAAGATCAGCTTCCAGACGTAATGGTCCAGCATATCGGCGCGTAACGTTTGAGTCGGGCACTTCTCAACTCCTTCACCGTACTTCTTCGGGAATAGGTTCGGACACCTATAGCAGGTATAACGGATCTTTTCTCCCGTTTCTTTATTTACTCGGCCTGTATAAGTAGTTGCTTGCCACATTCTGCCGCAATGCCCACACCGGATCATGGATTTTAACAAATACTCATACTTTACATTTCCTGACCGTTTCATGTTTTTCTCTTTCTGCACCTGGGCTAATTCGAACAGATTCGGGTCAATGATACTTGGCACGGTAACCTCGATCCAATCCTTCTCCTCGCGAAAGGAATATGTTTTTTTCGGTGTACCGTTCTTGGTTTTCTCCCCGCGAATCTTCCGGGTTTCTCTACGATTGTAATAGAATTTGCCGATGTATACCTCTGAAGTAAGGACCCTTCGAATAGAACTGGCGCTCCAGTTCCTGCTTTCCCCCCGTTTGGGTACCGCCCCTAAGGAATAGAGTCGATCCCCGATTTCACGAAGCGTATAGTTCTCATGAACATACCAGTGGTATATCTTCCGGACAAATTCGGCTTCCTGCTCATTGATAATCAAAGTATTTTCATGAAGGTCATATCCATAGGGAGCCACACGCATGGGCATGATCTTCTTATCTTTTTCCACCGCTTTAAGTCTTCCGCGTACCGTCCGCTTCTTGATTAAAGACAACTCGTATTGTGCTATGGAACTCATCAGGTTGAAAAAAAGCTGCCCTTCCGGCGTATTCCGGTATTCCGTGTCCACGAACACCAGCTCGATATTGCTCCGCTCCAGCTCACGGCAAAGGATTAATTTATCCGTCAAGTCCCTGGTCAACCGGTCGGGGTGGGTAACAATCAAGCGACGGACCAGCCCTTGCGCAACATCTTGTCTGAATTCATTCATGGCGGGCCGATCGATATCTTCACCTGTGAATCCTTCTTCGCGATAAACTTTGATCATGGATTCGGGAATTCCCAAGTCTTTCGCTTTCCGCATGCAAATCTCAATTTGTGCAGCAAGGCTTGTGCCCTCTGATGCTTGCATGCCTGTAGAAACCCTTGGATATATGGCCGTATACATGGAGGTTCGCTCTTCTCCTTTCTTATCACTATCACTTTCCAGTATGGACAAAGAGAGAAACAAAAAAACCGGCTTATTCAGTCGGTTTCAAGATCAAACGCTTTAGGATGTAATCGATAACGGCATTTTTGGCCTCTGCAGCGGATAAGGTGTTTGAGACTTGAACTGAATCACTACATAAAGTATGAGGCACATATACGATTTTGATTGTCGGCATTCGCTCCATACTTTTCACCTCAATACACCTTATTCCGTCTGCGGTTTGTCCTATCACAATCGCATGTCGTTTTGGATATACTTGAACTCCGATTCCATGATTCGAACAATAGCCGATTCATGATCCGCCCCAATGAATGTCCAGTACCGGTACCCAGGCACAACGGATTGGGTAATGAAGCCAGACCATTTGAAGGACGTCGACTTTAGCCCGGACATGAGTTGGTCCAAACTCAATAAGTTAGCTTGATAAAGATCAACGACGATCACATCCGCTCGTGATTCCAAACGGATATAACATTCTTGATCCGTGCTTGCCTGGATGGCATATCCATTCACATTTCTATTTCGGCCTTCAGCCATTCTCAATAACGGGATTATGTCTTTCATATGAGTTAATGCTATCCCACTAAAATCATAATTTTTGAAGTTCCATCGCTCTACAACAGACCCATCCTTATAAACCCAATCAAAAGGTACGCGGTGGATGATGCCAAATTGGGCTAGCAGCTCATTGGTAAATCTTCTTCTATATTTCACTGGATGATATAGGTCAGAAATCGTTGAAGAAGAATCCGAAAAATCCCCCAGCAAGAGTGTTCTTAGCTCCACCGTCCTTAAAGCAAAAGCCTGAATCAATGCTCTTCGACGATTAGGCAAGGAGAGCTTCCGCAGCAGAATTCCGAAAGTTAGTGGGTCAGTAGCTGCTAGTTGCTTAACCTCATACCAGTCTTGATCATGCCTGCTGATATAAGTGATTTCATCTATTTCATCCTTGATGAATTGGAAAGCCAGTTGAAGAAGATCTACCTTCAACCTAAGCTTTACCCTCCATCAGCTTAATCCCGTATCAAGGCATCCATCATCATCTCTCCATATATGGAGCAGATTCTTGTTTCTTTCGACCGAAATCCTCGCACAACCCGAAAATCCAACGTGTTTTTGCTCCAAATGTGGAGCAACCGGGACAGAAGTTAAAGCAAATGATACCTTTACATCAATGATGAGGGTCACCGGACCCCACCTCCTTTCTAAGCAAAAACTGCGGTCTGAACGGTCGAACTAACAGAATCTGAGGGAGAGATGCAGATGGATAGCGATCAGGATATTAGAGATATGGATATATTCCGATCAGATCATTGGAAGCAAAATGCGAAAACTATTGCAGAGATTGCTTCTTATGAGAACTCTACTTCGCAAGAATGTTTACAAACTGTCCCAACTGGCAATCATGATATTAAGAGTCTTAGTTGGGAGAAGGTGCTCACGTTCTTGAATACCATGTATGCATTTCGTTGGCCTGAAGAGGACGTCGAGATATGTTCACCAGAAAGTGGTTCTCTTGCATTAAATGAATGGATCTTTTCAACCCAGATTCAAGGCAAAATCTTTGCCCCCGTGCTACTGGATTACCTTGATAATAAAAAGTCGATCAAATCCACCAGCTACTTTTCTTTGATGGAATACGCACTAGAGCTCATTGATTTTTTTAAAACCCGTTATGGGCTTGATGCTAGATCCATTCAAAACAAAGAATTGGCAAATAAAGATGCACTTATTAATTTCATTGAGCATTCTTCCTACAATTTCGTTCAACGTGACATGATTCTAGCAATAGCTCGCAAATTAATCTCTAATGGGTTCGAATTAAAGAAATCAACAAACGGTATTTCTACAAAAAAGAGGACTCAAGATATAAATCATCCCGCTATCACTGCGCATATTAAAGATTTACACCGTTCAGGAGTCAAGGAAAAAAGCGTTAACGGTAAATATAAAATCAGTTACGCCCTATTTTTAAACTGGTTGAATAAAACATACGTTCAGTTCCAGAGCACTTCATGCGATGAATTACCATTGTCATTAGTTACTGAGGAGCATCTACTCGAATTCAAGCAATATTTACTCCGTTTAGAAAAGAAAGGGATCTATATCAAGCAAACGGTTAGCAATTGTTTTTACGGTATCCGATTCCTTCTGGCTAACCTCTATAAATTGGGCTGGCTTGCTAAAGACATAACAATGGATGTTACAGGAATCCCGTACGAGAGATACTATTATCGCGAGTTACCAACAGATGCTGAACTCCAGTGTTTTTTTCATAATATCCAACTCTATTCTGATCATCCCACATTGGAACTGGCAGCCTTTGGGTTGATGCTTTGTCTCGGTTTGCGAATTCATGAAGTTGCTAACATTCGCTATCAGGATATCAATGTCGAGAATAGAACCATCTCTGTCTTCGGAAAAAACGAGAAATCGGCCATGCTACCCTTACCTGATCCGCTACAGAATTACTTTCAAAAGCTTGTTGTCAACAAAGGTCAAGATGTCCATCTGTTTGGAAACAACAGCCAATCAACTATTCGCAAATTAAGGGCACAGTACAAACTTTATTCTTTTGTCTCGGGATGGAAATATCCAGGGGGGCCCCATTTACTGAGGCACACTTTCATCAGCAGGTTGTCGGAACGTACAGATTCCCGTCACAATTGCTTATGTACTTGGCAAGGCATGATCGGCCAGAAATTACTGCACGATACGTCCACCGGAGCCCCAATCAATTAACAAGTGCTGTAAACAAAATCAATTACTGAGGAGGTTCCCATGCCTAAAGTAATCAACGATACAAAGTATACCGAACTTAAAGAACAACTGAATCAGCTGTTATGTCTTTATGGTCCAGAGAAAATGCGGCAAGTTATGGAAACCTTGCCTGTCCAGACACAGCCAAAACCTAATATGCCCCCGGCAGTGCGGAACGTTTCATTTCTCGAAGCCGTTGATGCTTTCTATCAAAGCAGCAAGTTTTCTGGACTTAGCCGGACCACGCAAACAACGTATCGGTCAGAGATGAAACTTTTCCAGCAACATGTGAAGGAAAAGTTTGGCGACGATCCGCAGTTTGAAAAGGTATCAAACGGCGAATTCTTGTCCGACTATATTAAGCTTAATGAGGATCCTAATACAAAAGCCAAGAAGTCTTCCTTTCTTCGAACCTTCATAAAGACCACATACAAAATATTCTTTGGTCATCAGGATCTCGGGGACTTGAAGACTATACTACGCGTTCGATGGTCAAACGATGACGCACCAAAAGCCTTTACTAAAGTGCAGATCGCGGAAATCTTGCAGATCGCTCAATCTCGTAACCACGATAGCCTTTACACTGCAATTATCTGGACTTTCCTTGGGAGTGGAATTCGCATAAACGAGCTCTGCCATCTAAGAATCGGTGATATCACTCCTGATACTCAAACAATCAAGGTAACACCCAAAGGGGCTGAGAATACCAAGAAAGTCCGAAAAATCAACGAGCTCGCCTTAATGATGCTCACAGATTTTATAGAGAAAAAATACAGTCGCGCTCGCGAGGTGATGCCAGATTCCGATTATCAGAGGCTCTATATCTTCTCAAGCACTGCCGGGGATAAACCCATTACATCTAGAGCCATTCAGCAATTTATGAAACGTATTATTCGCGAGTCTCGGTCGATAAAAGAGGAAGACAAAGATCGTTTAGGTCCTCACTCTTTTCGTCATTCTTTTGCCGTTCAAGGCCTTGAAGCGGGAATCGATATCTATACTCTTGCAAAGCTTCTCGGTCATGAATCGCTCGATAGTACGATGAAGTACTTGAGACTTTTCGACGATCAACTGCGAGACGCCATAAACAAACACCCATTCGCTCAAGAGGTTGTTCAGAAAATAAGAGAAAGGCTGGAGAACAAATGAACCGTTTATTATTGGATTCCACATACTATGCCAACTGGAAGAAGCATACTCACCTCAAGGATTCAGCAATTTACACATATAGCCGCCAGTTCATGAAGTTTGAACAATATCTGAGCTTAGACTTTGAGGGAGAATTGGATTTCGACAAATTTTACTACGACACGGAATCTGAGACCTATCGACCTATTGATGCTGATTGCATTGATGGTTATATTCAGTTCCTGAAGCAAAATTTTCAGGCATCAAAGAATACCATTTTCAATAACATTGTTTACCTGAAACACTTCTTCACGTTACTCCACGGTCTTGGGATGATTAAAAATAACCCCATGAAAAACTATCCGAATCCGTATTATGAACGCCGAATAATAGATCGTTCCCTCTCCATTGGTGAATGTCAACGATTATTTCAAGCAGCGCTTAAAGCCGATCCATTTGTCCGGAAGTTCTACATCCTCATATTGCTAATGTCAACGACCGCTCTTCGAAACAGGGAGATTATACAGCTATCGTACGAACAGATTGATTTTGAGCGCAAGGTTATTCTGGTGAACAAAGGGCAGAAAACCTCCTCCGAAGTCGTTTATATGCCCGATTCCCTCGTTGTTGAGTTGGAGCGTTATTTGCATCATCCGGTTGTAGAAGAATGGCGGAATTCCGGACATTCCGAGGTTTTCTTTGAAAACAATCGACCACTAACAAAAGCAGCATTAAACCGAATCATCAAGAATCTTTGCCTAGAGGCCGGCATACAAAAGACAGTCACTGCCCATAGTTTTCGACATACAACGGCATACTTGATGCAGAGCAGTGGGATTGACATTATCGCTATAAAACGACAACTACGCCATAAGCAGTTATCAACAACTTTGCGATATGTTCCTCCAGTTGACGCTGCGAAGCTGCTGAATGACGCGTGTTCCGATCTTCTTCAATAACAACAAAAAGAACCCGAAGAAAGCAAAGAAAAAATGCTTCATTCGGGTTCATTATTTGAACAATTATAGTACACAAGGACAGACTACTCCCGTGTTGTAATTAATCACCATAAAGGGAATTGGATACCGAAAGCACCTGGCTCGAGGAAATGGTATCAATCAACTGTCCCGCGAGGACATGATTTGGGCCAGAGGATGGCCACTCATTAGGCTTCCGTTGGGAACAGAAGCGATAGAAGGAACAAATTTATTATATAGTGGATGTGCTTTGAAATCAATAATAGCAAAGGTCACTGTTGCTCGGCTAGTTCTCGTATCTCATAAGGACTAGCCTCTTCCGGAACTTTCATTTCATGCTCCCTTCTTAACTCTCAAAAAAATGGCATATTAACTTTATGAACTCTTTTTGTATTTGATCCAGGTCTTCGGAAGCAATGTCAATATGAAGAGCTGATATCCGGATCTCCTGATTTCCGTTATGTATCAAATAGGTTGCTAGCGGATTCTGGAAATATTTATTCGCACGGAAAACTGGGTATACCAGAAACAACCGATTGCATTGATAACGGACTGCATAGGCCAACATTTGGTAAACATCCGACTCCGAAAGTCGAGTATTCTCTTCAGAAATGGGATTTTTATATTTCGCATCTACAATCATTTCGATTGGCGTGTCTGATCCTGCTCGGCTGCATGCGATTGTAATATCGGGTCTGAGCAGAAAAACCTCTTTTTCAGCATCCAAGTAACGTTGTGGCGTCTGATAACGGACCACCCAATCATCCGAAGATAACCCCTTATCCAACCATTGATATAACGAGAACTCAAATAATTGATTCAATGGGATCAAAAAGGTAAAGGTACGCTCGTCGCCCGCATGGACCCCAGGTTGACGGTTAAGGTAAAACATCTTAGCGAGTTCAAACACCGGCCGATAGTCTTCGTTTAACCGATTGAATCGTACTCTTTGGAACATCGATTCGGTAAGCCGGATGGGACAAATATCCTCTAAAAGCAAAAGCGCATGGCTCAAACTAGTTTTGTTTTCCTCGTTTTTCGTCAATGTTCTAAGTGAAATCATTGTGGCTTTAATGATTTGGTTAAGCAGATTGTCTTCCGTGAATTCCTGATAACTAACATAATGCTTATGCTTAAATCCCCCATTCCTGAGCAACTGCCGCTGAAAAAGGATCCTTCCTCTAATGAAGGCCAGGTTGCCCTCAAAATCTTCATATTGACGATGAATTTGCTTCTGAAAGAGTTCCAAGAACCTCTTAATGAAAATGTGAATGAAAATCTCCAGCAAATCTCCGTTCATAGCCGCTATAAGTTGAGGTTCCGGAATATCTTTGACTGAAAGGAACCCGCTAGATGCCAGCAAACGGAACAGCATCCGAACGGACGAACGTTTTTCCTCTTCGAAGTCTTCAGCGGATGCCGCATCTTCATAAAGTTTGGGCAGAATCTGTAGCTGCAAGGAAGGAGTGGCGATAAATCCAACATACTTCCTTAGCAGCACTCGGTTATCTA
Organism: Paenibacillus cookii; assembly: GCF_018333375.1. Classification (GTDB taxonomy): domain Bacteria; phylum Bacillota; class Bacilli; order Paenibacillales; family Paenibacillaceae; genus Paenibacillus_AQ; species Paenibacillus_AQ cookii. The sequence continues at coordinate 135,314 of NZ_BORW01000009.1, forward strand.
CACTGAAGCTAATATTTTGCCTTCCCCAAATGGACTCCAACGAAGATAATTCCATCCTATGTTCATTCGAGATTGGTTCCAACGAATACCTGTCTTCAAAGACGGTGATGAGTTTCGGCATCAGTCTTCTATTCCTTTATAGAGGGTCAACAAGGCCTTCTCGAAGTCGGAAACCGTATCTTTATCGGAAGGCTGCGTGCTTAAGAACCGCATGCTTCCGGATTTCTCGAAGAACTTGGTTCCAACAACCGACTGAATAGCAGCGACATCGTTGTAGAAGTATTCAGCGATTAATGGCAAAATTTTATAATACCAGCTCTTAAAAAGATCATCGATCGTTAAAACATCCATCAAATAGGCGTGGCCGATCCGATGGTCTCGATCCAGCTTCTCCGATATTTTTTCGTTAAGGCTGCGCAAAAGACTTGCGAGTTCCACCGAGCCCACTTTTGCTGTATTTTGTTCGAAAACCGCATAATCTGGTTCCATTTCCGCGAATACGAACCGTCTTCTTAGCGCGGTATCCAGCATCGCGATCGATCGATCGGAAGTATTCATCGTACCGATAATATACAGGTTCCTAGGCAACGAGAAAGGCTTTTTGGAATAGGGCAAGATCGTGCTGACCGTTTGCCTTTTGTCCTTTTCAATCAATGTTATCAGTTCGCCAAAGATTTTAGAGATGTTACCTCGGTTGATTTCATCGATGATCAAATAGTATGGTTTTTGCTGATGCTGCTGTGTCTTAACCGTTTTATTTATATCGTTGGAAATACCGATCAATTTCTGAACGTCGGACATGTGAATTCGGGGAAGCTCGTAAATCGTTTTGAGAGTAAGACTTACTCCGCCGTTCATATCGTAAATATCCGCGGGGTCCGTAAATTCTTTCAACCACGCAACCGGCCGGACATGTGGCGCCACATGTCCCTTTCTGTAAGCATAATCCCCTGTTATCACACCAATATCCCGAATCGTCCGAGGGCCATCATAGACAAATACGATATCACCTCGTTCCATTTGGTTAATGAGAGTATCTAGCGTATTGGCATCCATTGTAGGCTTTTGAGCCCCATCATCCCGCTCATTCTCAAGCAAGGAATAAATTTCGTCATATGATTTGTCTGTAAGGTCGATGTGATCGAGAAAATCGACCGCTATTTGTTTGCCCGCTTTACATTGGTTGTAAATGTGATCGCTGTTGCGGCGGCCGAGCGATACTTTCCAGACCCGGGATCCCGAATGTATGAACTCGGCTCCCGAAATACCGGAGGACTCAGATTCCGCTTTGATAATTTGTGCTGACGCGTCTTCCACCATCTTTTTCAGAACGCCAGGCTCCACGCGGTACCGAATCTCACCACCTGCTTCGTCTTGCTTCATGTCTTCTTCCAATTGGGGGCGAATACCCTCAATAAATTCCTCATACGAGTAGGACTGGTGGAAAGTGATGAAACGTACCCGTTCTTCCCGTTCAACTTGGACGAACGGGATATATCTTTTACTGAATGTATACTCAAACGCTTCAATGATGTTCTTCGTAGCGAACGTCTTCCCTGTTCCCGGCGGTCCGTATAAAATCAAATTGGGGTTGAAATCCAGCAACTCAGCATACGCACGGTATTGTTCAAACAATTCCGGCGCGTCCTCGACATCCGAAGATTCTAACGCATGCGTGATTGGCGTTTTCCCATCAGTTCCAACTTCCATATTCGGTTTGCTGATCGGTGTCTTGCGGCGGCCAACCAAGACGTTGTCATAAAGGCGAATAGGATTATCCACTACAAAATAACCTTGCTTTTCCAATTCATTCAGGACGCTTTTCAAATAGTTACGTTTAATCGGCGCTTCCTCTTCGGCAAATTCAAGCAACTGTAGCAATGTATACCGTTCATTGACGGAATTTTTGTCCTCGTACAGTTTCTGCAAACTGGCATAAGGTTGGGATTGTCCATTCTTCCATTCCAATATCCCGACTATTCTTGATGTTACGAGATTGTCGATTACAACCATGATGTCGTTTTCTGCAACTGGCGGGAGTTGAGAACTTAGTGTGACGTAATAACGACGAACCGATGTAAAAGAAAGCTGATCCCAGTTTTCCATGGGAAACGCCGAGGTTGTCTCAATGGGAAAGAAACCGTGACCTGGAGTAGCTTTGTTAATTTTATTAAGCAAGTTGAGATCCAAATTGAAATATGGACTTTTAATAAATTGCACGACGGGTACAGGATGCGGAAACCGCTTGATTTCTTCGAAAAAAACAACACCTGTATCCGACGGATTAATAGGATTTACCTTATGCCCATATTCCCTCACTTTCCATAACGCAATTACGTTGGCATTGGTCACCACAAACACGAAATCCCCCGGTTCGATCCCTCCGTACCAGGTACTCTCCTTGGCGCCGGCGGCGTAATACTTCTCTTGGATTTGATGCGGTCTTCTACTGTCAAACTTGCCGAAATATACTTTGCTCATATTGGATCTCCTCGATTTCATTTATTGAAATGATGATAAATCTCATGCGGATATAAGTTCAATAGCTGCATCAGCGCTGTGCAGAAGCCGATCAGGATGATTGGCCCTTCACTATTCGACTGAAACTCGATCCCGCGTTCCACCAAATAGTTAGCTAGACGATCGAAGTCTGCCTCATATTTCGGGACTCTTCAAGCAACTTAAACCGTGATTTGTACCCGAGGCCTTCCACCAGCCCCTTATAGTACCATTCCTGACTATCACGTCCTCGTTTGAAACGAGACCATGCCTCCTCACCGTACTGCTTCAAGTCCCTCTTAATCGAACGAATATTGTGTAGTTTGTCTGCACAGGACGTCTGCCGAATAGCAACGGTTGCATGTTTAAGTTCATCGAGCGTATGCTGCTTTCTTTCCTCCCATGATGCACCTTTGTCCGGTTCTGAGCAGCCTTTTACGATTTCCAATACTTTAGGACCGAAGAAGGCCAGTAAATCCTCCTCCGTTGTATCGGTATCTTCCAACGTGTCATGCAAAATTCCAGCCGCGACAACTTCCTCCGAACAACCTGCCCGCTGCAAAATCATGCCCACAGCATAAGGATGACTAATGTATGGTATCTCTGTGCCTTTTCGGCGCTGTTCCCGATGTGCAACGGCAGCAAACTCAATTGCCTTATCGATTAAAGTCATGGACACGGTTTCCTCCCTTCAATTTCAAAGATCAGTTTCTCATGAATGGTTGCAAACCGGATATTTTTGCAGGTGATTAAGAACCAGCAAAGCCCCAGCCTTATGCAGCGGCTCATTCTGCTTCTCACAATGAAACAGCTGAATGCAGGATGGGCAGCCGTCCGAACAACCACAGCTGCTAATGATCAGTTGGGCTTTCTCCAATAGAACCCCGAACTTTTCAGCGACAACCTCGAGTATCCCCGAACCTCCTCCTGCTTGGCTGTCATAGAAGAACATCCCGGGCATTCCAAATAAGGCAGAGCCAGAATAAAAAGAAGTGTGTTGAAAATCGGCCATACTGCACCTTACAACAGCCGGTATCGCCGAAGCTATGGCATGTTCAACGGCATGAAGGCTTCCCTCAACCAAGTTCTCCAAGTCAATGGACTCGCAATTCTGCACATCCTTGAGCAGACCCTTAAGTTCATCCCTTCCTTGGTGGTCCCACATCAGCCAAAATGCCTCTGTTTGGAAACTGACAGGATATGTGTTTGTTAATTGCACAGTTTCTGGAGGCGTTGCGCCGTGATTGTAGATTTTTTTGTAGCCAAATGTACTTCGTTTTACGATGATGTTTCCAAGATTGGATTTGATCGCCGCGTCACTTATCAGAGGATTGGTTATATCATGGATTTCAATGCTATCACGAACAATTCCGCGAGTATGGTAATCCGTTCTTACTGGCTCTACAACCACTTTGCGTTGCCTGTTATTGACCCACTTGACCTTATAGAAGGTACGATTGTCAGGTCCCAGAAATACTGCATCCACGTGATAATCTCTTATTAAGGAACGCTCATCTACACTTTGAAACAAGATGTCCTCATTCCAGCCGTTCTTGGTTACAACCGTATAAGTAGCCCCCATTGTAAACAAAGTTTGATATCTTGGCGTTTCACCATGATAGAGGAGTTTTCCTTCGATCTGCTGCCACTGGTCGCTTGCTTCCGCAACCACCTTGCGAAGCGCCGAAGAGCGAACATAATTCATAGCATTGGTCAACGTTCCTCCCAGTTCGTGAGCTGCGTATGCGAGATGCTCCTTTAATAGCTTGGGATTCGTTGTATTAATCGCTGCTGATTCAGGCGGGAGCTTAAAGAATTCTTCAGGATTGTGGGCAAAGTATTGCTGCAATGGCTCTTCCTGAAGCATCATAATCACCACACCGTCTCTGCTGCGTCCCACTCGTCCAGCCTGCTGCCAAAAGGAAGCCTGGGAGCCAGGGTATCCGAGTAAGATACATACATCCAGACACTTCACATCAATTCCGACCTCTAGGGCGCTAGTAGTGACCACTCCAAGGATCTCGCCTTGCTCAAGTTTTTGTATGGTTCGTTCTTTAACTTCTTGCGTGAGGTATGCATGGTACGGCAGAAAAAACTCATGTGGTTCGTCTGCCGAAAGCCCTCCATGATCATGAAGATGGCTGCGCAATATCATGTTTAATTCACGACTTAAAAGCTGGGCTTGCTGGCGGTTGCTTGTGAAAATGATACTTCTCGGCCATCTTCCATCCTTGTAGATCGTGCGCAGAATCTCATAGAGATCGGAAACAACGGCCCTTTTCTTTTGCTCATCGTCTGATAAGCCCGGATTCCACATCAAAATCGCTTTCTTCTTTACTGGCGCTTGTACTCCCGATATTTCATGAAATCCTTTCATTCCACGCATTCCTGTTAATTCTTCAGCTAGATACTTTGGATTAGCAATTGTAGCCGAGCAGGCAATAAACTGGACGTTTTTATTTCCCAACCTGTCACATAACATTCTTAATCTGCGAAGGACCAAAGAAACCTTTGAACCTAACAAGCCTGAGTATTGATGAAGCTCATCAATAACGACAAACCGAAGATTTTGCAGAAAGCGCAACAGCCCAGGGCCTTTTCCCTTAGGCGAACCTGCACCTTGAAGAATTAAATGCAGATAGTGTACGTTGGTCAGCCAATAGCGCCCCTCAGAGAACACGAAGCTAGATGCCTGATCTTTTCTCATATGCTCTGGAACGTTACGTTGCCCGTGGAGAACCCCAACGGATAATTGCTGTCCATTAACAGAGAATCGAGAAAATCCATTAAGCGAGATTTGATTCCCCTGCTCTTCTACATCATCAGCCCATTTTTTCAAGTGAGCGTACTGGTCCTCGACTAATGCCTTGAACGGGGCCAAATAAAGCGCACAGGCATTCGGATCAGCAACCAATTTTTCGATGATGGGAACATTGTACGCCAATGATTTTCCAGATGCGGTTTTCGTGCAGAGAACGACATTTCTGCCTTCACGGATGTTCTGTATAGCTTCCCCTTGATGCTCATACAGTTTATTAATCCCCAGAGAATGAAGCTTCCGCTGCAGCCAACTGGGCATAAGGATTTGGTCAGCATAAGCGCCTTGGTTGGCGTCAATTTGATGCACGTGGACGTCACTTCGAATACGAGTTCCGAGTTCGAGCAAATTCTGGACGAGTTTTTCACTATCGAATACATGTTGAACAGGAAGTCTTCGGTCTGTGAGCAATTCCATTTCTTCCGGTGTCAGCATGTCGTCCAAGATTGAATGTCTATCATGTGAACAATAAACGCCGGATGGTTTGTTTATATAGGACTCCGTATCGGGTTCAAGGGAGCGCCATTCTGAAACTCGAATCCCGTTTGCCCGTTGATGGATCTTACGGTAATAGCCCTTTGGATCCGCCTTATAGCTGATTTGAATGAAGTCCCCGTAAGGTCTTTGGCCTCCGCAAGCGGAACAGATTACAGGCATTCTTAATCGATCCCTTCTATCAAAATCTTCAGCAGCATTTTGGCTCCAGGTTTGAACAATTCAATATTCCCTTTACCTGGGAGCTGCACGCAGCTAGGACATCCTTCGGCACAAGGGCAGCTCTCAATAAGTTCAAGAGCCTTTCGAAGCACTTGCGGAAGTTTCTCATAGATCGCTTCGATGGTCCCGAGACCGGACCCGTTCTCGCCATAGAAGCCGATAACAGGTCTATTGGCAAAAGCCGTCATCCCGCTCGCCGAAAACCCTGTAAAATCATTAGCGTCGCAGATAATGAGGTCAGGAATAACCGAAGTCATAGCGTGACCTGCAGCGTGAAGGGAAGCTTCAGCCAATAAGTCGATGGATCTGCCCTCATCCGCTAACTCCTGAATGCCATTTTTCAATTGGCTCCATTGAGAATCCGTTAGTGTAACCCACATTCCTTCCGGAGTGAATCGGGTGACGGACGGATGATCCAATTGAACCTGCTCAGACTCATGCTTCTGTCCGAAGTAAACTTTTTTATAACCGAAGACACTCCGCTTAATCTCCAGTTCACCATAAGCCATATCGATTCCTTCGATGTGTTGCTTCTGATAAGTCTGCATAATATCGATGATATCGCGATAAGTAGATTGAGTGTAATAGGTTAGTTCCTGAATAGGCAATACAATAATTTCACCTTTTCTGCGATTGATAGAGTCTACTCGATAGCCTTTCTCTCCAGGAGTCCAATAGATCGCGCCTTCATAAAAATCACGAAGAGCACTCCACTCATCCAAACTGTCTACTATCGTTTGATTTTGTCCCCGAATGGTTACGCTGTAATTTTTACCAGACATTGATCGAAGACTAAACTTGTCATCAACGGTCGCCTCATCGTTAGCTGTTGCAGCTACTTGCAGTACAGTCTCAATATAATCTTCGAGTAATCCAGGAAACATGTCCTGCAAGTCTTCCTTCGTGACTTCTCTCCCGAGCTCTTCTCTTAGTAACGGGATGTGCATGGCTAACAACTTGTAATTTGTTGGATTAATCCTAACTACCTCGGGAGCTTTATGGATAAATTCAAGCGGGTTACGCATGTAATACTGCTGAAGCGGTTCATCCTGCCAGATCAGTATGGCAACACCCTCGCCTTTGCGGCCAACACGTCCGATCTGTTGGGAGAATGCCGCTTTCGATCCGGGATAACCAACAAGAACGGCGAGACTCAGATCACCGATATCAATCCCGACTTCAAGGGCATTGGTCGTAATAATGACATGAATATCGTGGGACTTGAGCCGCTCAATAATTCGTTTCCGGGTATCATTCGGTAGGATTCCAGTATAAAAAGCCGCGAGTTTCTCTCCGTCCACTTTCTCCTTAGGTAGTCGGAGAGGCTGGCGCAATACGTCTTTGATATAACGGGTAAATACCATCGTCTGGCTGCGAGAAGGCTGAAAAATAATGCTCTTAATCACCTTCTGATCCACAGTCATAATTTGTTTCGCCATCGTAATCGCATCGGTAGAAGGCGCGCGGCGGACTTGTTCGTCGGCAGACATGCCAGGATTCCAGAGGACGATTCCCTTCTTCTGATGGGCGGAACCATCTGTATTAATGAGGTTAAAGCCACTTAGCCCCGTAAGATCCTCTGCTAATCTAGCAGGGTTCTCAATCGTTGCTGAGCTCGTGATAATCTGGATTTTGTGTGCATTACCAAGCTCTCGGCAAACCTTAAGCAGTCGTCTGAGTACTAATGCGACATGACTTCCGAATGTGCCGCGGTACATATGCATCTCATCAAGCACAATAAATCTGAGATTCCGCAGATAATTTCGAATGTGGTGCGCGGTCGCGTACTTCACCTTCTGAACTTGCCCGAGAATGGAGTAATGAATCATATCCGGATTCGTCATCCATACCTGTGCTTTTTCCATGATTCGCTGCCGCGGCCCATTCTCGGTATCCCCATCCAGCCGACCAATATGAATCAGACGATCTCCCAAATGCAACTGGGTCTCAAACCACTCATCCAGGGAAGAAGGATTCTCCGCCTGTAGTAAGCCAAAACGCCTAATTTGATCCAACTGATCATTTGCTAACGCTTTGGTTGGAAATATGTATAACGCACGTTCTTCGGGATGGTTATATAAACGACTAAGAATCGGCAGGTTATAGGACAACGTCTTTCCGGATGAGGTTGAAGTGACCAAGACAACATTAGAACCAGAATGGACTGCATCGGCCGTTTCTGCTTGGTGTGAATATAACTGCTTAATTCCCATTCGATATAAGGCGTCCTTAATGGGCTCCGGTGTAGATTCAGGAATATTTGCAAAAGTTGCCTCTTTGGCAGGAAGTGTATGTACATAAATCTCAGCGGCCTCTTCCTCGGCCAACTTCTTCAGCTTATCCAGTACATCTTCTGATGAAAATTCATGACTTACGACGCCAGGAATTCGGTTATCCTCACATAGTACAAATTCTTCTTTCTCTAGAGGAACGATAGCAAAACAAGACGGACAGTAAATTCCTTCTGCGAATCCTCGGAGATTTTCAATTACGGGAATCCAGTCTGAGCATTTAATCCCGGTTGGCGAATATTCAAGTAATCGTTGCTCCCCAACTTGGCTGATTTTATTGGAAATTTGAATTGCCTTTAGCATATTGGTGCATTCCGAGCATTTCAGAAATGCCATACCTGATCCCTCCATTGCTAATATCTACTGATTAAATTAAAACATAATGATTAGACAATAGGTTGTCATCGAATATACGTTCCTGTGGAATAAAATCCCTTTATTGATAATTCGACAATATAGGCATTAAGTCCTTGTTTATGTAAATTCGCACAAAAAAAGACGACCACTATGATCGTCTTTCATGATTTCTCATTTTTTTTCTTATCATCTGAATGTGTCTTGCCTTAACTACATTAACTCGCTCATCAGGACCGAATATTCGTTCGGCCCTATCCACATAACTAAGGAAGTTCCTTTTTTTAAATCCTTGCTATCCTCATGCTCATGATATCCAAATTTTCGATAGAGGCGTATGCTTTTAATGATTACTTTTGTTTTTGGATCATCTTTGCTTCTCAGAATCTTCTTTATATTTCGATTCAACTTATTATAATACTTCGAAATGGTCTTATCCCTAATAGTTACAGCATTCCCATCAAAAGAAAAACCTAAGTAATCAATTTTCTTTTTTCCTGTCATACATAATAAAGCATCGCGGATTTCAAATGAGTCTATGTTGCCTATACTGCATTCAAAAAGTTGGGTTTTATCAGGCTCCAACACCAATGACGGTGTTGCATGTATGATTGACATCAAGAAGGCAAGTTCTTGTTCCAATGGTAACGCCTTATCTTTTGGAAGGATAACAATAAAATCATCGCTATACCTCATATACATTCCATCTTTGGAAGTAACATATGAATTTATCTTAGCATCGAAGTCAAGCATGTATATATTTGACAACACAGCACTTATTGCCGATCCTTGAGGAATGCCGAACGATTTTTTATTTGGAGTAACCATGTCCTTCTTTAAGGCCTTAAATTTACTCCAAGGTATCGCCAAATCTTGTTTGTTTAGTCGCTTAATTCCAGAAAGATTTAACAAATGCCCATTTTCTTTCAAAAGGTCGGATAATTCCCATGTTGAATATTTAGTGATGTTTTTAAATACCGCATAATAATCGTTAGGAAGCTTATCTTTTTGAAGCAGCTGACACATTCGTTTTTTTAAGTATTGATGGTCAAGGCTGTCGAAAAAGTTTTTAAAGTCCCCGATAACGACATAGCATTCTTTAAGTTCTTTTATTTTGTCAAAAGCCTGTTTAGCAAAATGAATATTATTCATGTGCAGATTGTTGCGATACGCAATCGAGCATTGATCAAGACCGTCAATAGATACTCTTTTGTTATATTCTTCATTTAATAGATAAGCGTAGTACTGATAGATATACCGATCCTTGTGTGCGGAATAACAAATTTCACGGTTTTTGGTACTCTTACCTTTGGATTTACTATACTTCGTAATTTTCAATGTATGGTGGATAAAAGGAAGAAATCCATGAGTTTTTATTTTTAGTGGATCAGAGATATAATCCCATGCTTCATTAATGGTTATTTTTCTATCGAAATGGGCATAGCCTCGGAATTTCACCTTTTTCTTCCACTCATCCACAGTCATAAATTCCCCCATAAAGTGCAATACCTGCCAACACGGGGGGGTAGCATCCCTAAGTTGGCAGGTATGATGTAATTGTATTGCAGCCACCCGTACATTACGCATGAACAACTATGCTATGATAGTTGAGGAGGCGTGTTCAATGTGGAGTGCTTGTTGGTTGATGTGTGAGTTCGTGTCCACCAGTGAACTATGTCAGTGTGTCTTGTGCGTGCTACTGCTCGCCAGACCCTTGACTTCAATCTCCAACCCTTACAGCAGGTCTGCAAGGCAAAATTATAATATCATAGTTTCATAGATTTGGCAAACTAAAATTCGACAAAATATTGTGTCACTTGTTCACTCTACCCCTAATGCCTTAAATACGGCATCTTCCGCACTCTGGTAGAAAATAATATTAAAGCAACCAATCAATTCGGACGGGACAGATCCAAGGTCAACCGCAGACGTTATCGGGATCAAGACCTTTTTTGCCCCGCTGTCCAAACAAACTTGTAAAGTGTTTGCCAGTTCTTCGACTTTCATAATGGTGCCGCCGATACTTAAATCGCCCAGTACTACAGATGAACTTAGAGCAGGCTTATTCAAAGCCACAGAACAAATTGCCACTAAAGCCGGTAAGGTCAGATGTTTCGTCATTCCAATACCGTTCATATCTTGTACATGCAAGAGGTAATCCTTTGTCGTCGTGCTAATTGAACCGCTGATGTTCTTGCCATTCGCTTTCAAATAGCGGTACGCCGTATCCACAGCTTCCCTGGCTTCACGATCCGATCCAAGACCGGTTTTCTCAAATTTCCCGGAACCGGAGGTCATTTGCATCTCCAATTTGTAGACACCAATCATGCCAGACTTTCCATGCGAGACCGTGTAAATATGTCCGGGCTTGCCCATACCCTCTGGGATTAGTTTGCCGCCGCCCTGTTCCGGAACAGGAACAAATTCCTCATTAAAAGTTTCATGATCAATATAAGAAAAATTCACATCGTAGAATTCCATGCCGCCGATCTTTTTCAACTGTTCTTTTACTCTTCGGCGCATTTCCAAGGCGAATCTCAAAATTTCTTCAACATGATCTTTAGTGAATTGACCGTTAGGATAAATCAACTTGATTAGCCCGGACACCGTCTTTTTCACTGCAATGACATCGCGCTGATTCAAATTGTTTCCGAGCTTGAAGTACTTTTCGTATGCATCGCCATACGATATCTTCCGAAGCTCTCGCATGATTTCCGCAAAGTAATCCGTAATAAAACCATAGTCATCGGTAAAATATTCGGGGCGATATTTAGGAATTTCCCAACCAGGGATATAGCAATGGATACGATCCAAGAAAGCAGAGTCGTTAGCTATTGTATCCGGGAACGGGTCAAAGAGATGTGACGTTTTTAGGACAACATCAACACTTTGATTAATATTTCCGACAAACGTCATGGATGCATAAGCGTTCTTTTCTTCCTTGCCCCTTGCGAACGAACCGGAAGCCATATAGTCCTTCATAATTTGAACGCCGTCTTGATCCTTAAACTTGATCCCCGCAACTTCATCGAAAGCGACACAATCCCATAAACCAACCAGCCCTACTGTCTTATTGCTCATGTTATAAAATAAATTGGCCACAGTAGTCTGACCGCCGGAAACGAGAATGCTATTGGGACTGATTTCCTTGTAAATATGCGACTTTCCCGTTCCTCTCGGACCGAGTTCACAGAGGTTATAGTTGTTTTCGATTAAAGGAATCAATCTAGCCAAATGCAGCCATTTTACCCGCTTACTAAACTGAGAGGGCTCCATCCCAGTGCTTCTAAGAACAAGATCAATCCATTCGTCGTCGGTGAAATTTGCTCTCGCTGCCTTGACCTCCTCAATATCTAAACTTGGCATCTGTATGGGTGTCAGCTTACGGATAATGAACGGGCACCGATTTTTGTCGGCTTCATCATAAAAATATTCCAACTGGACAATACACCAAATACCCCCGCAGAGTAGTCGCTCATAGTCGGAAACGTATGTTTCTGCAATAGGAACCCCTTTAATTCCGAGATTGGAAAATTCGGATTCATAGACGTCATTCTTATAATTTAATTTGACAGATACCTTATCAATCACAGTATAACTGCCACGCTCGCGCAGCTTGGAAATAATCTTCTGCGCTTCATCCGGACGCACATAATTTTCGGCCAAGATTTGCTTTACATTGACTACCCCTGCTTCGATCTCCTCTTCATCCATAGATGAACAGTACATCCCGAGCAAATATTCCAATACATAAACTGGTACGTTGGCTCCTTCTTTGATTCTCTTGGTCAGGTCTTTCCTTACAATTTTCCCAGAGAAATAGGTTTTCAGCTTTTCAATCATTTCTGATTGGCCTTCCGTCCCATGTTGAACGTCGTCGCTCACATGATCACCGTCCTACACATTAAATCCAAAGTCATTCGCAAAGGCAATATCTATCATTACCTCATGGCGAAGGACTTCCAAGTCATTTGTTTCATCAAAAGCGACAAGATAATACCGCTTCGACTTATCGTACTGTTTATTTTTAAAGTTAAATCGAAGGCGGAACATTCGTTTCTGCGGATCAGCGTCTTTTTTATCAGCAATATAAATGTTCTCGTTAGAAATCTTTTCGTTGTCTTCGGATATGAATAAAATCTTAAAACTTGTTCCCTTTAAGACATCACTAATCGGCTCGTTCTGAATGAAGTCAAGTGTCGTAATCAGGTTCGTAATTTTCTGGACCATACTGATCAGCGCAATCTGAACGGTACGAGTTTCTTTATGCCCTTTTTCCGTTTTAATATCCAACACTGGAACAATCATTTCCTGTGGAGATGATCCTCCGTGTACATAGTTCTGACCACCGCCAGCTACCTTGAACACATTAGAACTGATCGGGAAAGACACCACCTTGGTATCATGATTGCCAAGTATTCTACTTAAGGGTACAGAACCAATGCCATCCCCCTGAATTTCCTTATCGGATACAATAAATCGACGGTTAATAAACGAACCTTTCTCCGCGCTATTGGCAAGCTTATCACTTTCCTGCAGCTTGTCACGCTTGTAGATAAAACCGTGATCCGCGGTGACGATATAATGAGTAGCACTAACGTGATCCGTGAGTTGTCGAATCAGATCATGAATTTCATTTATAGCTTCCTCACAAGCAATAAAAACCTCATTCTCTGTATTGGCTTTATCACCGCGGGCATCAATTTGATTATGATAAATATAAATGACTTCCATCCCCACAAATAACTGGCGGATAGCATCCCTTTTCATCGCTTTGAGGTCGTCATATTGAATGCAGCGGCTGTTTGGATTATAGCGTTGCAGCACACCTTCACGTTGTTTCAGATCATCACAAGATGCGCCATCAACCAGTACACGGTAATCATCCGTCATTTCCAAAGCTCTATGTGGCAGAAGTGCAGCCATACCAAGTCTTGTGTAGGACGGCAGCACACTAAGCATGGCTTCGAGCTTGGCTGAGCATTTCTCATCATCCTGTAATCTCGCCCAAAGCGTACGGCCTGTCTCATAGCGCATGGCATCAGATATGATGACGACGACACGCTCCTTACTGTTACGAATATACTTGGAATAGAAATCTCTTTGCAGCGGCAGTACCGTCATCGATTCATCGTTAATAATAGCCGCATTCCACTTGGGGATGATTTCGGCCAGGTATTCATTGGTATAGATGTTCTCGATCAGATCGCGCAGGCGTTCAAAAGCAGTACTATCTTTGAGCTTGTCGAAACAAGAATAGAAATTTCGATAATGGGTATCAATGAGGTAATCTGACTCACGGTATTGATTGACAATCCCTATGAAATCATCGGGACAGTTATAATTTGCTTGAAGAATCAGGTAATAGGCATGTTCCAAAAGCTGATACTGTTCTTTGTAGGTTTCTCCAAAATGCATTTTGCTTCGCTCCTGGCATACCATCGGGATGGTCATGCCATTCAGCTTAGCACCGGTATCCTCAGCCAGGAGCCGTTCGGTGATCCAGTGGATGATCATTCGGTCAATAAAAGCAAATGTATCGCATCGCAACAAATCTTCCGGACTTACAGCTTCCAACGCGGAAGCAGCATTCAATCCTACGGCCACATACTCGGAAAGCTCGTTATATCTGCCGCGGTAAAGCAGGCTATTCATCAGATTATCCAAGAAAGCAATGATATTGCCGGACTTATAAGATACAAAGCTCTTCCAGGCCTTAGGAAGCTCAGCATCCATATATCGCTCCATGTAGGTCACGAACATGGTAACGACAAGTTTCTCAACCGTCGGTTTCACATCCGTGTAGCCAAATTGATCTTCGCAAAGCCTCCAGAAAGCAGGAAGGAGATCGTATTTCTCAAATTCTGCAAGAAATTTGTTATCTTCCAAATCAGCATCAGTCAAAACGACACGAACAACTTCCTCAAAGGAAGCTGTTCGTGTCTTACAGAGTACGCTCATCAGTGCTATTTCGATCGTATCTCTGGTAAAATTCTCAATCTCAAGATCATAAAATCGTTGGGTTCTGTCTTTTGCCCCAAAGAACTTGATGTATTTCTGAATGAGTGGCTTATACTTCTCATCAATTCCAAGATCAACGGTGAGCAGAGAAGCGCGATCTGCAAAGAATTCTTTGGAATACTTGATGGTATCAGCCAGATGATTATCCCGAACCGGCGGCTTGGGGAACGGTGCATAAATCAAATAATTCGTCGTTCGATCCAACCGTTCCAGAAAGTATTTTGTATAGAACTGGTTGTCCGGTTCCAAGTGATACACCTTGGCATTAGTCATTTGCAATGTATGAATATCGTCAGCAAATTCAGCCTTATCGTCGTACCAGAATACCAGCTTGCGGGTATCGCCAGTGAACTCAGCATTCAGCTTGTCGGCAATCTGTTTCAAATTCAGTTCTGCCATCCGACCCGCCCCTTTCGTGGTTCATCAAATCTTCGCCAGCACATCCAGCTTCTTGCCGTCTATACCTGTCTGTACTTTATCATAATTGACTTTCACACCATCGTCCAGATCAATGGAAATACGTGCAAGAGCCAGGTGGGCGATCTTCTCGTCATATTCCTTTGTTTCTTTCAGCTGCCTTGTCAGTTTTTCTTTCCGTTTGGTTGCCGCGGCCACTTCTCGTGCATTATTGCTGTTGTCAATCGTGTCCTGCATCCGCGCGATCTCGCTCTCATAGACACGCTGCATTCGGTGAAGATAGTCAATACGCAAATTGCCGATTGTATCCTCGTTATAACGGTGCATGTAGATCAAGGCCTTGAAGCCGTCTTCTTTTCCACTGTCAAAGAGCCAGTAGATCGGACGCTTTTGATAAATCTTGCAATGATCTTTAAAGAAATCTTTCAAGAAGTAATTCCGTATGACCTCTCTAGAAGTATTACCTTTGTTGCCAAGTGCTTTGGCGATGAAGTCCAGATTTTCTTCCAATGTATCCGATCCAAATGATTTTTTCAGGAACGCGCAGAACAAGCCAACAATATCATCTTCAAAGTATTGTTCATACGTTATCGGAATAACATTGTCCTTATCCGGGATGAAGGTGCTGTATTTGCTATCATCCCATTCGCCACCAGCATAGGCCAATCCTTCTACATCAAGACTGTAACGGCCAAACATACAGCCGACGGCATAGGAAAGAAAGGAGCGAACGTCACGACTTAGATCGGCTTTGCTGATTGTTATGTCTTTGTCTTCAATTTCCGGAATCAGTTCGCCTTCTAGATCGTAAATTTCAATAAAAATGCTATTCAGTTCTTCTTCGTTAGCCTTTAACAGTTCAAACTGATTATTAGTAAATTGTTCCCATGCAGCATAGGCATCCGTAAGACGGTTGTTAAAAGTCTTATAGGATAAAAATGGATGGCGAGAAAAATCCCAGCTAATTTCAAACGAATCCCAGTCCATTCGAGAAATGCCAATATTGATTCTAGTTATTCTTTCAACTATCGGTTTGTACTTTTCATCAATTCGGATAGGTATCTTTTTTAGATATCCTGACTCAAATCCCAGTGTTGGAGATAAAACAGCCAAAATGTATTGAACTATCTTTGTGTTAAGCAAACCTGTTAAATAATCCAAATTATCAGTTGTATCAGGCACAATAGATTGTCCACTGTTGCTAAACATGAATCCCTTATAGTACCGCCTAAAAGATGTTGAAGCAGAAGATATTACTGTCCATGTAATTCCTTCCTTAAAGTATGAGGAAATATTTGTTATAGTTCTTGTTATTGAATTATATTTTTGAATTGCTAATTCTTTCATTTCTTCTCCATCATTGTACCAATTGACCACTTCAATATTATTACCATAGTACTTTCGAAATTCTCCCCCATGATTGAGAGGAAACCATTTTTTTTGGGATTTTAAAGCACTTTCTACTGACTCGATTCCAAATCCAATGTTAGAAATAGCTACTTCATACCAATTTCTAATAAAATAATCATTATTGAGTGTTTTCATTCCTTGACGTGGATTTGCTATTTGTTCCAAAGGAGTTCCGAGTGTAAATAAATCTTTATTCTTTACCCAATATGCTATTGGCATTCCGGGAATTGAGGTAAAATCCTCCTGCTTTGCCAAGAAATATCCCGTTCCATTAAAAAACATTCTTTCTTTTTCTTCAACTGAATCCACTGCACCTTGCCTTAAATACAATTTTCGATAAACACCACGGTAGTATGGTATTCTCATTTTACTAATTACAAATGCAGTTGTTCCAAAATCAGACCCAAAAACACCTCTACCGAAATGAACCATATTGATGAAACAATTGGACGAAATGATATTTTCTCTTAATTTTTCATAACTCGATAAAAACATCCACACAGGAATATTTATCATTGAAATCATACCTGTTGGTTTACACATATTAAGTGCTCTTTCCATAAAAACCGTGCTCATATCGGATTTCGTATCGGAATATTTTTCCTTAACAAAATCTGAAAGTTTAACCCCCATCCCATTAGCTCCCATGTAAGGCGGATTCGTTACAACCACATCATATTTCTGCGCCATTACAACAGCAATCTTCAACAACTGACGTAATTGCTTCTGGGTCTCCTCCAAGCCAATGGTTTCCAACGTCATTTGCCCATTAATATCCACTTTCTCGATAAAATGATAAAGAAGCTCCCAATTTAGGTTAACAAAGTTCAGGATGGATCCATACTCTTTGGCATCACACAGTGTATCCAGCAAATATTCCAACTGGCTCATGGCAGTATTTCGATCCGGCTCACTAATACCTTGTCCAAAATATTTAAGCTGTGCACGATTAATCCCATTACTTTCCTGAATCGCATAGACGTTGCATCTGGTTTCACCATTTAGAATACGGCGGTTGTATTGTCTACCTTTCATCATCACAGCAAAATAAGCCAGTTGATAAGCACGATTGTCTATATCCAAACCATATAAATTGTTTTCTAGGATACTTTTTGCAGCATCACGCTGGCTGTATCCATAGCTCTTATAAATTTGCATAAGTACATCAAAAGCGTATACCAGAATATGGCCGCTGCCCATGCATGGATCAATGACCTTGATATCTTCCGGCTTGATGTTCTTGTACACTTCCCGGACCGCATCCAGTTGCGCCTGAACTTCCGGCTCCTGCTCAGCCTCGTCTAAATAGTACCTCCAATTCGCCTTTAGTTGGTCATTCGGGTGACCTTCAATCCAAAGACGACCCAAGCTGTTCTCAACCATATAACGAACAATCCAGTCAGGGGTAAATAGCTGAGTAGCCGCGGGAATACGTTCCTTCGTAATCTTGACGTTCTTCTTCAGCAAGGCGAAGGTTTCGTCTTTCGGCTCGGTATTGTAGTACTGATATAGCCAGCCAATGATCTCGACCTGACCCTCTTTTTCCACATTGAAGTCATCCTCAGGAATGTCGTGAACCAAACGATAGACAACGCCATCCTTGTCGGTAAAAGACACGTTCATCAGAATTTCGGTATAGTCGTTGGTTTTCTCAAATAACTCCGGCAGTATAGCATTCAAGGCATTGCACTGTTTGATAAATAGCATCCGGAAAAGCTCATCCAGCTTATTCTCATTTTTCAGCTGAATGATTCGATCTTTCTCAAAAGGCGTATAATCCAGGTCTGCATCAAAAGGAGAAGTCACCAAGTCCGGTTCGATCTTGGAACTGCTCTCCGAAGATAAAACCCTGATTCTAGACGGTAAATAATCGTTCACTTCCATAAACCGCACAGCAATGAGGCGGTTAAACCATGTATAGGCAACCTCTTCAATGACGCTATTATAAGCAGTTTTATAATCAGACTGTTTTTCTTTTTTTTGTATAAGATCAACCAGTTGTTTGCGTTGTGCAATTTCCACACCGGTGATCGAATAAGGTTCCATTGCCCCAATGTCAAAAAACTGAACATCTTTCGTTGATTGCGGGAGGGGATTCTTAATCCCCTTCTCCGTAACTCCCATTAGTCCTGCCTTGTATGTGATCTCTGCAATGAGCTTCTTTCTTGCCCATATGGCAAAGTTTTTAATTGCGGTCTTATTCATCTGCAGTGTCTCCCTTAGAACTCAATATTGATGATGGTATCTGCGTCCAACTCTTTCAGAATCCGTTCCTTAAGCGCGGCTATATATTTGTCAACATCTTGCGGGGTTTCAATCTGCCAAGAAGCGGCAAGGTTCACACTCTTAATACTAATGTTCTTTCTTTTCTTAATCTTCGGGTGGGGTATAGGCTCTGGATTCACAGTGCTGCTTTGATTATATTTTCCACTTTCCTCCTTAACCTTGTCGCGTGCAATTTGCTCATCTTTCTTTGATAATTCATTCAGCAGCCGAACTTTCAATGCGTCGGCTTCCACCTTAATATTCTGCATAGTCGCGACATTGTTGCATGTTCTCGCCTTTTCCATAATTTCAAGGAAAAGCTGATGGAAGCGGTTAGTAAATTGGTCCTTGTATTCCTTTGTATCCAATACATCAAATACTCGTTTCCGGGCATCTTCTATCGCCGCGATCACGGGAGCTTCCATATCCTGCAATAATTTCGCATAAAGCTCTGTAAATTGATCCAATAATACAGGCAATTTAGGAATTTCACTATAAGGAGATTCTTTTTTCAGGATCGCTTTAATTTCATTAACAACTTGTTCGACTTTTTCATCTACGATAAATGTCTTACTTTCCTCATAAATTTTCATTAAGTTCAAAGCTTTCTCAAATACTTTCTTTTGTTCCCCGTCAAAGAATAATTTGACCGGTTCGTAGTCTTCAGCAAAGTCAAGGTAATCGTCCCGGTCTGCTTGCAGCTTCTTGAAAAACTCTGCCGGGGACTGAATCTGAAGAATGGCACGAAGCAAGTTTTTTCCGAAAGCGACAACCTTCTGTCCAGGGAATGACTTTGCCTGGTACATGATTTCAAATTTATCCAGCTCATTCAATATATCCCTGCTGTACTTCTGGAAACTCTGCATCATGGCATCATCATCTTCATTGACGCTGGAGGCGCCGAATAATTCCTTCATGACTTCGCGAACAGCTTTCTTTTGGCTGTCGGATGCTTTCTCTCTTCGCTCTGTCAACAGCTTTTCAACAAATTCTCTCTTGGTGACGTAGTTGATAATTTCTTCATGCGATTTATTCAGCAAGGTCACACTTGTTCCATTAACGGTAAACGAGATATCGCCGTTCTTGAATAGTTTGGCGACGAGCCATTCCACATCATCCTCCACGAAACCATACGGTGCCTTCATAAAACGATCCATCAAACTCTTCATGGATGTCTTCATGTGCATGGAAGAATTATTGGAAATAAAACTAAGCATATCGTTTAAGGCATGGACATTCGGTTGCGTAGCGCCCTCCAGAGTGAGGGTAAGCTGGTTTGCACTCTTGAACAAGGCCCGAATATTGGCTTCACCCATGGGAGTGTCAATGTACGAAAGTTTATGATATACAGTGGATACGAGGCGTCCCAGTGCATCGTTGATTCTTGCCGTTACGTCTTTTGAAGAAATCTGAGCTTTATCCCCATTCACATAAATCTCAGCATTCTTCAAGGATTCGATCAAAAATAACTTGGCGTTTCCATTTCTCTCCCGCATCTCAACACGCTTGGCTTCCTTGATCTGTTCGAATTTCGTCAGTGTGCTGGAGGTGTTAAGGCGTAAATACTTCTCGATTTTCAGAGCACTCCTGATTTCATCCAGAAAGGCTGAATCATTGGGGAGTACGACAAGAATTTCCCTCCCCTGTCCTGAGATCATGCGCAAGGTAGTTTCATCGGTGCTGTAGTCAGTACTCGGAGTGAGTACTCTTATGCCGATATCGTAGCTCTGGTTCGATTTATAAGGACGATCATCCACAAATCGGTTGTAGGCAAAGTTATACCTGCCATTAAAGGCCGGGTAACGATATTTTTCACCTTTGAATATGTCATCAAAGATGAGCTCCGAAACTTTGCCAATGACTTCGGCCATCTCCACATTCTGGCTCTCAATTTCACGGTTGATCTCCTGTTCTTCATTGGTCAAGAACACATAGATATCGCCAGTCTTCTGAATCAATGTTTGATTGGCGAGAATTTTCAATGCTTCCTCTACTTGCTTTTTCAATTTCATTCTATCGGTATCAATATCTGCGATCATTAAACTGGTAATATTATCAATGTTGGCTTTAATCTCTTTGACGTATTTGATCATGAACAGCGTTTTCAGTACGTTAACAGCAAAACAGTCATCCAGCTTGTCGGGGTTAATATAATCGTTATCCATTGCGCGGCTAATGACACCCTTATGACTGTGATCCAGGAATTGATGCAGCGCATCGTAGAACATATTAAAGGGGATCAATGTACCGGCTGGACGATCCATCAGTTTTACCGCCGATTCCTTAAACAACGCAATCATGGAACGCTCGCCTTCAGCCAAATGCTTGCCCGAAGCCCCATGAGTTCTGATGGAGGTCAGGACGCTGCCCAGCAAATTGAACTGGTAAGGCACAAAAGGATAAACGGCTGCAAAGTCGCAGTCGTCTGCGTACAGTTTCTTTTCTATACCGTCATTGAACACAATCAGGTTTTTGATAATGGTAGCTTTCTGTTCATACAGCAATCTTAGCGTCTGCTCAGCTGTCGTATTTTTATCCAAAATTCTCTTCTTGATCACCTCATCGACATTGGCTGAAGAAAGAGACAGACGGGTATCGAATCGTCCTTGAATCTTGGAGAAGTCGTTCCCCTTCGTCTTGGTAATGGAATCAATGTCCTGTTGGCTGGTAACGACAATCCAAACCTTGCCCTTGCAAGCCGTCCCCAGATCCTCGGTTACCGTTTGCAAATTAAGCATCAGCTTGGAGTCATCCCCTATGTACTGGCCGATCTCATCCACCAGGAATACAATGTGATGATTATTTCCCTTCCGGTCGATATATTCTTTCACCAGACGTGCAAAATTTTCAATGCTAATGGAGTACGGTTCCGTCGCTTTCTCGCACCAGTTTCGAGCAGCAACCTCGCTCATAAAGCCCATTTCAGCCAATACTTCCACTATGCTGTCTTGAATAAAATCAAACTTATGTCGGGATTCTTCCCATGGCTTGCCGAAATTCTTTTGAAATAGGTTCTTAAATTCTTCATAGCGGTCTTCTTCTACAAGTTGTCTTTCCAAATCTGCCAGAAATGGAATGGAGCCGCAAAACCCTTGCATTTCGTTAAATACCTTAAGAAATACGGAGACTATGGCATCTTTGGACTGTTTTCCGGTCATTTCACTCTTGGAATCGATATTGAAAAGAACGACATCCGTTGGCACACTAGCAGCAAGTTTCATGTCTGCCAGTACCATTGGGTCAGCAATTTTATTATCTTCTATGAAGTAATCAAGTGCTTTCTTTCCTTGCACTTCCTTATTACTGAGCAAGTACGAAAGGATTTTCAGAAAGTGAGATTTACCACTGCCAAAAAAGCCAGAAATCCATACACCCATTTTATCGGTGTACCCGTTAATCCCTTTCTTATAACTGGAGAAGAAATCCGCAAAGTGCTTTTGTAGTTCTCTTGTCACAACGTATTCTTCAAGTTCTTGCTTAATATTTTCTTCATCGCCTTGACCAACTTTGATGACACCCTTAATATCCCGATCGATTTCTCTAACGAACATTTCCTTGATCTTCATACCATCAGCTCCCTAATCAACAAGCCTGAATGCTCTGTAGTAATTATCGTCTTTAATTTCCGAAAACAGGATTAATTCCTGTCCATCATACTTACCCGGGTAAAACATAACCACCGGCACATGATCAATTGCCTGATGAAGATTATTCAACACCTTATGTGACCTTAGCAATGGATAGCATTTCCCGATTCCGGTTAAGAAGACCACGGCTTCCTGCGGGGTACGTTCTTGAATATATTGAACGATTAGACTGGCATCATCATTGATCTGGAGGAGATTTCCGACTGATTTTACGATTCGTTCAAGCCCTTTTTTCTTTTCGAACATAAAACACTGTTCCATGAAGCCTTCCTGCTCAAGAATGTCAATGATGATATCGTAGAGGTCAAAAACAACCAGTTCAAAACCATCGATTGCTTTGGAATTTTTAGCCTTCATGTACTCGATTCGTTCCCTGACAATCAGTTCTTTCTCCGCCGGATAATCGAATACATAGTAACCTACTTCATTGCCAAGCCCTTTGTTCTGGCGAAAACTTGGCATGCGGATCATTCGTTCCGCTATATCTAATCTTTCTTCCAAGCTGGCCATTCTTATCTCACCCCTGTCAGGGCATGAACCATCAATTCCATGCCTTTATCCCTCAGATGTTGTTCCAGCGTCTTATCTAATATTGGTTTCAGAATCTTTCTGATCCCGGATGCACGATCTGTTAAACCGGCTTCCATCAACATTGTCTTATAACAGGTGCCCAGTCTCTTAAGGGTGTAATCGGTCCATTTTGCAACTTTCTCACTTTGCAGTTGCTTGTTATTGAAGAAAATTCTGATGTCACTGTCAGCCAGTTCATCGCTTCCAATAATCAGCTTTTCCCGGTAAACCTCATAAACGAAATCGAAGAATAAGCTGTCTGTCTTCATTATTGCAATGAGGTTGATGATTTTCTGCGTTGCTATATCACTTTGTTCAAAAAGCGAATAAAATGACTGATCTAAACTTTTTACCCGATTGGACACTGTATTAAATATTTGTATTGCCCTATCTTGTGTGGGAGCCGCGAATAGATTTTCTTCTAAATTTAGCACTTTAATCTCTTTCAACGTTTTCCCCTGATTGATCAGGTTTATCACCTTACAAAACTCAGAAAACCAGAACGAAAGCTTCACCATTCCTGCACTGTATTCTTGTTTTCTCATCCTTTGTCACCATTCAGTGCAACATGTGCGACAGCTTCATTCTCCGGTTTATTCACAACCTCCACGATATCCCCGATATCGCAAGCCAATGAACGGCAAATCTTAACAAGAACCTCCATAGAAACAAATTCATTGTTCGAGAGTTTCGTCAAGGTATTGGGACTGATTCCGGTCATTCTCCGTAATTCTGTTCTCTTCATTCCTTTATCAATCAACAACTTGAAAAGCTTGTTGTAACATACATCCATAATTTATACACCCTTTTATACATACTTTAAGAGCCTACAAGTTACAGAATACCACATGTTATAGGTTCTTAATAGTTATGTATAAGAAATTGCGATTTTTTATCAATCTTAAGCAATGGTTGCTTAAAATGGTGAATTGTTTGCTTTCTCGCTTACCCATGCAAAGGATAGCTCAACCTCATGAATACGGACAGAAGGGGTGAGTTGGTTAGTTTGGCCTTGCAACCCGAATAGACGGACGAAATTTACATAATCCTCTAGCCATGCGGAGGCCGGACTAAAAGAGTGAACCAGCATGATTGCCTTCTTGGCATTCAGATTCATAGCTTCCAACAAGGCCGAAGCGGTACGATGAAGCAGCTGATATCGAATGGAATCCAAATTTACGGAATCCTCAAGCTGCAGGGTTTCTCTAAGAAAAGCGAGCCTCTTTCTCTTGCCGTCGCTCGCTTGCTCCAGCCAGTCCTTCACCAGTTCTCCGAAAGGCTCTTCCACTTTTCCTTCCACCATGATAACAACCAAATCTCGATCGCCTTGCCTAGCACAAAAAGATCGTTCTGAGACGGTGCCTTTTGATTATCCAAATACAAGTCCACGAATGGGCTAGTTCGTAGGCAGAATACCCTTTCTTCCACTGCTTCTCCGGATCGGCGAGAAAGCTTCTCCACACATTTAAGTCATTCGTTTGGATACAAAAATGTTTCATATTGCCTTTCCTCCTGCCAGAAAAACTACAGCGATACAAACCTCCGCAAACTAACAAAATACAATCCAGCTTCATTCATCCGATAACCGAACGTCTCAGACCAGGCCTTAGCATAAGCCTGCACTTGCGGCGCATAAAACCGAACAAACTGCTCCAATTTGCTCTCATCCAATTGATCCGTTTTGAAGTCGACGATCACCCAGCCATCTTCCTCTTCGAAAGCGAAATCTATTACACCCTTCACCAAGATATGGCCACCGTTATCAGTCTGATATTTCAATGCCGCGGCGGCTGTTTCCGACATCGTTTGCTCGGTTGCGGGATAAGACGTTGTCTCCCTATTGCCCTGAACCATCATGATCGGGATTTCAAACAACCGTTGCTTCGCTTGCAGACTGCGCTGCCAGAGTTCACTTTCTAGAACTTCTCGGAGAACAGGCAGAGCATCCCCCGCGTCCTTCTCTGCAACCTCTTCGACCTGGCAGAGGTATTGAACATACTCAGGCAATTCGCTCATCGGAAGACCATTTCCAACCGCCTCAAGTCCCTTATGGATCACGCTGCCGAAAGATTGGCCCCTCCCAGTGGCTGACCATTCCGGTGTGTCACCAGTACTTTTCGTCAGCCCGGTAACGGTTGCTTTCGCATAAGTTGGCTGGCGCAGCTGATGGAACACTTTCTCCCTCTGGGCCAAGTAAGCACCCAGATCAATGGATGCTGCTTCGGATTCGGATAAAACAGATGAAGGTGTCCCAATTACGATATCTCGTTCAATTCCCCGATCACACTCGCCAGTCCCGACATCCGAATCCGGAACATCCAACTCCCGGATTAGCTCCATCCCATCCATGAGTGAACTCCACGGGCACTTGGCAGGTTGTTCGGGGTAGAGACTGACGACTAGCATTTGCTTGGCCCGCGTCGCCGCGACGTAAAGAAGCCGATCCCGCTCCGCATGCATGAATGCTCGCTCCCGCACTCTCATCGCTTCCCAGCCGACCGGCTGAGCAATCGTATCTTTCTGAAACCCTTTCGATTGCTGGATCAGGAAATAGCCCGCGGCCTCAGCCTCCGAACGATCAACAAACTGGTCGGCGTCATGATCCTTCTCCCCGCAAGGACAAGCGAGAAACACGATAGGCGCTTCAAGCCCTTTTGCCTTATGCACGTTCATGATCCGTACCGCTTGCCCTTTGCCTGTGTAAAGACTGGCGGTTTCCATACCTTGGCTCTCCCGAATGGCCGAAATCGCATGCGCCAGTTCATGCCAATCCGATGCGAGCATGGCGTCACGCTGCAATCGCTCCAACATCTTAAGCAGTGTTCCAGACCGATTTGCTCCAGCTTCTTGCACCGTGGAATAAGGCAAAAGACCGGTATCCTCCAGAATGCAATACAAGGCTGTCCATGCAGGCAATTCTTTCACCCAGCTGGCATATTCCCGCAATTTACGGCATACAGCAACAACTCGACTTTCCTGTTCTTTTGACTCCTCTGGCAGCCGATAGATGGACCATGCATTCCCTTGAGCACGATACTCCATCAGCTCCTTGTCGCTAATGCCGAATAGAGGTCCGCGCAATACGCTCAGCATCGCCACTTGATCGGACGGATCGGCCAGGTAGAGGGCCAATTGTCCCAGCGTATGAAGCTCGGGGTATAGAGCGGAGCTTCCGACAGTTTCCGCAGCAACGCCCCGCTTCTCCAATTCTTCTGCGTAGAGATGCAAATAATGCCTTGTTCTTGTCAATATAAGAAAATCGCTGGGCTGCGCCTCTCTGAGCACCCAAGATGAACCGTTGCGCTCCTGAACCTGCAAATTTCCGTCGCGGCAAGCCCACGCGATGGTTGCGGCAATACGCTGTGCGTCAACCGCCGCTACTTCATCCTTGCCTCCGGGAATTTTCGGGTAAGTGAGTGCATAAACCCCGTGACCCGCGCGCTTATTCCCCTTTGGATTCGGTATATTCGTTTCCATCCGGACATAAGCGGCTTGAACATCGGTCTCCCGAACGGGAAGCTTGCCGACAAATTGCCCGTTCACAAAATCGCCGATCGCATCGACGGATCGGAAATTGCTGGTCAAGTGAAGCACATCTCCACATGCTTGAATCCGCGATTTAACCTCGTTATAAATGGAAATATCCGCGCGGCGGAAACGATAGATGGACTGTTTCGGGTCTCCCACGAGGAACAAGGAACCCGGCTTTGGAGTAAGCTTCCGCCAATTCCGTTCATTCGGATCATCGCCGGCCCCCGTTAAGAGAAACATCATTTCCGCTTGGACCGGGTCGGTGTCCTGAAACTCGTCGACCAAAAGCCGTTGATATCGGCCGGCGAAAAACGCTCGAACCTCCGGGTAATCACGCAGAAGACGGCAGGCATACATCAGCAGATCCTGAAAGTTCAGCTTCCCTGCCTGCAATCGCCGTTCTCTGCAATACTCCAATGCAGGCAAGACAAATTGAATGACTTTCGGATACAGATATTCCCGCCACGATTGAAGAAAGGGGAACAGGACCGTAATCTGCCAATCGTGAAATCGTTCGGATATGGCTTTGGCTTGCTTCTTATCCGTCCATTTGTACTGCTTCACATCCAGTTTGAAGTCAAACATCTTCGCAAGCGTTAGCATCAACATATCGTCCTGCTCATCCGACAACCGCAGCATACGATTAGCAGTACGCAGTTTTGCCTGAAGATTATCCCACCCTTTTTCCGGTTCAGCTGTCGGTAGAAACCTGTTGGCTTCTTCAATCATGGGAAGCAAGGAGAGTCGGATGAGGTTGAAATCAGGACGATGAACCGGTTCGCAAGGGATTTGGAGATCCGTAAAAATAGATACCCGATCATAGACATTCTTCAGGATGCTGACGTCGATTCCCACCTCGGTAAAGGAGGCAAGTGCTTCACTATCTTCCTCCTGCAGCTGAATCAGATATTCATCCCAGCATTGATCGTGGAACGCACGATTCATTTCATCATCCATTTCTTCGAAAGAAGGGTCCAATCCGGCCTCAATCGGTCGCTCGCGAAGCATGGAGGAACAGAACGCATGGATCGTTCCAATAAAGATTTGGTCTAGATTGGCCAAAGCTTCTTCCATTCGTTCTCTAGTTTCGCCTTCAATATCAGCCGTTTTCCGCTCTAAAGCAATGCGGAAACGCTCCTTCATCTCATCCGCCGCTTTATTCGTAAAGGTGATCGCCGCAATATGCTCCATCTTCGCCGTTCCGGACTCGATGAGTGCCAGCAATCTGCCGACCAAGCTGGTTGTCTTGCCCGAGCCTGCACCGGCTTCTACCAGAAAGGTCGTGTTCAGCTCCTCCAATATCCTCTTTCTAGCTTGTTGATCGGATGGTTCATTCAATGTTCTCCACCTCCAGCAGCGTGTGCAGTAGTTCCGAATTTGCTTCATCCTTTCGCTTATGGGCCATCATCTCTGCGTGCTCTCCGCATACAGCCGCATAGTCGCAATATCGGCAGACCGCAGGATTTGAAGCGGGAATAAACAATCCCTGTTCCATCGACAAAAGGATTCCCCGGATCACCGCGGTGACTCGATTCCGTTCGGTTTGCGGGCGTGCAATCACTTGCCCGTGCCCCCGTTCGCTTGGAAAGACGTAAGACGCTTCAAGCACTTTTGCATCAGAATCCACACCCGTTTGCCGCATCCATAGCTCCGTCCCCATTGCGTAAAGCGCGTGTTGCAGCTGCGTACCGCCGGCGAACACACCATTTTCCTTGTACGAGCGGGGGCTGCCGGTCTTATAGTCGATAATCCGATATTGATGCGGCGCAACTTGATCGATCCGGTCGACGATCCCGCGCAGCGTAATCGCCATGTCCTCGCCAAGCTCAAGGTGTAACGGCTGGCCGTCCACGATGAGCTCTTGTTCGAAAAACCGGGGAGCCGTCTTAGCCTGCAATTCCATGCGATAGAACACGTCCACATCCCGGAGCATCGCTTGACGTTCCCTCTCAAACACATGAGGGCTCGGTGCCGGAATCCGCTCGGCATACAAGAGAATCGTCTCCTCCGCAATACGAAGCAAACGGGCATGATCGTGTGTAATAGGCATGACTTTACTTGCGCTGACTTCCGTCATATAACGACGATAAACCTCGTGCAGCAGCGAGCCTCTTTCATTCGGCTTCAGCCAGGAGGTACGGTCAAAAGTCACCTGATCTTTCACGCGAATCCTGAGCACATATTGGAAAAAGTATCGCATCGGACATTCCGCGTACTTCTCCAATTGACTTGCGCTAAGCGTCCGTTCGTCCCGGCCTTTCCAATAATCAGCCCATTCATCCCCCGCTATATATCCGTCATGCTCCGTCACTTGCGAGCTGCCGCGTGCCTCGAGTGCAAGTCTGCCTTGACGAAGCGAGGGATAGACCGATTCGATGAAGGATTGCCGGTCCCTCATAAGGTTTACATTCGCATGGATTTGTCGGAAGACATAATGAGAGCCGTCCAATGGCAGTCCATTTAGCTCAGTAGAGGATGGCTGTTCTACATCCAAATACCCGACAGGTTCGCCTAAGCTTCGGTGCAGCATCTCATAGTCCGCATTCGTTTCTCCGGATACCTTTCGGAATACCTGTAGAAGTTGAAAAGCCGGGCTTGCTGTCGCTCCTTCTGCCAAGTCATACGACGAGAAGCTAAATGTGATATTGCCGCTTATCATCCCAAGCCGACCATCACGAAGGCGTTGCCGATCTCTTTGTCTCTGCACGGCTGTTTGAAGCCCGGCACCGATCCGTCTGCACTCTTCATCGAGAAGCATGGGGTTTTGCCTGATATTCCCGGACCACGAATGTTCATCCATCCCGAGAAGAAACGTATGTTTTCTCCCGCTGATCCCCCCGTTCGACAAACTCGATATGTACAGGAATCCGGGCTTGGGTAACCGTTGCACCCCGACTCGAAGTTCCTGCAGCATGTCTCGGGCATACAAGAACATTTGCTGAAACGGCATCGAGTCCGGAACAGGACATTCCTGCAGTTCTTTAGCGATACCTTTCATTTCTTGCAGGACGATCGCATCCTCTTCCGTTCCGCATACACCAAATCGATCCAAGATGTTAACGAGCCATCCCCAGATTCCCTTAGGAGATGAGAGCGCCGCTTCGTCTGGAAACAATTCTCCCAGGAGGTTTGTCAGATGCTTCTTGATGTCGTCATCCCGCTGTTGTTGTTCCGTCCGCTCCCGTTCTTCGGGTCTTTCATCTGCATCCCCTTGGAACCGAACATGCCCCGACCCCAGCAACTTGATATACCGTTCTTTCCCCCAGCCGATTCCGCTTTTCTCCAGGGCTCGAATACAATCCGCATTCGTTATTCCTTGGTCACGATCGGAGAACGTGATCAATTGCTGCTGCAGCATCAATACGAGCTGCCGCACCTGATAACCGGACTCCAACCAGTTCAGCAGAAAATGGGCGGCTCTTCCCATTCCGGATGTAATCACAGGCAGCCCGTCTGCATAGGAACAGGGAAGACCGAAAGAAGCACACATGGTCGAAATAACCAACGCATATTCTTCATCCGGTACGATCATCTCCACTTCATCCAATGGCATCCGGCCCTGAATAATACGTCTCAATGCTTCGCGAACCTCCGCCAGCCTTCCGGTCGCATGATAGAACTGAACCTTTCCGAACGGCATTGTGGATTGGACGTCAGTGAAGGAAGAAACCGCTATAATCCTCGTCATCCGTCCGTTTGACAACCGCTCCAGCATTCGAGCGGAAACCGGTGAAAGCGGCATAGGGTCTGGCAGAATAAGCTCCACGTTTTCCGGCAATTGGGTTGGTATATGCGACAAAAGGCCGGGGAAATCGATCCAGCTCCGCTGATTCAGAAAGCGCTCATACGCTGACAACACCTTTCTGACATAGCTGCCTTTTTGCTGGCTCATAAAGTGGTCGTCTCGAAGCTCCCCCGCACTCACTCCGGCACGGCGCAGATCCATAATGGCTTGGTGAACATGCATGGCAATACCAGGCTTTACTTGATCCACCGCGATGTAGGAATCCGGCTTGGAAGCCATTTGTTCCATGACATGATGGATAATCCAAAAGGACCGCTGTTCCCCGATTAAAGTCAGCCCTTGTTGATACAGGGAGAACTGAACCTGACTTCTTACAAAGGATTGAACCGTTTGGACCTCCACATTCATAACCGGCCCTAATTCCCGGCATATTCGCATCAACCAGGACTGTCCTTCGATGTAGGAAGGAGCAATAACAATTTTGCGGCGAAATGGCTCTCTACGGATTGCATCATATAAACGTTCTAGAAACGTGCCTACTATTTTCAAAAGGGATACCTTCCTTTCGTCTATCGTTCAACAACAGCACCTTACTGCCCATACAACTTCCCCCAACGCTGTAGCTGTTCCTTGAACTTTTCCCGGACAGATGCAGGCTCTAAAATCTCCGCTGAAGGTCCGTACTGAACCACCCAATTCATAAACTCCCGCTCGTGGTTGACGGTGACCTCGAATAATAAGCTGCCGTCCGGCAGATCGGTCATCTTCGGTCTCACGAATAATTCTTCTTCCTTCACATACCGTGCGACATCAGGTTGGAATTTGATCTTAAAAGTGATTAAAGAATCCCCGCGTTCAATCGACCAGGTATGCTTCATATACTGAGCAATGTTAAAATCACCCTTGTCGAATCGATTACTTGTCAACTCTACATGGCGGAAACGGCTTATACGAAACGTGCGAATGTCCTGCTTGGAATGACAATAGCCGATCAAGTAAAACCGTTGATCCCTTGGAACCAGGTAGTACGGATCAATTTCGCGCTCCGTCAATTCATTCCGGCTCTGGGTATGGTAAACAGCCCTGATCGTCTTACTGGCGATAATCGCTTCCATGATGGGCAGCAAGAAGTTGGCACTGTTCTCCCGATAAGCCGGGGTGCCCATTTGGATCATGTCTGCGACATTTTCCAGTGTATCGTACCGCTTCCGGGTTTCTTTCACATGGGTAGCCATCACCTTGTCGTAGGCGGATTCAAAGCCTGGAGGCAATTTGCTGGTGTCCAACACGGAGGGCAGGACAGAGAACACCAACGCTTCCTGCTCCGTGAAATTCAGCGGGTACATGGCGAAATTACCGACAAAACGGTACCCTTTTCCGTAACCCTCGTTTGTAATCGGTGCGATCAAGTCCAAAATCCGCATGTCCCTATAAATCGTACGATCCGTTGTCTCGCATTTGTCCGCCAGCTCCTTGGCCGAAATCCCCGGATTGGATTGAATGGCGAGAAGTATTTTAAAGAGCCGAATCACTTTATCCGTCATGCTATATCTCCTATCGTGGCATATAGAATGTAAATCCTTATCATCATTGGGATTCTACGCTTTACCTGGTTCTTCCTGCCTATAAGGAGAAAACGAAACGTTCTCTGTCGTTTTGATGATGTACACTTCCTCTAGACCCGGCGTAAGTTCAACAATTGCCGTATCCTGACCCGGCTTTAGAAATGCTGCTCCGTAGTAATGCTGCGTGCCTGTGACGGCGATATAGATCGGTTGATCCATTGTACTCACTCCCGTATGTCTTTCCTTCATTATGACGGATCACAACGACCATAGATTGTCAGCGAATGTATGTTCTGCGCACAAAAAAAGCACTGCGACATCTCAGGTTGAGATCGCAGTGCTGCATTCATTTTAGAAAATGGGCAAACTGATCCGGCACATTCCGAATGTCTTGGGCCAGCTTCTCGTACTCCGCGGATAATTTGATCGAACGAACTCTTTTGGCGTCTTGATCGCGCGGCTCAATGAATCCTTCTTCTCTCCAATGACTTACCTTTTCCCTTATTGAACGGTCCGACAAACGCAGCAGGTCCCTCATTTCGCTTGTCGTTAGGGTATCTTGTTTAAAGGTTAATTGAGCAAACACCATTCTTTGCTGGGGATCTAACTTGCGAATTAGATCCGGTTCGATTTTCGTCATTTGAGCAGATTTCTCGGTTACGATGGCAGCGGCTTCTTGAAAAACCTCCGCCAAACCATCGATAAAGAATTCCAGCCAAGGCGTCAAATCAGCTTCATTCCGCCCAAAATAATAATTGTGATGGAGACCCAACTGGAGTCGGCGATAATATTCAGCCAAGTTGCGGTCATAGAAATTCTCGAGTACAAATAACCCCTTTAAGCCATATCCGCCGCGTCGTAAAAGATATGTCGTGATCATCCGGGCCGTTCGGCCATTCCCGTCCAAATACGGATGAATCGTTAGGAACTGCCACATGAATATGCCAGCCTTGATAGGAACCGGAACCGAATAGGTTTCCGGCGAGTTCACCCAGGCAACCAAATCCTCCATTAATACCGGGACATCTTTCCATTCCGGCGGCAAATAAAAACCGGAGGCATTGCGGCTGCCTACTTGATTCTGTTCTTCGCGATACTCGCTAACACGCGGTCTTCGTCCGTGTGATATTCGGATAATGGCATGCAGCTTTTTAATAAATTCCTCTGTGACCGGGAGCTGCCTTTTTTCGGCTTCATCCAGATATTCCAAAGCTTTCATTAAGTTATAAACTTCCTGCTCTTCATTGTCATTGCTGGTTTGGTACAAAACTTTTCGCTTAGTCGCCTCGTCAAGCGTGTTTCCTTCAATTTTCGTTGAAAGAATGACCGTCTTTTCCATCGATTCTTTCTTAAGCAAATCCAGAATAGATGCGGGCAGTGGAAGCAAATCCACCACAACACTGGCGCGTTGTATATCCATTAGTCTGCGGGCTATGGTGTCCGTTATTGAATATTTGGGTGTAAACATAACATCACCTTCCTCAATAACATTATACCATTGCCGCTATTTTGCCGCAAAGTATTTTTGTTTCATTGCATTTTCTTCGTATATTTTAATTTCTACAATGACATCCGGTACAACGCTTTATTCTCCAGCCCTCGGACCGGCTGTGTCCACAACTCCTTGTCCGAAGTGGCGCTTAGTGCGTCCTCCGCCATCTGGAGTTTGGCATCCAGTGCGTCAATATAGTGCAATGCTACCGCTTCTGCCGTTTGCGGCTGCACCGGGCTTCCCCATTCCCCAAGGTTATGGTGCGAGAGAATAAGGTGCTGCAATCCGATCACTTGTTGCGAATCGAGTGGAAGTTCCAGCCGCAAAGCCGCTTCTGTGATCCAACTAGCCGCCATGGCAATATGACCGATCAACTTACCCTGGGTGCTGTAATCTATCACGACCCCAAGCTGAGCGATCATTTCCTCTGGCTTCGCGATATCATGCAGGATAATCCCGGCTTTGATCATGTCCGCATTTAGAAATGGCCTCTGCTTGCAAAGGAACTCTCCGATCTCCAGCATACGAACGATATGATAGGCCAAGCCTGCGAAGTAAGCATGATGGTGCATTTTGGCCGCCGGATAATGAGCCAGTTTCTCACTCACCTTATCGACGCAAAAGCTTACAATATCACGAATGACCGGGTCCGAAATACTTTCGATTACTCTGTATATGACCTCTAATAATTCCGCAGATCCAATTGGAGCCGCCCGAATAAAATCGGTTAGAGACACACCGTCTTCATTGCTTACATTGCGAATCCGGGTGATCTTAACCTGCGGCTTTTCCCGATACAATTGAACGATTCCCTGAACCTTGACTAGCGTCATCGGAGAAAAGCTGTCTTTTTCTGTTTCCTTCACATCCCAATACTTTGCAGGGAGCTGGCCGCTGGCATCACACAGCACCAAATCGAAGTAATCCTTTGCCGGGGATGTATTGGTCTGCTTCAGCTCCAGCTCTTTCAGCAAATAAAAGCCGACGAATTCATCGTTCGTGGTCAGTTCTTTTATCAAAGTCATTCTTTTCACCCCCATCTACAACTCCAAAAACTCTGCCTCTGCCTCAGTAATCTCATATTCCTTGAATTGTAAGTATTTCTTTAACGTACCCGTCATTTTCAAGGGATAAGGTTGTGCCGTAGTCGATTCAAAGGTGATGCACACTTCACGTAAGCGATGCACCATCCAAGCTAAGCGCTCTCGGTCTTGCCTATCCATCGGACCTAATGGCATATATTCCACAACTCGGGGTTGCTGAAATGCCGTTTCAGGGTTATCGTACTTGGTCATAGATTTGGCAATGTTCCTCTGGGTCTTGGGTTTGGTTCCTACACCGTAATACAGTCCTGACTCGTTATCAGAATAGACACCTATAGAGAATGACATGGGGCGAAATCCATAGGCTGGAACGTCATCATTGGAATTAACACGAATAACGGTCATCCCCTGATCGTTCTGTATCCATCCAGGTAAGTCAGGATTCTTACCACGGCCAATTTTGTTGTTTTGAATGCCGTCCAACCCTTTATATCGAAGCTCCGCTTCAACTAATACGATCGGCTCCTTGCCACTCATTCGTTCCATTCTTAACTGCTCACCGAACCAGCGAGCGACCTCTTTCTTTAGCGCATCCGGGGCTTTGGGAAGCGGATCAAATTGATCTGTTTTCAACACAGCTTCTGATAAACTCAACCATTCCTCACTGCCCCGGCTTTTTACCATTAATACACCGTCTTCCAATTTCGTAAGAATCGCATAAGTTCCTTTATCACCTGAAACCAGATCATAGGCTATGATTGGGCGTTGTTCATTTACATCCATATGTGCCTTGTAATCGATAACTCCCGCATCCCCCAATAAATCCAAAATACAGTTGAAGACTTTGTGAATATAGCTTGACTCCGGTTTATCTTTCTTACGTTTAGACTTCTTTGCCCCGTTTTCGGGATAGACGAATTGAGTGATCCTCCCCGTTAATTGAAACCCTTTGCGTACGGCTTGCTTGGGATCTATTCCTTCGCCAAGCTTCTTCCAGTCGTCTTTAGGCAATATTTCAATCAATGAGCAAGTTATGGCTTGATTCCCTTTAACATGTTCGATGCTTCGGAGGATTTTGTTGGTTCGATGTTCATCCGCCAGGTCCTTAAGTGCTCCGCGATCCAAGCCATCTACATAGTCCTTCCTGTCACACTTGACCACAATGATGCGGTTTCGAGAGGAAGAGTTCAACCTAAAAACTTCTCCGTCAACATGTTCAGCCAGCAACTTTCCTTTATATTTTTTTGCCTTCAATGCTTCGACGACACATTGATAAAGAGAGTCCGGTCCCCACACTTCAAGCACAAAATCTTTATCATGACCGCAGTATACGGGTGGGATCGGTTCTCTTACTCGCCTCCTTGCCCCTTCTAGCTTAGGCTTCGGCACAAGTGGCAACGGCGTAAGCGATCTCCAGTCGGATACATTCTCCCGTACCATCTCGTAAAATTTCATTTTCTCCTGAATGCTGATTCCCGCTTCAACATATAGGGGGTTAAAGACTCTGTTATTATGAACGACCCATATCTTAGGGGAACGATCTGAGTGATACTTGACTGGATTTGTTAAGATATCCTCAGTCGATAACGGATTGCCCCATAAGACATCACAAAACAATTCGTCGAGCCCTTCAGACCAACGTGTATAAGGCTCAGTTCCACCTTCTCTGCGAAAAGATAAACTCGCGTACGAACGTAATCCCATTCCCTGATCTTTGATCAGAGGATTGTCCATGGAAACCAATAACGTGCTATTAATGCCGCCTTTCAGATATTTGGTCTCCTGTGGTTTCGTAATAAACCGTCTTATTCCAGCCGAAACCATTAATAATAGTCGTTCCGGCTCACCGGCCCTATATTGTAACCGAAATCGGACGACATAAGAAAAAGTACCAGATCTAGTGGTTATGGGCTCAGACATGCACTCTGCCTTTTGCGTGGCATATACCTGCGAGAACATAAGCTCAACAGGCTCATCCCGGTTATCAAGCAGTAGTTGTTTCGGACTCAAGCAAAATTGATGTGCAACTAGAGCAGGAAGCAATTCATATTTTAACCTTGAATCACGATGCAAAATGGAATCTACCGCCTCGCTTCGCCAGTCCATTGTACTCGTATCCAAATCATCCGGTGCAGCTACGCCTTGCCTCGTTGCTATTTGGTTCATCCATCCCTTAGCCAGTAATAGGATCATTCCAACCGGGACTGGCCGCGTTGCAATGAGCCACGGACGGTTTTCATCCAGATAAAATTGGTTATTGACCGAGACGATCTGTGGAAATATACTTTGCAGTTTTTTACCTAATGGCTTAATCGCAAAGGGCAGCTTAACGCCATTATAAAATTGACGAATAAATTCTCTCCAAACCGTTGGTATATCCAGTAGATAGATCTGCTTATTATTCCAAGCATTTTGGTCGCTCTCGAAAGCATACAGCTGCAGCAATTTACCAGTCCGACTCATGGGCCTCATTCCTTTCCATCATGACTTTCATACTGTCTATAAATGGTCCATATAAACTGCGAAACGCTGGATTTGATTCATGATCCACCATGATCTTCAGCCAGTAATCCAACATCGATTCCCCAACATCCGTGCGCATGGGCTGAGCTAGAAATTTACCATCACAGTAGAACACTCTCGCCGGTGTGCCTTTGCGAAGAAGCCTTCCAATCGTTTGCCAGACTGGGATAAACGTATACCAGGCTATGGTCTTTCTCTCCGCAGGATTTAATACGGACCAATAGTCTGGTTTACGGTACATCCGGTGGAGCAAGCTATTACTTTCGCTGCGAATGAGGTCCAGTGCCTGCCTATAAAGCTTGCCTTCAAAATCGGCACGTTCAATGAAGTCAGGCAGTTTGGCATGCAAAAGTTGGATGAGATAGGTCATGTCCTGCGGTATCGGATATGGCCGTATCATAAAAAACACAGATCCGAATAATGAACCTTTCGTATCATCCAGAATGTTATAACCGCGACTTATCGCAAGTAACGGGGCGATCAGCACATCAGCGTTTTCGTTAGCAAACCGCTCTAATTCTGCTCTTGAAAACTCGGCTTCATGAAAATGATCCGGGTCCCTCGTTAACTGGCGGTATCTATTTTTCCAAGAAGAATGTGATGCAAATACGGCTCCGACATCAGCAACGTCTTCATAAGAGTTGACAATCAACAGCACTTTACGATTTGCACCCGAGTAACGCCACTCCAGCAATTCTTGTTCAATCTTGGACATTAACTTGGCGGTTAGCGCACGTAGATTTCGTTCTCTCCTATCCTCAATCTCACCGGATATTTGGATAGGGGTTTCCTTCCCGTGCTCATAGATCGGATAATATTCCTGGTGAATGACTGGAACACCCAGATTGGATTCCAACAGCCATTCAGGCAACGATGCAATATGATAATGGGCTGATCCTGGAGCCAGACTTGTACCTGAAAGCAGAACAACCGCAGGACCTTCATATCCATCTATTCCAGCGTAGATCGATTGCCAGTCTTCAAGGAGAAGTCGACCGACACCTGAATACTGAACGGCTTTGAATGTACCTGTGTCATTCCCAGGTTTTACTTCATACAGATACCCCGTCATACGTCCTGTCATCGCATCTTTCATAATTGCTGAAAACTCACGTTGAATCGTGTAGAGTCCCTCGAATTCAGATAATTTTCCTAATTTGGCTTGAACTAGCGGATAAAGATCCATGAACACTTGTATATCATGATCGATAAGTGCCAGACATAAATATAATTCCAACGAATGAACCGGGAATTTCAATCTTCCAACAGGGTTTGTCTCACCGCCCAACTTATGGAGAATGGTAGTTAGAGCTTGTTCCCGCTCCTTCTTCGTTCGAGCTTGCAGCATTTTCGTTACATCTGCATAGATAGGGTGGTCCAGCGGATGATCCGCATAGTTGCGTAATTCCTGTTCAATTCTCTCCCGATTCTGTTCGTCCTTGGCGAAAGCGCCACTGATGCGATAAGCTTCGGTAGAGAGCCGTAATAGCTTCCGGTACAAAAACTGAGCGAATTCAGGCGATAAATTCAATGTACGATATACACCGCGGCGGATGGTGCTTTCAAGGCGATTCAGAACATCCATCCAGTCTTGTACAACCTCGTCATGTGCATACTTACCATAATAACCTATCGTTTTTCGAAATGATTCTAACAGGGTCTTCTCAAAGAGATGCTGAGAGTTACCAAACAATGCAATCTCGGAGACGAAGGAATCGTCGAATTGCTTCTGAACCGCATCGGCTTCATCAACGAAAATGATGTCTAACAAGTCATACATCGCTTCATAGACTGTTCTCTCATATGGGTCCAGCATAACAGGTAGTTTTGTTTTCAATATGCTTGCTGAGGTTGTAACCCATACTTCCGCATGGATCAGGGCTGCGAAATCGCGATAGATTCCGCAACTGGCTGCATAGGGGCATACGCAC
The DNA here is from genome assembly GCF_018333375.1 of Paenibacillus cookii. Taxonomy (GTDB): domain Bacteria; phylum Bacillota; class Bacilli; order Paenibacillales; family Paenibacillaceae; genus Paenibacillus_AQ; species Paenibacillus_AQ cookii. The sequence continues at coordinate 174,153 of NZ_BORW01000009.1, forward strand.
TTTTTCTCCTGCTGTATTAACTGACGACATGGATAATCTGTCGTATTTTCATGGTCATTGGCAAGGGCATGGATGATGCAAAAATCGGATACATGTCGGAGTTCCAGATAAGAATCCTGCCCCCAATCCGTTACATCCCGAATCTGATGGCGACGGGCGGATATATAATCTTTCTGATGTTTACGGCGACCCGTTCTTCCAATTACAGGAACAGCGTTAATTCCCAATAAACGAAGTTCCTTAACTCGATTTAATACTTGAGGGACACTGCTCTCAATGAATCCGACACGAGCTCCTGCTCGGACTAATCGATCCGTTTCCAACACCATAAATGTGGATTTTCCCGACCCCAGTCCCCCTACGATATGCTGTAAGCCCTTATACTCAAACTGTCGGATACTGGGGTTAGTCAATGATTTTAGTTTAAGTCCAATTCCGGCCCGTTCCTTCCATTCCAAGGCTGCCGAAGCTTCTCGCATCCCCTCTGTCTGATAGGTATGCTCGTCTCCAAGATGAAGTGTAAATCTCCCCTTCGGTCTATATCTCGGAAATGTTGACGTATTAACCAACGGCGGTGGAATTTCTCCGACATAACGAATGGACTCTTGTTCCTGATTATATTTGTAATAGTGGAACTTGCCTGATGTAGCAAAGTGTATGTCTTTAGACAGATGGGCAACAGCTTGTTCTAATAATTGCTCGTACCATTTCCTGCGATCGGCGAACAAGGCAGGAGTCCGGAGTCTCCAATGACTACCGTCGTTTTCATATAATCTATATTCAACCGAAACTTCTTCATATCGTTCGAATAAGTTGTCCCATGTCATCCTTGAGCGCAAAGCACTATATAAAACTCTTAAACGGTGTGCAATCTCCTTCCGAGCAGGCTTGGGAAGAATAGGTGAGTCGTAACCTGATAAAATCGTATAACCTTCGCTGATATCCATAGAAGAATCAACCATCAAACATCCTGTAACGAACAATTCCACAGTATAAATGGTTTCAATGTTTTGCCGCGGCAATCCAGATGGCAAGAGACGCGGAAGGAACTGCTCAAAATAGGTCCAATACGATACTCTCATCTCTCCGTTGCCTCCCCAGCCAGATGCTTCTGCACATCCCGCTCATTTATGACTTTCAGATGACTCGCATGAGCCATAAGTGCTTGTTTAACAAGCTTCGAGTAACCGGGGTATATTTTCGTTCGGTATTGCGGAATGACAATATATACATGTGGGTCTCGATATTTCTCTAGTTGGTGGGGTTGCATTTTATTGAAGAAGTTAGCCAGGTGTAGGGGGTGCTTAAAATCCTTCATATCCAGATAGACGATATGCGTATCCAATTCGACGGCTAAATCAAACCGGTCTACTTGCGGAAAGAGTTCAATTTTGTAACCTTTCTTCGTTAGCCAATCTTTAGCTGTAAGTTCAGCCAACCCTGGCAACATCGTGTACCGATAAATTCCATAACGCAATCGATGCATGGGCTCATGGATTTCCCATTTCTTAAGCTCTCCGCGACTGGCCAGTTTCCCACAAAGATCTTCTGCCCCGCATTGCCAGTGATCGTTACGAAATTCCAGCGTCCATCCGCATCGTGGACATTTGCGATATCGTTCTACATCGTCCGAAATTTCTTCATAACAGCGACTAAGCTTTTTCATCAGTTCTGTATCCTTAAGCTCCAGCCCAAACTCCATTAAACGGTAAGCAGATACAACCGGATTGGTAATAAGGAACTCTCGAAGTTTTCGGTACTTCTCCTCTAGCATCGGCATTGTCCCTCGGCAGTAGCGCAATATCTCTACTATTTCTTGTGTCTGAGCTTCTTCAGGCGAATCGTACATGATTTTAAATTCACGTGCGTCTGGTGACAAGCCCAGATCCGGAATCAAGAGCGGCGCTTCCTCCGGATAGATACCGGCTACTACAATTCCCCATTCTTCTGCCGGTTTTTGCAACAATTGAATAAGTGAATGCAAATCAATTGGAGCTTTTTTTCCCTCCAACATCAGGAGTCGAACAAACTGCATATGTCCTTGACGCAATAGAGCCGGCGGCTCGCTGAAGTCTTCTCCCCACTGTGACAAACCTGCGATTAAGTTTAACAAACAATCCCTCACATCATTCTTATCAATTTGCATTTCAACACCACCGGTAATGGATTAAGAATCACCTAGTATATTTTTATTTTATAGTTAAGTCATGACAACACTTTGTCAGCGAATATATGTTCTGCACAAAAAAAACGACCAGATCTAATCCGGTCGCGTAGAATTCCTTATTCACATTGGGAGAAATGTAAAATTCAAGATTTAATCATCTTCGGTTAGTAGTAATTCCCTTTTACAAACATCACACTGGACCTTGATAACCAATCCTAGACTTGTTGGTATAAATATGTACGCAAACTTTGCTCCCGTTACATCTTTGGGTTCACATTTATCCCAATTATTAATTTTGTTTTCCATAGATTTGCTAATTTCAAACTTCATATGATTCTCCATAATCAATGTAACTGATCCTTGATCTTATGCACCCATTTTGGAAGAGATTCGGCCTGATATTTTAAAATACTATGTTCAGCTTGCATAACGATTTTACCGGAAACTTCGCTATTATCAATCACAATCAAATGATCAATGAGATGGATATGAGTTAGCAGATTTTGCATGGATGTGGTTTGTCTCCGAACGATGTCTTTAGTCGGTATATGATGTCCACCGGTTTGAACTCTGGCGGCAACACGTTCGATATTGAGCCGAACATCATTTAGACCCACATAAAACATCGTCACTTCAAAGCCGTTCGCCTTGGCATCCCGTATCAGTCGAATAGCATTGCCGCCAGCCAAAGTCGTTTCTAACGAAAAATCTCGTTTATGCTGAATACATTCTCTCGCAAGCTTAATCGCTTCTTTGCCCGCGGATACTTTGCGGCGATCCGGATGGTCAGAATCAATGCCGCGAGCTAAAGCGTCGGGATCTATATTGACACTGATACCAAGCCTGTCCACTATCAAATTGCGAATGGTGCTTTTGCCGCTGCCGTTATTGCCGGCGAATACAACCATCACTGTGGAGTACTCATTCATGATGAACCCCAGGATTGTCGATTGGCTCGATCACACCGTTTGAATATTCTTTGACAATCTGGCCTTTTTCCGTTTGATAGACAATGTAAGTCCCGTTCGCTTTTGCATCCAGTTTCGCGCGCTCGCCCGTAAGTTTGATCAGTTTTTGCAAATCTTGAACACGATCCATCATTGATCACCACCGAATCCGTCTCCATTTAGACATTATCCTGAATTTCGAAAGTAACATCGTCTGAAAAACAAGAAAAGGGCTCCAATTCTTTGGTAGAATGGTGTTTGTCCAGAACATCACCTACAAAGAAAGGAGCACCTTTTAGATGAAGTCTACCACACCC
>NZ_BORW01000010.1 GCF_018333375.1 Paenibacillus cookii
GCTGTTCTAAAATTCTGCAAGTCTGCCCTTTTCTTCATCCATATAATACCATTTTCGAAAATTACCCCTTAACGACAGTGAATATGCTATCGCTTCTTCTCTGAAACGGAATTATGCAAAACACTCAAATACGTAAGGCGATTTCAGGGTATAATAAGGGAAAATGAACCATGGGAGGGAATATGATGAGTGATCTGTTGAAAAAAGCCATCTCGCTCGGATGGGGCCTGACCATCGTCAGCAAGGAAAAAATCGAAAAAACGGTCGAAGAGTTGGTGAAGCGCGGCGAACTGGCGCCCACGGAATCCAAGGACCTGATCGAACGGCTGGTCGAACGCGGCGAGGAGGAGAAGTCCCAGTTCAAAGATTTTCTGAGGGAGCAAGTCCAGCGGATTTTGACAGAGCTTCATGTACCTTCCGGAAAGCAGGTTGCCGATCTGGAGCGGCGCATCGAAGAGCTGGAGCGAAAGCTCGCCGAACGCGAAGGGACCGCCGGGGAGCCGACGCCGGGAACGGGACATTCGTGATATGGCGGTCCGCATCAGGCATACCGGTCGTTACCGGGAAATCGCCATGGCGCTTATGCGTCATGGCTTTGGCTACATGGTGGAGGAATTGGGACTGTTTCAGATGCTGTCCTTGCCGCGGCGCCGGCTGAAGCATGAGCAGACGGAGACGAAAACGCTCGGCGAGCGGATCCGTCTCGTGCTGGAGGATTTGGGGCCGACGTTCGTGAAGCTTGGGCAGCTTGCGAGCACGCGCTCGGATTTGCTGCCGGATACCGTGATCAGGGAGCTGGTGAAGCTGCAGGATCAGGTTCCCCCTTTCCCGGCGAAAGCAGCCCGAAGCATTCTGGAAGAAGAACTGGAGGCGCCGGTTGACGAGGTGTTCGCTCGTTTTGACGACGTTCCGGTTGCCGCCGCTTCCATCGGGCAGGTCCATTTGGGCAAGCTGAAATCGGGGGAAGCGGTGGCCGTCAAAATCCAGCGCCCCGGCGCGCTGCAAACCATTACGCGCGATTTGGCGATTTTGCGGGATCTGTCCCAGATCGCCGAAAAACGGTGGGAATGGGCCAGACGGTACCAGCTGACCAAAATCGTCGAGGAATTTTCCAAATCCCTGCTGGCGGAAATGGATTACAGCCGCGAAGGCCGCAACACGGAAAAAATAGCGCTGCAATTTCAGGACGACCCTTACATTTTCATCCCGCGGATTTTCTGGCAGTATTCTTCTTCGCGGGTCATGACGATGGAGTATGTGGAGGGCATTACGCTCAGCCAGCCCGAGCAATTGGAACAATCGGGATTCGATCCGAAGCTGATCGCCAAACGTTTCGTCAACGCCATGCTGTATCAGATATTCATGGAGGGTTTTTTCCATGCCGACCCGCATCCGGGCAACCTGATCCTCCGGAAGGACGGCAGCCTGGCCTTCCTCGACTTCGGGATGGTCGGACGTCTTAGCAGCGATATGAAGGATCATTTATCCGAACTTATTATTGCTCTTATGCGTAAAAATACGGACAGCATGGTCCGCGCGATCCTGCATCTCGGCCTGCTGCCGGAAGACAACGATCTGGATGCGCTGCGAAGGGACCTGGACACGCTCCGGGACGAATATTACGACATGCCTTTCTCCGAGATCGGCATCGGCAAGGCGCTCAGCGACCTGTTCGGGGTAGCCCAGCGGCATGCGATCATGATGCCCCCGGATCTGACGCTGCTCGGCAAGGCGCTGCTCACGATGGAGGGCGTCATTCAGAAGCTCGATCCGGAGCTGAGCATCATCGACATGGCGGAGCCGTTCGGAAAGAAGCTGATCAAGGATCGGTTCAGCCCCGGCCGCATCCGCGGCAAGCTGCTCGGAAGCGCGGCCGGGCTGGCCGAGGCGCTGCTGGATATGCCTTCCCAGGCGAGACATCTCTCCGCTTTGTTCAGCAAAGGCAAACTGAAGGTGGAGATCAGCATGCCGGAGATGGAATCGCTGATGCGCAAGCTGGATCAAATCAGCAACAGGCTGTCCTTCAGCATCGTGCTGCTGGCCTTCAGCATCATCATGGTCGGGCTGATCATCGGGTCCTCCATGAACCGGCAGTCTTCGATTTTATGGCATTTTCCGGTGATCGGCATCGGTCTGGGCGTCGCGTTCCTGATGGTCGTATGGCTGCTGTACGCCATTTTCAAATCGGGCAAATTTTAAGTCCGGGCCGTGGCGGCGGATCAAATCGGGATTACCCGGCAAAAGGTGAGTAATGACGGCGGACCGCGGAGGTCACGATGGCCTGCCGGCAAATCCGGCAAATCCGGAATGATTCGGCAAACGGGTTTGGGGCGGAGTCGCCAACTTGCGGCATATCCGTTACAATAAGTATTTTGAAGATGGATTCGAAACAGGGACAAACGAAAAAGTGAACATAACGAGGTGGATGTTTTGCCAAATTTTTTAGAGCTGGGCATCAAGGAAACATGGGTTTCCGCCCTGAAAGAGAACGGGATTGCCGTGCCGACGCCGGTGCAGGCGGAGACGATTCCGCTGGCGCTGGCCGAACGGGACGTCATCGCCCGCGCCAAAACCGGAACGGGGAAGACGCTGGCTTTCCTGCTGCCGATCATGCAGAAACTGGACCCGGGCCGTCCTTTCCCGCAGGCCCTGATCATTGCGCCGACGAGGGAGCTGGCGCTGCAGATCACGGAGGAAGCGCGGAAGCTGGCGCGGGGCACTGAGATCCGCATCCTTGCGGTATACGGAGGCCAGGACGTGGAGAAGCAGCTGCGCAAGCTGGAAGGCGGGCGGCATCTCATTATCGGTACGCCGGGACGGCTGAACGATCATCTTCGCCGCGGCACGCTGGAGCTGGGCGGGGTCAAAACGCTCGTGCTGGACGAAGCCGACCAGATGCTGCATATGGGCTTCCTGGACGAGGTGGAGACGGTCATCCAGGCGCTCCCGTACCATCGGCAGACGCTGCTGTTTTCCGCCACGATGCCGGCCGAAGTCAAGCGGCTCGCTTCTTTTTATACCCGCGACGCCGAAGACGTCACGATCAAGGTGGAACATTCCCCGGTGCCGCTGAAGTCCATTCGCCAGCTGGTCGTCGAAGTGAAGGATCGGACCAAACAGCAGGCGCTGGTCTCGATGATTGAAATGTACCGTCCGTACCTCGCGATCATATTCTGCCGCACCAAACGCCGGGCATCGGCGCTGAACGCGGCGCTGCTGGAGCAGGGGTATGAGTCCGACGAGCTGCATGGCGACTTGTCGCAGGCTAAACGGGAGCAGGTCATGAAACGTTTCCGCGAAGCCAAGCTGCAGCTGCTGGTAGCGACGGACGTGGCGGCAAGGGGGCTGGACGTCGAGGGCGTAACCCACGTCTTTAACTACGACATGCCGCATGAGGTCGACAGCTACATCCACCGCATTGGCCGCACGGGCCGTGCCGGCGGAAAAGGGATGGCCATCACGCTGGCATCCCCGAAGGACAAAGGGGACTTGCAGCGCATTGAGCAGGGCATCCAGTACATCATTGAGCGCCGCCGGTATGAAAAGGACGGAGCGATCGTGGAAGCGCGCGGTCCTCGTCCGGCCGAAGGACGGGCCCCCGGCCGCCGGAAAGAGCAGGAAGGCGGGCGCGGCGGCGCCGCCGGTTCGAGCCGGGGCGGGCAAAGCCGTTCCCGCCGCGAGGATAAGCCGGCCCGGGCTTCCTCCCGCAAGGGGGACGTCCGCGGCGGTGCCAAGCGCGGAGCCCCGGGCGGCGGCAAACCGGGACGCGGCGCATCCCAGGCGCAAGGCCGGAGAGGCCGCGGCGACGCTTCCGGACGCCGGGGCGGAAGAGCGGGACGTTAACATCAACGGATTCATGAACCGAAAAGCGCGGTTTTGCGCTTTTTCGGTTCATTTTTTTTGCCGGGCGTCGATCCGGGCCGAACGCTTGCCGCGGCTTGCACTCGGCTTCGACTTGTGTATGATGGAATTAGAACGCAAAAACACGGCCCGGTTGGTAGTCCGGGCGCACGAGGCGGCGGCCCGGCGCCGTCCCGTGTCAGTAACCTTCCCCCCTCGGGATGTCCGGCGTTCCCATGTTGAACAGAGGGGGAGTACCATGAAATTAACGGTATTTTTCGAAGAACCATATTGGGTTGGAATCGTGGAAGTGGAGAAGGACGGCAAGCTGCTGGCGGGCAGGCATATTTTCGGCGGGGAGCCTTCGCTTCCGGAAGTATGGGAATTTGTCCTGCACGGGCTTTCTTCCGTGGCGGACCGGTTGTCTTGCGGCGTCGATATCGCCGAGGCAACGCAGCCGAAGGCTAACCCGAAAAGGCTCGCCCGGCTTGCGGCCAGGGAGTCCAGGGGACGCGGAGTCAGCTCGGCAAGCCAGGAAGCCATCAAGCAGGAGCTTGATTTGCGCAAGCGGGAAAAAACGCGCCTCTCCAAAGAGCTGCGGGAAGCCCAGGCGAAGCGCAAACGGGAAATTGCCGTTCAAAAAGCCAAAGCCAAACACCGGGGAAGATAATCCATGAAAGCGGGGGAAGAACATGTCGGTATATACGTATTCAGCCGCCACGCCGGCGGGCAAGGAAGTCTCTCTGGAGGAGTACAAGGGCAAGGTGCTGGTCATTGCCAATACGGCAAGCCAATGCGGTCTGACGCCGCAGTACGGCGACCTGCAAAAGCTGTATGAACGTTACCGGGACCAGGGGCTCGTCATCCTCGGTTTTCCGTGCAACCAATTCGGGGCACAGGAGCCCGGCAGCAGCGAGGAAGCCGCTTCGTTTTGCCAATTGAATTACGGGGTAACGTTCCCCGTATTCGCGAAAATCGACGTCAACGGCGAAGCCGAGCACCCGCTTTTTGCCTATTTGAAGGAGCAGCAGCCCGGAACCGCGGAAAGCAGCGATATCCAGTGGAACTTCACGAAGTTTCTGGTGAACCGCAGCGGCGAGGTCGTCGCACGCTATGAACCGCGCGAAGATCCGGAAGCGATGGCGGGGGCCATCGAACAGCTGCTGTAGACGAACCGAAACGAATCGCAGCCGAACAACGAACATCAGCACGGGGAACCTGCCGCTTTTGCGGCAGGTTTTTCTTTTGGCGAAAACGCCGACGCCCGGTCGGTTTGGCATGGGTGCGGTTTAATTTCTTTTGCGCATTTCCCGCCCGCCCATTAAGATAACTATAGAAGAGCGAACAATCTGGAAGCGACAAGGGGAGTGGAGCGGAAATGATAGACCAAAAAAACGGCGTGTTCCCGGCGGTATGCCCGCTGGATTGCCCCGACACATGCGGCCTGCTGCTGCATAAGGAAGACGGCAAAATCGTCAAGGTTACCGGCAATCCGGAGCATCCGATCACGCAGGGAGCGATTTGCAACAAAGTCCGCAATATGACCGAGCGGATTTATCATAAAGAACGCATTCTGTACCCGCTGAAGCGGACGGGCCCGAAGGGTTCCGGGGAGTTTCAACGGATCTCTTGGGACGAGGCGGTCAGTGAAATCGCGGCGCGGTACCGGGAGCTGATCGACGCATACGGACCGGAGTCCATCTTGCCTTACAGCTTCTACGGCAACATGGGCATCCTCAGCGTCGACGGCATGGACCGCAGGTTTTTCAACGCGCTCGGATCAAGCCGCCTGGACCAAGCGATCTGCAACGCCGCCGGAAACGCCGGCTGGAAATACACGATGGGCTTCAAGGGGGGCACCTCGCCGGAAGATACGGAGCATGCGGATTTGATCATCGTTTGGGGCGGCAATCTGATCAGCACGAACATGCACCAGATCGTCATCGCCGAAAAAGCGCGCAAACGCGGAGCCAAGGTGATCGTCATCGACGTGCACCAAAACCGCACCGCCCAATGGGCGGACTGGTTCATTCCGCTTTATCCGGGGACGGATACGGCGCTTGCGCTGGGCATGATGCACGTCCTGTTCCGCGACGGACTGACGGACGAAGCCTTCCTGAAGCGGTATACCGTAGGGCATGAGGAGCTTCGCGAGCATGTCAGAAGCTACACGCCGGAGCATGTTTCGGCCATCACGGGCGTGCCGGCGGAAGATATCGAGAAGCTGGGGCGCGCGTACGGGGAGGCTTCCGTCTCCTATATCGCGATCGGCAACGGGCTTCAGCACCACGATAACGGGGGCATGAACGTGCGCAGCATCGCCTGCCTGCCGGCGCTGACCGGGCAGTGGCTGAAAAAGGGCGGCGGCGCGGTGAAAACGAACGGCGGTTATCATGCCATGAACAGCGATTATTTGGAGCGGCCGGATTTGCGGCCGAACCCGGGGGCGCGCGCCATCAACATGAACCGGATCGGCGAAGCGCTGCATTTGAAGGAGCAGCCGATCAAGGCGGTCTTCGTCTATTGCAGCAATCCGCTGGTCGTTGCCCCCGATACGGAGCGGGTACAGGCCGGCTTCGCCCGCGAGGACCTGTTTACCGTCGTGCACGACCTGTTTATGACCGACACCGCCAAATACGCGGATATCGTGCTGCCAGCGGCCTCGTCGTTCGAGACGACCGATTTGTACGCATCGTATTGGCATCATTACGTACAGCTGCAGGAGCCCGTGATCGAAAGAATCGGGGAAGCCAAAAGCAACGTCGAGCTGTTTGCGATGCTGGGCCGCGCCATGGGGCTGGACGACGAAGCCTTCGCGGAAATGGAAGAAGAGCTGATCGCCGGGGCGCTGAATTACCCGGAGAATCCGTATTTGAACGGTGTGACCCTCGACGCGCTGAAGGAACGGCGCTTCGTGAAGCTCGACATGACGCCGCAAGCAACCTTTTTGGACCGCCTGCCGACGCCTTCCGGAAAAATCGAACTGTATTCGGAAGCGATGAAGGAAGCAGGCCTGCCGCCGCTCCCGGAATATATTCCGCTTCAAGAAGGTTATGACGGCACAAGGCGGCCCGGCGCAAGCGAAGCGTATCCGCTGATGTTCATTTCGCCGCCGAACCATAACTTCCTGAACTCCACTTTTGCCAACGTCGAAAAACACCAGCGGCTGGAGAAGGGGCCAATGCTGCAAATCCACCCGCAGGATGCGGCGGAACGCGGCATCGAAGACGGGGACGACGTCGTCGTTTACAACGACCGCGGACGGCTGGAGCTGAAAGCGCTGGTGACGGACAAGATGCTCCCGGGAACGGTCGTCAGCCAAGGACTGTGGTGGGACGGCAAGGGCCGCAAGCAGCGGGCGAATGCCCTGACTCCGGACCGGCTGGCCGACATGGGGGGCGGAGCGGTATTTTTTTCGACCGTCGTCCAAGTAAAGCGTTAGCAGGCGTCATTGCCAGGGATGCGAAGATCATGGATACTGGTTCTGGGACAAGAAGACCGGATCCGCTTGCGTTTGAAAAAGCCCCTCGGGGCTTTTTTGCATCGGAAAGCCGTCTTCGGGACCGTGGCATCGGAAAGATGCCGGGTGTCCCGCCACAGCTTGTCTAACACGCATTTTGCAAAAGCAGGAGACAAAATACATGAAATTTTTGCAGTCCTATCCGAACGAAGTCAAAATATTTCTCGCCGCCAGCCTGATCAACTCCGCGGGCGGATCGCTGATGTGGCCGCTGACGACGATGTACGTGTTCGACGAGCTTGGGCGCAGCATGGCCGATGCCGGCCTGGTCGTCATGATCCAAGCCTTCGGAGGCATCATCGGCCAGCTTCTGGGCGGGGCGCTGTATCATCGCGTCGGGGTCAAACGGCTGATCGTCGGCTCGCTGGGGTTATGCAGCCTTGGCTTGTTCGCGCTCCCTTTCATCAGCTCGTTTTGGGTCTTGTACATGATCATGATGGGATTCATCGGGCTGTGCAACGCGGTGTCGATGCCTGCCATCCAGGCCTTCGTCGGCTTTCGGTTCGCGGACCGGCGCGGCGAGCTGTTTAACGTCATTTATGTGGCCAACAACATCGGCGTGGCGCTCGGAACGGCGCTGAGCGGTTTTCTCGCCGACGTGTCGTATCACCTGACCTTTATCCTGAACGGCGCCACCTCTGCCGTGCTTGCTTTGTTTTTCCTGAATTATTTGAACCGGCTCGACAAGCAGGAAGGCCCCGTGCATTTGGCCAAAAAGACCAAAGCCGGCACGGGAGAAAGCGTCCCTGCCCTTCTCGGCAATACGAGGCTTTATTTGTACTTGGGGCTCGGCTCCCTGTTCCTGTGGTTCGGCAACTCGATCTGGAACACGGGGGTTTCGCCGCATATCATTTCCGAAGGGCTGCCGAAACGGGCCTACGGCTTTTTATGGACGCTGAACGGGATCCTCATTTTCGTGGCGCAGCCGGTCACGACCTGGATCAAACGGTGGTTCGCCAAAGAGTCGTCCTCGCAGATGACGGCCAGCGGCCTGTTTTATTTGGCGGCTTACGTGGTCATTCTGATGCTTCCGAGTTATTCCGGGCTCCTGTTTGCGATGGTGCTCGCCACGCTGGGGGAAATGCTCATCTCCCCGGCCGTGCCTGCGTTCATCTCGGATCATGCGCATAAAGCGGCTCCGTTTTACATTGGCGTGACCGGCGGCATGACCGCCCTCGGCCGCATGATCGGCCCCTATTTCATGGGCATCCTGTACGACGGCGGAGGGCTGGCGCCGGTGGCCTGGCTGTCGATCGGCATCGCCGTCGTGGCCGTTCTCTGTTTCGTCGTGCATGCGATGCGCAACAAGGCGGCGGAACGTGCGCTAAGCGAGTCCATCGGCGGATAGGGCAGGAAGATGATTTGCCGGAGAATTTCGACATCACACGTTAGACAAAAAGAGGTGCAATTTCCATGAACCTTGATCAGCAGACGCTTACGATCCGGTTGTCCACGATGAAGGATGCCCAGGCGCTCATGGATATCGATGCGTTGGTATGGACGGAGCGGACCGCGCCTGAGCCGATGCGTTGGACTTCAAGGGAGGCGTTTCTGAGGCACAGCCCTCCGGCGTCGCAGCTCGTGGCCGAGGCGGACGGGATCGTGTGCGGATATGTCGGGTTTCGGGACCCCACCGGCCTTCCGGCCCATTCGCATGTTTGCGAGATCAACATCGCCGTGCACCCGGCGCATCAGCGGAAAGGCATCGGCACGAGGCTGATCGGCGCGGCCAAGGCGTGGGCTGCCGGGCAGGGCAAACGCAAGCTGCGGCTGCGCGTGCTTTCGACCAATCCCGGAGCGGTCCGTTTTTACCTGAAATGCGGGTTCGTGGAAGAGGGCCGGCTTGTTCGTGAATATAGGATCGGAGGCCGGGAGACGGACGAAATTTGGATGGCATATTTTCTGGATGGATAGCCTGAATTTGATATTTTGCCGCGACGGGCTTATTCTTAATAGAATAGAGTAAATCAATGGACTTTCACGAGGTGAAGGTCCTTTGTTTCAAATGGCCGATTCGCCGGGCGTAAAGCCGGGTAATGAAGGCTATATGCGTTTTTTGTCGGCGCTCGAAAGTTCGGAAATTTTGATATATTCGGTGGTAACCAATTTCTAAAAAACGATGGAAAAGGGGTTGTATGATGGATTTACAGCTTCAGGGCAAAAAGGCGTTGGTCATTGCTTCAAGCTCGGGACTCGGCAAGGCGATTGCCGCCGAACTCGTCAAAGAGGGAGCGGACGTCATGCTGAACAGCCGCAGCGACGACAAGCTGCAGGCGGTGCAGCAGGAGCTGCAGCAGCTCGGCAGCGGCAAAGTCGAATACTACGCGGCAGACATTACGATTCCGCACGAAGTGGAGGGGCTCATCCGCTATACGGCCGAAACGTTCGGACGGATCGACATTCTGGTCAACAACGGCGGCGGCCCGCCGTCGGGAACGTTCGAATCTTTTACGGATGAAGATTGGGAAAACGCGTTTCGGCTTAACCTGCTCAGCTATGTCCGGACGACCCGCTGCGCCCTGCCGCATATGAAGGAACGCGGGGGCCACATCGTCAATATAACGTCCAGCTCCATCAAACAGCCGATCCCCGGCCTGATTCTGTCCAATACGTTCCGCACGGGCGTGGCCGGCATGAGCAAAACGCTGTCGCAAGAGCTGGCCCAATACAATATCCTGGTGAATACGGTAGCCCCGGGCCGGATTGCCACGGACCGCATCAAGAAGCTGAATGAAAGCAGCGCGAAGGACAAAGGGATTCCGGTCCAGGCCGTCGCGGAGCAGGCGCAAAAGGAAATTCCGCTGGGCCGTTACGGCGAACCCGAGGAATTCGCGAAAGCGGTCGTGTTTTTGCTGTCGGGAGCAAACACCTACATCACAGGCAGCACGTTGGTGATCGACGGAGGTCTGGTCGAAGCCCTGTAACGGAAGGCCATTGCCGAGAAACCGCTCGGCGTGCCCGGCTCCTGCGACGGGACGCGAAACCGCAGAAAACGGACTTGCACGCCGCAAGACGTCAACGGCGGAAAAATTCCTTTGAGATCTTTCTCCTTTTTTTGGTATGATAAGGGTTAAACATATCGGCAGGGAGATGGATCGAAGTTGAAGGAAAAAAACGCGTACGCCATCGTGTCCGTCAATGTCGGCAAGCCCGTAACGGTGGATTATTTGGGCAAGCCGCTGACGACGGGCATTTATAAACAACCGGTTCATGGCGAAGTGTTTGTGGGACGCACGCAGATGGACGGCGACGGACAGGCCGATACGGTCAATCACGGAGGGCCGGACAAGGCCGTTTGCGTATACCCGTACGAACATTACGCTTATTGGGAGCAGGCGCTGGGCAAGACATTGGACTATTCCGCGTTCGGCGAAAATTTGACGGTAACCGGGCTGCTTGAAACCGGCGTGTGCATCGGGGACGTTTTCGAAATCGGGGAAGTCGTCGTTCAGGTCAGCCAGCCGCGCTTCCCGTGCTTTAAGCTGGCCAGCAAACATGGCGTCAAGGATTTTCCGGCCCGGGTGCTCGATACCGGATTCAGCGGCTTTTATTTGCGGATTTTGGAGGAGGGCCGTTTAAGCCGGGATGCCAAGATCGTCAAGCGCTCTTCGCATCCGATGGGCGTCACGGTAGCGGCCGTGTTGAAGCAGCAGGCGCTCGGACGCCGCGCGGCGGACCGGGAAGAGCTGAAACGCCTGCTGGGCCTGGATGCGCTGGCGGCGACAGTGAAGGAATCCTTTGCGAAATGGCTGCAGGATCAATAAAAACCTCAAAAAGCCGCTTCAGCCGGATCGCGGATCCTGCCGGGGCGGCTTTCCTTGTGCGCTTCGTGTTTATCGCAGCAGCTTCCATTCGCTTTTCAGCATGCCGTAAATCGCATGGTTCACATACCCTTGGGGCAGCAGCTCCGCTTCGCGGACGATCCCCTCGAGGACGAAACCGAGCCTTTCCGGAATGGCGCGGCTGCGATGGTTGCCCGTGGCGCAGCGGATTTCGACCCGGTTCAGATCCAAATCCATGAGGGCGTAATCGACGAAAGCGCGGCAGGCGCTGGTCATGATGCCCTGGCCTACGAAATGTTTGCCGAGCCAGTAGCCGATGCTGACGGAACGGTTATGCCACTGAATCTCATGAAAGCTGATAATTCCCGCAAGTTCCCCATGCACCCAAATGCCCGCGGAGACGGCGCCGTTTTCGGCTCCCTGCTTGATGGCGTTTTTCACGAAGCTCACCGTATGCTCCACGTCCGTGATGGCATCGACCCAAGGAAGCCACTCGCGCAGCGTGTCGCGCGAATCGACCGTCAGCTCGAACAGCGGGCGCGCATGCTGGAGGGCCAGCGGCTTCAGCTCGATATGGTCATCCAGAAGATATGTAAACATATAATTTCAGACCTTCTTTCTATATAAAATGAGGTAAACGGCATTTGCCGCGCTTTTTGGCTTTCGTTTCCATTCTATTTTTCCATGCTACCCTAATCCCCTGCCTTTCGTCAAAGCTCAAAAAGCCGAATCATTGAACTATCCGGTTAATACAGGTATATTTAAATGAAACACGCTTATAAAGAATAGATGTAGGGTAGAGCAGGAAACTGCTGACGGTTCATTCTATGAGGCGGACATAAATCAGGATGAAAGGTTGATTACTGTGGAGAAACCAAGCACCCCCTCCAACTTTATCAAAAACGTAATGATCGATGACCTGGAGTCCGGCAAAGTCCAGAAAGTGATTACCCGCTTTCCGCCGGAGCCCAACGGTTATTTGCATATCGGACATGCCAAGGCCATCTGGATTAACTTTACGCTTGCGCAGGAGTTCGGCGGTTCGACGAACCTCCGCTTTGACGATACAAACCCGCTGAAGGAAGACGTGGAATACGTCAAATCCATTGAAGAAGACGTCAAATGGCTCGGTTACGAATGGGCGGAAAAGCGCTACGCTTCCGATTACTTCGAGGAAATGTACAAACGCGCCGAGCTGCTGATCCAAAAGGGCAAAGCCTACGTGGACGACCAAAGCGCCGATCAAATCCGCGAAACGCGCGGGACGCTCACCGAGCCGGGACAAAACAGCCCGTACCGCGACCGCAGCGTGGAAGAAAACCTGGAGCTGTTCCGCAAAATGCGCGCGGGCGAGTTCAAGGACGGAGAAAAGGTGCTGCGCGCCAAAATCGACATGGCTTCGCCGAACATCAACTTGCGCGACCCGGTCATTTACCGGATTGCCCACGCAACGCACCACAACACGGGAGATAAATGGTGCATTTACCCGATGTACGCTTTTGCCCACCCGCTCGAGGATGCGATCGAAGGCGTGACGCACTCCCTCTGCTCGCTGGAGTTTGAGGATCAGCGCCCGTTTTACGATTGGGTGATCGCGGAATGCGAAATGGAAAACACGCCGCATCAATACGAATTCGGCCGCCTGAACGTGGCGCAAACGCTGACGAGCAAACGGAAGCTGAAGCTCCTGGTGGACGAAAACATCGTGGACGGCTGGGACGACCCGCGCATGCCGACGATTTCCGGGCTTCGCCGCCGCGGTTATACGCCGGAAGCGATCCGCAGCTTCGTCTATGAAACCGGCATTTCCAAAAGCCAAGGCCTCATCGACCTGCAAATGCTCGAGCATTTCGTCCGCGAGGACCTGAAGCTAAAGGCGCCGCGCACGATGGCCGTGCTGAAGCCGTTGAAAGTGGTGATCACGAACTATCCGGAAGGCCAGGTCGAATGGCTCGAAGCGGAGAACAATACGGAAAATCCGGAGATGGGCACCCGCCAAATCCCGTTCTCGCGCGAAATTTACATCGAGCAGGACGACTTTATGGAAAACCCGCCGAATAAGTATTTCCGTCTGTTCCCGGGCAACGAGGTGCGCCTGAAAAATGCGTATTTCATCAAATGCCACGATTTCATCAAGGACGAAAACGGCAACGTGACCGAAATCCACTGCACGTATGACCCCGAAACGAAAAGCGGCACCGGCTTTACCGGCCGCAAAGTGAAGGGCACGATCCATTGGGTGGAGGCTTCCCACGCCGTGCCGGCCGAATTCCGCCTGTATGAGCCGCTGATCAAAGCGAAGGATGACGGCGAGGCCGAAGGCGAGGAAGCGATCGACGAGACGGAAAAGGCCGAAAAAACGTTCCTGGACGAAATCAACCCGAACTCCCTGGAAGTTCTGCACGGGTTCGTGGAGCCGGGCATGAAGGACGCCAAGCCGCAGGACAAGTTCCAATTTTTCCGCCACGGCTATTTTAACGTCGATCCGAAATATTCGAAGCCGGGAGAGCCGGTGTTCAACCTGATCGTTTCGATGAAAAGCTCTTACCAGCTGCCGAAATAAGCGCGGAAGCGTTCCGCTGCCCAATACAAAAGCCAGCCGCAAAGACATGTTCTTTGCGCTGGCTTTTTTCGTTGGTGCCTTAGACGTCTTGCATTTCCTCGAATCCTTCTTCAGGGATGTCCGTTTTCGGGTGATGGCCCTGCGAGCGCAGCCAATACCACATCATGCCGAAGCCGACGGCCCCGACCAAGGCCATCATGAAGCCCATGTTGTACATCGTGGCGCCGCCGAAGTTCTGGTACAGCCATCCGCCGGCCAAGCTGCCGATGACCCCGGAAATGCCGCTCCAGGTGAGCGTGAACAGGGATTGCGCCGATGCGCGATAAGCCGGTGGAACAAGCTGGCTGACGACTTGGATGCCGACGTAAAAATATCCGCCGAACGTGATGCAATGCATAATTTGAATGAACGCGACTTCAAGCGGATGCGAAGCGCCGGCCATCATCAACCACCGTATGCAGAAAAGCACGCTTACCAGTCCCAGACACCCGATCAGGGTAGGAAGGGAGCGTTTCAGGAAACGGTGAAAGAGGATCAGCACGGCCACCTCCAGAAACGACGAGAGAAACACGGCAAACCCGACCATCGTTTTGGAACCGCCGAGCTCCGTAATATAAAGCGACATAAACGTATTATTCATGACATTGGGGACGGAAACGACGATCCCAAGCAGTATGAACGCCACGAAATACCGGTTGATGACAAATTGGGCCAGTCCCCTCAGCCGGATGGGCGGCGTCTCCGAGGCCGCCTTCAGCGGCGGAAGGAGCAGAACCGTACCGATGGCGAGCAGCAAAATGCCCGTGACAAGGAACGACAGCCGGGATATGCCGATCCGGTCGATGAGCATGCCCGCGGTCACGGCGACCACCGCCCAACCGATCGAACCCCAGTTCCGGAACGCGCCGAACCTTTTCGGCTGGCTCGCCGTGTATCCCAGAATCAGCGTGTTGCTTTGGGCGAACAGCGGGCTCTGAAAGAAGAAAAAGAGGATCATCGCCAAATAAACCATTCCGTAGGTGCCGGCATGGAACACCAATTGAAGGAGCAGCAAGGTGCCGGTCATCATGATCAGCAGGATGCGTCTCGTATTATGCAGACGATCGCTCCACTTCATCCAGAACGGATTGGCGAAGAGGGACACGAGCGGGCCAAGCGCCATCAAGCTGCCGATTTCGAATTTGTTCATGCCTGCGTCCTGCAGGTATAATTGAAAAAAGCTGGTGAAGATCACCATGGTTCCGTAAATTAAGAAATTAAATGCCTTAAGCGGCAGCAGCTTGGACTGTTTTTTTACACGATCATGCACGTTGCACATTCCTTTCCGACCGAATGCAAATCGACAGAGGCTAGGTATAGAAGCCGCCACCCTCACTTTATCATTTGTTGAAAAGGGATACAAACCAATAATTGTTAAAGTGTCCACCCCGCGCGGTTTTTAAACGATGAACGGGCGTAATCAGAGGGGGGGCGGACCGAATTTTCAGGAGGTGATTCGATGACGGATGCGAAGCTGACCGGCGTGGTATTGGCAGGCGGTGAATCGAGGCGAATGGGGCAAAATAAAGCGCTGCTGGCCGTCGGCGGGGAAAAGGCGATCGAGGCCATTATCGGAGCCATGTCGGAGGCCGGCCTCGATGTGACCGTCGCCGCAAACGGGCAAAACGCTAGCGCCTACCATATGCTTGGCAGGGAGATCGTCTGCGACCGATATCCGGGGCAGGGGCCTTTGTCCGGCATCCATGCGGCGCTGCATGCGGCCAGGACGCCGTGGATTATCGTCGCAGCCTGCGACATGCCTTTCGTCACGCCGGGGCTGTTCCGTTTTCTGAAAAAGATCGCAGAGGACGCGGAAACCGGTCCGGCTGCCGGCGGATTCCAAGCGGTCATCCCGATGGAGGGAGGCCGGGTGCAGCCGCTGCTGGCGGCTTATCACGCCAGCGCGCTGCCCGCGCTGGAGGATTCGCTCGCAACCGGCCGGCTGCGGATGACCGAATGGCTGGAGCGTCTTCGGGTCCGGTATATCCCCGAAGACGTTTTGGCCAAGGAGACGGGGCTTGAAGCCGGCCATGTGTTTTTTAATATGAACCGTCCGGAGGATTACCGGGCTGCGCTCGCGAAGCGGCGCGAAGAAGAGGCGGGGCGTTAAGGCGCCCCGCCTTTTATGGCCATGCTGCGGTGTTTCGGCTGAGCGGCATCAGGGATGAAGGGGCTTCGAGCGTTTCTATGCCACTCTTCTGTAAAATGGGCGGATTTGAATCGCTTGATGTGAATTAAGTCACATAACTGCGGCTGGGTTTCAGGTAAGGTGAAGTTAGGAAGATGCATCATGCTGAACAATATCCGGACCTGGATCAAGGAGGGGCGGCAATGACGACAACGCTGGAACCGCTGCTGGATACGGTGGAAGGAGCCCAATGGCTGCAGGGCAGGGGCTGGGCGTACCAGTTGCTGATCGATTTTTTGGAGAGTCCGCCGGGACTGGCGCAGATCGCGCCGTGGCAGCGCCAAGCCGGGCTGCGGGAGGAGCTGGCGCTTACTGCGGGAGGGCGCCGGCTGCAGGATTATTTGGCAAGCATAACGCCGGATCGGCTGCTGGCGGCTTGCCGGACGGAGACGGAAGAATACGGGCGGCTGTTCGTCGGCCGGAATGCGGTCTTCCCTTGCGTTCGCGAAAGCGCCTATCGGACGGAAGACGCGCGCGGCGCCCGGCGCTGCCTGCGGCAAATCCGGGAGGCTTACGAGGACTGCGGCATCGTCTTTAACAAGCTGCAAAGCGAAACGGACGATCATCTGACGATCGAGCTTGAGTTTATGGCCGTGGCCGGGGAACATATGGCCTTGACGGCAGGGCTGCCGGAATGCAGGCTGACGTGGCTGGATACGCAGGTCGATTTTTTGGAGCGGCATTTGCTGCAGTGGACGCCGCAGTTTGCGAAGGAACTGGCCGCCAGCGCGCGTACTCCGCTTTACCGGGAAATCGGCGGCATTTTGGGCGAGTTTATTCCCTATGATCTATTGATGCTGAAATTGTTGCGAATAGAGCTGACGAAATAAAGAAAGGCGCGTGCCGGTGCGGCATGCGCCTTTTGCTGTCCCCGCAGGTTTAGCGGCGTGGGCCGCGGACTTTTTAATCGGCGCCGAGGGCGTCCGGCAAGTCACGCGCTATATATCTGCAAAGGGCTCTTTATTGTTGGCCGGTCGCTTTCAGCCGTGTTTGGAGAGAACTTGCTCATACACGCTTTTCGGCCGCAAGCCGACCAGCTTCTCTACGGGCTCTCCGTCCCGGAACACGATCACCGTCGGCACGGACATCACCCGGTACCTGCTTGCCGTCTCCGGGGATTCGTCGCAATCTACTTGCAGAAAGCGGACCTGACTTCCTTGTTCGTTCGACAGCTCGCCCAGCATGGGCAGCAGCGTTTTGCACGGAGGACACCATTCCGCTCCGAATTCCACAAGCGTAGTTCCTTCCGGTTGGATGCGTGCCGCAAACGTCTCATCGTTGACGGTTTCGATGCTCATCGTTATTCCTCCTGACCAGATATGGACCGCTCGAGCAGGATGGCATCGATCCGGTCGGTCAAGTTCTGCCGGATGTTCGTCAGCAGCTCGATTTGTTCGTCGATGTCCTGGAGCTTCTGCCGGTAGATCGGCAGCACCTCCTCGCAGAAGGCTTCCTTGTTTTTCAGCACGCACTGCAGGATGCCGGCAATCTCATCGGTTGACAGCCCCAGATTCAAATACAGCTGAATCGAGCGCACCTGCTCTACGGCAAACGGGGCGTACTCCCGGTATCCGTTATCTTTCCGGAACGGCGACAGCAGGCCCTTTTGCTCGTAGTAACGAAGGGAGCGGATGCTTGCTCCGGTCAACGACGACAACTCTCCGATATTCACCGTGAACTCCTCCTTCCTGCCCGGGGTATGTTTATTGTAAAGCCTGACATTAATGTGAGGGTCAAGAGGAATCTGTCGCCTTATTTTTTGTAAAACAGCTTTCGAATCCGTTCCGCAAACTCCTGCAGGTTAATGTTGAGCGGGTCCAGGCGGTTGTAAGCGGCTTTGACCGCCTCAAGCAGCCATAGAGGGAGCTTTCTGCCCTCCAAAAGCGGATACACGTTGTCGTAAGCCCACAGCAGATGCTCCCAGCGTTTGTCGTTCCCGCTTTGGATATATTCGGACACGTCGAGCACTTTCCCCCGGCCATTCTGCATAAGCACGTTTTTGAGGTGAATGTCCCTCGGGTTCAGTCCGTTCCTACGAACCAGGTCGCGTGCCGCCTCCACGTCGTCGATCACCTGCCTTGGGACCGGGATGCCGTGGAGCAGGCAGTCGTACAAGGTCGTTCCTTCCTCGCGGCTGATGACGACGTAACGGTCGCCGGCGCCGTAATAGACGGGGAAATACGGAATGCCCGCAAGCTTATGGTATACCTCGGTTTCAGCCTGTTTTTTCGGCAGCGCGGGTTCGGTATAAAGTTTGTAGGCATAAGCGGGAAGAGGCTCGTATACAAACACGGCAGCGTCGGTTCCGACGCCGATGCAGTACAAGTCGTCCGATTCGCCGACGATGGATACGGGATCGTTATCTCCCTGCTTCAGCACTTCCATGCGGGATAATGCCGGTTCCGCCTGTTTCCATTCTTCATTCATCATGGCTGCCTCCTTGGTGCTGCGGATTTTTTTCATTTTACTGCAAGCTGCAGGCCGATACAAACTTGCGGGCCGAAGTTATGGCTCAAGCGGAGGCACGATAAAGGACGCGCCCCTCCCGCTCGGGGAAGAACGCGTCCTTATTGGTTATGCTGCGCTTCTTGAATTTAATCCTCTATTTTGGGTCTGCGGAACTTCATCAGGAATTCGTATACGACCGGCACGATGACCAGCGTCAGCAAGGTGGAGCTGATCAGGCCGCCGATCACGGTAATGCCGAGGCCCCTCGAAATGATGCCTGCGCTGCTTTCCAGCCCGGTGACGAGCGGGAGCAGGGCGCCGATGGTGGCGAGCGCGGTCATCAGAATCGGACGCAGACGGGTTGCTCCTGCTTCCAGCAGCGCTTCGCGCGTCGACAGGCCTTCGCGTTCCTTGTGAATGACCCGGTCGATCAGGACGATCGCGTTGGTGACGACGATACCGATCAGCATGAGCGCACCCATTAGCGAAGATACGTTCAGCGTTTCTCCGCCGAGCCACAGGCCGACCAGCGCGCCGATGATCGTAAACGGCAGGGAGAAGAGGATCGCAAACGGCGCCAGACCGCCGCCGAACGTCACGACGAGCACGAAATACACGATCGCGACGGCCGCCGCCATGGCGAGGCCAAGCTGCGTAAAGGTGTCGTTGATCTGCTCGGTCGTTCCCCCGAATTTGACTTCCACGCCGTCCGGAAGATTGATTTTGTCGATGCCCTTCTGCAAATCGGCGGATGCCTTGCCCACGTTGCTTGATACAATGTTCGCCGTGACGTTGACGACCATTTTGCCGTCCGTGCGCGTAATCGTATCCGGCGAAGAGCCTTTTTCGACTTTCGCGACGTCTTTGATCGGCACGTTCATGCCAAGCGGGGATGCAATCGTTTCTTTTTCGATGTCGCCGATGCTCTTGTAATCTTTGCCGTCGGTTTCGATGTACACTTTGTATTTTTTGTTTTCGACCTCAACCTCGGTCAGCACCGGCTTCTCTCTTTCCGGACTCAGCTTCATGGCGATTTGCCCTGCCGTCAGCCCCAGGGAGCTCAGCTTTTGCTGGTCGGCGATGATCGTGTACTGGTCATAGGCTTTGGACAGGCTCGTTTTTGCTTTTTCGAAATTGGCTTTGTCCGCTTCGACCAGCTTCAGGATTTGATCGGCCACCGGCTTGATGTCCTCCAGGCTGTTGCCGAACACGCTGACGTTCAGCGAGCTTCCGCCCAGGCCGCCCGCCATGTCCATCGTGGCCCATTCGCCCTTGGCGACTTGTTTTTTCAGTCCTTCGATGAGGTTCTTCTTCACGTTTTCGAAATCTTTGGTGTCTTTTTTGTATTCGATATAAAAGAGCCCCGAATTGGAGGAGCCGCCGCCAAGCGGATTGCCGCTGCCGCCGACGGAATACTGCATTTTGTCGACTTCAGGCTGTTGCAAAATGTATTTTTCCGCATCCAAAGCGCGTTTTTCGACCGTTTCCAGCTGAGCGCCAGGCTCCGGAGAGTACGTCACCATGACGTATTTGTCCTCCTGATCCGGCAGGAAGCTTGTTCCGATGAGCGGCGTCAGGAAGCAGCTCGCCACAAGCAGAATCACGGCCAGGCCGAAGGTGAGCAGCTTATGCGAAAGCGACCAGTTCAGGATGCGCTGATAGCCGCGGGCCATTTTGCCGGGCTTGTCATGGTCATGCTTCTTCGATGCTTTGATGCCTTTGCGGAACAAGGAATGCGCCATCATCGGCACGAGCGTGATCGCCACGAGCAGGGAAGCCAGCAGGGCGAATACCATCGTCAGCGCAAACGGCAGGAACAGCTCGCCGACCATGCCGCTGACGAACGCAAGCGGCAGGAAGACCGCGATCGTCACGATCGTCGACGACATGATCGGGATGAACATTTCGCGCGTGGCTTCGCGAATCAACTCGCGTCCGCGAAGTTTCTCGCCGCTGCTGCTCATCCGGCGGTAAATATTTTCGATGACGACGATCGAGTCGTCGACGACGCGCCCGATCGCGACGGTCATGGCGCCGAGCGTCATCACGTTCAGGGTGATGTCCAGTCTCCACAGGATCAACAGCGCGATCAGCAGGGAGAGCGGGATCGACAGGATCGAAATCAGCGTCGAACGGATGTTTCTCAGGAAGATCAGGATGATGATCACCGCGAACAAAGCGCCGAATACCGCTTTGCTCATCATCGTGGACACGGCGTCCTCGATCGGCTTGCCCTGGTCGAGCAGAACCGTCAGGTGCATGCCCTTGAACTCGCTTTCCAGGGCCTTCGCTTTATCTTTGACGGCGTTCACCACTTCGACGGTGTTGGCGTCGTTGTCCTTGACGATCTGCAGGCCGATTGAAGCCTTGCCGTTCGTACGGGATACCGACTCGGCCTTGCCGATGACCTGGATGTCGGCGATATCGCTTAATTTGACCGTCGGGATGCCGGCCGCCGCAAGTCCTTGCCCGGCTGCGCCGCCGGTCATGCCTGCACTGGCGCCTCCGGCAGGCGGAGCGGCATTGCCCTGCGCACCGGCTGCCGACCCTGCTCCTTGGGCGGGAGCGCCGGCCGCTGCGCTTTGTCCCTGTGCTCCGGCTGCTCCGGAGGCTGCGCCTCCCGCGTTAGGGATGACGGGGATGGCCAGGTTTTTCAGGTCGTCCAGCGTAATGACGTTGCCGTCGACGACAACGGCCTTCGAGGATTGATCCAGCGTGAACAAGCCCAGCGGCACATGGATCGAAGATCCTTGGACGATGCCTTTGACGGTGTCTTCGGAAAGGCCGAGCTGGGCCATTTTTTCTTTGTTAAACTTCAGCTTTACTTCCTTGACGTATTGCCCCGAAATCGAGATGGAGGCGACGCCCGGGATTTTTTCCAGTTCGGGCTCTACCTGATTTTCGATATTGCGGGTCAGCTTCTCCAGATCGTCCGAATCGTCGGAGGCGCTGAGGGACACGACGGGGAACGAGTTCATGCTGAATTTGGAGATGGTAGGCTTCTGGGCGCCGTCCGGCAGTTTGACCTCGTTCAGCGCTTCGCGCACGGCCGCCGTCGCCTGGTCGAGGTCCGTGCCGTAATCGAATTCCATCGCGATGTTGGCCGCGTTTTCCATCGACGTGGAAGTGACGGTTTTGACGCCGTCGACGTTGCGCAGCCGCTGCTCCAGCGGCACGGTCACGTCCTGGACGACCCCTTCGGGGGCAGCGCCCGGATAAACCGCGGTCACGCTAAGGAACGGGATGTTGATGTTCGGGATGGTTTCCTGTTTCATCGCCAGGCCGCTGTACAATCCGGCTGCCGCGACGATGACGGTCAGAATCCAGATCGCAAACTTGTTGTTCAATGAGAAATTAATGATTCCTTTCATCTCGCAGGTTTCTACTCCTCTCTATTTACCTTCCAAGTATGGGGTGTAGCCAGAATCGTCATGTATTTTCATAGCTGCTCGGCTCGGGAAACAATGTAAAGCTCGTAAATTTCCTTCAGTTCCT
Organism: Paenibacillus cookii; assembly: GCF_018333375.1. Classification (GTDB taxonomy): domain Bacteria; phylum Bacillota; class Bacilli; order Paenibacillales; family Paenibacillaceae; genus Paenibacillus_AQ; species Paenibacillus_AQ cookii. The sequence continues at coordinate 21,876 of NZ_BORW01000010.1, forward strand.
TGTTCAGCGGCCCAAGCTCCCGGATTTGTTCCAGGTTGCTCATCATGCCGGTCAGAATGGCTTTGCGCGGCTCGATGTCGAGCAGCTCCTGTTCCATGATTTCTATGGAATCGAGGGCAAATTCCTTTCTGGCCGCGTCGATGTCGGTCTCTTTGAGCCTATCCTTCATTTGTTTCGTCACCATAAGCGGATGGCGCGGACGGTCCGGGCTTGTCATGTACTTATCCAGCCATTGGGACCACACCTCGGTGGCAACCATCGGCTCCATTTGCTTGCGGAGCGTGCTTGCCGCCACGTCGTCCAGCAGCATCACAAGGCGTTCCGCCATCCGGCGGACGTTCAGCGGCAGCCCCGGGATCATGAGCATCCGGATGTATCCGCCGAGCATGCCGGTCACAAACAGCGTCAAATCCATGGCGTGGGGCAGGATGTCCTTCCCATAGATGACGGCCAATTTGTCGTGGAACCACTGCAGCGCGTGGATATGCTTTTCGCGGATGCATGCTTCCAGGGCCGGCTTTTTACCGCCTATATGCTGGTCATGGAGCTGCATGATCGCAAACTCCCTAAGCTCGACCAGACGGTTCAGCAGAACTTCGACCTGCTTTTGAAGCTGTTCCTTCGGAGTCAGAAGATGCTCCTGCTCCACCTGCATGACGCTGTCGCGGATCATCCCTTCGCAATACGAATAAATGCTTTGTTCAAGCTCTTCCTTCGATTTGAAATGCAAATAAAGGCTTCCCTTGGACATCCCGCAATACTCGGCGATTTCCTGCATGGACGTGGACGAGATCCCTTGGGTGGAAAACAGCTGCAGGGCGGTCTTCAAAATCTGTTTCTTTTTGTCCGCCAATTTCTCAGACAAACGAACATTCACTCCTTTCTGAACACTTCGGTTCTTAATCTGACCGTGTAGTCAAAAAAATTATATTACAAAAGGAAGGGGGGATTCAAATTTGCGTCTTTGGTCCCGTTTTCGGGCCGGCGAACATGTCCCATTGAAGAGGCTATTGGAAAGAATTGCGAACTGAGGAATTACGAGGAAACAATAAAAGCGGGGATTCCCTGGCCGCTGGAAGAGCAGGCCGATCTAAGCATGAGGCTTCCTGCATCCGCGGAGCAACAATAGCAGCCATGAAGAGCTTCTTCATGGCTTTCTTGTCGCCTGACAAAGGGGCGTTTTTATTACGTTCGCAAGTGAACTAACTTGTACGGGTTTTTGATCATATACACATGCCGCAGCCGATCCCCCGATTCGGTAAAACGGAAGCAAACTGCCGCCTTCGCTCCATGGCCGTCCGTAAACACGATAGCCGTTTCGCCGTTCAGCTCGGTGATTTGCCTGCTCCAGATCCGCATATCCCGATACGCCTTCGGAGAGCAAAACAATCTCAGGATGCGGTCGCGGCCGAAAATCGGCCGGATGGCCGTCCGTGCCACGCCTCCGCCGTCGGAAATAAGCACCGCGTCTTCCGCCAGAAGTTCAAGCAGCGCCTTCGAATCGCAGTGAAGAAAAGCGTCCGCAAACCGCTCCACGGCTGCCCTTTGCCGCTCGGTACCCGGCGGGGATGCAGGCTGTTCGTTTCCCTGAAGCTGCCGTTTGGCACGGCTGAGTATTTTGCGGCAATTGGCTTCCGTTTTGCCCGTCATGTCCGCAATTTGCCCATACCCGTATTTGAACACTTCCCGCAGCAGAAATACCGCCCGTTCGATCGGGCTAAGCCGTTCCAGCATGAGCAGATAGGCATAGGAGAGCGTATCTTTTTGCTCCGCTGCAAGCTCGGGCAGCTCGGAGGATGCCGCGATGGGCTCGGGCAGCCATTCGCCGATGTATTCCTCGCGGGTTTTCCTCGCGGAACGCAGCAGGTTCAGGCAACGGTTCGTCACCGATTTGGCGATATAGGATTTCATATGGTGAATTTCCGCCGGATTCTTGTCCGCAAGCTCGGCGAATACGTCCTGGACGATATCCTCGGCATCGGCGTACGTGCCCAGCATACGGTAGGCAATGGACATACCGTAAGTCCGGTAGGTCCGGTAAAGCGTTTCGAATGCCGCCTTATTCGTCATCTCCAGCCTCCCTCTTTTCGTTATTGTACTGGTATGATACATTTCTGCGCCCAAGAGGGATCAACCTTCAACGCAATGAAAAGAAACCCTGCACCTTCGCTAAAAGGGCAGGGTTTTCGATTCCGCGAACCGATTAAGCTTTCGCGTTCTCAGGCTGCGAGAAGCATCCCGGGAACAAGCCCGTCGAAATCGCGACCCGGTTCCAGCCGTTGATCGTGTTGATCGCCAGAATCAGTTCCATGAACTCTTTTTCGTCAAAATGCTTCCGGGCTTCCGCATAGACGTCGTCCGGCACGCCCTGCTCGGAGATCAGCGTCACCGCTTCGGCCAGGGCAAGCGCCGCCCGCTGCCGCTCCGTATAAATCGTCGCCTCGCGCCATGCGTTAAGGAGTACGATATGATTCAAATAGTCCCCGTGTTTCATTAAATCCTTGGCGTGCATATCCAGGCAAAACGCGCAGCCGTTGATTTGCGAGACGCGGATTTTGATCAGCTCCTGCAGGACGATATCGATTGAAGTGTCCGAACTGGCCTTTTGCAGATTTCCCAACGCTTGCAATACATGCGGATTTGCGGTCCGGTAATTTAATCGCATGTTCATTCCAATTCCCTCCTCGTTTTGTCGTTCCATATAGGAAGACAAAGGAGGCCGTTGTTTTGTGACAATATTCAGAAAGTATAAGCTACAGGGCTGTTATTTCCTGATATTGCAAGAAAAACTTCATTTAAACGCGGTTTGTCTACTGAGACAGTACGTCGATAGACGTTTTTCTTGCATCGCTTACGAAATTAATTTCAAACCTACCGCCGAACCGAGAATCATCGCGATAAAAAGCATGCGGCGCCATTCCTTCGGCTCCCCGAACACAAACATGCCCACAAGCGTGCTGCCCACGGTCCCGATTCCGGTCCATACGGCGTACGCCGTCCCCATCGGCAGGGTATTCATCGCGAAAGACAACAGGGAAAAGCTTGTGATGAAAGCGGCGAACAGCACTAAGTAGGCAGTCCAGCCCTTTTTTTGCGTTACGCCCTTGATGCCGATGACGCCGAAAATCTCGCTGATCCCGGCAAGCACGATCGCTGCCCAAGCCATTACGCATCCGCTCCTTTCTTGGCGCCTTCATCCGCCGTAATCAACTTCAATCCGATGACGCCTGCCAGCAGCACGAGAATCAGCAGCGTTTTCGCCCAACTGAACGGCTCCCCGAAGACGAGCATTTCCGTAACGACCGTGCCGGCCGTTCCAAGTCCGGTAAAGACGGCGTATACCGTCCCCACGGGAAGATGATTCGATGCATCGATAATGAGATAAAAGCTGACCGCGATCGCGGCAATCGTCAGAATCCATTCCAACAGGTTGGTGGAGTGTTTCAAGCCCGAAACCCACAGCACCTCGACGACGCCGCCCAAAATAACGTACAACCAATTCCGGTTCATGTTGATCCCCCTCCTCTAATCATTCCTTCTAGGTTTTTGAAGCTTGAATGCCGGCCCAGAAAATAGGCCAGGATGCTTTCAGTCTCCGCTTGGCGCTGGCCATCCCGCTGTACACCATCTCGATCATAATGCCGTCCACCAAGGTCATATAGGCCACCGCCGCATCCTCGGGATTGGCGATGGGTGCCGTTCCGTCCGCCTTCGCCTGCTCCATCAGCCGCAAAACGCGCCTTTCCATGGAATCCAAAAACGGATAAATCAGTTTCATGACTTCGTCGTACAAGGAAGAAGGCGGAAAAAAGGACATACGAAGCACGAATTTGCTCTCGCTGCTGCGGTTGTATTCCTCTTGGAGAAAGGCCAGTAGCTCGGACAAACGCCGATCCAGCGGCTGGTCCTTCCGGCTGATGAAAAAGCGGGTAATTCGCCGCTTTTCTTCTTTCAGCGCGTTTTTGAGCGAACAGAGGAACAGGTCGTCCTTTCCCTTAAAATGGGCGTATATGGAAGGCTTTTTGATCCCGACTTCTTCGGCTATTTTCTGCAGCGAGGCCCCTTCGTAACCATCCTCCGCAAAATGCGCCAGCGCGGTTTCCAAAAGCATTCGTTTTGCATTCATAACATCGCCTCCATTTAAACTACCTAACGGTCGTTAGGAACATCATTTCACGAATGCAGCCGGTTGTCAAGGCTGCGACGCATCTTTTTTGATCATTGCCTTGAAGAGGCGTCCTTATCTGCGTCAAATGTTTCTGGTTAAGGAAAGGGATGGCCCTTTTTCAAATCCCGTTTTAAACTGTTTTTTATGGCGGGATCTATAGGAAGATGGCGTCACTTCATGTAGAATAGAATTTGCTGGCTGTACCTGGATTTTCGCCAAATTCCGGAACAGGCCGCGCTTTTGGAAAAGCGGACGAATCGGGGGAAGAGATGAGAAGGGCTATACAGGCTGTACTTATTGCGGCTTTATTATTTGTCTTTTATTACGTCGGATTCGGGTTTTTCGGCAAAACGGCAGGCACGATCGTCAGCATATTTTCGACTCTGACCGTCGTATCGCTCGGATTCATGATATTTATGGAGAACAGAAACCCTTCATCGACGATGGCGTGGATTTTGCTGTTGGCGCTGGTGCCGGTCGTGGGGCTGTTTTTTTACCTGCTGTTCGGGCAAAACTACTTCAAACGCCGCAAATTCGACAAAAAGGCCGAGCAGGATTCGAAAATCTACGAGATGCTCGAGGAAGGAAGCGTCCGCGTCCAGCAGGACCTGTCGGATTTGAATCCGATGCAGCAGCAGCTGCTGAGACTGTCCCAGAGATTGGCGAGGACGCCGATTTCGTTTTCGAGCGAAACCCGCATTTTGACCAACGGCAAAGAAACCTTCTCCACGCTGCTGCAGGAGCTGGAAAAGGCCAAACATCATATTCATATGGAGTATTACATTTACCGGGCGGACGATATCGGGACCCGGATTCAGCGGATTTTGATCGAAAAAGCCAAAGCCGGCGTCCACGTGCGGTTTATGTACGATGCCTGGGGCAGCATGCAGCTGCCGAAGTCGTTTCTGAGGGAAATGGCCAACGCCGGGGTCAAGGTTGCGGCATACGGAAGCTCCAAAGCGTTTTTCCTGTCGAGGGTCAACTTTCGCAATCATCGCAAAATCGTCGTCATCGACGGGAACGTGGGGTTCATCGGCGGCCTGAACGTCGGGGACGAATATTTGAGCCGCAATGCCACCTACGGCTTTTGGCGGGATACGCACATGTCCGTGAAAGGCGAAGCCGTCCGGACGCTGCAGATCATTTTTCTCCAGGACTGGAATTACATGACGGGGGAGCAGGTGCTGGAGGCGGAATACCTTTCGCCGCTTCTGGCGGAACGGAACAGCGGGGCCGTCCAGATCATTCCGAGCGGGCCGGACAACGACCGCCGCGCGCTCAAAAATATTTTTTTCTCCATGATCACTTCCGCGCAAAAATCCGTGTGGCTGGCGACGCCGTATTTCATACCGGATGAGGATATCCTCACCTCCCTGCGGGTGGCGGCCATGTCGGGCCTGGACGTTCGCATCCTGTTCCCGGCAAAACCGGATAAATGGCTGCCGTTTCTGGCATCCCATTCCTATTTCCCGGCACTGCTGGACGTCGGCGTGCAAATTTACGAATACGAAAAAGGGTTCCTGCATTCCAAGCTGCTCATCATCGACGGCGAAGTGGCCACGATCGGCACGGCGAACATGGATATGAGGAGCTTTCATTTGAATTTCGAGGTGAACGCGCTGCTCGTGCAGACGGAAAGCGTGAAGCGGATCGTGTCGGATTTTGAGCGGGATCTCAAATCGACGAAGCAAATCGTCATGGACAAGTTCATGAAAAAGAAAATTCCCGAACGGATTTTGGAGTCGCTCGCCCGCCTGATGTCCCCGCTTTTATAGCGGGGCGGGCAAGCCCGCCGTATTGACATTGGTTACGGGACATTTTATATTTGTGATAATGATTATCATTTGCTGCCTGGCGGAACTTTGGCTTGGATGGCGATCAAAAGAACAGAGAATGGGGAGGTAACCGGCGATGACTCTTTTGCAAACCGAGGCGCTGACACTCAGTTACGGAGATACGGAGATTATTAAGGACCTTAGCCTTCAGATTCCTGAAGGAAAGGTGACCGTGCTGATCGGCAGCAACGGATGCGGCAAATCGACGCTGCTGCGCTCGCTGGCCCGCCTGCTCAGACCGAAAAGCGGATCTGTGCTTCTGGATGGCAAGGAAATCCACCGCACATCAACCAAAGAGGTAGCAAGAAACATGGCGATTTTGCCGCAGGGGCCGACGGCTCCCGAAGGACTGACGGTGCTGCAGCTGGTCAAACAAGGCCGATATCCGCACCAGTCCTGGCTGAAGCAGTGGAGCGAGGAGGACGAACGGCTTGTGCGGGAAGCGCTGGAGATGACCGGGCTTACCGACATCGCGGAACGCACGGTGGATTCGCTATCCGGCGGCCAAAGACAGCGGGCGTGGATCGCCATGACGCTGGCGCAAAATACCGATCTTATTTTGCTCGACGAGCCGACCACCTATTTGGACCTGAACCATCAGATCGAAGTGCTCGATCTTCTATACGAGCTCAACCGCGAACAGGGCCGCACCATCGTGATGGTGCTCCACGATTTGAATCTGGCCTGCCGTTATGCCGACCACATGATCGCGGTCAAAAACCAGGGCGTATTTTGCGCCGGGGCACCCGAGGACGTGCTGACGCCCCAGATGGTCAAGGAAGTGTTTTATATGGACTGCATGATCGCGGAAGACCCGATTTTCGGCACGCCGATGTGCGTACCGCACGGCAAAGGCCGCCTGTGCGGCGACCGCTGCCAGTTTAAGTCCGTTTGCGAGCAACCGTAAAAACGCCATAAAAAAAGGTGTCCCGCCCGGCGGAACGCCTTTTTTGCATGCTTCCATGACGGCGGGTAAATACCGGGGGGAGTACCGTAATACCACCGTCAATAAGTGGTGTAACGGACCGCCTTCTGGACGCGATAGATGAGATTTTCGTACCAGGTGGAGCGGTAGGCGCCGAGATCGAGGCTGAAGGAGCCGTCCCGGTTGTTCCATAAACGGTCGAAATAATGCTGCATCTGCAAATCCAGCGGCGAGCCCGCCGGCATGGAAACCCACAGGTCGTTTTCCAGGTTGTAATCGTCCAGGTTGCGAGGGGTCATGTTTGCGGCGCCGCCGATGATGACGGAATGTCCGGCCGGTTTTTGGATGTACATCATTTTCGTATGGAACTGCTCCTGTGTCGTATGGTACCAGCGGATGGAGATGCCCCCTTTTGAACGTTTGGCCAGCATGGGAGCGACCTGCCGGTTCGGAATCCCGATTTTTTTCTGCCCGAAGGCGTTATTGTTCGGGTCGAGCACCAGGCGGACGTCCACGCCGCGCGCCGCCGCGGACAGCAGGGCGTTCAACACCTTTTTGTCCTCGATGTAAAACATGCCCATCCACAGCGTATCGCCCGGCTTTGCCCCCTCGATCTCCTGCAGCACGTATTTGTACGTTTTGCCTTCCGTTACATACCGGACGCCGATCGGCCCCCGGTTTTTTCCTGCGTGTTCATCCGGAATGTACCGCGGAAGCCGGCCTCCCTTCGATAAGTCGACCGCGCCCTGCTCCGTTGCGAGAATATCCTGAATCACCGGACCCTGCACTTCCAGGGCCACATTGGAATGATAGGCGCTGGCGTCATGGACGTTGCCCGAAAGGACGAGGGCGTTTTTTTCGCTGACGACGACTTTTCGGTGGTTTGCCTTTACGTTTAACAGTTTCAAGTAGGAGCGGACCGTCATTTTCGGAGCTTTGTTCGCCATCAAATTCGGCACCCATCCTTGGCCGGATTCGCCGAACCATTGAATAAACGTGCGCCATACCGCCGAATAGATCGGATTCGGGTCGCGCAGCGGATTCAGTTCCGTCACCACGACCCGGATCCCGGCAGCCTTCAGCCGTTCCAAAAGCGGGTTGGGAGCGGAGCCGTATTCGGTGTTGACCGGATCGGTAATCATGACGATGTCCATGGCGGGGAACGCCTTTTTGTGGCGTATGAGGTGATCGGTCAAATCGTCGCTGACCTTCGGAAAGTTTTGGCCCTTATGGGTGTAGTTGTTGAACAGGAACAAGTCGATCACGAGAAACCGCCGGGACTCGTCCACGATTTCATGGATGCGGTCCTTGATCTGCTGTTCGCTCACCACCCTGCCGGACGGATCGGGGTAGGTCAGGTCATAGAGAAACCGGACGTTGTTCACGTAATAAAGCGGGCTTTCGTGGGAAAGGCCCGGAGGGAGCGGCTTATGGGTCTGATATATGATCACGCATACGAGCCAAAGCACGAGGAGTGCCGACAAAGCCATGGCCCAGCGGCCTTTGCGCCGCTTTCCGCGTCGAAGGCTTTCGGATCGGTTGTCTGAAGAGGGGGGATTCGCCCCGTAAGCCGTGGCACTGTCCGCCTTTTGTCGCATGTGTCATCCTCCGTTTCGGCTGCTTTTTTACGCGTTCCGTCCGTTTTTTTCAAATCCACCTTCTAGTCTGGACTAAAAAGGCGCCGGTCATGAATCGGATTTGAACTAAAGGGTTAGAAATGAGATGATAGGAGAATATTTTGGCGGACGGATGCGTAATCTACGGGTTCATATTCGGCCGGATCACATGTGTATGGCCAAGCGGGATCATGCGGAAGGGGGATCGCGATGAGCGATAATCATACGGGCAAAAAATCGCTTTTGCCGGAAATCGCAACGGGAGAACGAAAAATCGAACATGTGCGGATCAGTTTGACGGAGGATGTCAGCGGCGTAGGCGTGACGTCCGGACTGGAAAAATACCGCTTTCGCCACCGCGCGCTGCCGGAGACGGATTTTGAGGCTATCAGCCTGGAGACCTCCTTTTTGGGCAGGCCGGTGCGTACGCCGCTGCTGATCAGCTCCATGACTGGGGGGAGCCAAGCGACGGGGGCCATAAACGAACGGCTGGCCGCGGCCGTCGAGGCGCGGGGCTGGGCGCTTGGCATCGGATCGGTGCGCGCGGCCGTAGAGCGGGAAGAGCTTGCATACACCTTCCGTGTGCGTAAACATGCCCCCACGATCCCCGTCATCGCCAACCTGGGAGCGGTACAGCTCAACTACGGCTTCGGGGCGGAGGAGTGCCGCCGTGCGGTCGACATTGCCGGTGCGGACATGCTGGTGCTGCATTTGAACGGATTGCAGGAAGTATTTCAGCCCGAAGGCAATACGAACTTCAGCGGATTGTTGGCCAAAATCGAGCAAGTATGCCGGCAGCTGGAGGTTCCGGTCGGGGTCAAGGAAGTCGGCTGGGGCATCGACGGGGAGACGGCGGCGCTGCTTTTGGAGGCGGGCGTGAAATTCATCGACGTCGCCGGAGCCGGAGGCACCTCCTGGAGCCAGGTCGAAAAGCACCGCAGCCAAGACCCGATGCGCAGAAGAGCGGCCGAGGCCTTTGCCGGGTGGGGCAATCCGACGGCCGAATGCGTCGCGGAGGTCCGGAAAACGTCGGCGGAAGCCGGGCTGATCGGCAGCGGCGGCCTCCAATCCGGCGTGGATGCCGCCAAGGTGCTTGCGCTTGGGGCCGACCTGGCCGGATTCGGGCGAAGCATGCTTGGCCCGGCCGTGGAGTCGGAGGAGACGCTGCATGCGGTGCTGGCCCAAGTCGAGTTTGAGCTGCGCACGGCCATGTTCGGGATCGGCGCGGCCGATATCGCCGCGCTGCGGGCGACCGACAGGCTGGTCCGGATTTCGCCTTGACGGCTGTCAGGACCAGCTCTCCACCCTCTTGCGGAGGGATCAGGGGGGGTGGTACGAACCTCCGCCGCATCGGCGGGGAATCGGTTCCTTATCTTGATGCCCCCAAGGTTCTAATATATAATGGGTAGGATTGAGAGGCTGCGCATTTGCAGCGAAGTAACGAGGATTCGCGTATGTGTTTTTTTAATAGATGAGGGTTTTCAGCATCCTTCAATTCATTCAGGCTTAAGCCTAGTCCAATATGAAATAGGAGTGTCATCATCCATGGCTTTGAAAGCAGGTATCGTGGGACTGCCGAACGTCGGCAAATCCACTTTGTTTAATGCGATTACGCAGGCGGGAGCCGAATCCGCCAACTATCCGTTCTGCACGATCGACCCGAACGTCGGCGTCGTCGAGGTGCCGGACGAGCGCCTGGACAAGCTCACCGAACTTGTGCAGCCGAACAAAACCGTGCCTACCGCATTCGAATTCGTGGATATCGCGGGCCTGGTCCGCGGCGCCAGCAAAGGCGAAGGGCTTGGCAACAAGTTTCTGGCCCATATTCGCGAGGTGGACGCCATCGTCCATGTCGTCAGATGCTTTGAGGACGAAAACATTACGCACGTCGACGGCAAGGTCGATCCCATCAGCGACATCCAGACCATTAATTTGGAGCTGATTTTGGCCGATCTGGAGAGCGTGGACAAACGGATCGACCGCGCCCGCAAAAACATGAAGGGCGGCAACAAGCAATACGAGCAGGAGATCGCCATTCTGGAACGCGTCAAAGAAGCGTTGTACAACGATCAGCCTGCGCGCAGCGTGGAGCTTACCGAAGACGAGAAGGTTGTGCTGCGCGATCTGCATCTCTTGACGATGAAGCCGGTTCTTTATGCGGCCAACGTCAGCGAGGACGGGGTATCCGACGCGGACAACAATCCTTACGTGCAGCAGGTCAAAGATTTCGCGGCGGCGGAACATGCCGAAGTCGTGCCGATCAGCGCGAAAGTCGAAGCGGAAATCGCCGAGCTTGAGGGAGAAGACAAGGCGATGTTCCTGGAAGAGCTGGGCCTTGAGGAATCAGGCCTGAACCGCCTGATTAAAGCGGCTTACCGCCTGCTCGGCCTGTATACGTATTTCACGGCCGGGGTTCAGGAAGTACGGGCGTGGACGATCCGCAAAGGAACCAAAGCGCCGCAGGCTGCAGGCGTTATCCACTCCGACTTTGAACGCGGATTTATCCGGGCCGAAGTCGTTTCCTACGATGACCTGATGGCTGCCGGCAGCATGAACGCGGCCAAAGAGCGCGGCCAGCTCCGCCTCGAAGGCAAAGACTACGTCGTTGCCGACGGCGACGTGATGCATTTCCGGTTTAACGTGTAAGACGAGAGTTCGACATATTAGGCTGTCCCGACAGCGCACTGCACCCGATTGCTAGTCAATTAGCGAAAGAGTTCAGTTTGCCCAGGGGCAGCCTTTTTTACATCCCTTTGCAATCGGTCTCCGGGCAAGGCGACGCCCGAAACGGACGGAATGGGTGCCACGGTGATCGGACACCATAGGAGTACATGGACATCTATTTAAAAAGGGGGAGGATCCGTTGAGCGACGACATCAGTATTTGGACGCTAAAGAAAATGCCCATGCAGGATGTCATTCAATATATCGAGCAGAACAGCACGCCCGCATATCGGGCGCGGATGGCCAAAATAAACCAAGCCGATTATGAGCGGCTGCCGTCCGAACAAGCCCAAGACAAGCTGGCGGCCGCCATTTCGAAGATGAGCGAGCAGGAATACACCGATTACTTGTTGGAGCTGGTCGATGAATAAAGAATGAGCGACGGGGCCCAGGAACAAGAACTCCGTATCCGCAGCGGAGTCGCGGTTTGACGGGGGCCCTGCAAACAAAAAGATCGGCCTAAACGAGATGAACAATCTCGATAGGCCGATTTTAAATTTAACGAACGAATACAATGAACATCTCCTTTAGGGGGGCTAAAGGTTACTCTCCGTAATTGACCTTAATGCTCCCGTTGGATGTCGACAGCACGATTTGGTGGGAGCCGTCCCCGATCACGGCCTGCTTATGGTTATCGCCGCCGTTCTCGCTCCACGGAACGCTGCCGCCGATGGATGAGTTGGTGGTTTTGGCCTTGATTTCGGCGCTTGTGTTTTTGGGAACCTTCAGGTTAATGCTGCCGTTCGTGCTGCTTAAGGTCCAGTCGCCGCCGATGGCGGACGTTCCCCGGATCGCCCCGTTGGTCGTCTTGGCCGTGACCGCGCCGGCGACTCGTTCGATCGTAAGGGACCCGTTGGTCGACTTCGCTTGGGCGGAGCCGCCGATGTCCTTCACGCGAACCGCGCCGTTTGTCGTTGAAGCGGACACGCTGCCTTTGATTTCCTCCAGCGTAATGGACGAGTTGGTGGTTACGGCCGTGAAGCCGGCGTCCATTTGTTTCCCGGTCACCGAGTCGTTTTTGGTATGAACCTCGACCTCAAGCGATTTCGGAACCGATACGTTCAAATAATCATCCGGGATGAAGCCGAAATTAAACCAAATTTCAGGATTGTCTTCGAGCGAAAGGACGAGCGTGTCTCCCGACGAACTGACCTTCCATCTTTCTTTGGCTTTGAGGTCGGCATCTTCCTGGTGTTTGGCGTCCCGGAAACGAAATTTTCCGTCGTAGGTTAACTTGGCATCTTCGGTGCCGGTGACGTTGATCTTCCCGTGATCGACCATGATTTCGACGCGTTTGATGCTGCTCCCTATTTCCTCCTGGCCCCGAATGGCGCTGACATATCCCCGGTTGAACAAGCTGCTCACATCGGGAACCACGGTCTGAACCGTGCTGACCAGCAGCAGCAGAATCAGGATCGTGACGCTGAATCCGCCGAGACGGACCCTTCTTTCGGAGTGGACGATATTGGCGATGACCACCTCGACGCCAAGCAGAATCAGCAGCATGGGCCAAACGTATTTGAGCGCTTCAAACGAAATGATGTTGTTGAATTGCAGCAAAACGATCACGCCGATGCCGATCAGGCCGATGGCAGAAGTCCATCGGCCGACTTTGACGGGCGGGGGCGTTTGATTCACTTGGGGGTTCATAAAGATTCGCTCCCTCTACGATCGGGTTTTTTAAGCAACAGCCGCAGGCCGTAGCCGATTAATGCGACGGCGAGCAGGACGCTGGCCGTGTTTTGCTGAAGCAGCCAGTGCCAGAGCGCGGGGAAGATGGTCATGAGAAGCACCGCTGCCCCTACGATGACGCACCCGATCCCGGTCCAGACCGGATTCAGCTGGTTTTCCCGCGGATATCCGCCCATCGCCATCAAATCCTGCATCGTCCAAGGATACCCGAAGGTTTCCTGCCCCATCATCATGCGTTCCTGCTCCAGGGCCGCGGCTTTCATCCAGGCGGCTTTTTGCAGCGCGTCGAACAGTTGATAGAACCACAGAATCGCCAGAGCGAACGAGAAAATCATCGGAATGGACGGAATCAGGATGATGCAGGCTGCGGCCCCGATCATCATTTGCAGTCCTTGTTTGGTGAAACCCAGGTACAGGTGTCCGACGCCCGGAATCATCGCGAGCAAAAACGTCAGCCATCTACTTTTTTTAATCATCGTTTACCCTCCTTAAATATATGATCCACGGAATCGGAAAAGATTTGCGTCGCCTGGGTGATGCCCGAGCTTACGTGTTCGAACACGTTGAATTGGAATAGGAAGAAGGCCAGGCAGGCCGCTACCCCAAAATGGGCGATCATCGATCTTCGGGAATCCCTCGGCTTCAAACGCGAAGTTTGGCGCGTATATAGAGGCGGCAACTGCCGGATTTCATCCATGATGTCCGCCGTTAAATCGGGAAAGTCGTTCGTTTCGCCAGGCTGTTGCCAGATAAGGGCCATTTCCTGTACCTCCTTGTGCCATGCTTGACAGGCAGGACAGGTACGGAGGTGCTGTTCGATGAAAAGGGAGGATTCGTGAGGAAGCTCCCCTGCGGTATAAGCCCCCAGCTGGTATTGGATTAATTCGCATTTCATCGTAGTTCCTCTCCTTTCTTTCGCATCATCGCCCTTGCACGGTACAGCTGCGATTCCACCGTTTTGGCGGTAATCCCGCGCCTCTCGGCAATTTCCTGATAAGAGCATTGTTCAAAATAATACATCCGGACGGCCGACCGGTACGGCTCCGCCAGTTCGTCGACCATCCTTCGGATCCGGCTGCTTTTTTCTTCGGACAGTACGATTTGTTCCGGGGTCTCGCTTGTAACCCAATCGTTTTCGTTGACTTCCCCGGGACTCCGCCGCGCCTGCTCGCGCTGCTGCGCGCGCTTCCAGTCGAGACATTTGCGGACGGCGATCTGGTACAGCCAGGTGGAGAAGGAGGAATCCTCGCGGAAGGCGGGAAGGGCCGAATAAGCCTTCATGAAGATGTCCTGCGACAAATCCTTGGCTGACGTATCGTCGGACGTTATTTTAAGGCACACGTGATATACCATGTTTTGGTACCGCTGCACCAGGTATTTGTAAGCTTCCGGATGGCCGGCCTTGACGGCCCGGACCCATTGCAACTCTTCCAGTCTTCTCCCCTCCTCCCGTTTCATTTCGTTAGACGCCCCGCGCGAAACGAACCCTGCAAGATTTTTAAAAACTTTTTTTATTGTACCTCAAGGTCGAAGAATGCTGTATTTGTTTTGAATGATTTCCATAAAACGGGTACCAAGAAAGCGGATCGGCATGTTTCGAACGGTTTAAGGAACGGTATGAATGGGGATGGTGCCGCATGGCGAGCGGGCAGGAATATGGATGGATTCCGATGCGGAACCTTGAACCGTTGGCACCGCACTCAACCCGGGAAGCTTGAATCCCGGCAATTTCAAAGTTCAGTAGGGCCGCTGTTTTGAAGCTGGAAAAAATGCATGTTCCATGTTATAATAAAAAGTCGTCTGTCCATGGTGTGCTAGCGAAAGGATAAACGGCTTTTTCTTCATATGATACCAAAAAAACAGCCCCACAAAGTGACGCGTGATGTCTGAAGCTTATTCCGATTGCTTTGCGGGGGCCCGGAATATATTAAAAACAGGAGAGGTGACCCCCCTTGTTGGACCGATTGCAAGCCTTGGCAGACCGCTATGAAAAATTGAGCGAGCTGCTGTGCGACCCAGATGTTGTGAACGACAGCAAGCGACTTCGGGAATATTCGAAGGAACAATCCGACTTACAGCCTGCTTACGAGGCTTATACCGAATATAAAACCGTAACGGAAGAGCTGGAGGCCGCCAAAGCGATGCAAGGCGAAAAGCTCGATGACGAGATGCGCGAAATGGTCAAAATGGAAATCGAGGAGCTGTCCTCGCGGCAGACCGAACTGGAAGAACGCATCCGCATCCTGCTGCTTCCGAAAGATCCGAACGACGACAAAAACGTCATCGTCGAAATCCGCGGCGCGGCGGGCGGCGACGAGGCGGCGCTGTTTGCGGCCGACCTGTACCGCATGTACACCCGCTACGCCGATACCCAAGGCTGGCGCGTGGAGCTGATGGAAGCGAACATGAACGATCTCGGCGGCTTCAAAGAGGTCATCTTCATGATCAACGGCCGCGGCGCCTACAGCAAATTGAAATACGAAAGCGGAGCGCACCGCGTGCAGCGCATCCCGGCAACGGAGTCGGGCGGCCGGATCCATACGTCGACGTCGACGGTTGCGGTGATGCCTGAAGTCGAGGATATCGACATCGAGATTCTCGACAAGGATATCCGCGTGGACACGTTCTGTTCCAGCGGCGCGGGCGGACAATCCGTCAACACGACCAAATCCGCCGTGCGGGTTACGCATATCCCGACCGGAATCGTGGCGACCTGCCAGGACGGCAAATCGCAAAACTCGAACAAAGAAAAGGCGCTGCAGGTGCTGCGCGCCCGCATTTTCGATATGAAACGCCAGGAAGAGGAAGCGAAATACGCCGGCGAGCGCAAAAGCAAAGTCGGCACCGGGGACCGCAGCGAGCGGATCCGGACTTACAACTTCCCGCAAAGCCGGGTGACGGACCACCGCATCGGCCTGACGCTGCATAAGCTCGATCAGGTGATGAACGGCGAAATCGAAGAAATCATTTCCGCGCTGAACATCGCCGAACAGGCGGAATTGATGGAAAAAGGGGAATAATGCTTTGCAAGAAACCACATTCGTGATGACGCCAAAGCAAACGATACGGGAAGCCTTCGTTGAGGCTTCCTCTTTTTTAAGCGGGTGCGGCGTGACCGAACCCCAGCGCAGCGCCCAGCTGCTGCTTGAGCATGTGTTGGGGCTGGAAGGGGCCGCCTATTACATGGCGCTGCCCGAGCCGTTCCCGGCGGAGCGCCGCGAAGCTTGGGAGCGCGCGGTGTCGCGCCGCGGGGCCGGGGAGCCGGCGCAATACATTATCGGGATGCAGGAATTTTACGGCATCCCGTTTGAGGTAACGCCGGCCGTGCTCATACCGCGGCCGGAAACGGAGCTGCTCGTGGAGGCCGTGCTGGCGCAGGCCGGGCGTTTATGGCCGGAGGGCGCCGCGCACGGCGGCGGCCTTGGCGGCACCGCCGCCCCCGGCGATGGGACGGCGGGCAAAAACGGCGCCGAGCGGCGGCTCGAGTGCGCCGACATCGGCACGGGCAGCGGCGCCATCGCGGTCACGCTGGCGCTGCACGCCCCGCGCTGGCATGTCCGTGCCAGCGACATCTCGGCAAGCGCGCTGCGGGTGGCCGCGCGCAACGCCGCCGCAAACGGCGCGCAGGTTGACTTCCTGGAAGGCAACCTGCTTGAACCGTTTGCGGGGGCATGGTTGGACATCCTGGTGTCCAACCCGCCGTACATCCCTGCGGCCGACATCGCCGGCCTGCAGCGGGAGGTGCGCGACCACGAGCCGCGCACCGCGCTCGACGGCGGCACGGACGGACTCGCGCCGTACCGCCTCATGATGGAGCAGCTGACGCTGCTCCAGGCCCCGCCCCGGCTCATCGCCTTCGAGCTCGGGCAGGGGCAGGCCCGCGAAGTCGCGCAGCTCCTTCGCGCCGCCGGCCATTGGGACGACATCATCATCGTCCCTGACCTCGCCGGCATCGAGCGCCACGTGATCGGCGTCTCCAACATGCCGCGCCAGAGGTAAATTTTTCTTTGCATCCGGTTTAAACTACAATAGAGGTATTGAGGCTTGGGGAATTTCGCCAAATCCAAAACATATTGGAGGATGCCGCATGCTGCAGAAATTCAAACGCATGGACATGTCCATCATTTTCATCCTGCTTGCGTTGATGGCGTTCAGCTTGCTTTCCATCTACAGCGTCACGGCCGGCAGGCCCAAAATCGGACATTATTCGGAGCGAATGGCCGTTTATTACGTGGTCGGATTCGCGGCTTTTTTGAGTTTCTCGCTGATCAGCTACAAGCTGCTGGTCAGGTATGCCTTATATATCTATTTGTTCGGCCTGATGCTGCTCGTGCTGGTGCTGTTATTCGGCAACGAATATTACGGGGCCAAAGGGTGGATCACGCTTCCGGGCGGGCTCAGCCTGCAGCCCGCGGAATTGTTCAAACTGTTTCTCACCATTTTCATTTCCTTCCTGCTGGTCCGCAAGCGGAAAAACAAACTGCTTTTCTGGCGGGACGTGGTCCCGCTCGGCCTTGTCACGCTGGTTCCCTGGGCGCTGGTGATGCTGCAGAACGACCTGGGCAACGCCCTCAGCTACATGGTCATTTTGGCGGGGCTGCTGTGGGTCGGCAACATCAAATATTCGCATGCGTTTATCGCATTGGCGATCGCCTCTGCCGCGATTTTCGGGGGCATTCAGGCTTACATCCATTATCATGACAAGGCGGTCAAGCTGATTAAAGAGGATCTCGGCAAAAAGCACTGGATCGCCCGTTTCGACCCGTGGCTGGTGCCGGATCTCGCCTCCCGCGACGTCAGCTGGCAGACGTACAACGCGAAGCTGGCCATCGGTTCGGGAGGCATCGAAGGCAAAGGGTACATGAAGGGCACGACTGTCCAATCGGAGCGCGTGCCGCTGGCTTATGCCGACTCGATTTTCGTGCAGATCGCCGAGGAATACGGCTTTATCGGCTCGTCGGTGCTGCTGCTGCTTTATTTTATCCTGATCCACCGGATGGTGCTGATCGCGGCCGATTGCCGCGACAGGGCCGGGCCGTATTTGATCACGGGCATCATCGCGATGTTCGTTTATCAGATATTCGTCAACATCGGGGCTTTTATCGGCCTGATGCCGCTGACCGGGATTACGCTCCCTTTTATCAGTTACGGGGGGACCTCGCTGGTCATCAACATGGTGAGCATCGGGGTAGTCATGAGCATCCGGATTCACGGACAGGAAGAGGAGGAGCCGTTTCCGCTTCCGGAAAGCATGGAGAAAGGCGGCCGGTACGGCCGTTTGCTCCGGCGTCTTCGCGATGGATTTAACAGGAATTGAATATGGGGCTGCTATTCCATTACAATAGTACAGTGAGTTTTCGGCAAGGATCACGGCAAGAAGGGCGGGAGAGGCCCGCATCAGGGGGATAGCAGATGCTTCAGAAGCTAAAAAAAGTGGATTATGTCGTCGTTTTTATACTTATGATATTTATGGGCGTCAGCATCATGGCGATATACAGCGTGACGACGGACACCAAGTTCGCTGGCTCCCACATCAAAATGCTCCAGTATTACATCTTGGCTTTCGTCGTTTTTTTCGGGCTGGTGTTACTGGATTATAAGTTGCTCGTCAAGTATGCGTTATATATTTATTTGTTCGGCAACGCGTTATTGGTCGCGGTCAACTTTTTGGGATCGGACGTGAACGGGGCCCAGGGCTGGTTCAAATTCGGAGGATTCAGCCTGCAGCCGGCCGAGCTGTTCAAGCTCATTTTGATCATTTTCCTGACGTATTTGTTGATGAAAAGGCCCAAACCCAAGCTTTCCCTATGGAGGGACGTGCTGCCGATCGGGGGGCTGACCTTCATTCCGTTTGCGCTGGTCATGATCCAAAACGACCTTGGGAACGCGCTCAGCTATGTGCTCATTTTGCTCGGGCTGCTGTGGGTCGGCAATATCAAGTTCCTGCATGCTTTTTTGGCCCTCATTATTTTGGGAGCGGTCGCCGTCGGCGGGATTTTCTCTTATATTCACTTTCATGACAATATCGAAAAATTCTTGAAAGACATCGGGCGGGAACATTGGACGGAACGGATCGACCCTTGGCTCGTTCCCGACAAAGCGACGGCCAAAGCCTCGTACCATACGAAAAACGCCAAACTTGCCATCGCTTCCGGCGGCATGATGGGCGAAGGATACATGCAGGGAACGTCGGTCCAGTCCGGACGCGTGCCTTACACGTATTCCGACTCGATTTTCGTGGAAATCGCGGAGGAGTTCGGGTTTGTCGGGTCGTCGGTCGTTCTGCTGCTGTATTTCATATTGATTCACCGCATGATCCTGATCTGCCTCGAATGCCGGGACCGGGCGGGGCCGCTGCTCATCGTCGGGGTCGTGTCGATGATGCTGTACCAGATTTTCGAAAACATTGGCGCCTTTATCGGGCTCATGCCGCTGACGGGGATTACGCTGCCGTTTATCAGCTACGGCGGTACGTCTCTGCTCATCAATATGGCCAGCATCGGCATCGTGATGAGCGTGCGCGTGCACGGCCACGAGGTGAGCGAGGATATTTTCGCCCCGGCGCCGCAGAAAGCTGCGGCCGCCAAACAGGCCTGACACGGACAAGTGGACCGTTTTCCCTGACCTTCAAAGGTAATGGGAGAACGGTCTTTTGTACTATTTCGCTAGATTCATAGATTGCCAGGTTTAGACTCTATCATTTCCGGCCATACTGGTCAGTATCATAGCAGGATTTGATAGAGGGGGCATGAACGGCATGTGGAATCATAACGAAAAAGGAGACCGTCTCCGGTCTTTGGTGAAGAATACCGCCATTATTTTTTGTATCTTATTGATGCTCGCCATGACTTGGGAAGCGCAAAAAACGGACGCGGCCGTCGCCGGCGGGCCGATTCCGGGAGAATCGATCCGGCTGCGCATCCTGGCCAATTCCGATCATCCGGACGACCAGCTCGTCAAGCGGCAAATCCGGGATGCGGTGGTGGAACAAATGGATGCCTGGGTACAGGATTTGGAGGATCCGCAAAGTCTGGAGGCGGCTCGCGCAACGATCCGCGAACATTTGCCCGAGCTTCATGACTTGGTAGGCAGAGAGCTGGAAGAGCGGGGAATCGGCTACGGTTACCGCGTGGAACTCGGCGTTGTGCCTTTCCCGACGAAATTGTACGGGGGCACCGTGTATCCTGCGGGAAACTATGAAGCACTGCGGATCACGCTGGGCGAAGGCAAAGGCCAGAACTGGTGGTGCGTGCTGTTCCCGCCGCTTTGCTTCATCGATGCGGGAAGCGGCGACGCGGCGGCAAAACCCGCCGCGGCGAAAGCGGAATCGTCCAAAGAGCTGTCGGGCAAAACGAAAAAAACGTCCTACAGCCCGGGGGAGCCGGGAAGCCAAACCGCAAAAGCCGCAGATCAAGCGCCGGTCAAAGCATCCGAACCGGAAGTCCGCTTTTTTCTCTGGGACATGCTCGAAGGGATCTTCAGCTGGTTCAAGGCTTTGTTTTGACATTTTCGCATCCGGCGTTTTCCGGACGGCGGCCCGGGCGGGAGATACAACCATCGTTTCAGGTGTGATAAGATAAGGAATGGATAAACCATTTCATCGGTCAAACGGCTCAACTTCATAATCACGGCATATGCGCGTTAGTGGGCTGCTCGACGGGTCGCTGATCGGCTGAAAAGCCTGAGGCAAAGCCGTGGTTCGAATTTGGGTCTTTTTTAAATATTGGGATGAACACCAGACAGAAAGACAGGGATAAACATGGAACGAACAGATCATGAGACGGTTTCGGGGACATCGGCCACGCCTTATTGGCGTATCGGTCCGGAGCTTCTCTCCGAGCCCGGCCGGCTGAAAGAAGCGCTTAAACCGGCGGCGGCCATTCTTCGGGAAGGAGGCGTGGTCGCTTTTCCGACCGAAACGGTATACGGCCTTGGCGCAGACGCCCGTTCCACGGCAGCGGTTGAAGCGGTATTCAGGGCGAAAGGCAGACCGTCGGATAATCCGCTGATCGTACATATATCGCGGAAGGATCAGCTGGACGGGCTGGTAAAGGAAGTTAGCCCGGCGGCGCGGCGGCTGATGGAAGCCTTTTGGCCGGGACCGCTCACGATCGTGCTGCCGGTACGGCCCGGCGCTCTTTCGCACCGCGTGACCGCGGGACTGGACACGGTCGGGATTCGGATGCCGGATCATCCGGTCGCGCTGGCGCTCATCGAAGAATCCGGCTGTCCCGTGGCGGCGCCGAGCGCGAACCGCTCGGGACGGCCGAGCCCGACGCTGGCCGGCCATGTGCTGGAGGACCTTGCCGGCGCCATCGGCGGCATCGTCGACGGCGGCGCGACCGGCGTCGGCGTCGAGTCGACCGTCGTTCAGGTGGCGGAGGACGGCATCGTGACCGTCCTTCGGCCGGGCGGCGTGACGCTGGAGCAGCTGTCGCAGGCGGCGGGAGCGCCGGCGCGTTTGGATCCGGCGCTTCTGCCGGAGTCCGGAAGCGAGCCTGTCCAGGCGCCGAGAGCTCCGGGAATGAAATATACGCATTATGCTCCCCAGGGCGCGCTCCGCATCGTCACGGGACCTTCGGCGTCCGAAGTGTCCGATTGGATTGCCCGCCATTTGCGGGAAGCCGCTGCCCGCGGCGAACGGACCGGGGTCCTTGCGTTCGAGGAGCATATCGGCCGCTATCAGGCCGATTGCGTCGAGTCGCTGGGGAGCCTGTCCGATTTGAGCGCCGCTGCGCATCGCCTGTATGCCGCCCTGCGCCGCATGGACGAAGAGGGAGTCGGTTTTATTTTATCCGAGGCTTGCCCGGAAGACGGCATCGGCGCGGCGATCATGAACCGCCTCCGCAAGGCGGCGGGACAGGACGTCGTCAGGCTTGGGCGGGCCGATCGGTAGCTTGGCCGCCACAACGTACAAGTCATGATTGTCCACCTGTCCGCATATGGTTGTACAAGAACCTAACGGACATGGAGGAATGGGAATGTTGGAGACACCCGCCGGTTTGGGTCAGCTGATCGCGATCCTGATGATGGCCGCGGCACTTGGAATGGACGCATTTTCCCTGGGGATCGGAATCGGCATGAAAGGGATTCGCCTGCTGCACGTGCTGAAGATCAGCGTGCTGATCGGCTTGTTTCATATCCTGATGCCCCTGATCGGCATGTATACCGGACAATACATGAGCTCCCTGCTTGGACAGGTAGCCGACTATGTTGCCGGGGGACTGCTCATCCTGCTCGGCGTTCACATGGTATTCGGCTCTTTCAAAAGCGGAGAGACCCGGATGATCGACCACCGGTCGCTGCCGGGCATGTTGTTGTTCGCCTTAAGCGTCAGCGTGGATTCCTTTTCCGTCGGGCTGTCGCTCGGGATGTTCCAGAGCAATTTGATCGTCACCGTGCTTGCCTTCGGCATCAGCGGCGGAGTGATGTCGGTCATGGGACTCCTGCTGGGCCGGAGGGCAAGCCGCAACCTGGGGGATTTCGGGGAGGCGCTGGGAGGCGTGATCCTGCTGGCATTTGGCCTCGCCTTTATCTTTTGATACAATAATCGCCAAAGAACAATCCGGGAGGTGCGATAGACGTGAAGCATATCTTGTTTGTGTGTACAGGGAACACGTGCCGCAGCCCGATGGCGGAAGCCCTTCTCCGCAAAATGGCCAAGGACCGCGGCATCGACGTGGAAGCCCGTTCCGCCGGCGTCGCGGCCATGGACGGCATGTCGATGTCGCGGCATGCGGAGGCGGTATTGCGCGACCATGAGATCGGCGACCGCCTGACTTCGAAATCGTTGAAGCCGGAAGCGGTCGATTGGTCCGACTTGATCCTTACGCTGACCCAAAGCCATAAGCAGCAGGTCATCCGCAACTTTCCGCATGCGGCGGACAAAGTATTCACGCTGAAGGAATACGTGGAAGACGACGAAGGCGTGCTGAACGACCTGAAAGAACTGGACGGCCTTTACGCGACCTGGGAGGTCAAACGCTCGCTCGGACAGGAGCTGACCGATGCGGAGCGGGAACGCTTGATCGAAATCCAGCAGCGCGTGCCGAGCTTCGATATTTCCGACCCGTTCGGGGGATCCCGGGAGGATTATGATTTGGCCGCGGCAGAAATCCGGGCCGCGATCGAACGTTTGCTGGATAAGCTGGAAGCTTATCGCGCTTCGTAAGCAAAGCGTGGGGATCGGCTTCGGTTTTGATCCGGGGCGCGTCAACGAACCTCTTCAAGGGATACAGCGGCCCAGGATGCACGTTTCCCCGGTGCGCCTCCGGCAGGCGGAGCAAGCACCGAAATTGCTTGCTTTTCGCCGTCTAATGATTTATGATGGTTGTGAAAAACCTTGGATCCGGTGTAACTGGCGACAACTGTGGATGAAACCACGATGGAGCACCGGATGATACGGCCGGTCGCCTGGGCAAAAGAGCAATTCTGCGGTTATCCGCGGACTGCTCTTTTTTGTATTCATAGGGAGGATTTTGCAGGCATCCCCATGAAGGTATTTTCATCTTGTGGCTTTGAAATAGGGTATAATGTACAAGAAGTCACAAAAGCACGACATTCAGGGAGGTTTTTCGAAACATGAAGATTGCTGTGGGAACAGATCACGCGGGAGTGCGTTTGAAAGAAGACATCATCGCCGTTATTCAGGAAATGGGCCACGAGGTCGTGGACGTGGGGTGCAGCTGCGCTGACTCCGTGGATTATCCGGACTATGCCCTGCCTGTATGCGAGCAGGTTGCCTCGGGTGAGGCTGATCGCGGCATTCTGATTTGCGGTACGGGGATCGGCATGAGCATCGCGGCCAACAAGGTTCCGGGCATTCGCTGCGCGCTGGTGCATGACGTATTTTCCGCCAAAGCGACCCGGGAGCACAACGATTCGAACGTGCTGGCGATGGGCGAGCGCGTCATCGGCCCCGGCCTGGCGCAGGAAATCGCGAAAATCTGGCTCGATACGCCGTTCAGCAGCGGAGAGCGCCATACGCAGCGCGTCGGCAAAATCAAAGCGATCGAGGACCGTTATCTGCAGCGCTAGGGAGGTATTCGCATGGAATTTTCCGAACAAGGCATTCCGGCGGAAGTTTCGCTAAAAGAGCAAGTGTCGGCCATTTTGCGCGAGCTGGCTGAAGCGGCCGGGCTTGGCCCCGGCAAGGTCGTCGTGGTCGGAACCAGCACGAGCGAAGTGGCGGGCCGGCGGATCGGCACCTCGGGGGCGCTTGAAGTGGCGCAGGAGCTGCTGGAAGGCATCCGGGAAGTCAGCCGCGAGTTCGGTTTCGAGCTTGCGTTCCAGTGCTGCGAGCATTTGAACCGGGCGCTTGTCGTGGAGCGTTCCCTTCTTGCCGCTTTGCGGCTGACCGAAGTGGCGGCCGTACCGGTGCCGAAGGCCGGAGGTTCCATGGCCAGCGCGGCATACCGCTCCATGAAGGAGCCGTGTTTGGCCGAAACGATCGAAGCGGATGCGGGGATCGACATCGGAGAAACATTGATCGGGATGCATTTGCGGCGCGTGGCCGTGCCTTACCGCACCAAGCTTCGATATGTGGGGGAGGCGCGCGTGAATACCGCCTTCACCCGGCCGAAGCTGATCGGCGGCGAGCGTGCGGTGTACCGCATCTCGCCCGGGCAGGATGCGGGCAACGCCTCCGCTTGCGATTAAACGTCGGGGATTGGACAGCGTTCATGCACAAAAAAATAGGAAAGTTTATTTTAAGGGAGGAACAAGAAGATGGATCAATTGCGTAAAGCAGACCCAGCGGTATTGGATGCGATGAATTTGGAGCTGAAGCGGCAGCGCAGCAACATCGAGCTGATCGCTTCCGAAAATATTGTCAGCGAAGCGGTAATGGAAGCGATGGGCTCCGTTCTGACGAACAAATATGCGGAAGGTTATCCGGGCAAACGTTATTACGGCGGATGCGAACGCGTCGATATCGTCGAGGATATCGCCCGCGACCGCGCGAAGCAGCTGTTCGGCGCCGAACACGTCAACGTGCAGCCGCATTCCGGCGCACAGGCGAACATGGCGGTATACCTTGCCGCGATCAAGCCGGGCGATACGGTGCTCGGCATGAATTTGGCGCATGGCGGCCATTTGACGCACGGCAGCCCCGTGAACGCATCCGGCCTGCTGTATAACTTCGTCGCATACGGCGTTCGCGAAGACAACTTCCTGATCGATTACGACGAAGTGCGCAAAGCCGCATTCAAACATCGTCCGCGGTTGATCGTTGCCGGCGCCAGCGCGTATCCGCGCACGATCGATTTCGAAGCTTTCGCTTCGATCGCAAACGACGTGGGCGCGTTGTTCATGGTCGACATGGCGCATATCGCCGGCCTGGTCGCCGCGGGCGTTCACCCGAGTCCGGTGCCTCATGCCCAATTCGTCACGACAACGACGCATAAAACGCTTCGCGGTCCGCGCGGCGGCATGATTTTGTGCAAACAGCCGTGGGCGCAGGCCATCGACAAAGCGGTATTCCCTGGCACCCAGGGCGGTCCTTTGATGCACGTCATCGCGTCCAAAGCGGTGGCGCTTGGCGAAGCGCTTGATCCTTCGTTCAAAACCTATGCCCAAAACGTCGTGAAAAACGCCAAAGTTTTGGCCGAAACGCTGATCGGCGAAGGCCTGAACATTGTATCCGGCGGTACCGACAACCACTTGATGCTGGTGGATACACGCAGCGTGAACATCACGGGTAAAGACGCCGAGAAGGTGCTGGATTCCATCGGCATTACCGTGAACAAAAACGCGATTCCTTTCGATCCGACCAGCCCGTTCGTCACAAGCGGCATCCGGATCGGCACGCCAGCCGCCACTTCGCGCGGCATGGACGAGGCCGCCATGGAGAAAATCGGCAAAATCATCGCCATGACGCTGAAGCAGCCTCAGGACAAAACCGTCCTGTCCAAAGCGGCTGCCATGGTGAAGGAATTGACGGACCAATATCCGCTGTACCCGGAACTCAACTATTAATTCGCATCCTACTTGAACCTGAAAGGGCTGGAGGCTTGGCCTCCGGCCCCTTTTTTATGCATGCCGCATCAAGACCCTCCGGCCGGCCAAACGGTTTCCGGATTGCAGCCCTTGTCACAAAAGGTTTAATCTTCCGCGGCTTGGGGCGAAAATAAACATGTGAAACGTGGTGCAATTTCATTTCAGGGAATGATATAATAAACAAGATTTGTGTACCTAGACGTCTTTGCACATGGCAAACCGGCACTGGCAGCACTTAGACTTACGATTACCGGAGGGACAATACAATGGGAAAACTGGTGATTTGCGATCACCCTTTAATTCAACACAAGCTGACTTTTATCCGTGATGTGCGGACAAACACAAAAGATTTCCGTGAACTTGTTGACGAGGTTGCTTCTTTGATGGCTTATGAAATTACGCGCGAGGTTCCGCTTGAAACGGTGAAGGTCCAGACGCCTGTCGCCGAGGTCGACGGCAAGGTGCTTGCCGGACGCATGCTCGGGCTCATTCCGATCCTGCGTGCGGGCCTTGGCATGCTTGACGGGGTTTTGAAGCTCATTCCGGCGGCGAAGGTGGGCCATGTCGGCTTGTTCCGCGATCCCGAAACGCTGCAGCCCGTCGAATACTACACCAAGCTGCCTACCGACGTGACGGAGCGCGAGCTGATCGTCATCGACCCGATGCTGGCAACGGGCGGCTCCGCGATCGCGGCGATCGACGTGCTCAAAAAACGCGGCTGCACCCAGATCAAAATGATGAATCTGATCGCTGCCCCTGAAGGCGTCAAAGCGGTGCAGGAAGCTCACCCGGACGTAGACATTTACGTGGCGGCCCTCGACGAAAAATTGGACGACCATGGATATATCGTGCCGGGCCTCGGCGATGCCGGCGACCGCCTGTTCGGAACCAAGTAAGCGAAAAGAGGTTAGAGTTCATGTCTAAAATAAAAGTGATGACGATTTTCGGCGTGCGGCCGGAAGCGATCAAGATGGCTCCGCTCATTCTGGAGCTGGAAAAACATCCCGAGCATATCGAATCGGTGGTATGCGTGACCGCGCAGCATCGCCAGATGCTGGATCAGGTGCTTGACGTGTTCAAAATCAAGCCGGATTACGATCTCGATGTCATGAAGGACCGGCAAACGCTGAACGAAATTACCATCCGCGTGCTGGAGGGGCTCGAGCCCGTGCTTCGCGAAGCGCAGCCCGACATCGTGCTGGTGCATGGCGACACAATGACGACTTTCCTTGCCAGCTATGCGGCATTCCTGCAAAAAATCCAGGTAGGGCACGTGGAGGCGGGACTCCGGACTTGGAACAAGCTTTCCCCGTATCCGGAAGAGATGAACCGCCAATTGACCGGCATCCTCGCGGATCTTCATTTTTCGCCGACGGATTGGTCCGCGGGCAACCTGAAACGGGAGAACAAAAACGAATCAAGCATTTATGTCACAGGCAACACCGTTACCGATGTGTTTCAATATACGGTACAGCCGGATTACACGCACCCGGTCCTTGAATGGGCGGCAGGCAAAAGGCTGATCCTGATGACGGCGCACCGCCGCGAATCGCAAGGGGAACCGCATATGAACATTTTCCGCGCGGTCAAACGGATTGCCGACGAATTCGAGGACGTCGCGATTTGCTATCCGGTGCATCTGAGCCCCGCGGTGAAGGAGCCGGCCCACGCCATCCTTGGCGGCCATCCGCGAATCAAGCTGATCGACCCGCTGGACGTGGTGGACCTGCACAACTTCTATCCTCATACCCATCTGATCCTGACGGACTCGGGCGGGCTTCAGGAAGAAGCACCTTCTTTCGGCGTGCCGGTTCTCGTGCTCCGCGATACGACCGAACGTCCCGAGGGCATCGAGGCAGGAACGCTTGAGCTGGTGGGCACGGACGAGGAAAAAGTGTACGAGCGCACCAAAACGCTGCTGACCGACCAGGCGCTTTACGAATCGATGAGCAAGGCGGCGAATCCTTACGGGGACGGCAAGGCGTCGGAGCGGATCGTTCAAGCGATTTTGCATCATTTTGGTATCCGAAAAGAACGTCCGGAACAATTTCACAGAATGTTCACAAAGGAAAGTTGAACCAACATTCTTGAGGCAAAGAGTACAGCATACAGTTAAACTGTACGGTTTGCACGGTTTTGCGGCGTTTTGCTGTGATGATTTTCATAGTTTCGGGCAAAAATGACATTAATCCGCTCAATTGACAAACTCTTGTGACATTCAGTAAAATGAACAGGGATTATGAGGGTGGACTATAATGAGTAAACCTGAAAAGCCGCGTAAAACCAATAAAAACGTTGCAACCCCAATGAAATATATCGGACTTGCAAGCGCAATCGGAATTGATCTGGCAGCGTGTACTTTAGGGGGCTTTTATTTGGGCTCCTGGCTGGACAAGATCTTGGGAGGGCCCGGACTTTGGATCGCTTTCGGCGTTCTATTCGGACTCCTTATCGGCGGCGTAAGCGTTTTTATAATCACCAAGGCAGTCCTGGGGGAAAGTGATGAATGAAATATGGAAATACCGCAGGGTATTGACCAGAACCACGCTTTATTTTCTTGCCCTATGCTTTTTGGGTGCTGCTTTCTTTCCCGATTACAAGAGCATTGCGCTCGGGATGGTGCTTGGCGCTACCGTCAGCCTGCTGAATAGCTTCTATCTGGGCTATAAGGTGCAGAAGGTGACCGATGCGGTCGCAAACGGAGAAAGCAAAAGAGTGAACATGGGGTTCTTGACCCGCGCAGCGGTAAGCGTGCTGGCCGTCATACTCGCCTATCAGAAGCCGGAAACGTTTAATTTGTACGCCGTCGCGGCTACCCTGATCTTATCGCAGTTCCTTCTCTTATTTATAGGAATTCGATTGTCTCGCAAAGAAGAGTAGATTGCTCAACTGAGAAAGGGGTGAGAAAAATATGCATGAATCACCGATTATTGAATTGGGCGGCATTCCAATTGACCTTTCCATCGTTCTCATGCTCATTGTGACATGCGTGATCGTGTTTGTCATCGCGAAACTGGCAACTCGAAATTTGTCTGTCGAAAATCCGGGCAAATTGCAAAACTTCATGGAATGGGCAGTTGAATTCGTTCAAAATCTGATTTCAAGCACGATGGACTGGAAAAAAGGGAAGCATTTTCTGTCCCTTGGTCTCACTTTCATCATGTTTATCTTCGTAGCGAACTTGCTAGGCTTGCCGTTTGGTATCGTAACCGACTATCACGGCGCCGAACATGCGCACATTTTCGGCAAGGAGATCGTCTCCGTAAAAGAGGCCTTCGAGAAAAATCCGGAACTGGAGGAAGTTGGAGTCGCTTGGTGGAAATCCCCGACGGCCGACGCTTCCGTGACAATGGCGCTCGCGTTGATCGTTTTCCTGTTGTCGCATTTCCTCGGCATCACGAAAAATACGAAGAATTATTTCAAACACTATTTTCAGCCATACTGGTTCTTCTTCCCGATCAACGTCATCGAACAGTTCGCGAAACTGCTCACGCAGGGCATGCGTCTATTCGGTAACATCTTTGCGGGCGAGGTGCTCATTTCGGTATTGCTGAAACTGACTGCGCTTGGTGCGGCAGGCTGGGTGGCTTCGGCGCTCGGACTCGTGGTATGGCAAGGATTCAGTATTTTCGTCGGCGCGATCCAGGCCTTCGTATTTACGATCCTGACGATGGTGTACATCTCGCAAATGATCGAGTCGCATGACGAACATTAGCTTCAAAGTTAAGCTTGGAGTAAGGCTTCACTTAACTCAACATAAATACAAACAAAATACACATCTCTAAGGAGGATTTACAAATGGGAGTTTGGGCATTTTTGGCAGCTGCTATCGCAGTAGGTTTGGGCGCGCTTGGCGCAGGTATCGGTAACGGTTTGATCGTATCTAAAACGGTTGAAGGGATCGCTCGTCAACCAGAAGCAAAATCCACTCTGCAAACGACGATGTTTATCGGTGTTGGTCTGGTCGAAGCACTTCCAATCATCGGTGTCGTACTCGCGTTCTTGTTCTACGCAGGAGCTTAATTTAACACAAGCAGGGTTTGGCGGGGAAGGCCACGGCCATCCGCGCCTTCTTTTTAGCCGTGAGAATTATGGTCTTTCGTAAACGAGAGTGAACGGCAGTGCACGTGCACCGGAAAGGAGTGACTAAGATTGAGTATTAACATCCCGTCTTTTATACTCGCGTTGATCGCATTTGTGATTTTGTACCTGCTTCTCAACAAATATGCTTTCGGACCGCTCTTTTCCATCATGGAAAAACGCCGTGAGCTGGTGATGTCGCAGATGAACGAAGCTGCGCAAACCCGCGATCAGGCAGTCGCTTACGTAGAGGAGCAGAAGAAAGCCCTCGAGGCGGCTCGCAAGGAAGCATACGAGATTATCGAACAATCCAAGCAAACGAGCAGCAAACAGGCCGACCAGTTGATGGCGCAGGCGAAGGAAGAAGCGGCCCGCATCAAAGAAGAAGCCGTCCGCGACATCGCCAGCGAAAAAAACAAGGCGGTTCAGGAGCTGCGCAACGAAGTGGGCGCCGTTTCCGTGAAGATCGCTTCCAAGCTGCTTGAGAAGGAAGTCAGCAGCGAAGGCGTGCAGGAAGAACTGGTGGACCAATACCTTAAAGAGGTAGGGGGCAGACCATGAGCCGGGAAACGATAGCAGCCAAGCGTTACGCAAAGGCGCTGTTTGAAGTGGCTGCAGGGCAGCAGAAGACGCTGGAAGTGGAGCAGGAGCTGAAAGCCGTCGTGGAAGCCATCGCGCAAGACAACGACGTGCAGCAGTTTATCTCTACACCCAACATTTCCGTGACAGTAAAACTGGATGTGCTGAAAAAAGCCCTTCAAGAAAAAGTATCCCAGCCGGTCATCAATACCGTAGAACTGCTCATTGAGCGGGGCAGAGCTGATATCCTCCCGGATCTTCTGGAAAGCTATATCCGGATCGAAGGTGAAAGCCTCGGAATTGCGGATGCGACAGTGTACTCCACTTATCCGCTGAGTGAGCAGGAAAAAGGGACCGTTGCTGCACAATTTGGAGCTTTGGCCAACAAAAAAATCCGCGTGACGAACGTGATCGATAAAAGCCTGCTCGGCGGCGTAAAAGTCATCATCGGCGACAAGCTGTATGACGGAAGTCTGGCAGGGAAGCTGGAACGGCTTGAAAAGTCTTTTAACAGACTAGCACAGTAGATAGGGGTGAAGACACTTGAGTATCAGACCTGAAGAAATCAGTACGCTGATTAAAAGTCAAATTGAACAATATAAATCAGAGATCGAGGTATCCGAAGTCGGTACCGTTATTCAAGTTAGTGACGGTATTGCCCGCGTTCACGGGATCGACAACGTCATGGCCGGCGAGCTCGTGGAATTCGAGAACGGTGTCGTAGGCCTTGCGCTGAACTTGGAAGAAAGCAACGTAGGTGTCGTCATCCTCGGACCTTACACGGAAATCAAAGAAGGCGACCAAGTGAAACGTACCGGGCGCATCATGCAGGTTCCCGTAGGCGAAGCGCTGCTCGGACGCGTCGTGAACCCGCTTGGTCAACCTCTCGACGGCAAAGGACCTATCGAAGCATCCGAATTCCGTCCTGTAGAAAACAACGCTCCGGGCGTTATCGACCGTAAATCGGTACATGAACCGATGCAAACCGGTATCAAAGCGATCGACGCCATGGTACCGATCGGCCGCGGCCAGCGCGAGCTCATCATCGGCGACCGTCAAACCGGTAAAACGCAAATCGCGATCGACACGATCATCAACCAAAAAGGCAACGGCGTAAAATGTATTTACGTTGCGATCGGCCAAAAGCAATCCACGGTTGCTCACGTCGTAGAAAACCTTCGCCGCCATGGCGCCCTGGAATACACGATCGTCGTTACGGCGTCGGCTTCCGAGCCGTCCCCGCTCTTGTACATCGCTCCTTACGCCGGCTGCGCAATGGGCGAATATTTCATGTACAAAGGCGAGCATGCCCTGATCATCTATGATGACTTGTCCAAACAAGCAGCGGCATACCGCGAACTTTCCTTGCTGCTCAAACGTCCTCCGGGCCGCGAAGCTTATCCTGGTGACGTATTCTACCTGCATTCCCGCTTGCTGGAACGCGCAGCGAAGCTGAGCGACGCGCTCGGCGGCGGTTCCTTGACCGCGCTGCCGTTCATCGAAACGCAAGCTTCCGACGTATCGGCTTACATTCCGACGAACGTCATCTCGATTACGGACGGTCAGATCTTCCTGGAGTCCGAGCTCTTCTATGCCGGCCAACGTCCGGCGATCAACGTGGGTATCTCCGTATCCCGCGTAGGTAGCTCCGCTCAAATCAAAGCGATGAAAAAGGTTGCCGGCGGTATGAAGCTCGACCTTGCCCAATACCGTGAGCTTCAAGCGTTCTCGCAATTTGGTTCCGATTTGGATAAATCCACGCTTGCCCGCCTCAACCGCGGTGCCAGACTGATGGAAATCCTGAAGCAGGGCGTTAACCAGCCGCTCAAAGTCGAGCAGCAGGTAGCGAGCTTGTATACGGCTGTCAGAGGCCATCTGGACGACATTCCGGTGAGCGACATCCGCCGCTTCGAAAAAGAATTCCTGGCGTTCCTGGAAAGCAACCATCCGGAAATTCTGGCGTCCATTCGCGACACTAAAGATCTTGTCGCTGACAACGAAGCAGCCTTGAAGGATGCCATCGCGAAATTCAAGAGAGGCTTTGCTGTGACGGCGTAAGTCATAACATGAACCGGGCCGCAAGGCTCGGATTCATCTTTTTCAATGAATGCGAACATGCTTTGGCACAGGTTCCGAAGGCGCGGGAATACAGCCTCCGGTCCTGGGCCAAAAAACGGATAAATGCTGTTATGACCGGCTTGGCTATAGCTAGCAAAATGCTTACGAAGTAACTTTGGCTCCGCCAAAGTTCAGCCTATGCTTACGAAGTTAGCTTTGGCTTCGCCAAAGCTAAGCAAATGCTTACGAAGTAACTTTGGCTCCGCCAAAGTTTAGCTTATGCTTATGAAGTAGCTTTGGCTTCGCCAAAGCTAAGCAAATGCTTACGAAGTAACTTTGGCTCCGCCAAAGTTTTGAGGTGGTGAAAACATGGCAAGAGGATTGCGTGAAATCAAACGTCAGATCAAGAGTATTCAAGGTACGAAGCAAATCACGAAAGCGATGGAAATGGTCGCCGCCTCCAAGCTGAGAAGAGCCCAGGAGATGGCGCAGCATGCCCGTCCTTACTCCGATAAGCTGAAAGAAGTGGTGTCCAGCATCGCTTCCGGTACGAAAGGCATCAAGCATCCGATGTTCGAAAAACGCCCTGTGAAAAAGACCGGTTATCTGGTAATCACCTCGGATCGCGGTCTTTGCGGCGGGTATAACTCGAACATTTTGAAAGCAGTGATGTCCACGATTAAAGAGAAGCACAAGTCCAAGGACGAATACGTGATTTTCGTTATCGGGCGCAAAGGCCGTGACTACTTCCGCCGCCGCGAAATGCCGGTTGTCGAGGAGGTTACGGATCTGTCCGATACGCCTTCCTTCTCGGATATCAAATCCATCGCTTATGCAGCGGTACGTCAGTTCGAAGAGTCCAAAATCGACGAACTGTTTATCTGCTACAACCGTTTCGTGAACGCACTGACTCAAATCCCTGAAGTAAATCAGCTCCTGCCGATGGAAAACATGGAAACGCAGTCGACCGGCGTAACGGCAAGCTACGAATACGAGCCTTCTCCGGAAGCCGTGCTCGAGGCGCTTCTGCCAAGATATGCCGAAACGCTGATCTTCAGCGCGCTGCTCGACGGTAAGGCGAGTGAGCTCGGATCGAAAATGACGGCGATGGGCGCTGCAACGAAAAACGCAACCAAGCTGATCAACGAACTGACGCTTACGTACAACCGTGCCCGTCAGGCTGCCATTACTCAGGAGATTACCGAGATCGTGGCCGGAGCGAACGCTCAGGCATAAGTAGAACGTTTTTGTACCAAATGACAAACCATGAACGGATTTTGGCGTAAAGCTGCCTGCAGCTTACGATGAAGGTTTGCATAGAAGCAGACTTGTAGGAGGGAACAAAAAAGATGAACAAAGGACGCGTAGTCAGCATTATGGGTGCGGTTGTCGACATCGAGTTCGAAAGAGGTCAACTTCCGGAAATCTACAATGCGATCAAAATTGAGGGCACTGTCGCTGGCGGACGCCAAATCGACCTGACCCTGGAAGCTTCAAACCATCTTGGCGACAACATGGTACGCTGCATCGCCATGTCCTCCACGGATGGTCTGGTTCGCGGCATGGAAGCCGTCGACCTTGGCGCTCCAATTACCGTGCCGGTAGGAAGCGCGACGCTTGGCCGCGTATTTAACGTACTCGGAAAGCCGATCGATGAGGCGGGAGACGTTTCTACGGAAGTGACCAGCCCGATTCACCGTGAAGCTCCTAAATATGATGAATTGTCCACGCAAGCCGAAATGCTTGAAACGGGGATTAAAGTTATCGACTTGTTGGCTCCTTACCAAAAAGGCGGTAAGATCGGTCTCTTCGGAGGCGCGGGCGTAGGTAAAACCGTCGCCATCCAGGAATTGATCCACAACATCGCGCAAGAACACGGCGGTATTTCCGTATTCGCGGGCGTCGGCGAACGTACCCGTGAAGGTAACGACTTGTACCATGAAATGAGCGATTCCGGCGTTATCTCGAAAACGGCGATGGTTTTCGGACAAATGAACGAGCCTCCGGGCGCGCGTCTTCGCGTTGCGTTGACAGGTTTGACGATGGCCGAATATTTCCGTGACCAAGAAGGCAAGGACGTGTTGCTCTTCATCGACAACATTTTCCGCTTTACGCAGGCCGGTTCCGAAGTATCCGCTTTGCTCGGCCGCATGCCTTCGGCCGTAGGTTACCAGCCTACGCTGGCAACGGAAATGGGTCAGCTGCAAGAGCGTATCACATCCACGAAAAAAGGTTCCGTAACGTCCATCCAGGCGATTTACGTTCCTGCGGATGACTATACCGACCCGGCTCCGGCAACGACATTCGCCCACTTGGACGCAACGACCAACCTGGAGCGTAAAATTTCCGAGATGGGTATTTACCCGGCGGTGGATCCGCTCGCTTCGAGCTCCCGGATTTTGACGCCTGAAATCGTAGGCGAAGAGCACTACAACGTTGCTCAAGGCGTTAAGCAGCTTCTTGCCCGCTATAACGAGCTTCAAGATATTATCGCGATCCTCGGTATGGATGAATTGAGCGAAGAAGACAAGCTGATCGTAGCGCGTGCCCGTAAAGTACAACGCTTCTTGTCTCAACCGTTCCACGTTGCGGAAGCATTTAACGGCATGCCGGGTACTTACGTGCCTGTAAAAGAAACGGTCCGCAGTTTCAAAGAAATCCTCGATGGTAAACACGATGATCTTCCTGAAGCAGCTTTCCTCTTTGTAGGAACGATTGAAGAAGCGGTAGAAAAAGCAAAAACACTGGAATAAGTCCTGCGCGGGGGCGTTAAGCTCCCGGTGAGAGCTGTTCAGGAGGGATGAAAGTGAGTACCTTTATATTGGAAATTGTGACGCCGGATCACTTGGCATATTCCGGAGAGGTAGAAAGCCTGACGGTTCGGGGTGTGGAAGGCGATCTCGGCATCTTGCCGGGACACATTCCGATGGTAACCCCACTTCAGGTCGCTCCGCTTACCATCAAAACTGGCAATAAAACCAGTCAAATTGCGGTGAACGGCGGCTTTGTGGAAGTCCGCAAAGACAAAGTGGTTGTGCTGGCGGAAAGTGCCGAAGCAGCCGAAGAAATCGATTTGCAGCGTGCGCAAGCCGCTAAGGAACGTGCGGAACGCCGTTTGGCCAATGCCGACAAGCAGGCCGAAATCGATTATCGCCGTGCGGAATTGGCCTTGCAAAAGGCGATCAACCGGATCAATGTTCATAGCAACAACAAATAAATAAGCTGTTCAGCCCGTCTCATAGGTTTTGAGGCGGGTTTTTAAATGACCGGAGCGTATGATATGCGGGAAAGTTATCGAGGACGCCTGTTTGTAACAGGGCTTACCTTTGCCTATGGGGCCTGTCTAAGACGGATCATATGCCCGATTCTTCCTGTTCAGGTGCCAAAACCAATTTGAGCCTCGCCCTGAATGTTCCTGTTTTAGCTTGGATTGACATGAAAACGGAAATAAGAGGTTGCTTGTTTTGGTGATTTATAGAATGCAAACTTCATATTGGAATTGGATTTAGGAGAAAACGATGCCTCTTGTGTCGAAAAGCGCGAATATATAGGATTTTTTATCCTTTTTCAAATATATTTCCGAGGAAATGACGAATGTGGAGAAGCAAAAGAAAGCCGTTCTCTTTTGATCTAAAAAAGGTATTCCTTTTTTTGGATTGAAAGTTTTCGAAAAATTACGGTTTTGAAGCTGGATTCTTGAACCAAAGCCAAGTATTATATAATAGTTCAGTCGAACCTTTGCGGAAGCAAATCCTACAGGAAAGGTGGAGTAGCCATGGATTCCAATTTTGCAAATAACCTGGTCGGCAGTTTGGGCGTAACGGGCTTGATCTCGATGATTGTCTCGCTGGTCTGCATTGGACTGTCTTGGTGGGCTCTGCAAAATTTAAAGCTGGATTTGTTCATCCGGTTTCCGAAGAGTCCCCAAGGCAAACTGCTGCATTTGCTGCTGGCCATTATTTTGGGACATTTCGTCGCGAAATTCCTGCTGGATTACTTGAACTGGAGCCAAATGATCAAATACATGTTTTAACTTGACGGTATGTGGTTATAACCCCATTAGGTTATCCTGCAAGACAGGAAGTCGAATGAACGGAAAACTTGTCGAATAATAACATTTTTTTATGTCAACAATGAGTATAACGGGATTTATAGCTTGTTCTAACCCCCCTTTCGTATCGGCTGCCCGGGGTCTGACATTGCAGATTCGGCGCACATCGGTATCCCTCCGTATTCATGAAATGATTCGGCCAAATTGAAAGTAGGTCTTAAGACACAAACCAAGCTGTGTTCTGGGCCTCATTCGTCAAAAAACGCTTGTATCCTTGAAATGGTCGGTGTTAAGATGGAGGTTAGGGAATTCACAATGTGTTTTCTAATAAATACAGAATTTGCGGAAAAAAATGGACGCGGAGGGAATCATGATGAGCAAATTTATCGTCCGCGGTGGCAATAAACTGACCGGAAGCGTGAAAGTCAGCGGAGCAAAAAATTCAGTTCTTCCGATCATCGCTGCCTCTCTTCTTGGGGAAGAAGGAGTAAGCGTCATTCATGACGCACCTCCTCTTGACGATGTAATTACAATCAGCAAAGTGTTGGAATCCATAGGTGCAGGCATTACATACGACAACAATGTAATGAGGGTTGATGCCCAAGCTATTTCCTCTTGCGAAGCGCCTTACGAATGGGTGCGAAAAATGCGTGCGTCTTTCCTGGTTATGGGTCCCTTGCTTGCTAGAATGGGGCATACGCGGATTTCCTTGCCGGGCGGCTGCGCCATTGGAACGAGACCGATCGACCAGCACTTGAAGGGATTTGAAGCTTTGGGCGCCGAGATCAGTCTCGGGCAAGGTTATATTGAAGCGAAAATCAACGGCAGACTGCGCGGGGCTAAAATCTATTTGGATGTGGCAAGCGTAGGCGCTACTGAAAATATTATGATGGCAGCTACCCTGGCGGAAGGGGTAACCATCATCGAAAATGCGGCAAAAGAGCCGGAAATTGTCGATTTGGCAAACTACCTGAACGGCATGGGCGCCAAAGTTCGCGGCGCGGGTACGGGCGTGATCCGGATCGAAGGCGTCGAGAAGCTGCACGGCACGGAACATACGGTCATTCCGGACCGGATCGAAGCCGGCACGTTTATGGTCGCTGCGGCGATCACCGGCGGCGACGTGTACGTGGAAGGCGCGATTGCGGACCATCTTGGTCCGGTCATCTCCAAAATGGAGGAGATGGGCGTCACGATCGAAACCGACGAAAACGGAATCCGCGTAACGGCGAACCATCCGCTGAAAGCAGTCGACATCAAAACCCTGCCTTATCCAGGATTCCCTACCGACATGCAGGCGCAAATGATGGCGCTGCTGCTTAAATCGGAAGGAACGAGCGTCGTCACCGAGACGGTGTTCGAGAACCGGTTCATGCATGTGGACGAATTCCAGCTCATGAATGCGGAAATCAAGGTTGAAGGCCGCTCGGCCATCGTAACGGGCGGAGCCAACCTGAAAGGCGCCAAAGTATGCGCAACGGATTTGCGTGCCGGTGCCGCGCTTATCTTGGCGGGCCTCGTTTCCGAGGGGACGACCGAAGTAAGCGGAACGCATCACATTGACCGCGGATACGTGGATCTGGCGGAGAAGCTGTCTGCGCTTGGCGCCGATATTTGGCGCGTTTCCGTCGACGAGCCGGTGCTTGAACCGGCCAAGAAAAAAGTGGAGCTGGAAGAAGAGGTTCCTCTGTTCAAAGTCCAGCCGACTTGGGTATAACTGTTTTTATTTCTTATTCATGAAGTAAAAAATAACATTGTACTGGAATCGAGCAAGAACTTGGACTGGAACAAAACATGAAGTACGTGTTTTTGGGAAGAAGGCCGGGCCCGTGAGGGTTCGGCCTTTTTTGCGTTTCGATCGTTTTGCAGAATTCTCGTCTCCCGTTTCTTCAATATAGAAGAGAAGCTGCAAGCGGAAGAAACCATGTATGCGATGCGTGCGACGATCGGGTGAAGCTGCGGTTTTCTGCATGAACGTGCCGTTATGTTCGGGGCATATGAATCTTCTTTTCTCTTAAAAAGGAGTTCTATCATCCAAATTGGGGTCATAACTATACGTATCGGGATTGTTGAGAGGCGAAATAGCTGGAGGAATCCGACCACAATCCCTTACGCAAGCCGAATGCCGATGACATTCTACCAATAGCGGTTGATCCGAACCAATGGAGGTTGAAAGAATATGAACGATCCTCGCACGCAAATCAGAGTTTCCGTCGGGCAGCGCCGCCAAGCTGCGGAGCCCGATCATGCGATACATCAGGAGGGCTGCCGGGAGCGCAGCCCGGCCGCCAGCCCCCGGCAGCACCTGCGGGTGCTGCCGGCTCCCGAGGCGCAGCCGCCGCAGGCCGCTGCGCCGGAAATGCCGGAGCCGCGCGAAGCGCTCCGGCAAGGGCCGGGCGCGCCCGCAGGCGCCCGGCAGGAGCCCGGGCGGCGGCCATGGGCCCCGCCGCCTCCCGCGCGCGGCCGCGGCAAAGCCTGGCGGCCGCAGGGACCGGGCAGCGCCCGCAGGCTCCGCCCCGCCGCCATGTGGGCGGGCGGGCTGCTGACGCTGGCGCTGCTCATCCCGGCGCTTGTGGTGGCAACGCACCAAAAGCCGGATCCCGCGCCGGCGCCGATTCCCGCGCCGGCCGCCCCGGTTGTGCCGCAGCAGACGGCACAGCCGCAGGTGTCCGTTTATCTAACGAAGACGGGCCAGGTGGAGAAGCTGTCGCTCGAAGATTACGTCGTTGGCGTCGTCGCGGCGGAAATGCCCGCCGAATTCGACCTTGAAGCGCTTAAGGCGCAAGCGGTCGCGGCCCGCACCTTTATTGTCCGCAGGCTCGCGGACGGGGATAAAAGCGGCGTTCCCGGTTTGCAGGCGGACGTGACCGATACGGTAGCCCACCAGGCTTACATTTCCCAGGCCGAGCTGGCGGCCAAATGGAAGGAAAAACCCGAGGAGCTGGCGAAGCTGAAACGGGCGGTGGAAGAAAGCCGCAACACGATCATGACCTATAACGGCAAACCGATCACCGCTTCGTTTTTCTCTACCGGCAACGGGTACACCGAAAATTCCGAAGACTACTGGAGCCAGAGCATCCCGTACCTGCGCAGCGTCGCCAGTCCATGGGACGAGCAGGCGCCGGGTTACAAAGAGACCGTTCAAATGAGCATCAAGGATTTTTTGACCAAGCTCGGATTGGCGGACAAGGCGGTTCCGGCTTCGGCGACGGGAGAACACCGGCCTTTTATCCACATCCTATCAACGACCGAAGGGCATCGGATCAAAGAGATTTCGATCGGGGGCGAAACGTTCACCGGCCGCGAAGTGAGAGAAAAACTAGGGCTGCGCTCCAGCGAATTCAGTTGGAAGACTTCCGGCAGCGACGTGTTGATTACGACGTACGGGTACGGCCATGGCGTAGGCATGAGCCAGTGGGGGGCGGAAGGCATGGCGAAGGAAGGATACACCGCCACGCAAATCCTGAAACATTATTATACCGGCGTCCAATTTTCGAAAGCTTCCGATTTTGTAAAATGAGACTCCGAAAATGGGCCGATAGATTTTTTTCAAAAATAATATAAGAGATACGTATAAAAGGTTTGACCCCGGTAACAATGATTACTGAGGTGATAACCATATGAATGAACAAAACAAAAGTAGTCAAAACCATGGAGAAACTCCTAAAAAATCACAGGGAGAGCTGGTAAACCAGCCGTCTGCATGGAAAAAGCTGTTGTCCAAACGGTGGGTATACCCGGCAGCTTACGTGGCCGCAGCAGCAATTATACTAACCTTAGTTTGGGTCTACCAGGATGCCAGCATGAAGAACCTTCCGCAAGACCCTGCTAAAGTGTCGGAAACCGCAAACGCGCCTGCTGCCGGCGAAACCGGCAAGGACGCCAAACAAGACAAAGCCGTTGAAGTGACCGCAACCGTCGAAGACATGGCATGGCCGGTGGCCGATGCCAAGGAAATCAAAGTCGTGAAGCCGTTTTTTGAGGAAGATGGCACGCCGGAAAACAATCAGGCAGCCATGGTGCAGTACAATGACACGTTTATGCCGAACGTCGGCGTCGATCTCGGACGCGAGGACGACAAAGCTTTTGAAGTCAAAGCAGCGCTCGGGGGCAAAGTCACCCGCGTGGAGCTGAATCCGCCGCTCACCGGCACGGTCATCGAAATTACGCATGACAACGACGTCAAAACGGTGTATCAATCCCTTTCCGACGCCAAAGTCAAAGAAGGCGACACGGTGAAGCAGGGCGATACGATCGGTACGGCCGGCCGCAGCGAACTCGAAAAAGACCTGGGCAACCACCTGCACTTCGAAGTGCATGAAAAAGGAGCGCCGGTCAATCCGGAAGAGCTTCTTCCCAAAAAATAATTAAAGCACGAGGAAAGGCAGGGAAATCCCCTGTCTTTTTTTTTCGTCCATTCCTTTGCTTCGCGTTTCATGCCGGTCCTTCATACGGCGCAGCCTTTATTGGGAACCGGGACGATGCATCCTTTTCCGGAGCCCGTCAAAGCGCTCGGTCGGCTCCGAAGCCAAGGTCCCGTTTTCCTTAGGTTTTTTGCATGCAGCGAAAAATAAATAGGCCTAAAGGAGCTTGTCAGCCCTCCAAAGCGCGAATATATAGGCACGCCCCTCATATAATGTACCAAACTATCCACAGTAGGGAGGCGGGAACGTGCACGATTACATCAAGGAACGGACTATTAAGATTGGACGTTGTATCGTGGAAACGAAGCACACGGTCCGGACTATAGCCAAGGAATTTGGCGTATCAAAAAGCACTGTGCATAAGGACTTGACCGAGCGGCTGCCGGAAATCAATCCTGATCTGGCTGACCAGGTCAAACACATACTCGAATACCATAAGTCGATCCGTCATCTACGGGGAGGGGAAGCGACAAAAATCAAATACAAAAAGACGAAAAAACGCGAAGCCGTGGCGTCGGCCAAATCGTAACGATTGGCTGGTCCAAAAGCGCCTTAAACCATTGAATCCGTCCCCTGAAGTATGATATGTTAAAAGATGGTATGAGGTCGAAAAATGTGATCCCTGCTTCCCTATATACATAATTCCTGCCGCATCTTGTCGAAAAGGGACTTCTTAAGGCTCAGGGACTCTTTTACCATAAAATATGACTTTGGGGGCTCTTTTCATGATGTTTAGCAAGGATATTGGAATTGATTTAGGTACGGCTAACGTTCTGATCCATGTCAAAGGGAAGGGGGTTATCCTTGACGAACCTTCCGTAGTGACGATTGAAAGCGATACGAAAAAGGTGCTTGCCGTCGGCGAGGACGCCCGCCGGATGGTGGGACGCACGCCGGGCAACATCGTGGCCATCCGTCCGCTTCGCGACGGGGTCATTGCGGATTTTGCCATCACCGAGGCGATGCTGAAATATTTTATCGGACGTGTGGGTGCACGCGGCTGGAGCAGCCGCCCCCGCATCCTGATTTGCGCGCCGACCAACATCACGTCGGTCGAACAGAAGGCCATCCGCGAGGCGGCCGAGCGCAGCGGGGCCAGGGACGTCTTTTTGGAAGAGGAACCGAAGGCCGCGGCGATCGGAGCCGGCATGGACATCTTCGAACCGAGCGGCAATATGGTCGTCGACATCGGCGGCGGCACGACGGATGTGGCCGTGCTTTCCATGGGCGACATCGTAACGGCATCTTCTATTAAAATGGCGGGGGACAAGTTTGACGAGTCCATCGTAAAATATATCAAAAACAAATATAAACTGTTGATCGGCGAACGTACTTCCGAGGATATCAAAATCAAGATCGGCACGGTGCGTCCGGGGGGACGCAAGGATGAAATGGATATTCGAGGGCGCGACATGGTTTCGGGACTTCCGCTCACGGTCACCATTTCGTCGGACGAGGTTCAGGAGGCGCTGTGGGAGCCCGTTTCCTCCATCGTCGCTGCAGCCAAGTCGGTTTTGGAACGGACACCGCCCGAATTGTCGGCGGACATTATCGACCGCGGCGTCATATTGACAGGCGGGGGAGCGCTGCTGAACGGACTGGACGAGCTTCTCTCCGAAGAACTCCGCGTTCCGGTATTGATTGCCGAAGACCCGATGCATTGCGTCGTCAAAGGGACGGGCATCATGCTGGACAATTTGGACAAGGTGGTTAAGAAAACGGTCTGAGCGTCCGATAAAAAAGTATAGGATCGCGGGCCGTCAGGCCCGTTTACGGATATGCACCACCAGGAAAAGGGGGCTCCCGCTCAATGATTAGAGGATTGTACACGGCAGCCGCCGGCATGCTGACCCAGGAAAGCCGGCATGATACGGCGGTTCAAAATTTAGCGAACATCAATACCCCGGGCTACAAACAGGTAAACAGCGTAGCGCGTTCGTTTCCGGAAATGCTGCTGTCGATGGTCGGCGGTGCAAGCGATGTCCCGGCAACCAGGATCGGCAAGCTGAACACGGGGGTTTTTGCGGAAGAGGCGTTGTCGCTATATCAGCAGGGCGTCATTCGGGAAAGCAGCAAACCGACCGATTTTGCGCTCGTGTCCGATATGGAGATGACCGATCCGGCCACCGGGCAACCGATCCGGTTTGACGGCTCCGGCAAATACGTGAACGCGGACGGCGAAGTCTTTTACAAGCCTGAAGCTTTCTTTACGGTGCAGGATCAAAACGGAGAACTGCGGTATACGAAGGACGGCAGCTTTAAAGTCGCCCTTGACGGCAGCCTGCTGACCCAGGAAGGATACCAGGTATTGGATAGCAATAATCGGCCGATCGTATTGACAGGCCCCGCAGACCGTTTTAAAGTGGACGAGCAGGGATACGTCCTGAATCCGGCCACCGGAGCGCGTGGGGCGCGGCTGGGCGTGGCGGTCGTGGGACAACCTTATCAGATGGTCCGCGAAGGAAACGGCGTATTCCGGATCGACGATCCGCAAGAGGCCGGCGTCCGTCCCGTCGGCGGAACCGACCGCGTGGAGGTACGCCAGCACTATATCGAAAGCTCGAACGTCAACGCGTCCGAGGTCATGGTCGATATGAATACGGCGCTGCGCGCGTACGAGGCCAATCAGAAAGTGATTCAGTTTTACGATAAAAGCTTGGAAAAAGCCGTCAACGAGGTTGGCAGGGTATA
This sequence comes from Paenibacillus cookii, assembly GCF_018333375.1. Lineage (GTDB taxonomy): Bacteria > Bacillota > Bacilli > Paenibacillales > Paenibacillaceae > Paenibacillus_AQ > Paenibacillus_AQ cookii. The sequence continues at coordinate 65,714 of NZ_BORW01000010.1, forward strand.
AAGCGGATATGAGGGTTAAGGGAGGTCTAACATGAACAACTCCATGATCAGCGCGATGGTGTCGATGAACGGGATTCAACGCAAACTGGATGTCATTGCCGACAATATCGCGAACCTGGATACGGTGGGATACAAACAAAAGGATACCACGTTCGAGGATACGCTGACTTCCGTGATGCAGCAGCCGAAGGACTTCAAGCAGCAGGGAAGATTTTCGCCGCTGGGATATACGACCGGCTTCGGCGTCCGTACGGGCGACGTTTTCCGTGATCTGTCGCAAGGACCGCTGGAGCAGACGAACCAGCCGATGGACCTGGCGATCGAAGGGGAAGGCATGTTTGCGGTCGAAGCAGGCGGCAGACGGGCGTACACGCGGGAAGGCGCTTTCCATTTCGTTCCGGATCCGGGCGTTCCGGGGTCGATGGTGCTGGTCAATAACCAAGGCTATTTCGTGTTAAACGAGAAAAACCAGCATATCCGGGTGTCCGATAAGGCGAAAGTGGCCATTGACCCTCAAGGCAAAGTTCTCGTCGATCGGGGCGGCGCCATCACGACGGCAGGCACGCTTAAAGTGCTGAAGCCGCTGCGCGAAGATGAGCTTCAGCAAATGGACGGCAACCTGTTTGTCGTTCCGGCGAGATTAACCGAGAATCAGGTGTTTGAAGTACCGGCAGCAGGAGGCCTGCCGAAGGATACTTCAATCCGTTCCGGATATCTCGAACAATCCAACGTGGATTACATGGGCCAAATTACCGATATGATGCAAATGCAGCGCGCGTATCAGTTGGCGGCCCGGGCCATTGCTTCCAGCGATACGATGATGAGCCTGGCCAATAATATGCGGGGTTAGGTGGAAGCGGCTATGAGCGATACGAATAAGCCAACCGATCGTTTGGCTAGGGTGCGGCATACAAACGATGCCGAAGGCAAGCAGGACGGGAAACCGGATGACGGGACGAAGCCTGCCAGGAAAAAAACGGCACGCTGGAGAATTGTCATACGCTGGATGATTCCGCTGTTTCTGCTGCTTGCGCTGGTCGGCGGGTTGATTGTCGGATACGTCGTCATCGGCAAGCAAAGCTTGTCCGACGTGTTTAAGTGGGAGACATGGCAGCATGTCATCGATTTGGTTTTTGCTCCTTAAAGGGCGAAACATTGCAACAGAGTGACAGAAAACTCCTTCGTTCGTCCGTGGGAGTTTTCTTTTTTTGCTCGGAAAATGTATAATGATGGGGGACTTGAGAACACCCAAAAGGGCCCTCTCCGGGCCGCGCCAATCGACTGCGGCTTGATGGAGAAAGCCCCTTATCTGAACCTTCACTTCTGCAGTTGGTGAAGGATACGTATAGTTTTTTCCGTATATTTATGTTTTTATGCAATGATAGAGGTTAGAAACGCCGTTTAGGCGCAGGCGGTAGCGGCGCCCATCGGCTCAACCCACTTTTGGAAGGAGAATTGATACCCGTGCTTAACGTTAAAGAAATCCAGGAGATTATCCCTCACCGTCCCCCGTTTTTGCTGGTGGATCGGATCGTGGAAATGGAGGTCGGCAAACGTGCGGTCGGCATTAAAAACGTGACGATCAACGAGCCGTTTTTTATTGGCCATTTTCCGGAATATCCGGTGATGCCGGGCGTTCTTATTACCGAAGCGCTCGCCCAAGTAGGGGCTGCGGCGATTTTGCAGGAAGAAAGCAATAAGGGCAAAATCGGTTTTTTGGCCGGCCTTGACGGATTCCGTTTCAGAGGACAAGTCGTTCCGGGCGATACGCTCCGTTTGGAAGTGGAAATCACCCGATTGAAAGGGAGCATCGGCAAAGGCCATGCGGTCGCGAAGGTTGACGACAAGGTGGTTGCCGAAGGCGAAATCATGTTTGCTTTGTCCGATCCAACCAAAGGTTAGACGAAACCAATATTAAAAAGACGGTGAAAGGGGAAACGATATGACGCAACTCAGCTTAACGGCAGAAGAAAACGTACGGCGCTGGTTATCCGATCCTTCGGTCGACGAAGAGACCAAACAGGAGCTGCAACAGCTGCGCGAGCAGCCGCAGGAGCTGGAAGACCGTTTTTATAAGGATCTCGAATTCGGAACCGGCGGCCTCCGCGGCGTGATCGGCGCGGGAAGCAACCGGATGAACCGTTATACCGTGGGCAGGGCCACGCAAGGTTTTGCGCGCTACATTCTTGAGCAGCACGGCCAGGCGGAAGGCACGCCATCGGTCGTGATCGCCCATGATTCCCGCCATTTTTCTCCGGAATTCGCGCTTGAAGCGGCACTGGTGCTTGCCGGCAACGGCATCACCGCCAAACTCTTTCCGTCGCTTCGCCCGACGCCTCAGCTTTCGTTCAGCGTACGCCATTTGAACGCGACCGGAGGCATCGTGGTGACGGCCAGCCATAACCCGCCGGAATATAACGGCTATAAGGTGTATAATGCCGAAGGCGGCCAGCTGGTTCCGGACCAGGCGGAAAAAGTGATCGCTTATATTCAGGAAGTCGATTCTTTTGCGGCGGTCAAACGGCTCGATCGTTCCGAAGCGGAAGCGAAAGGGCTGCTTGTATGGCTCGGGGAAGCCGAAGACGAAGCATTCGAGGATACGGTCGCGGCGGCAAGCGTCAATCGGGACCTGATTGCCTCGAAGCTGGGCAAGGATTTTAACATCGTTTTTACGCCGCTGCACGGCACGGGCAACATCCCGGTGCGGAACGTGCTCAAAAAGGTTGGCTTTACCAACGTGCATGTCGTAACCGAGCAAGAGCAGCCGGATGCGGAATTTTCGACCGTCAAATCGCCGAATCCGGAGGAACGCGAAGCGTTTACGCTGGCGATGAAACTCGGCAAAGAGCTGCAGGCCGATATCCTGATCGGCACCGATCCCGATTGCGACCGCATGGGAGCCGTCGTGCTGAATGACAAGGGCGAATATGAAGTCCTTTCCGGAAACCAATCCGGAGCCATCATGATTCACTATTTGCTGAGCCAGCTGAAGGAAAAAGGAAAACTGCCGGATAACGGCGCGGTCATCAAAACGATCGTGACGAGCGAAATGGGCGCGACGATCGCCCGGCATTACGGGGCGCAAGTCTTCAATACGCTGACCGGCTTCAAATATATCGGCGAAAAAATGACGGAGTTCGAACAATCCGGCTCGCATACGTATTTGTTCGGCTATGAGGAAAGCTATGGATACCTTGCCGGAAACTATGCACGGGACAAGGATGCGGTGCTTGCGTCGCTCCTGATCTGCGAAGCGGGCGCTTACTATAAGGCCCAGGGCAAAACGCTCTACACCGTGCTCCAGGAGCTGTACGAACAGTTCGGATACTTCCGCGAGAAGCTGGAATCCCGCACGCTGAAGGGCAAGGACGGGTTGGCCCAGATCCAGGCGAAAATGACGGATTGGCGCAATCATCCGCCGCAGACCATTGCGGGGGCTTCCGTGAAGGAAGTGCTGGACTATTCCAAAGGGCTGGACGGGTTGCCGCGCGAAAACGTGCTGAAATATATGCTCGATGACGGTTCATGGTTCTGCCTGCGCCCATCCGGCACGGAACCGAAGATTAAGGTGTATTTTGCCGTTCGCGGTACGTCGCTGCAGGATGCCGAGGAGCGGATCAACAAGCTCGCGGCCGAAGTGATGTCGAGGGTGGACGCCTAACACGACAAGACAAGGATAGTCCGCAAAGCCCCGGCCACTGCTGCTGCGGCTTTGCGGAGTGTTATAAACGAGGAGGTACTTTTGGTGCATCAAAAATGGCAGCACTTTAGCACGGCATCGCGCAAATGGCTGTGGATCCTGGTCGTACTGGGCATCGTCGCCGCATTGCCGGTCGCGTACGACCGATACCAAACGGAATCATCAGCGAGCAATGTGGAGTTGGTATTCAACTACCGCGGCTTGGCCGAGGTGGCTTCTTACCATGCCCATCCCGAGCAATTTTTGCAGGAGCAGCTGGATAAATTAAAAGCGGCCGGCATCACAAGCATGGCCATGTTTGAAAGCACGCTGGACGATTTCAAAAAATCGCGGCGGCTGATGGTCTATAACGCCCATGACATTGCGCAAATGACGCAAAGCGTCGTGCCGACCGATGAAAACTTCACGTACATTCTGTTTACCAATGAAGAGAATGCAGGCCGGTTAACGCCTGTCATCGAAGACACGTTCAAGAGCCTGGACATCAACGTGAAACCTTGGGAGTTCCATAACCAGAAAGGTTTGATCATCGAAACGTCGCCGGAGGACGCCGCGCTCAAACCGATGCAGCCGGATCCGATCGCGTTCGAAATGCTGCGCAGCAAAGGATTCCATATCGTGCCGCGCATGTCCGACAGCCTTCCTTACGACCAAGAGGCGATGGAGAAGCTGCTTGCTTATTATGAAGCCAATGACGTCAAACGGATTTTGTTTGAGGGAGACTCGGTCAGAGGGTTTAACGATAACGAAGACAAAAACAGCCTGCAAAGCTTCGCCAACCTGCTGAACCAGCACGGCATCGGCATTGCGGCCATCGAAAACACGAAAAAACCGCAGGCGGGCATGTCCACGCTGGCGTATAACATCCATTATAATGTCGTCCGGCTGTATTCTCTGAGCGAAAAAGACGCGCTCCTGGACGAAGACACGATCGCCGACCGTTTTGCCTTGGCGACCAAAGACCGGAATATCCGGATGCTTTACATCAATACGGCGCCAAGCCGGAGCGCATCCAAAGCGATGGTGACCGATTCGATCGACAACATCATCAAAAGTTTGAAAGAGCCTGGCAACGCCATCGAACAAATGGAGAAAAACGGATTCCATATGGGACGCGCAGAAGCCTTCCATATTACCGATTCTTCCTTGCAGCATTATTTGAAAATGGTCGTCGTGCTTGGCGGAGTCGCTTTTGTGGCGCTCATGATTTCTTATTTCCTGCCGCTGCTTACTTTGCCGGCCTTTGTGCTCGGTTTGATCGGCAGCGCGGGACTGTATGTGCTGAAGCCTACGTTGTTTGAACAAGCGCTTGCTTTGCTCGTGGCCATCAGCGGCCCGACGGTGGCGATGATTCTTGCGGTACGCAAACTCAATGCCCTTAACGGCGCGGATTCGGAACTGGCAACGGGACGGCGCGTGACGCATGCCATCGTGTTGTACATCAAAACGGCCATTATTTCCATGGCGGCGATCCCGTTCGTGATCGCGCTGCTCAACAATATTACGTACAGCCTCGTGCTGAACCAGTTCCGCGGCGTCAGCCTGCTGCATGCCGCTCCGATTCTGCTTATCGCCGTGTTCGTCATTTTGTACCGCGGCGGCAAACCGTTCCGGCAGATCGGCAAGCTGTTCAGAACGCCGATTACGCTGCTGTGGGTCGTCGTGGGCGTCGTGATCGCCGGCGCCGGCATGTATTATTTGAGCCGGACAGGCAATGCGGGCAAAGTCAGTTCGATCGAGATGGTGATGCGCACGTTCCTGGAAAATACGTTCCATGTGCGTCCGCGCAACAAGGAAATCGCCATGCATCCGCTCTTCCTGCTTGGCATCTTCCTGTCGATTAGATACCGGAATGCCGTTTACATCATGATTTTCGCCGTCATCGGCCAATTGTCGATGGTGGACACTTTTGCCCATATTCATTCGCCGATGAAAATTTCGCTTGCCCGCGACCTCCTGGGTCTGGGAATCGGATTTATCCTCGGACTGATCGCTATCGTGGTATGGCAAATCGCGGAAGGATGTTGGAAAAAATGGTCACCTCGCCTGAAACAACAGTAGTCATTTCGGGGTATTACGGCTTTAAAAACAGCGGAGACGAGGCCGTGCTGCAGTCCATTCTGACGGCGCTGGAAGAACAGGGGAAGCAAGCGGGGGTCAAAATCACCCCCGTCGTGCTTTCGATCGATCCGGCATGGACGTCGTCGACCTACGGCGTACGGGCGGTTCACCGGATGAAGTTGGGCGAAGTGAGAAACGCTCTGAAGAACAGCAGCGGTTTGATCAGCGGGGGCGGAAGCCTTTTGCAGGACGCCACCGGAACCAAGACCATTCCGTACTACCTGGGGATCATCAAGCTGGCCCAATGGCTGAACAAGCCGGTGTTCATTTACTCCCAAGGGATCGGCCCCGTGAACCGCAAGCTGTTTTATCCGCTGATTAAAGGAACGTTCAAAAAATGCGAATACATTTCCGTTCGCGACGAGCAATCCGCGGAGCTGCTGCAAAGCATGGGGCTGGAGCGGGACCGGATTCAAGTGGTTCCCGACCCCGTGATGGGGCTAACGCCTGAAACGGAAGGCTTGGCTTCGCTTGCCTCGGATGAAGATCCGCAGCTGCCCGTCATCGGCATTTCCGTCCGTTATTGGGATGCGGAGCGCCGGGAGCTGCGGGCGATTGCCGAAGGGCTTCGGGCATTTTGCCAAAAGCAGCCCGCCCACCTGCGCTTTCTGCCGTTTCATTTTCCGGGCGACGAAAAGGCGTCGCAGGACATCATCCAGCAGATGGGGGATTTGGTTTCCGCCGGAAGCAAAGTGTCGGTATGCCGGGAGGCGGTTCATCCGCGCCATATGCTAGCCGAAGTGGGGCGCTGCGACCTGGTCATCGGGATGCGGCTTCACAGTTTGATTTACGCCGCTAACCGGCAGGTGCCGCTGATCGGCATTTCGTACGACCCGAAGATCGACCATTTCCTGAAAAGGCTCGACGTTGAGCCTGTCGGAACGAGCAGTTCGCTTTCCCCCGCGGCGCTTGCGTCGGAAATCTCCAGGCTGTTGGCCGGCGCGGATCGGTGGAAGGAAGAAGCCAAACTCCGCATCGACAAGCTGAAGCGGGAGGCGCAGGAGCCTGCGCGGCACATCATTGAGTTTTTGAGCAGTAAAGGATAAGGGGATTTGACCGTGAACCAATTCGAACAGATGCCTACGGTTCCCATCTACGGTTTGCAGATATGCAGATGGGGGATGGAGGACACCGTTAAGTATTTAACCCATAAGTTGCAGTCGGAAGAGCGCAAGCCTATACAGGTAATTACGGCCAACCCGATCATGGTGATGAAAGCTCTGGAAGAGCCGGATTACATGCAGGTGATGAAAAACGCCGAACTGCTCGTGCCGGACGGTACCGGCGTCGTGTGGGCGGCCGCCAAAACGGGAATGCCCGTCCAGGAACGCGTGGCCGGGTTTGACCTTTTACATGAACTGATGAGAGTCGGAGAAGACTACCATTGGAAGGTATACTTGCTCGGCTCGACGCCGGAAGTGATTCAGGCCGCCGCGGAGCGGTTACATCTGCAATATCCGGGCGTCGAAATCGCGGGCTACCGCGACGGTTATTTCAAGGCGGAACAGGATGCGGAGGTCATCGCGGAGATTCGCAAGGCTGCGCCGGATATTTTGTTCGTCGCGCGGGGGGCGGATACGCAGGAACCATGGATTGCCCGTTATAAGGAACAGCTTGGCGTTCCGCTTATGATGGGCGTCGGCGGAAGCTTCGACGTCATCTCGGGCAAGTCCAAACGCGCGCCGAAGCTGTTCCAAAAACTGCGTCTTGAATGGTTCTACCGGCTGCTGAGAGAGCCGACGCGGGCCGCAAGAATGCTTGCGCTGCCGAAATTCGCCCTTAAAGTGATGCGGGATAAAGAAAACGTGACGAAACCCAGATAAAAGACGCTTATGAACTGCAAAAACCCGATTTTTTGCTGAAAAACAGGATTGGTTTTATTTTTTTGATGAGAGTATAATTCAATCCGGTAAAGAAAATGGGGGTTGAACGTACACATGTTAATGATAGCCATCATCGGATGTATCGTGTCATTGGCTTTGGCACTGCTGTTAACGCCGCTGGTGAAAAAACTTGCGATAAAGATCGGCGCCGTCGATGTTCCGAACGCCCGAAAAGTGCACACGAAAATCATGCCCCGGCTTGGCGGATTGGCGATATTTTTGGCATTTATGCTGTCCATGTTTGCCGTCCTTCCATTTGTCGCAGATCAGTTTTCCGCTCGGGATGCGAATTTTATTAAGGCCTTTTTGCTTGGGGGATCGCTGATCGTCCTGACCGGCGCCTTGGACGACCGGTTTGAGCTGTCGGCCAAAGTGAAACTGCTTGGACAAATCATTGCCGCATGCATCGTCGTTTTCGGCTTTGGCATCACGGTCGATTTTGTGAATATACCTTTTAACGATTCCTACTCGTCGCTCGAAAGCTGGATTGCCATCCCGCTCACGATTTTCTGGATCGTCGGCGTCACGAACGCCATCAACCTGATCGACGGTCTGGACGGGTTGGCTGCCGGAGTATCGGGCATCGCGATCGGAACGATTCTGGTCATGTCCCTGCTCATGGGCAACCTGACCGTTGCGCTGCTCTGCCTGCTGCTGCTTGGCGCGATCATCGGATTCCTGTTCTTCAACTTCCATCCGGCACAAATTTTCATGGGCGATACGGGTTCGCTGTTCCTCGGCTTCTGCCTGGCGATGTTGTCCATGCTCGGATTTAAGCAGATCGCGATCGTTTCGTTTATTACACCGCTGATCATTATCGGCGTGCCGCTGTCGGATACGTTTTTCGCCATCGTGCGCCGCTGGATCCAGAAGAAACCGATTTTCGCCCCGGACAAGGGTCACCTGCATCACTGCTTGCGGGAAATTGGCTTCAGCCACCGCCAGTCTGTCCTCATCGTATACGGCATCGCCGCCTTTTTCGGCGTCCTGGCTGTCATTCAGTCTTCCGCCGCGATGTATGAAGCGAATTGGGTCACCTTCGTCGTCATCTGCGTGATGATGTTCTTCATGCAAATCGGCGCCGAAGTTATCGGACTTGTCGGGAAGACGAAACGGCCGATTCTGGATTTGGTTGCAAGGCTCCGAATGAAAGCAAGCGCGGAGCGCGGTTCGAAGTAAACGTGGATTGTTTATGCGTCATGCCATCATATATTCATATGCAGAACGTCGCACCTTGGGTGCGGCGTTTTTTGATTTCTATTTTGGCGGTGTTTTTCAGGCAAGGGTTTTTTTATTGTTAGGTTTTACTAAATTATCGATTGGCTGGTGCCGATAAAAGAGATAAATGCATAAAACAGGAGGGAAAATGATTTTGAAGAGGATCCTATCCGTATTTTTGGCAGTTGTCCTTGTCATCAGTTTGCTGCCGGCTTCTTTTGCCAATACGGTAAGCGCAGCGCAAGCCGGCACTTTTTTTATTTTTCCGAACGAGCAGTATGACGTCAATTCGGCGCGTCTTGTCAATGAAGACCGCGTTAGTTTGACGGGTACGCTGAACGGGGTCAATGATAAGCAAATTTCTTACAGCGTATTTCAATTGACGAAAAAAGCGGATGGCACGATTTCCATCGTCAATTCGAATGAAGGACAAACCGGCAACATCATCGTCAACAACGGCAAAATCACGGTGTCCAACATCAAGCTTTTTTCCGGATTGAACCGGATTACGTTTAAAGGCCTGCAAGGCACGACGCAAGTCGAAGATTCGATCTATGTCGAGTACCGCAACGGGCCGACGATTTACGATTTGAAAGCGAACCTGGTGGACGGCAGCCAGGCCATTGAATTGAAGGAAGACAGTCCGGCCGTATTGACGGCTTCCCCGGGAAGTCCTGCGTACGGCAAAACCAAAACGGATATCAGCATCTCCGGTTATGCGCCGAGCGCGGATAAAGTGACGGTCGAGGTTAACGGACGCAGTTGGACTTATACGGTGTCGAGCTACAACAACTACAAGTTTTTTGCTTCGCCGATCAATGTCAACAGCGGAAGCAACATCGTCAAAATCAAAGTTTTGAATCAAAACCAGACGCTTGAAACTAGCCGCGAAGTTACGTTTTATAACGGCAAGGTCACCTTTTTTGACGTAAGAGCGACGGACGGTACCGACGTATCGGCAGATCTGTCGTCTTTCCCTAACTTCAATGTAAGCAGCACGAATATTACCGTCAAAGGTAAAGCGATCATCCCGATCAAAAACGGTCAATTGCCGGATGCGGCAGCTCTTTCGACCTATTTGGGGTACGCGTTTGCCAACGGGGCATCCGGCAGCGGAACCGCGCCCGTGACCGTGCTCGAGAGCGCCAACGATTACATGATGATCGAGTTCTCCGGCGTGGCTCCGGTTTCGGCGCAGTTCGACAGCCTGATCAACGTGACGCTGACAGCTGCAGACGGCACGACCGGTGCAGGCATTAGTTCGACGGTCGGTTTAACCTTAAGAGACAAAAACAAGCCTTTTATCCAGGAAGTCAATTATTTGTCCGGTTACAGCAGCGGCATGAGCACGTCGCAGATCCTGAACCTTTCGGGGACTTCGATGAACGGCGCCAACATTTTCTCCCTGCCGATCGCCATGGAGGTTTTGGTCGCGAACGGGGCAAGCGTCAATAACATCACGATCACCGGCATCACGGATGCCAAAGGCAACGCCCTTACGCCATTCAGCCAGCCGGTTGTCCTGGCCTCCGAAAGAGTCGTTAGAAACATTAACGGCAATCAGGTCGAACTGCAGCGCATCATCATCCGGGTAGACAAGCTTCCCGCGGCAGGCTATCAGAAGATTACCTTCCAGGCCAACAATGTGGCCGGGTCTGAGCTGACCGTTCCGGTTACGCTGCTTTACGGCCCTTATGTGCAGTTCACATCGCTGTATGACGACATGAAAATCGAGATGGATACGAATAATCCGAATCTGAAGGACAACGTCATGAAAGACGTGGATTATTTCAAAGGGCAGCTGATGAACGTCGCCAACGACAGCGAAATCAAATACAGCGGCACCGACCAAACGATCTTTTTGTACATCAATAATACGCTTGTGAGCCTTGAGAAGGATCCGACCTCGTCTGAGGTGTCCAAGTTTAGAATCGCTTCAGGCGACGAGAATAAAGCTTACCAAGCGTTGTTCCCAGGCAACAACATCATTAAATTCGTGTTTAAGTCGCCAAAGAACTCGTATGAAAAATCGATCAATATCAGCTACGTGCCTTTGAACGTACCTGTGATTCCGGTACCGGATTCCGTAGGGGTATTCCCTTACAGCATTGACAATACCGACCCGGTTCCTGACAACAACGACAAGAAGTTCGAAAAGACCGGTTCCGTCTATACGACGACCGAGAAAAAGATGAACGTATACGGAACGTTCGATTTCATCGATTTGGGCCAAACCAAAAGCGCGGTGGACAGCAAGCTTCTCACCAATTCAGCAAGCAACTCGAAATATATGCTTAAAATCTCGACTCCAACGACGGATGGCAAAACCCAAGAATATACTTGGTCCATGGATCAAAGATTTTATGCATTAAAAAGCCCGGGCGACGTATTTAACAGCTCGAACGGCAATACGAATCCGAACCTGAACGTTTATTATGATTACGACACCCAAACGTTCAGCTTTAAGCTTTTGAATCAATCCTTGCCGCTGAACGGCAGCCCGATCGTATACAACATCACGGTGTATAACAGCGGGGAAGGCGGTCCGACGGCAACGTTCCGACTCGAAGTCACTTATAAAACGGCACCGTTCCAGATCATTCGTCCGCTTGAAGGCAGAAGACTGGTGAACCAGAACTTCGTCGAAGTTATCGTATCGTCCGACAACGCATCGAAAGTGATGATCGGAAAGCAGGAAGCGAAGAAGTCCGCTTTTGACGCGGATTACGATCCGTCCAACGGCATCGATTACCCGAATGCGTATCGGGCGATCGTTAAAGATCTCAAGCCGAACAAGGACAACAAAATCGACATTACGGTATTTGTCGGAAACGATCAACTGAAAGACTACATTACCGTCAAATACGTGCCGACAAGCATTCCGGGCGCGCAATATTTGGAAACGATGAAAAGCTCGCACAAAGCTTTTGACGGCAATTTGACGTTAACCTTTCCGAAAGGAGCAAGCCTGATCCGGAGAGATTACAACGTGGCCGACCAGTTCAAAAACCAAGTGTTCTCCGGGCATGATATTTTGTTCGCCATCGCGAACAGCGAGGACGGCGTCGTAGACCGCCGCGAATTCGAAGTGCCGGTTGCCAATTTCGATAATGAAATCGCGCTGGGCAAACAGCTCTTTATCGGCAACTTCCAGCAGCGGTTTGTCAAATCGAGCCCTGTATTCTGGATTGATCCGGGAACGGCCGACGATATCAACACGGACAAGGTATATGACCCGATTACGCATGGTTCCGACCCATACCAGCTTCCGGGGTCCGAAGTGCGAAGCTTCTATAATAGAGAAAGCATGAACGAGCTGGTTCCGTCCAAACGCGGGACGCTGACGCTCACCTATGACGCGAATATTACGCAGGATGCGGGACGGCTCGTAACGGTATTCCGTTTTGATCCGGAGCTGCAGAAATGGGAAAACATCGGCGGCGTCGTGGATCCGAAAAAACATACGGTTAAAGTGCCGTTTGACCGTTTTGGCTACTACGTCGTTGCCAAATTAGGTTATTCCTACAACGATGTCGTGCAGCATCCGTACGGCCGGGATTATATCGAAACCATCTATGCCAAAGGCGTCATGAACGCCTTCGATCCGTCGGAACGTTTTGGAACGGATTTGTATATTTCCCGGGCTGAATTCGTGCGCGCGATCGTCAGAGCGCTGGAGATTCCTTTGAATTACCAGGGACCTAAGCATTTCTCCGATATTCCAAGCTCGCTTACGAGCATTAACGTCGACGGTCTATGGGATTTCAGATATATCGAGACCGCGGCGCGCGAAGGGATCACGAGAGGGGCGCAGCCGCAGTTCTTCGACGCGGAAAGCGCCATTACCCGCCAGGACGCTTCGGTCATGATCGCCAAGGCGCTCAACCTGAAGCTTGAGACCGACCGGGCGAAAATCACGAAGGATCTCCAAAAGTATTTTAAAGACTATGCAAGCATCGATTACTACGCGCAGCCTTCGGTTCTGGCCATCGCCAAAAAAGGCTTCATCCAAGGTTCGCCTGTCGATCCGGCCGATCCGAAACGGGGTAACATGTTTAATCCTACCGCCAATATGCTGCGCGGAGATGCCGCCATCATTATGGGCAAAGTCATGGCAGACCTGAAGAAGCTGCCTAAGATGTAAGCATGAAAAAACAAACAGCGGGAGCCGGCAATTCCGGCTCCCGTTCTATTTCCAATTACAATTCTTTGTAATTTGTCGAGGATTAGGATACAATGACGTAGAATACAATTTATAATTTAAAGGGTGAAGGCTATCTTATGAAACCGATCTATTCCAAAGCTCAGTTGGACTATATGAAAGCAAAAACCAAATTTGAGAATAAGGCCAGCACATTGGAAAAAAAGATTGAGATGACTCGCAAAACGAGAGAAATTACTCAAGAAGTCATGGAAGGCCTTGTAATGGAAACGGGCTTTCATGATGCCTATAACGAACTGCTGCAGTCCGAAAACGCACTGATCGAGTGGTCCCACTCCACGATTAAGCACGAAAAAACATACCGCGAGAACAAACAGCCGATCGAACAGATGTATGAGAACCTGAACTCCAGTCCGGAGATGCGGGCTCAGATCATCGAACTGGCCATGAAAATTCGTTAACGTTTTGTAACTATTACATCCATTCATTGATCATAAAGAACGCCAAACGGCGTTCTTTTTTCTTTTTCGGAAGATCCATTTCCAGTTCGCAAAGCCCCTAAATTTCCACATATCTCCTGTACAAGCAGGTAAATATCCCATCATTACGGCACTCGGGTAACAATTTTGAAATTTTTTTAAAAAAGGTGCAACTTTTTATGACGGCGTGCGTCTAAGATGTAGAGTCAATTACGATGGGCGAATCCAACAATGTCCTGTAGAAGAAATTTGTCTATAATTTAGAAAAATGTTCTTTACGGCATCTTGACCCCATTGTATAATACTTAGGTAGTATTAGGAATCTACTCTTTTTTTGTCGTATTCCAAGTTTACCAGTTTCTGTGATTTCGTCACAGACATCATTTATATGGAAATTTTGCTCCGACTCGGGAAAGGGGGTGCACGTGACTATGAGTAACAAGAGCTACCCAATTAAAGAAAACTCTATTGTGATGAAAGTTCAAGGAGGAGAACAAAAGGTTATGAAGAAAATTTTGACAGTCGCTTTGTCTACAGCAATGGCATTCTCCATGTTTGCTTCTGTAGCATTCGGTGATTCCGCAGTATCCGTACAAGAGAAATATGATTCCCTGAAAGCTAAAGGAATCTTCAATGGTTACCCAGACCAACAAGCTCACCTGGAAAGAGACATGACTCGCGCTGAGTTCGCGAAAGTCCTGACTAAACTTCTGGGTCTGAAAGAAGTAACTGGCACTCTGTCTTACAAAGACAAAGGCTACAACGCTAAAAACTGGGCCGTTCCTTACATCGAAGCAGTAACTGCTGCCGGTATCATGGAAGGCCAAGACAAAGTAAAACAAATCTTCAACTACAACGGTAAAGTAACCGTTCAAGAAATGGCTACTGCACTGGTTCGTGCACTGAAACTTGAAGTTCCAGCGAACGCTGACAACAGCGCTTCTACTTGGGCTAAAGGATATGTGCAAGCAGCAATCGACAAAGGTCTGATCTCCAAGGATCTGAACTTCCAAGCTAACGCTACTCGCGAACAGCTGGTTAACGCTGCTTACCAAGCAGAGCAAATCATCAACCTTTCCGTTAAGTCCTACAAAGTAGCTGACAACGGTAAAGACATCGAGTTCACTTTGAGCTCCGGTGAAGTTGTAAAAGTGACTTTGGAAAAAGCTCTCGAGCCTAACAAAGAAACTGAAGTTAAATTCAAAAACGCTGCTGGCCAAGAAATCACTGCAAAAGTGACTTGGGTAGTGACTGAAGCGACTAAAGTCGACAAAGTTACAGCTACGAACCTTAAAGAAGCTGTAGTTTCTTTCGACGGCAAAGTTGATAAAGAAACAGCAGAAGAAGTAAGCAACTACACTTTGAAATCGGGTAAAGCAATTAAGAGTGCTGTATTGTCCGAAGATGAAAAGACAGTAACTCTGACTTTGTCCGGAACTTTGACTAATAACAAAGCTGATTTCCTGAGCGTTTCTAACGTTAAAGCTGGAAATAAAACGATCAGCGCTAAAGAAGTTGAGTTCACAGCTGCAGATAACCAACTTCCAGAAGTAACTTCCGTTAAATCTCTCGGAACGAAGTCTGTAAAAGTTGTATTCAGCGAGCCGGTTCAACTTCCAGCTCAAAACAAATTTGAGCTTGATGGAAAGACCTACTTCGGTAAAGTTGCTCAACCAACTTCCAGAACGATTATCTTGACTCCGTTCAACACTGCAGCTTTGTCTGTTGGAGCACATAAGTTGGTTGTAAGTGGTATTAACGACTACGCTAACTTTGTTTCTTTGACTAGCACTCATGACTTTACAGTTGTAGAAGACAAAGAAGCCCCAACAATTACCGAATCTTCTGCTACTCTGGAAACAGTAACGCTTACTTTCTCCGAGGAAGTAGACGCTGATACGATCAAGGCTTCGAACGTTTACTGGAAATCCGGAGACAGCAAGAAAACCGCTAAGTCGTTCGAAGTGATCGAAGATAACAAAGTGAAATTCACTTTCGACAGAACGAACGCTCTGCCAACTGGCGCGGTAACAGTTTATGTAGATGGCGTGAAAGACTACAGCGGTAATCAAATCGCTTCCGGTACTTCCGTTGTCGTTAATGCTGTAATCGACCAAACTCGTCCAGAAGTTAAAAAAGCTACTGTGGTAGACAGCAAAACAATTAAAGTTGTATTCTCGAAATCTTTGCTTGAATCTTCTGCTGAAAACAAAGCAAACTACACTGTAGTAAACAAAGACAACAAAGTTCTTGCAGTGAAGAGCGCTGATTTGGGTGGAACTAACAACAACGAAGTTACAATTGAACTGTACTCTGCATTGTCCGCTGGTGACAATACTTTGACGATCAAAAACGTTAAAGACAACACTAGATTGGAAAACACAATGCTTGATTACAGTGGTACAATCAACGCTGCTGATACAGAAGTTCCAAAAATTGACTCTGTCCTTGTTAAAACAAGCGAAAATGTAGTCATTCTTGGATTCAGCAAGAAAATGGATCCTGCAACATTGCAAGACCTGACGAACTACAACTACTCGATTGGCACTAACGAATCTGGTGCTACTGAGCGCAAACCACTGACCGGTAATGTTGCTGACATTACAGTATTTAATGACAGCAATGCAGTAGCTATTCGTTTCGCAGAAGATGTCAAGTTGGGGGTTGGCAAGGGCAAAATCTCCAAATTGTACGTTCTTGGTCTGAAAGATGCTGCCGGTAACCTCTTGAAAGAATTTGCATCTGACGCTGGCTTCTACATTGATTTGACTCAAGATAAAGGTCTGGCTCTCAGCCAAATCGACTCCGATTATGATGCTAATTATAAGGCTCAATTGGTAGGTAAGAACGAAATCGAAGTGAAATTCTCTGCTGGTGTATCTGCTGTATCTAGCGGTGCATTTACAGTTAAAAACACTGTTACAAATGCAACCTATGACGTGAACAGCGTTGAAGTGGATGGAACTTCCAAAGTTAAACTTAACTTCAAAGATTCCGTACTGAACACTACTTATGCCGAGAACCTGGTAGTTGATGTAGACTACGGCAAGCTTACAACACTTGCTGGCAATATCACTGGTACCGGAAGCACTAAAGTTCTGGATAAAGTTGCTCCTGAATTCAAAGGTGACAATGTGGCTGTTACCGGTCAAGAACTGACTGTTACTTTCACTGAAGACGTTACTCTTGATGCAGCAGCTAACAAAGAACTGCTGGCTAAAGACTTTGAAATCACTCGCTACTTTGACGGCAAGAAACTGGTAGCTGGTAATGAATTCGTTGTTAAATCTGTAGCGGGTAACCAAGTTGTTATCGAACTTAAAGACGCAGCTACTAGAAAATACGACACAACTTACACAGTTAAATTCTTGGGATCTAAATATCTCACAGATACTACTGTAGTTAAAAACCAAGCTGCTACATTCGAAAAAGAAACAACAAATGTTGTAAAAGGTCAGTAATTATCCAAGATCTCTTTTTTGAAATGTAAACCTTGAAGTAAAGGGGGGGACCACAAATGGTTCCTCCCTTTTCTATTTATTATCGGAGGAGATACAGAGTGAGAAAACTAATATTAGTATCAGCAACAACATTAACCATAGGAGCAGGCATCGCCCTCGGCTCCATCTTCAACATTACCGCACAAGGTGCAGGCTCTGTAGGTCAACCCGGTACAGCCGACGATCCTGTCGTCACTAAAAGCTACGTAGATCAACAAATCCAAAAAGCTTTAGGCGGTGGCGGAAACACAACAACTACGCCGCCGACAAATCCAACCACGCCAACCAATCCAACTACGCCTCCGGCAACGGAAAAGCCATCCAGCGGAAAAGATGAAACCACGACCGTTGAAAACACGGTGTCCGTCGTTACCCTGAAGCCAGGTGAAAAGTTGATTGCCAAAGCCGGTACTGAGTTTATTATTCGCAGCGGCAAAGGCGTTGTATACAGTCAGGACACGAACGGTGTAGCGGATCTTACCGATGGAAAAGATATTGCCAATGGACAACCTGTAGGGAATAACCATTTGCTTTCTTTTCCAAGAGACGGACGCGGCATCATGGTGCAGGAGGGCAACAAATATAATCTGATTGTCATGGTGCGTGGCGGATATTCGATCCAATAACATCCATAGATAGCGCTTTATATAGACTTATTTTTGCCAAAAGTAACAATGATTTATACGTCTATTGCGACGTGAAATACAGATACTAATCCTGCAGTACCAACCATGCAGGAGGTGCATTTTCAATGCCTAGATCAAATAACCGGAATCGTAAGCTCGTGCCTGAATCCAGAGATATGCTGAACCAAATGAAATACGAAATTGCCTCGGAGCTGGGGCTGAGTTCGGCCTATGGTTCTTCCGGCGAGTTTGCGGACACCGAGTTTGCGGGAGAATTAGGCGAAGTTGGCGGATTTGCGGGCGGCGGCTCTTATGCCGGTCATTTGACTTCCCGTCAAAATGGATCGGTCGGCGGGGAAATGACCAAACGTCTCGTTCGCCAAGCGCAACAAAGCTTATTGTAATTTTAAACCATCATTATGATCCGAAAGCGCTGCAACAACAGCACAAAAGTTCCTTTTGGTGGATTGATGTAGCCATTATCTGGAACGATTTTTGCAAATGTAGGATTCATTCTCCTTTCGTTGACATAGGTTGACAAATGCGTTAATATGTCCATTGAGGATTGTCATGCAGCCTTTTCCTGCCTGGGAAAAGGTTCATTTTTTGTATAGGGCATACTTAATGATTATTTATAATCAGGACAATAACGCCGCGTTATGCGGCAGAGCTGTAAAAGGAAGTACGTCGGTTGACGTTTTTCTTAATATTTGATCCTTAGGAGGTTGAACCTATGTCTGTAAAAGGACGTCATCTGTTTACTTCAGAGTCCGTTACGGAAGGACATCCGGACAAGATTTGCGACCAAATCTCCGATGCGGTGCTTGATGCATTTCTGGAAAACGATCCTTACGCTCGTGTAGCCTGCGAAGTGTCGGTTGCGACTGGCCTTGTGTTGGTTATTGGTGAAATCAGTACCAAATCCGAGTATGTAGATATCCCAGCTATTGTTAGAAATACCGTCAAAGAAATCGGGTATACACGCGCCAAGTTTGGCTTCGACTACAATACGATGGCCGTGCTGACATCCTTGAACGAACAGTCTGCGGATATCGCCCAAGGCGTAAACGCTGCGCTTGAAAGCCGCGATCCTGCCCAAATGGATAAGGAAACGGAAAATATCGGTGCAGGCGACCAAGGTTTGATGTTTGGTTTTGCGACCAACGAAACGCCGGAGCTTATGCCGCTCCCTATCGCGCTTTCTCACCGTATCGCCCGCCGTTTGTCCGAAGTCCGCAAAGACGGCACGCTTGACTATCTCCGTCCGGACGGCAAAACGCAAGTGACGATCGAATACGTGGACGGCAAACCGGTACGCGTGGACACGATCGTGGTGTCGACTCAGCATTCCGAGGATGCAACGCTTGAGCAAATTCAAGCCGATATTAAGGAAAAGGTTATTCTTCCGGTCGTACCGGCAGAATTGCTGGATGAACAAACGAAATATTTCATTAACCCAACCGGACGTTTCGTGATCGGCGGTCCTCAAGGGGATGCCGGCCTGACGGGCCGCAAAATCATCGTCGACACCTACGGCGGTTATGCACGCCATGGCGGCGGCGCATTCTCCGGCAAGGATCCAACGAAAGTCGACCGTTCCGCAGCGTATGCAGCACGTTATGTTGCCAAAAACATCGTTGCAGCAGGACTCGCAGACAAATGCGAAATCCAGCTTGCTTACGCGATCGGCGTTGCAACGCCGGTGTCCATCAACGTGGATACGTACGGCACGGGCAAAGTAAGCGACGAGAAGCTCGTTGAGCTGATCCGGAACAACTTTGATCTTCGTCCTGCAGGCATTATCCGCATGCTGGACCTGCGTCGCCCAATCTATAAGCAAACTGCCGCTTACGGTCACTTTGGCCGTACGGACGTGGATCTGCCATGGGAACGCGTGGATAAGGCGGAAGAGCTTAAAGCCCAAGCGGGTCTGTAAGCTTTTCTCTTTAACGGATACAAGAGTTATAATTCCGGGGGTCACCGCTATACGGGGATGCCCTACAAATTAAAACCTCAGTTTGGCTTTGCGCCGGGCTGAGGTTTTTCGTCGTAAAAAAACCTTCCGGCCAAAGTCCTAAACTTCATCCCTTTTTTGACCGAAAAAGAAGTATAAGCGTGTGTTTTGTGACGGGCTCATAAAACATGTCAGGAGAACACGACGCCCGGGAAAGGAAGGATGAGACGAATGAGAAAAAGGCTGTCACTGCTGCTGGCCTTCATCTTAACGATCGAGGTGGTCTTTGGGGGAGTCGGGGCTGTCACTGCTGCCGCCGCTTCTACGCCAGATTTAGCCGCGAAAATTTCGGCCGCTCCGAATTCGTGCAGCACGGAAGGAGTTGGTCTGACGCCGAGCTTCAATTTGGATTTCAATCAACCCATGAAATTAGTCATACTCGGTGGCGGGATCACCCGGATTTATCTGCAGGATTTAACCGACCCGAAGGGGAGCATGGATAGTCTCCCGATTCAAGGAGATCCGGCTCAACCAGGGACGCATTTTGAGGTAAGATTCGACAATCAGAAGCGGCTGCAATATGGCCACAATTATGTTTTGAAAATGAGCGCAGGTGCTTTTGAAACGGCTGACGGACAAAATACGCCTTCGGAAGAGGCGGCATATCCATTTAGTACGGTAAAAAAAGCCGTGCAGTCTTACGAGCCGGCATCGAATGCAACCGGGATCAATCCCGTGCAATTAAAGCTTAAAATGAGATTCAACGAAGACATGGTTGCCGGTACGGGTTCCATTCAGGTCGCCAAACAATCGGACAATGCCGTCGTGGAGACGATTCCAGCCGCCGGCAATCAGGTGAGCGTCAATGGCTGCGAGGTTGTCGTTGCATTGAGTCAAACGCTCGCGAACGATACGACGTATTGGGTGAAAGTAGATCCGAATGCTTTTGCAACCAAAACGGGGCTTCCGTTTGAAGGCATACATAGCCCTGGCGAATGGTCTTTTAAGACGCAGCCGAAGACGGCCATCGTAAGTACATATCCGCGCAACAATGACGTCAATGTTCCGGCAGCCACAAAATTGACGTTAACGTATAATTTTCCGGTAACCGCAGGAACCGGTGCCATCGAACTTCGGCGGACAAACGGCGCTTTGATCCAGTCCATTCCTGCAAACCATACTTTGGTAACGGGAAGCGGCACCACCCAAATTACGATGGACTTCAGCACTTACATGACCGGCAACTCCGGGTATTATGTGACGGTTGCCGACGATGCTTTTAAAGATTCGCAAGGCAATGCGGTTCAAGGGATCACGTCGCCTAACGGATGGAGATTTACGACTGCTGTCGACAGCTCCTCGGCGCTGACCATCACCAGCTTCAGTCCGTACCATCAAAGCACCGGCGTGGCCGTCGATTCGGATTTGTACGTCACCTTTAATCGGGAAGTGGTCCGGGGCCCTGGCGAAGTGTCGGTACGCAAATCGGGGAGCAGTTCGAATGTTCCGGTCGATGTCAGCGTCAACGGACGCGAAGTGCGGATACGGCTTCAGTCCGGTTATACGTTCGATTATGACTCGACCTATTACGTTACGATCGGAAGAAACGCTTTTTACGACGCGCAAAATGACAACAACCAGTATCCGGGATTAACATCGGGGTGGACGTTCCAGACGCCGGTGACGGACAGGCAGCCTCCGGTGCTTCAAAGCAGCGAGATGTACAACAATACGACGATCCGGCTCGCCTACAACAAACAGCTGTACGCGGATACCTGGCTGCAAACCAGCAGCTTTACGGTAACGGTCAACGATGAAAAACGCAAAATCAGCTATGTTTCCACTTCGGGGAACAGCGTATACATCACGCTGGAAACCGGGGTGGCCGTAGGCCAGAACGTCAAAGTCAGCTACAGCGGAGGTTCGCGTCCGATTCAAGACCTTTACAAAAATCAGGCGGCGACCTTTTCGGGGCGCGACGTGGTGAACGGAATGGACACGGCCCTCCCCAAACCTTCAAGCGGTTATGTTTCATACAGCAATCTAACCTTATCCTTTAATCAGTCGCTTAAATCGGTTTCGTCGTTCGCTTACGAACAATTTACGGTAAAAGCGGATGACACCGCCGTGGACATCAAGTCGATCAGCCAAAGCGGACAAACGGTTTATTTGACGCTGAGCAGTCCCGTTTCGGACGGCCAGGTGGTGAAGGTAAGCTATAAGCCGGGAAATTATCCGCTGCAGGACAGCAGGGGACAAAACATCAGCGCGTTCACCGATTTTTTCGTGCGAAACTATCAGGACACGAAGCCGCCGGTTTTCCAAAAAGCCGAAGGCACGGACAAAAAGGTGACCCTGACGTATAACGAACCTTTAAGCACGACCAATATCCCGATGAAAAGCCAGTTCTCGGTTCTGGTGAACGGGGCGCCGAATTACGTGAGCGCGGTTGAAGTGAAAAACAACCAGGTGATCTTAACCCTGGCGACATCCATAAACAAGCTTTCCAAGGTGACGATTTCCTACGTTCCGGGGACAAGCCGCCTGACGGATCTTAACGGCAATGCCGCAGGGTACGTCAACCTGGAGCCCGTCAAGATCGTGGAAAACGGCGCCTCCGGAGAGGTCAAATCGATCTCGGTGCAAGGGGACGTCGTGCAAATTACGTATTACCGAACGCTTTTGCAGACCAATGTTTCTTCAGGCCTCTTCCAGGTGTATGTGGACGGATTGATCCGCGGCGTGCTGCAGGCGGTTGTTAACGGCAATACCGTTACTTTAAAGCTGAGCAGCCCCGTCTCCAGCGGACAGAGAGTCGAAGTGACGTATCTGACGGGTGCAAACGGCGTGACGGACAGCGACGGCAACCGGATGCCGGCATTCAATAATCTGGTGGCAGGGGAGTTCACCGGGGACAAGGCGGATGCGAACCGGCCGGATTATCTGTCGCTGACCGAAGTGAAAAATTTTGGAATATCGGCATTTGCGTTAAGCGAGGCGGCCGCAGTTCCCGCAGCCAATATCCAGTCCCGAAACAATCAAACGATCAAACGCATCGTCGTGGATTCGGAGAAGCTTATCAACGCGTACGAATACATCGCGAGCAGCAGATCCGGCACGCATTTGACGTTAATCGAAGCCCAGTCAGGCTCAAACGGCGTTTCCGTTAGCCTTTCGCTTAGCGCTTTGGAAAGCATTTATGCCAAGGACAAAAACGCGGCGATTGCGGTAAAAGCGGGGGAATCGATGATGGTTCTCCAGTTGAGCCGGCTCGATATCGCCGGAATTGCCCGAAGCCTGAACACCTCCTCGTCCAACGTTGCTTTAAACATCGCGGTGGAAAAGCTGACGGGAGACTCAGCGGCATTTATGAACGGTAAAATAAGCGCATCCGCGATCACCAAAATGGCCGAACCTGTCGATTTCTATATCACGGCCGTCCATAACAACGCTTCGTCTTATTCGGTGGATGTGCAGGTTGACAATGAGTATTGGATTTCGAACACTTCGACTTCGCTTGTCGATAAAATAAGCGTATTCCGATGGGACCGGGGCGCGGACAAAATGACCTTCGTTCCTTCCATTGTTGTGAACCAAGGTGCAAGGAAAGTTTTTAAAGCCAAAATCAAAGGAAACTATACCGTCGTCATCGGCGTTTCTTACAAATATTATACCGACGTCGTCAGCCACTGGGCTTCCAAAGCGATCCAAGCTCTATCCGGAAAACTGATCATCGAAGGCCGAACGAGCAACAAATTCGAACCGAACAAAATGATCACCCGGGCTGAGTTTGCGGAATACGTAGCCAGAGGGCTCGGCCTTTCCGGCGACGTGCAAACGTCCCAGCGCTTCTACGACATTACCAATACGAAAGAGAATGCGTTTATCGGCGCGGCGGTCAAAGCCGGAATCATCGTCGGCAACAAAGACGGTTCGTTTAAGCCGAACAATCCGATTACCCGCGAAGAAATGGCGATCATGATGATGCGGGCCATGAATTATGCCGGCTACCAGGCGACGCTTGCTTATACTCCGGAAACGTATCTGCAGAAGTTCGCCGACTATAAAAAGATTCAAGTCAAGGATACCGTTGCCAAGCTCCTAAAAGAGGGCATCATCCAAGGCGTGAGCGAGAAATCGTTCCAACCGAAAGGCAATGCGACAAGAGCGCAGGCGGCGGTGATGCTCCAAAGAATGCTGGAAAAAATAGAATATATGTAAGTTTTGCAAGCCTGATCCCCCCATTCGGAGGGGACCGGGCTTTTTTTCGACCGAATCTGGCGATTTCGTTAAAAAAAGCATATTTATCCGTAACTTTTCCGGCTTAAAACAGTCTATTAAATAGGACAGAGGTTACAGAAAAGTAATCTCTTAAGCTCGTAAAAGCGAACCGAATGGGCAACATTGGCCAGCGGTGGAACTTTTTTCTAAGCAGAGACGTCAGTAGATTATTAGTTTTATTCCGGTTCATAGGGTTGGAATGTGTTTTAAAAAAAGATGGGAGAGTAACGCTTCATGAAAAGAAACGGAAAGACAAGTGACAGCAAGCAGGGGATGGCGGCAAGCAAAAAGTGGATGGTCGTTTCGCTCGCGGGATTGCTTTTTATCGCCCCCGTCGTCGGCAGCGGGATTCCGCTGAACGGGCATTCCATTTCATCGGTAGCGAGCGCTGCGTCCGCATCGGTCGTCAAGCTGGATGAAAATCCGGTGACGTCGGGCGCGATGTTGACCAAATACAAGTTCACGACGACCCGTTCGGGGAAAAAGGCCACCGCTTTGGCGGACGTGATCCGGATCGATCTCCAAAACCCGTACGTCAAGATCGACGTGATGAACGGCAAAAACGGCCAGTTTACGACGAAACAAAGCACCGGCGGCATGGCCAAAGAAAACGGCGCCGTTGCTGCGGTGAACGGGGACTACTTTAATACCACCGCGGACGGCGCGCCGATCGGCGGCCAAGTGACGGACGGACAGCTTCTGTCGACGCCGTCGGACATTAAAGGGATGTATTCCTTTGCGGTGACGACGGACGGCAAGCCGATCATCGACGAGTTTGCCTTCAGCGGCTCCGTAACGGCAGAGGACGGATCGTCCTTCCCGCTCGCGGGCATCAATAAATCTTCGTATAATCCGGAAAGCAGCAGCGCGACCTACAGCCACGCGGACGCCATGTACATCTACACCAGCGCCTGGAAATCGACGGAGCGTCCGAAAAACAGCGCAACGACGCCGATCGAGGTGCTTGTTCAGAACGACGTCATTACGCAGATTTCCGACGTGGGCGGATTCGTGGGGATGCAGGTGCCGCAGGACGGATATATTTTGCGGACCCACGGCAAAGCCGCCGAATTCGTGAAAAATCATCTGGCCGTCGGCCAAACGCTGAAGACCAGCTACATGCTGAACTCGAAAACGATGGGT
Source organism: Paenibacillus cookii (assembly GCF_018333375.1). Taxonomy (GTDB): domain Bacteria; phylum Bacillota; class Bacilli; order Paenibacillales; family Paenibacillaceae; genus Paenibacillus_AQ; species Paenibacillus_AQ cookii. The sequence continues at coordinate 90,781 of NZ_BORW01000010.1, forward strand.
CAGTCCGTGGATCCCTCCAAACTGCAGACGATGATCGGCGGGCATACCATTTTGGTGAATAACGGCAAAGCCGCCGCCTTCTCCCGCGACGTGTCCAGCATCGGCGGATACCGGGCGCGGACGGCTCTCGGCTACTCGAAGGACGAGCGTTACGTCTATATCGTGACGGTAGAGAAAAACGACAACAGCTCCGGCATGTCGCTGGGCGAGCTGCAGTCGTTTATGGTCGACATCGGCGTATGGAAGGGCATGAACCTCGACGGAGGCGGTTCGACGACGCTGGTCAGCAGACCTCTGGGCGAAAATGACGCCACGCTTACCTTTCATACCGAATACGGGACGCAGCAGCGCAGCGTCGTGAACGCCGTGGGCGTGTTCTCCGAAGCGCCGAAGGGCGAACTCAAAGGCCTGAAGATCAGCGGTTCCTCGGCCATCCTGATCGGCCAGCAAGCCTCCTTTAAGTTAAAAGGCTACGACAATTACTACAATCCGGTGGATACGTCCAGCCTTACGCCGACATGGAAATCCAGCAACGGCAACATTAAAGTGAGCGGCCAGACCGTTACCGGGGTGAAGCCGGGAACCTCGACCATTACCGCGGTCAGCGGCCAGGCGAGCACAAGCATGCAAGTGAAGGTGCTGGGGGCAAGCGATTTGACCGCGCTTAACGTCGGTTCCCAAACGGCGCCGCTGCAGGCAGGCAGCACGGTATCCGTGCCGGTGACCGCCGTGACGAAGGACGGGGACAAGGTCGAAGTGCCGGAAAGCGCGCTGAAGTGGGAGTTCGTCGGCTTTAAAGGCAGCGTGAAAAACGGCAAGCTGACCGTGGCCTCCGTTGATCCGGACGTTAAAGTGGGGTATGCGATCGCCCGTTACAACGGCTTCAGCACGGCGGTCATCCTGTCGGCAGCCGGCGAAGACCTGTGGGAGAACTTCGAAAACGTCTCTTATCCGGTCCAGTTTACGAGCAATCATCCGCAAGTGACCGGCACCGCCGCCGTAACGCAAGGAACCGGGGACCATGCAGGTTCGAAAGTGCTTCAATTGACGTATGACATGACCGCGGGCACAGGCAAAATGTACGCGTACGCGGAACTGAACGGCACGGCAGGCAAAACGATTGCGGCTCCGGCCACCCGGATGTCGATCGACGTGATGGGCGACAACAGCCTGAACTGGGCCCGTGCGGAGCTGAAGGACAACAACGGTCAAACCGTCTACGTGGATCTGGCCAAGGCAATCGACTGGGACGGCTGGAAAACGATCGATGTCGACCTCAGCGATAAAGGAATCGCCTTCCCGGCCCAACTTAAGCGCGTCTATGTCGTAAACGTGGAAGAGGGACAGGACGAACGGGCGAAAACAGGCACGGTCGCATTCGACAATATCAAATTCACGATGCCGTCCCTATCCAGCGAGGCCGGCTTGCCGACCGGAAAAGTCGTGATGGCGATCGGCCAGAAGTCCTTTACCGCGAACGGACAGAGCAAAACGATGGAAGTTGCCCCCGTCATGAAGGGAGCAAGTACCTATATTCCTATCAAATACGTGCTGGATACGTTCGGAGGCCGGGCGGTATGGGATGCCGCCAATCAACGAATCACGGTGACGCGTGGTGGAAAAGTCATGGATTTGACGGTAGGAGATACGGACTTTATCCTAAACGGAAAGCGCAAAGGCGCAAATGTTGCTCCATATATTAGTAATGGTCGGACTTTAGTCCCACTTCGTCTCGTATCCGAGCAATTAGGATTAAATGTAAAATGGGAACAAAAAACGAAGACCGTCACTATCGAATCATGATATGGTATGATATGTATAGAAATGAACTAATGACCATGGATCACGGGAGTCAGTCCGGTAGAGTTCTATTTTGCGTGCGATATACAAGTTACTGTGTTCGTCGGACCGACTCGTAGCTCATTCTATATAGAACTGTAATGGTAAGAAATGGAGTAGAACGTACGTGGATTTTCAAGCCGATGCGATAGACCGCGTCATTAAGAACGCCATTCAGGTGATGGAAAACAGCAAGTATCAGATGTTCGAGATTCTTGAGGCGGCCCGGGACGAGCTGGCCTCATTGAATCAGGAGCTGCAATACGTGATGAAGGAAACGATCGAAACGCTGCAAAAGGTGGATCAGCTGGAGCTGAACTACAAGCGTTCGCGCATCCGGCTGACGGAAGTCAGCCGGGACTTCGTCCGCTACAAAGAGGATGACATCAGGCAGGCGTATGAGAAAGCGACGCAGCTGCAGCTCGATGTTATGATTTATCGCGAGAAGGAAATGTACCTGAAGGCAAGACGCGATGAATTGCAAAAAAGGGTCCGAAATGTTGAAAACTCTGTTGAACGTGCTGAATCCATCGGATCACAAATGGGTGTGGTACTGGAGTACTTGTCAGGCGAACTGGGACAGGTGACTCGGATTATCGAAACGGCGAAAAACCGTCAGTTGATCGGTCTGAAAATCATACTGGCTCAGGAAGAGGAACGCAAACGCATTGCCCGCGAAATCCATGATGGTCCCGCACAGCTGCTGGCCAATCTCGTTCTCCGCACGGAAATTGTGGAAAGAATGCTGATGAAGCAGGAATTTAAGATGGTGCAGGACGAAATATTAGATTTGAAGGGACAAGTGCGCTCCAGCCTGGAAGAAATGCGGAAGGTCATCTTTAACCTCAGGCCGATGGCTCTTGATGATTTGGGGCTGATCCCGACGCTCCGGAAATACGTGCATGATTACGAGGAGAAGACGAAAATCCGTACGATTTTCGAAACGCGGGGCAAAGAGCACCGTCTCTCTTCCGCCATGGAGGCAGCCATTTACCGCTTGGTGCAGGAAGCGCTTAGCAACGCGGCCAAGCATGCCTATCCTACTTATGTTTTAGTCGAGATTACATACCAGGCCCAGATGGTGAAAATTGTTGTTCAGGATAATGGACTCGGTTTTAAGGTGGAACTCCTGGAACAGAAATCGAAAGATCATTTTGGGTTGATCGGGATGCGCGAGAGAGTGGAGCTGCTCGAAGGAAGAATGGAACTTGAATCCGCAGAGAACCAGGGTACAAAGATCGTAATCCATATCCCAACGAACGTGGAGAAGGGAAAGGAGTAACAGGATGGAAAACAGGGATTCTGACAAAACAACCATTAAAGTCCTTTTGGCTGACGATCATCAATTGTTTCGCGAGGGTCTGAAGCGCATTTTGAACATGGAGGATGACATTGAAGTCATCGGCGAATGCGGGGACGGCATTCAAGTATTGGAATTTTGCAACGAAGAAAAACCGGACATCGTGCTCATGGACATCAATATGCCGGTCGAAAACGGCGTGGAGGCAACCGAGAAGCTGCGCGAGCTGTTTCCGGACGTGAAGGTCATCATTCTGTCCATTCACGACGACGAAAGTTATGTATTCGAAACGCTCCGCAAAGGCGCTAACGGTTACCTGCTGAAGGACATGGAGGCGGAGTCGCTGATCAATGCGATTCGTTCGGTGCAGGAAGGATACGCTTTTATTCATCCGAAAGTCACCGGTAAATTGATCCAGCAGCTGCGCCGCATGACGTTCCTGAACGAAACGGGAGCCATGGCGGAAAGCGGCGTCAGGGAAGCCGGAGTCAAATTCGTTGCCGGGGAAAATAATCCGTTGACCCGCCGCGAAGCCGAGGTGCTGCGCCTGATGGCAGAGGGCAAGAGCAATAAAATGATCGGGGAATACCTCTTCATTAGCGAAAAAACGGTGAAAAACCATGTCAGCAGCATTTTGCAGAAGATGGAGGTCGACGACCGCACGCAAGCCGTCATCAACTCGATCAAATACGGTTGGGTAACGCTATGACGCCGAGCAGCTTTGGAACTTCTGGTTCCGGCTGCCATTGTTTGTGAAATTTCCCACGGGATATAGGCTATGGACGTGACCGCCCAAAAGGGTGCGGGCTTCTGATGCGCTTTCATTCACCGACCTGCTGCGACCGGCATATATTGTTGGTAACAGGGAGGTGAGTCAGCATGTTGACCCCGTTATTGTCCATCCTTCTGGTGTATGCTGCAGCGATTGTTGCGGTTCATGCCTTTCATGCCTGGCACAAGCGACGGGAAGGGCGTGAAGTCCATTATATTCTCGTCACATCGAATCATGAACGGCAGATCGAATGGTATGTCCGCGCTTTAGGCTTATACGCCTGGGTGACCGGCAAAAGAATCGGGCTTACGGTGCTGGATCTCCATTCGGATGATGCCACGCTTGGCATTTTGAGGCGGCTTCAGGGGTTGGCCGGCATGGAGCTGTCCGTGACGACCGATGAATCGGTCTTAAGCCGTGCTGGCGGTTCCGAAGATTCGGATGTAACGACGATCGATTTGCGAAATCCGCATGAAGCGAGGCAGATTCCCTATGTTTAGGACGAAGCCCGCAAACAGCGGCATAGGGAGTATTCCGATGTGAAGCACACTTCTTAACGGGAAACCGGGGAGGTGTGCTTTTTTGCTTGGTTCAACGATATGGACGGTCATGATCGGCGAAATGTTGCGGATCGGACGGATTGGGACAAGCCCGATTGGAACGCGGCGATACATTTGGGCCGAGAATGTATCTAAGGAGGGATGCGCGTGCGGGTGGCGGTTTATGCCATTGGGCATGAAGGGAAATGGAGGATAAGACGTTCGCTGGATTTGCGGGTGGATGTTCTGTGGTGGGGGCAGCGGTTTTGCGCGACGCCAGGTTCCGCCAGGATGGTATTGTTGTCCGCGGCAACCGCGTTAAGTTCGGCCGTCCGGTTGGAGCAGCGTTTTGAGCCGCGGACGGAGATGAGCGGATGGGATCCGCGGAAGTGGGGGCTTTGGTTTCGCGAGCGGATGGAAGAGGAAGCGGGCCGGGGGATGAATGGGGATGCAGCCCTTGGTGGACAAGCGCTATTCGGCGGTTCCGGGGAGGTTCTGCATAGCGGCACCGGAGTATGGATGTGGGATTTTCGCCAGGCGATGCCCGAGCAGGTTTTGCGCCTGCTGGAGCGTCCCGCCGGACCGGGACAGGCTGCCGGCGCTTTGGCCGAGCTTGGCGGAATGTCCGATGCGCTGGTCGAGCGGGTCAGCGGCAGATCGCTGCTCGCAGCGGAGGTCGACGCGCTGCTGCAGGAGATGGCGCCGGGCCTTGCTGGCGCCTGGCACAGCGCCGCCCAGCTGGCCAGCCTGCAGGGCCGGCTGGCGCTGGACGCGGGCCTTGCGGATGCCGGCCCGCGTCGGGGAGGCGGCCTGCTGCGCATGGGCCGCCCGAGGCTCCCCCGCTGCCGGCGCTGCGGCAGCGAAGCCACGGGCCGCACGCCATGCGCCGCGTGCGGCCGCGCGGACTGCGCCTACTGCGAGGCGTGCCTCGCTCTGGGGCGCAGTCGCGCCTGTTCGCTGCTGCTCCGCTCAGCAGCGAGGGACCCGGCCGTGCGCGCAGCGGCCGGGCCGTCCACCGCCGCGGTGCGCGGGCGGTGGGGATTGAGCGCGGCGCAGGGCGATGCCGCCTGCGCCGCGCTGGGGTTCCTGGCGGAGCCGCCCCGCCGGGGCTCCGCGGCCCCGGGCGGCCGAGCGGACCGGCCGCTGGCCCCCGCCAGACATGCCCGCTTCCTTCTATGGGCCGTCACCGGCGCGGGCAAAACGGAGATGATCTTTCCGCTGCTCGGCGCGATATTGGAGAGGGGCGGCCGCGTGCTGGTGGCCACGCCCCGCCGGGACGTCGTGCTGGAGCTAGCGCCCCGGCTGGCCAAAGCCTTTCCGGACACGCGGATCGTCACCTTGTATGGAGGCAGCGACGAACGTTGGCGTGAAGGCGACCTGACGCTGGCGACAACCCATCAGCTGATGCGTTTTTATCAAGCCTTTGACCTGGTCGTCATCGACGAACTTGACGCTTTTCCTTACCACAACGACCCGATGCTGGCTTATGCGGCCGAGCATGCTTGCAAACCGGACGGAAAGTTCGTGTATCTGTCCGCGACGCCCCCGCGCCCTTTGCAAAAGGAAGCGGCCCGCGGCCGTCTGCCGCATGCGAAAGTGCCCGTCCGGTTTCATGGGCATCCCCTTCCGGTTCCCAAGCGGATCGCGCTCAAAAGCATCGAGCAATGTTTGCGCCAGCCGATGCTTTTAAAGCGGTTGTCGAGCCATCTGAGTCTGTCGTTGGAGCGGGGGGCGCAAATTTTTTTGTTCGTTTCCCGCATTCGGCATATCGATCCCCTCGTCGCCATCCTGCGCAGGATGTTGGGCGGGGTCTGCATCGAAGGCACTTCATCGGAGGACCCCTTCCGCGCGGAGAAAGTGACGCGGTTTCGCCGGCGGGAAATCAGGCTGCTGGTGACGACGACGATTTTGGAACGCGGGGTGACGGTTCCGCGCAGCGACGTTTTTATCGCGGATGCCGACAGCAGCCTTTTTGACGAAGCTTCGCTCGTGCAAATGGCCGGCCGGGCAGGCCGTTCCGCCGAGGACCCGGCAGGCCGGGTCGTGTTTGCCTCGCCGCAGTGGACGATTTCGCAGAAAAGAGCCGTCAACCAAATCAAAAGCATGAATCGCATTGCGCGGAAAAACGGGTATCTTTGAAGGACTCCTGGGCAGATCCTTCTAAGTGACGCGCGGGGGGATTTTCCCGTCCAGTGAGCTCACAACGAGAGAATGTCGATGCCGTGCCTGCCTATATTTTATCAACCATTAGGAGGGGTAAAGCGAGATGAGTTCGTTAAGTTCATCCATTTCCCGATTTATTCGCGAGCTTCTGGCTCCGCCGGGAGACGTTTGCCTGACATGCGGCAGCAGGACGAAACTCGTTCGGGAATGGCCGGGGATATGCCGGCGCTGCGCCGGGGCGATCCCGTGGATTTTTCGGCCCCGTTGCGCGCATTGCGGGAGAGCCATCGGCTGTCCGGATTGCCTGCGGCCCGATGCCCGGCTGCGGTCTTTTGTCATGAACCGAAGCGCGGTCAGATACAACGAGATGATGCGGGAATGGCTCGCCCAGTATAAATACCGGGGACATGAGAGGTACGCAGCGTTAATCGTAAAAATGCTCAGCCATGCTTTTGTGAGGATGCAGCACGAGATCTCTTCCTTGCAGCGGCAACCCAGCCTGTCCCGAACTGACCAGCTTTGGCGGCCGGATCTCGTGACGTACGTCCCTGTCAGTTCAGCCCGGCTCGCGGAGCGGGGATTCAACCAGGCTCAGGTGTTTGCCGAAGGTTTGGGGCGGCTTCACGGGCTTACGGTCGCCGACCTGCTTGTGCGAAGCAGGCATACCGAAAAACAAAGCTTCAAAACACGGCTCGAGCGAATCCAATCGATGCGAAGCGCTTTTGAGTTTAGCGCAAGGGGTTTTCATATTTGTGAAAACAGCAGCCGGGTTATCCCTCCGTCGGATGCCGTCCCGGGAACGATGCGGATTTTGATCATAGACGACATTTATACGACCGGGGGCACCCTTAATGCCTGCGCGACCGTGATCCGGCAGGGCGTCAGGCGGGAGACCGGCATGGATCCCGAAATCTATAGTTTGACCTGGGCCCGTTCGTAGCGGGCTTTTGCGCATGTCCTGAGTTTGTAGAGAGCAAACGTCTCCGGGATATTTTCATGGAAATCATTTGGGCTAAATCCCGTTAGTTATCAAAATGTCTGGTTTAAATATGTGACGGAATTCGCTCAGAAGATTTGAGGGATAGACGAAGTGCGGGAGAATAAGGTAATCTAGTGGTATATCATATTTGTTGTACTTTAAGGATCCGTCACAATTCGAAACGGTTTTTCGCGAATTTGGCCATACTTTTGAGGAAACACGGGAGGTCGTAAAACATGAATCTGGCAAATTGTCCCCGCTGCGGCAAATTGTTTGCGGCTAATTTCAGAGACATATGCCCAAACTGCATCAAGGATATTGAACATGAATACGAGATTTGCGTTCAATATTTGCGTGAAGAGAGAGGGGCAACGATTCAGGAGCTTTCCGAGGCGACCGGAGTCTCGGTCAAGCAGATCACCCGGTTTATACGCGAGGGCCGCATTTCCGTCATGAACGCCCCGAATTTGATGTATCCATGCGAGGTATGCGGAACCTTGATTCGCGAGGGGCATATGTGCGACTCTTGTCGCACTCGGCTGACGAAGGAGCTGACCCGGGCCGCGAGCAGCGAGTCAAATAAGACGTTAGGCACGGGGGAAGCAGGCGAAGGAGCCTACCGCGTGGTGGATAAATTTCATAAATGACGTACCAATAGCCTAAAAACAACATAAGCTATTAACAATGTTTCTATGACGACCGATAAACTTAGTAAAGCTTATCGGTTGTCTTTTTAGATACGGAAACTTTTGAGTTTTCATGCAACTAAGGCGAAGTCCGATCCGTATCAAAAGCAACATGTGAAACGCGACCTATCTTCGGAGAAAATACAAACGCCAGACATTTTTCTTTTAGAATATAGCGTCTTCTATTGGCAGCGATGCCGAAGCTAACCTATATTCGCAAGGGAACTTCTGCAAAAGCGGCCTGTCCGCAACAAGTCGCAGCGATAGACGTTTTTTATTCAAAGTGAGGTGAACAAACATGAAAGTGAACGACACAGGACGGTTAGGCGGTATTAATCCATACCAGCGAAATGTGGAATCACGCGAACATCATGTTGAGAAAAAGAAACGGCAAACAGACCAGGTGTCCTTTTCGCCGGAAGCTCTCGAAATGCTGGATGACGCCAAACGGGCCCAGGACCCGGAACGCGCCAAACGAATTCAGCAGCTGAAAGAGTCCGTGGCGACGGGAACCTACCATGTGGATGCGGGCAAGCTCGCCGAAAAGCTGATGCCGTATTTCAAATCCTACAGTAAATCAGGTGACAAAGAGTGAGCGTAGAGCAGGTCATCAAGGAATTGAATTCATTGAATGAAATTTATGAACAACTGTTGGATACGGCGCAAATAAAGAAAACGGTTGTCATTAATAACGACGTAGCCGAATTAACCCGATTAATGACGCTGGAAAATCGACTATTAAAGCAGATTGATCATATCGAGCAACGTCGGGCAGTTTCGATGAGTGCCTTCCTAAAAGAAAAGGGAATAAGGTCTAACCTAAACTTGACTATTACCGAAATAGCAAGGCTTGTTTTTGACCCTGACGAAAAAAAAGCTCTTCTTGAGATTAGGGACACTTTGGTTGAAAATGGCCGTGCCCTCAAAAGGGAAAACGAAATTATCCAGCAATTGATAGAACAATCCATGCAGTTCATTGATTTTTCTTTAAATATTCTGATCGATCATGAAGATGACTTAATATACCAGAACCCTGCACAACAATCTTCACAGTATCCTAAAAACACCCATTTCTTGGATACTAAAGCTTAATTTATTCGAAAAATTGCGAGGGGATACACATGACTTCTACATTTCATGGCATAGAAACTTCCAAGCGAAGTTTGTTTACCCAAATGGCCGCGATGAACACGACTGGCCATAATATTGCAAATGCCAATACGCAAGGCTATTCCCGTCAGTCTGTTGGAATGGCTGCTACAAGACCTCTCGAATATCCCGGCTTATATAAATCAACAGCGCCAGGGCAATTAGGAACGGGAGTAGAAGTTAGCTACATCAAAAGAATTCGGGATACTTTTCTGGATGATCAGTTTCGGGACACCAATCGCTCTTTGGGCGAGTGGGAAGCGCAAGCGGGGACGCTCTCTAAATTGGAAAAAATATTTAACGAGCCGTCAGAAACAAGCTTGACTACAGTAATTGATAACTTTTGGAAATCCTGGTCTGAACTAAGTAAGGATCCTGAGAATGTGACGGCAAGAAAGATTGTGAAAGAGAACGCTTTGGCGATGGTGGATGCTTTTAATGAAATTAGCAAAAAGTTGACGGATATGCAGCAGGATCTTACGACAAGCCTTTCTATGAACGCGCAAAATATTAATACTTTGACGAAGCAAATTGCAGATCTTAATAGACAAATATACAAAATCGAAGGAACCGGCGATAACGCAAATGATTTAAGGGATCAGAGGGATCTAATCGTTGATCAGTTGTCCAAACTTGCTAATGTTACTGTTGTTGAAGATGACATCGGGTACAGGGTAGCAATGGGTGGGATGGAATTAGTTAACGGCGAGAATTCCACGGATACTACGGCTGCCGATTGGGAGGGTGCATATTCCGGTAAAACACTAACTAGTGGTGAAATGTTTGGGACTATTAAATCCAGAGATGTTATTGTTAAAGATTATATTGACCAACTCGATCAACTCGCAAATTCAATAGCAAATGGGGAAGTTGAAATTACAGTCCCTGCGGGCTCTGTACTTCCTGAAGGAACCGTATTAAACGGGGTTACGTATAGCGGGGCAAATAGAACGCTGACTCAAGATCTCACCACAACGGTAAAAGGCATAAACGGTTTGCATCAATTAGGTTATGTATTTGGTCCTCCGGCAACGAAAGGAGTAGACATTTTTACTTCGATCGGGGGGAACATAACAGCAGGTACTATTCAATTAAACCCGGTGATTGATAAGGATCCTAATCAAATCGCCTCAACTTTGCGTGTAACAACAGGTACAAATGGAGATGTGGCTGTCAAGGGTAACAACACCCTTGCCTTGTTGATGTCTCAACTCAAAGATAGCAAATTTACATTCAACCCGATTGCAAGTAATAATGCTTTTACTAAAGGAACTGTAGATGACTATTACCGATCTATTATGGGACAATTGGGTGTTGAAAGTAGAGAAGCACAGCGTCAGGAAAGCAACAATCAGTTACTTGTAGACCAGGTGGATTCACGACGACAATCAGTAAGCGGAGTATCTATGGATGAGGAAATGGCGAATCTGATCAAATTCCAGCATGCATACGGGGCAGCCTCACGTTTTATGACTACAATGGATCAAAATTTGGACAAGATCATTAACAGTATGGGAATTGTAGGAAGATAAGAAAGGAGTGATGATGATTGGCACTGAGAGTAACACCGGGCATGATGAATCTGCAGATGATGAGAAATATTAATTCGAATCTTTTTCGAATGGACAATAATCAGAATGTTTTATCTACCGGAAGAAAGCTCAATAAACCTTCGGATGACCCCGTAGGTATCACTTATTCGTTAAGGTACCGCAGTGAGCTTTCGATTAATGATCAATATCAGAAAAATGCTGATGCTGCTACTTCGTGGCTGAATTATACAGATACGGTGTTAAACCAGCTAAATGATGCATCTCAGCGGGCCTACCAATTATTGGTTCAGGGCGTTAATGGAACCAATCCTCAAGAAGCTATTGATGCAGTCAATGTAGAGATAAAGCAAATCTATGAGCAAATAGTAACTTTAGGAAACAGTAAATTTAACGATAAATATATTTTTAATGGACAACTTACGGATCAGGCTCCTTATGATGTTACGAATGCTCCGACACAAGGAACGGATACGATGGGGATTACGTACAAGTTTACCGAGGGTGCTTCATTGCCGATTAATGTGACGGGAGAGGATGTGTTCGGTAAATCCTCTGATCCAGATAACCTGTTTGGGGTGCTGACAAGAATTCAAAACGCTCTAGCAGTCGGAGATCAACGAAGTGCTCAAAATGAACTTAACTTGTTGAACAGCAGATTAACTAAGATTAATGAAGTACGTTCGGAGATTGGTGCTAGAACCAATAGGGTAGAATTAATAAGCAATAGGCTCAGCGATCTTGAAATCAACCTTACTTCAATGCAATCTAAAACCGAAGATGCGGACTACGCTGAAACGATCATGAAGTTTAAACAAGATGAGAGTGTATATCAAGCATCCTTGGCTACAAGCGCCAAAATAATGCAAACCAGTCTTCTGGACTATTTACGTTAATCATAGTTTAAGGGTGTTTTGAATGAATTTGTTGCGCCTATCGATTCGCCAGAATTTTGCTTCTATTGGAATTGAAACAAATCGAGCGAGACTTGATATCGAATCACCGCCAGGGGATCTTGAAATCCAGAGCAGTCCTTCCGTAATGAAGGCAAATACAGACAAGGAGAAATTAACTATCGACAGTTCCAGAGCCTGGATGGCATTGGGTAAGGGCTATCACATGGAATGGTTGAGGCTAATCTCAAGTCAAATGAATCAGGAACTTTTGCTTAATGTATCACGAATTGTGGAAGAAGGAAATCAACTCGCTAAGTTCGCAAAACAAGGAAGTTCAATCGCTGACATGGTTGTCAAGCGCACTCAGGAAAAATCCTCAATTCAGTGTACGGGCGATGCCTCTTGTGCAAATGTTGATGTTCAATATACTCCTGCTAAAGTAGAGCTGGAGTGGTCACCGCAGAAAATAGATATGACTTATACTCCACAGCAACCTCGTACTTCCTATGTAGATGGCAAGGTAGACATTTATATCAAGAATAAAAACAGTCTGACAATGTGGGTCAGCAACTACGATACTTATGCTTGAAAAACTATGGCTTGTCTAGCTGTAGTTTTTTCTTTATTGGAGGTAGCTATTGTGCAAAAGATAATTGATAATAATAAAAGTTTCAAAGTATCCTTTTCCGGCAGCATATTAGGATTCGAAGAATTGGACGAATTTGAACTGGAGATCGTTAAGGATACTCCTTTTCTGTACCTGAGAAGTCTCGATAATCCAGAAATATCTTTTGTAACAACGTCACCATTTGAATGGTATAATACCTACTCGATTCATTTGGAAGAACAATTAAAGACTCATTTAATGATTGATGATCCGGAGGATGTTCTCGTATTAAGTATAGTGACAATAAGGGATTCATTAAGTACCTCCACCATTAACTTGTTGGCTCCGTTGATTATTAATCTGAATGAACGTATTGGAACCCAGCAAGTGCTTCAAGGTGGAATTTATAGAGCCAATCACCCTCTGATTGTTCAGAAGCATAAGGAAAGGGGAGAGGAATAATTGCTGGTACTCTCAAGGAAGCGTGGAGAATCTATTCTTATTAATAACGAGATCGAGATATTTGTTGCATCTGTAGATGGCGAGAGTGTGAAGCTTGGAATTAAAGCGCCGGAGAGTGTTGTTATTTTGAGGAAGGAACTGGTGGATGAGGTGAAAGAAAGTAATCGAGAAGCAAGTTCTGGAACCCCGGATCTGCTATTAAAATTAAAAAAATAATTTTATTGTCGGGTATCAACTTTTCAAAATTCCATCCGATAAATATATTGTAAGGCAAAATGCCTACTTCACAAGGATGTGAATTTTTAAACTCAAGGAGGAAGAGCAATGATTATCAACCACAATATTAACGCAATGAACTCTCATCGTAACCTGGTGTTCAACAACACCCAACAAGGCAAATCCAGTGAGAAATTGTCTTCCGGTTACCGCATCAACCGTGCTGCCGACGATGCAGCTGGTCTTGCAATTTCCGAAAAAATGCGCGCACAAATCAAGTCCTTGAATCAAGGTATGCGTAACGTGCAAGACGGTATCTCTTTGGTGCAAACTGCTGAGGGTGCAATGACCGAAGTATCCGATATGTTGGGACGCATGAAGGAATTGGCGACTCAAGCAAGTAACTCTACTTACACGACAAACGACTACACAGCAATGAACCAAGAATATCAGCAATTGAAATCCGCAATTGATGATATTGCAACAAAAACGACTTTCAACGGCCAAAAGTTGCTTGACGGCACTGGCTCTGACACTACTGACATTCAGTATGGATCGAACTCTGGCGACAAAGTGACAATTGACCTGAGTAAAATTAATGTAGCAGCTGCTAACCTTGGTTTGACTGGTGTTGATAGTGCAGCTAACGCTCAAAATGAACTGAAAAATGTTGATAATGCAATTGAGAAAGTAAACACAGCCCGCGCGACCTTAGGTGCTTATCAAAACCAACTGGATCACGTTTACAATAACATTGGAACAACAGCTGAGAATCTTCAAGCTGCTGAATCCCGTGTGCGTGACACAGACATGGCTCAGGAAATGATGAACTACACGAAATTCAATATTCTGCAACAAGCTTCTACAGCAATGCTGGCACAAGCTAACCAAGCGCCGCAAGGTGTTCTGCAATTGTTGCGTTAATCATCTTGTTGGTCCTTGAAAAGCCCGCTATTACATAGCGGGCTTTTCCCATATCAACTCTAATAAATATTAAGTGAATATACGATAATAAATATAGAAAAACAAGATTAGGGAGGCTATGAAAATGCCAATGAGAATCACGGGTATGGCATCCGGAATGGATATTGACTTGATTGTCAAGCAACTAATGACGGCCGAAAAAATTCCATACACCAAAGTACTTCAGAAGCGGGATTTACTTGACTTTAAGATGAATGCGTATCGAGATGTGAACCTGAAGTTAAGTTCCTTCCGGGATAGTTTGCAAACTTTTCGATTAACTAGCAATTTGGCGGGCTCCAAGTTTACATCATCTGATAATTCCAAAGTTACCGTATCAGGGAGTTCTACCCAAACCGGCTCCCATTCGATCGAGGTTTTGGAGCTGGCGTCGAATGCCATTAAATCAAGCGGGAGTAGTGTGTCGAGGGTAGGCTTAACCGGTGATGGTCTTCAGGCTACAACAACTATTACTAAGGGCTCCAATGACAGCTTTAGCATTTCACTGAACGGTGTAACCAAATCAATTACTTTGGATGAGGGCAGCTATACACCTGATCAATTGCAAGTACAACTACAAAGTAAAATTGATCAGTCATTTGGACCTAATCGGATTAAGGCTTCGCTTAATGGAAGTCAATTACAACTTGATGCCATAGGAACGGCAGGTTCTCTTCCCCCAATTACATTATCTGAAGGTAATGGCGGACTTACTGCTTTAGGATTCAAAGGGGGACAGACTTCGAAAATCAATCTAACGGCGCCACTCAGTGAAATAGCGAAACAATTTAATACGAATCTAATTGTTCCGAACGGAACGGGGACTGACAGCTTCAAAATCAATGGCGTTGAAATTACCTATTCAGGTAGTGATAGTCTGCAAAGCATCATAAATAAGGTGAACCAATCGGCTGCAGGCGTGAACATGTCTTATGATGGCGTATCGGACAGGTTTACATTTACGACTAAATCTACTGGGGCTGCATCACAGATCAAATTTGAGAAAGTCTCGGGCAACTTTTTGGACGCAATCGGTGTCGATTTAACAGTGGCGACAGGTAAAGATGCAAAGGTGAAAATTGACGGTGTGGATTCTTATAGAGATTCCAATACTTTTACCGTTGATGGAGTAAATTACACCTTACTAGATAAAACTACCTCTCCTGTTACCGTTAAAGCCGACAGAGATATCGATGGAATGGTAGATAAAATCAAGAATTTCGTTAACCAGTACAATGAAATAATGGAACTGGTTAACACAAAAATTACTGATAAAAGAGTTAAGGGATACGACCCATTGACATCTGAGCAAAAGGAGGCAATGAGTGAAAACGACATCAAACTATGGGAAGACAAAGTGAAAACAGGTCTTCTGCATAATGATTCTACGTTGAGCGGTCTGGTTTCTGCGATGAGGGGAATTGTTATAGCCTCTGTTGATGGCGTGCCTCAAGAATTTAATTCTTTATATAAGATCGGAATTACTACGAGCAAGTTTGTTCCCGGGGGATATAATCCCAAAGATGCTGGTAAGCTGGTTATTGATGAAAGCCAGTTAAGAAAAGCTCTGGAGCAAGATCCGGATGCCGTGGTAGCCATGTTTGATAACTTCTCCGCCGATACAAACTCAAAGGGGATTGCACATCGCCTTTATGAGACTTTGAATACTACAGTGTCGGCAATTAGTCTAAAAGCAGGCAGAAGTGGTGGAGGACTGATGGATGCATCCACGGAATTAGGCCGACAGTACTCTAGGTTACAGCAGGATGTGGCTGAGTGGGACGCTAGACTTTTGAAAAAAGAAGATCAATACTACAAAAAGTTTTCGGCTATGGAAAAGGCATTAGAAAATAATAATAGCCAAATGGCCTGGTTGAGTAAACAATTCGGATAAATGATGAGGGAGGTAGTCATATGGATGTTTTAAATAGTCCAATACTATCGTCGCTCGGCCCAAAAAAAAGCACCGATGAAGTTTCATTCACTGTGGTTGGTGGCGAATATTCGGAATTGGCGCAAAAACAAAAGTATGAACGATTATCTGTTTCAGAACAAGCGGTGTTAGACGCGATTAACAAAGTCAATAAGGTACTGGAAGGTACTCCGCAAAAGTTTGAATACAAAGTTCACGAAAGTACCGGAGAATTGATCGTAAAAGTTATCAACAAGGACAGCAATTTGGTAATCAGGGAGATTCCTCCAGAAAAAATTCTTGATCTCGTGGAGAAGTTGCAACAGTTGGCTCGGGGAGCATTTATTGATGAGAAGAGGTGAATGATCTAATGAATAAGGCACAAAACACCTATTTTAATACGCAGGTCAATACTGCTAATCCTGGAGAACTAACTCTGTTGTTATACAGCGGATGCGTCAAATTCCTTCGATTGGCATTAAAGGGCTTAAAGGATGGCAATTTTGAAGAAAAAAGTACTTACTTGGCCAAGGCTACAAATATTATCGACGAGCTTTTAGTCACTCTTGACATGAAGTACGAGATTTCTCATTCTCTATCTAGTCTTTATCTGTATATCAAAGAGCTAATCATTAAAGCGGATGTCAGATCACAAGAGGAGCCACTTTTAGAGAGCATTAATTTAATGAAAGAACTGAGAGATACTTGGAACGAAGCATTGAAATTGGTGAAATCATGAATATCTTAACTTTAGCCAGAAGTTTGTATGAATTAACTGAGGAGATGTCACATTTGTCAACCGATAGGGATGACTTTCTCGAAGAGTTTGAAGCTATTGAATCAAAGAGAAGTCTCGTCAGGAAACAGATCGAAGACTATCAAGCCGATCACAATATCATAAGTTGGTCTGATGAAGTTAAATCGATATTTCGTCAGTGTGTTGTTCTGGAGAAGGAAATGTCGGTTCGCTTTACTCTCGAAAAAGATCAGGTAGTTTCAATGATGTCAAAGGTAGGAAATGCAAAAAAAGCTCGCCAGATTTATGGCAATGAAAGTCCAATGGAATATGGTGCCTTTATAGATCGAAGTAACTAACTTATTCTATTGTTTAATATTTTAAGGAGGCATGCAAGTGAAAAAGTTTTCGAAGTACCCTGCAATAATTATTGCAATTTTGTTATTAATTACGGGATTACCAATTATCCCAACAACAAGTGCTGCAACAGGAGATTACATTAACGTAACACGTACTGTCAATCCTACGACAATCACTGTCAACGATGAAGCAGAGGTTTCGTTAAATATTCAAGGAACACCGCCGGTTAATGTTGTTAAGCCTAATGATGTCATTTTGATCATTGATAAATCAGGAAGTATGTCGACTGAAAATAAAATGACAAATGCTAAAGAAGCGGCTAAAGGTTTTATTGATTTAATGGATTTTAAGGTGCATCGTGTAGGAGTCGTAGACTATAGTTCAACTAATAATGTTAAGTTGTTTCCACTTGGCACAGATGCGAGTGCAGCAAAAAACTATATTTCGGGGATTACTGCTAATGGGGGCACAGCAACGGGAGCGGCCATAGATATGGCAATGACAGAATTGCTTAACGTTCGGGATGAAGCCCAACCCGTTATAGTTTTGATGACGGATGGAGATGCAACGGAACCATCAGGCACTGCATATCAATACGCATTACAAAAGGCAAACGAGGCTAAAGAGCAAGGGATCGTGTTCTATACAATTGCTTTATTGAATGCAAATGATAACCCGGATACAAGTAAACCGAATTTGCTCCTTAAGGATATGGCAACGACTTCGAATCATCATCATTTTGTATTAGGATCTCAGGGGTTGGCTGAGATATACGCAGCAATCGTTAAAGAAATTGGCGTTGCAAGTGCATATGATGTAACGGTCACAGACACGGTTGCTCCCAATTTTGAAGTAGTACCGGGTTCCTATGATAATAATATTCCAAAACCAGAGGTAAATGGAAATACTCTGACTTGGAAGTTCAATGAACTAAAAGATAAGAACCTGACATTTACTTATAAGATTCGTCCTAAAGACAAGAATAAAAACGGAAACTTTGATGTTGCTGATACAAGCTCTGTAATTACCTATAAGGATTATGCAGGAGCTATGCGCACCAAGAGTATTCCTAATGCTAGACTTCAGGTTAAGCTACCTGCTCCTGTAATCAAAACGGTTGATCCGGCAACGGGACATCCACAAGGCGGAAATAAGGTTACGATAACAGGTGAAAATTTCGTTCAGGGCGCGAAGGTTACTTTCGGAAGCACATCCGTAAATGTAAGCTTCATTGATTCTGAACATTTGGAAGTTACAGCCCCAGCAGGAAGTCAAGGAGAAGTAATGATAACAGTTACAAATCCGGATAACCAAAAAGCAATCGGTAATTATGCTTATCAAGCTGATCCAGTTATAAGCTCTATTAACCCAGGAACTGGGCCTTTTGAAGGCGGCAACAATGTTACGATTCAAGGCAATTATTTTATGAAAGGCATTCAAGTACTCTTTGGCGGAAAACCGGCTCAAGTCACTATGAATTTGTCTGCAACGTATTTAGTAGTTACTGCACCTCCTGCAGACAATGCAGGCCCCGTAGATTTGCAGTTTATCAATCCGGATGGTACTAAGACCGCTGTCCCCAATGGTTACACATACCAGGAAAAACTTGTCCCTAAACTTGAAATTACATCCATAGCTCCCGATAAAGGGTCAACTGAAGGTGGGACAACAGTTTATGTTAATGGTAAACTTATTTCTCCAAAGGTGAGAGTTTTCTTTGGTGAAAAAGAGGCAAATGTAGCAACATATTTTAGCGATAAACAAGTTCAAGTCATTTCTCCATCGAACAGCTTGGCAGGAGCTGTAGACGTAAAGATAATAAACCCGGACGGTCAAGAAGCCGTACTGCCAAAAGGGTTTACTTATGAGGAACCTCCTAAGTTAAATCCGCCAACAATTACATCGATTACACCAACAGAAGGCGTTCTTACTGGTGGAAATACAGTTTATATTAATGGTTCTAATTTTGCTAACGGTACTAAAGTCTTTTTCGGCTCCAATGAAGCTACTGTAAAACTTAATACTTCTGGAAAAACATTAACGGTAACTGCTCCTGCAGGGGTAGCCGACGGTGTTGTAGATGTTAAGGTCGTGTTACCTGATACTCAGACTGCAACATTGCCATCTGCATATAAGTACTATACACCGCTTCCTGACCCGATAACGTTCACAGCGATCTCTCCAAATACGGGCTCTATATTAGGCGGAAATGTAGTGTATATCCAAGGTACAAATTTTAAATCAGGGATGACCATTGAATTTAATGGGGTAAGAGGTACAGTAAATAGTATAACCAATTCAAACAATGCTACTGTAACGGTACCAGCTTCCTCTGTAGTAGGAACAGTCGATGTCGTTATTACGAACCGTGACGGGGGGACGGCAACGTTGTCTCAAGCGTATACCTATCAACCAGTTCAACCCCGGATTACGAGTCTAACACCTAATAAAGTTATAAATAATAAAGGTGGTACAGTATACGTTAGTGGAGAGTACTTTGAGAAAACGATGACACTCACGGTTGGTGGGGTAAACGTCCCAATCGCTTCGTATACTAGTGATAAAGCTTTCAGCTTCAACGCTCCTATACTTTCGACTGTGGGCGATGTTCCCGTCATACTGACTTTCGCGAATGGCCAGACCGCATCAGGCAACCTGCTTTATGAAGCTCCAGCTCCAGCCCCAGCCCCAGTTATCACGAGCCTAACCTATACAAGCGGACCTGCTGCCGGCGGAGGCACGAATTATATTTACGCTAAAAATATTACCAAAGACATGGTAGTTTATTTCGGTACGACAAAGGCAACTGTAACAGGAACTTACAACGGGTATCTACAAGTCAAAATACCGCCTGGAGTAGCTGGCGAGACCGTACAAGTTCAAATTTTTAATAATGAAGGAACAGGCAGTAATACCGTGAGCTACACCTATAAGTAATAGCTTTTTTAAGCAGGGTGTCTATGAGATGCCCTGCTTAAACATTAGAGAAAGCAATCAACAATTATAGTCGTTTCTGCGATAAAATGCAGCAATGGAGGTCTGAGTTCTCCTAGAAAGGAATTAAACATGAAAAAAAAATTTGTCGTTTTAAAACCTCAATATATGAATCAATTTCAATGTATTGGACCGTCCTGCCCAGATACTTGCTGTGCAGGCTGGAAAATAGATATTGATAAGAGAACTTATAAAAATTACCGAAATATTAGAAATAAAGATATTGCAAACAAAGTGTCGGAATTTGTTGTTAGAAACAAGGAAGAGTCGAACGATGAAAAGTATGCATATATTCAGGCGAAAGAGGGCGCATGTGGATTTCTGAATAATGGATTATGTGATATTCAACTAAATTTTGGGGAAGACTATCTTTCGAAAACTTGTCTAACCTATCCACGTGTTTTTAATTTTGTAGATGAACGCGTGGAATTATCCGCCAAATTATCATGTCCGGAGATCGCCAGACTGGCATTATCGAATGAAAAGCCAATGGAATTTGATTTAGATGAGGAAGTGTTAGATGCAAGGCACCATTATAGTAGGGCATTAAGCACGACCAGTATCTGGCATAATTGCTTTTGGGAAATCAGAACCTTTGTAATAGACTTGCTTCAAAACAGAGACTTTACGGTCTCTGAGCGAATGATCTTATTAGGCATGTTTTGTGAAAAATTAAATTCAGTAGTTGATTCTGATGATAAATCCATTATCCTTAAGGTAATAAGTGACTTTAAAGTAAGAATGCATATGAGTGCTACGAAACAACAACTAAATGAGTTGCCGATGGTCATTCATGTACAGATAAAATTATTAATGGAAATGATCTATTTTAGGCAAAGTAATCATGCTAAATTTAACGAATATTCCAAGCAAAGCAATGTTGCATTTTCTATAGAAACAATGGATGCAAAAGTTGTTGAGGAATGTTTCGTGAGAGGGTTTGAGAAGTACTATAAACCATTTATTGAAGAACATTCTTATGTTCTGGAAAATTTTTTGGTAAATCAAGTTTTTGAACGTCTTTTCTTAATCGGAAATCATGTTAATGTTCTGGATGACTATATCTTACTTGTTATTTTATATAGTATTGTAAGGTTTTATATACAAGGGGTTGCAACATACAATAAGCAGATGTCTCTGGATGAAGCGATTAGCATAATTCAAACATGTGCAAAAGTTATTGAACATAGCCCGGCTTTTCTTAAAAACCTGAGTGAACATATCAAGAATTCGGAATTCGACACATGGGCACTTTTAATGGTATTAGTTAAGGAATGAAGTCAGGTTTTCCTTGTAAGGCCAAGTATTTGTATTTTAATTCCAATAAACCATTTTCCTTTCCAATTGACAACGAACAAGCCTGAGTGGTATATTCAGGAATGTGGACGAAAGTCACACTTTATTTGATGACGAAGGGAATGTTTGTGCATGCAAGGTAAAGTAAAATGGTTTAACGCAGAAAAAGGGTATGGCTTCATCGAAACTGCTGAAGGCGGCGACGTATTCGTACACTTCTCCGCAATTCAAGCTGAAGGTTTCAAAACTTTGGAAGAAGGTCAAGACGTTGAATTCGACATCGTCGAAGGCGCTCGCGGACCTCAAGCTGCTAACGTAATCAAATTATAATCATCCGGCAAGGCCGACCTACATATACGGTTAGATGGTTAAGTAATTGAAAAGCGATAGCATGAAGCCCTGGAGAAATCCAGGGTTTTTTTGTGCTTTCGTTTTTTTGTTTCTCCCCGTTTCGTTTCTGCTTGTTTCGGTAAAACCGAGATCCTGGGCAATGGCAAGCTGCGAGCTGCATAAGCGCTTACATCCGCGCCGCCGTACACAGAAATGTCTTTTTACTTAGCGTTAACAAATGTGATATAATGGAATTGCAAAGGAGGAGTGCCATATGAATTTAAGTGTTCGAGGTCAACAGATCGACGTGACTGAAGCTTTGAAGGACTACGTTGACAAGAAGCTCCGCAGACTTGAAAAGTATTTTGATGCACCCCTTGCCTCAGAAGGATATGTAACGCTAAGTGTCGTTCGAGGTTTGCACACCGTGGAAGTGACGATTCCGCTCCCGGGCATGATGCTTCGTGCCGAGGACCGCAGCGACGATATGTACGCATCCATTGATGCCGTTGTGGACAAGTTGGAACGTCAAATCCGCAAACACAAAACCAAATTGAACCGCAAACTCCGTCAGGAGGGCAGCTTGAAGACGTTGTTCGCTGATGAAGCGGCCGTTGCGGGCGCAGCGCCATCCGAGCTTCAGACGGAAGAAGACCATGACGATTTCGAAGTGGTTCGCATCAAGCGTTTCACGTTCAAACCGATGAATGTGGAAGAGGCCATTTTGCAGATGAACATGGTCGGGCATAATTTCTTTGTGTTTTCCAATGTAGATACCCAGGAAGTGAGTGTTGTCTACAAGCGCAACGACGGCAAATACGGTTTGATCGAACAAACGGAATCCGATCCGTATTAAGCAGCTTCGGGCTTCCAGAGGTACATTTTTCAAAATGATGCAAAAATTAAATCCGAATTTATGAAAAAAAGAGCTCAACTCCTGCAACGGATTGGGCTCTTCTTACGTATATAGATCGTAGGCCTAAAAACCGCGCATGCATCGCCATCCGCACGGTTGCGGCTTTACTTACAAACTGTTACAATTTATGCAAACGCCATTTTCGGGATTTTATATGTAGAGGCTTGAATATGCATCCTAAGGATTTGGCAAAATCCTGTTTGTTCAACGAATTAACTTCAAACCGTAACAACGGTCTGGGTGAAGTCGGTTCTGTTTCGCGGATCATTTCATTCAGACAATCACCTGCATTTCTGTATGAATCGTTTCGTCAGCGGATCCTGTCATTCAGCGCATGCCTGTGAGACGGATTCTCCGGATCGATTTCATTTGTTGATAACCCTGAATTCTTGAAGTTAATTTAACATTTGTTTTGCGTGAAAGGGGTTAACCATGCTAGGACTTGTTAAAAAAATCTTTGGTGACACGAATGACCGCGACGTCAAACGTTTGATGAAAACGGTCGATATCATTAACAAACTAGAACCGGATTTCGTAAAGCTGACCGATGAACAGCTGAAAGCCAAAACGGCGGAATTCCGCGCGCGCATCGAAAAGGGCGAAACGCTCGACGAGCTCCTTCCGGAAGCGTTCGCGACCGTGCGTGAAGCCTCGAAGCGCGTTCTCGGCAAAAGACATTACGATGTCCAGCTGATCGGGGGCATGGCGCTTCACGAAGGCCGTATCGCCGAGATGAAAACCGGTGAAGGTAAAACCCTCGTCGGCACGCTGCCGGTATATCTGAACGCCCTCCTCGGCCTAGGCGTGCACGTCGTTACGGTCAACGACTATCTTGCACAGCGCGACAGCCAGGAAATGGGCCAAATTTACGAATTTTTGGGCATGACCGTCGGGGTGAACCTGAACGGCATGGACCATGCCGATAAGCAAGTCGCTTATGCTTGCGATATTACGTACGGCACGAACAACGAGTTCGGCTTCGACTATTTGCGCGACAACATGGTGCTGTACAAAGAGCAGATGGTACAACGTCCGCTGTACTTCTGTACGATCGACGAAGTGGACTCCATTTTGATCGACGAAGCGCGTACGCCGCTGATCATTTCCGGACAAGCTCAGAAGTCGACGCAGCTGTACTACGTGGCTGACCGCTTCGTGAAGACGCTCCAGGCGGAAGAGGATTTCACGGTCGATATTAAGGTCAAATCCGTTGCGCTTACCGAAAAAGGCGTGGCGAAAGCGGAACGCGCCTTTGGCATCGACAACCTGTACGACCACGCCCACGTGACGCTGAACCACCACATCGTGCAGGCGCTCAAAGCGAACGTCATCATGCGCCGCGACGTGGATTACGTCGTCACCGAAGACGAAGTCGTCATCGTCGACGAATTCACGGGCCGTCTGATGGCCGGCCGCCGCTATAGCGACGGGCTGCACCAGGCGATCGAGGCGAAGGAAGGCATCGAGGTTCAGAACGAAAGCATGACGCTGGCCACGATTACGTTCCAGAACTACTTCCGCATGTACCGCAAGCTGGCGGGCATGACCGGTACGGCGAAAACCGAGGAAGAAGAATTCAAGAAAATTTACGGCCTGGAAGTGCTCCAGGTGCCTACGAATAAACCGAACCAGCGGATCGATATGCCTGACGTAGTCTACAAGAGCGTAAACGGCAAGTTCAAGGCCGTCGTGGAGGAAATCGTGGAACGCCACAAAAAGAACCAGCCGGTTCTGGTCGGCACGGTGTCCATCGAGAACTCCGAGCTCATTTCGGATATGCTGAAGCGCAAAGGCGTCAAACACCAGGTGCTGAACGCCAAATACCATGCCGAAGAAGCCGAAATCATCGCGGGCGCCGGTCAACCGGGCGCCGTCACGATCGCCACGAACATGGCGGGCCGCGGTACGGACATTTTGCTGGGCGAAGGCGTGGCCGAGCTGGGCGGTCTGCACATCATCGGTACGGAACGGCATGAATCCCGCCGGATCGATAACCAGCTTCGCGGACGCGCAGGACGCCAGGGCGATCCGGGCTCCACGCAGTTCTACCTGTCGCTGGGCGACGAGCTGATGAAACGCTTCGGCGCGGACAACGTGCTGAACATGATGGAGCGTCTCGGTTTCGAAGAAGACCAGCCGATCGAGAGCAAAATGATCACGCGTGCGATCGAATCCGCGCAAAAACGCGTCGAAGGCAACAACTTCGACCTGCGCAAAATCGTTCTCCAATACGACGACGTCATGAACCAGCAGCGCGAAATCATCTACAAGCAGCGCCGCGAAATTTTGGAATCCGACAACATCAAGGAAATCGTCATGGACATGATCAAGCCGGTCATCGACCGCGTGGTCGAAGCCCACTGCCAAGACGATATTCCGGAGAACTGGGAGCTGCAGGAGGTTGCCGATTACGTCAACAGCAAGCTTCTGGACGAAGGTTCCGTTACCCGCGACGATTTGTGGGGCAAAGAAATTCCGGAGATGGCGGATTTCATCTTCGAGAAAGTCAAAGCCAGATACGACCAACGCGAAGAACGCATCGGATCCGAACTCGTTCGCGAGTTTGAGAAAGTGATCGTGCTCCGTTCCGTAGACAGCAAGTGGATGGACCATATCGACGCCATGGATCAGCTGCGTCAAGGTATCCACCTTCGCGCTTACGGCGGTACGGATCCGCTTCGCGAGTACCAGTTCGAGGGCTTCGAAATGTTTAATGCCATGACCGCAGCCATTCAGGAAGAAGTGGCCACTTACGTCATGAAGGCCCATATCGAAGCGAACCAGGAGCGCCAGGCGGTGGTGGAGGAAAGCAAAATTACCACCAACAGCGAACCTGCCGAGAAAAAACCGGTGCATGTCGGGGAACAAATCGGGCGCAACGATCCTTGCCCATGCGGCAGCGGCAAAAAATACAAGCACTGCCACGGGCAAGAATAGCCGTATCGGAATAAATTGAATTGGCGGCAAGAGACAATAAACAGATCATAAAGCCTGCCTGCGGTCTAACGGCTTGCAGGCTGCAAGGATAACAAGCCGGGCCCATTCATTGGATCCGGACCCAGACTCCCTTGAATCAAAGGTTAAGGCGCGGGCGACCCTGCAGGTATCCCGAGCCCCTTTGTTTAAGGGAGTTTATGTCGATAGAAGAGGTGAAGAACAATCATGATCGATGCATCTGTCAAACATGATTTGCGGGAAATCGCAACCAAATTAACCAACCTTAGGGGGTCTCTTTGACTTAGATCTCAAACAGGAAATGATCGCCAACTACGAGGAGAAAATGTCCGCGCCCGATTTTTGGGACGATAACGAAAAGGCGCAGGGCATCATCGCCGAAATGAACGCGGTCAAATCTTCCGTGGACCAATACGAAAAGCTGCAGCAGGAATACGACGACGCGGCCATGATGGCCGAGCTGGCCGAAGAGGAAGGCGACGAATCGCTTGTCGAGGAAATCAGCGAAGCGGTAACGAACCTCAAGAAAAAACTTGAAGAGTTTGAACTGAATCTGCTGCTGAACCAGCCTTACGACAAAATGAATGCGATTCTGGAGCTTCACCCGGGAGCGGGCGGCACGGAATCCCAGGACTGGGGCCAAATGCTGCTGCGGATGTATACGAGATGGGCCGAAAAAAGAGGCTACAAGGTCGAAGTGCTCGACTACCTGCCGGGTGACGAAGCGGGCATCAAAAGCGTCACGCTTCTCATCAAAGGATTTAACGCTTACGGATATTTGAAGGCGGAAAAAGGCGTTCACCGTCTGGTGCGGATTTCGCCATTCGACTCGTCGGGCCGGCGCCATACCTCGTTCGTATCCTGCGACGTCGTGCCGGAAATCACGGATGACGTCGAGATCGAAATCCGGACCGAAGATCTGAAGATCGATACGTACCGGGCCAGCGGCGCGGGCGGCCAGCATATCAACACCACCGACTCGGCCGTGCGGATAACCCACATCCCGACGGGGATCGTGGTCACCTGCCAGAACGAACGGTCGCAGATCAAAAACCGGGAGCGCGCGATGACGATGCTCCGTTCGAAGCTGTATGAGCGCAAAATCGAAGAGCAACAAAAAGAACTGGATGAAATCCGAGGGGAACAGTCGGATATTGCCTGGGGCAGCCAGATCCGCTCCTACGTATTTCATCCCTATAGCATGGTAAAGGACCACCGCACATCAGTAGAGACCGGCAACGTCGGCGCCGTGATGGACGGGGATCTGGACCTGTTCATCGACGGCTATTTGCGCAGCCAAATTAAAGTGGATACCGAATAAAACCTAAAAAATTCCTACACGCTATATAGATTGAACGAGGGATTCGTTTCCCTGAAGTTCACTGTATCGTTGTAGGAATTTTTTTCGTTCATTACCGTTTCGGGCGGACTCATCCACACCGCGGATATTGATCATTTTTAAGCCAAGGAGAGAAAAAAGAAGATGTCGCATGCAGAAGTTTCGGGCCGCAGAAAGGCCCCCATCCTCCCCCCATCCGGACCGCTCCGCCATACGGCGGATATCGCCCTGATCGTCGTGGGTTCGTTTGTGATCGCTTTAGGGTTTAATTTATTTTTCCTGCCTCACGGGATCGCGTCCGGCGGCGTCTCGGGGATTTCCGTGCTGTTTGAGGCATGGTTCGGCCTGGAGCCGGCTTATACGCAATGGGCGCTGAACATTCCGGTGTTTATATTGGGATTTTTGCTGCTGGGGAAAAACTACGCGGTTCGTTCGCTGCTGGGCAGCATCGTTTTGCCGCTGTTCGTCTATGTGACGAAGGATTGGCCGCTGCCGACGGATAACCCGATACTTGCTTCGATCTACGGGGGGATCGCCGTAGGCTTGGGCATCGGCATCGTATACCGGGGCAGAGGATCGACCGGAGGGCTGGCGACCGTGGCCCAGATCATCCAGAAGTACAGCGGGCTCAATTTTTCCCTCTGCGTGGTGATGCTGGACGGCAGCGTCATTCTTTTGGCGGCATGCACGTTGTCCCTCGAAAAAGCGCTGTATGCGCTTGTAGGCCTTTACGTCTCAGGAAAGGTCATCGATGCGG
This sequence comes from Paenibacillus cookii, assembly GCF_018333375.1. Classification (GTDB taxonomy): domain Bacteria; phylum Bacillota; class Bacilli; order Paenibacillales; family Paenibacillaceae; genus Paenibacillus_AQ; species Paenibacillus_AQ cookii. Next base: position 118,497 of record NZ_BORW01000010.1, read on the forward strand.
TAGAACTTGGCTTCAGCTACTCCAAGGTGGCGTACATTATATCGGACCATACGGACCGCATCAGCGAAGCGATTTTGCATGAACTTGATCGAGGGTTGACGAAGCTGAATGCCCAGGGCGGTTACACCGGGGATGACCGTACCGTGCTGATGGTCGTCATCGGCCAAAGCGAGGCGACAAGGCTCAAAACGTTGGTGCGTTCCGTCGATCCCAAAGTGTTTGTTATTATCAGCAGTGCGCATGAAGTGCTCGGGGAAGGGTTTAAACTGGAGGCATAGCGAGGTTATAGGGCCCGAAAGAGGCATCCGGCTATCATCGATAGCTTGGGTGTCTCTTTTTTGATATGAATGCTTGTCTAGGCGAAATGGAAATAAACCGGTGGGGACATGCGTAAATTCGGTTTGAAGTGTTGTATTTATATAAATACGGTCGTATAATAATACATATTTGTGAGAGGGATGCAAGTCAGACGGATAGAGAGGAGAACAAAGGGATGCCAGGAGAACAAGGGGAAACGGGGAAAATCAGGATAGCGATCGTCGGCTCGACGGGTTATGGCGGGGTGGAATTGATCCGGCTGCTTCAAGCCCATCCGCTGGCGGAAATTACGTCTGTGATTTCATCATCAAGCGCGGGAGCGCCGATATCGGAAGGTTTTCCGCATTTAACGGATATTATCGTGCATAAGCTGGACGGCGTGAATGCCGCGGAAATCGCCGGAAAAGCCGATGTCGTGTTTACGGCAACGCCATCCGGCGTAAGCTCGAAATTGGTGCCGGAGCTGCTGGAGGCGGGGCTGAAGGTCATTGATCTGTCGGGCGACTTTCGGATTAAGGACGGCGGCACGTACGAACAGTGGTATAAACATTCGGCTCCGGAGGAGCGGTATTTGGAAAAAGCGGTGTACGGCTTATGCGAGATTTATGGGGAGGAAGTCGCAAACGTCGATTTCGTCTCGAACCCCGGCTGTTATCCGACGGCAACGCTGCTCGGCCTCATCCCGGCCATCCGTTCCGGCTGGATCGACCCGAAAAGCATCATTATCGATGCCAAATCCGGCGTTTCCGGCTCGGGCCGGGGCACCAGCCTGACTTCGCATTACGCGGAAATCAACGAAAATTTTAAAGCCTATAAGGTCAACAAACACCAGCACATTCCTGAAATCGAACAGGTGCTGGGCCAAGTTGCCGGCGAGCCGGTAACCGTGACCTTTACGACGCATCTCGTTCCGATGACGCGCGGAATCATGAGCACGATGTATGCACGGATGAACGGTACGTATAGCGATGAGGACTTCGTGAAGCTGTACCGGGAGTATTATGAGGGCCGCCCGTTCGTGCGCGTGCGGGATAAAGGCATTTGGCCGGCGACCAAAGAGGTGTACGGCTCCAATTACTGCGATATCGGTTTTGCGGCGGACGAACGGACGGGACGCGTGACGATCATTTCCGTGATCGACAACGTCGTGAAGGGTGCCGCGGGCCAAGCGATACAGAACCTGAATCTGATGATGGGATGGGAGGAGAATCTCGGACTGGGATACACGCCGGTGTATCCGTAAGGAAAGGGATGAAAGCATATGGGACAATCAAAATTTACCGCGGTACAAGGCGGTTCCATCATAACACCAAAGGGCTTTTCCGCAGGCGGCTTGCACTGCGGGCTCAAAAAATCCGGGCGTCATGACCTCGGCGCCATTTTGTGCGAAGTACCGGCCGTCGCGGCGGCCGTCTATACGACCAACTTGATCCAGGCCGCACCGCTGAAGGTGACGCGCGAAAGCTTGCAGGACGGCAGACTGCAGGCTGTTGTCGTTAACAGCGGCAATGCCAATGCCTGCACCGGCAAACAGGGCGAAGAAGATGCCTATACGATGCGGGCGGAAGCTGCCCGCCATCTTGGCGTAGCGGAGCAGGACGTGGCGGTCGCCTCAACGGGCGTAATCGGCGAACTGCTCAAAATGGACCGCGTCACGGAGGGAATTGCCGGCTTGCCGGATCGGCTGAGCGGCGAAGCATCCGGTGCGGAGGATTTTTCGCAGGCGATTTTAACGACCGACCTCGTAAAGAAGGAAGCATGCGTTTCGGTCGTCGTTAACGGCAAGGACGTGACGATTGCCGGGGCGGCCAAAGGGTCGGGAATGATTCATCCGAACATGGCGACGATGCTGGCGTTTATGACGACGGATGCTGCGATCGAGGCAGGAGCGCTGCAGCAGCTTCTGCGTCAGGCCACAGACGTTACCTTTAACATGATCACGGTGGATGGGGATACCAGCACCAATGACATGCTCATTGCGATGGCGAGCGGGTTGGCCGGCAATGAGGCGCTGCATCCGGCGCACCCGGATTGGGAGGCTTTTGCGGCAGGATTCACTTATATCTGCCAAGTATTGGCCCAAGCGATCGCCCGGGACGGCGAAGGGGCAACGAAGCTGGTCGAGGTGCAGGTGAACGGAGCGGTCAGCGACGCGTCAGCGCGCGCCATTGCCAAGACGGTGATTGGATCGAGCCTCGTCAAATCGGCGGTATTCGGCGCCGATGCGAACTGGGGACGGGTGATCGCGGCGGTCGGCCGTGCAGGAGAACCCGTGAATCCGGAAACGGTGGACATTCAAATCGGCCACATTTCGGTTTTGGAAGGCTCCCGGCCGGTCGCGTTTGACGAAGAGGAAGCCTTGCAATATTTGAAGGGCGATACCGTCCGGATTGCGGTGGATCTGCATCAAGGAGAAGGCCGGGCCACGGCCTGGGGCTGTGATTTGACTTACGATTATGTCCGCATCAATGCGGCTTACCGAACCTAACCAAACGGATACGGAGGGAGGAGAGAGCAAGTGGAAACATTGGAGCAGCGGGACGCCCGGGTGGCTGATCATGCAGGCCGGCAAAGCTTCGTGATGAAATGCGGCGGCAGTACGCTGGCGGCGCTGCCGGATTCGTTTTTCGAGGATTTGAAGCAGCTGCAGGCTTCCGGCATCCAAACCGTGATCGTTCACGGCGGCGGACCGGCCATTTCGGAAAATCTGGAGAAGCTTGGGATTGAGACGGAATTCGTGAACGGCTTGCGACGGACGACGGAGGCGGTGCTCGACGTGGTGGAGATGGTGCTCGCGGGCAGCATCAACAAGCAGATCGTCCGGCGCATCCAGCAAAGCGGCGGCAGGGCGCTTGGCATCTCGGGCGTCGACGGCGGTTTGATCCAAGCGCAGCCGGTAGCGAATAGCGATGCGGTAGGCTGGGTCGGGGACGTCACGCATGTAAGGTCCGACATCATTCAAGGGATTGCGGCTATGGGCTACATGCCGGTCATCGCGCCTGTCGGCGTGGATCCGAGCGGGCAGCGGTACAACATCAACGCCGACACGGCCGCGGGAGCGGTCGCTTCGCATCTGGGAACGGACCGGATGATCGTCGTAACCGACGTTCCGGGCATCATGAAAGAGATTGAAGGCGCCAAGCAGGTGCTTCCTGTCGTGACGGTTCAACAGATCGAGGACATGATCGCCAGCGGCGACATTTACGGCGGAATGATCCCGAAAGTCAAAGCGGCGGTCGGCTGCATTCAGGGCGACGTCCGGGAAGTCGTCATCGTGAACGGCAGCGAGCCGATGGTGCTGAGCAGGGTGCTGCAAGGGGAAACCATCGGGACGAGAATCGTAAAATAAAACACTTCAAATACAGATGTTTGGCTATACCGGAACCGCAACCAACGCGGCGGATGAAAAGTACGGCAAAGAAACGATCATATATCGATTCGGATAGGAGTGATTTTATATGAGTATCCCTGAAGGGCAATCCAGTTCGTTGTTTCCCAACTATGCCAGATATCCGATCAGTTTGGTAAAAGGCCAAGGAAGCTGGTTGTGGGACGACCAAGGCAACAAGTATCTCGATTTCATGAGCGGCATCGCTGTAACCAACCTGGGCCATGCCCCGGAGAAAGTGACGGCGAAGCTGAAAGGGCAGCTGGATCAGCTGTGGCATGTGTCGAACCTGTTCCACATTCCGAATCAGGAAAAGGCGGCGGCGCTTCTTACGGCGAACAGCTGTGCCGATGCGGTGTTTTTCTGCAACAGCGGCGCCGAAGCGAATGAAGCGGCGATCAAGCTGGCACGGCGTTATCACCAAAAGGTAAAAGGCACGGATCGTTATGAGATCATCACCTTTTTCCAGTCGTTCCATGGACGGACGCTGGCGACGCTGACGGCGACGGGGCAGGACAAAGTAAAGGACGGTTTCCTGCCGCTTCCTGCCGGCTTTAAAAGCGTGCCGCTGCACGACCTGGATGCGCTCAAAGCGGCCATTACCGACCATACGGCGGCCGTCATGCTGGAGCTGGTGCTTGCCGAAGGCGGCGTGCTTCCGGTGGAAGAAGGATTTGTCCGCGGCATTCAGGAGCTGTGCAAGGAGCATGGCCTGCTGCTGATCATCGACGAAGTGCAGACCGGCATGGGACGTACGGGCAAACTGTTTGCGCACGAGCATTACGGCATTGAACCGGATATTTTTACGCTTGCCAAAGGCATTGCCAGCGGCTTTCCGACCGGCGCGATGCTCGGCAAAGCTTTCCTGCGGGATGCGTTTTCGGCGGGCAGCCACGGCTCGACCTTCGGCGGAACGCCGATTGCGACGGCGGCCGTCATCGCCACGATCGAAACGATGCTGGAGGACCGGCTTCCGCAGCGCGCGGAAGAAATGGGAGCTTATTTGAAAGAGCAGCTGACGGAGAAGCTGGCAGGCAACCCTCACGTCAAAGCCGTCCGCGGCCTCGGTTTGCTGGTTGGCATCGAATGCGCGGAACCTGTGGGCGACCTGGTGCTCGAAGGCCAAAAACGCGGGCTGCTGTTCATTACTGCAGGACCCAACGTCATCCGGCTGCTGCCGAACCTGTACGTGACGAAGGAAGAAATCGATCAGGCGGTAAGCATCATCGCCGGCGTGATCCATGACCATACGGCCGTAAAAAAAGATTAATATTATAAATATTTTTTATCCTGAATGACCTGTTGCGGGGCGAAGCGGCCTGAGAACGCCGGCCATCGGCAAAACGGCCCGCACCGCAGCGTCATTAGGCGAGATGATAACCAAACGCAAACAAGGAGGAACACCCATGACCCAAACAGAGCAGCTGCAGCATGTCAACCTGAAGGGCCGGGATTTGCTTGAGCTGGACGACTACTCCACGGAAGAGATCCAGTACCTGCTCGATCTGGCGATCGAACTGAAGCGCAAGCAAAAAAACGGCGAGGTTTACCAGCCGCTGAAAGGCAAAACGATCGGACTCATTTTCGAAAAATCTTCCACCCGTACGCGGGTTTCCTTTGAAGTCGGGGCGTTCCAGCTTGGAGCGCACGCGCTCTTTTTAAGCAAAAACGACATCCAGCTCGGACGGGGCGAAATCATCAGCGATACCGCGCAGGTGCTTTCCCGTTACCTCGACGGCATCATGATCCGTACCTTCGGGCACAACAATGTGGTGGATCTGGCCAAATACGCTACCGTGCCGGTCATCAACGGGCTGAGCGATCTGGCGCATCCGTGCCAGGTGCTGGCGGATTACCAAACGATCCTCGAACATAAAGGCAAGCTGAAAGGCCTTAAGCTCGCGTACATCGGCGACGGCAACAACATGGCGCATTCCCTCATGATCGGCGGAGCGAAGCTGGGCGTGCATGTGTCCGTGGCCAGTCCGGAAGGATATGAGCCGGATGCGGAGGTCGTGAAGGCAAGCCGCGAAATCGCGAAGGAAACCGGCGCGCAAATCGTCGTAACGCGCAGCCCGCAGGAAGCGGTCAAAGACGCCGACGTCATCTATACGGACGTATGGGCAAGCATGGGCTTCGAGGAAGAGCAAAAGATCCGCGAGGCCGCTTTTAAGGACTATCAAGTAGACGAAGAGCTGGCGAAAGGCGCAAAAAGCGACTATCTGTTCATGCACTGCCTGCCCGCGCACCGCGGAGAGGAAGTCAGCGAAGGCGTCATCGACGGCAAAAACTCGGTGATTTTCGATCAGGCCGAAAACCGCCTACACGCGCAGAAAGCATTGATGGCTGCGTTGATGGGGTAGAGAACGGCGATCGGAAGAACGATACGTACCCGGAGCGGTCAACACGAGCGAAAATGTTCTATGGGTTAAAGACCCCATCACGATATAATCAAACCATGAAGCATAAACGAAAGGAAGTTCATGATGGCAAAAGAAAAAATCGTGCTCGCCTATTCCGGCGGGCTGGACACATCCATTATCCTCAAATGGCTCAAAGAAACTTACGACGCGGAAATTATCGCTTTTACGGCGGATATCGGCCAGAAGGAAGAACTGGACGGCCTCGAAGCCAAGGCGCTTGCGACCGGTGCTTCCAAAGTATACATCGACGATTTGCGCGAGGAGTTCGCGAAGGACTTTATTTATCCGATGTTCCAAGCCGGCGCGCTGTATGAAGGCCAGTATTTGCTCGGCACAAGCATCGCGCGTCCATTGATCGCTAAACGCATGGTGGAGATCGCCCGCGCCGAAGGCGCCACCGCGATTGCGCACGGGGCAACGGGCAAAGGGAATGACCAGGTCCGTTTTGAGCTGGGCGTTGCCGCACTGGCTCCGGACATCGAAGTGATCGCGCCATGGCGCCTCGAGGAGTTCCGCAACGACTTCCCGGGCCGCGCCGAAATGATCGCTTTTGCCGAAAAACACGGCATTCCGGTTACCGCCTCTGCCGCCAAACCATACTCCATGGACCGCAACCTGCTGCATATCAGCTACGAAAGCGGCGTGCTGGAGGATCCTTGGTTCGATGCCAGCGCACCGGAAAACAAAGATATGTACCTTCTCAGCAACTCCCCCGAGGATGCGCCGGATGAAGCGGAATACCTCGAGCTCGAGTTCGTCCAAGGCAACTGCGTGGCGTTGAACGGCGAGCAGCTGAACCCGCTGCAGGTCATGGAAAAGCTGAACGAACTTGGCGGCAAACACGGCATCGGCCGCGTCGACATGGTGGAAAACCGCTTCGTCGGCATGAAAAGCCGCGGGGTGTACGAAACGCCGGGCGGAACGATTTTGTTCACCGCTCACCGCAAAATGGAATCCATCACGATGGACCGCGAAGTGATGAACCTGCGCGACAGCCTCATTACGCGTTACAGCACGCTCGTATACAACGGTTTCTGGTTTGCGCCGGAACGCCTTGCTTTGCAGGCGCTGGTGACCGAAAGCCAAAAGAACGTTACCGGAACGGTGCGCGTGAAGCTCTATAAAGGCAATATCATCGCCGCGGGCGTCAAAAGTCCGGTCAGCTTGTACAACCCGGATATCGCAACGATGGAAGCCGATCCGACGCAAGCGTACGATCAAGGGGATGCAACGGGCTTTATCCGCTTGAACGCGCTTCGCCTCAAAGTGGGCACGGGCGTGGAGCAGAACAACAAATAGGACCATGAACCGCGCAAGCGTAACGGCGATGACGGCCGCTGCTTTTCATTCATGAGAAGGAGCGGCCCTCTGCCGTATCAGAGAGGAGAGAACATTCGTGAGTAAATTGTGGGGAGGGCGCTTTACGAAGCAAACCAACCATTTGGTGGACGAGTATACCGCTTCGATCGGGTTTGACCAAAAGCTGGCCGAAGAAGACATTCAAGGGAGCCTGGCGCATGTGACGATGCTGGGCAAATGCGGGATTTTGCCGCAGGAGGACGTGGAAACGATCAAAGGCGGCCTGAACAAGGTGCTTGAAAAAATCCGCAAGGGCGAAATCGAGTTTTCGGTGTCGGACGAAGATATCCATATGAACGTGGAAAAAAACCTGATCGCCGAAATCGGCCCGGTTGGGGGCAAGCTGCATACGGGCCGCAGCCGCAACGACCAGGTGGCCACCGATATGCACCTGTACCTGCGCAAACGCGTGGTGGAGCTGTCCGGCATGCTCTATGAGCTGCAAAAATCGCTGATCGGGCAAGCCCGCGACAACCTGGATACGATCGTGCCGGGATATACGCATTTGCAGCGGGCGCAGCCGATCCTGTTCGCCCATCACTTGATGGCATACGTATCGATGTTCCAGCGCGACATTGAGCGCCTGATGGACAGCTACAAGCGCATCAACGTGCTGCCGCTCGGCGCCGGGGCGTTGGCCGGAACGACGTTCCCGATCGACCGCCATTTCGTGGCGGAGCAGCTGCAGTTCGACCGCGTCTACGAAAACAGCCTGGACGCTGTCAGCGACCGCGACTTTATTCTGGAGTTTCTGTCCCACGCTTCTATCATCATGATGCATCTGTCCCGCTTGTCGGAGGAGCTTGTGCTGTGGAGCAGCACCGAGTTTAACTTCATCGAGCTGGACGACGCGTTTTGTACCGGCAGCAGCATCATGCCGCAGAAGAAAAATCCCGACGTGCCGGAGCTCGTCCGCGGCAAAACCGGCCGCGTCTACGGCAACCTGATGGGGCTTCTGACGGTGCTGAAGTCGCTGCCGCTTGCCTACAACAAGGATATGCAGGAAGACAAGGAAGGCATGTTCGACACGGTGGCGACGCTCGAAGGCGCCCTGCAGCTGTTCGCGCCGATGATCGCCACGATGAAGGTCAACAAATCGCGGATGCGCGAAGCGGTCAACAAGGATTTCTCCAACGCGACGGACATCGCCGATTTCCTCGTAGGCAAAGGCCTCCCGTTCCGCCAGGCGCATGAAGTGATCGGGAAAACGGTGCTGTACTGCATCCAGAACGGCAAATATTTGCTCGACCTGACGCTGGAAGAATTCAAGCAGTTTTCTCCGCTTTTCGACGACGCGATTTACGAGGTGCTGCAGCCGGAGACGGTCGTGAACGCCCGCAACGTATACGGCGGCACGGCTACGGAGCAGGTGGCGGATGCCATCAAGCGCAGCGAGGTGCTGCTGCGGATGACGGAGCAGTGGCTGGAAGAACATCAATAAAAGGCATTGGGTAAGGGAAAGCCGTTCTCTCTAATCGTGAGAGCGGCTTTTTTGGCTGTTAAAAAAGGATAAGCTTCACGAAGCGATCCGCCTTGGATCCTAGGATAAATAACCGTTTACAAATGGATGCGAGTAAGTTATCATCATATCAAATTTAGGAAAAATTGGTGCATATGGTATGAGCGATCTGAATATCAGGCTAAACTATCATAGCTTCCTGGAAGAGATTAAAAACGACTTTGACCCCATTATCAAGAAAATGCGGGAGCAGGACTTCGATGGCTGGAGGGGACAAGCTTGGAAAGGGCCGCTAAAGAAGCTGAAAAACACGTTTAAATCAGCGGGTACCTTGGCCAAAATCAAATGGGCGGGTTTGCCGCTTATCGGGCCTGTTATAGCGGGCGTTGGCGGCTATTTAGCCCATATCCCTCTTTGGGGCATGATCAGTGCAGCGGCGTTCATCATCATGATCACTTACTGGATCCTCGTTTGCAGATTCACGAATGAAATGGCCTCGATTGCCAGCGAACATTTTCATGTGGGCGCCTTTAAAGCCAAAAAACCGAAAGAGTATGCGCTATGGGCCGCCTTTCGTCATAGCGGGGCCACATTTAATGGGCTATATGCCTTCATGACGCCGCTTCTTATCGATGCTTCCAAAACGGATGTAAGCATCGAGCAAATTTTGAACTATGCCAAGGGACAACAGGATTTTTTGCAGGCGAATATCGATACATACAAGGAAGAACGGGCATTTTTGCTGAGCGAAATTGAAAAAAACGAAAAATACGTGTTATATCTTATCGATTTATTGAAGTCGATCAATACGGCGATCTATCGAATCGCAAACGGGGTCATGAATTTTTCGGAGCTTGATTTTATTTCCGCGTATACGATCTACGAAGTAAGGGGAGACAAGCTTTATAAATTCGTCGATAAGGGCACGACCGGCAGCAGCCCTGAGCAATTTGAGATCAACAAGGAAAATGCGCTGCGGTATGCTGTCGTGGATGCGGCGATGTCTTCGGACGGCGACCCTAGATATAATTTGTCTTCTCCAGGCAGAAATGTCGTTTCATATCGGATGAAGATGTTTAATCAAGCCGTATGGATTTGGAATTTTCACTTTGATGACGGCAATGACAGAGCGTTGTCCCTCACACTTTCCCATGATATTATAGATATAAGGGAAGTGTATCGATTGGTTCATGCCTTTTGCTTGATTTTGCAGAAGGAAATGCTTCGGGAGAAGGAGATGACTCAAAGTGGCGACTCCTATGACAAAACCTATCAAAATTGAATTTACGTCCCAAAAGGAGATTACAAAGGCGAATCGCGAGCGTCGACAAGACGTGTTAAAGGCCCTTCAAATCATTCGCAAGGGTCAAAGCGAGGCGGCTGCATCCTTAGCGGCCGAGAAAAACGATAAATAAGATAAATAACTTGATAGAATAGTATAGATTTGATAGATCAAGACCATCCTGATGCTAAAAGAACAAGGATGGTCTTTTTATGATGAAAAACAAAAAGGTAATTCCTTTTCCGGTCAATAAGCCTAAGAAAGTTACTTTTAAAAGCCAAGAGCAGATTACGAACGAAAACAGGATGCGCAGAGAGGCTATATTGAAGGGGTTTTCGAAAAATAATCATCATCGCTAGATGGCATCTGCTCCAAATATTCCTTCAGCACCACGGCATGGTTAAACTGCCGGTCTTTTGCGGCATACAGCAGCGTGACCGTTCCCGATGCCGCCCAGCCGCGAATCTTTTCCAAAGAAGCTTGGGCCGTCTCATCGGATAATTCGGCTTCGTAACGCGCTTTGAATTCCGCGAATCTTTCCGGCCGATGCCCGAACCAGGTGCGCAGGCTTGGGCTTGGCGTAATTTCCTTCATCCAGGCCGCGATTTGCGCTTTTTCCTTCGTTACTCCCCTAGGCCAGATCCGGTCCACCAAAATCCGCTGTCCGTCCGTATCTTCGGCAGGGTCATAAATCCGTTTGATCTGTATCATGTTCACCATGCTCCCCTTATTGCTTTGCGTTAGCGCTTTAGCGCTGCCCGCGCCTCGGCCTCCGTCGTATGTGTTACTTCATATATATCCCGAAAGCGAAATTTAAGCAAACCCTGCAGGTTTCATTCCGGACGGAAAAAGGACGATGTCGCTACGATGAAGGGAGGACAGCGGCGAATAGCTTCACGGATCGGTGCAGGGTTATGCTCGGACATCCAGATCGGGAACGCCCCAGCGCACGACCAGTCCCGCGTGGGTCAACCCGCCGCCGAATCCGTATAGAAGGAGCGTGTCGCCGTATTTCAGCTTCTGCTCCCGCACGCCGAGGCCGAGCGACAGCGGGATGGATGCGGCGGATGTATTCCCCATATATTCCACGCTGTAGAGCGTTTTTTCGATGGGAATGCCGGTTTTCTCGCAAATGGACTCGATCATTCGAAGGTTGACGCTGTGAGGCACGAACCAGTCGATATCCGCGGTCGTCATGCCGGCATGCGGCAAAAGCTCCGCGATTCCCGAGGAGACCGTTCGCACGGCCCATTTATACACCTCTCGTCCGTTTTGCACGATGTTTCCTTGGCCCGCAAGCGGTTGGCCTTTTAATGTATTGGACATCCCGGCACGGTAGAGGTGGACCCCGCCGCTGCCGTCCGTGCCTTGAAGGGACGCGATGAAGCCGGGACGGGCTTCGTCCGCTTCGACCAGTACCGCGCCCGCGCCGTCCCCGAACAGAATGCATGTCGTCCGATCCGTATAATCCGTCACCTTGGACAGCGTTTCACCGCCGACGACCAGCACCTTGCGGTGCAGCCCGGCGCTAATAAGCCCGTTTGCCAGATGCAGGCCGTAAGCGAACCCTGCGCAAGTCGCGTTCAAGTCGAATGCCCCGGTGCTTCGGATGTTAAAATGCTCCTGAATCAAACACGCCACGCTGGGGAACGGGTAGTCCGGCGTCGTGGTGGCGACGATGATCAAATCGACATCCTCCACGGTTTTGCCGTAGGTCCGCATTAAGTCATCGACCGCCCGGATGCACAGGTCCGAAGTAAACTCTTGCTCGGCGCTGATCCGACGCTCCCTCATGCCGGTCCGCTGCACGATCCATTCGTCGTTCGTCTCCACGAGTTTTTCCAAATCCGCATTCGTTAATCTTTTGTCCGGCACATAGGTGCCGATGGCCGTAATAGCCGCTTTGGATATTGCGTTACTGATCATGGTTTTTCCTCCTTACGGATAATGGACAAGCCGATAAACCGGGAAAGCGGGTGAGATTAATATCAAGTATTAGGACTTGGTACTAATTATATGCAAAACGAGTTCGAATTCAACCTTTTTATTTCATGGCAAAACAAAAAGCCCTTTTTGAAGGGCCTCTTTTGACAAAGGCAGTCCGATTCGTGGCGAGAGCGGCTCGATCAAATGAACGGCGTGCAGAAACCGGTTGAGCATCGCTACGGCTTGAGCGCGGGCAGGATCAGCCCGGAAGGCGAATGTAAGCATGGGGATGTCGATTTCATGGACGGTAATCTTTCGGACACACGGAGAACTGCTTTTTAAATAGTCTGGAAAAGTGATTGTAGTTGGAAAATCCGACCTCGAGGGCCGCTTCGCCGGCCGTCTTTTTCATATGCCGGATCAGCAGGGCCGCCTGTTGGATTCGCATCCGGTTGCGGTATTCGAGGATGGATAGTCCGGTCTCCTGTTTGAACAGATGGGATAATCGCGAAGGGGATAGCGCAACCGACCGGGCGAGCTCCTCGACGGTGATGTCTTCGGCCATGTGGCGGGTAAGCCAATGCAGTGCTGTCTGCACGCGCGGATCGAGCGGGGAATGCAGGCTTTCGCAGGATAACAGCAGCACTTCCCGAATGGCGTTCTGGCATAAAAATTCCCACATGCCTGCCCGTTCCCTGGAATCATGAAGCAGGTTCCGAAATGCATGGCCGATCCGCACACGGTAATATTCGCTGGAGATGCTTTGATTCCACACCTCAACCTGGGGAAGATAACCGATCTCGGGCAATCCTTGAAAATGGGACCAGAAAAATCGCCACCGTTGTCCCGGCATCGTTCCGTATTGATGGGGGACGCCGCTCCGCAGAAGCGTCACATCTCCTTCCGTGCATTCTTTTCGGCCTTGGGGCGTCTGAAAATAACCGCCGCCGCTGACGGTATAGAGAAGCAGCCAGTCGGACATGCCGTCGGGGCGTCTCACCATATAAGCGTCGGATTCGTCGTAATATCCACCGAAAATATATCCGGAATCGGCGGTATGATGAGCGAATTTCATATTTTTCCCAACCCTCCTCCGTTGATCGCAAAACAGGACCGGACCGATTCCGGCGGCCATTTGCATGACAGCAGAATCGGATGAGATTTAAGCAGAAAGCTTACTGTTTTCGTTTGTCTTCGCAAGCTACAATGAACATAGTTCATTTCAATATCCTTGTAAAGGAGCGAACTTATGGGCCCAAGCGGAAAAGGATTGTCGCCGGACCAGATGGCGTTTTTTCAAGCGGAAGGGTATTTGATCGTCAAAGGGTTGTTCGAGCCCGGAGAGCTGGACGACATTCGCAGCACGTTCGAGAGAATCGGCGAAACGACGGTGCAGGGGCATTTTGAGCCCGTGTTCGACCCGGACAACCCGGATCCTCTCAAAAGGTATCCGCGCGTCATGCATCCGCATCGATTCAATCCAACGGCCATGAAATACATGCTGCACAAACCGGTGATGGATGTGCTGGAGAATCTGTATGGGGAACCCGCGCTGGCGGCGCAAAGCATGTATTATTACAAACCTCCAGGATCAAGGGGGCAGGCGCTTCACCAGGACAATTTCTATTTGAAGGTGGAACCTGGCAACTGCATTGCCGCATGGACGGCGATTGATGCCGCCGACGAGGAAAACGGCTGTTTGTTGGTCGTTCCGAAAACCAGCGGTTATGAAGTGGTATGCCCCGAACTGGCTGACGAGAAGGAATCGTTTACCACCCATTACGTCAAACCGCCCAAAGACAAAAAAGCCGTTCCGGCCGTCATGGACGAAGGCGACGTGCTGTTTTTCAACGGGAATCTGATCCACGGGTCGTACCGCAACAAATCCAAGGACCGTTTCCGGCACGCGTTCATATGCCATTATGCCAATGCATCCGCGGTTCGAATCGGAGCCTTCTACCGCCCGCTGTACGCGGCGGACGGTTCCGAAGTGATGCTGGAGGCGAATCCGGACGGCGGGCCGTGCGGGAACGAGTTCGACGTTTTATACCCGCATTGACGAAGACATTTTGCATACGCAGATAAAGCTGAAGGCTGGCACCGGGTATCCCCCGGCGTCAGCCTTAATTTGGTTTAGCCCCGTTTCGTCCGGGGTCATTTTGCGTCTATTCCGTAAAACGATGTTTGCCGGAACGCCCTTCCGTGAACTGCGCGCGCCTGAATTTGGCGGGGGATACGCCGAGCTTCTGGGTGAAAATCCGGGTGAAATAGTGGACCGATTGGAAGCCGCACTGGGAGGCGATGTCCTTGATGGACAAATCCCCGTTCAAGAGCATTTGCGCGGCCAACTGAACCCTGCGTTCCTGAATGTAATGGACGAAGGTTTGATTCGTATGCTGCTGAAACAATCTCGTCAGATGCCGGGGCGAAATATGGAGATGGCCCGCTACCCTGGGCAATGTCAGTTCCTCGCTCAGGTTGTCGGCAATGAACAGCTTCGCCTGTCGAAAAAGGCTGTTTTCGTCCCAAGCGGCGTCCGCCTGATGATGCCAAGCTTCTTCCCGGTAGGATCCATGAAGGGCCGGGACCGACAGGAGCAGGGATGTGGAGGCGTGCTGCAGCAAGGCCGGAAAAACAGGTTTTTGATCGTCGAAGATCGATATGAGCGTCTCCCATAAATGGCCCAAAGGTTCGGCATCCGCGCCGTAAATCACGGGCCGGGCCTGTTCCGCAAGGCGATGGTAGTCTTCGGCGCAACTTGGCCCGGTTCGCTCCTCATCCACTTCAAAAGCGACGTAAACCAAGGTTAACCCCGTAAGGCTCCGGATTTGATGCCAGGTCCCCGGCACGGACAAAAAGGAGGTGCCTTTGCCGAGCGGGTATTCCGTGTCGTGTTCGATATAGGAGCCGCTGCCTTCGATGACGTAACAAGCTTCGAAAAACGAATGGCGATGCAGGGCATTGTCGAAATGCGCAGGCATAAACCCCCAATAAAGAATCGAAAGGCTTAAACGATCGGCTTCGATGCGGGTCAGCTGGCGGTTGCATATTTGGTTGGCTTTGCGAAAGCTGGATTCGATGGACATGAGGAAACTCCCCTAAACGGTGTAGTCGGGAAAGGATGCGCATGCGCGTGTCCGTTTTTTGCAAAAGGATGGCCCGTTCATGCAAAGACGCCCGCAAGGTCCTTTTGTACAATGGTACACGAGTTCGTTTTCGTTTGAAATACGGTTATTCCAGCGATCATCCGGGCTCAAAAACAAGCGGCTCGGGATTACGGTGGTTTCCCGTGGGATGCGGGCTGAATTTCGTTTATAGGCCCGGTTGGAAAGGATGGAGCTTATGTTTGAAAAAAGACCGTTGAATAGGGTCCGGCAAGCCGTGCTTGAACATGGCATTCTGCAAGGATACGAAGCCGTGCTGGAGCGGGCTTTTTCCCTGGCTCAAGGCCAAAACGGCAACGTCACAACGATCGTGATTGACGGGACGCACGGCGCAGACTTCCAGTCTCTGCTGAAACGTTTGATCCCTTATGCCGAAAAGCAAGGGTTTCGATTCGCCGCCGCGGATACGTACGGTTATTTGAAATCGGGCGCGGAGCTTCGGGAACATTTTCGGCGGAACATAACCGATAACCGCGCTTTCGGATACGTCGCCGAAGGGAATATCGACGAATATTTCCGTGACGGTTCGCAGCGTCGTTTTGAAGAGCATGCAGCGCGACTCGCGGAAACGGCAGCCGAACGGACGGTATTCGTCGTTTTTGGCCCGGGCGCCTTGTGGCTGTGCGGCGGACGCTGCGACACATCGATGTTTCTCGACGTTTCCCGGGAATACCAGGAGCTTGCCCACAAGCAGGGGTTGTTAAACTTCGGGTTCACGTGGAACGTGGATGCCGTGGAAGCCTATAAAATCGCTTATTTCGTGGAATGGCCGCTGCTGGAGGCTTACCGCAAGGAGCGGCTCGAAGCCTTCGACCTGTATGTCGACATGAACGACCCAAGCCGGCCCGCCCTGCTCGCCACTGGCGATCTGATCGCCGCCATCCGCGATGTCGCGCGTTATCCGCTGCGGGTCAAACCGTTTATGATGCCGGGCGTATGGGGCGGACAATACATGAAACGGATCGCGGATTTGCCGGAGGATATGGTGAACTGCGCCTGGAACTTCGAGCCGATTGCGCCGGAAAACTCGCTGCTTGTCACGCACGGAGGGCGGGTTGCGGAAATTCCGTTCCTGCTGGTCATGGCGCATGCCCCGATGGAGATCATGGGGGAACGCAACGTGCGGTTGTTCGGCGATTATTTTCCGGTGCGATTCGACTACTTGGACACGATGGACGGCGACAACCTCTCCTGCCAGGTTCACCCGAAGCAGCGCTTTATCCGGGAGAGGTTCAACGAGTTCATGGAGCAGCAGGAATCGTATTACGTCATGGAAAAACAGGGCGATGCGAAAGTTTATCTCGGTTTGACGGAGGGGTGCACGCCCGAGGCTTTCCGCGAAGCGGCGGAACGGTCCCAGGTTACCGGCGAGCCGATCGCCTTCACGGATTACGTGCAGGAATGGGAGAGCGAAAAAGGCGGCCTGTACCTCATTCCGACCGGCACGGTCCACTGCTCCGGAAAAGATAACTTCGTCCTGGAAATTTCCGCGACGACCTGGTGGTTTACGTTCAAGATTTACGATTACGTGCGCAAGGATCTGGACGGCAAGCCGCGGCCGGTGAACATCGATTACGCTTTCGAGAACATCGATTTCTCCCGCAAAGGAAAATGGGTTCAGGAGAACCTGATCCCGAGCCCAAGGCTGCTGAGGACCCAGGGAAGCAACGAGGAATACGTGCTGGGCGAAAGGGAGGATCTGCTGTTTTACGTCCATCGCATCCATTTGGATGACCGTTGGGAGGAAGCGGCCGAAGGCGAGTTCGTCATGCTGAATTTGGTCGAAGGGGAACGCGTAGCCGTCGTTTCGCTTGAAGACGGGGCGGTGTACGCCGAGCTCCGTTATGCGGAGTCTTACATCATTCCGGCCGCCTTTGGCGCGTACGCGATCGTCAATCGGGGCGGCAGTCCGTGCAGGCTGATCAAAGCAGGCGTTTCGAAAAAGTGGAACGTCAGCCTGGTTGATCCGCATGCGTGACGTCGTGTTGGCTTTTGACGTGGGAGGCACGTATATCAAGGCGGGCCTGGTCGGCGCCGATGGAAGCCTGCTAGGGTCTCCGCAGGTTTATCCCGCAAGATCGGGAGAGAAGAAGGAGGCGCTGCTGCGGCATCTTGCGAATCTCGTCGACATTCAAGGGAAGCTGGTTCCGCCCGAGCGCGGTATCCGCGGCGTCGGGCTGGCCTTCCCGGGTCCTTTCGATTATGAACGGGGGATTTGCCTTACCCGCGGTTTGAACAAGTTTGAGGCTTTGTACGGCGTGAATCTCCGGGAGGAATTAACGGCAAGAGTCGCCGCAATTCCAGGGCTTGCAAGCAGGTGGAGCGGCACCCCGGCGGTTGCCATCGAAAACGACGCGGCCTTGTTCGCGCTGGGGGAATACGCCTTTGGCGCGGGGCGGTCCCGGGAAAAAACGATGTATTTGACGCTTGGTACCGGACTTGGCTCCGCTTTCGTTAACCGCGGACGGCTGGTCAAACAAGGCGAAGGGGTCCCGGAGGAAGGCTGGCTGTACCGGCTGCCTTATCGGGACGGGGTGCTGGACGATTACTTCTCGCGCAGAGGGATCGTTCGGCTCGCCGAAGAAATGGGAGTGCCGCAAGTGGCGCACGGGGACGAAGACGTGAAATTGTTGGCCGCCCGGGCGCGTGACGGCGAAATGCAGGTTGTGCAATTGTTCCGCCAATTCGGCGAAAAACTGTCGGAGGCGCTGCTTCCCTGGATCGGCTCTTTTCAGCCGGATGAGATCGTGATCGGCGGGCAAATCGCCAAATCCGCGGACCTGTTCGTCTCCGGCCGGCTGGGAGGCGTTCCGGTTCGAATAGCGGCGGACACGTCGATAAGCGCGCTCAGAGGGGCAAGCCGGCTTTTTACGGACGTGCAGCGCGAGTGATTTTTCCATGGAACATTGGGTCAATACCGTTTTTATGAAATCTTCATGATGGGAGAGGTACTCATGAATAAACCAAGCCGGAAGTGGCGCATGTTTGTGATCCACCATTCGCATACGGACATCGGTTATACGGAAAGGCAGGAACGGATCGAGCAGTATCATGTGGATTTTATCCGACAGGCCATCCGGATATGCAAAGACATGCGATCCGGAAAACGCGACGAATGGTCAGGTTTCAAATGGACCTGCGAGACGTTTTGGGCGGTGGAGCAGTTTCTGAAGGAGGCGGATAGCGAAGAACGGCGCGATTTTGCGGAGGCGGTACGGCAGGGCGATATTGAGCTTTCCGGTACCTACCTGAACATGACGGAGCTTGCCGATGAGGATCTGCTGCGGGCCATCCACGCCAAGGCGGCGGAATACGGGCGCACCATCGGATGTCCCGTGGACTCGGCGATGACCGCCGACATTAACGGCTACAGCTGGGGGTATGCGCAAAGCCTGCTGGATGCGGGCATTTCGCATCTGTTTTCCTGCATCCACACGCATCACGGCATGTTTGCGCTGGGCCGCAAACAGACCCCGTTCTGGTGGGAAGCGCCGGACGGAAGAAAGCTGCTCGTCTGGAACGGGGAGCATTACATGTTCGGGAACGAGCTGGGCCTTTGTCCGGACGGCGTCGGCAGCTACATGATCCGCGACGAATTCCGGACGCCGGCCATCGTGGACAACCGGGAAGAGATCATGAAAACGCGCATCGAACGGTATTTAAGCAAGCTGGAGGACGAAGGATACCCGTATGATTTTGTGCCGGTCATGGTGTCGGGACTGGCTACCGACAACGGCTCGCCGAACGGGGACATCGCGCGGGCCATTCGCTCCTGGAATGAGCTGCACGGAGACAGGATTACGGTTGAAATGTCCACGTTAAGCCGATTTTTCAGCCATCTGAAGCAGCAGGATGCGGAAATTCCGGTCTATCGCGGCGATTGGCCGGACTGGTGGTCGGACGGCGTAAGCTCCACGCCGATGCACACGCAAATGTTCAGGGATGCCCAGCGAACGCTGCGCAAAGTGAAAAGCTTGGACCCCCGGCAGCAGACTGTAAGCCGCGAGGAGCTATCCGGCATCGAGCAGCAGCTTGTCATGTATGCCGAGCATACGTGGGGATTCCATGCTTCGGTGCATGCGCCGTGGCACTGGAACGTGCAGATGCTTGAGGCGCGCAAGCTGGCTTATGCCGCCAACGCCAGCCGGTTGGCCCATCTGGCCTTGGATAAAGTCCGGCATGCTCTGGGCGGAGCCCTGCTGTATCCCGGACGCCCTTTCCGTTACCGGGTGGCCAATACCGAGCGGCATGCATTAAGGCAGCTGGCGGATTTGGAATGGGACGGCTTCGAAAACGAACGTTTTAAGGACGGGCTGGAAGTGGTCGACGAAAGCACGGGGCAGGCGGTATTGCACCAAATCGGCGTTCAGTGCGCCTCGGTCGAGGTAGACCTGGGGCCGGGGGAACAGAAACAATTCACGGTTCGTCCCGCCAAAACATCGAAGGCGGTCACGACGAGCAACGTGAAGCTGGTCGGCGCCGACACGGTATACGACATCGAGGATATGTACCCGTCAGGCAAAGCGAAGGATGCATGCGTATTTTCGCAGCATGGGGCCGAATCCCCTTACGTAAACATCCGCTGGAACGAAGAAGGGATCGTGTCCTGGGTCATCAAGGAAACCGGAGAGGATTTGATCCGCGCGGACCGGAAACATGGGGCGTTTACGCCTGTTTACGAAGTGACCCTTGCGGAAGGGCCTGCGAATTCGGGAAGCATGTATGCCGTGCGCAGCGCGATGGGCCGTAACCGCAAGGGGCTGAACGTGCAGCGCTTTGTCGGGCGGCTTGCGAAGGCCAAAGCCGTCTCGAACGGCCCGTTGTACGGAGTCGTGGAGCTGCAGTTCGAAACGCGCGGCATGAGCTGTTATTCCGTATTTCTGAAGCTTTATGCTGGATCAAGCCGGGTCGACGTCTCCGTCCGTTTTCATAAAGAAAGCGTATGGGAACCGGAAAACGTATATATTTCGCTGCCGTTCACTTCCGGAATGCCGGATGCCGAGACGCTATGGCTGGATAAAGCGGGCGCGCCCGTCCGTCCCGGGATCGACCAGCTGCCGGGAACGCTGTTGGACTACTACTGCATTCAGGAGGGGCTGGCTTTTGCGGGAGAAAACCGAGCTCTCATGATCGCCACGCCGGATACGCCGCTTGTGCAGCTAGGTTCGCTGGACCACGGAAAACGGCTGCTCCACACCCAGCAAACCGAAGGGACGGAACGGCACCTCTACGTATGGGCCATGAGCAACTATTGGGAAACCAACTTCAAAGCAACCCTGGGCGGATTTTACGAATTCCGCTATTTCATCGATTGGAGCAAGGACGTCGGTACAGCGGAAGAGGCGATCGGCCGTTGCCGGGCGATGAGCTCCGGCGCTGCCGTGTGGCGCGTGCGGGCGGACTCATAAAATCGTTGCAACAAAGTATATTGTAAGAGCAGAATCCGGCATTCTGCTCTTTTTTATTTCCGGGGATTCCGTTCGTATCAGAAATCGTCTGTTCGTAACCGTCTCTGCTGTCTTCAAGTGTATATTGCCGCAATCCCGCAAATCATAAAAATGTTTTAAACCCATTTACAGCGTAACAATGTTATGTTACATTATGATGCAAGGAGGCGGTGTCATGAACGAAGAGGATCTGATTTCGAAAAAGGAACTGCTGGAGCTGACGGGGATCTCCTACGGGCAACTGTACCGCTGGAAGCGCAAAAACCTGATTCCCGAGGAGTGGTTTGTCCGCAAGTCGGCCTTTACGGGGCAGGAAACCTTCTTTCCCAAGGATAAAATACTGCAGCGGATCGAACGCATAAAAAATATGAAAGACGGATTGTCGCTGGATGAGCTGGCGGATGTGTTTTCCCCGAGCTCGAACATCCAGTCGATGTCCTCAGCCCAACTTATAGAACGTAACATTGTTACAAGTATTTCGCTGGCATTATTTGAAGAAGTGGCCGGAAGGCAGGAAACGTTATCTTTTGACGATATCCTGACGGTATATGTGCTGCAGAAGCTGCTGCAAGGCGGAGACATGACGCGGGATGAAGGGAAAATGCTGATTGCGGTCATGCGCGAGCACTACGGGGCGTTTGCGTCCAAACCGTGCGAACTGGCCTTGGTCCGGAAAATGGGAGTTCCGCTGCTGTTTTTGGCGGAGTCGGCGGAGCAAATTTATTTTGACAAGGATGCGAAATGGATTTTCCGGCTGCCTTTGGCGGCATCCATCGAGGAATTGAAGCTGAAGCTAAATGAAACGGAGGCGTAAGAATGGAAAGAACAGAAATGAGCATTTCCGGCATCGGCAGGTCTCAAGGCGGCTTGTATTCTCATGTCAGGCTGGACGGCATGGTGAAAATCAACGGGGACACCGACTGCCTTTCCTTCGACAGCAACGGCACGTTGACGTTGGAGGGGGCGCTGCAAAGCGAGGCCGTCACGGTGAACGGCACGGCGACGGTCGAAGGCCGGGTAAACGCAAACCGCATGATGTTGGATGGGCTCGTCACTTTTAAGGATCAGGCGGTCTGCCATGAATCGCTTACGGCCAATGGACGCTTGTCCATCGCCGGCGGGCTGATCGGCGAGAAGGTTGAAATTTTCGGCAGCTTGAAAACAAGGGGCGGCGTGCAGTGCGAATGGTTTCACGTTCACGGCGGATTCAACATCGGAGGTTTGCTGAATGCCGGAATGATCGACGTCAAACTGAGCATGCCCAGCAAGGTCAATGAGATCGGCGGGGATGCGATATCGGTCAAACGGTTCAAAAAGGTCAGCGTCCTCGAGCAGGTCGTTCCGGCATTTTCCGCCCGGCTTCAGGCAGAAGTCATCGAAGGCGACGAGATCGACCTGGAATATACGGAGGCGAATATCGTGCGGGGGAATGTCGTGCGCATCGGCAAAGGCTGCAAAATCGGCCGCGTGGAGTATAAGGACCGGCTGATTCGGGAAGACGATGCCACGATTGAAAAGGCGCAGCAGATTTAATGCAAGGACATTTAAAAGGAGGAACGGAGACATGAATATAAACGGAAATCCGAACGGCACCAGCGGCGATTTGAAAATGACGGGCAACGGCCAATCCGGCGGAGGGGCTTTCCGCAACGTTAAAATCATGGGCGACGCGATCATCCATGCCGACACGGAATGCGAAATGTTCAAATGCCTGGGCAATTCCGAGGTGAAAGGGGTGCTTCAGGCGGGGAGCGTATCCTGCACCGGCACGCTGAAAGTAGCCGGCAGCGCAAGCGGCGGGAGCTTCCGGACGCAAGGGGAGCTGCGGATCGGCGGGGACCTGTCGGCTCAAAGCGTCTCCATTTCCGGCGTCATGTCGGTCGACGGACGGGTGTCGGCGGAAAAAGCGAAAATCACGGGAGAGCTCCGGGCGAACGCGGATTGCCAGATGGAAGAACTGGTTGTCCGGGGAATGGTCGACGTGAACGGCATGCTGAATGCCGAGCAGGCGGATTTCAAGCTGCACGGGCACAGCCGGCTGCGGGAGCTGGTCGGAAGCCGAATTACCGTCAAAAAAGGAAGCGGCATGTCCCTTTTCGGGAAATTGTTCATGGGGCCGGACGGCATGCTTACGGCGGAAACGATCGAAGGAGATACGGTCGAGCTGGAAAATACCAAAGCTGCCGTGGTCCGGGGACGCAGCGTCACCATCGGCGCCGGATGCAGCATCGGCCTTGTGGAATACAAGGATGAATTGAAGCAGGATCCCGAAGCCGTCGTTTCGCAGTCGGCCAAAACCGAATGGTGAGGAAAGGGGCAATAGGCTTTTATGGCGGTTAAAAAGAACAGGCTGGGATGGATCGTTGCGGGGCTGTTGCTCGGCATCCTGATCGCGGCCATCGATAATACGATCGTGGCGACTGCCATGGGAACGATGATCGGGGAGCTGGGCGGGCTCGACCAATTCGTTTGGGTGACATCGGCGTACATGGTGGCCGAAATGGCGGGCATGCCGATTTTCGGGAAGCTGTCGGATATGTACGGCAGGAAGAAATTTTTTGTCTTCGGCATCGTCGTTTTCCTGATCGGCTCCATGCTGTGCGGCACGGCGCATACGATTACGGAGCTCAGCATCTATCGGGCCATTCAGGGGATTGGCGGCGGCGCGCTCATCCCGATTACGTTTACGATCATTTTTGACATTTTTCCGCCGGAGAAGCGGGGCAAAATGTCAGGGATGTTCGGCGCGGTCTTCGGCATCGCGAATTTGTTCGGTCCTTTGATGGGAGCGTATATTACGGATTATTGGCATTGGCGTTGGATTTTCTATATCAATATCCCGCTGGGGCTGCTCGCGTTTCTGCTCGTCGTGTTCTTTTACAAGGAATCGCATGAGCATTCGCGGCAAAAAATCGACGTCTGGGGAGCGGCAACGCTTGTGGGCGCTGTCGTCAGCCTCATGTTCGCGCTCGAGCTCGGCGGCAACACATATGCATGGGATTCCTTCGTCATTTTAGGTTTGTTTGCGGCGTTTGCCGTGCTGTTCATCGCGTTCCTGCTGATTGAGCGCAAGGCGGCGGAACCGATCATCTCGTACGGCATGTTCCGGAAAAGGCTGTTTGCGGCAAGCAGCGCGGCCGCATTGTTTTACGGGGCGGCTTTTATTACGGCGGCGGTGTACATTCCTATTTTCGTCCAAGGCGTCATGGGTGGAAGTGCGACTAACTCCGGATTGATACTGCTTCCGCTCACACTGAGCTCGGTTGTCGCTTCGCAAGTCGGCGGCATGCTTTCCGCCAAAATGACGTTCCGCAGAATCATGGTTTTTTCGGCCGTCGTGTTTTTGCTCGGCATGTATTTGCTTGCCACGATTACGCCGGAAACGTCCCGGACGGTGCTTTCGCTTTATATGATGATTACCGGCTTTGGCATCGGGTTTTCGTTTTCCGTGCTCAGCATGTCGGCCATCCAAGGGATGGATGTGCGGCAGCGGGGGTCGGCCAACTCGACGATTTCGTTTCTGCGTTCGCTCGGGATGACGATCGGAATTACCGTGTTCGGCATCATTCAGCGCAACGATTTCAATAATCAACTGGCGGAAAGGCTTGGGGGTTCGGGGGAAAACATGCCGGCAAACGCCGACCCGCAGCAGCTCTTATCGCCTGAGATGAGAGCGCTGATTCCGAAGCCCGTCATGGAAAAAATCAGCGCGGCGCTTTCGCTTTCCGTCGAACATGCGTTTCTGTGGGCTCTCCTTCCGGTGTTTTTCGCCTTGCTTTCGGTGTCGATGATGGGCGCGGGGCGGATGCAGTTCGCCCAAGAGCCTTCCCCCGCGCAATCCCGAACGAAGGCTTAATGGGATGATCGAACAGAGCCGTTGCACTCCGGATGCCATTTTGCTGTCGACAAGGGTCCATGATTGGGTAATACTTGAATTAAATACGGTCAACATGAGGAGGCTGGTCGCTCATGAAAGTGATTATTACCCAGGAAGAAGCGGTGGAAAAAGGAATTTGGCCCGAGGTCATGAACATGTTCGGCGTGGACGACGAAGACGAGGTATGGCCGGCCGAGGAATTTATTTTGACCGAAGAGCAGGCGCGCAAGCTCAAACTGATTCCTTGACTTGTGCCATAAACGGCCTTCGATGCAAGGAGCGAGGAAGGGAGAAGGTGAAACGCATCGCTACGATATATGCCGTAAATCTTAACGATTGGCGGGAAGGCGCCGGCGCGGATATGCAGCGGCTGCTCGCTTTTTTGCCTGATGAAGCAAGGTCCCGGGCCGCGAGGCACAGATCGGAGCGGGACGCGGAGCGCGTGATCGTTTCCGATGCCTTGAAGCGGGTGACGGCTTGTCTCGAAAAGGGGCTCCGGCTCCGGAACGTGGAGTTTGCCCGGGATGGTTACGGCAAACCGTTCCTGGCAGGCGTTCCCGACTGTTATTTTAACGTGTCCCATGCCAAGGATTGGGTCGTATGCGCCGTGGGCGCCGGGGGGCCGATCGGCATCGATGTCGAGCATATCGGCCGGGCGGAAGCGGAAGCGGCCGAGTTGTGTTTTACGCCACGGGAACTGACTGAATGGAGAAGGCAGCCCGCCGAACGTCGGGATGCCTTCTTTTTCGAGTTGTGGACGCTTAAAGAAAGTTATTCCAAAGCCGTCGGTAAAGGCCTTTCGATCGGCTTGTCCAAGCTGGAGACGATCAGGCATTCTTCCGGGATTCGCATCGTGCATCAAGGCAGGATCGATCCGGAGCTGCATCTTCAAGTCGTCCCGTTTGACCCCGCCTACAAGTTATCCGTTTGCATGCCGCTGGAGGAGAAAGCGGCCGTTGTCCGGCGCTTTTCTCCGGGTGGGCTGCTGGACGCGTTACAGTCATGTTCTGAAGCCGGGGATTAAGGGGGCGGGGGGGCTTTTCCAATGATAACCTATGGCATTTCCCATAATTTCGGGATATAGACACTTTTATTACCTCTTATTGGAAGGATCTAACCTGTACTTTGACTATAAACATGATATATTAAAAGTGTATTTTTCAGATATTTCATTTATTTTCTGCAATATCTGAAATATCGCACTTTGAAAACTCAAGCCAAAGGTAAACCTGCCGAAAGGCAGGGGCACAAAGCTAAAGGGGCTTCAGGCGGCAAGATCCTTGATCTTTTCGCTATGCCAGCCAGCTGCCGAAAGACGTTTTCGCGATCAAAGGAACTCTACTCTCGGCAAGTAGAGTTTTTTTGTTTTTTAATTTTTTTATATATGAATCCTATGATCTAGCAAAGGAAAGATGAACATGTCGGTGTTAACAACAGGAAAGTCCAACTTGGATGAATGGAATCGGTATGTGAAGCAATTGGAAGAACGGACGATACTGCGCATTCATTCCGGAAAGGCGTCCATTCCAATGCAAAGGGTTATGTATCGCTGGCCGAAGGAAACGGGGCGTCAAATTCGGCAGGCATGCGAGACCGCGCGTATTGAACCAAGCGTGCTGCTGAGTGCGGCATGGGGCATGCTGCTGATCCGGTATTTGCGCCGGGAGGAGGTTGCGTTCGCCGTCGTCGCATCCGCCGAGCAAGCCTATCCGCTCATAACGAAGGCGGACGGGGCAACGGCGCTGCAAAGCCATGTGCTTCAGGTTGCCGCAGCCATGACGGAGCATGCGGCCAAGTCGGCGGCTTTCGATGAAATCGCCGGTATTTGCGCCGGCCTGGACGAAGGATCCCCGGTATGCAACACCGCCATCTGGACGGGAAGCGGCATAGGCCCGGACGAGCTGCAGGGCAAATTTGAACTGGCGGTCTCGCTGCACCTACACGAAGCGGGCGGCTTAGAGGTTTGGCATGCGGACGGCATGTTCCCCGGCGATTTTATTCGCCGCATGTGCCGGCATTTGCAGCATATCATGGCCGCATGGGCGGCAGGTTCAAACATGACGATCGGCGGCTTGAAGCTGCTGACGGAAGAAGAGGAGGCCCAGCTTGCGGGCTGGAACCAAACGGCTGCGCATGCCGAATTGGACCGGACCATCCACGGCTTGTTTGAGGAGCAGGCGCACAAGGCTCCGGATAACGTCGCGGTGGTCTACCAAGGCGAATCGTTGACGTACGGCCAGCTGAACGAAAAAGCGGACAGATTGGCCCGCGAATTGGTACGGAGGGGAGCCGGCCGCGAGCAAATCGTCGGCATCATCGCGACGCCGTCCCTTGAGATGATCGTCGGGACGCTGGCGATCCTGAAAACGGGCGCGGCCTACTTGCCGATCGATCCGGCGTATCCCGCCGACCGCATCACGTATATGCTCGAAGACAGCGGAACGGAGCTGCTTGTCACCGAGCCGAAGGTCAGACTGGACGGAAAAGTCCGCTTCAAAGGCGAGATGGTTTGCGCGGCGGCGTTTTCTGCCGATATTCGCGGCGGATCGGAGGCTGCCGATGCAAAGATGCGGAATGTGCGCGAATCCGCGGAACCGGGCGACATGGCTTACGTCATCTACACTTCCGGTTCGACGGGAAGGCCGAAAGGCGTGATGGTCGAGCACCGATCGCTTGTCAATCTGTGCGCCTGGCACATCCGGGAATTCGGAGTGACCGAGAAGGACCGGGCCACCAAATACGCCGGCTTCGGCTTTGACGCTTCCGTGTGGGAGATGTTTCCGTATCTGGTGTCGGGGGCGGCGATTCACGTCATTCCCGAAGAAATCCGCCTGGATTCGACGCAGCTGCATGCGTACTTGAAGCGGCACGGCATTACGATCAGCTTTTTGCCGACCCAGTTCTGCGAGCATTTCATGACGATGGACCATCCGACGCTGCGCGTTCTTTTGACGGGCGGGGACAAGCTGAAATCGTTCAGCAGGCAGAACTATGATCTGTACAATTGCTACGGCCCGACGGAAAACACCGTAGTCACGACCGCCTATAAGGTCACGGAGTTGACGCCGAACATTCCGATCGGTTATCCGGTCGATAACTCGAGGGTCTACATTTTGGACGCATACGGGCATCCGCAGCCTGTCGGCATTGCCGGCGAATTGTGCATTGCCGGAAGCGGGCTGGCGCGCGGTTATTTGAACCAGCCGGAGCTGACCGGGCAGAAGTTTGTGCCGGGAGGAATAACCGGAGAAGAACGGCTGTACCGGACGGGGGACTTGGCAAGATGGACGGAAGACGGCGCCATCGAATTCCTCGGGCGGATCGACCACCAGGTCAAAATCCGCGGCTTCCGGATCGAAACCGGCGAAATCGAACACCGGCTGCTGCAGCACCCGCAGGTGTCCGAAGCCGTCGTCGTCGATCTCGAGGACGCATCCGGCGCCAAATATTTGTGCGCATACGTTGTGGCGGACGGGGAATTGGCCTACGGCGAAATGAAGGCGTTTTTGGCGGAGCAATTGCCGGATTACATGGTTCCTTCCAAGTTGGTAGGGCTTCAAGAGCTTCCGCTAACGGCCAACGGCAAGGTCGACAGACGTGCGCTTCCCGTCCCCGCGGCTTCGCTCGACGAGGGACGTTACGAAGCCCCGGCCGGCGAATGGGAAGAAAAAGTGGCGGCCATATGGAGCGAAGTGCTGGGCTTGGGCCGCGTGGACGCCTGCGAGTCGTTTTTTACGGCGGGCGGGGATTCGCTGAAGGCCGTCCTGCTGCAGGCCAAGCTTGAGCGGCGTTTCGGCGCATCCGTACCGGTCACGCTGCTGTTCGAACGGCCGACGGTTCGGGAGCAAGCGGAATGGATCGAACAAGCGGCTTCGGAATCGTCTTGCGGCAACGAGCAAGCGGCTGCAACCGAAACCGCCGGGACAGGACCGGACGTCATTGCGAAAGGCCCGGCAAGGACAAGTTATCCGCTTGCTTCGGCGCAAAAAAGGCTTTATTTCATCGAACAGATGGAGCAGGTCGGAACGGCCTATAATGCGCCGTTTGCTTTCCGGATCGAAGGGGAAGTCGATCAGCCGCGGCTGGAACAGGCATTCCGTACGATGATCGCCAGACATGATGCTTTCCGCACGTCCTATCAATGGGAGAACGAAGAAATCGTGCAGCGGCTGCATGACCAGGTTCCGTTCGAGCTTGGGCAGAAGGAAACCAGCGAACCAAACCTGAGCGCCCTGATCCATTCCCTGATCACGCCGTTTGATCTCGCCAAGGCGCCGCTGCTGCGGGCTTGGCTCATCCGCTGCGGGGATGCGGACCTCCAGGTGCTGTTGGTCGATTTCCATCATATTGCGGTCGACGGCATCTCGGCCAACGTCTTTTTCGATGAACTGTCCCGATTGTATCGCGGGGAAACGCTCTGGGAGCTGCCGATCGGTTTTGCCGATTTTGCCGTCTGGGAAGCGGACTCGGCTGAAAGAAGGGCTGGCGGGGGCCATAAAGCTTATTGGGAAAAAACATTGTCCGGCGAGCTTCCGATTCTGCAGCTTCCGACCGACCGGGAACGGCCGGCCAAGCAGAGCTTTGCGGGGGATACGGTAACGATCAGGGTTCCCGAAGAGACGGCCGACCGGCTTAAAAAGTTCGCGCTCGATTCCGGCGTCACGCCGTTTATGGTGCTGTTTGCGGGTTATCACGCGCTGCTGTCCCGCTACACGAACCAGGAGGACATCATTACGGGCGTCCCGGTTGCCGGGCGATTGCGCGAAGAGCTTTACGCCGTGATCGGCATGTTCGTCAACACGCTGCCTGTCCGCTGCTATCCCGAAAAGCGCAAATCCTTCATGCAGCTGCTGCAGGAAGTGAAGACGGCGCTGCTCGGCGCTTTCGAACATCAGGATTACGAGCTGGAGGAACTGGTTCGTTCATTGAACATTCCGCGCGATCCAAGCCGCAACCTGCTGTTCGACACGCTGTTCGTCATGCAGAACACGGGCAAACTCGAGCTTCGGCTGGAAGGTGCGGAAACGTCCCTTTATCCTTATGTCCATCCGATCTCGAAATACGACCTGATGGTCGATTTGACGGAGGAAGAAACCGGCATTCGGATCGACCTCCAGTACTGCACGGATTTGTTCGAACGGCAAAGCATCGAGGCGTTCGGCGCCCGTTTCCTGCAGCTGTTGGCCGATGCGCTGGTCCATCCGGGCAAAATGCTGTGCGAACTCGAAATTTTGGACGAAGAGGAGCATGAGTTCCTCGTAAAAGGATTAAACGCGACCGATTCGGCTTACCGGGACCAAATGACGATTCACGGCTTGTTCGAGGAACAGGCGCGGCGTACGCCGGAGAAAACAGCGCTTGTCTTCGGCCCGCGCAGCATGTCCTACCGCGAATTGAACGAACGCGCCAACCGGCTCGCCTGGACGCTGCGCGACAAAGGCGTCGTGCCGGATCAGGTCGTCGGGTTGATGGTCGACCGCTCGTTCGAGATGATCGTCGGCTTGCTTGCCATCCTGAAGGCGGGCGGAGCCTACGTGCCGATCGATCCCGAATATCCGCAGGACCGCGTCGTCTACATGCTGGAGAACAGCCATACCCGGCTGCTGCTGACGCAGTCGCATCTGGCAGGACAAGTATCCTTTGGGGGCGAAACGCTGCTGATCGACGGCGAGGACGCTTACGGCGACCGCACGGAAGATTTGCCGCATGTGAACGGACCGTCCGACCTGCTGTACGTCATCTATACGTCGGGGACCACCGGAAAACCGAAGGGCGTCATGATCGAGCACCGGAACATCGTCAACCTGCTTCATTTTGAATACGAGGCTACAAACGTCGATTACGGCGGCAATGTGCTGCAATTCACCACGATCAGCTTCGACGTCTGCTCGCAGGAAATCTGGTCGACGCTGCTGGCGGGCGGCACGCTGCATTTGATCACGAACGATCTGCGGATGAGCGTCGGCGACCTGCTGGAACATATCGAAAACAAGGGCATCGAAGTCCTGTTTATGCCGGTATCGTTCCTGAAGTTCATTTTGAACGAAAAAGAATACGCGGACCGTTTCCCGTCTTCCGTAAAACATGTCATCACGGCGGGCGAACAGCTCATCGTGCCGGAAAAATTCCGCGCCCATCTGAAAAAGCACGGCGTCTATTTGCATAACCATTACGGACCGTCGGAAACGCATGTCGTCACGACGCATACGATCGACCCGAACGGGGCCATTCCGGAGCTGCCTCCGATCGGCAAGCCGATTGCCAATACGCAGATTTACATCGTGAACGAAAACCTGCAGCCGCAACCGGTCGGCGTGGCCGGGGAGCTGTACATTGCCGGGCACAACGTCGGACGCGGTTATTACAACAACGAGGACATGACCCGGGAGCGCTACGTGCCAAACCCGTTCATCAAAGGCGAACGCATGTACAAAACGGGCGACTTGGCAAGATGGACCCGCGAAGGCACCATCGAGTTTTTGGGCCGGCTTGACCACCAGGTCAAAATCCGCGGTTTCCGGATCGAGCTCGGCGAAATCGAAAATTGCCTGCTGAACCATCCGGCGGTGTCGGAAACGATCGTCGTGGCCAAAGAGGACGGCAAAGGCGGCCACTATTTATGCGCTTATTTCACGGCGACGGCCGACATGTCCGTCAGCGAGCTGCGGGAGCATATCGGCAAGGCCTTGCCGGATTACATGATTCCTTCTTATTTCACGCAGCTGCCGGAAATGCCGCTGACGCCGAACGGGAAAATCGACCGCAAGGCTCTGCCGGAGCCCGACGCGTCCCAGGGGCGAAGCAGGGATTACGTAGGTCCGAGAACGGAAACGGAGCAGGCCGTGGCCGAGGTGTGGCAGGCGGTGCTTCAAGTGGACAACGTCGGGATCCATGACAATTTCTTCGAGCTTGGCGGCCACTCGTTGAAAGCGACGGTCGTCGTCGCCCGGCTGCAGAAACAGTTCGAGATCGGCATGAACGATATTTTCGAGCATCAGACGATTGCGGAGCTGGCAAGCAAGATCAAACCGAAAACAAACCATCTCCACTCCAGGCTCGAGCAGGTGAAAGAACTGTACGCCGGCTTAAAAAATATCGACCTTTCAGCCGATAAAACAATGTATGACGAGCGTAACCGAAATTACGAGCAGCTGGATACGGCAGCCGTGAACGGATACGGAAACGTGCTTCTGACGGGGGCCACGGGGTATCTTGGAGCCCATTTGCTATGGGAAGCGATGACCGAAAAAGATTGGAACGTCATCGCCATCGTCCGGGCAGGGTCGGACGCCGAAGCCGAGGAGCGGCTGAGGCAAAAATGCGCCTATTACTTCGGACCGGATTGGTTCGGGCTATATCGGGAACGCATCCATGCCTATGCCGGCGACATTACCCGGGACCGGTTTGGACTCGATGTTCAGGCGTATGAGAAACTCCTGCAGCAAACGGACGCGATTATCCATTCGGCGGCCAACGTCAAACATTACGGAAGTTATGCCGATTTCGAGCTGCAGAACGTGAAGGCGACGGCCAACCTGCTTGCCTTTGCCGCCGAAGGCCGGCCGAAGCATATGCACCACATCTCCACGCTCGGCGTTGCGACAGGCGTCGTCGAGGGGGAACCGCATGTGTGCTTTACGGAATACGACCTGGAAAAAGGGCAGCGGTTCGAGAATTATTACGCCAGGACGAAATATGAGGCGGAACGCCTCGTATTGGCCGCACGGGAGCGCGGGATCGTCACGAACATCTACCGGCTCGGCAACATCGTGTTCCACTCCGAAACGGGAAGGTTCCAGCAAAACATCGCGGACAACGCGTTTTATACGACGATGAAGTCGTTTTTCGAGCTCGGCATCGCGCCTGGAGAGCACAGCGGCTTCGATTTTACCTATGTCGATCAGGCAAGCAAGGCGATTTTGCTGCTGGCCGACTCCCGGGCGCTTCGGAACGAATCGTTCCATATCGCCAATCCGCACGAAGCGAATATCGGCGCCGTTTTGCAAGAGAATCCGTTCGGCCAAACGATCGATCTGCTATCATTCGACAAATTTGTCGATTATCTTGGGAAGCAATACGACGATGAAAAATCGAAGCGCGTCATCGAACAAATCATGCTGCATTACGGCTGGATGGAAGAAACGGTGTCTACGACATTTTTTACGATCTTTTCCGGCAAGACGACGCAGATATTGTCGAAATTTGGCTTTTCGTGGAGTTCGCTGGACCGCGAAATGATCCATAAGATGTTTAACCATTGCAGAAAAGAAGGATTTATCTAATTCGACATAATTCTACATAATTCGGTAAATTCTTCTTTACAAATCTATGATTTTTGCTTATGCTAAAACCAATATATTCTATTCGGGATATTCGTTATCCTGATAAAAAATGGGGGAAAAAGCATGTACACAATTAATTATGATGCCGGATTGAACCGTGTTACCGTCAAAGTGAGCGAAATCAACAAGGACAACGTCAACCAGTACATCGAAGATTTCAAAAAGGCGCTTGAAGGAGTCAAGCCAGGATTTACGGGCCTGACGGACTTGAGCGAAGGCAAGCTGTTTACGATGGACGTCGCCGAAAAACTGAGCCCGCTGGGCGATCTTTCGGTCCAAAAGGGACTGTCCAAATGGGCTTACTACACCGGTTCGGCCGTATCCAAACTTCAAATGAAACGGATGTTTGGCGAAGTGGTCGATTCCTTTGAAAAGCTGGAAGACGCGGAAGCGTTCTTGAAAAACTAATCCATACAACATGCACCCGATGTCCGCGGACATCGGGTGCAACCGGATAGGTGGGTGAAATGCACCATGAAAGTCGAAAATCCCGACATGCAAAAGCAATACAGAAAAATAGGGCTGGCGGGCGCAGGATATTTTGCGGGAGCTGTTGTCATCATCAATCTGATTTGTCTCTTATGCGGTTTGCCCGGTTGGGCGGGATTGATCGCAAGCCTTGTTTTGACGGTACCGGTCGGTTATTTGATCGCGGTATGGCTGCTGCGTACGGCAGGGGCCGGGAACGTTCGGGGCCAGGCCGTAACCGGCGGCGGAATCTCCGGCGAGCTTGCAGGCGCATCGGAAGATCATATACATAAGATCGGGCTTCAGTACAAGGAATTATCGGAAGAGTTCAATACCCAAATCTCGCAGATGGCGGGTACCATCGAAGAAGTCAAAGCCAGCGCCGAAATGGGCTTTTACGTATCGGACATGATCAAGGAAGCGACGCTGGGCGTATCCCAAGATGCAAGCCAGCAGACCGACATGATCCGGATCAGTTCCAATACGGTGGGAGACGTGGTCAACGCGATCCGGCACATCGCCGGCAGCGCCGACGAGGTGGCTGCGGCGGCAGGCGAATCGTCCGAAAAATCCGCGGAAGGACAGGAAGCGATTTTGGCAGCCATGAAGCAGATGGACGAAGCCGATACGACGGTTCGCTCCCTGGTCGAGATGATGAACCGGCTGGAAGAGAGCTCGCGCGAAGTCGTATCGTTTGTCGCCATGATCCGGGAAATCGCCGAACAGACGCACCTGCTTTCGTTGAATGCGGCCATTGAGGCAGCGCGTTTCGGGGATGAGGGCAGAGGGTTCTCCGTCATTGCCGGCGAGATCCGAAACCTGGCAGAGCAGTCTTCCAATTCCGCCAAGCAAGTGACGAAGGTCGTATCGGCGATCCTGAAGGAAACGGCGCAGGCGGTCGATTCTACCAAGCTGGTGGCAGAACAAGTAGGAAACGGGTTAAAAGTCGTGAACCAAGCCGGAGATTCATTCGAATTCATCAAGCTTTCGGTCGGCGAGGTAGCGGGTCAAATCCAGGAAGTATCCTCGGCCGTCGAAGAAATCGCGGCAGGCGCGGAGCAGCTGGTCGTGACCATGGAAAAAACGGAGCAAATCGCCGTGAAAACGATGTCGGAAATGAACAACGTAACGCAAGCCGTCGAAGAGCATCACTCCATCATGGAGCAAATTTCCGCTGCAACCGAAACGCTGAACCAATATTCGAAAGGGCTGGACCTGGCCATTCAGAAATACCGCGAACAGATCGGCGATCACGAAATATCTTTAAAACCCGTGAGTTAGAGAACAATCGGATGGACGGAGAACTGCGCAGCATCCGCCTGTTCGTCCATATAAGATTAAGAAGGCGGCCTCTTCGCTTTTGGCGAAGGGCCGCCTTCTGTATTGCGGGCTCCCCGTTTCCCTAGAAATTCGGGCCGCTGATTCCGTCTTCGACGATCTGCTCTTTGGAGCCTTGGGAATCGCTGCCGGCTTCGGCGCTTCCGTTATTAACGGCGATCAGCCTGCTTTGCGGTCGGTACGTATCCCGGGAAACGCGTTTTTTCCCGACGGTCTCGCCGTTCACCTTCTTGATCTGATAGGTTTCCACGACGTAGCCGGGCTTGCCCTCCTGCAGCACCTCTTGCGCGCCTGCCGGAATGTCTTTGTTCTGCACGAATTTTTCCTTCACGGGAAGCGTCTCGACGGTTCGGGTCTCCAGCTCGTATTCGGTGTTTTTCGGAAACGTGCCGAAAAATTTGACGGTCAAATTGTTGCCTTCCACGTAAGCGCGGATCAGCAGCGATTTGCCTGTCGTGTTTTTGAACCGGAAGTTGATGGAGCCCTCGGCGAACGTGGCGTCGAGCCCCTTGGGCAAATAGCTGACCGGCAAGGAGTGGTTGCGCCTTTCCACGATCTCCAGCCCGGTCCGCAGCGCCGCATTGTACACGGTACTGGACACCTGGCAGATGCCGCCGCCGATTCCCGGGACGAGCTTCCCGTTCAGAATGACCGGGGCTTCGCGGAAGCCGTACGTTTTCTCGGCCTTTGCGATGACCTGCCCGTAATCGAATATTTCCCCCGGCTTCAACACCATGCCGTCGATGGCCTTAGCGGCGGAGCTGACGTTGTATACCCTGCCGGAGGCGCTGGAGCCGAGGCCGGTGCTGGACTCGACGATTTTTCGTTCGATGCCTTCTTCCTTCAGGCTGTTCACCGTTACCTTCGGTTTCAGGTTATATAAAGGAAGCTTTATCTTCAGCGGCACGTCCGCGTCTTCGGGCTCGGGGAAGCTTTTGGGAATGAGCGCCGTCATCGTTCGGGTAAAGTTTTCCCAATCGATCCGGGGCACCGATACTTCCGGGGTATAGACCACCTTGTCGTTTTTGGCGATGCGGCGCGAGGCGTTGACGGGGCTGCCGAATTGTTTTTCCTCCCATCCGGGCCCGAACCGCTCCTTCATCAGCGCCCGATTCCAGCGCGGGGACAGCGTCCATTCCCGTTTGAACCGTTGGCGAGCTTTGAGCCGGTCCAGCCAGTTGCCTTCGTCGAGGGCGGCAACCGCTTTTTTGAATTCGGCCGCGTCGAACGTGACGCCCGCCGATTTTAGCGTCATGTTGACGTCCTGGCCGTCGCTCGCGGCAAGCGTCACCGTCAGCGGCTTTTCCTCCAGCTGTTTCAGCCTGGCGTCCAGCTCCCGGAGGACCTCGTCCTTTTTCTTTCCGCCGACGTCCCAGCCGCCGACCGTAATGTAATCCGGAAGCGTGTTTTGGCCGATATAAAGATGTATGCCCCCGGCAGCGACGGAACCGATCAGCACCATGGCGGCGACGATGATCAGCGTCAAATGAACTTTTTTCATGGCTCCCACCTTTTTTTGCTTCATATTAAACGCGGTTGATGCAGTCTTTCATATATATGTAAATAAATTGGAAAAATTTCGGGTACTCAAAAGGTAACAAATTTGTTACAATAAAAAACATCATGGTGATTCCGAAAGATTTTTAAAGGAATTAGCTGGAACATGTCGAAATTATAATGGCTAATTATGTAATGTAGGAAGTGATAATGAAGTGATCGAAATGCAGGATGTGTGGAAGACGTACCCGAACGGAACCCATGCGCTTCAAGGGGTGTCCGTCAAGATTGACCGCAATGAATTCGTATATGTCGTCGGCCCGTCCGGCGCAGGAAAATCGACCTTTATGAAACTTATATACCGCGAAGAGGTGCCTACGAAAGGGCAAATCTCCGTAAACGGGTTTAATATAGGGAAGCTGAAGCAGCGGAAAATTCCTTACGTCAGACGCAACATCGGCGTTATTTTTCAGGATTTTCGCCTTTTGCCGAAGCTTACCGCGTATGAAAACGTTGCGTTTGCCATGGAAGTCATCGAAACCCCGAAACGCCAGATGAAAAAACGGGTCATGGAAGTGCTGGATCTGGTCGGCCTGAAGGCCAAAGCGAACCGCCAGCCCGCCCAGCTTTCCGGCGGAGAGCAGCAGCGCATCGCCATCGCCCGCGCGATCGTCAACAATCCCTCGGTAATCATCGCGGACGAGCCTACCGGTAACCTCGACCCCGAAACGTCCTGGGGCATCATGCAGCTTCTGGACGAAATCAACTTCCGCGGAACGACCATCGTCATGGCCACCCACAACAAGGATATCGTGAACACGATGCGCAAGCGCGTCATCGCGATCGAACACGGCAACATCGTGCGCGACCAGCTGAGAGGAGAGTACGGATATGACTTTTAACACCTTCTTGCGGCATTTGCGGGAAGGGGCGAAAAACATATTCCGCAACGGCTGGATGTCCGTCGCATCGATTGTATCCATTATCGTATCTCTATTCATTTTGGGCGTATTTATTCTGCTTGTACTCAATGTAAACGCCATCGCGGACAAAGCGGACAAGCAGGTGCAGATTCGGGCATACCTGAATTTGAACGTGGACCAGAAGCTGCGCGAAACCGTGCAGAAGGAAATTGCCGCCATGCCGGAAGTCAGCAAGATCGACTTCATCTCCAAGGAGCAAGGGCTCGAGGATTTCCGCAAGAGCATGGGCGATGAAGGCAAGGAGCTGCTCGAAGGGTTCGACAAGGACAACAATCCGCTTCCGGACGCGTTCAAGATCGAAGTATACGAACCGACGACCGTTCCTTTTGTCTCCAAAAAAATCGAAGCGTTAAACGCGAGCCATGCCGACCAGCAGCCGATCATGAAGGTGAAATACGGCAAAGGCACGATTGAAACGCTGTTCAAAGTCACGCGCATGGTGCGCAATATCGGATTCATTTTCGTGGCCGGGCTTGCGGTGATGTCGATGTTCCTCATTTCCAACACGATCCGGGTCACGATTCTTGCGCGGCGCCGGGAAATCGGGATCATGAAGCTGGTGGGCGCGACGAACACGTTTATCCGCTGGCCGTTTTTCGTGGAAGGGACGCTGATCGGCCTGATCGGTTCGATCATCACGGTCGCGATCCTGTTTGCCGGGTACAGCCGTTTGGCGGCAACCGTGGGCTCCGATTTCACGCTGCAGATGTCGCTGCTGCCCGTAAGCGATTTGTGGCAGTGGGGCGGCCTCCTGATCGTGCTCGGCGTCCTGATCGGCATGTGGGGAACGACCCTCTCTATTCGCAAATTTTTGAAGGTATAGGTTAATCGCGCGAGGAACGCGCCCGCAGCTAGGGCGACTCCATACGGAAGATTATTTGAAAAGGATGGGGAGCGCAAGTTGAAAAAAATAGCCTCTGTACTTGCCGTTGTCTTGCTGGCGGCGGCCGTTGTCCAGCCCTCCGAGGGCTACGCCAAAAAAAGAACTGTCGACCAAATCGAACATGAATTAAGAGTGCTGCAGCAGCAGGCGCAGGCGGCCAAAAAGCAAAAGGAAAAGGCCGAATCGCAGAAGCAGGAAGCGCAGCATTATAAAAATAAAACGACGCAAAATTTGCAGTACGTGTTGAACCAGATCGAGCAGGTCAGCAATAAGATGACCAAGATTTCGGTCCAAATCGACGAAACCCAGGACAAGCTCCATGAGACGGCCACCGCGCTCGACGCGGCGGAGGATCGGATCGCGTCCCGGGAGAAAATGCTGGAATCCCGCGTCAGGCTGATGTACACGGACGGCAGCGTCTCTTACCTGGAAGTGCTCCTGTCTTCGACGAGCTTTTCCGATTTCCTGGAACGGGCGGACACGCTCAAAAACTTCGTGGACCAGGACAAGGATTTGCTCGAGCAGCATAAGAAGGACAAAGCGCTCGTGCTCGAGAAGAAAAAAGAGCTTGAAGGGCAGTATGCCAAGGCGAAGGATCTGTACGCCGAGATGGAGAACCAAAAAGCCATCCTGGACGAAAATGAAAGACAAAAGCAAATTCTTATCGCCAAATACGATCAGCAGATCGAGGATTCGGACGATCTCAGCGAAGAGCAAAACGCATTGCTCGTCAGCCTGGTCAGCAAACGTTCGGCGCTGCAGCAGGAGAAAAACAAGCTGAAGGCCGAAGAAGCCGCCAGACGGGCGGCGGCAGCGAAGGCCGCGGCCGCGAAAAGGGCCGCCGCGGCGGCCAAGAAAAAGGCCAGCTCGTCGGTCGCAAGCTCCGGAGGATTCTCCGGCAACGGCGGACCGTTATATATGCCGGTTAGCGGCGCACGGGTGTCTTCGGGATACGGACGAAGAGTCCATCCGGTGACGGGGGAAGTCGGCAAAATGCATACGGGCGTCGATTTGGCCGTTCCGGAAGGAACGCCGATCCACGCGGCGGATGAAGGAACCGTCACGCTTGCCGAATGGTGGAGCGGATACGGCTACTGTGTTATTATCGATCATGGAGGCGGGATGTGGACGCTGTACGGCCACATCCGCAGCGGCGGAATCAAGGTGAAGGTTGGCGAGCACGTCAGCCGCGGCCAGGTGATTGCCGAATCCGGATCGACGGGACGGGTAACGGGCCCGCATTTGCATTTCGAGGTCCGCGAGAACGGCAACCCTGTGAATCCGATGCCTTATTTGTAAGATCATAAATATTCCGTACAAGCCGGACATATACTACAATGGTTAGAACTGGTCCCTACAAGGCTTGGCCGGAAAATAAAAGGCGGTGATCACACATGAAAAAACGTACGGTCGTATTTCTGGTCCTTCTGGCGATGCTTTGCGGAAGCGCGCTGACGTTTGCATTGACAGGTTCCAGCATAGCCAATCAAGCGGCTCTGGGGAAAGGCGTGTTCGCTAGTGCAGCCGGCGGCTTGAAGCCGGATGAAGCGAAAAAATTGGGCACGGCCCTGGACCTCATCCAGTCGAATTATTATCAGGACGTGGACCGCACCAAGTTGCTGGACGGCGCCATTAACGGGATGACCCAATCCCTTGACGACCCGTATTCCTCTTATATGGGCAAAAAGACGGCCGAGGAGTTCGAAGAGTCGATCGAAGGATCGTTCAGCGGCATCGGTGCCGAGGTTTCGTCCGAGAACGGAAACGTCGTCGTGGTGTCGCCGATTAAAGGTTCGCCTGCCGAGAAGGCGGGCATCCGTGCGAAAGACATCATTTTAAGCGTCAACGGCGAATCGCTTCATGGCCTGGAGCTGAACGATGCCGTCGCCAAAATCCGCGGCCCGAAAGGCAGCGAGGCGAAATTGACGATCAAACGCAGCGGCTCGGCCGCGCCGATCGAATATACCATCATCCGCGACGACGTTGACGTCGAGACGGTCAAAGCCCATATGGAACCCGGCAAAATCGGGGTCATCGAGATCACCCAATTCTCGCTGAATACCGGCGAACGCTTCAAACAGGAGCTTTCCACGCTGGAGAAGGAAGGCATGAAGGGGCTGGTCATCGATGTCCGCAACAATCCGGGCGGCGTTCTCTCCGTCGTCATCGACATTGCGCAGCAGTTCGTGCCGAAAGGCAAAGTCATCGTTCAAGTCGAAGACAAAAACAAGAAACGGGAGCAGAACCTTTCCAAGGGAAGCGGCAAGCCTTATCCGGTCACGCTGCTGATGAACAA
Organism: Paenibacillus cookii; assembly: GCF_018333375.1. Lineage (GTDB taxonomy): Bacteria > Bacillota > Bacilli > Paenibacillales > Paenibacillaceae > Paenibacillus_AQ > Paenibacillus_AQ cookii. The sequence continues at coordinate 158,947 of NZ_BORW01000010.1, forward strand.
AGGAAGCGCCAGCGCATCCGAAATTTTGGCAGGGGCGCTGCAGCAGTCGGCCGGAGCGAAACTGATGGGCGAAAACTCCTTCGGCAAAGGCACCGTGCAAACCAGCTTCAGCAAACAATTCGACGACGGCAGCCTGCTGAAAATCACGATTGCCAAATGGCTGACGCCGAACGGAAGCTGGATTCACCAAAAAGGCCTCAAGCCTGACATCGCGGTCGCGCAGCCGGATTATTTCTTGGTGGCGCCGATCAACAAAGAAACCGCGCTGAAACCCAACATGAACAATGCCGACGTCAAAAGCGCGCAGGTCATGCTGGACGGACTCGGCTACAAGCCGGGCCGCAAGGACGGATTTTTCGACGAAAAAACCGTTTCCGCGGTCAAATCGTTTCAGAAAGCGCAGAAGCTGGGCGTAACCGGCGTCATTGACGCCAAAACGGCCGAAGCTCTGGAAAACGAGCTGATCAAACGAATCCGCGATCCGAAATTCGATCATCAACTCAAAGCGGCGATTGCCGAGGTCCAGAAGGAAATCACGGCAACGGCGTCGAAACATTAAAGAAGGCTCATGAGCCTTCTTTTTTTCTTGCTTGTAGCGTCCGCCGAAATCGCGGACTCGGAAACATCCAGAAAGGGGAGTGGCGTCGTTTGGAAGTCGCTTTGGAATTGCTGTGGAACTTTACGGATGCGATCGTACAGCTGCTGATGCAGCCGTTTTATTATATTTCGATCCTGTTTATCATGCTGATGTACCGCAGGCAGGTGCTGCTGGAGCGCAAGCTTTTTCATGTGAGGCTGCATAGCTGGGGCCTTCAGACGTGGCGTACTTTTATCGGCGGATTGCTGGCAGGCTTTTCCGTGTCCGTCGTTATTCTTTTTCTCGGGATATCGCTGACGGCCGAAGCCGTCGTTTGCATTTGGATCGTCGCGGTCATCCTGCTGCTTTTCCGCGTAAGATTTTTATGTTTTGCCTATTCGATCGGCGTGCTCGGCGTCATTCAGTTCGTGCTTGGCTTTTTCCCCGGGTTTCATCCCGCGGGGATGGCGGGAACGGCCGTCGATACCGTAAGGGAGCTGGACATCCCGGCGCTGCTGGCGCTCGTCGCCGTTTTGCACCTGGCCGAGGCCTTGCTCGTCAAGCTGCAGGGAGCAGGCTTCGCGAACCCGGTATTTATGGAAAGCAAACGCGGCAAGCTGGTCGGAGCGTATCAAATCCAGGCGTTTTGGCCGATCCCGCTGTTCCTCCTGATCCCGGCGCAGACGGGCGGGGAGCTGCTACCGTGGACGCCGCTGCTTGGGGGAGACGGCTGGAGCGCAGGGTTCAGCATGGCGGCGCTGCCGGTCATCATCGGTTTCAGCGAAATGACCCAAAGCATGCTGCCGCAGGCCAAAGCGGACAAAACCTTTAGACGGCTGCTCATATACGGCATCGTGCTGCTGGGACTCAGCTTGCTGGCGGCGTGGTGGAAGCCGCTGATGATCGCCGCCGCCCTCGTCAGCTTCCTCGTTCATGAGGGGCTGCTGTGGTACAGCCGATTGGAAGAGCAGCAGAACAGTCCGATGTTCGTACACCCGCGGGAGGGAATGAAGGTGCTTGCCGTCATTCCGGGCAGCCCGGCCCAGGAAATTGGGATCAGGGCGGGGGAATCCATCGTCAAAATCAACGGGATCAGCATTCGAACCAAGGAACAAATGCATGCCGCCTTGCGGAAGAATCCGGCCTTCTGCAAGCTTGAGGTCCGGAATTTGCAGGGGGAAAGCAAGTTTTTGCAGCGGGCCATCTATGCCGGCGAGCACCATCAGCTCGGCGTCATTTTGGCGCCGGATCCGGATGCGGGCGTGGTCCTCGTAATGAAGCCGGTCAGCATCTTTCAGCTGGTCGCCATGAAGGTTCAGGCCAAAACCAAAACAAACGAACTGCAGCTCGGCAAGCCAAGCGAAGGCGAATCGGCCCGGATGCAGTGAGGCGCGAAACATGAAAGGCGGGGAACGATCGGTTCCCCGCCTTTCATGTTTCGGCTATTCTTTTAACTGCCGCAGCACGATGATTTCCACGCGCCGGTTTTTCTGCCGCCCCGCCTCGGTTCGATTGTCCGCCGCCGGCCGGGTATCGCCGTAGCCCGCATATTGGAACTCCCGGGCATCCAGATGCTTTTCGTCCAGGAAATAACGCAGGACGGAGAGCGCCCGGGCACCGGAAAGCTCCCAGTTGTCTTTATATCTCGAAGCGTACACGATCGGCAGGTTATCCGTATGGCCTTCGATGCTGATGACGGTGTTCAGCTCCTTAAACAAGCTGGCCAGCTTGTCCATGACGGGCATCGCCCCCGGTTTGAGGTCGGCCTTGCCGACGTCGAACAACAACTTGTCGCTCAGCGTGATGGAGATTCCCTGCGGCTGGTCGGCGACGAAAATTTGGTCTTCGAGCTTGTTGTCCTTCACGTATTTGGAGATGACCTTCATCAGGTTTTGCAGCTCCTGCTCCTGTTTGCGGAAGGCAAGCTCGCGGTCCGAGAGCTGGTCCGCCCCCTTTTTTTGCTGATCGGATTTCGACGTAACGTCCGGATTTCTGTGCGTATACTTGTCCGCGGTGCCCGTGATGCCCGAGCCTTGGCTCAGAAGCGAATCGCCGCTGCGGAACGTGTTCTGGAGCGATTGCGTGATTTCTTTATACTTTTCGGTATCCAGCCGGCTCATGGCAAACATCATGACGAAAAAGATGAGCAGCAGCGTGATCAGGTCCGCATAGGTAATCAGCCACCGGTCCTGGCCGCTTTCCCCGCCTTTGTCGCGTTTGCGCCGGTTACTCCGCTGTCTCATGGAATCCCTCCTTCATCGCAGGCGCGGACGCGGAACGGCGTTCCTCCGGCGTGAAGGATAAAAGTTTTTTGCGCACGAGGTTCGGGTGTTCGCCGTTTTGGACGGCCAGAATGCCTTCGACCAGCAGCTCCATCGTTTGAATTTCATCGGCGCTGCGCGACTTAATCTTTGATGCAATGGGTAAAAAGATAATATTGGCGACGGCAACGCCGTATAACGTGGCCGTAAAGGCGACCGCGATGGAAGGGCCGAGCTCCGTCGGCTCCGTCAGGCTGCCGAGCACGTGGATGAGTCCCATGACGGTGCCGATGATCCCCATCGTCGGGGCGTACCCGCCGGCGGATTCGAACATTTTGGCATACCCTTCATGTTTGTGTTCGGCCGCATCGATCTCAAATTCCATGATTTGCCTCAGCAGCGTTTCTTCGGTTCCGTCCACGACCATCTGAATGCCTTCGCGCAAAAACGAGTTGGGATGATCCTGCACGAGCTGCTCGAGGGATAACACGCCGTTGCGCCGGGCCGACGTGGCCATGTTGACCAAATCGTCGATGAGCTGTTCGGGAATGTCCGTCTGCCGGGTAAAGGCAAAACGGAGCGCTTGGGGGATCGTTTTAAGACGTGCCAGCGGGAAGCTGATGACGACGGCGGCGACGGTGCCTCCGAATACGATGAGCGCCGCCGCTCCCTGCATAAGTCCGTTTATTTGGCCCCCTTCCCATAAAAAGCCCCCCACCAGCGCGGCAAGGCCGGCCAGAATGCCGATGATCGTCGTAATTTCCATGTTGTCGTTACCACTCCTATCCTTGAGTTAGGGTTTGCATAGAGCAGGTGATCAGAGTATAATAGACGGGAACAAGCATTCCTATTTGAACAAAGATTTTCCTATTCATATTATCGGGAAATCTCGACATATAGTTTAGAATATCTATTTTAGATGATAAGGGTGATGTTGGGCAATGAGTGATATTGTCGTCAGTACCAAACCGTTCGAGCTGATCTCGGACTACAAGCCGCAGGGCGACCAGCCCAAGGCGATCGGGGAACTGGTGGAAGGACTTAAGCAAGGGAAAAAACATCAGACTTTGCTTGGGGCGACGGGAACGGGGAAGACGTTTACCATCGCGCAGACGATCGCCAAGGTCAACCGCCCGACGCTGGTGATCGCCCACAACAAGACGCTGGCGGCCCAACTGGCGAGCGAATTCAAGGAGTTTTTTCCGAACAATTCGGTGGACTACTTTGTCAGCTACTATGATTACTACCAACCGGAAGCTTATATCCCATCATCCGATACCTATATCGAAAAAGATTCGAGCATCAACGAGGAAATCGACAAGCTGCGGCACTCCGCGACGAGCTCGCTGTTCGAGCGCCGGGACGTGATCATCGTGGCCAGCGTGTCGTGCATATACGGCCTCGGTTCGCCTTCCGAATATTCCAGCCTCCTGCTGTCGCTGCGCGTCGGCATGGAAAAGCCGCGCAACCAGATCTTGTCCCGCCTTGTCGACATCCAGTACCAACGCAATGACATCAACTTCGTTCGCGGCACGTTCCGCGTCCGCGGCGACGTCCTCGAAATTTTCCCGGCATCGAACGGCGAGAGAGCCATCCGGGTCGAGTTCTTCGGGGACGAGATCGAACGGATCACGGAGATCGACGTCCTTACCGGAGAACTGGTCGGCGAACGCGAGCATGTGGCCATCTTCCCGGCCTCCCACTTCGTTACGAAGGAAGAGACGATGCGGGTCGCCCTGCAAAACATCGAACGCGAGCTGGAGGAGCGGCTGGAATATTTCCGTTCCGAAGGCAAACTGCTGGAGGCTCAGCGGCTCGAGCAGCGTACGCGTTACGACATCGAGATGATGAAGGAGATCGGCTTCTGTTCCGGGATCGAGAATTACTCCGGTCCTTTGACCTTCCGCGAGCGCGGCGCAACGCCGTATACGCTGCTCGATTATTTTCCGGACGACTTTTTGATCGTGGTCGACGAATCCCATGTCACGCTGCCCCAAATCCGGGCGATGTACAACGGGGACCGGGCCCGGAAGACGGTGCTGGTGGATCATGGATTCCGGCTTCCTTCGGCTCTCGATAACCGTCCGCTGCAGTTCGAGGAATTCGAGGAAAAGGTGAACCAGATCATATACGTGTCGGCGACGCCGGGTCCGTACGAGATGGAACATTGCGATACCATGGTCGAGCAGATCATCCGTCCGACGGGACTGCTGGATCCGGTCATCGAGGTTCGCCCGACCGAAGGGCAGATCGACGACCTGATCGGGGAGATCCGGGGACGGATCGATCGCGACGAACGCGTGCTGGTGACGACGCTCACGAAGAAGATGGCGGAGGATTTGACGGATTATTTGAAGGAGATCGGCATCAAGGTCCGGTACCTGCATTCCGATATCAAGACGCTGGAGCGGATGGCGATATTGAGGGATCTCCGGCTGGGCGTGTTCCATGTATTGATCGGCATCAACCTGCTGCGTGAAGGCTTGGATCTGCCGGAGGTATCGCTAGTCGCGATATTGGATGCGGACAAGGAAGGTTTCCTGCGTTCCGAACGCTCGCTGATCCAGACGATCGGCCGCGCGGCGCGGAACTCGGAAGGATTCGTCGTCATGTACGGCGATCAGATCACCGAGTCGATGGATAAGGCGATCAAGGAAACCGCCCGCCGCCGCGCACTGCAGATCGAATACAACGAGAAACACGGCATTACGCCGCAGACGATCCGCAAAAAGGTCCGCGACGTCATCGAAGCGACGAAGGTCGCCGAATCGAAGGCGGAATACTTGACGGACGCTGCAGGCAAAATGTCGAAGAAGGAACGCCAATCGGTCATTCAGCGCCTGGAGGCGGAGATGAAGGAAGCGGCCAAAAACCTCCAGTTCGAACGCGCCGCCGAACTTCGCGATGCTTTGCTGGAACTGAAGGCGGAATAACTGCAAGTTGAAACAAGAGAAGAGAACGGCCATGGTTCGCAGGTCGTTCTCTTTGTGGATATTAGAAACGTCATCATGGCGTTATCATAAACAAACTCATGCCATAAAGCTCGCAAAGAACGCCGGCTTTATGATCAAAGGAGATGAACGAACATTGGCAAGCGAAAATATCGTCATCAAAGGCGCACGGGCTCATAATCTGAAAAACATCGATATTACCATTCCGCGGGACAAGTTTGTCGTACTGACGGGATTAAGCGGATCGGGTAAATCCTCCCTGGCCTTTGATACGATTTATGCCGAAGGCCAGCGGCGTTACGTGGAGTCTTTGTCCGCGTACGCGCGCCAATTTTTGGGCCAAATGGAGAAGCCCGACGTGGATTCGATCGACGGCCTGTCCCCGGCCATTTCCATCGACCAAAAAACGACAAGCCGCAACCCCCGGTCAACCGTAGGGACGGTAACGGAAATCTACGACTATCTCCGCCTGCTGTTTGCGAGAATCGGGCATCCCCATTGCCCGGAGCACGGCATCGAGATTACCTCCCAGACCGTGGAACAGATGGTCGACCGGATCATGTCCTACCCGGAAAAAACGAGACTCCAGCTGATGGCTCCGCTCGTGTCCGGACGCAAGGGCGAGCATAAAAGCCTGTTCGCCGACGTGGCCAAACAAGGCTTCGTGCGGGTCCGCGTCGACGGGGAACTGCGGGATCTTTCCGAAAATATCGAGCTTGAGAAAAACAAAAAACATACGATCGAAGTGGTCGTGGACCGGATCGTCATTAAGGAAGGCGTCGAAGCCCGGCTTGCGGATTCGATCGAGACGGCGCTCAAGCTTTCCGGCGGTCAAATTCTCGTGGACATCATCGGCCAGGAGGAGCTGCGTTTCAGCTCCAACTTTGCCTGCCCGATTTGCGGCTTCAGCATGGAAGAGCTGTCTCCGCGCATGTTTTCGTTCAACAGCCCGTTCGGGGCTTGTACGGCTTGCGACGGCCTCGGCGTCAAAATGATCGTGGATCCGGACCTGCTCATCCCGGACATGGAAAAATCCATCGAAGAAGGGGCGTTCCTGGCTTGGACGGGAAGCACCTCCAATTATTATCCGCAGTTCCTCAGCTCCGTATGTGAGCATTACGGCATTCCGCAGGACGTCCCGGTCAGCCAGCTGAAAAAAGAGGACATGGACAAGCTGCTGTACGGAACCGGCAACGAAAAGGTCCGATTCCGTTACGAAAATGACTTCGGGCAGCGGAAGGAAGCGAACGTCGTGTTCGAAGGCATCATTCCGAACCTCGAGCGCCGCTACCGCGAAACCGCTTCGGACGGCATCCGCGAGTTCATCGAAAACTTCATGAGCGCCAAACCGTGCGAGGTGTGTAAAGGGCATCGTTTGAAAAAGGAAGTGCTCGCGGTAACGGTATGCGGGCATAATATCGCCGACGTGACCAGCTTGTCGATCGGCGACGCGATGCAGCTGTTCGATTCGCTGGAGCTGAGCGAAAAGGAACGTTCCATCGCCCATTTGATTCTGAAGGAAATCAACAGCCGGCTGGGATTCCTTGTCAACGTCGGTTTGCAGTACCTCACGCTCAGCCGCGCGGCTGGAACCTTGTCCGGCGGTGAAGCTCAGCGGATCCGGCTCGCGACCCAAATCGGCTCCAGCTTGATGGGGGTTCTGTACATTTTGGACGAGCCGAGCATCGGCCTGCACCAGCGCGACAACGACCGGCTGATCGCGACGCTGGAGCACATGCGGGATCTTGGCAACACGCTGATCGTCGTGGAGCATGACGAGGATACGATGCTCGCGGCCGATTATATCATCGACATCGGTCCGGGGGCAGGCATTCATGGCGGACGCGTCATCGCAAAAGGGACGCCGAAGCAAATCATGGAAGATCCGAACTCCTTGACCGGACAATATTTGAGCGGCCGGAAGTTCATTCCCGTCAACCCGAACCGGAGAAAACCGGATGGCCGTTGGCTGGAAATCCGCGGCGCGCGCGAAAACAATCTGAAAAACCTGAACGTCAAAATACCGGTCGGCGTATTCACGGCCGTAACGGGCGTGTCCGGCTCCGGGAAATCGACGCTGGTCAACGAAATTTTGTATAAAACGCTTGCGAAAGAGCTGAACAAAGCCGTGAAAGTGCGTCCGGGGGCGCATAAGGAAATCCGGGGCCTCGAGCATTTGGAAAAGGTCATCGATATCGACCAGTCTCCGATCGGGCGTACGCCGCGTTCGAACCCTGCGACCTATACCGGCGTGTTCGACGATATCCGCGACATTTACGCGCAAACGAACGAAGCGAAAATCCGCGGATACAAAAAGGGACGCTTCAGCTTCAACGTCAAGGGCGGGCGCTGCGAAGCCTGCCGCGGGGACGGCATCATCAAAATCGAAATGCACTTCCTGCCGGACGTGTACGTGCCTTGCGAAGTGTGCAAAGGCAAGCGCTACAACCGCGAAACGCTGGAAGTCAAATACAAAGGCAAAAGCATCGCCGATGTGCTGGAAATGACGGTGGAGGATGCGACGGAGTTTTTCAAAAACATTCCGAAAATCCACCGGAAGTTGCAGACGCTGCTTGACGTGGGCCTCGGATACATTACGTTGGGCCAGCCGGCCACGACGCTTTCCGGAGGCGAAGCCCAGCGCGTGAAGCTCGCTTCCGAGCTGTACCGCCGCAGTACCGGCAAGACGATGTACATTCTTGACGAACCGACGACGGGACTTCACGTGGACGATATCGACCGCTTGTTGACCGTACTGCATCGTTTGGTCGATTCGGGCGAATCGGTGCTTGTCATCGAGCACAATCTGGACGTCATTAAAACGGCCGATTATTTGATCGATCTCGGGCCGGAAGGCGGCAGCGGCGGCGGAACGATCATCGCGACGGGAACGCCGGAGCAGATCGTCCAGGTTGAGGCTTCCTATACCGGGAAATATCTTAAACCTATATTGGAACGGGACACGGCGCGCACCGAAGCGATGAAAGTTAGCAGCTGATTCTCGTTTCCCAGTCAGCGGAGACATGGCCGCCGGAGGGAAACTCCGGCGGTTTCTTTTTCTATAACATTTGGATAAATTCCGGGGTTCCAGCAAAGTCCTTAAATCGGCTTCGAAGCCATCAGCCCCGTTTTGCGGGGTTATTTTGGTTGTTCCGAACATATTTTGGGACGAATAAACCCATACTATGACAAAGCAGATTCAGGTCTTTTGAAGTACCCCTCTCACGGTATCGTTATCCAAAAATAGGCAAATTCATGACAATTTCAACTTTTTGCAGGCTTTTTGAAGGGAAAGTCTTGCATCTGCCCCGGCGGAAGGATAACATGTAAGGAGATATGTAAAAACGAGCGAACGTTCATAGAGGAGGTCCAATCATGTTGCTTGCAGAAGCTGCTGCATCAGCCGCATCCAAATTCAACACCTTTGATATTTTTATGATACTGTTTACGCTGCTTATTTTGATCGGAACCATTCGTTTGATCAGACAGCCGGTCAAGAACAAGTTTGCAATCGGATTCAGCATCATTTGCTTGCTGGTTTTCCTTGCTTCTGATTATGCCATGGTTCAAAACTGGTTGAGCTAGGCTGACATTTACGCAATGCATGACGAAGACACCTTGCGCCCTGGGGCGTAGAAGGGGTCTTTTTTTATACGCTGATACATGGGAACGCCTGCGCTTCGCCCGACACCGCAGAGCATTCGTCCGCGACGTTCAGATGTCGGTATCGCTGTCGGTATATGTTCTTTTTCGCCTTTAAAAGATAGGGCTACGGATGAATTGTACACTTTTATATTCTGTGTTACATTTGGCATTAAGGTTCAGGGGAGAAGCACCATTAATGTGTAAAATTAGAAAAATGAGGCTAGGTGAGGACGATGAAGCCTATGGGGAAAAAGAGGGTCATGATACTGTTCTGCAGCCTGCTGCTGCTTAGCGGTGCCGCTCAAGCCGGCGCGCAAACCGCAGCGAAGCAAGGGACTGCAAAAGCCAAAACGGCGAAGGCAGCCGCGGCTGCCAAAAATCAAAAAAACGCGGCGCCGAATCAGCTGAATGTTGCTGCGGATCCGGTTCCGCAAATCGTGAAAAACATTTCGCCGTCCGTCGTCGGCATTATCGGCCGGGCTCCGGCAGGACAAACCACGGCAGACCGCAACAACTTGATGCATGGCACGGGGGTTATCATTCGGTCGAACGGCTGGATCGTAACCAACGCCCATGTCGTGAACGGACTGCAAAGCACCGTCGTTGTCACTGCGGACGGCAAAACGTATAAAATTACGGATACATACGTCGATGAAATCAGCGATTTGGCCTTGATCAAAATCAATGCGTCCAACCTGAAACCGGCCGTGTTCGCCAAGTCGGCGCAAAGCGCCCAGGTCGGGGAAAAGGTCGTGGCGATCGGCACGCCGATTTCGTTCTCTTTTCGCAATTCTGCAACCGTGGGCGTGGTCAGCGGCCTGAACCGGGCCATTAACGCCTCGTACCGGTTGATTCAAAGCGATACGGCGATCAATCCAGGCAACAGCGGCGGACCGCTCGTCAACATGAAAGGCGAAGTGCTGGGCATCAACAGCATGAAGTTTTCGGCGGTCGGCGTTGAAAATATGGGATTTTCGATTCCGTCGGAAACGGTCCAGTACGTGATCAACCAGCTGTTTAAATACGGCGAGGTCAAGCGGCCAAGCCTTGGATTCAGTATGGAGGAGAGCTGGTCCGCGATCGTGGGGCTGCCGACGCAGGATCCTTTGACCATCACGAAAGTCGTCTCCGAAGAAGCGAAGAAGGCCGGTATCCGCGAAAATGACGTCCTGTACAGCATTGACGGCAAACGCGTCACATCGATCGTGGACATCAACGAATTGTTCAAAGCATATATGCCTGGACAAACGGTTAAGCTGCTGATGCAGAGCGACGGCGATATCGTGGTCCGCAAGCTCGTGCTGACGGCGGAGCTCGGGGAGGACGCCATCGGGGAAGCGGCAGCGGGCGATGCCGGAGATGAATTTTAATGGGGAAGGGACATGCACGGATGAAGAGAAACGGGGTTTTGAAATGGGGTTCCGCGTTATTGGCGGGAAGCATCGTATTTTCGGCGGCGATGCCGGCGTGGGCCGACAATGCGGCGGAGAAACTATCGTTTAGGGTAAAGGCCGGAAGCACCTCGGCTTTGCTGAACGGAAAAGACGAAAAGATCGCAAAACCGTATTTGGACCACGGAACGCTGATGGTTCCGCTGGGGTTGTTCAAACGCGCATTCGGCAGCCAGATACGGCTTGAAGGCGAAAACGTCGTGAAAGTGATGTATGGGCCGCATACGGTCTCCATGACGATCGGGAGCCATACCGCTTGGGTCGACGGACGCAAAATAAAGCTGGATGCCGCGCCGGCGATGGTATCGGGAACGTTGATGGCCCCGCTCAGATTGGTGGCCGAAGGCATCGGAGCGGAATTGGCGCCGGGAAGCACGGGAACGCTTGTCGTCAGCCTCGCGCCGTCGGATACCGATGAACCGGAGGATCCGGGCATCGACACCGATCAGGGCAAAACGAAAATCGGCAACAGCTACTATCAATGGTCGATGAACTACCCGAGCGGCCTGCTTCTGGGCGATTCGGAGCAGGATGAGAGCATCGTGTCGTTCGGGGATGCGGAGAACACCTATTACGTCGAGGTTCACGCCAACGATCAGGACGTCAAGCTCGGAGCGGACGAGCTGCTTGAGATGCTGGTCAGCGACGCGAAGGATGCCGGCGAACTGGTGGTGGACCGGGAAAGCTTCCCGCAGGCCAAAGTGCCGTATGCCCGCATCATCAGCAAAGACGGGGACGGGACGTTCTGGGAAAACCGCAGCTATTACGCGAACGGCCGGGTATACGAGGTGTATTTTGCCGACCTGAAGGCAACGAACTACAAAGATTTGAAACGGTATGCCGGATTCCTGGATTCGTTCAGCATCGGCTACAACGGTTATGATAAAGCGGTAAAAGACCTTTCCACCGTCCAAAACGGCATGCGCCGCGAAGGGAACGACGATTACGGCGTTTCTCTGGACGTGCCTGCAGGCTGGAGCGTCGACAATGCCAATATGTATTACGAAAGCAAAAAGGGAAGTTATCTGAAGCTGGACGTCTCCTCCTCGCCGAAAGGCGAAAGCCTGGAGCAGTGGAGTGAGGATTTGAAAACGTGGGTCAAAGAGGCTTTTGTGCAGGATGCTTATCAAATCGTAGGCACGACTCCGATCGAGATTTCCGGCGAGAAGGGGCTCGTCAACGAGGTCCGGTACAACTACGGCGACGGCTGGATGACGGAATACGAAGTGATGGTGCTTCATAACGGCTACCGCTATTATGCCGAATACGCCGTGCCGGAGGCCAACAAAGAGGACTTGAACAAATTCAAGGATTTGATGAAGTCCATGGAGATCGATTTTGACGTCGTCTCCGACACGTTTGGCAAAATGGAGGAAGACGCCTTCCTGATCAGCAAAACGAAAGCGACGACGAAGCAGTCCAAGGCGTTCGGGTACAAAATCAACATTCCGCAGTACTGGACCGCGATCCAGGATAAATTCGAAAGATCTCCCGTCGAATATCAGTTTGTCGGAGGAAGGTTCCGGATTGCAGCCGAGAAGTCGGGTTCCTTGGATGCGACGGCGAGCCAGCTCAAAGCGTATTACGCGGAGGCCGCGAAATACCAGAAGGACCTGAAGGTCGAAAAGACCGAAAACATCACCTTTGCCGGCGTACCGGCCGTTTCAATCACGGTGCACCAGGTGAAGGACGGCATCCCATACAGCGCGCGCCAGATTTTGCTGCAAAAGGACGACGTCGTCTACACGATCAGCGCGTCCCTCAATGACGCCAATGCGACCGAGCTGCAAAAAGCGGCGTTGGAGCAGACGCTGAATTCGTTTGCGTTTACGGAAAAAGCGAAATAAGGAACGGGCATAGACACTCATAAAATCTATCATTGACTGGCTGCAAGCGGCTCCTCAAAGGGGCTGCTTGCGTTTTTTTTGAAGAGGGGGAAGCAGGAGTGGAATCCGGTAGACTATAATCTTCGTGGCCCGAATGACCGGCTTCTATTTTGACCAAAATGATAGCGTGCATGTTTGCAAAATCCACCACCCGCTGATCGCTCGGTCGTAGTAGATGGATTGCGGGATGTCTGGTAAACTAGATAAGTTGAAGAGGTTATGAACTCAAAAAGTAGTCAAATGCAGGTACAAAAACTAGAGCAACCGGCAAAAGCCGGTTTGGGAGGATATACATGAGCACAAAAGCATTGCGCAGGGAAGATGTGGAGCTGCTTGCGCCGGCCGGCGATTGGGATTGCATGCGGGCAGCGGTGGCGAACGGGGCGGACGCGATCTTTTTTGGCGTCGAGAAGTTTAACGCCCGGGCGCGCGCCAACAACTTTTTGATGGCCGAACTTCCGGAAATCATGTCGTTTTTGCATAGCTACGGCGTAAAAGGGTTTTTGACGTTTAACATTTTGGTGTTCGAAAACGAGCTGGAAGACGCCAAAGAGCTGATCGATGCTTGCATCGACGCGGGCGTCGACGCCGTGATCGTCCAAGACCTGGGGCTCGTGAAAATGATCCGCGAAATTTCCCCGGACTTTCCGATTCACGGCTCCACGCAGATGACGATCACGTCCCCGGAAGCGGTCGAATTTACGAAACCTTGGGGCATGGAGCGGGTCGTTCTCGGCCGCGAAAACAATTTGAAGCAGATTCAGAAAATCGGGGAGCAGGCGAAGCTGCCGATGGAGGTTTTCGTGCACGGCGCGCTTTGCGTTTCCTATTCGGGTCAGTGCCTGACTTCGGAAATGTGGGGCGGGCGCTCGGCGAACCGCGGCGAATGCGCGCAGGCATGCCGTCTGCCGTACGACCTGATGGTCGACGGCGAGCAAAAGCCGATGGGCGACGTTGCGTATTTGCTTTCGCCGAAGGATTTGGCGGCGATCGATTTGATGCCGGAGCTGATCGAAGCAGGGGTGACTTCGTTTAAAATCGAAGGGCGCCTGAAAAGCCCGGAATACGTCGCGAACGTGGTCAGCAAATACCGTAAAGCGATCGACCGCTACTTCGAAGGAGACGACACGAAGCCAAGCAAGGAGGAGATGCGGGAGCTGCAGCAGAGCTTTTCGCGCGGGTTTACGCATGGTTTCCTGGAAGGCACGAACAATAAAAAGCTGGTAGACGGCACGTTCCCGAAAAGCCGCGGCGTATATGTCGGACGGGTAGAGAAAATTCTGCGCGACGGCGTCGTGTGCAAAATCGAAGCGCCGCTGAAGCGCGGCGACGGCATCGTGTTTGACGCCGGGGACCCGACCAAGCCGGAAGAAGGCGGACGCATTTACGATTTGCGGCGCAAAGGCGTTAAAATCGAAGGCGAGGCGGACGAAGGCTGGATCGTCGACATCGTTCCCGGCCGCAGCGACGTGGATCTGCATAAGGTGCATGTCGGCGACCGCATCTGGAAAACGAACGACCCGGCGCTGGACAAACGCCTGCGTCAAACGTTCGAGACGGATAAGCCGTACCGGGTCTTTCCGGTGCATGTGAGAGCATTCGGCCATGCCGGCGGCCTGCTGACGACGATCTGGACCGATGTGCAGAAAGGCACGACGGTCCAGGTGGATTCGGAGCTGGAACTGGAAGTCGCCAAGAAACGGCCGATGGATTACGCGCTGCTCGAAGAGCAGTTCGGCCGTTTGGGCGGCACCGTGTTCCAGCTGGAGAAGCTGGACGTCGACCTGCAAGGCGACGTCATCTTGCCCATGCGCGAGCTGAACAGCATCCGCCGCCGTGCGGTGGAGCTGCTCGCCGGCGAGCGCCCGAAGCCGCCCGTGTACGTGAAACGGGTGGTGGACGTGTTCGGCGATGCGGCGCGCAGCGCATCGCCGGTGGCGCGCGGTGAGGCGAAGCTCACCGCGCTGTGCCGCAGCCTCCCGCAGGTGGAGGCTGCGCTGGAAGCCGGCATCGAATTCATCTACGCCGACTTCGAATTCATCAAGCAGTTCAAGGAAGCGGTGGAGCTCGTTCATGCGGCCGGCAAGCGGATTGCGCTCGTGACGCCGCGCATCCATATGCCGATCGAGAACGGCATCCACAAAAACATCCTGCGCCTCCAGCCGGACGCCGTGCTGGTGCGCAACACCGGCGCGCTCTATTTCTACCTGCGCGAACGGATGCAGAACCCGGATGCCAAACATCCGCAGCTGATCGGCGATTTCTCGCTGAACATCGCCAACCATAAAGCGGTGAACCTGTTCCTGGAAGCCGGCTGCGACATCGTTACGCCGTCGTACGACCTGAACATCCAGCAGATGGTCGATCTGCTCGAGCGTTCGAACACGTCGCGGATGGAAATCGTCATCCATCAGCATTTGCCGATGTTCCATACCGAGCACTGCGTATACTGCACCTTCCTGAGCGAAGGTACCGACTACACCAACTGCGGCCGCCCGTGCGAAGCGCACCGGGTATCGCTGCAGGATCGCATCGGCATGTCCCACCCGGTCCGGGTGGACGAAGGCTGCCGCAATACGGTCTACAACGCCATCGAGCAATCCGGCGCCGAGTACCTGACGAACTTCATGGACCTGGGCGTAGCGCGCTACCGCGTCGAGTTCCTCGAGGAAACGAAAGAGCAGGTGCATGAGGTCATCGACCTCTACAACCGCGCCCTGCGCGGCGAAATCAGCGGCACCCAGGTATGGAAAACGCTGAAAGCCACCAATCAGCTCGGAGTAACCCGGGGGCAGTTGGTGAAGTAAAGGATCTAAACGATATCGCCCCTGCATTGATCATTTGTCTCTGATCAAGCAGGGGCTTTTTTTACATTCAAGCGAATTCGGGTAAAGTCCGATATAATAGGGTAATAGATCGTGTATAAATCGTGTATTTAACCGTGTATTACATAGAACTTCCGGATAAGGAGCATATAGATGAGAATTCGTAAGGCCATCATTCCCGCCGCTGGGCTGGGGACGCGTTTTCTTCCGGCGACCAAAGCGATGCCCAAAGAAATGCTGCCGATCGTCGATAAACCTACCATCCAATATATCATTGAAGAAGCCGTTGCTTCCGGGATTGAGGATATCATCATCGTTACCGGTAAAGGCAAGCGGGCCATCGAGGACCATTTCGACTATTCATTCGAGCTCGAACATAATTTGACGGCAAAAAGGAAATGGGATCTTCTGAATGAAGTCCGAAAGTCCTCCGAAATGGCAGACATCCACTACATTCGGCAAAAGGAGCCCAAGGGCCTGGGCCACGCGATCTGGTGCGCACGCAAATTCATTGGCGATGAGCCTTTTGCCGTTCTGCTCGGGGACGATATCGTAGAGTCCGACATTCCTTGCTTAAAACAGATGATGGATATTTACAATGAACATCAATCCTCCATCGTGGGCGTGCAGCCCGTGGAATGGTCCGAGGTTTCCCGCTACGGCGTTGTGGATGCAACGAGGGTGGATGATCGGGTATACCAGGCAAACGCCCTGGTAGAGAAGCCACAGCCTTCCGAGGCGCCTTCCAATTTGGCCATCATGGGAAGATATATTCTGACGCCCCAAATTTTTACGATCCTCGAAGAACAGCCCGTTGGTGTTAACGGCGAAATCCAATTAACGGACGCGCTCTCCAAGCTGAGCGAAACCGAATCGATTTTTGCCTACCATTTTGATGGCTTACGGCATGACGTCGGCGAAAAATTGGGATTCATCAAAACGACGATTCACTATGCGCTGCAGCATGAGGAGCTGAAAGAGGATTTGCTGGAGTTTATTAGGGAGGTTATGGAGAGGGAGCGGAAGTATTCGGTTTAGTCAGATAGGCAAACGTAGGAAAATTTATATTGTCCAGTATGCCCTTCAACCTGTTAGTAAGACCCCGAACTGTATTGCGTTATATACGCCTGCTTGGACTTGGATTATTCTCATAAAAAGAGCAGCTCACTTTTGAATGAAGTGCCCCCTGTCAAGTGGACAGTGTAAAAAAACAAAAATAGTTTATCTAGATCCCTCAGTTTGTTTAACGGAACTGAGGGATCTTCCTTATGCAACTCGCCTGTATTCGTTGGGTGACAGACCCTCTAAACGTTCTGTATAGCGATGGTTATTGTAATAGCGAATATAATTGCTAACATTTTTCAGGACGTCTTCATAGGTATCGTGCTTTGTAAGATAATAACTTTCCGATTTATAAGTACCCCAAAAGCGCTCAATAGGTTGGTTGTCCAAGCATCGGCTCACACGAGACATGCTTTTCATAAATCCATACTTTAGTTGGAGCCGATTATACTCGTGGGACGTGTACTGGAAACCTCTGT
>NZ_BORW01000011.1 GCF_018333375.1 Paenibacillus cookii
TGTGGTAGACTTCACCTTAAGGGTGCTCCTCTCTTTGGGTGATGTGTTCTCGACAAACACCATTCTACCAAAGATTTGAGCACTTTTTCATATTTTCAAAGAGCAGTACTTTCGAAATTCAGGATTATTTGATTATGTCATTTATAAAGAGAATGGCGATTTACGTACGGCTAATTTTGAAGCTAACGGAACACCAAGTGTTCCTAAAGGTGAAGAAATCATCTTAACGGGAACTGGGCCTGAACCTGTTGTTGTAGCAATGCCAACTCAGTATTTCAGAGGTGAAGTGAGTGACGAGCCCGCTTTTGCTCGAGTGACAATAAATCAAGGGGAAAGCTATCGATTTACGAATATTGGAAATACCCAGAAGTCAATTTCAAGTAACGGATCTACCAAGGACAAATTCGATTATGTCATTTACAATCCGGATGGGACGGAGAGTAAGCGAGGGAAGCTATTTGCCGAGCTCCCGTTCCATTATTGTACATGACTATACTTCGGCTGGACAGCTCCAAACGCTAACGGACGGTTCTGGACAGAAACAAACTTATGAATACGATGCTGGTGGCAGAGTGACCAAAATCCTTTTTAAGGATAGAACCCAAGCTACCACTGCTTATGACGATTTCAACAACCGAATTACCCGTACCGCTCCAGACGGTATCATAACCAAAGAACAATATAATCCCTTTGGCTTGCTTGCGGAAGAACAAACAGCCGATTCTGTCTACAAGTATACGTATGATAATGAAGGGAATATCACGTCCTCAACGGATGCGGAAAACAATATAACTAAATATGACACTGATGCTTTTGGGCGCTTGACCCAAACGAATTACGCTGATGGTACAAGCAGTAACGTTACTTATAATGTCGTGGAACGTACGACAACCTATACGGATGCGGCAGGAAATAAAATCAGAGAAAAAAGGGATTTGCTTGGCCGCCCGCTGGCAACGGAAGAATGGAAAAATGGTGCATTTACACCTTTAGAAAAACGGGAATATGATTTAGCTGGCGACGTTACGGCTGTAATTGATGGTAATGGGCAGCGTACTCAGTACACGTACGACGCGCTTGGAAATATATCAACCGTCACGACTCCGGATCAACGTGTTTTCCGTTATATGTACAGCAAAACAAGTAATTTGACGAGCATCATGTTGCCGACCAATGAGACCGTGTTCAAGCAACATGATGAATTGGGGCGGTTAATCAAGGAAACGGATTCCAAAAGACAGACAACAACTTATTTCTATGATCAACGCAGCAATTTGGTCAAACTGATTGACAGACAAGGCCGTACGACCGAATATACCTATTCCAACGAAGATATGTTGACAGGCATCAAAGGTCCAGATATTTCGGTAACCTATACGTATGATAATATGGGTCGCAGAAAATCAATGACGGATGAACATGGCACCACTTCATACAATTACTCGGCTGCGAACGGAATGCTGCAAAGCTTGAGTTACCCGGACGGGACACGAATCGATTATGAAAATAACAAGCAGCAGCGAATCGGCTATTCTGTAACGGGGTCCAAAGATGCAGCTTTACAGGTACGCAGTGAACTGGATAACATGAACCGGGTCATTGCCATGGACGTTACGGTAGGCTCGGGAGTCAGCGGATTAAGAGCGGCAGCGGCGTCCCCGCTGGATCGAATGACATTCGACTACAGCGCCAACAGTATGCTGAAAGGTCAATCTTTCGGCAACGGTTTACGGACAGGATACGATTATAACGGTTATGACTTATCCGGAATGCAGATTCAACAGAACGGCAAAACGCAGCACCAATTCGGATATACGTATGACAATAACAAAAACATCATTTCACGAACTCAAAACGGCAAAACCGATCAATATACGTACGATCCGTTAAACCGGATCAAAAGCGAATCCGGCAGCCAGAACGAAACATATTCCTATAATGCAAACGGCAACCGCGTGGACCATGGCAGCGGGAAAATTTATGGACTTAAAAATGCCGAGTATACCTATGACAGCCAAAACAGACTGACGCAGGTTCAGGGGGAAGGAAAAAAGGTAACCTATCGCTATGATGGAGATGGACTGCTATACGAACGAACTGAAGGTGATGAAACAACCCGTTATTATTATGACGACGAAGCCAAGCTGATTGCCGAAGCCAGTGTTTCCGCATCCGGCAAACCGGAGACAACTTACATTTATGTCTACGACCTGAACGGAGAACTCAAGTCACGACTCGACAAGAAAACCGGAAAACTCCAATATTACCAGCTGAACGGCCATGGGGATGTCATTGGATTGGTGGATGCTGACGGAAATACGCTGAACAGCTATACCTATGACATCTGGGGCGGTCCGCTTACCGAGGAAGAAACAGTCCCGAATGTGCTGCGTAATTCAGGTGAATATTGGGACAATACAACAGGACTACAATATCTGCGGGCGAGATGGTATGACCCTGGAACGGCACGGTTTATGGGTGAGGATACGTATAAAGGCGAACTGTCCGATCCGCTTTCGTTGTATTTGTATACGTATGTTGCGAATAATCCGTTGAGTTATGTGGATCCGAGTGGGCATGCGGGGCGCCTCTTTGACTTTCGTGGAGGTTCTGGAGGAGCCAGAAATTTTGGCGGTGGTGGTGAACGCGGCGGAGGCGTTGGATCAATAAGGGTTACAAATATAACCACCAAGCTTTCGTCAGGACCTTATAAAGTCAGCAGTCCTAGTAAAATTGTTGTCAAAAATAGTTTAAACAATTTCCCTGTTAAGGCTGCCTCGAATAAAAGTTACTTTACTCCGAAATATTTAAATGTGAGTAATGTAGTGAATAAGGGGACGGGAAATGGTGCTAAACTCAGTAGTTCAACTAATCCGAATGATTATCTGAACACTGCCTTAAAACGGCAAGGGCTTGACAAAGCACCAAGTAATTTCAAAGAAAAATGGTCTCAAGATGGATATGATTATGAAGTTCGGATTCATCCTGCTGACCCTAAATACGGGAAGCAAGGAGACATCTATCGAGTAGCAAGGCGTGAACAAGGCACAGATGCAAATGGTCAAGGAAGGGGTTGGGAGTATATGGATTCGAATGGTAACTGGCATTCTACAAGTAGCTTAAAACCTCAGAACCCGTCCTATAATGCTCAAGCTGCCGCAGATACACATATTCAACTTAAGTAGAGGGTGACAAAATGGAGACATTAGAGACTAAAAAAGTTGTTGAAGATATTAACACGTTCATTAGAAGCCAACTATGGTTAGACTTTGAAGTATTGCAATACGATAAACAAAAGCTGACCATCATAGGTAGCATCGATATTTCTAATATGCATGACATAGAGATAGTTTTTGAAGATATCTTCTTTGTATCTTTGCCAATTGAATGGAAGACGGATACTTCAAGACAAGTACTTTCTATTTTAGAAGGGGAAAAGGCAATAATACTAAACAAGAAATTTCAGGTGGAACAAGGGTATAGCATTTTTGCTTTTGCCCCCGAAGATTATCCCGATGATTTTGGATGTTATGTTTGTGCGAAAAAAATAACATTTAACCTGACCTCTGAAAAATAAGTGCTTTCTCTACCTTGATTGGCTTTATGCCTTTCAAGGTTTCTTTTTGGTTGGTGGGGCTACCCAGTGACGAACAGTTCATTTTATATGACTCTGATAAACTCGCAAGATATGCAGGAATAGCCCCTATCAGAATGAGTTCGGCCGGTAAGGAAACGATGAAAAAAACAAAACAGGGCAATCGAAAGCCATACGATACCTTTTACAACCTAGCTGTCCAACAAGTACAAGTATGTAAAGGAAGTAAAATTCCTCGTAACCCAGTGTTTTACGCTTATTACAATCAGAAGCTAAAAGAAGGAAAATCCAAGTCTCAAGCCCTTCTTTGCATTATGAGAAGATTAGTCAGAATAATCTATGGTATGATGAAAAATAAGACGGCTTATATCATTCCAGATCAATCAAAAACATTAGCTAGTTAATCAAATGGGGTTGGCGGTCGAATAAATTGCCATCCTTTCATTAAGTACATTTTTAGATATTCCTAAGGGTAAAGGAGAAGGTAAAACTACAGTTGGTAGATGGATGTCAGAAGATGAACTTTCAAAAATGACTAAAACAGGCAAAGTACAAGAAAGTTATTCTGGTACTACCCATGTAGCCCACCCATCTAATCCTAGTGCTTTTGGAAAACAAGCAAAACCAGGAAGTGTGTACGCTGAATTTGATGTTCCATTATCATCTTTGAAGCCAACTAATGAAGGATGGGCAAAAATTATAGGACCAAACAGTTTAGAAGGGCGTTTAGCAGTTAAAAAAGGTCTACCAATACCACAAATGCCATCCGCTACTAATATACGAACGATAAGGATGAAGTAAAATGTTAACTTTACTAAAGGAATGGTTATCTCAAAACGAGAAAAAACTTGAGGGGCTAGGTATCAAGTTAGATGATTTAACTTATTCTGTAGAAGGTTCACCTGACCCTAGCCTAAGTGTTGACCATGTATCAGATAGTTCTATGGGAAGAATTACTGTTTGGAGTTCAAAAAAAATAGATATTGAAGTAATAGACTTCAATACAGGAGATACTAAGCTTTATGAACAAAAGGAAATAACCGATGATTTTCCTAACTTTGATTTATTGTTAGAGAATTATGTAAAGAATATGCAATGATAACTAGAGGGTGGCTTGTTTAATTAACAGGCTACCCTCATTTAATATTTGTGACAGGTATTTTAGGTAACCTAGTACCGAATAGACCGCTTGTTATTTATTGAATATGGATAACCAATGTAAGCCCTATATTGTTTTCTTGGATGATCGATTAATAGCACAGTATCATTACCTTCAGCATTTAAATGGTGACATTATGGATGATATTTTAAGTTTTGTTTAGGGTCAAGGACAGGATGGACAATTTTGATTAAACAAGGTGTTTCTGGTGAGGGAATTCCATCAAAAGAAAACTTATTTTATTTTTGCATTCATCGCTTGACGGGTTTGTAGAGGGGCCAAACGGCGAAATGGACATTGGCTGGGTTTCCTACGATGCCGATTTGGAAAAACACGCGAAAGAAATTCTGAGTACTGCCGACACGGTCATTTGGGGACGCGGGACTTATCAGATGATGTACGGTTACTGGCCGTCCGTGCCATCGAACCCGTCAGCTTCGCAGCATGAACTGGAACATGCCGAGTGGATCGATAAGACACATAAAATCGTTTTCTCCACAACGCTGGAGAAAGTCGAGTGGAACAATTCCAGGCTGGTGAAACATAATGTGAAAGAAGAGATCATGAACCTTAAACAGCAGCCAGGCAGAGACATGGTCATCCTCGGCAGTCCTAGGTTTGCCCACTACCTTATGGGGCTGGATATAATTGATTAGTACAAAATCACGGTTTCTCCTGTCCTGGTCGGAAGCGAATTGCGGTTATTCCAAGGCATCAAAGAGAAGATCAATCTTAAACTTATCGAATACAAAACTTTTGATTCCGGGGCCATTGGTCTCGTTTACCAGACGGTTAGATGACCTTGTTTCGTAGATTAGAATGCCGTCGCGAACGAATAATGAAACGCCCCTGAGAATCACCCGTATGCGGCATGAGGCTCACGGGAACGATAACGCAACGACGATAACGCACTATAGAGAGTTGAAGGCAGCCGGCCCTATTTTTTGGCCGGCTGCCTTTCTTAATTTACGGACGGCGTGAGTTCCCCTATATAAAAATTTCGCCCAATATTCAATACACGAGTAAGAAAAAGACGTGACTGCCGCGACGGGGCGACTTGTTTACGGCACCATTTCGATGAATTTGGTTGCCGCCGCGGAAATCGGGAGGTTGCGCATGACCATGATCCCGACTTTGGAGGGCGGGATTTCGACGTCCAGCTTGACCTCGAACAGCGAACCTTCCTTCAACTCCTTGGCCACGAATTCCCGCGTGACGTAAGAAATGCCGAGCCCCCTGCGGGCAAACTCGATGAGCAGGTCGACGCTGCCGACCTCGATGTCTGGCTTCAGCTCGTGGCCGTATTTTTCGAACAACTCGTTGATCGCCATTCGGACCCGGCTGTTGCGCGAAAATAAAATGATCGGATATTTCATCAGTTCTTCCATCGTCAACGTCTGCCCGCCCAGCTCCGCATACCGTTCGCCGGCGACGAAGCAGTCCTGAAGTTCGGTGCTTTCGGTCACCTCCAGTTGAGCGTCCACGATCGGCATCCGCACGACCCCGAGGTCGATCCGGCCCTCCTTCAGGTAGGAGATGACCTCCGGCGTCGTGCCGTGCTTCAAATGCAGCTTGATGCCCGGATAACGCACGTGAAAGTCTTCCAGATACGGGAGGAGGTAATGCTTGAACAACGAATCGCTGCCGCCGATGCGAAGCTCGCCGCTTTCGAGGCTTTTGAGCGCTTCCATTTTTTCTTCGGCCAACGAAATGAGAATTTGGGACTGCTCGATATACGAAAAAAGAATTTTGCCTTCCTGCGTCAGCGACACGCCTTTGGCGTTGCGGTAAAAAAGCGTGAGGCCGACCCGCTCCTCCAGCTGCTTGATGGCATGGCTGACGCTGGGCTGGGTCAAGTACAACGCCTTGGCCGCTTGCGTCAGGCTCCCCGTTTTGGCCGCCCAATAAAATACCTTATACAGCTCATAATTATTAGTCATAGACATGATCTATATCTCCTCAGAAATATATCAATTACGTGTATGGTACTTATTTGTATTATAGTGAATCCAAGACATAGAAACCAGAGTGGAACCGGCGAAGTCTTCACCCTCGTCCCAAAGCTCTGAAGGAGGGAGAAAATCGAAATGAATCCTACCACTTTCGTATTGTTTGGAGCCACCGGGGATTTGGCCAAGCGCAAAATCTACCCGGCTTTATATCATTTATATATCCATGGAAAACTGCCTGCGTCTTTTTCCGTGATTGGACTTGGGCGAAAAGAGCTGAACGACGAGACGTTCCGCGCGCACGTCCAGCAGTCGCTGCATGATTTTTACCGTCTGGAGGTCCAAGAAGGCGACACGCTGCAAGCTTTTTTGGGTTTGTTCGGCTTTCATGTCCTGCATATCGACCGCGGGGAGCATTTTGTTCAGTTGAAGGAACGGGTGGAGCGCTGGGAGAAGGAACAGGAAGGAGCGGCCAACCGCTTGTTTTATTTGTCCGTCGCCCCGGACTTCTTCGGCACGGTCGCGTCCCAAATCGAGCAGAGCGGCCTGGGCAGCGTCACGGGCTGGAAAAGGCTCGTCATCGAGAAGCCCTTCGGGCATGACCTGGCTTCGGCGCGGGAGCTCGACAGCCAACTCAGCCAGGCGTTTACCGAGGACGAGATTTACCGGATCGACCATTACCTCGGCAAACCGATGGTCCAGCGGCTTGAAGCGCTCAAACAGGCGAATCCCGTCATTCAGGCGCTGTGGACCAGCCGCTACATCGCGAACGTCCAGATCACGGCCGACGAAACGGTCGGTGTGGAAGACCGCGCCGGTTATTACGACAAGGCGGGGGCCATTCGGGACATGTTCCAAAACCATATGCTCCAGCTGCTTATGATGTTGTCGATTCATGTTTCGAACAGCAACGCGACGGCCGAAGATATCCGACTGAAGAAAAAGAACGTGCTGGAAGCTTTGGAGCCGCTGGCCAGACAGGACGTGCACACGCGCATCGTGCGCGGCCAATATACGGCGGGATCCATCCAGGGCAAGCCGGTGCCAGGGTATACTTCCGAGCCGGGCATTTCGCCCGATTCGACGAACGATACGTTTATCGCGGCCAAGCTGAACATCGACAATTATTACTGGAGGGGCGTGCCGTTTTATATCCGGACGGGCAAACGCCTGAAATCGAAAAACACGCGGATCGTGATCGAATTCAAGGAGCCGCTCCGCTCCTCGGCTTCCGCGGAGGATTCGAGCGTGCCGAACCTGCTGGTGTTCGAGATCGGTCCGAACGAAGGCATCACGCTGCAGCTGAATACGAAAGACCCGCATCATAAAGGCGAATTCAAGCCGGTTCATATCGACATGTTCCCGGACCGCGCAGAAGCGCAGGAGGCTTACGAAACGCTGATTCATGACGCGCTGAACGGCGATTCAACGTTTTTCGTGCATTCGGATGAGGTCGATTTGTCCTGGCAGTGGGTTCAGCCGATCCTTGAAGCGTTTGAAGCGGGCGAAGTGCCGCTTTATCCGTATCCCGCAGGTTCCCACGGTCCGGAGGCAGCCAACGAGCTGCTTGCCCAGGACGGTTTCCACTGGTGGTTCGACGAACCGTCCGAACAGGAGGCGGCAAATGCCGCAGAGGCGCGGAAGCAGCCCGTTGAGCATGTCACGGCCAGCTGATTAAGGCAAAACGGATCACCTAATCCAACAAAAAACGATAAAAAAACATTTTCGGGAGGTTGCATTTCATGAAGTTTTTTATTGATACCGCCAATTTGCAGGACATCCAATCCGCCTACAAAATCGGGGTGTTGTCCGGCGTGACGACGAACCCGTCCCTGGTCGCCAAAGAAGGCGTCAAATTCGAGGACCGCATCGCCGAAATTTGCCAGGCCGTTCCTGAGGTCGAATCGGTGTCCGCCGAAGTGACGCCGGATGCGGAAACCGCCGAAGAGATGATCGCGCAGGCCAACGAATTGATCAAAATCAACGGCAACGATCCGAAAATCACGATCAAGCTGCCGATGACCCTGGCGGGTCTGGAAGCCTGCCGTTATCTGTCCCGGAAAGGCGTCAAAACGAACGTTACCCTGATCTTTACGGTCAATCAGGCGCTGCTTGCGGCCCGTGCCGGAGCAACGTACGTATCGCCTTTCCTGGGCCGGCTCGATGACATTTCGGAAGACGGCGTGCTGCTGGTGGACAAAATCGCGCAGCTGTTCCGCACCCATAACCTCGACACGCAAATCATCGCCGCATCGGTCCGTCATCCGGACCATGTTACCCGCGTAGCGATGGCGGGCGCCCACATCGCGACGGTGCCGTTCTCCGTCATTGCGCAGCTGGCGAAACACCCGCTGACCGACCAAGGCCTCGTCAAATTTGCGGCCGACTGGAAAAGCAGCGTGAAGTAATTCTACAAATGAAAAAAAGGCAATCTCCGCGGTGCTGTCCAAGACAGACCGGGAGATTGCCTTTCTTTTTTTACCCTTGTTATGCGATACGCATGCGAAGATGGTATCTCGAGAGACGTTCCCTTATTTGAACTTGATGACGCCGGTCGTGTGCAGAAGCACGAGAACGACAAGGATCGGCGCGATGTACCGGAGCGTGAACAGCCATACCCGGAACCATCCGGCTTTGAGTCCGGCCGCGTCCGCGGCGTTTTTCCAGAAGTATCCCGCAAACAGCGTGGTGATCAATCCGCCTACCGGAAGCAGGATGTTGGAGGCGATAAAATCGAGCCAGTCGAAAAAGTTCTTGCTGCCCATGTGCGTAAAGGCAGGCACGATGCCGAAGGACAAGGCCGAAGGAAGGCCGACCAGCAGCACGAGCACCGAGATGATCAGCACCGACTTCATGCGGCTCCAGCCCCAGCGGTCCATCGCAAACAAGACGGGAACCTCCAGCAGCGATACCGCCGACGTCAGCGCCGCGATCGCCAGCAGAATGAAAAACAGTCCCCCGAAAAACGCGCCGAACGGCATGGCCGAAAAGGCGGCCGGCAGGGCGATAAATACGAGGCTTGGCCCGGAGTTGGGCGCGATCCCAAAGGAAGCGGTCGTCGGGAAAATGATGAGCCCGGCAACGAAGGCGTAAATCAGGTCGCCTGCCCCGATCGCGATCGTCGCCGCCCCGAGCGATTGACGCTTGTCCACGTAAGCGCCGTACGTCAGCAAAATCCCCATGCCCAGCGACAAAGAGAAGAAGGCATGTCCAAGCGCGACCAAAGCGGATTCGGTCGTTAATTTGGAAAAATCGGGTTTCAGGAAAAATTCCACGCCTTCGCCCGCACCCGGCAGGGTGACGGCCCGGATCATCATCACGATCAGCAAAATGATCATGCCGGGAATGAGGATTTTGTTGAATTTTTCGATGCCTCCGGAAATCCCTTTAACCACGACAAAACCCGTGATCGCAATGGCGATGATCTGCCAGATGACCGGCATATAACCGCCGATGAAGCCGCTAAATTCCCCTTCGAAATCCGTGCTGTTGTACAATTGCCCGCTGAACGATTGTACCGCGTAATGAAGCGTCCAACCCGCCACGATGACGTAGAAGGTCAGGATCAGGAACGGGGCGATGATTTGCAGCAGGCCGAGACGGCCGAAGATTTTGGAGCCGCCGGCATTGACGAAGGAGGTCGCCGCGCTGCCCCTGCCGGCCCGTCCGATGGCCAATTCAGCCAACAGTACGGGCAAGCCGATGATGATCAAGCAAACGATAAAAAGCAGAAAAAAAGCTGCGCCGCCATTTTGGCCCGTGATGTACGGAAACTTCCACATGTTCCCGAGACCCACGGAGCTGCCGATGGCGGCTAGAATAAACCCCGCCGAAGAAAAACGGTCGTTTTTTCCCGGTGCCGCTGGGTTTTTTTGCGGTGTTGTCATAGATGTTCCCCCAGTTTATTTTTGAAAGTTCCTTTTATTATATTTCATTTTCCCGGCAAAGCCATATGAAAATCTTCCTAAAAAGCAAAAAAGGGGATGCCATAGGGCTTTGCCGGCGACATGATGCATGAAATAAACACCCGCTGTCACTGGTATTTTTGGGTATTGCTTACACCGTCGCCCCGGTCGACTCCCGCAAAATCGGTGTGGTCTGGATGTGCGTCACTTGGTAAGGCTGGGAAGGTTCCTTGATGCGGGAGAGCAGCATGTTCGCCGCGGCGATCCCCATTTCGTCGCTGTAAATATGGACCGTGGTGAGATGGGGTTCGACGATCCGGGACTCCGGCGCATTGTCGAAACCGGCCACCGCGATGTCGTCCGGCACGGCAACGTTCCGGTTTTTCAAAGCCTTCATGACGTTGACCGCGATAAAATCGTTCGCGCATACGAACGCGTCCGGCAGCTCCTTGATTTGGCCGAGCCGTTTCTCCATCCAATCCGATTCCGAAGAAAACTCGCGGTCCGGATTCAGGATGCATTGGCCGGCATCCAGCCGGATTCCCGCCTCGGCCAACGCCCTGTTGAAGCCTGCCCAGCGCTCGTTGAAGCTTTTGCAGTGGTTGTAGTCGCCGATGAAGCCCAAGGAGCCGCAGCCGCTTGCTATCAAGGTTTTCGTCACGTCGTACGTGCTATGCTCGTTTTCCATCAGGAGCAAGTCGGCCTGCAGGGTAGGATAGGACATGTCGGCCGCGCAATCGATAAAAATAGTCGGGAGTCCGAGGCTCGTGATCAACTTGCTGTATTCCATGTCGAACAGCTCGATGCAGATGATGCCGTCCACCTTGGACGCCTCGAAATTGTTCGGCAGCTGCAAGGCGCTCCGCTCAATATCGCGCACGATATGGATCGAAAGGTTGTATCCTTCGGCGCTGATCCTTTTTTCGAGCCCGCTGATCAGCCGCGAGCCGAAGTGGGAGTTGCTCGGCATATTGGCGGTGAGCAGCGCGATATTTCCCGGGTTTTTGGTGATAAGGTTCTCGGATTCCATGTAGGCAAACTGCTTATATTTAAGCTCGATCGCTTTTTTGATGACTTTGTTCCGGGTTTCGCTCGGAATGCTGCCGCTGCCGTTCAGCGCTTTGGATGCCGTGTTCCTGGAAATGCCCAGCGCATCGGCTATATCTTGAATTGTGACTTTCTCTTTCGCCATGTATACGATTCCACCTCTAATAGTTTTGGTTATCCGCGTCCGATCCCCGTCGTCTTCTCTCTTTTATATACGTCAAATGTATAATAGTTTAGCTAAAATAGCAATGATGATTTTACAAATGCACAATTTTAATTTACATTTACACCATGAAAATACTTTGCGTGTTTATGACCGTAGTTTGTTCGAAATCATAGAATTATGCATAATGCGATGTGGGATATTTGGGTTGAACGTTTCCTTGGAAATGCGATTATTTCCGCTGATTTGTTACATTTCATGCTGATTTAAGTCGTTTATGAACAAATTTAAATTGTCAATTGCACAAAAATAAATTTACAAAGGTTATTGACGGATCGGAAAATCGTTTGGTAAATTGTAAAGGCAGCAGTTCACATCTGTAACTTTGAAAGCACTTTCGGCCTGCTGCATGCACAACTTCTTGAAAGAATGGAGGTCAACGTTTGGAAAACACAGTGGAAGTCGATCGCAGGGGAGCGGCGCTGAGGCGGAGGAGTTCCACGGGACGGGTGCTTCATGGGATGAAAAAGCATTATTTTCTTTATCTTCTGCTCGCTCCGGCACTCGTACTGACCCTTATTTTCAAATACGTCCCGATGTACGGCGCCGTCATCGCGTTTAAGGATTTCAGCCCGATCAAGGGGATTATGGGAAGCGAATGGGTGGGATGGAAGCACTTCGAGAAGTTTCTGTCCTCGCCGAATTTCGACGTCATTTTTATGAATACGCTTAAATTAAGCTTGTTCGGCCTTTTATGCAGCTTTCCCGTGCCGATCCTGCTCGCGCTGATGCTGAACCAGATCCGCAGGGCGTCCGTGAAAAAGAACGTGCAGCTCTTTTTATACGCCCCGAACTTTATATCGGTGGTCGTCATCGTCGGCATGCTGTTCATCTTTTTGTCGCCGACGGGCCCGATCAACCACCTTCTCGCGTGGATCACGGGAGAGCCGCTGATGTTCATGTCCGATCCGAAGTATTTCAGGTGGATTTACATTTTGTCGGATATTTGGCAGGGGGCCGGATGGGCGTCGATCATTTACGTGGCGGCGCTGGCGAACGTCGATCCGGAGCTTCACAACGCGGCCGGCCTGGACGGTGCGAATCTGCTGCAGCGGATCAGGCATATCGATCTTCCGACAATCCGGCCGATCATGGCGATCGTGTTTATTCTGGCGGCCGGCGGCATCATGTCGATCGGGTTCGAAAAGGCTTATCTCATGCAGACCTCGATGAACCTTCCGGCTTCGGAAATCATCGCCACGTACGTGTACAAGGTCGGCTTGCAGTCCGGCGATTACGCGTATTCCGCGGCGGTCGGACTGTTCAATTCCGTCATCAACGTCGTGCTGCTCGTTACCGTCAACCTGATCGTCAAAAAACTGAATGAAGGCGAAGGCCTCTACTAGGAAGGAGTTTTAGGTCATGGCCGTCAAACATTCCCGGTTCGACCGGTTGTTATTATCCCTCAACGCCGTTTTTCTGGCGCTGGCCGTCCTGATTGTCGTCGTGCCTTTGGTGTACATCGTCGTCGCTTCGTTTATGGATCCGACCGTGCTGCTGAATCAGGGACTGTCTTTTCGGTTCTCGGATTGGACCTTGGACGGATACAAAAAGATTCTGGAGAATCCGGCCATGCTGCGCGGGTTCGGCAACGCCGTCTTGTATTCCGCCGCGTTTGCCGTCGTCACCGTTTCCGTTTCGATATTTGCCGGATATGCGCTTTCCCATGCCCAACTCGCCGGCCGCCGTTTTTTTATGACCTTGTTCGTGGTCACGATGTTTTTCGGGGGCGGGCTGATTCCTACATACCTGCTCGTCAAGCAGCTGGGCATGCTGAACACCGTGTGGGCCGTCATCATTCCGGGCGCCGTCAACGTGTGGAACATCATCCTGTCGCGTACCTTTTTCAAAGGCGTGCCCAACGAGCTGAAGGAAGCGGCCAACGTCGACGGCGCTTCGGAGGCCGGCATCTTTTTCCGGATCGTGCTGCCGTTGTCCAAACCGATCATTTTTGTGCTGGCGTTGTATGCTTTCGTCGGACAATGGAATTCGTATTTTGACGCGATGATTTATTTGGAGGATGCGAAGCTGCATCCGCTGCAGCTGGTGCTGCGTTCGATTTTGATCCAAAATCAGGCGGCGCCGGGCATGATCAGCGACCAACTGGCCATGAACGAGCTGAAACGGCTGTCGGAAATGATCAAATATTCGGCGATCGTCATCTCCAGTCTCCCGCTGCTTGTGATGTACCCGTTTTTTCAGAAATATTTCGAAAAAGGTGTCCTGGTCGGTTCCTTGAAGTAAAGGCCGCCTGAACATCCATGGCAATGATCCATTCCTTACATTATGGAGGTCATAACGATGAAAAAGCTAAAAAGAAAGCAAGCGATGGTCCACACGTTGTCCCTTTCCGCCTTGGCGGCGCTGCTGCTTCTATCGGGCTGCGGCGGGGGCGGAGGGGAAGGCAAGGAGCCGGTAGACGGCAAGGTGACGCTCCATTTCCTGACGCAAAGCTCGGCGCTCGCGCCGGCCGATCCGAACGACAAGCTGATCAACAAACGGCTGGAAGAAAAAACGGGCATTCATATCGATTGGAAAAACTACACGAACGACGTGTTTGCCGAAAAACGGAATTTGGCGGTGGCGAGCGGCGATTTGCCCGACGCGATTTTCGATGCCGGCTACGGCGACTACGATCTGCTGAAACTGGCAAAGGACGGGGTCATCATTCCGCTTGACGATTTGATCGAGCAGCATATGCCGAATTTCAAAAAGGTGCTCGAACAGGCTCCGGAATACAAAAAAATGATTACCGCTCCGGACGGGCACATCTATTCCTTCCCGTGGATCGAAGAGCTTGGTTCCGGGAAGGAGCGCATCCAGTCGGTGGACGATCTTCCGTGGATCAACGTCGAATGGCTGAAAAAGCTGGGGCTCGAGATGCCCAAAACGACCGATGAGCTGAAAAAGGTGCTGATCGCCTTCAAAACGCAGGATCCGAACGGCAACGGAAAAGCGGACGAAATCCCGTTATCCTTCATTAATAAGCCGGGCGGCGAAGACCTGGCATTCCTGTACGGCTCCTTCGGGCTTGGCGAGAACTGGGACCACACCGTCGTGACGAATGACGGCAAGGTGGTGTTTACGGCGGCGCAGGACGGTTACAAAGAAGCGGTCAAGTTCATCCATGAGCTGTATCGGGAGGGCCTGGTCGACATCGAGGCGTTCCAGCAGGATTGGAACACTTATCTGGCCAAGGGCAAAGATCACCGCTACGGCTTGTATTTTACGTGGGACAAAGCCAACATTACCGGGGCGAACGATACGTATGACCTGATGCCGCCGCTGGCCGGCCCGAGCGGGGAAATCAACGTGACCAGAACGAACGGCATCGGGCTGGACCGCGGGCGGATGGTCATTACGAGCAGCAACAAGCATTTGGAGGAAACGGCCAAGTGGGTGGACCAGCTCTATGATCCTTTGCAGTCCGTCCAGAACAACTGGGGAACCTACGGGGACGAAACCCAGCAAAATATTTTTGAATTCGATGAAGCCAAAGGAATGCTGAAACATTTGCCTTTGAAAGGAACGGCTCCGGTCGAGCTTCGCCAAAAAACGAGCATTGCCGGCCCGCTGGCCATTTTGGACGAATATTACGGCAAATATACGACGATGCCGGATGATGCCGCATGGCGGCTTAAACTGCTGAAAGACGTGATGGTGCCGCATATGAAGGCGGAAAACACGTATCCGAACGTATTCTTTTCCATCGAAGACTTGGATCGGCTGTCGACCATTCAGGCGGATTTGTTCCCTTACGTGGAGCGGAAGCGGACCGAATGGTACCAAAACGGCAACATCGATCAGGAATGGGACGCCTATTTGAAAGAGCTGGACCGTCTCGGATTGCAGGAATGGCTGAAAATCAAGCAGGCGGGTTACGACCGGAACGCCAAATAACGGGCTTGAAACCGATAAAGGAATGCGGCCGCGCACGGCATGTTCCGGCCAAGCGCAGCCGTTTCCGCAAGGAGGGCCCATAACGAAGGAGTTTAACGAATGTCAACAATCGCAAAGCAAAACCACCGCGGCGCATATCATTTTTCCCCGCGGGAGAACTGGATGAACGACCCCAACGGCATGGTGTATTTCAAGGGGAAATATCATTTGTTTTACCAGCATCACCCGTTCGGAACGACCTGGGGGCCGATGCACTGGGGGCATGCGGTCAGCAGGGACCTGGTGGCATGGGAGGAGCTTCCGATCGCGCTGGAGCCGGACGAACACGGCATGATCTTTTCGGGCAGCGCGGTGGTCGACCGGCGTAACACGACGGGGTTTTTCGGGGAAGAGCCGGGGCTTGTCGCGATTTTTACCCATCATGCGGAAGGGACCGGTTCGCAGCCGCCCGTCCAATGCCAAAGCTTGGCCTACAGCATGGACGAGGGCAGGACATGGACGAAATACGAAGGCAATCCGGTGCTGCGGCATGATTCCTATATCGATTTCCGCGATCCGAAAGTGTTCTGGCACGAGCCGTCGGCGCAATGGGTGATGATTGTCGCGTGCGGCCAGACGGTATGCCTTTACCGATCCCCGAATTTGAAGGATTGGACGCTGTCCAGCGAGTTTGGGGAAGGGATCGGAAGCCATGATGGCGTATGGGAATGCCCGGATTTGTTCCCGCTTCCGGTCGAAGGCGCGAAGGACCAAAGCCGTTGGGTGATGCTGGTCAGCATCGGCGACCATCCGGGTTTTGCGGAAGGGTCAAGAACGCAGTATTTTATCGGGGAGTTCGACGGCGAGCGGTTTATTCCGGATGCCAGTTCGCGGGAGAACGTCCGGTGGCTCGATTACGGCCGGGACAATTATGCCGGCGTCAGCTGGTCGGATATTCCGGCGGAAGACGGCAGGCGCCTGTTTATCGGCTGGATGAGCAATTGGAAATACGCCAACCTGACGCCGACGAACGGCTGGAGGGGGGCGATGACGATCGCCAGGGAGCTGCGTCTTCGGGAATGTAACGGCGACATAGTGCTGATCCAGCAGCCCGTCCGTGAGCTGGAGGCCTACCGCAAGCCGGTCGTTTCCCTGGAAAACGTCGACGCGACCGCCGCTGCGAAGCGGTTATCCGGCCTGCGGCTGGAAAGCTTCGAAATCGTCGCTCGCGTACGGTTCCCGGATTCAAGCCCCGGGGAGATCGCTTTTCGCGTAAGAGCCGGAGCCGGCGAGGAAACGGTCATCGGATACGATGCGGCTGCGGCGGAGATATTTGTGGACCGTACCCGATCCGGCATCGCCGATTTCCATCCGTCGTTCGCCTGCAGGCATTCCGCCATGCTGGAAGAGGCGCCGGGGCAGCTTGCGCTCCGCATTTTCGTTGACCGCGCTTCCGTCGAGGTGTTCGCAAACGGGGGCCGGGTCGTGATGACCGATTTGATTTATCCGGATCATGCCTCTACAGGCATTTTCGTTGCTGCCGATGATGAACGGCTGAGGATCGAAGCCCTCGATATATACGATTTATCCGTCTAGTCCATTTTGTTTTACTCGTTAAGCGAAGACGCGATGGTTACGGAAACCGGAAAGATTGGAGAGGAGAAGACGGATATGCGGATTGGAGCGATTGAAGCGGGCGGGACCAAATTCGTCTGCGGGATCGGAAACGAAGAAGGAAAGATCGAAGACAGGATCAGCTTTCCGACGGAACGCCCGGGCGAGACCATCCCGAAAGTCATTTCCTACTTTGCGGATGCGCAGGTGGGGGCAATTGGCATCGGTTCGTTTGGACCGATCGACCTCAGGCCTGACAGCCCGACATATGGCTGCATTACGACAACCCCCAAACCGGGTTGGGCGCAGTACCCTTTCCTTGGGGAGCTTAAACGTCGTTTTGCCGTTCCGTTTGGCTGGGATACGGACGTCAACGCCGCCGCTTTGGGAGAAGCCGCATGGGGAGCGGCTCGAGGCCTCGATAGCTGCATTTATTACACGATCGGAACCGGCGTCGGCATGGGCGTCTATTCCGGAGGTCGGCCCGTCCACGGATTGGTTCATCCGGAAGGCGGGCATGTGCCGGTCCGGCGTCACCCTGAGGATGACTTCCCCGGCATCTGCCCGTTTCACGGGGATTGCCTGGAAGGCATGGCTGCCGGGCCCGCGCTCGAAGCCCGCTGGAAGGCGCCCGGGCATCAGCTGCCGCCCGGGCACCCCGCCTGGTCCATTGAAGCGTATTATATTGCCCAGGCGGTCGCCGCGGCGATTCTGACGCATTCGCCGCAAAAGATTGTGTTGGGCGGCGGCGTCATGCAGCAGCGTCAGCTTTTTCCTCTGATTCGGGAAGAGGTGAAGCGCATCCTGAACGGTTACGTCCAGGCCGAAGAGCTGCTGGATAAGATCGGGGAATATATCGTGCCGCCGGTACTCGGAACCGATGCCGGCTTGCATGGCGCATTGGCGCTGGGATTGCAGGCGCTGCAGGGCGGAAGCGCCGATTTTGCCGCCTGTGGATCATCCTAGCTCATAGCAAAAACTGCCCTGGGGAGTCTCCCCGGGGCAGTTTTTTTATACTCTAGAAAAAATCGACTCAACCGATGCCGGCAAAGGTGCCGTAGACCAGGAACACGTTCAGCACCGTCAGCACGATCGCGATGGCCCAGGTCAAATATTTGATCCAGGAGCGGTTCGCGAACTCGCCCATCCGCTTCTTGTCGCTGGTGAAGATGACCAGCGGGATGATCGCAAACGGAAGCTGGACGCTCAGGAATACTTGCGTGTACAGAAGCAGCTGTTCGACCGCGTTTTCCCGGCCGCCGTACAAAACGACGCAGACGATGACCGGAATGACGGCGAGGAGCCGCGTAATGATGCGGCGCAGCCAGCCGGGCATTTTCATCCGGATAAAACCTTCCATGACGATCTGGCCGGACAACGTGCCCGTAATGGTCGAGTTTTGGCCCGAAGCCAGCAGCGCGACCGCAAACAGGGTGCTCAGCAGCGGGCTGGCGATGGCGCCGACGATGGCGTTATCGGATAGCGCGTTGTACAAATCGGTGAACCGGCCCAAATCGCTGGTCGAACCGAAAAACATGGCGGCCCCCAGCACCAGCAGCAAACAGTTGATCACGAATGCGATGCTGAGCTGGATGTTGGAATCGATCGTCGCGAAACGAACGGCTTCCTTTTTGCCTGCGGAGGTGCGTTCGAATTGGCGCGATTGCACCAGCGACGAGTGCAAATAGAGGTTATGCGGCATGACGGTCGCTCCGACGATTCCCAGCGCGATCAGCAGCATGCCGTTGTTGGTCGCGATTTCCGGACTCGGGATAAAGCCTTGGAGCAGCGGCCCGATGCTTGGGCTGGACAATAACACTTCGTAAAAGAACACGATAAAAATGGTGGCGATCAGCGTTGCGACGATGGCTTCGATTTTACGGAAACCGACTTTGGCGAGCAGCAGCAGCAGCAACACGTCCAGCGTCGTAATCAGCACGCCGACCAAAAGCGGAATTTTGAATAACAGCTGCAGCGCCACCGCGCCGCCGATCACTTCGGCGATATCGGTAGCCATGATCGCAAGTTCGGTCAAAATCCACAAGACGATGGCTACCGGTTTGCTTGTCGCTTGGCGCGTCGCCTGCGCCAAATCCATGCCCGTCACGATGCCGAGCTTGGCGCACATGCTCTGTAGCAGCATGGCGATGAGGCTGGAAAGCAAAATGATGCTTAGAAGCGTATATCCATATTGTGCTCCGCCTTGTATGGAAGTAATCCAGTTTCCCGGGTCCATGTATCCGACGGCGACCAGGACGCCGGGTCCGCTATAGGCGGCAAGCTTTTTCCAGAACCCCGCGTTTTTCGGGAGCGAAACGGTATTGTTGATTTCGCTGAGGCTGAGCCCGTTCGTGGAGCTGAATACCTGATGTTTCCGGTTATGTTTTGGGGTTGGGTCAATAGAAGTCATGTTTTCCATCGTTATCCCTTCAATCTATTTATGAGTTTAATGATTCATGATATAGAACGTTCCTGCGTCTTGATACCTCTATTTTGCCCCTGGTAAACTTTTTTGTCAATGGCAAATATAATTTGATCCGATTAACTTAATTGTTGTTGTACAAGCCTTGGAGGATGACGAAAAAAGGAGGGTCTTGCGGGCGCCTGCCTATTAAAAATATAAACGACAAAAAACCGCCCGATAAACCCGAGGCGATTTTTTGGATAGGCGTAAATTCTGTTTTTCAGTGCGTTTCTCTCGGCTTTCCGGAGCCGAATCCGCGTTTGAACAACATCGTCGTCGACAGCTTGGCGCAGCATAAGGAGACCGCAACGAACACGAGACACCAGACGACGGCCGGAACATACGTCGCTTCGGCCAGATTGGCGGCATCGCCCGCGGAACCGGGACGCGTCACCGACCGGAACAAAATGACGAACGGGCTGATCACGGACTCGACCAAGCAGATAAAGGCAATGAGCATATAATAGCATCTTTGCAGCAGAGGCGGAGCCGCAAAAGCGACGAGCCCGCTCAAAACCGCAAAACCGATGCACCAGATGACCCCGTAGCCGTTGCGCACGAAAAGCGCGGCCGCGACGATGGCCAGAATCATGGCGGTGATCAGTCCGGCGCGCTCTTGTCGTCTGGCATAAAGGTAAAAGAGCAGCACCGCAAACAGCGCGGAACCGACGTATCCGGCAAGCGAGATCGGAATGGCCATCCAGTTGCGGTCAAACGTGGAGAGCGTGACTCCGCCCTGGTTGCTGTACAAATGGATGACATTGACCCGGCCCGATAAGGCCAGCGTCATCAGGGCATGCGACAGCTCGTGGACAAGGGTATCCACGTTGCGGAAAAACGCCGAAAACGGAAGAAAACGCGTTAAAATGCTGGTCAACACGACGACCGCGATCATTTTTAACCAAGCTTGAATGGCGGTTCCCTCATTTCAGTATGATTTGCTTCTATCTTACATGCGGCTGAAGGGAAATGCCAGCGCGAATCCGGAGAAAGCGGATGCCGAACGTGTCTTTTCCTGCAGATCAGGTCTCGCTCCGGAACGTCTTCCCGAGAAAATCGCCCAGCGCGAAATAATGCCTGAAATTATAGATCAGCGGGCTCCATTTGGCGGGATCGACGTGGTTTTCGCGAATCAAAATGTCTTCATGGGCGTGAACGCGAACGGCCTTCGTTTCGATCACCGCAAAAAAGTCGGCGTATTCCGGCAGGCGGATGTTCACCGCTTCCGCTTCGATTTGCAGCGGACACTCGAGAATGCGGCTCGGGCGGACGGCTTCGGACGGAATCGGCGTCAGGCCGCTGACGGCGTATTTGTCTTTGGCGCAGGTGAAGCCTAACGCTTGTTTGAACGCCGGGACGGGGTCTTTGCCCGTAAAAGGGGCAAGTTGTTCGACATGCTTCCACAAGGACGGATCGGGGATATTCAACACGCACTCCGGATGGCGCATCAAATTGTCGTACGCCTTGCTGCTTGTCCCCAGCCCCAGGACGATGTAATCGCCGAGCGCCCAGGAGGACGAGATCGGGCTGATATTGACCGTTTCGTCCTCGTTCAACGTATTCAGCAGCAGGACAGGGGTGCCGTAATATAATATTTTGGGCTCTATCGTGGCGATTCGAACATCGGATGTTTTCTTTTGCGTATGAGGCATGAAATCACATTCCTTTCTGCGATGGGTTGCAAGGAATAGTTTAATCGAGAAAAAATTCGATGCTCATCGAAATGTGAATGTTAGTTTCGGCGCTGCCCCTTCCGGCATGTTAGCGTTCTGATCCGGCCCTTGCTCAAAAATAATGTACAGGAAAAATTTAACCAAATCATATTGCGTATCGATACGTTACATGATATTATGATTTCAACGAAGGGCATATCGATGAGATGGCCTTCGGGTTGGTTCGGGAATGACCCGGGATGTCCGGACGTCCGCGATGTTCCCGCCAATCAGACCAAGGTATCGATACAGGAAAGGAATGATTTTTTTTTAATCATTCATATCGCGTTACGTAACGTCATATACTATTTCGAGTTGAAAAGGAGATGTATTTATGAAAAAAGTTTTGTATGTGCCTCTGGACGATCGCCCTTGCAATCTTGACGACGTGGTCGTGCAGGCCCGGGCGGCAGGGATCCAGGTCATCACTCCGGATGCGGAAGACGTGAAAAACAGGCTCGACACCGAAGCGGACGCCGAAGGGAACACGCTGCTCGACACGCATTCCCCGGTCTTTGGAGACACGGATCGGATCCGGCGGTTTATTCAGAAACATATTTTGGCGGTCGACGGATTCATCATCTCGTCCGATATGCTGGCCTACGGAGGGCTCATTGGCAGCCGGCGCTTCCGCACCAGCGGGGGCGGCACTTATCCGGACTATGATCCGGAAACGACCGGATTGCTTGACGTCATTCGCGAAATTAAGCAGACCTGCCCCCATAAGCCCGTGTACGTACTCGATACGATTATGCGGCTTGCCACGACCGTATTCGTCGAGGGACTGACCCAAAGCGCGTACGACGAGGCCCGCGCCTTTGCGCAGCAGCCTCGCGCGGCCGCTTCGGAATTC
Source organism: Paenibacillus cookii (assembly GCF_018333375.1). Classification (GTDB taxonomy): domain Bacteria; phylum Bacillota; class Bacilli; order Paenibacillales; family Paenibacillaceae; genus Paenibacillus_AQ; species Paenibacillus_AQ cookii. Next base: position 22,401 of record NZ_BORW01000011.1, read on the forward strand.
GAAGCGATTTTGGACGGCTACGACATCAAGCCGGACGGCACGCATTTCGGGACGCCGGTACACTTCGACAAGGAGCAGTATTACAATGCGCGGCGCCATAAGTTCAAATCGAATTATTACATTTTGGACCAGCTCGTCCGCTCGGGAGCGATCGATTTTCTTGCCATCGGCGTCGACGATTCGTATACGCAGGGCGTGCAGTCGAATGAAATCGACTTTCTTGAGGCTTATGTAGACCAGCATTTGAACGGCCATGACGGCCAAAATCCGGACCGCGTCATCCTTCTACCGGATGCGGACGGCCTGGGCCACTCCCTGATGGGGCGCATGGCACTCCATTTGCACCGCTGCGGCTTCAAACCGCGATACAGCGTCCGGTATTTCGGGCCCGACGGTTCGACGATCGTGAATCCCTATGAGTATATGAGCGTGCACGATAATATCCGGTATCATGTGGACATGATCGGCGGACGTTTCGTAGACTCGGGGCCTTGCGACATCGAAATCGTTGCGATCACGGGAGCCGACAAGGCTATAGAAGCCGGGAGCCATATCGCGGGCAATGCCGATCAGCAGCTCCCAACGATCGCGATCGATTTCGTGGGGGGCGGCGCGGCGAACGAAACCGTGACGCAGGCGCTGCTGGACGATGCGGCCACCGGAATGCTGCTTGGGTACAGCGGTTGGAATACGGCCGGAAACAAAATCGGGCTTGCGCTCGGAATGGCCCAATCCCGGTATGCGTTTCTGATCACGGAACGCCGGCCCTATGCGTTGGGGGATGCCGCCAATGCGCATGGTTCGCTGCTCTTCAAACGTTTCCTGAAGGATTATTATTATAAAAAGCTGACGATTGCCGAAGTTCGGACCTACTCCCGGGCGCATTCCCTGTACGAGAACGTTCCTTATGCAGACCAGAATATGCTTCTGTTCAACTCGCCGGAAGACTATGAAGTTCTCGTGAAGCTGCTGCGGGACCGGATGCAGGAAAATACGAAAGCTCTTGCGGAACGTAAAGCGTTCCAGGCCTGCGCTTCGCGGGCGATCCGCCAGATCAAACGATCCGGCAGCTGGATTTGTTCGGCTTATGCCGGCGCATCGTTAGCGTATGATAATCCGGCATTCATTTGGGGACGCGCGTTTGAAATTACCCTCGGGCCAAGCGTTACGTTGGAGTGAATAAAGATATCCATAACCGCCACAGGAACTTATAAGGAATTATAGATCGTAAAAATCATGAGAGCAGTCCGTTTTCTAACGGGCTGCTCTTTTAGGGATGACGGCATGCCGGATGGATGCCTTATATTGCGTAACGTTACAAGGCATACTATAATACAACCGTGAGAAAGGAGAGGTGGCATGAAATACGCCCTCAATTTATTCGGATATACGGTTGACTGCCGGATCGATTTTCCGGACGGAACGATGCGGATCGACATTGACGATGAGGATCAGGCCGCACTGCGGGCATATCTGCTGCGGGTATTGGTAAAATACGGACGGCAGCCGGGGCCGCAGGACAGCCTTGAAAGCCTGGTTCGGGCCGCGATCGAAATCGAAAAAGGCATGAGCGGACACTTAAGCGAGCCGAAGCTGAAGCTTCCTTATGAGTTTCAGCCCGAGATCAAGGAAAAGCTGATCGAAGCCGCCGAGCTCCAGGACATGTCCGCAACGCAGCTTTTGATTCGCCTGATCGAAAGAAAACACCAAAGCGTATTCGGGAAGGAAGGCTGAAGATGGCTTACGGAAACAAGGTGAAATTTCATTACGACGTTCCTGTGTACATTAAGCAAATGCTGGCGGATACGGCCAAAAAATTGAACATGACCGCAACCGAGCTGCTGTCGAGAACGATCGAAGAGGAATATGCCCGCGTCAAGGCTTTGAAGGAAGGGACTAAACAAGATTAAGCTTGTCCGCCATATCGGCAAACACCCGGACGTTGGAAAGCGGCAGGCTTTCATACGCGTACCCGGGGTCGCCCATGTCCGTCGAAAAGCAGTGGCACTGGGCGTAATTTTCCTTACGGTTCCTTTCGATCAGCAAAAGCTGGATCTGGGCGCGATCCGTCAGCAGCTTATAGAAATAATCCGAACCGGAATCGGCTTCGATCAGGTCCATCACCGCTTGCCTGATTTGTTTGGGCAGCCGGCATCTTAAATCGGCGGCTCCCGTTTCCGGATCCATTTTTTGAACGATCGTCGTCAAGCCCATCAACTCCGTTTCTTTCGTTCCTATGTTTTCGCTAAAAACATAAACGGTCCTTTATTTCAAATTATACCAAACATATGTTCCTATGTTAAGTGGATTTTTGATTCCGTTCCACGCAAAATAAGGGATTCGAGCTCTCCGATAAGGAGCGATCGAATCCCTGTTTATGTTGGGAGAGCCATGGATTCGGCAGTTTTGGCGTCCCGCTTAATGGGTTAAAGGGGTTTCGGTCTGCGCTTTCTTGTTCATCGGCTTTCCGGTCAATAGAAGGTAAATGCCGAATACAAGCTTGACGCCGATATCGGCATATGCGAGCAGATGGAAGCTAATGTTCGAATCGAGAAGGCCCAGAAGCGCATCAGCGATCAGCAGCACGGCGAGCACAAACATCGAAGGCCCGTGAACCCAAGCCATCGGGATAAAATGAATGCCGATCGCCAAAAACGCCCCAAGCCAAATCAGCCGGTAATTTTCGTCCGCAAAATGCGGCCCGCCGATCAGCACCATCAGTACGAACATGAGGATGATCGAAAAGAAAAGCATCCGGTTTTGCCCTTGCGTCGGCTTTCCGTACGATAATTTGCGGCTTAAGGATTTGTTGGCCAAAATGCCGAAAATCCCGATGACATAGCCGAAAGAAAAAACGGGCATCATGATCAGCTGCTTTCCTCCCGCCATCAGCCCGGCGAAAATGACCACAGCGACCCAGATCAGCCATAACCCGCAAACCCGTTTATTCAAAAAGTTTGATTTGTTCCATCTTCCCCCAGATAAAGCCTTTTCCGTCACTTGTTTCCCTCCCTAACAACTGGTTCAGTAACCATTATAGACCAGGATGTTCGGCTTGAAACCCTGCCCATACACCTAAAAATGCTGATTCTTTAGCCTCTTGCGGCTGCTCGTAACGACCGTAACGGGCTCCGCAAAACCGGCCGCAAGACAATTGTGGAGAACCCTAAACACGTATTCGGTGAAGCCGGATAAAAGCTGTGTTAGTCTGTTTACAGGAAGCAATTAACAAATGCACCAAGAACTTTTGAAGGGAGACATTCCTTTGGGAAACTGCTTGAACGTTAACTTGCCCCGTACCCAATCGTCGTAAAAAGGAGGTGAACGTCATGAGCGACCTGAACATGGAATTGAACAAAGAACTGGAAAATCTCGACCTGGAGCTGATCGAGCTTGATCAAGCGGAAGCGATCCCTTCCACTGCGGCATCGAGCGGAAGCGGCAGCAGTTCCACCTGCGGATCTTCGTCCTGCTCCTCTTGCTCTTCATCTTGTGCATAAGCCTGAAGCGAGTCCATCCGATCGAACTCATTAAAAATGTTAAAGGAGATGTTAAACATGAACCAATTGAACAAGGAATTGAACAAAGAACTGGAAAATCTCGATCTGGAGCTGATCGAACTTGATCAAGCGGAAGCGATCCCTTCCACTGCGGCATCGAGCGGAAGCGGCAGCCACTCCACCTGCGGATCTTCTTCCTGTTCTTCCTGCTCTTCTTCCTGTGCTTGATCACATTCAGCCGAGCAAATCAAACGCCTGCGCAAGACTTACTTTCCTAAGATGGATTCAAAAACCTTGGATGGGGCGGTAGCGGCCGCTTCATCCAAGGGATTTTCCGGAGGAGGAGCATTGGTGACGGAACCCCACGTATTCATCCGCCAAAATCATCTGTCTTCACATTCTATTCAGCGCCTGAAGGATCATTTCTACCTACGATTCGCCAACTATCGGAAAGAGCGCGCTGCCTATGCAACGCAGCGGCAGAAGCTGCGCCAACAATTATCCGGATTCATTGAACGTGAGCCGGGAGCCAGAATTGCATACATACGCCTCCAGCAGGGGATGAAAAGAGGCAAGATACAGTTCGAAAAGATCCCCAAGCTTGAATTCGTAGATCCGCTTCTGTTGGAAAACATCCGGTCCCATCTAATCCGTGGACAGGAGCTTCAGCAGCATGAGGAACTTTTGCGGGAACAATTTGAAAAAGCATATAAAAGACAAGCGGAAGAGCTTTATGAGCTGTTCCGGGAGCAGTCAAACGTACAAAATGCCTTGCTGTTCACCAACTTTGAAATGTATTGTTCGATGAACAATTCCTATAGCCCCAAAAAAACAGGAAAGGTTTGGAAAATTATGATGCGTTCATTTGCCAAAACCGCCCCGTTATCCACGTTTACCTCCATCGGCAGGATAGGTACCCGGACATCGACTAGCCGGATCCGTTTGGCCCAGTGGATATTGCTTGCATGGTTTGATTATTTTCTCCTGCTGCCGGAAGTCATCCGAGCAAGCCGTTTTCGAATTAAATATGAGGCCGATCCGTTCGGAGAAGCAGTTTGGACCGTCGGCGCCGGGGAGCCGTTAGAGGTCCGGCCCGGTCTATATCAGCGTCAAAAACGGCGATTCATGTTACAGGAACCGAGGCTGCGAAATCTCCCTTCCGGCAGCATCGTTACATGGGAAGAACTCGCCTCCCGCTTGGGTGTCGGAACGGATTGGGTTGAGAGCCGGACCGCGAAGCTGTTGGCCGCCGGCTATCTTCGAAATGTGCTGGAGCGCAAGGCGGAGACCCTTACCTTAAACACTCTGATTGACGAAGCGTCTTCTTTCCGGAACGTTTCCGGGAGAGTCGACAGCTTCGTCAGGCATCTGGAGGCACTGCATCTCATCGCTTCCCGGCTGGAGAACACCTCGGATCTTCATATACGGGAGTCGCTGATCCTTTCCGCGCAGAAGCATGCTTCAGCATGCTGCGATGCGGTGTTGTGGAAAGGAAAACGTCCCTTGGATCTTTTTCATGAAGACAGCTATATTCCTGCGGGCCCCCATGAGATTCGGGCTTCCGCCAGAAGAACGATCGACGAATGGGCAGATATTCTTCCGTTATTCGATCACAGATTAAAGTTCAGGCTGTTCATGAAAGAATTGCTTAAGGACCGGCTCCCTGCTTCCTATGAGTCGCTTCGCCAGTCTCTTTCGGAATACGCCGGCATGTACGAAAAAGAGGTAGCTCTGCGCCGGACCAGCCGAAATACAGTGTTTGCCGCATCGCCCCAGGTAACCCGCCTTGAAGATTTGAAGGACGTTTATCGGGAACGGATCAAACCGGCTGAAAACGGCGAGGACGTGCATATCGGGGAAGATGAACTTATGGATCTTAAAGCGCAGCTTGAGGAGCTCGGCATCAAGCCGCAGCGGACGCTGCAGCTATTCATTCAGCCGGCGATGAACGGCAAATACGTCGTCAATGATTGCAAAAACGGTTACCTGGCGTATTCCATCTACCATGACCCGGGGCGCCATGAGCAGGTGCTCCATAAAATAAGATCCGCTTTGGGATGCGAAGAGGCGTTGCTGCTGACGTATTCGCCGTCCTGCGGATTTAATCCGAACACGAACGATTTTTCGGAAACGTATTCCTTGACGGAAGAAATACACGATCCGGAGGAAGGGGGGCATTCGGAAACCTCCCGTTTGATTGCCCTAAACAGCTGCACATTGGAGTGGAACGCGGACATGAACCGGTTTGAGCTGCGGGCAGGAGATGTTCGGGGGATCGCGCTTTACACGGGCAGCCTTGCGCCGGCATATCTTCCGGAAGATTACAGGAATATTGCCCTTCTAAGTCAATCGGGCTTTTTAAACGGAATTGGATTCGAGTATAACGAGATTTCGATCGGGGAGAGCAGGAAGCTGGGAAGAATCAGCTTCGGTGATCTTATTTTGCAGCGCCGCAAAAACATATTGCACTCCAGCCTTTTCTCAAGTCTGACCTTCGACCTGGAAGGATACGGCTCTTTCCATGAGCTTCTAGAATCCCATGATATTCCGCTGCGTTCTTTCGTCAGGCTTTTTCCAGTCCGCGAAGGAAAGCTCCAGATCGAATATGGGGCGACGGCCATTCACAAGCCGATTTTTTTTGATGCGGAAGAGCCGCTCTATGTTATCGAAATGCTGAAGCACATCCAGCGGAGCCGGCAGCAATATGGGGACATCGCCGTTGTGTTTGAAGAAGCGCTGCCGGATCCGTATCAGACCGATTATACGGCTGAATATGTGTACGAAATGTAATGCCGGAAAGGAGGAAGAAGCGATGGATAAAAGTCCCGTGCGGATCATTGGCGGCCCCGGAAGGGTTGAATTGCTCGGACGCAGCCGGATCATCAGTGTTGCAGCTGCCAGTTATGACGATATCGTCCATCTTTTTGCAAAGCCTGATCCGAACCCGCAGGAAGCGGAGTGGGTGGCCCGCGTTCGCAGCCTGCTGCGGGAGCCGGAAACGCCCCGGCCGAAGGAACGTTACGAGTTGGGAGACCGGATCATATTCGCCGATGGGGTGTGCATGAGCTGTCTTGGGCGGCAATATCCGGTGTCTTCTTTGAACAGGTTTCCTCTTCCCAAGCTGTTGGAAACGCAGTTATGGGAGGGAGATCGCATCATCACGATGGATGCCGACGGCCTTGCGGCCATTGCTCCGCTGCCCGAAACCGCACATGCGGAATGCTGCCCGCTGGTCCGAAGCCCGCTTCTGAAGTTGGGAGAAGAAACACGCGATGAAAGCGTGCTTGAACAGGAATTGGTTCAGGAGCGGGTGCGGCAAATAGAGATCGATTTCGAAACGTACTGGACGTTAACGGCGGATTTCGGAGATCACGTCCGCAAATTTGACGGTCCGAGCAAACGCCGTGTGCTGGAGGATATGTATGCATACATGCTTACCCATTATTGCAGCTACCGCACGCTTTCTCCCGGATTAACCGTTCGGGCCGCTTATCTGAATCATCTCAACCGTTACGGATTGAATGGCGGGGTAGAGAAAGAGCAGCGGATTTTCGATCCCGGACAATTTTCGTTTTGGATGCCTGGCCCCGTGTTATTCCCGCCGGTCATGAGTTACCAGGTCATTGAAGCCTTGATGCCGGTATACGGCGTTGAATGGAAAAGCGGCGGAGTTCTTTTGCGGGCTTTCGGAGAGGATCTGGAGGATGCCTTGTTCCGGTTATGGAACAGACTTCGCGCGAAGGAAGGATCCACGGAGGCTAATGCAGGAGCTTTTAGGGATGAAAATAGGCTGGCGGGGGCCTATCATACACGGGACCGGCAGAATGGCGAGCTTCCTCTTTTTCGATATGAAGACGGGTTTTCCCGCAAATACGGGTTTGCTTTATTGGGGGGAGGTGATGATTTATGTTCGCAACGCACGCGTTGAACGAGGTACTGAACCGGAGAGAGCCTTGGACGCTTTTGGAGGTCGAGGGGGAACGGCTGCCCTGTTTGATCACGTACGGCGACCGTCCGGAAACAAACGGATATTTGGAACGGAAGCCTCCGAAATTTGCCCTGCTGCACGTGGACGCGCATGAATGCATCGTCGGGCCGGTTTTTTACCGTGAAGAATTAGGCTGCCCTTCCTGCTTCCTGAAACGGAGGACTTTCAATCTTCGGGAGCATGAATATCGGCTTGAAGGGGCGCCCAGCAGGCTGGTCGGAGACCTGCGGGTACCCGAGGATCTCGTGATGGAATGCTTCGGCATGCTGCTCCGCAAGCGCAGGCGGCCGGGACTGCTGGACTATTACCGGATGAACGGAAACGGATTGTTGAAACGGCTAACCTTTTGGCCGGCGGAACGATGCTCCAATTGCTCGGAAGGCGGGAATCCGGATGACGCCGAAGCGTTTGCGGCGGCTTTTAGGGAGAAGGCGGTGTACCCGTATGGAGACAGTTACCGCCCGAAGGAGGCCTCCATTCCGAGCGATGTTTTCAGGGCGGATAATACCGACTCGAATTTTATCGTTTATAAAGACCGGAATACGCGATCCTTCTTTTCCGTCTCCACCTTTTTCCGGGTAAATAGGGAAGAAAAATATGGAATGGGGATCGGAAGCACGACCGATTATCGGGCAAGCGAGCGCAAGTCTTTGTTTGAAGCCCTCGAAAGGTATGCGGGCATGCATCCGCGAGGCCGGGAGCGAACGGTTGCCCGCGCCAGTTTTAACGCCATGCGGCAGTCAGGGCATGTGACGGATCCCCGGATCTTTATCAGGGATGTTGCAGGTTCAAGCGAGAGTCTGATTCCCTTTGACGAAGATGGCGAGTTGCCATGGATCCCCGCCTATTCCTGGAGCTCAAAAGCGCTAACGTATGTTCCCGAAAGCTTGGCTTACTACAAAATGGATCAGAATTATTCGGGCGGCGCGCTGCGGGTTTATAAAGGGAACTCCAACGGCAACGCGTTGGGTACCGGCCTTCTGGACAGCGTGTATTATGCCTGCCTCGAATTGATCGAACGGGATGCTTTTCTGAATCATTGGTATTTACGGCATGCACCCCCGGAAATTCGACCGGAATCCGTTACGAACGGCAAAGCCCGGTACATGTGCGGAAGGCTGGAGCAACTGGACTACGATGTCAGGTTGTTCGACATCACCATGGATACCGGAATCCCGGTCATCTGGGCGCTTTGCTTCGGCAGGACGCCGGAAAAGTTTGCGGCGTATTCGACGTCCGCGGCGCATCCCGATCCGGAGAAAGCCATTCAGAACGCGCTCGAGGAAATGCTGCTCGCCCTTGAATTTTACGACACGCATACCGGCGAAATCCGTGAGAAGGCCAAACGCATCAAGCGCCAGGGCGTTCGGGAAGTCGAAGACCACCCGATCCTCTACTTCTTGCCGGAGGAAAGGCATCATTTCGATTTTTTGTTCGGGGGCGGCGACGTGGATCTCATGGAACGCTTTGCAGATTATTACGAAAAACTCAGATATACCGCCATTGATATGGCCAGCGAAACTTCGGGGCTTCTTGACCGGCTGACAGCCATTTTCGGCGACGTCATTCTGGTTCGTCAGACGCCGGAGGGATACACGCATCTGGGCCTGGAGGTCGTCAAAGTGCTGATCCCCCATTTGCAGCAGCTCTGGTTTGGAGAGGAACATCGGATGTTAAGCCGGAAGCGGCTGGAGCAAGCAGCCCGGCTCTGGGGCGTTGCGCCGGGAGACATTCAGCATGCGCCTCATCCTTTTCCATAAAGGAAAGGGCTCCAAAGTTTCTATAAAGCTCCTCGTACGAAGCCCGAAACAGAGACATGGCATATTTTACGAAGGCCAAATTTTAAAGGGAAGAAGGAGATTGTTGATGCTGTTGAAATTTAACCAGGTTGAAAAGCGCTTTAAGGAAAAACAGGTATTGTCCGGAGTAAGCTTCGAGATCGACGAAGGGGAGAGCATCGCGCTGATCGGACCGAATGGAGCCGGAAAAACGACGATGATCCGTTCGGTATTAGGCCTTACATTGATTGATGGCGGCGAGATCGTCCGGAACTTTAATACGCGGCAAGATGTCGGCGTCATGCTTCAGCACGATTTGTTTCCGGATCATTTGCGGGTCAGGGAAGTGATCGAATTGCACAAAAGCTACAGCAAATCAAACGTAAGCACCCATGCCCTGCTCGAGGCCGGCGATCTTGTCAAAGAAGCGCGCTCAATGGTTCAAAACCTTTCCGGCGGCCAGAAACGGAGACTGTCTTTTGCACTTTCGCTGGCGGCGGATCCCAAGCTGCTGTTCCTGGACGAACCGACGGTAGGGATGGATGTGACGGCCTCCCGAATGTTCTGGAATAAAATCCGGGAAATTCAGGAGCAGGGCAAGTCGATTTTCGTAACCTCCCATCATCTCGACGAGCTGAATGACTACTGCCGCCGGTTTATTTTCCTGAAGAACGGCGAGATTATCGCCGATGTGCGCAAAGAGGATTTGAACACCCAAAAGGTGATCGTCGTTTATCTGGAGACGGCGGAGGAAGCACTCGATCTTCAGCGCCAATTCGGCGGCCTGATGGAAGACCGCAAGCTGTATGTCACCGACAAGAATAAACATGCCGTGCTTTGCGCGTATTTGCAGCAGCGGGGCATGACGTTTGAGGAAAGGCTGAAGGAAGTCAGGGATTGTTACCGGGAAATTTATGATCTGAATCCGGAAGAAGGAGTGAAGCAGGCATGATCACGATCATTCGTTATGAAATTTTGAAGGTGCTGCGCAACAAACGTTTCGTATTTTTTACGTTGGTGCTGCCGCTGGTGTTTTTGGTGGTTTTGAACGCTTTTGCCAAGCCGGAAGGCGACCAAGGGCAATACATTACTTATCTTGCCGTATTTTGCACGTTGTTCGGAACGGCGGGGAGCGGACTGAACACGCTTAGCACGCGCGTCGCCAAGGAAAAGTCCTACATTGGCAGCATCTATGCCGTCACGCCGTATTCGCCGGGAAAATTCATTTTTGTGACGGCGTTTGTCCAGCTGCTGCTCAACGTGTTGATCGCCGCCGTCATCATTGTATTCGGCCTTGCCGTTTTCAGATTGAACATCGACGGAATGCTGCTGAAAATGGAGCTGCTTGCGGTCTACTCCAGCCTCTACTACATTTTCATCGGGCTGAGCCTGGGATTCCTGCTGGATGTCGTTTCGCTTCAATCCCTCTCCTTCCCGCTCTACATGGGATTTATGGCAATGAATCTGACGAACGATCTCGGACTTCATATGCCGGAGTTCATGGTCCATATTCAGAAGTTTTTCCCCGGATTTTATTTGAACAAGGCCGTCGGAGCGATATCGGCCGGCAGTAACGCGATCCAGGACATCGGGATGCTGACGCTTAACATCGCGGCTCTGCTCGTGGTCACGTTGTTCGTGTACCGATACAAAAGAAGCGCGATGATGGGGTAGCCGCCATGCCGGACGTATTCGAAGAACTGCGGAGAATTCGGAGAGAACTTCACCGGATTCCGGAGCCGGCAGGGAAGGAAATCAAAACGAGGGCTTATGTCGAGCGTTACATCCGTCAGCATACCCGGCGGATTCGCATCGACCATCATTCCGACAAAGGCTTGATTGCGTCTTATGACGGCGGGTCGAAACTACCGGCCATAGCGTTTCGGGCTGAGCTGGACGGACTGCCGATCCGGGACGATAAGGAGCTCGACTATAGAAGCCGCCATGCCGGCATGAATCATGCCTGCGGCCATGACGCCCACATGTCGATTTTATTGCAGCTGCTGCGATGGGCGGATGAGGTCGGTCCCCGCAGAAATCTGGTCTTCATCTTTCAGGCGGCCGAGGAAGTGCTGGGAGGCGCGCGGGAGCTTGTTCCGCTCCTGCGGGGCCGGGATATCGGTTATATGTTCGCGGTCCATGTCACGCCTGATTTGTATCCGGGATACTTCGCGCTGCGGGGCGGCACGGCGCTTGCCGGCGCCCTGACGGCCGAGCTCGGATTGGAGCTCGCCTCCGGCCATGCGGCGGACCAACAGGATGTTATGGAGCTGCTGGCCCAAGTCCATGCGTTCCAACGGGAATATAACGATAAGCGCCGCATCTGTAAAGTTACGCATATCGAAACGAACGGCTACTACAATGCGGTTCCTGACCGGATAACGTTTTTCCTATCGTTCCGATCGGCGGATGAGGAAGCGAACCGCAGCGGATACGCCCAGCTGCTCCACCGGATGCAGCACAACGGTTCCGTGCGCAGCGTTTTGTGGAACCGGGTCGTCTCGGAGTATCCTGCGTATGCCAATGACCCCATATTGGCGGAACGGATCCGGGGCTTGCTCGGCAAGAGATTCGGTCAGGAGTCGGTGTTGAACTCGCCCTTTTTATTTTCAAGCGATGATTTTGCTTTCTATGCCAGGGATTTGCCGGGCCTTCGGACCTGTTATTTCTTTATAGGCGCCTATATAAGGGAACATAACGCGGTGCATACGGCGTCGTTCGATATTGGCGAAAAGGCCCTTCTGTACGGATATGAAAGCCTGCGGGCGATTGTCCGGATGTTCGAGCAGGCTGAAAAACGGGCCGAAAGAACACGACTTTACGAAACCGGGAGTGAAAACGATGAAAGTATCCCCCCTTTATATCTATAGGGAAACCCATTTTCCGCTGCGGCGGGTCTCTCATTATCTGGGCGATTTGGCCGAAAGGTATGCGGAAGCCAAAGCGCGGGCAACCCGGCTCGAACCCCGGGTCAAAGAAGTTATCGAAGAAATGGAGCATGAAATTGCCGGCATCGCGGAGGATCATGACCGCATGGAGGCGATCCGCTTCAAGCGTGATTTTTTTAATACCCGGCCTTCGGCCCAAGGCCGTTACGAGCGGGTGAAGCATTGGTTTCCTGCAGGTTTGCGGGAAAAGGTGGAGGGCGTATTTGCCGCCCGTGAAGCCGCGCAGTCCGATATGACAGCGATTGAAGCAGAGTTTGGCGAGCTTTCCAGCGCCGACCGGCAATGGCTGCACGACGTCTACCGGGAAGATCCGGAACTATGCGATGCCGTCATGTTCATGAACAGCGCCATCGTGCCCAAATTGGAAAAATATTTGCAGACGCCGGTGGAGCAGCATGACCGCAGCTTGCGAAAGCTCGACTATACCTTAATCAAATTTTTAACCCGGGCCAGCATGAAGACGAGCCCTTTCGCCAATCTGACATACTCCGGGATGGGCAGCTTCGACGGCGCGGGAAAGGAAGGATGCAAAAAATTGTATCCCCGGATCAACGATTCGCTGATCCTTCAAGTATTCGACAGGCTGTGCCTGGAGCCCGAGCTTATGACCCGCCTGCATTACCGGCTGAACGCCACATGCGTGGAGCTGGAAGGCAAATATTACATTACGGTGCTGCAAAATGCGAAGGGGGAGCGGCAGCTTTACAAATCCAGACAGGGTCTTGTGACGCTGCGTTCGGGCGGAGCTCTCAGGGCTCTTTTTGGCAAATTGTCGGATCGCGGCTCGCTTTCGTACGACGAATTGAAATCAACCCTTACCGGCCTCGGCATTGAAGGGGATCAAGCGGACGGCACGCTTCGCCACCTGATCGGAAGCGGCGTTCTTGAACGTACCGACGTGCTCAACGAACAATCCGGCGAGCTGTTGGCTGAACTCATCCGAAAACTTGAGCATTACGGCATCGTACACCCGTGCCTGAACGCGTTTCGGCAATTGCGCAAGCTGACCGCAGAACTGGAGGCGTCCTTTGACCGTACCAAGGCGGAACGGCTGTATGAAGCCCTTGAGGAACTGTCCGCGATGTTCGGCATGGATCCGATCCCGCGGCGGAGCATGCTGTATATTGACGGCATCGACGAAAAGGTGACCGCTCGCAGCTACCGCGAGCAGCAGCATAAGCTGAATCGGCTGTCGCAATACCAATGGCTGATGATGTGTTTTGACACCGTCGTCAAAATGCAGTTTGCCGCAGGCGAATTTTTCCGGCAGCGTTACGGCAGATCCTTTGTACCAAGCAATTCGCAGGAAGCTTCGAGAATGCTCAGGGATATGGCCCAGGTGATCTTTTCGGATACCGAACTGATGAAAGAGACCTACGGCTTTTTCAACTGGAATAAAGCATATATGCATCCGCGCATTCGCAGCCTGCATGACATTGCCGGAGAGTTGGCATCTTTTCTGACCGGGTCAGGGGATCGACAGGAAATCGTTATTCCGGACGACCACATTTCCCGGTGGCTGCGGCAAATCGAGAAGGTGCTCGGCGAGCGGCTGCTTTCCCATTCCTTTTTCGTGCAGGAAGACGGTGAACGTATGGTCGTTAACCATATGTATAAAGGCTTCTCGATCTATTTTGCGAGATTCCTCAAATATTTGAAAGATACGGGAACCGCCTATGGCGAATACTTGAGCGAATGCTTCGACGGCAACCGGGTGGCGGATATACGGAACACGTTTGGCTTTAACGCGAACATCCGGAAAAAAACGGTCGAAAGGGAGATCGCGCTGCCGATCCAATCGATGACGGAATCCGAGCGGTTCCTTTCCTGGTTGGATTTGGGCCTGAGATACAATGCTTCCACAGGGAGCGTGGAGTTTTTTGAGAAGGAGACCGGAGAGGTTGTGCGCCCGCAATTTTTGGGTACGCTTGTCCTGGTCGCCGCACCGGCTATTTTAACCACTTTTGACGTGTTGTCTTCCCATGGAACAAGTTATTTTGACCTTGGGGAGCTGGTCATCCGCGAACGGCTGAAACATTGGGAGGGGCATGATGATGCAACCATTCGCGTCCCGCGGATCAGCTTCGGGGATTCCGAGTTAATCGTTTCCCGCGCCAAATGGCTGATTCCTGCCAAAACTTTGCTTGAGCTGTATAAAGAAAAGGATCGGTTCGGCTCCTGGAAGCGGGTGCTTGATTTCATGGAGGAACATGGCGTGCCCAGCCGGTTTTATGTCCGCGCATTCATGGCGGAGATGGAGGAAGTCACGGAAGGGGGCGAACGCAAGCCGCAATTCATTAACCTCTCATCGCCTTTGTTGTTCCACCTGCTGATTCAGCTGGCGGGTAAGACCGGGTACCTGATGCTCGAAGAAGAGTTTCCCGTGGCGGATCCGAAACAGGAATGCGTCAGGGAGTACACTTACGAAATTACTTGCGGGGAGGTGTACGGCGATGCGGCTGCGAACCATTAGCTGCTTTTTGTACGACAGCGAGGCGTCGGCGTCGTTGCTTCGAGGCATCGTCCGGTATATCCAGGCGGGGAGCCTGAAAAATGCCATATTGCAAAAAAGCTGGGTGAACGGCTTCCATGTCAAGACGACGCTCCCCGTGTCCGAGGCCGACCAAGGGCTTGAACGGATGATCCGGCGGACCGCGGAACGTTATGCTAAACCGCGCAGTGCGGAGGAATATGAAAAATACGAGAAGATGCTCCATAAGCTTGCCGGTATGGAGAGGTACTCCGGGGATTATTTACCCTTGTGCCGGGACGGCGAAGTGGTTGTGAAGGAGGAAGAGCGGCTGACCGGCGGAAATCCGCTGTGCAGCCCCAGGATCAATTACGGGATGGAGCTGCTGAAAAGCCAGCTGCTTGCGGACATTTACGAGGATTGGAACAAGCTTTCGGAAGACAGGCAGAACGTGGAATTCGCCAAAATATTTCTCATTACAGGCAGCGGCAGTCCGGGAGGGCTCAAAGTCGGCTATTTATCCCTGCGTTCGAATTTCGAATACTTTAAAACCCAGATCGAAGCCATGAAAAAGAATCCGGCCATCGAAGCGAAAATCCGGGCGGCGCTATTGGGCCGGTCGGAAGTCGAAAAGGAATTTATCGCGGACGGCGTTCAGAAATTTTCGAACGGGATCTTTGAGCGGGAGTTCCTCTTCGGGCGGTTCAAAATCTTCGTCCATTCGCTTTCGGCGATGCTGGCGCAGGCTTATGACGGGGGAGAGCTGGAGGTGGAGAAGCTGACGCATGGCGATGATTTTTTCGAACGTCATGACGAAGTGAGCGAATTTCACCGGACATTTTATTCGAATCCGCAATTTTTACGGCATTACCACGATAAAGGGTTTATTGTATACCGGTTCGTGGCTTCCGCTTTGTACTCGCTGATGCCGCTGCTGGGCATCTCTTCGCTGCGGAGGCAGCGGATTACGGGACTGGTGGCGGAATGCGTGGAGAGTGGCTTCGACATGGACTGGCGGGCTGCATATCGATATTTGGAAATGAAGATGGCAGGTGATACCGATTATGGCAAACTGGCTGATTAAGCAGGAAGACCGGCTTTATCTGTATGAAAAGAAGGGGCTTCACCGCCTGCAAATGCCGCCGGAAACCCAGCGGATATTGGAAGAAGCCGTGCTTGGAGGCAAGCCGGGCAGAATGGCCGAGATCGACCAGACTTTGGCGGATCGTCTTCTAAAAAGGAAAACATCCGGGAGTCCCGTTCAGCAACCGGCCTCTGCTGCGGCCGGCACCAGAATATTGGAAACGGAGTTTCCTCCGGCGTCCGGGCAGTGGCAGATGCTGCATCTTGACGGCGCAACGTCGGTGCTGTTCCGAAACGTGACTCCACAAAACTATGCGGAGCTGGTGGCAGCTGCCGAAGCCGGCCCGCAGGAAAAGGACGATCTTTTGCTCGATATTTACGCAGGGCATTTGGCAGCCGCAAGCCGGGCCCGTGCGGGGGATGCAGGAAATGAAGAAGCCAAGACCGTTCTTGCGATTGCCATGGACGCCAAACGGATCGTGGAAGAAAAAGAACTGTTAAGCGACTACGCATTGGAAGAACTAGATTTGCGGGAACTGTTCCCCGGAGAGGACCGTTTCGAATGGACCGCAATGATCGATGCGATGGAGCGCCTCGAAAGCCGCATCATTACGAGCTTTCTATTCCGCCGGAATGAATGGATCCAGGTCCCTTACAAGCTCGCGAGTGCGGATGACGGCAGTTTCTTTGCCGGGGAATCGGGCGCGGAGCAGATCGTATACGCATCCTGCCGCAACCTGGAACTCCGATTGGAGAAGATGGATCCGGAGGCAGCCTGGTTGGTGGTGGCCGGATCCCGGCACGGGCTCCATCGGCTCGCCCAATTTCTGATGACGACCTATGCCTTGGAGCAGGGGCCGGTGGAAAGACAGGTCATTCCTTATGCAGAACTTGCCCGGAATGGGCGAATAGATGCCATGATCAACCGTTTCGTAAAGGAGAAGGAGCAGCTGTATCTCCATGTGGACCATATTCCTGGAACCTCGCTGTGGAGCGCGGCCGCAGGCCCTAAAGAGGAGACGTGGACGGACAGGGTATACGGCACCGCGTCCAGACGGGTGATTGAGGATGCTCTGATCCGTTATTATGCCTTAGTCCGCCAAAACGGAATCCGGGCCGCGGGTCCGGAAAGTTTCCGGATGATCGAAACGCAACCCCCCGGAAACTTGGACCGTCCGGAGACTTGCCGGGCGGAGGATCTGTATCGGCTGATCACCCGGATATACGAGGTACGGGTGATGCGTATTCCGCTGCTTCAGGACAGCGGAATATCCGTGATTCAATTGCGCCGCAAAGGAGGGAAGCAAGCATGAAAGAGCTGTTGTTATATGAAACGGGCGGCATGCTGCTCCAGCAAGTTCTGGGCGAGATGGACCGGCGCGGCATGTTGTACCGACTGACCCAAGAGAGGTCCGGCAAGCCGGGCATGACCCTTCACGTCATCTCCGATGGCCTCAAGGAAGAGGAATTCGCGCCGTTTTTCCAACCGGCTCCCCAGCCCGCCGGGGGCGTATTTTTCTATCATCAATTGCTGAATACGCTCCTGGTAGGCCCGTATGTCGCAGACCGGTCCGGCGTATGCTTCGCCTGCTTGAAGAGGAGGCTGCAGGCGAATGGCAGGGAAAATATCGTTTCGCTCGCATACGGGGAGCCGGGGCTGTCTTCGCCGCATCACCAAGCGGCCGAATTTGTCGTCGATATGATGGAGGCGTTTCAGCTCTCAGGAGAACTGCTTGCACGTTATGACCAGCGGGCGGAGCATATCCAGTTTGATGCATTGCGGGCCGATTCCTATGTGTTGAGCCGAAGCGGATATTGCCCTATATGTTCGCCGGACGTAAAACGCGAAAATCCATTCATCCATGGTTTTCAAAGCGGATTTAAGCCAGACCCCCGGACATACCGCCTGAATTCCGGCCCGGATACCGGCGCGGTCCTAGAGCGTTGGTTCGACAGGGACAGCGGGACGGCGACGCACAGCTATCGTGAGCTTCGCTCTTCCATGATCGAAGCAGGCGGCGTCGAAATTCGGGTGAGTCCGGCATATGTCGAGACCGGGTTCGGAAGAGCCTATCGTCGGACGGATGCCGAGAAGGTGGCCGTTCTGGAGGCTGTCGAGCGGTATTGCGGCATGTGCGCTCACGAGGCGCCTTCGGCCGAGAAGAAAGGTTATGCCCAAGTGCGCGCCATCGCGGCGAATCCGGTGGATTTCGGCTTGCATACCGAAGCCGATCAGAAACATCCGGAATTCCGGCTGAAACATTACACGGAGGAGCTGCCTATATACTGGACGCCGGCCTATTCGCTGAAGGAGAAGCGGGAGGTTCTGGTCCCCGAGCAGCTCGTTTATTACGCCGACGGGCATTTCAGAGACCAGACCAATCGGTTTGTGTACGACAGCTCGAACGGACTTGCGTTAGGAAGCTCCCGTGAAGAAGCGGTGCTCCACGGATTGTTCGAACTGATCGAACGGGATCATTTCCTCTGCGCCTGGTATAACCGGCTCCCGTTGCAGGAGCTTGACATCGAGGATACCGGCCTGGACGAGTTGAAACAGCTCCTTTACTTCCTGGAGCTGGAAGGGATCCAAGTCCGATTTTTCGATATTACGATGGAGCTTCGGGTGCCGAGCGTATGGGCCGTGGCTTACGATACCCGAAAGAATGCTCTGATGAAGTCCTATAATGCGGCGGCGGCACATTTTATTCCCGAAAAAGCCATTGAATCGGCCGCCATGGAGGTCATTACGTCGCTTCCGATTTATGAAGATGCGCTTCGCCGGGATGAGGCGATGAGCGAGCGGGTGCGGCAGCTGGTAGGCCGGCCGGAAGCCGTAACGGAATTTGAGGACCATGTGCTTTATTATGCAAGCGAGGAAAACTGCAGGAGAGGTCTGGGATTCTTGCTGAACCAGGACGCATCCGCCAAACTTCCGGTCCGGCAAGCGTATAGGGAAATATTTTATGAAAGCTCCCGCTTTACCCATGAGGATTTGGCGGAGGATTTGGAACAGTTGGCGTCGGAAGTGCTTCAGCATTACGAAAATATATACGTGGCAGACGTGACGCCCGGCGAGGTTGCAAAATTCGGCCTTTATGCGGCCAAGGTGCTTGTGCCCGGCATGCTCCCGATGACTTTCGGTCATCAGCATCGGCGCGTTATTCCCGAGCGGCTAAGCCGCGAGCGGATGCGGCGGGGCTTTTGCGGAGAGTTTGAAGTGAATCCCGAGCCGCATCCGTTTCCTTGATAGGAGGAGATATTCGATGGAAACCTGGAAAAGTTATCGGATTTATTATCAAAATTACGCCATGTACGACGGGCTTATCCTGCTGCTTGCCGATCTTATGGAGAGATGGATGGCCGAAGGGAACATTTCAAAATGGTTTTTTCTCAGATATTGGGAGGACGGACCGCATATCCGCATTCGTTATCTCGGTCCGGAAGGGCAGGATGCGGAAGAACTGTTCGAAAAGGCCCGATCGTGGATACGGCAGCATCCCGTCGGCAGCCGGCTCACCAAGCAGGAGTACTTCCGCAATCATAAATTCGACGGGGTGCCGTTGCCGCTTGAACAGCTGGGCTGGTACGAGGAAGGGGAGATCGTGGCAAAGCCTTATGAGCCGGAATACGAGCGGTATGGCGGAGTGCGGCTGATGCCGCTGACGGAGACGCTTTTTCTTGAATCGAGCCGGATGGCCGTTCGGCTTCTCCGACTTACGCAGCAATCTTCGTTTACGGCACGTTTTTTGGTAGCCATGACGGCCGTGGAGGAGCTGGTGAATCTCTTTTTCGCCGGGAACGTCCGGCTTGGAGGCGTGGTTTCCTATTACCGCAAAAGCGCGGACAGCTGGAAACGCCTCTATCAATTGGAACGGATGCCGATTCCGGACCGTTTCGTTCAAGCAGGG
The DNA here is from genome assembly GCF_018333375.1 of Paenibacillus cookii. Classification (GTDB taxonomy): domain Bacteria; phylum Bacillota; class Bacilli; order Paenibacillales; family Paenibacillaceae; genus Paenibacillus_AQ; species Paenibacillus_AQ cookii. The sequence goes on from NZ_BORW01000011.1 coordinate 42,076, forward strand.
AAGGATTATCTCCGGCTGAAAGAAGCGGCCTCCCGCCTGATCCGTTCCGATGAGGAGTACGGCAGGTTGCGCGAAAGGCTGATCGCCGGCTGCTCCGCGATTGCGGATGCGATCGAAGACGATCAAAAGGTCAGGTCGATATTCTACTCGCATCTTCATATGCTGAACAACCGTCTCGGGATGGGCCCGGAATATGAATACGCGCTTTATGAAGTTTTATGGAGATTCCATACCGGTCAGGAGGCGAACGTAAATGCAACCGTCTCATAACGAGCTTTCCGAATTTTATGATTATGACGTGCTGTTCGAGGAGTTGGCGAATCAGGAACCGCGGTCCGTCGCATGGCGTTTTAACCAGCGGCCGCTGGACGATTACGTTTTTTCCAAGCATGAAGTGCCCCTGCCTGAATATTTGGAGAAAATTTCGCTGGAGCGGGGAGCGGCGTTTCCCGAAAACGCGGAGGCCGAATTGGCCCGGCTGCTGCTTAAACGAAGATCAACCTTTATTAACGGCATGGGGCAGACGTGGACCTTATCCGACGTGAACGCTTTGTTGACCTGGTCGGCGGGAATCCGCGATACTCACCGCCATATGGGCAGCCGGGGAACGGAAGAAGTGATTGCGATGCGTACATATCCCTCGGGCGGCGCCATGTATCCGATTAAGCTGTACATGTATATCCGCGGCGTGGAGGGGCTGGAGGAAGGCGTGTACTATTACGCGCCGGTACAGCAGGAGCTCTACCGGTATCGGGGTTCTCTTGAAATAGGCGAGCTTGAACGGATGCTTCCGATGACGCTATACAAAACGGATGCCCGCAGTTCCATGCTGGAAGGCGTTTCGATTTTGCTGTTTTTCATTGCAGACCTGCAGTACAGTTTCCGGAAATACGGGCGGTTGTCTTACAAGCTTGCATTGATCGAGGCAGGCCACATCGCCCAGAACATCCAGCTGATCAGCACCGCGCTCGATAAACGAACGCTGCCCATCTGCGGCTTTTTTGCCGATAAAGTGGAGGAAATGCTGCAGGTGCGTGAACAAAAATACCAGCACTGCGTGTACGCCATGCTGCTGGGGTAAAGGAGGAGGACATTCAAATGATTAATGCCTTTTTCGAACTTGAGCCGGCCGAAAAGGCTTTGCGGGTGATGAACCGTTACCGCCGCGACCATCCGCTTTACACGATTCCCCATCAAGAGCCCGAGAAGCTGAAGCGGATTTTGGAGAACCAAGACCTGCCTGCGGGCGCCCAGGGGGTCCAAAACTTGTACCATAAAGGGATTTTGGTGGACCGGGTCCGCTCGGAAGGGCTGGAAAGGTTCAAACGGTTCTTTTCGCAGGTTGGCCCCGACGTGGATCTCTATTCATTGTCGCTGGTCGTCGCCAGGGAATATTTGCGGTCGGAGTTTGCCGTCATCGCATACGAGGACGCGGACTTGGACCTTCGGTTGTGGCAGACCCCGTCGCCTAAAGACGCTAACGCTCCGAGAAACTATCTGGTCTTGTACCGCGAGCCCGGACAGCTTCGGCAGCTGAAGCAGGAGATGGATGCCAAGCGGGGAGATACCCTGTTTCTGTGCCGTGTCATGCAAGGCCGGATCGCCGAGATTGGACCGATGTACGTCACTCACCCAACCTTTTGCCTGGATTGCATGGTCCGCAAGCTCGAAGCTTATCATATCCGTTGGTCGAGTCCTTTGTCGGTGCCTGCCGGACAGCTCCTGGAAGAGGAGTTCCTTAAATCGCTGATCGACCACTACAGCTCCTATATTACATTGCTCTCTACCGTCCATGAGCGGAAAATGGTGCTTCGCGATCGGGAGATCGGTTTTACGAGTTTGATCACCCCGCGTTATTCCCGCTGCCATTGCCTAATAAGCTGAATAAAAGCGTCTGCCGGCCGATCCAGGGCCTGCAGATTCTTTTTTTCAATATAGGGTTTATCGAATTTCAGGGCTCCCGCTAAGTACCTGAATCCGCTTCGAAGGCAAGGCCCCGCTTTGCGGGGCAGTTTTAGGAAAACTATGGAAACGAGTTGTATCATCCATTAAAATAAGAGTTAAATATTGGTGGAAATCGCGAAATTTCGGGAGGGGAGTTCGTGGAGCAATTTGAACCCAGGATCATGTCCGAATTGGAAGGCCAAGCAAAGGCGTTTTTTAGAGTGGAAATGCTGCTTGAGGCTGCTTTGGCGTCTTTGCGGGTGAAGCAAGCCGAATCCCTGTTGTTCGGCAAAATGACCGTTTTGCATTACCGGATGTTCGGCGGGGAAGGCGACGCCGTCTACAGGGCTGCGGCAGCGGTGGAGCTGATGATTCTTGGCCTGGACATCATCGACGATTTGCAGGATGAAGACCATGGAGGAATGCCCTGGCACCGGCTTTCGAAGGATATTGCGCTAAACCTCGCCATCGGCTTTTTGACCTTATCCCAGGAGACGCTGCTTTACAGCGACTTTCCGCTGGAGAGGGTGCATGAGTCCGCAGTCTTTTTAAACCGTCAAATGCTGGTGGCCATTAACGGCCAAACGTTGGATCTGCTGAATGCCGCCCGCGACGAGGATGAATACCTGAAGATGGTGGAGCAAAAGTCGGCGGCCCTATTGGTATGCGCCTGCATGATTGGAGTCATTTTGGCTACCGGACAGGCGGACGAACGGGTGGCCGAGTATGCCCGGGAGGTCGGCATCGCCGCTCAGATTAAAAACGATTATAGGGATTTGCTGGATTGGGGAAACAAAAATGATTTTTTGCGGCGCAAAAAAACGCTCCCGGTACTGTTTTTGCTTTCTACTGCCGAGGAACAGGATGAACGCTGGATCGTGGACTATTTCGCGGGCCGCCTCCAACCGGAGGAGGTGCTGCATCGCGAAGAGGAGTTTTGCGCCGTGGTGCAGCGGACAGGCACCGCATTATATACTTCCGTTCGGATGCGATCCCACTATTACCGGTTTCTGAACATCATCGAGGGCATGGAGATGGACGCGAAATGGCGTGACTTAATGATCGAAGCCGCGCGCTAACAAGCCGATAAACTTGTTCGGGGTACCGCAATGATGCCGCAAACTCCCACGCAATCGATTTGCGGGAAATACGTGATACGTTGTCGTTTTGCAATGGATGCTGCCTTGATATATTGAAATCAAAGGAAGCAAATTGATCCATTGGGAGGAAACGACAATGTTGAAAGAAATGATTCGCAAAATCGTAACGGAACCTGAATTTATGGCCCGGATTCAAAACGGACAGCTGCAGCTGGCCGGCATGTCGGCATTCGAACAGCGCGCATTTTTGGATGTCATGCAAGAGCGCAAACCGGATGACTCCCTCCGCAAAAGCGCATATTGGGCTTAAATTCTCAAGTTGCTTAAACCCCCATACAACATTAAGTGATCTGGAGGCCTACTTCATTGTCGAAATGGACGAACAACATCAAACTTGCTGCAGGATGGATTGCACTCATCGTATTGGTCGCATATTTGGCAGGCGTCATCATCAACCAGCGGGACATGGGGATCGACGTCGCTCCGAACGCGGACGGCCGCATGGCCGTGACGGCCATCGAGCCCGACAGCTGGGCCAAAGGCATCATTAAGCCCGGCGACATCGTGGTCAATGTGGACGGAGCCGATCCCCTTCAATCGGAAGCGATCCGGACGTATGGAGTCATTGTAGGCGCAGACCACATCGAGATCGAACGTCAAGCCCCGGACGGTTCTTCGTATACGATGACGCTGCCCGTTGATCATGGCGTTTCGGCGTACGGCACGTTATTTTATCTGGTCATCCCCGGCTTATCTCTGGTGCTGCTGCTGATTTTCTCGGTTTATGTATACAAGAAGGAAAAGGAAGACCGGGCTGCCAAGCTCTTGATCCTGTTTTTTCTGAGCATTGGTCTAAGTTATTTCAGCTCGGCGGCTTCGGGGCTGCTGAACCCCGTCGGAAGAATTACGCTCGGAATCAGTTTCGCCAGCATACCGGTCTTCTTTATCCACTTCATGGAGGCCTATCTTCGGAACTATCAAGAACGATTTATTACCAGGGCGGGGCTTAGAGCGTTTTACCTGTTCGCCTCGTTGGTCGGCATGATGATGGTGCTGAGCGTCATTCCCGGAATCCCGATCCATCCGTACGAGACGACGGCGCTGCTTGTGTTTTTCGTGTACGCCAATGTGGTCATCGTTTACAAATTGATTAGCAAATTCATAAAGCACCGTTCCGGGGAGCTCCGCTCGCTTTTCAAAATTACGTTAACCGGACATACGGTTGCTTTTCTGCCATTTTTGCTGTTTGACGCGATTCCCGGGTTTTTCGGCCTGTCCTTTGCCCCGGCAAAGCTGACGGCGATTTTTCTGGTGGCCATTCCGGTCGTGTATTTTTATCTCTTTATCACGAAAAGGCTGTTTGATATCGACTTTGTGCTGAACCGCTTCTTTTATTATACGTCGATTTCTTTTATTCCGGCTTTGGTCATCATCGGTTTGATGGCCGTAATTATGCATCAGGATCAATATACCTGGGTCAAGTGGATTCAGATTTTTTTATTGGTCTACCTCATGATTACGCTGTTTTTGTTCGCCAAGGAATTTATGGACTATAGGCTCAGGCCTCACTTTCTTAAGGAAACTCATGATTTTCAAGGAAGCATCGACCGCTTTTCCAAGCGGATTTCGAAGGTGATGAAACGTTCCGATCTGGAGAAGCTGCTGGAGCGGGAGGTCTGCATGATTTTGCCCGTTCGGAATGTCTCCTTTCTGAAAATCGTTCAGGATAAAAGCATGGACCGACCTGCGGTTTCGGGGGACGGGAAAGCCGCTCCGGAGATCGAAGCCGCGCTGCAAAAACTGGGCCATAAGCCGGCGGTAGGAGATATGATTCGCCTGCCGGTCGGCACCGGGCTGGTGACGGGCAATTACGGAACAACGCAGCACGTATTGTGGATCGACGAAAAGGTTAACCATACGAGCCTCAACATGGACGAAAAAAACTGGCTCAAAACGATTGCCCATTACAGCGGGATCGTATACGAAAACCTGTATCTGATCGAAGGGTTGATCGAGAACCTGGAAATGGAGATGAAAAGCCAGAGGGAGGCGCCATCCTGGGTGCTCCGCCTGATTTTTACCCTTTCCGAAAACGAGCGCAGACGGCTTGCTTCGGATCTGCATGACGCGGCTTTGCAGGATCAGCTCATCTGGTACCGGAAGCTGGAGTCGCTGATGCTGGATTACCCGATGGAAGACGGTTTGCTGGAACAGCTGGACCAGATCAAAGAAGGACTTCTCGACGTTATACATCAGATCAGGCAGACATGCAACGAGCTGCGCCCGCCCCTCCTGAAAGAGATGGGGATCGTGGAGGCGCTGGAACAGCTGATTCAGCAGGAGCAGATCCGCTCCAATTATGCCGTGACGCTTCGGGCGGAACCGACCGTCATCGAGCTTAACGACGTGCAAATATTGGCGGTTTACCGTATCGTGCAGGAATTGCTGCGAAACGCCGACAAGCATGCGGGGGCGTCCCAAATCCTGATCGAGCTGGAGCAGCGCGACAGCGAATTGTATTTTTACTATAAGGATGACGGCCGCGGTCTTCAGCTGACGGAACTTACCGATTCGTTCAAACATATGGGGATTTCGGGTATCAAGGAACGCGTGCGCAGCCTTGACGGGGATATTGTTTTTCATTCGGAACCGGGCAAAGGCTTTGAAGTTCAGTTAACGCTGCCGATGAATCCCCACAGTGAAGAAGGAGGAGAGAACGATGATTCGTATTTTGCTAGTTGACGACCATCCTTCGGTTTGTGAGGGTACGAAAACGATGATCGAACAGGACCCCGATATGGAAGTAACGGTTTCCTATCATTCGCCGGAGGCGCTGGAAATAGCCAAAACCCAGGAATTTGACGTCATGCTGTTTGATCTTAACATTCCGGTGATCAGCGGTCTGGAGCTTACCAAACGATTGATGGGCATCAATCCGGATTTTCGGATTCTGATCTATACGGGCTACGAGATCAGCTCGAATTTCAATTTGCTGGTGGAGGCGGGGGTTTCGGGCATCATAAGCAAAACGGCCAGCCGGGAGCAGCTGTTAAATGCGATCCACTGCGCGCTCCGCGGGGAAGCGGTAATACCTGTTTCGCTTTTGAGGCAGCTGCGGCGAAGCGAGGTACGGCTCTCTTCCATCCGCAACGATAAGACGATGGAGGACGTCTCCATTAATGAGCGGGAGCAGGAAATTTTGCAGGAGGTCGCAGGCGGCAGCAGCAACAAGGATATCGCCGCGAAGCTGCTTATGAGCCAGCGTACGGTCGAGTACAATTTGACCCGGATCTTCGAAAAACTGGGCGTGCGTTCACGCTCGGAGGCGATTGTAGAGGCTAAAAGGCTCGGGCTGATCCACAATGGGGAATTCGTGTAATTCCGGGGTTCTTGGATGTGAGTGCCGCGAGGCATTGATGAATTTGGGTGGTAACACGTGAGTAATCAGGCTCTCGTCCCTTATGGGGATGAGGGCTTTTTTGTATTTTCAAGCGAAAAAAGGAGGAGTCAACGACGGGCGGTGTGGGTTCCCGGCCTGCTTGCGCGATACGAGCCGGATTCCATCCTGTATTTCCTGATTGCAAACGGACCGGAACGCCGGGATGCGGATTTTTCGTTGCGCAAACTGACCGGTCTCGCGCTCTTGTTCGAGCGAATCGAACCCTCCCGGATCGCGGAGGAAACGGAGCGTCTTCGGCAAGCTGACATAAGGAGTGAAAATGCTTCGAATAACAACCATTTTAACGCACTATGAATTTTTGCAAATCCCCGTATGAAAATATTGACAATCCAAATTTGGGCGGGTAAATTAAACGATGTATTAAACATTGTTTAAAAACGGCCGGAAAGGGGGACGGAACCCGCTTTGATGAAGGAAGACAGCTCGGTAAATGCAGCAGGGAACGATACCAAATTAGACTTGTTAAACGCCACCGTCGAGCTGATCCGGGAGGAAGGGATCGCATGCGTTACGCTGCGCAGAATTGCGGATAAGGCGGCAACGAATTTGGCGCTGGTCAACTACCATTTCGGCTCGAAGGAGAAACTGATCGCTCAAGCCATCGGCAGCATCGTAGGCACTTTTGGGGACGCCTTCGCCTTGCTTGACGAACATGATCTGGAGCCGATTGAGCGGCTGAAGCAGTTTTTTTGCCGGTATATTTCGCATCTTCAGGAGTATCCGGGCCTTGCCAAGGAGCTGCTTGACCAGAGCCGGCTGATCCTCTGCTCCCAAAACGAATATGTCCGGTACAGCAAAGTGATGAAGACGGAAAAGCTGATGGACACGTTAATGGAGATCACGGGCGAAACGGACGAATCGGTTGTGCGCGGCATGATGGCCCAGCTTTACGGAGCATTGTTTTACCCGGTCATCATGAACTCTTACCTCGGCATGGGCGGGGAAGAGCCTGCGCCGGAGATTCACCTGCCTGATCTGGAAGATCAGGTCGACATGCTGTTCAGTCACTATTTTCACCGGTACAAAACAGATTAAAGGGATGTTAGAGACGAATCCAACTATAGAAATGAGTGGAGAAACCTATGTCTAAACCGCTGTCGGGCCATACTGCCGCCGAAGAGGCGCCTTTTTCGCTCAAGGCGATCCTTCCGCCTCTTTTGGCGATCATCGTCGGGATGATTATGGTTATTTTGGACGGTACGGTCGTGAATGTCGCCGTTCCGAACCTGGTAGACTTTTTCAATTCGGATCTAAAAACGATCCAGTGGGCCATAACCGGCTACACGCTGGCGCTTTCGGCTGTCATTCCCCTTGCCGGCTGGATGACCGACCGCTTTGGGGCAAAGCAGGTTTTCGTCACGACGGTCGTCTTGTTCGTGCTGGGATCGGCTTTGTGTTCGATTGCCCAAAATGCAACGCAGCTGATCATCTACCGCGTCATTCAGGGGCTCGGGGGCGGCATGGTCGCGCCGATCGGGATGGCGATGGTGTTCAAGCTGGCGCCGCCGGAACGCCGGGGCGCGATCATGGGGATGCTCGGGGTGCCGATGCTGCTGGCCCCGGCCCTCGGACCGGTATTGTCCGGGTGGCTCGTGGAATACGCCAACTGGCGCTGGATCTTCCTGATCAACGTGCCGATCGGCGTCGTTGCCGTCATTCTCGGCATCGCTTATTTGCCGAAGGCCGACCGCTTCGCGCCGAAGCAGCTGGATCTGCTGGGCATTCTTCTGGCGCCGATCGCGTTTGCGATGCTGGCCTACGGCGTCAACGAGGGCGGCAGCGTATCCTGGACCTCGCGCGGAGCCGAGCTTGGCCTTGCGATTGGCGGCGTGGCTTTGGTGTTGTTCATCATCGTGGAGCTGCTTCATAAAAATCCGCTGCTCGAGTTGCGGGTATTCCGCTCGTCGGATTTTACGCGCGGGATCATTTTGACGTGGATCATGCAGGCCTCGCTGTTCGGCTGCATGCTGTTCGTGCCGCTGTACCTGCAAACCATCCGCCAATTCACGCCGCTGGAGACCGGCCTGATCCTGCTGCCGCAGGCGCTTTGCTCTGCCATTGCGATGCCGATCGGCGGCAAATTTTTCGATAAATACGGCGCCCGTCCGGTCTCCTTCGTCGGACTCGTCATCATTGCCGTATCCTTGTTTTTGCTGAGCGGAATCCATGCCGACACGTCGCTTTACGTCATCATGCCGCTGCTTGGGGCCATGGGCTTCGGCATGGGCTTGTCGATGATGCCGCTGAACACGCATGTGCTGAATGCGGCGCCCCGCCAGTGGGTGAACCGCGTGACGCCGCTTACGTCGGCGCTGCAGCAGGTGGTCGTGTCCTTTGCCGTAGCCGGCATGACCGGATATATGACGAGCCGCATCAACCATCATGTCGGAGCGGCCGGAAAAGGAGGCAACCCGCTGGAGGCCACGGTGCTTGGCTTCGACGACGTCTTTTTGCTGTCGGCCTGGATGGCCGTCGCAGGCGTTGCGCTTTGCCTCATTTTGCGGAAACCGAAGGAAATGATCGTGGGGTCGGGGCCGGAAGGCGAAGGCAAGCCGGATCCGTCGCTCATGATCGGACACTGATGCGGACAGCCGCGCCCTAATGCCGCATAGAGCCTGAAGCCTGTTTTCTTGCATGAATCCGGCTTCGGGCTCTTTTCCTCATTGATACGCCGGCGGGAATCTTCGGATTCGCGCGCAAGAGGTTTGAACGTCCGGCATGCGGCGGCATATTGCAGAAAGTGGAATGTTCGCGCCCATTCAGGATAAGATGTAAGATAGACGTTTTCTTTTTGGAGGAAACAGGCAAAAATTTTTTAGGCTGCAGTTGAAACCTTAGCAGCTGAATTATCGTATTAGCATTTTATATAGATTGATTAATCTTATTTTGCAAAGGAGAAGATGAGCTTTACATGGACAGTGACAGGTATGTATTAAATTTGGTTTTGGTTGCACTCATGATTGGATTGTCGGCCTTTTTCGTAGCAGTGGAATTTGCGGTGATCCGCGTCCGCGCCAGCCGCGTGGACCAGCTGATCGCCGAAGGGCGCAAAGGCGCGAATGCCGTGAAAAAGGTGCTTGGAGACCTGGACGGCTATTTATCGGCCTGCCAGCTCGGAATTACGATTACGTCGCTTGTGCTGGGCTTTCTCGGAGAGCCGACGGTGGAGAAAATTTTGCATCCGCTGTTTGAAAAATGGAATGTTTCCGAAGGGTTAAGTTCTTTCTTGTCCCTCCTGATCGCTTTTGTCGTCATTACGTACCTTCATGTGGTCATCGGCGAACTGGCGCCGAAAACGGTGGCGATCCGCAAAGCGGAAACCATTGCGCTCTGGTTCTCGGCCCCCATTATCTGGTTTAAGAAAATCATGTACCCGTTTATCTGGCTGCTTAACGGTTCGGCCAATCAGCTTGTCCGTTTGTTCGGCGTCAAGCCGGCTTCGGAGCATGAGGAAGCCCATACCGAAGAAGAACTGCAAATCATCTTGAATGAAAGTTACGAAAGCGGAAAAATCAACGACAACGAATTCGGATACGTAAGCCGGATCTTTGCGTTTGACAATATGCTGGCCAAGGAAATCATGGTGCCGCGGACCGATATGGTCTGTCTCGACAAAAACAAGCCGCGCAGCGAAAACGTGGAAATCATCAAACAGCAGCAGTACACCCGTTTCCCGCTGATCGACGGCAGCAAAGACAACGTCATCGGCATCATCAATACGAAGCAATTTTTCCTTGCCTACGAGGATGACCCTAACGTCGACGTGTCCACGTTGATTCATCCGGTCATGGCCGTGTCGGAAGTGACGCCGGTCAGCGTGCTCCTGCAGCGGATGCAGAAGGAGGGCACGCATATGGCGATTTTGATCGACGAATACGGCGGCACGTCCGGGCTCGTGACGATCGAGGATATCATCGAGGAAATCGTGGGCGAGATCCGCGACGAATTTGATGCGGACGAAGAAGAAGAAGTTCAGGAAGTGGAGAAAAACCACCTGATCGTTGACGGCATGGTCTCTGTTTCCCAAATCAACGACTATTTCCATCTCGAGCTGGACACGAAGGAATGGGATACGATCGGCGGCTGGCTGTACAGCCAGAGCAATGAAATGGAAGAAAACGAGTCCTTCGAGCATGAAGGGGTGACGTTCAAGCTGCTGGAACGGGAGAACAACCGTTTCTGCAAGCTGGAAATTATTAAGGAAACGCAAAGCGAGGAATAAAAGATGGACAACTCCGTGAATTGGGCGAGCCGCTTTAAAAAGTTTTTTCTGAACAACCGTTTCGTATTGTTTTTGCTGGTGCTGCTCCTGATCGGCCTCAATATTATGGTGCTCAGCAAAATATCGTTTATCTTCCATCCGGTGGCCGTTCTGTTGAAAACCGTCATTTTGCCCATTATCCTCACGGGGATTGTGTATTATCTGCTGAATCCGATCGTCGATTTTCTTGAGCGGCACAAGGTGGGGCGGCTGCAGTCCATATTGCTGCTGTACGTGCTCATCATCGGCATCATTGCGGTGCTGCTGACGCTTGTCATTCCGGTCATCCGGCAGCAAATCATGGACCTGGTCACGAACTTTCCGGCATACAGCGAGATGATCCGGGTGCAAGTCGAACATCTGATGGGCAGCAAATTGATCAATCAAATCCAGGAGTCCATCAATTTCGACCCGCAGGAAATGATTCGCACCGTTTCCGAAAAGGCATCGACCTTCCTGAACAAAACGTGGACGGGGATCGGCGGGGTTCTCGGCAATATCATTGAAGTGGTGCTGGCCATCGTGACGGTGCCGTTCATCCTGTTCTATTTGCTGAAGGACGGGAAGAAGCTGCCCGGTTTCATCCTCGGCTTCGTCCCTACCAAGCTGCGCGGGGAAACAAGCCGCGTCATGAACGAGATGAACCATCAGATCAGCTCCTACATTCGCGGGCAGATCATCGTCAGCTTCTGCATCGGCGTGCTGTTGTTCATCGGCTATATTATTATCGGGCTGAAATATTCGCTCATTTTGGCCGTCATCGCCGCCTTCACCAGCGTCGTTCCGTATTTGGGGCCGGCCATCGCGATTACGCCCGCCCTGATCGTCGCCGCGGTTACGTCCCCGATGATGCTGCTGAAAATGATCATCGTTTGGACGGTGGTGCAGCTGATCGAAGGCAAGTTCATTTCGCCGCAGGTGATGGGCAAGACGCTGAAAATCCACCCGATTACGATCATTTTCGTCATCTTGACGAGCGGCAACCTGTTCGGCATCGTCGGCGTTTTGCTGGCCGTGCCGGGGTACGCCGTGTTGAAGGTCGTCGTTTCCCACATCTACCGGTGGTTTAAAGTCCGCTCCGGTTTATACGAACCGGTGAAGCCGGAGCAATCATAAACGCTAAAATCCGCAGGCATGTCCTGCGGATTTTTTTGTGTTTCATAAGGGAGCTATTAGGCAGGAGAAGCAGTGGGGATTGAGGTATATCTATTAGCTCGCAAATGATATCATTTAGAGGAATTAAAAAGCCGATCAGGGGGAGTGTGGCAGGTGCAAACGAAGATTTAACCCAATGGCATGCCTGCTTGCGGGACCGGAAAATGCTGTCGCAGAAGACGTATGCCAGTTTTTTTAATGTGAACAAAAACAACTATTGTTATGGGCTGGAACATCATCAAATGTACGGAACGGACCGTTATTCCCATGGGGGAGATCACCTTGGCGTAAGTGCTTTTGTGCAGCATTATTTTGAAGAAGATCTTTGCATTATCATTCTTTCGAATAACGAAGCGATGAATCAGTATAGATTAGGCAATGCCGTTTCGGATATTCTGCATGGCGTTGAAGTCGGCGTTCCCGGCAAACCCGAAGAATTCTTCATGGGCGAAAACAAGCTTAAGCAGTATTGCGGTACATACTTCAAAGATAAAATCCAGGTGGAACTCATTCACGGCAAGTTATACTTTACGAGGTTCGCCGGCAATCTCCACATCGAAATCTATCCGGTGGACGAGGGAAAATTCGTTCGCAAATATTCCGACCAGATCCATCCTTATAACATTCATGAGAACGAAGCTGGACAGATGACGTTTTTCGGGTATGCCAAGGAGGAAGACGCCAAGAAATAATCCGTCTGCAGCCGGTTGGCAATAAAAAGGCTTTCTATAGCCACCCCATCGGGTGATTATAAAAAGCCGGTCAGCTTTGCGGCGTCGATCGCATCTATTTAAAATTTTCCGGGGAATTGTTTGACAATGCCTTCCGTCAGGATGTCCGCCAAATGAATCATATGGATCTCGTTTTTGTCGGTTGCCGCAATATCGGCTTTCCAGTCCCCTTTGAGACAGTCGAGGACGATTTCCGTAATCAACTGAAGGTGGGTATACAGCATGTCCTGCAGCGTTTTAAACGGCCAGTTCGGATTCGCCGCGCTTAAAAATTTGGCGATATCGTCGGCGTTCCGATGCCAGTCCGCCTCCAACCTTTGCACATCCGCCTGATTGCCCGCTTTGGCCGCATCGACAATTTTTCCTGCGATCAGAATATGCTCTCTCAGAAGATCGGCCAGCTTATTGCCGGCGGCTTCTCCATAATAAGGTTTGATCACATTGCCTATATCCTGCTGGTTCCGCAACAGCCGGTCCAACACGTCCTTTTGATCCGGGCGATTGGAAATGGCGCTGACAATATAGCTGCGGGTCCATATCGTATGGTCAATCCAGACCTTCTGCATATCGGTTTTCAACTGCACCATTTTCGGACTTAGGCAGGTCTTATCCAGATTCTTTTCCTCTGCTGCCTTTGCTTGCGCAAATGCCTGCGGAGTCATGTTAAACAAAAGCGCCAAAGTTAACGGCAGCGCCAGTAACCATTTGTTTTTCACTTTATCTGCTCCTCTGTGCTTTGGATAAAACAGGCTGTCTTATTATGGGTGGATTTTCCGATTTTATGCAGCGGCTGGTTGCGGTTGATATGATGAGCAGCTTATTCGGGGAATTCTCACGTTCAGCCTTTTGGTTGGCAATAAGATCACGCTCCTTGGAGCCATTTTATTTTTGATTGGGTTCGCAGTCAACTCATCGTTTGCGGCGCTTAAAAATTGAACAAACCAGCGTTATCGATGAGGAAAGGCCGTTCCTTTCTTTTGATGCAAAAATCAACCGTCTCTGTGTGGTAGAATATTGTAATCATATCCCGGAAGGCCAAGGTGAATGCAATGAATACCGGTGTAAGGGCAAGATTGGCATCCATCGCCGATGCGGAGGAATTGTCGAGACTGAATCAAGAGTTTAACGGGGGCGACGGCAGACCTCCGGCGCACATCGCGAAAAGTTTGAACGCGGGCAACGAACTGGTTGCCGTGGCAGAAATAAACGGCCGGGTCGTCGGTTTTGGCTGTGCGCAAAGTTACCATTCATTTTGTTATGAGGAGCCGCAGGGCGAAATTACCGAATTGTACGTGGAAGAACATGCTCGAAGAAGAGGGATTGCAGCTGCGATACTCTCTTGTCTGGAAGATTACCTCGGTAAGCGCGGGGTAAAAGAGATTAAGGTACTGACAGGGAAAGGCAATGTCGCCGCAATTTGCACGTATGAACATAGCGGTTATGTCGTCGACGATGAACTTTTGCTGATAAAAACGTTGGGGGACTGAATGTGCGACAGATTACTCGCGGGTTACCACAAACCAAAACATTTTGTCTTTAGAGAATAGCCGGTTTGGCCGACTTCAGAAGGCGCAAAAATCCCTTCGCATGATCGAAGGGATTTTTGCCGCAGGGAATTCAATTGAACCCGCCGTTGACGCGAATCGTCTGTCCCGTAATCCAACGGGCTTGATCGCTGACGAACAGCTCGACGGCATTCGCAATGTCCTCCGGTTCGCCAAGCCGTCCGAACGCGTTCATTCGGCGGTACGAATCGACCAGCTCCGGCGATTTGCCGTTCAGAAACAGCTCGGTCGCGACTTGCCCGGGCGCGATGCAGTTGATGGTGATGTCCCGGGGACCGAATTCCTTGGCCAATTGCCGTGTCAGCTGCTCAACCGCGCCTTTTGTTGCGGCATATAGACTGTACGTCTGGAGCATTGCACCCGCAATGGACGTCGAGAAGTTAATGATTGTTCCGCCCGGCGCCATATGTTTCATCGCTTGCTGACAAGCGAAATACGTACCTTTGACGTTGAGCGCGAAATGCTGGTCGAAGATCTCTTCCGTCACGTCCGAGATCGTAACGTTTGCCATAACCCCTGCATTGTTGATCAAAATGTCCACGCGTCCGAACCGCTCCAACGTTTCCGAGAACAAGGCTTCGACTTCGGCCACCTTGCTCACGTCGGCCCGGATGGCCGCCGCTTGGCCGCCAAATTGCTCAATCGTCTTGACAACCTCGTCCGCTTTGTCCCGGCTCGAAGAATAATTGACAACCACCTTTGCTCCCGCTTTCGCCAATTGAAGGGCTACTTGCCGTCCGATCCCCCGCGACGCTCCGGTCACCAGTGCAACTTTTCCATTCAAACTCATTTCTTCTCCACTCCTTCATCCGATATGGGCCGATCGGTCGTTCGCCGAATTCGACCTTGCCAATTCATTATAGGAAGGATCGCTGCCTTGCCGTTAGATCATTTCTGTCCGATCCTTGCCTAATTCTCTTCCGTCTCCATATAATAGATGTAACATCCTGCCTGGAAAGGGGAACGGCCTCTATGGACAAAACGGATGAACCGCAGCGCCTGGAACATGCTTTGGAGCAACTGGCGCTTTTAATACGCCGCCATGCTCCGGAGGGAGGGATTCATCGGACGGAGATCCCTTCGTTGACGCTGATGCATGCTACACGCTTGTCGGAACCGCTGGAATCCATCTACAAGCCATCCATTTGCGTTGTGGCGCAGGGGGCTAAAGTAGCCGCGCTGGCAGATGAATCCTACCGGTACGATCCTTCGACTTACCTGGTCACTTCCGTCGAATTGCCGATTATGGGCCGAATCGTCGAGGCTTCGCCCGAGATTCCCTATTTAAGTTTGAAGCTCGGCTTCGATATCGACGTCATCCTGGAGATCATGGAAAAGGCGAACCGCACCGCTCCCGCGCCCGCGGAAGCCGCCCGCGGGATCGCCGTGAACCAAACGTCTCCCGCGCTTCTCGAAGCCCTCGTGCGGCTGGTGCAGCTGCTTGACGCGCCTGAGGACATTCCGGTGCTGGCGCCGCTTGCCATCCGCGAAGTGCTGTATCGCATGCTTCAGGGCGAGCAAGCCGAGCTTCTTTGCCAATTTGCGATCAGCGGCAGCCATGGCTACAACATCGCCCAAGCCATCCGGTTGATCAATCGGGAATATGACCACCCGCTGGCGGTTGAGCAGCTTGCAAAGACCGTGAACATGAGCGTGTCGGCGTTCCATAAGCATTTCAAGCGCGTCACGGCGATGAGTCCGCTGCAATACCAGAAAACGGTGCGTTTGCAGGAAGCCCGGCGGTTAATGCTGACGGAATCGATGCAAGCCTCCGATGCGGCGTTTCAGGTCGGCTACGAAAGCCCGTCCCAATTCAGCCGGGAATACGCCCGCATGTACGGAAAGCCGCCGGCACGGGACGTTCAGGAACTTCACGGCTTGGCCGCCGACGGCAAAAGGATTGCCCATTGAAAATCGGATAAAAAGATTTTTGATATGCTCCCGTTATGGTAGACAGGCGAAAAAAGAAAACTGGCTAGCGCAAGGGGGCTTTTTCATGCTTAACAAACATTAATACATCAGTGAAACTCGCTATGCTTGATGAACCTTAAGTGGTGAAAAACCGGCATCCGGCATACGACACAAAACTCTGTCTTTAACATGGCCGGGGGGATCTATACCAACTACCGCTTGTAAAGGAGTCTAAAAAAATGGCTATTGCAGAGATCGTTCGAATGTTAGAACAGGCAGGGCTGGGAGCCTACAAGCAGGCTATCGCCAGGTGGATTTATCCGACGGCATATCTGAATTTGCAGCCTGCGCATGATTCTTCGATCCCTGTTGGGAGCAGCAAAGTCGGCGGTCGTCCGGATCTGCCTGAAGATGTGGAATGGCCGACGTGGAAGGACTACGAAATGACCTTTATCGCCCAAATCAACTTGGCGGAATGTCCCCGGGATCTGTCTCTTCCGGAGAGCGGCCTTCTATCTTTTTTCTATGCCGTTGAGCCGATGTTCGACGATGAGGACTTTAATGGCGACCCAAATACTTGCCGTGTCCTCTATTTCGAAGCCGAACGGCTTGATCAAATTTCGCGCAGAAATATCCCTGTTAGTTTGAAAGAGGCTTCGACGATGAAATCCAACCGTATTTCGTTTGAATCTTCCCTATCTGTCCCGGATTCGGAATCCGCCTTCCTGGAAAGCTTGGACCTGGGCTGGAGCGGCAACCGTGAGCATTTTGATCAATACTGGGAGGTATTTTTGCCGGAGTTTGAACGGGCATGGGGGAAGGATGGCTATATGAACCGTCTGATGGGACATCCGGATCAAATTCAAGGGGATATGCAAGTCGGCTGTGAGATAGCCCGCGGCGCGTACGGCTGGGATGACATGGCGAATTCCGAAAAACGCAAGCAGATCGTGAATTCGGCTGTAAAATGGCGTTTGCTGCTGCAAATCGATTCCGAGGAGGACAAGACGGGAATGATGTGGGGGGACGTCGGCCGGATTTATTTTTGGATTCATGAGGACGATCTTGCGGCGCTGCGCTTTGACCGGGTGGTTTGCGAGATGCAGTGTACATAGTTAAAGAAGGAGTTGGCCGATATTGCTTTTCAAGGCATTTCCCGCCACCCCATTGTAATTGCGCATGGAGCATGTGATAATGGGATGTTCGTTATAAAAATGAGCGGTAGAACGATTTTGATTGGAAAGCTGAGGTTATTCGAACGTGGAACGGTACCCATTTGCATATGATCCTTCCCGGCCTTTTATCCAGCAGGCGTCGGATTGGGTGGCGGATGTATTTTATGAGTTGCTGCCCGAAGCGGGCTTTGAAGTCCGGGACGAACAGATTTACATGGCCTTTCAACTGGAAAAGGCGTTTGCCGAGAAAAAAACGATTTTTGCCGAAGCCGGCGTCGGCACGGGCAAAACGTTGGTGTATCTTTTGTATGCCGTGTGTTACGCGCGTTATACGCGGAAGCCGGCGGTCATCGCCTGCGCGGACGAATCCTTGATCGAGCAGTTGGTCAAGCCGGAGGGCGATATCGCCAAGCTGGCCCGCCATTTGGATCTCGTGATCGACGCGCGGCTCGGCAAGTCGCCGGATCAATATCTTTGCCTCAAAAAGCTGGATCAGGCGCGGATTCAAGGCGATGAAGAGATGGTCTGGGAAGACATCGCGGCCGGTTTGCCGGATTTCGTGTATTCTTCTGCGCCGATGCAAACCTTCCAAGCCTACGGCGACCGGCGGGACTATCCGCAGCTTGGCGACGAGGAGTGGAAGAAAATCAGCTGGGATCCCTTCCAGGACTGCTTCACCTGCGACCGCCGCCACCGCTGCGGGCAGACTTTGTCGCGGGACCATTACCGCCGCGCCGCCGACGTGATCATCTGCTCGCATGACTATTACCTGGAGCATGTGTGGACGTACGACGGCCGCAAACGGGAGGGACAGCTGCCGCTGCTTCCGGAACATTCCTCCGTCGTTTTGGACGAGGGGCATTTGCTGGAGTCGGCGGCCATGAAGGCGCTTGGCTACAAAATGAAGCATACGGTCTTCGAGGACCTGATTACGCGCCTGCTGCAAAACGAAATCCGCGAATCGCTGGCCGTCCTGATCGACGACGCCATCGTGCAAAGCGAAGCGATGTTTGCCTTGTTCGGGCGAAACAGCCGCCCGATTCCCGGGTCGGACCGCAAAGAAATCCTGCTGACGGACGAGCTGCTCGGCGAAGTGCACCGGTTCCGGGGGCTGCTGACGGCGATTGAAGAAGAGCTGGTATTCGAAGGCGAGCTGTACACGCTGGACGAATATCAGCTCCGCATCGTGGAGGAGCATTTGGATATGATGCAGCAGGCGCTGATGCTGTTCGAGCGTTCCGAAGCGCTGATTTGCTGGGTAGAGGACAGCCCCGAAGGACTTACGCTTTCCATTATGCCGGGAACGGTCAAGGATGTGCTGAAGACGCATGTCTTCGGCCTGCGCATGCCGATCGTGTTTTCGTCGGCGACCATGTCGGTGGACGGTTCGTTCCGTTACCTGGCGGACAGCCTCGGCATCGAAAGCTTCCTGTCTTTTTCGGTCGCTTCGCCGTACGCGTATCCGGAGCAGATGGAAGTGCTGGCCCCGGCATGGAATCTTGCGGAAGGCTTTGAAGGCAAAATGAAGGAAGCGGTACGGCTGCTGCAGGAAAGCGGCGGCAGGGCGCTGATCCTGTTCCGTACGCGGGAGGAGCTGCGGCAGTTCAAGCAAGCAGCGAAGGACGAGCCTTTGCTGGCGGGAATACCGTTTTACTTTGAAGGGGACGGGGAAATCAGCCACCTGATTTCGTCCTTCCAGCGCGAAGAAGAAAGCGTTCTGTGCGCGGTCAGCCTATGGGAAGGCCTCGATGTGCCGGGGCCGTCGCTGTCGAACGTCATCATCTGGTCGCTGCCGTTCCCGCCGCATGATCCGGTGTTTATCGCCAAACGGAAGGCCGCCGCCGACCCGTTCAACGAAGTGGACCTGCCGTATATGCTGCTCCGTCTCCGCCAAGGCATCGGGCGGCTGATCCGTTCCCGGGACGACCGGGGGATCGCCGTGCTGCTGGGCGAAGAGCTGCGGACGAATCCCGAGGTCAAAGATAAGGTGCTGTCCGTGCTGCCGGAAGGCGTGGAGCTTCGGGAGCAGCTTTAAATGTTGCCATGGCTTGCGGATGCAGCTGAAAAAATACATCGTAGAATCGGCAAAAGCCGCGCTAAATGCGCGGCTTTTTGTTATGGAAGCGTCCGGCGGAGCCATTACTGTAACTCCGTATTTGCACTCGATGATAAGTTGAACGTTGGTTATGTTCTGTTTTACGCCGGATTTTCAACCGTCCCCATGAACAGCCAAAGCCCGGTTTGGCCGTCTTCGATGCAGAAGAAAAAGGGATGATCCACGTTCATCTCGAACCGGCCCGCCGGCGGAGCCGAACCTGCCATGGCCATTTCGGTGACGGCAGCGGCTTCCGTGCCTTCCTCGTTTACGTCAAGCACCATCTTATGCAGCACCGAAGATACAAAAAGCGGCTTCGCGCCAGACATGGCCGTGAAATCGGCGGCCGCCGGATCAAACGCCTGCTTCATGCCCAGCGCGATCAGCGCCTCTCTTAACTCCAGCGACGATTCGGCTTTGAAGCGGGGGAGCCGGATTTCGCCGGAGGCATGATCGAACCGGGCTTGCCATATGGACGGGGCCTTGCGGATGGTGTTCATGACATCGGCGAGCGAATGCCCGCCTGCGGGAAGCACGATCAGCATGTTCAGCCGACCGTCCCCATAAGGCAGGCGAATCGCCTGAGCTTCGGGCGTTTGCTTGTATTCGAACATACCGGACCGCCTCATCATCGGCACTTGTTTGGTCGTTTGGTCGCCTAGCGTGAACTTGCCGTCTTGGGTGTCCTTCGGATCGAAGGGACTTTGCCAGGCGCCGTTAAAGTAGACGGTATTCAGCAGAATCGCCAGCGTATCCGGGGTGGGAGCTTGATCGAGAACTCCCGGGATTTTACCGCGCGTATGCCGGCTTACCCAATCGTTGATCTTTTTTACCGTTCCCTTTTCGGTAAAGTCAACGGCTTGAACGTCGGCATGGTAGCTGTCTTTTGCCGTGAGAATAAAAGAGTCTTTGATCTCCATGCCCCTGCTGTACCAGACCGAATTGGCGGAATTCAGCCGGACGCCCGACCCCGCATCCCCAAGAAGCGTGTACAGCGTCCGGACAGAGGCGTTCGCCTGCTCCTTGCCGATGGTTTCGATTCCGAGCATCCGCGCCATTTCTTCTGCGGTGTTTCCGCCGCTGCCCTGATAGGCTAACGCTAATGCGGTAAAAATACTATAGGGAGACAATAGGGTATTCCCCCCCGGCTTTGCCGTCTTCGCGAGCTCTTCGTGAAGACGCAGCCCGAAACGATTTTGCGCGCGGACCATGTCCGGATGGAGTTTTTCGGCGACCTGCTGCCTTTCGGCGAGGGAGAGGACCTGCGCCTGCTTTTTCGACGATTCCGGGGAAATCGGCTGCCGGCCGTCACAGGACGACGTCAGCAGCAGCGAAGCGCAAAGCATAAGAAGGAGCGAGCCTTTTTTCCGAACCATTGCGGTTTAACCTGCCTTCCGTGTTCACATGATATTCATAGACGCTTCCAGAACTTAGGAAGTTGCGCCTCGGAAATCCTATCCCGATTTGATTCTGCTTGATCCGGGGCGGTATAATGAATATGAAGTCAATTAAACTGACCAATTTTTAACTTTTACACCTAACAAGGAGTTGTGCTACTTATGCCCAAAACACCCCGTCGACACCAAGAGGATTTGGCATCATTGTTTTCGCTCGGATTCAGCGCGTTGAACGAGGAACTGCATGAGCGGCTGAACGAGCTTGGATTCGGAGATTTCCGGCCCATGCACGGTTTTTTGTTTCAAGGGCTGATTCCGGACGGGGCCACGGCGAAAACGCTGGTTGAGCTTTTGGGTATTTCCAAGCAGGCGGTGAGCCAGATGCTGGATTACCTGGAGGAGCGCGGCTACGTCGTAAGAAAACCGCATCCTTCGGACGGCAGAGGCAAGCTGGTGGTGCTCACGGAGCGCGGCCAGGCGCTGATGAAGGCCAAAGAAAGCATCTACAGCACCATTGAAAGCCGGTGGGGAGCCATCATCGGGAATGACCGCCTGCAAATGATGCGTTCCGATTTGAAACGGATCATCGAGAGCGTTAGCGAAGGGGATGCGCCGAAAAAACTGCGGCCTTCCTGGTAAAGTACCCGTTCGCGAAAAGATTAAGTTTGAAAATATGATGCCAAAGGACCGAAAAACGCATGGAACCCTCTCTAATCATAAAAGCTTTATCGAATGAAACACGCCGTCAAATATTAACGTGGTTAAAACATCCGGAGCGGCATTTTGACGAAACGCCTTACGTTCAGCATGGAGTGCCCCAGCGAATCGGCGCCTGCGTCAGCGATATTCAGGAAAAGGCAGGGCTTGCCCAATCCGTCATTTCCAGCTATTTGCTCATGATGCAAAACGCCGGATTGCTCGAAATGGAGCGGGTAGGCAAGTGGACCTTTTACCGCCGCAACGAAAAGACTATTCAGGCTTTTGCCGATTATATCCGGGATGAATTGTAGTGCCGTAAATAAAGGAGGAGACTCCTTTTTTTACACCTATACGTATTTACATATCTAGATAATTGGATGTATAATGGCTGAGGATTGCGGTGTTACGTATTAAGTGAAAAACTTTTTGGGCGAAAAGAAAAAAATGAAAGGAAGACGGCAAGGCTATTTTTTTGGGATTATATATCCATATATCCAGATATGTAGTTACAAACGATAGGATAGGAGAGAGGATTACGACATATGAAGAACAAAATAACGATGCTGGTCATGATGTTGTCTTTGGGCGTTTTCGGCATCATTGCGACCGAAATGGGAATCGTCGGCGTTTTGCCCCAGGTGACGGAGAAATTCCATGTTTCCGCGGCGCATGCGGGGCTGGCGGTCAGCGTTTTTGCGCTGGTCGTCGCCGTTTCGGGTCCTTTTGCCACGCTGCTTGCATCCGGTTTGAACCGCAAGATGATTTTAAGTTTGGCGGTATTGATGTTTGCCGTTTCCAACGTTTGTTACGTCATGACAAGCCGTTTTGAAGTGCTGATGGCATTCCGCATCATCCCGGCGATCTTCCATCCGGTGTTCTTTTCGATTGCGCTCGTTACGGCTTCGCAGCTGGTTTCTCCGGAAAAAAGCGGACAGGCGGCGACGAAGGTTTTTGCCGGCATCACCGTCGGTTTTGCGTTCGGCGTACCGTTGACCTCGTATTTGGCGGAACGAATTTCGCTGGACACGGCTTTTGGGTTTGCGGCCGCCGTCAATTTGGTCGCGTTCATCGGCATTTTGGCGCTTCATTTTTTCCGATGCTGCCGATCGTTTTTTTGTGGGGAATCATTCACTCCGGCGGGCTGATCGTAAGCCAGACGTGGCTCATGAGCGAGGTGGAAGAGGCGCCCGAATTCGGCAACAGCCTATTCGTCTCTTTTTCCAACCTGGGCATTACGCTCGGTTCTTCTTTGGGCGGCTGGTTTATTTCCTCTTTCGGCATTCAGCAGCTCATTTGGAGCGGCATGTGGTTTGCGGCGTTGGCTTTCGTTTTGATCGCGGCTAAAGTGAAATTATTCAGCGTATCCCGGGAAACGCCGGGAGCGTCCGTCGATAAAATGTAACGCCGGGGCTCGCCGGTATGAACCGGAAAAAAGCTGTACCCGTTTTGAAGCGGGTGCAGCTTTGCTCTTGCCGAAGCGATCGATCTTTATGTTAATAAGCAAACGTTCCGTACAACAGATATATGTTAAGCACCGCGATGAGGATCGCGATGAACCAGGACAGCAGTTGGAGCCACCGGGGGGCGGCATGCGGGCCCATTTTCTTCCGGTCCGAGGTGAACATGACGAGCGGGATGACGGCAAAAGAGAGCTGAAGGGACAGGATGACCTGGCTCAGGATCAACAGGCTGCCGGTTGCCTGTTCGCCGACGATCCCGATCACCAGCACGGCCGGAATGACGGCGATGGCGCGGGTAATAAGCCTGCGAATCCAAGGTTTGAGCCGGATGTTAAGAAAACCCTCCATGACGATCTGGCCGGCCAGCGTCCCGGTCAGGGTGGAGTTTTGGCCGGAAGCGAGCAGCGCGACGGCAAAAAGCACGCTGGCGATGCCGGTGCCGAGCAGCGGCGTCAGCAGCTGGTACGCATCCTGGATTTCGGCGACTTCCGTGTGACCCGTCGCATGGAACGTGGCGGCGGATAAAATCAGGATCGCCGCATTCACGAACAGGGCCAGCATAAGCGCCACGGTCGAGTCGATCGTCGCGAAACGGATCGCCGATTTTTTGCCCTGCACCGTATCCTCGTAATTCCGCGTCTGCACGATCGACGAATGAAGGTACAAGTTATGCGGCATGACCGTCGCGCCCAAAATGCCGAGGGCAATGTACAGCATGGCCGGATTTTGGACGATTTCCGCCTTGGGCACGAAACCGGACAACACGCCGCCAAGATCGGGCCTCGACAGCACCATTTCGGCGACGAAGCAAAGCATGATCATGGCGATGAGCGAGATGACGATCGCTTCGATGTAGCGAAAGCCTTTGTTTTGCAGGAAAAGCACGAGCAAGACGTCAAGCACCGTCAGCAGCACGCCGTAGATGAGCGGCATGCCGAACAAGAGCTGAAGGGCGATGGCGGAGCCGATCACTTCGGCCAAATCGCAGGCTGCGATCGCCAGCTCGCACAGTATCCACAGGCCGAAATTGACCGGTTTGCTGTAATG
Organism: Paenibacillus cookii; assembly: GCF_018333375.1. Classification (GTDB taxonomy): domain Bacteria; phylum Bacillota; class Bacilli; order Paenibacillales; family Paenibacillaceae; genus Paenibacillus_AQ; species Paenibacillus_AQ cookii. The sequence goes on from NZ_BORW01000011.1 coordinate 66,076, forward strand.
GTCGCGGCAGGCCTGCGCCAGATCCCTTCCGGTGGCAATGCCCAGCCGGGCGGAAAGCGATTGAAGCACGATCGCCATCAGGTTGGAGATGAGGATGACCGACAGCAGCGTATAGCCGAACATGGCTCCGCCCGCCAAATCGGTAGCCCAGTTTCCCGGATCCATGTACCCGACCGCGACGAGGTATCCCGGACCGACAAAGGCGAGCAGCTTCCGAAAAAAGCTGCCTTTCGTCGGCACCTTCATCGACTTGTAAACTTCGGGCAGGCTGGGGGCATGCCGCTTGGAGCGCCAGCCCTGCTCGGACTGCGATTCCTTTACGCGTGGTGCGGACATGTTCATGTGTACAACCTTCTTTCTTACAGGAAATTATTTTGCCTCCGGACAACTTTTGATGTAAAAAAAATCGTTCCTTTTCGAAGTAAGATATGAACCTACCGCTTTTCTATGTGCATGGATGTTCCAAAGCGATCCGCAGGCAAAACAGTGGATTGAAACCAGACTCCTTGTCAAGGCGCTTCATGGCGAAACGCCCTACCGCAGGAAATGGGTGAGCCCAATCATGGTCAGCAGGCCGAAAATGAAGGAAAACGTCGCGGCCCGTTCATTGCCGTCCCCGTGGCTTTCGGGGATCAGCTCCTTGTAGACGACGAACAGCATGGCTCCGGCCGCAAAGGCAAGTCCGTAAGGGATGACCGCATGGAAGGTTTCGGCGAAGCGAAGCCCGGCCCAGCAGGCGGCAAACTCCAGCACGCCGGTAAACGCGGCCAGCACCAGCGCCCAGCGCCGGCGCATGCCATGGGTAATCAGGAACAAAGCGGTGAGGAACCCCTCCGGAATGTTTTGCAGGCCGATGCTGAGCGCGACGATCGTTCCGAGATCCTGGCTGCTGCTCCCGTAGCTGACCCCGACCGAAAGCCCCTCCGGTAAGTTATGCAGCGCCATCGCGGAAAGGAACATGAGCGAGCTTGTCCGATCGTTTTTTTCGATGCGCAGATTATGGGCGGGATCCTGATGGGGGATGATCAGCTCCAATATGGTTAGAACCGCCGTTCCCAGCAGCGTGCCGATCGTAAGAATCCACAGGTTCGATAACTTCAGCGCCGCCGGGATGAGGCCGTAGGTCGAAGCCGCAACCATGATGCCGGCGGTGAACGCCAGCAATATATCCCGCCTCCGATGCGTGACATTGTTGAACAGGAGCGCGGGCAGCGCGCCCAAAGCGGTGCAAAGCGAAGTCGCCAGACTTCCCAGCAAAATGGCGTTCATAGGATCCTCCTTACCCAGTAGATTGCAGTCGCATGTTTCGCTTGTACAACCATATGAGCAAGTTCGGGACTCTATTCGCAAAATAAACTTCGGCGGCCCCACCCGCGTACGGCCCGTTCCGCCGATCGTCCCGACTAAAGAAACGCCCCGCGGCATTTGGCCGCGGGGCCCTTGTCATGTCCTTATTTTTCTTTGATGGTGATGCTATCGATCGTCACTTTTTCGGTCGGTTTGCTCAGCTCGTCCGTGTCCGGATTCGCTTCGACCGGCGTGGCGGCGATTTTTTTCACGACGTCCATGCCGCCGGTGATTTTGCCGAAAATGGTGTAGTTCGGGATCTGGTTCAGATCCTTGCTGTCCTCGCCCGTGCAGATGAAAAACTGGCTGCCGTTCGTGTTCGGTCCGGCGTTGGCCATCGCGACGATGCCCGGCTCGTATTTGTAGTTCGTTTTTTCATCCTCGAAGGTATATCCAGGGCTGCCCGTGCCGGTTCCCGTCGGGTCGCCGGTTTGAATCATAAACGGTTCGATGATGCGGTGGAAAATGACGCCGTCGTAGAAGCCCTGCTTGGACAGAAACACGAAGTTGTTGACGGTTTTCGGCGCGTCTTTCGCAAACAGCTGGATCGTAAACGTGCCTTTGGACGTTTTGACCTCGGCTTCGTAGGTTTTCTTCGTATCGATTTGCATGGCCGGCGGGCTTGTCCAGCTTTTTGCCCCCTGCGATGCATTCGTGCCGTTATCCTTCGTATCGGTATCGTTGGCATCCGTACCCTTCGTGTCCTGCGGCTGCTGCGTTTCCTGGGACTGGTTCGGGTTGGCCTGCTCGGCGGACGATTCCGGTTTTTTGCCGCAGCCGCCGAGGACGAGGGCAACCACGATCATGATCATCAACGGAAGTAAATACGCTTTTTTCAGTTTCATGAGTCGGTTGTTCACTCCTTATGCATTTTCGCTATGTCTAATGATAGCGGCTTTTCGCTCCAAAATCTAGCGCACCTCCGGTTTGTCCCGTCCTTGCAGAAAAAACCGGTTTTTTGCAGGTATTCTTGAAACTTCTCCATTCGCTGCAACGTTTAAACAGGTAATGAATGTAAATTTTGACATGGGGGGATGCCGATGTTCGATGCGGAAAATGCCCGTCTGACGGAGCTGAAGGAGAGCATGAGGAACAAAGTCAAATGGGAAAAACACCTTCAGGAGCTGGAAAAAGAGCGGGAGGAACGACGGCGGGAAGCGGATCGCTGGAAACAGCGGCTGGCGGACGAGGAAAAGGACGTAGAACGGCTGGCTGGCGCCTCTTTGTCCGCGTTGTTTTTCGGCTTGATCGGCAAAAAGGAAGAAAAAATGGAACGCGAACAGCTCGAAGTGCTGGAGGCGAAAGCAAAATACGATGCGGCGGTCCGGGCGGCAGAGGACATTCAGAAGCAATGCGAGGAAACGGACCGGCTGCTCCGCGACGTGCGATATTCGGAATCCGAATATGAACGGATATTGAAGGAAAAGGAAACCATCCTTTTGCGGCAGCCCGGGGAACTGGCGGAACTGGCGGAGCGGCAGGCGGATCTCGCCGTGCAGCTGAAGGAAATGAAGGAAGCGGTGCAAGCGGGCCGCTCGGTGCTTCATGATTTGGAGCAGGCCCGGGATTACCTGCAGTCCGCCCGCAGTTGGGGCACTTACGACATGCTTGGCGGCGGCATGCTGTCCACGCACCTCAAGCATAACAAGATCGACGAGGCCATGGATTATATCCATGACGCGCAAACCAGCTTGCGGAGGTTCCGCAAAGAACTGAAGGATGTGGAGATGCATTTGGCCGTCGAGATCGACATCGGCAGTTTTTTGCGTTTTTCGGATTATTTTTTCGACGGGTTTATTGCCGACTGGATGGTGCAGGGACGGATCAACGACACGCTTTCGCAGGTGGAAGAAAAGCTGGATGCAATCAAGCGGGTGGTGCGCCGGATCGAGTCGGAGCAGCGCAGCCTGGAAACACGCTTGGCAGACGTAAAAAGAAGGTACGAGTACGTGGTCGAGTCGGCCGAATGAGATTTGAAGGAGCCTCCCGATGTCGCTTGGACCCCGGGCAGCTCACGACTAGTCCAGTTCCGACCCGGGTCGGCCCGGAAAGCATGATTGCGGCAGCTTATTCGGATTGATGAGTCAATTTTTGATGGAGAAAGTTAGTGAGAAATAAAGTCGTTCATGTGCACGAAAAGGGGATTTACCGAATGGAGGCAGATTACGGCCGTAGGTAAGAGGCAAATAAAAAGGAGGGCGTTGGCCCTCCTTTAAATATGCTTCCTATGCTTCGTTCTTCTTCCATTCGACGCTGCGGAGCAGGCCGTGCTTCATCAGCGCCAGCACGAAATCCACGTAGTAATCTTTCCGCACGATGGCGGCGTATTCATGGTTTTTATAGGCGTAAAACAGCGCGTCGGTGTAAACGTCGTTATCCTCGAAATGTTTCCGGATTTCCCGCAAACGGTTCAAATACGGCTCCTCCTGGAGGAGATGGATGCGAAATTCGACATCGTCTCCGTTGACGGTTTCCGTGATGCGGGCAACGTCCTCGTTGCAGCGGTAAGTCAGCATGGCGGGCGCCTCCATTCCGGTTAAAATGTTTTCCCTTGCTTATTCCTTTCCACGATTCCTGCCGGTTAACAACCGTCCGTTTTCCTCCTGGTCACATCAAATATCTGAGATATACATATGCGCTGGACAATAAGACGGACAAAATCATGATCGGGAAGCCGTATTTCAAAAACGTCGTGAATTTGAGCGGGTATCCCTCCTTGGCGGCCATGCCGGCCACGATCAGGTTGGCGCTGGCGCCGATCAGGGTACCGTTACCGCCGAGGCAAGCGCCCAGGGCGAGCGACCACCAGAGCGGTTCCAGATTGCTGATCCCCATGCTGCCCATGTCCTGAATCATCGGAATCATCGTGGCCACAAACGGGATGTTGTCGACGAACGCCGAAGCGATGGCGCTTAACCATAATATGAGCATCGAGGTCGATGCGACGTTGCCCCCGGTAAGGCTTACCGCCTTTTCGGCCAGGGTGGAAATGACCCCGGTTTCGATCAAGCCGGCCACGAGCACGAACAGCCCCACGAAGAAAAAGATCGTCGGCCACTCGACCTTGGCGAACGCTTCTTCAAGCATATGTTCCCCGGTCAGAAGCAGGAGCAGGAAGGCGCCAGCCAAGGCGACGGTGGCGGATTCGATATGGACGAGCTGGTGGATGAAAAATCCGACGATAGTCAGCCCGAGCACGGTTACGCATTTGACCAGCAGCTTTTTGTCGGTCAGCAGCTCTTTTTCGTCCAGATCCATGATGCTTTGCATCAGTTCGGGCGTCGTTTGGATCTGTTTCCGGAAAAGCAGGATGAAGATCGGAATCAGAACCAGCATAATGATGAGCGCCATCGGCATCAGGTTTTGAATGAAAGCCATAAACGTCAGCTCTTTGACCGCGCTGCCGATCATGATGTTCGGCGGATCGCCGATCAAGGTCGCCGTGCCGCCGATGTTCGAGGCGATGATCTGCGTGATCAGGAATGGCAGCGGATTGACCTGCAGCTGGCGTGTAATACTAAACGTAACCGGCACCATCAGCAGGACGGTAGTGACATTGTCCAAAAACGCCGACCCGAGCGCCGTCAGCAGCATCAGCGCGATCAGGATGGCGAGCGGACGGCCCTTTGCTTTTTTCGCGGCCCAGACGGCCACGTATTTGAACAGCCCCGTTTCGGCCGTAATGTTGACGATGATCATCATGCCGATCAGCAGTCCCAGCGTGTTGAAGTCGATATGGTGGATGGCCGTTTCCTGGCTCACGATCCCGAACACGACCATCAGCACGCCGCCGATCATCGCGATGATCGTCCGGTGGATTTTTTCGGAAATAATCAGTGCATACGCAATCAAAAAAATAACGATAGCCAAAATCGCTTGTTGTTCCATATGGTTCCTCCCCGTTTGTCTCTATGTCGAAGTCCGCAAGATTAGATTGATCATCATGGCATGATCCGATTCCTCCTTTTGCCGAAGGAGAAGAGTGCCCATGCGGACCCGCCATCGGGACGAGAAGGCTGAAAAAGACAAACGGAGCCCGCACGTGGCAGGCTCCTCCGAATGTTATTCTATGCGATTGAAAAAACAGTCGCCCCTCATGTGAAAGGGGATCTGAAAAATAGTTTACATGTATTATAAATGGATTCTCCCGGCTTGTAAAGACAAGCCGGCTTAACCTGCAAGGAAGGAGACGGACATGAACAAAACATGGTGGAAGGAAAGCGTCGTATACCAAATTTATCCGATCAGCTTTTTGGATTCGAACGGCGACGGCATCGGCGACCTGCGCGGCATTCTGTCGAAGCTCGATTACTTGAAGGAGCTCGGGGTGGACGTCGTCTGGCTGTGCCCGATCTATAAATCCCCCAACCACGATAACGGGTACGACATCAGCGATTACAAGGACATCATGGAGCAGTTCGGAACGATGGAGGATTTTGACGAGCTGCTGCGGGAAGCCCATGCAAGGGGGCTTAAAATCATGATGGACCTGGTGCTCAACCATACATCGGACGAGCATCCGTGGTTTATCGAATCGCGGTCGTCGAAGGACAATCCGAAACGGGATTTTTACATATGGCGCAAAGGGAAAGACGGCGGCCCGCCGAACAACTGGGAGTCGTATTTCAGCGGTTCGGTATGGGAATACGACGACACGACCGGCGAATATTACCTTCATCTGTATTCGAAACATCAGCCGGACCTGAACTGGGAAAATCCAGATGTCGTCGACTGCATGCACGAGATGATCGAATGGTGGCTGAAAAAAGGAGTGGACGGCTTCCGCCTGGACGCGATCGCGCATATCGCCAAGGCCGTCGGCCTGCCGGACGGGGATAATCCGCATCACCTGCCGACGGTCCGTGCCTATGACCTGTTTTCCAATCTGGAGCATGTGCACACGCTGCTGCATCAGCTGTATACCGAGCTGCTGTTCCACTACGACATCATGACGGTGGGCGAAACGTCGGGACTGGGACCGGAAGAGGCGCTCAGTTACGTCGGGGATACGCGCGGGGAGCTGAACATGGTGTTTCAATTCGAGCATATGCAGCTGGATGCCGTATCCGGCGGTTCGGGAAAATGGGACATTCGGCCATGGAACCTTCTTGAGCTGAAAAAGGTGATGAGCAACTGGCAGACGGTGCTGCACGGCCGGGGCTGGAACGCCAACTATTGGTGCAACCATGACCAGCCACGCCCCGTGTCCCGCTTCGGGGATGACGGTCGGTACCGGGTGGAATCGGCCAAAATGCTCGCCACCTTCATGCACATGCTCGAAGGTACGCCGTACATCTACCAAGGCGAGGAAATCGGAATGACCAACATCGCCTTCGATTCGATCGAGGACTACCGGGACGTGGAGACGCACAATTTTTACCGGGACCAGCTGAAGCAGGGGGCGTCCGAGGAAAAAGTGATGCAGGCGATCCGCCAAAAAAGCAGGGATAACGCCAGAACGCCGATGCAGTGGGACGGAACGAAAGAAGCGGGGTTTACCACGGGAACGCCGTGGATCGCCGTGAACCCGAACTACCGCGAAATCAACGTCGAAGCGGCGCTGAGAGACCCGGATTCCATCCTTCACTACTACAAAAAGCTGATCGCGCTGCGCAAGGAGCACGAGGTTATCGTGTACGGGAAATACGAGCTGTTGCTTCCGGACGATCCGGAAATCTATGTCTTCACCCGGACGCTGGGCGAAGCCAAGCTATTGGTTATTCTGAATTTCTTCGGGAGGGAGCCGGAGCTCCAGCTTCCGCCGGAACTGGATCTTTCGGCAAAGGAGCTGCTGATCTCCAACTATGCGGTTGCGGGGGACGACGATCTCGGCGGCACCGTCCGGCTCCGCCCTTATGAAGCCAGGGTGTACATGCTTCAGGCATAAAGGCTTGACATGGATGAACAAAATTGTTAAATTTAGCTCATCCTATACCAAAGGAGAGATTTTGATGTCGGTGGTTGTTCTTAACTAATCCAATTCCATACGAAGACCGTACGAAGAGACCAGGTCAAGCTTGCCTAGGAGGGCAGCTTTGTTTCCTTGCGCCTTTTCGGGACTTGAACATCGGACGAAGCCTGGGCTTGAAGTCCGCAAGGTTCGCGCGCGGTCATGGAAAATAGTTAAGAACACGCGAAGCATCAAACGGTACTTTGGCGCCGTTTCATTCTTTGTTATTCAATCAATGTTCCTTCGTGAGCGGCTTCTCCGCCAGCGGGGACTTTATTGGAGACCGTGCTCTTGCAGCACGGTTTTTTTGCGTCCATAGGATAAGCAAACATAGCTATAGCCTCGGCCGTCTCCGGGATTCCCCAGGGGAGGGCCGGATTTAAGGCTATCCAAGACGCAAAAAAACAAAAGAAGAATGGAGCGGCCGAAAACCAAAGGGACAGAGAACTCGCATGCGCGTTCTTTGTCCCTTTTTTGCGTTTTTTTAAAACAACGAAAAAGGAGAATCAAGCGATGGATCACATGACCATGAGCATGCTGGAGTATGACAAAGTGAAGGAAAATCTGCGGGAATACGCAGTATCGTACGCAGGGAGGAAACAGATCGACGACCTGATGCCGGGAAGCCATCTGCGGGCGATCGAAGCGGCGCTGAGGGAAACGGCCGAGGCCAAAGCAATACTGGAAAAAGGGGCGAGCGTGCCGCTGCCGTCGCTGGAAGGCATCGAACACATCGTGTCGCTGCTGCATACGGGATACCTGTTTACCGAACAGGATTTTGCGGCGGTGCAGACGTTTTTGCACAGCTGCGGGCAGCTGAAGAAATATATGGCGGGCAAAAGGGACATGGCGCCGACCGTCAGCAGTTATGCCTTATCGATGCAGGAGCTGCCGCGGCTGAAAAGCGAAATCGAGCGCTGCATCCGCTTCGGCAAGGTCGATGACCAAGCGAGCAAGCAGCTGGAGAAAACCCGGAAAAAAATCGCCGTGGTCAAGGAGCGGATCCAGAAAAAAATGAGCTCCATCCTGTCCCGGCACGGCTCGATTCTGCAGGAGCATCTGATCAGCGTCCGGGGAGGACGGTATGTCGTCCCGGTCAAACGGGAATACCACAAACAGATCAAAGGGGCCGTGCTTGACCAGTCCACCAGCGGCCAGACGATATTCGTCGAGCCGGAGGAAATCTCCCAGCTTCAGACCGAACTCGGGATGCTGGAAGCGGACGAAGCCCGGGAGGAGGCCGTCGTGCTCAGCATGCTGACGGGCCTGCTCGAAGCGTCCAGCCCCGATTTGCTGCTCAACATCGACATTACGGGCAATTACGACTTCATTTTCGCCAAAGCCAAATACGGGCGCTCCATCGAAGGGCGCATGGTCCAGCTAAACGATCAGGGACGCATCCGGCTGCGGGGCGCCAAACATCCGCTCATGCTGAAAACGATGGTGCCGCTGCAGCTGGAGATGGGTAACGGCTACCGCTCGCTGATCATCACCGGGCCGAACACGGGCGGCAAAACCGTCGCGCTGAAGACGCTGGGGCTGCTGACTTTGATGGTTCAGTCCGGTTTGCTCGTGCCCGTTGAGGAGGGCAGCGTGTTTGCGGTGTACGGCAAGGTCATGACGGCAATCGGCGACGGGCAAAGCATCGAGCAATCGCTCAGCACCTTTTCGGCCCAAATCCGCCGGCTGATCGCGATGGTGGAGGAGTCCGACCGATCGACGCTGCTTCTTATCGACGAACTTGCCGCCGGGACCGATCCCGGGGAAGGGATGTCGCTATCGATCGCCATTTTGGAGGAATTGAACCGGCGCGGAGCGATGATGATGGTCACGACCCATTTTAACGAGCTGAAGGGTTTCGCTTCATCCGCTCCGGGCTTTCAGAACGCGCGCATGGAATTCGACGTCGAGACGCTCGAACCGCTGTACCGCTTGACCATCGGCGAGTCGGGCCAAAGCTACGCGATCGAAATCGCCACCAAACTCGGCATGCCCTCAGGCATTACGCAGCGGTCCAGGGAGATTTTGCACAACCATAAGCCTATGGCGGGGGGCGCAAAGGCCGAGACGATGTTTTCGGATGGGGCAACGGCAATGGAAAACGGGAGCAACGCGGACTTCGGCCAAGACCCGTTGGAGTCCGAATACGAGCAATCCGGGGCGGGAACGCTGCCGGAAGAAGCCGGACGACGCCAACCGGACAGCGGGGAACCTGGGCGCAGGCACCGCCACGATCGGGAAGAATCCATGGAAAGCGACGAGGGAGCGGAACCCGAAGAAACGGCAAAACCGCAAAAGCTGGAGGTGGGCGACGCCGTATTCGTCAGTTCCCTGCAGCGCGTCGGAATCGTGTATCAGGAGGAAGATGCCAAAGGCATGGTCGGGGTCATGGTCCAGAAGCAGAAGCTGAAAATCAATCAGAAGCGGCTGAAGCTGTATATCGAGAAAGGCAATCTTTATCCGGAGGATTACGACTTCGACATCGTTTTCGAGAGCAAGGAAAACCGGAAAAAAAGCAAGATGATGCAGCGGAAGCATGTCGAAGGGCTATCGATCATCCGGAGACCGGAGGATGTTTGAACGCGGCTTGCGGGGATGAAACAGATTTCTGATCGGGAAGGAAGCGAACAACGCCCGTGACCCATAAAAAAGAAGCGGCATTCGTTTTGGGCGAACGACCGCTTCTTTTACATAAAATTACAATTTGGAGCTGATAATTTCGGCGAACTGCTCCAAAAATTGCTTCTCCTCATGATCAAAGCGTCCTTTGAGCGGGCTGTCGATGTCGAGCACGCCGCGCAGTTCTCCATCCTTGACGAGCGGAACGACGATTTCGCTGTTGGAAGCCGCGTCGCAGGCGATATGTCCGGGAAACTCATGCACGTCATCCACGACGATCGTTTGTCGTTCGGCCGCCGCCGTGCCGCATACGCCGCGGCCCAAAGGAATGCGGATGCATGCCGGAAGACCCTGGAATGGACCAAGCACCAGCTCTTGCCCGTCGTAAAGATAAAAGCCTACCCAGTTGATATCCGGCAAAAAGCTGTTCAGCAGCGCCGATGCATTGGCCAGATTGGCGATGGAGCTGGGTTCATCGTGAATGAGGGATTTCAGTTGTTCCAGAACGGCGGCAAACTGCTCGCTCCGGTTACCTTCATAAGGAAGTGCTTGAAACATCATACTCCACCTTTCTTTTAACCGTTGGTTAATTATAACGATAGTATACAGGAATGACCTCCGAGTCAAGCAAAAGATGATGCCGGCGAGGCTGTTTTCCCGGGATTTGGTTTTAGCCGGATGGAGGCAGGAACGGTCAAAAGAAAACCCCCGGCCGGCCGCCGAGGGGATGATGCGGTTATTCAAGAAAGGAACGGGCTAAGCACCGACCCGTCTTAGGCATTTGGCACGCCGGTCAGTCCAAATCCGCCAAACTCCTCCTTTTCCGGCGGCGACAGCTCCGCGGCTTGCTCCACGGATTCCGCCGGGCTGCCTGCGAGCGCCTCGCGGACGAACTCCTGCACGGACCGTTTGTACAGGGCCGGGTCGGCGTCCAGCGCAAAGCCGTGCGTCGCGTCTTGAATGAGCAACAGCCTTTTGGCCCCGGTTTTGGCCGCAAACAGCTCCTCGCTCATGGACGGCGGAATATAGTTGTCCTTGGCGCCGTGGATAAACATGACGGGGATTTTGCTGCTTTGCACGGAACGGACGGGGCTGACCTGATCGAGCGTGAAACCGGCCCTTTTGCGCATCCGGGCGTTGACCAGCGGAAGAAAAAGCGCCGCGGGAAGATGGTTCAAGCGCTGCAACTGATGATGCATCAGGCGCGTCAAATCGGAATAAGGACAGTCGGCGATGACGAATTTCGCGTCGGCTTCCGGCAGCGACAAATATTCCAGCACGGTGCCGCCGCCGAGCGAAACGCCGTGAAGACCGACGACGCAGTTTTCGCCGTAAGCGTCTTTGATGTATCTGACCCAAGCAGCCACGTCATGTTTCTCGTGATAACCGTACGTCGTATATTTGCCTTCGCTTTTTCCGTGCCGGCGCTGGTCGACCAGCAGGACGTTAAACCCTTCCTCGCGAAACATATCCATAAAAGGAATGGATGCCGGAAGGGAAGTAGTATACCCGTGCACGAGAATGACCCATTTGGGCGAAGGCTGCTCCGCTTTGACGACGACCCCGTGCAGGCGGAGGCCGTCATGGCTCGCGATCCGGACCTCCTCCTTCCGCAGCGGCTCGTACATTTCCCGGAAGCGGGCTCCGGCCCGTTCAAAAGCGTCAAAAACCTGCTGATAATTTAAGGCTTTCATCTGCGTCATTTGTATGAATGCGTAATGGGTGATCCCTGCGACCGCAAGCGCTGCGGCGGCAGCGACGAGGACGACGGCCCACCAGTCCAATTCCGCTCACCTCCCGGATGATTATTCATAGGCAAGGTTTAGTATATGCATCTATAACCAAATTTAACCGCATGATGCGACATGCGGCTACCAACTTTTGGAGAAATTCTGACGAATTGGGGAAATGGTTGTCTGAAATCGTGAGATCCTTTCTCTCCGATATAGCCTTTCAAAGATCAAGATGCTAAAATAAAGTGGACAAGTAGCGCTTTCTTGCGGCTATTTATGGAAGAAAACAAAAAATCATGCCAAGGCGCCTCGAACTGAAGTTCGAAGAGAGGAGAGGGTCGGCAATTTATGAAAGCAAAAAAAAATCCGGTGAATAAAATCGCCCAGAAAAAAGCCCAGAGGGAACAGCAGGAAAAGCGGATGAAACGGGTGATGTGGATCACGGGGGCCTGCATCGTCGTTTTGGTGGTGCTGCTGCTGGCCATCCGACCGTCGTCCCAAAAGGGGGATTTTGACTACAGCTCGCTCCCGGTGCTCGGCAATCCGGATGCGCCGGTCAAAATCGTGGAGATGGGCGACTACAAGTGTCCAAGCTGCCAATACTTCACGCAAGAGATTTCGCCTCAACTGAAGAAGGATTTCATCGACACGGGCAAAGCCGCCTTGTATTTCAGCAATTATCTGATCATCAGTCCAAAAGGGGATTCCAATACCGCCGCTTTGGCCGCCCAGTCGGTGTTCCATCAGAACAAGGATGAATTTTGGAAGTATTACGAGGCGATTTACAGAAACCAAGGGGACGAGGCCACCGAATGGGCCACGCCGGATTTCCTCGTGAACCTCGCGCGCACGGAGAACATTAAGGTCGATTATGACCAACTGCGCAAAGATATCGACGAAAAAACGTACCAAGAAGAAATCGACAGCCAAAACGCCTTGGCGCGGAAGCTCAACGTCATGAGCACGCCGACCGTGTTCGTCAACGGGGAAAAAGCGACCGAAAAAGCTTCCATGAACTATCCGGTGCTGAAGCCGTTTATCGAGAAAAAGCTGGCCGAACAAAATAAAGAATGACGAATCTTTGAAGAAAAAGGAGTTAGAGCGATGGGAGGCAATCGTTTCTTGGCGTCTATTCGCCCGTATGCCCTGTACATGGCGTGGATTGTATCCATCGTGGCTGCCGGCGGAAGCTTGTACTTAAGCGAAATCATGCATTACGAGCCATGCAAGCTGTGCTGGTTCCAGCGGATTTTCATGTATCCGGAGGTCATTCTGCTCGGGATCGCAAGCTACAAGAACGACCGCAAAATCATTCCCTATGCCATGACGCTCAGCATCATCGGGGGCTGCATCTCCATCTACCATTACCTGGAGCAGAAAATCCCTGCGCTGGCCAAAGCCCTTCCGTGCACCGTCGGGATACCGTGCAATTTCGATTACCTGAACTGGTTCGGATTCATCACGATTCCGCTCCTGGCATTGATCGCATTTATCCTGATCGTCCTGCTGCTGCTGGCTGGACGCGAGCCCAAGGAGGAAATGCAAGAAGCATAAGCATCCGTCAAAAGCGCTTGCCCGAAACCGGAGATCCGGAAGGGGCAAGCGCTTTTTGCGTGCGGAGAATGCGGGCATGCCGTCATGGGAGGCGGGTATTAATCGGCCTTGCAAGGATGGAACGACGGCTTGGAATTTTGCGCCCGATCGATGGGGTTCGAATGGTTGGGGCTCGCTTGCCGCAATAAGGCATCTTGATCGATATGGGGCTCAAGGTGTACAGTGGATGGTGATATTTTGCGTGTAAGGAGGAAATGCCGTGCCATACAGCTGCGAAGGAAACATCCCTGAGCTGGAGGGGGAACGGGTCGTGTTGCGCCGCCTTGCCGCGCGGGACGCGCAGGCGATGTTCGAATGCTGGTCCGATCCGGAAGTCAGGCGTTTTGCGGATCTTCCCCGCATGCCGGACGCCGCGGCGGCGGCGGAACTGATCGGCCTCCTCAACCGCCTGGCCTTGACGGACGACAGCTTGCGGTGGGGGATTCAGGCGCCGGACGGCAGCATCATCGGCAGCTGCGGGTTGAACTGGTGGCAGCTTGAAGGAGCCTACCGCGGAGAAATCGGCTGCGAGCTGTCCCGGCCTTTTTGGGGCGGGGGTTACATGCGGGAGGCGATCGGCCTTGTCATCGATTATGCTATGGAGGAGATGGGCCTGAACCGGCTCGAAGCGCTGACCGATCCCCGCAATGACCGTGCCGGGCGGCTGTTCCGCGCCCTCGGATTTACGCTGGAGGGGCGGCTCCGCCAGTATCGCCATACGGACCAGGGCTTCGTCGATGCCGATATGCATGCCATGCTGCGCCGGGATTGGGAGAAGTTCCGGACAGGACCGGCATCAAGGGGAAATCGGGGGGACAAACAAGATGATCGCATTTCATAAACAACCGTCGCTGCTGCACCGTACCGATCCGCTAGGCAAGCTGGTGCTGCTGTTCTGCATCGCGCTGCTGACGATGAGGTTTCACTCTTCGCTCGGACAAGCGCTGCTGCTTGCTGCCGTGTTCGCATTGGCGAGATGGGCGGGAGGCATGCCATGGAAGAAGCAGGCGAAAGCGCTGGCGATCCTGCTGGGTTTCGCGGTTCCGTATTTTATCGTGACGCTGCTTACGGCTGCGGGAGAACATGTGTTTATACAGTTTGGGCCGCTTGGGCTCACAACGGAGGCTTTGGATTCGGCAGGATCGGTTACGGTGCGCATGTTTACCGTCTTTCTGTCGTCATACGTCTTCATGTTTACGACCGATCCGCGCGACATGGTGGTATCGTTGACGACGCGGCTGCGGATTCCGTACCGGTTTGCGTTCGGATTATCGATGGCGCTAACCTTTTTGCCTCTGCTGCAGGAGGAAGGAAGAAGCATTTCCGCAGCCCATCAAGTCAGGGGCGGGGGAGCGCCGGAAGGCCTTCGGGGGCGGCTGCGCTGGTGGCTGACGTTTATTTCGGCGGTCATGCACAACGCGCTGCGGCGGATTCAGCAGACGGCCGGGGCGATGGAGGCCAAAGGCTTCGGGGCATATCCCGACCGGACGTTTGTCCGGGAAAGCATGCCGCTCGGACGGGGGATCGTCCTGGCGGGGACGGCGGTCGCGCTTACTGCGTTTTTATGGTGGTTTATTCACATTGTTAACCTTTGACGAAAATTGTGGTTGACGTTAACGGGCGGACAAGGCAAAATAACAAGGTAAAGCCATTTTTAGATTAGGAGTTGACACGGAATGGAAACCTCATCAAAATCAAAGAGAAACCGCCTTTCTTTTACCACATTGGATATCGTGCTCATGGCCATGCTGGCTACAGCCAATGCTGTATTGACCTTTTATTTGTCTTATATCAATAAAATGCTGAACAGCCTGGGCGGCCCTGTAGCGACATCGACCATCGTCGGGGTGTACATGGTTTACGGCCTGCTCGCGTATTATATTATCCGCAAGCCGGGCACGGCTGCCATAACCTACGGCATCGGCGGAGCCATCCAGTGCTTTGTGGGAACGACTTACGGCATCGCGTCCGCGATCGTGGCGGCGCTTTGCTACATGGTGGCGGCGGAAGCCGTTTTTGCGCTTTCGCGCTACAAACGCTGGGGGACGGGCATGATGATGCTTGCCGGCGGAGCGATGGTTCCTTTGTGGTTCGTATGCGCAGCCAATATGTTCGGTTACACGGCGTGGAGCTGGCAGGTGCTGGCGCTGACGCTCGTGATGCGTCTTATAAGCGGTATCGTGCTTTGCGGTTTATTGACCAAAATGCTTGGGGACATGCTTCAGCGCAGCGGACTTCTGCGGCGGTTTGCCATCGGAGGGAAGAGAGCCGAGCATGCGCCCGATATCCATTAATTGTTCGAATCTAACCTACTATTATGATGACGAGCGGGAACCCGCGCTGCGGGAGGTGACCCTGTCGATTCCGGAAGGGGAATGGACGGCGGTCGTCGGACCCGGCGGCAGCGGCAAGTCCACGCTGTGCCAGCTGCTGAGCGGATATTTGCCGCGAAGCGGCGGGGGCACGAGAAAAGGGCGGCTGGAGCTGGCCGGGCTGGACCCGGCCGAAGCGGCCATCGCCGACGTCGCGCAGCTGTGCGGCATCGTGTTCCAGGACCCGGACGCGCAGCTGGTCCAGGGGACGCCCGGGGATGAAGCCGCCTTCGGCCCGGAGAATCTGCGGGTGCCGCCGCTGGAAATCGAGCGGCGGGTAGAGGAGGCGCTGGCGGCGGTGGAGCTGTCGGAACGCCGCCACTCGCCGGTGCGCGAGCTGTCCGGGGGACAGCGCCAGCGCACGGCCATCGCCGCGGTGCTTGCCCTGCGCCCCCGCATCGTCGTGTTCGACGACGCCGGGGCCAGCCTGGATCCCGCGGCGCAGAAGCAGTTCGTGCAGCTTTGCCGCAAGCTGCACGCGGAAGGCCGGACGCTCGTGACCGCGTCCGGCCGCTTCGACGATGCCGCGCGCTCCGCAGGGCGCGTCATCGTCCTGGACGGCGGCCGCGTCGTGCTGGACGGGCCGCCGCGGCAGCTGCTGCGCGAGAGCCGGGAGCGGCTCGCGCAGCTCGGGCTGCTGCCCCCTTGGGAGGGGGCAGCGACGCAGGCGGGTCCGGCCATCGGCCCGGACCCGCGGGGCGCGGCGCCTCGCAGCGCGGCGCCGCCCGGGGCTGCCGCGGGCTCCGGCAGCCTGCTCCAGATCGACCGGCTGAGCTACGCCTATGCCGGCGCCGCAGCCCCGGCGCTTCATGAGACCAGCTTCGTCATGAAGCCGGGGGAATGGGGCATCGTCACCGGGGAGAACGGTTCCGGCAAGACGACGTTGACGCGCCTGCTGATGGGACTGCTGCCGGTGCCGCCGGGCTCGGTGTACTGGGAAGGCGAAGATGTCGCTGCATGGCGCGTGTCGCAGCGGGCGACCCGGATCGGCTACGTTTTTCAGCAGCCGGAGCATCAGTTTGTCGCCCATACGGTATGGGACGAGCTGGTGTACGGACTTGGCCGGACAAAAGGCGAACCGTCCGAGCCGACCGCCGCTCAGCGTGAAACGGCCGAAGCGCTGCTTAGGACCGCGGGATTGGAAGGAAAACGCGGCGCCTCCCCTTACATGCTGAGCCAAGGGGAAAAAAAGCTGCTCAGCATCATCGGCCAATTCGTCCATCCCAAGGCGTTGTACATTTTGGACGAACCGACGTCCGGGATCGACTTTGGGGCCGCCGAACGGGTGCTCAGGTTATGCCGGGAGAAAACGGCGGCCGGCGCGGCCGTGCTGATGATCACGCATGATCCCGATTTGGCGGAGAGGGAAGCCTCGTTTATGCTCAGGCTTTCTCCGCATCAAGCCGCCGATTTCCGGCGGCTCGGGCCGGCGTAAGGCCCTTCCGGCGGTTTCTGCCTCGTCATCTGGAAAGGAAACCCATGTCTGATAACGCTGGCGTTCAACTTGCCAAACGCAAATATATTCTGATCGGTATTTTGGTATCGACGTTTCTGTCGGCGATCGAAGGAACGGTGACGGGTCCGGCAGGCCCGGCGATCATCGGCAGCTTCGGAGGCATGAAGCTCCTCAGCTGGATTTTTACCGCCTTCCTGCTGACGATGGCCGTTTCGACGCCGATTTTCGGCAAAGTCAGCGACCTGTACGGACGCAAGCCGGTATTCCAAATCGGCTCGCTGCTGTTCGTGCTCGGTTCGCTGCTTTGCAGCTTTTCGCAAAACATGGAGCAGCTCATCCTGTTCCGGGCGATCCAGGGGATCGGAGCCGGAGCCATCGTTCCGGTCACGTTCACCATCATCGGCGACGTGTACCGGATCGAGGAGCGCGCCAAAATCCAAGGGCTGATCAGCTCGGTATGGGGCATTTCCTCGCTGATCGGCCCGCTTGTCGGCGGCTATTTCGTCGACTATTTGAACTGGCGCTGGATATTCGGCTTTAACGTTCCGTTCGGCATCGTTTCCATGTGGCTTATCGCCCGTTATTTCCATGAAAGCCGGGACAAGCGGGAGAAGGTGTCCGTCGACGTGGCCGGCGCGGCGGCATTTACGGTCGGCATGACCGCGTTGTTGTTTGCGCTCGCAACGGGCGGGCAATATTTCAGCTGGAGCTCGCCGCTGCTCATCGGATGTTTTGTTTTGGCGGCCGTGCTTCTTGTCGCCTTCGTTTGGATTGAAAACCGCGCGGCCGAACCGATGCTGCCCCTCAAGCTGTTCCGCATCCGCGACATTTCGGTGTCCACGGTGGCCAGCATTTTGACCAGCGCGCTCCTGATCGGGTTAACCACCTATACTCCGCTTTGGATCCAGGGCGTCATGGGCAAAAACGCGACGCTGTCGGGGCTGACGATGGCTCCGATGTCGATCGGCTGGCTGTTCGGCTCGGTGTTCGGAAGCCGGCTGATCCTGACGGCAGGCTCGCGCAAAACGAGCGCCATCGGCCTTGCCGGCATCGTGATCGGCGCAGCGGGACTGGCTTGGATGAACGGACAAACCCCGCATTATGTGCTGCTGATTTTTACCTTCATCTATGGTTTGGGTTTCGGTTACTCGACCACCGTGTTTACGATCATCGCCCAATCCTCGGTCGGATATTCGCTGCGCGGCGCTTCGACTGCGCTGAACACGTTCGTCCGTTCCTTGGGACAGACGGTCGGCGTTGCCGTGTTCGGAACGTTTATCAATCTGAGCATGGCCAGCCGGATTGCGAGTCAGCCGGGTCTCGAGCATGTAGGCCAGGAGGACGTGAACCGGCTGCTGACGCCGGAAGGCGGCGCCGATATGCCGCAGGAAATATGGAATCAGCTGAAGCATGTGTTGGAAGGAAGCCTTCATTCGCTGTACATCGTGATGGGAGTCATTGCGGTGATCAGCCTGATTTCCGTCCTGGCGCTGCGCAATACGGTGCCATCGCCGGAAGAGGATGCGGAAACGGAAAAAGCCTGATTGTCAAGATCGGATGACCAACTAAAAGGCACGGCACCCCATGGGAGATGTTTTTTAACCCAGGGGTGTTTTTTTGTGTTTTCAGGTTGTTCCGCAAAACCGCGGGAGCGGTTGCAAAAGCAGCGAGGGTCCGAAAAACCTTCACTTTCGGATGCGGTTAGGTTTGCCCTCCGGGCATCAGCTTTTCGGCTTGCATCCCCATCTTCTTAAGCAGGCGGATCAGCTCCGCCTTTTCTTCGCCGTTCAGGCCGCTAAAGGCGTGGTCGATCCGGCCGGCGTATCGGGGATACAGCTCGCGCATCAACGCTTCGCCTTCCGGCGTGAGCTCCACGTAGATGACGCGGCGGTCGTTTGAGCAAGGTCTGCGGTAAATGCATCCGCGTTTTTCTAGCTTGTCGATGACATACGTGACGTTGCCGCTTTGAAGGAGGAGGCTGGAGCCGATTTGCTGGATGGGATGCGCTCCTTTGCAGTACAGCATTTCCATGACGGCAAAGGCAGTAGGATGGAACCCTTCGGACTTTGCGCCGATCGCGGCATGTTCGCTGACGCTTTTGAAGCTTTTGGCGAACGCCCGGTACAGCTGCATAGATAACTCGGTATCGCGTTCCTGTGCGTGAATCATGATACAATCCCGCCTTTTGTTTTATATTTTTATGAAACATAACCGCAGTCTGATCCGTATTGTAGTTACATCATACCTTTCGGATTGTGCGAAAAACATGTCATTTGTCACAATCCATCAACTTTGAAACGTTAAAATTTACGGTAAATCCTGTTTCAGCCGGAGGAGGGTCCGGATCAAGGAGTACGGAAGGGCAGATCCGGCCAAGTTTCCGTTTGGAGCGAGGTCGTTGCGGCCGTCTTTCGGGGCGGCGGAGGAATGTGCGGAAGCTGCTTTTTTTGGGGGAGGAGAGAAACGGCATGGACATGGAAAGCGCGGAACAACCGCTGCTGGACGTTGAAATAGAGGAAGCGGGATACGAGGAAGGACATCCGAAGATCCGCCGTATCGCTTTTCGGGTGTATGCCGGCGAGCTGCTCGGGCTGATCGGCCCGAACGGGGCCGGCAAAAGCACGACGATCAAAACGCTGCTGGGGCTGCTGAAATACGCCAAAAGCCGGATTTCGTTTTTCGGCGGTTCGGGAAGGTATGCTTACATCCCCGAGCAGCCGGTGTTCCACGACGATTTGACGCTGTGGGAGCATATGGATTTGGCCGCGGCCGTTTACGGTCTCGACTACGAAAGGTTTTGCGGGGAAGCGGAAAGGCTGCTGCGCCAATTCGGCATGGAGGAGGTCAAACATGACCTGCCGGGAGGCTTCTCCAAAGGGATGAAGCAGAAAATGATGCTGATGCTCGGATTTTTGAGCGAACCG
This sequence comes from Paenibacillus cookii, assembly GCF_018333375.1. Classification (GTDB taxonomy): domain Bacteria; phylum Bacillota; class Bacilli; order Paenibacillales; family Paenibacillaceae; genus Paenibacillus_AQ; species Paenibacillus_AQ cookii. The sequence goes on from NZ_BORW01000011.1 coordinate 86,070, forward strand.
GACGTGTACATCGTGGACGAGCCGTTTATCGGGCTGGATCCGCGCGCGACCAAGGATTTTCTGCGGCTGCTGGACGAGGAGCGCGCACGCGGCGCGGCGGTGCTGATGTCCACGCATGTGCTGGATACGGCCGAAAGAATCTGCGACAGATTCGTCATGATCGCCGGCGGCAGGACGGTAGCCGAAGGGACGCTGGCGGACATCCGCGATACGGCCGGGCTGCCCGAAGCGTCGCTGTTCGACTGCTTCGATTCGCTGACGTAACGCTTCGTTTCCGGGAAGAGGGGCCGTGGGGGCCATTTTTTCGGAAAGAAAGGACTATACGATGATGACGAGGGAAAAAGAAGGATATCTGTTTCCGAATCCCGCAAGTTTGTTCCGGCGGCGGCTTCGGAGCCATTTCAAAGAAACGGCGGCCGCCTTGCGGTCCGTCGTCGACGACTGGACGGTCTTGCTGTACATTCTCGTCCCGGGGCTTTTGCTTGCCGGCCGGTTTTATTACGGGTTTTGGAAGGAGCCGCTGCCGGAATGGGCCGGCATGCTGTCGTTCCCGATGGTGCCGTTATCGCTTTTGCTGATCGCCTTGACGGGGGACGTCCTGCTGCTGGTCCGGGAAGGAGATGCGCTGTTTTTGGTGCAGCGCCGCGAATGGCTGCGGGGCATCATGCTTCGGAGCGGTTGGTACAGCATGGCCGCGGCGGCCGTAAAAACGTCGCTTTGTTTCCTCGTTTTGCTGCCGTTCCTGGTCCGGCGGTTTCATGCGGACGGCTTGTACGCGGGGGGACTGCTCGCTTTTACGGTCGCTTTCGAATGGGTGCTGATGTGGTCCAGGCATCTGGTCAAGGTGCAGACCAAAGGCATGCGGAGATGGCTGCTTTATGTTCCGTTCGCGGTTGTGCCTTGCGCCGTTTATGTGGGGGCTGTTCTGATGTTTAGCCAGCAGGCCGCCATGCTTTGGGCGGTTGCGCTGGGGCTGGCTTTGCTCAGCCTGCTGCTGCTGAGGGCGAGGCTTGGCCTGCGCGGCACGTTCATGGCCGACGTCCAGGAGGACCTTGCAAGACGCACCCGATTGACGGGGCTGCTGCTCAGCCAGTCGGTCGATCAACCGCGCCGGGTCCGCAGCAAAACATGGATATTCCGGAAATCGCGGCATGTGTTCCGCTCGCGGGAGCCCGCCAAACGCATCGCCGGGGCGATGGTCAAATCGCTGCTGCGCCATCCGGGACAACGCTCCCTTTATCTGCGATTTGCCGGAATCAGCACGATGGTGCTCGTTACGCTGCCGGTGAAGATGCAGATCGTGGCGTTTGCGGCCCTGCATGCCTTAATCGCGTACTGGCTGTTCCTGCAGTGGTCCGCTTTCAGGAAAGATCCCTTTATCGCGCTGCTGCCCTGGCCGGAAGCGGACGGCGTGCAGGCCGGCTTCGCGGCCGTCCGGACGCTGCTGCTTCCGTTTTCGGTATGGGCTTCCGCTCTTGTCATGTTTTCCAGCTTGAGTCCATGGCTGGCGGCCATTGGTTTCATTCCGCTGGGCATGGCGGCCGGCTGGGCGGTGCCTTATCTCATGCGCATGTTTTTTCTTCATAAAAAGATGTAGCCTTCGCGGCCCTGCCCGTTTTCCGATTCTAAAAAAACCTCCCGCGGTTTCGTTATGAAACGCGGGAGGTTTTTGAATGCCGCCCCGGATAATCGGGGAAGCGGATCGCTCGAAAACGGGGCGGGATTATGAAAGGCCGGACGAAGCGGAGCGGGCCGCCTCTGCTGCATGCATGCCTGCCGTGTAACCGGTTGAGAAGGCGGCGGTAATGTTATACCCTCCGGTATAGCCGTGAATGTCGAGAATCTCTCCGCAGAAAAACAGACCCGGCATCAGCTTGGATTCCATCGTTTTCGGATTGATTTCCTTCAGGTTCACCCCTCCGCCGGTCACAAAAGCTTCCTCGATCGATTTGGTTCCGGTCACCCGGATGACAAACTTTTTCAAGATGTCGATGAAGGATGCCCATTGCTGCTTCGGCAGGTGGGCGAACGTGGCGTCGCCGTCAAGGCCGGCCTTGTTCATGAGCAGCGGAAGCATGCGTTCCGGGATTTGGGCTTTCAGCACGTTTTTGATCGCCTTTTTCGGCTCGGCCCCGAGCTTGTCCCGCAGCATGCGGTCCAAATCGTGGGGAGGCAGGTCGGGGAACAAATCGACCGCCATGTCGACCTCGCTCACCTTGAATTTCTTTTTCACCTGGCGGATGAACTGGCTGCACCGCAGCGCAATCGGGCCCGATAGCCCGAAATGGGTGAAAATCATGTCTCCGCGGTGACCGATCACTTTTTTTCCTTTCGGCGTCCATACCGATAATTCAACGTCGCGAAGCGACAATCCCTGCAGTTCCTTCGACGCGATCCAGCTTTCGCGCGAAACGATGGGAACCTCCGTCGGATAGAGCTCGGTGATGGTATGCCCCGCGGCCTGCGCCCACGGATATCCGTCGCCGGTCGAGCCGGTATGCGGCACCGATTTGCCTCCGGTCGCCACGATGACCGCGTTTCCCCGCAACATGTCCCCCGAAACGAGTTTTACGCCCGATACGCGGTGTTCCGAATAAAGGACCTCCGATACGGGAGTGTCGGTTTTGATGTCCACGCCGAGCCGGCGGACCTCCCCGATCAGCGTATTGACGACGCTTGCGGCTTTGTCGGACACCGGGAACATTCTGCCGTTGTCTTCTTCCTTCAGGGCGATTCCCAAGCCTTCGAAAAACGCCATGATATCACGGTTGTTGAAATGCTGAAAAGCGCTGTACAGAAAGCGGCCGTTGCCCGGGATATGGGCGATCAGATCCTCGGTTTCCTTGGCGTTGGTCACATTGCAGCGACCGCCCCCGGAAATGCCCAGTTTGCGCCCAAGCTTGGCGCCCTTGTCGAGCAGCAGCACGGATGCGCCGAACCTTGCCGCCGCGACGGAGGCCATCAACCCGGCCGACCCGCCTCCGATAACAATGACATCGTAAGACTTCAATTTATTCTCTCCTTTTGACTCCAAACGTGACGAATCGATGGTTTTCATCATGCCCCGCAGGATATTTCAGGGTATATTGTAATATAGTGTAGGCTGTGATTTAATCTACATGTATATTACTTTCGAAAGTACCATCCATCTTCCAAAAAAGCACGAATTTAGTTGTTTCCTCTATAATAAAACATCATGATTTTCGCAAAATTCTGATTTATACTTTATTAAACCAATAAACTTTGTCGCCATTTCATTGAATGGTGGAGCAGAAGGATGCCCGGTCCAAGCGACGAATGGGTATTTGCCACCCCGAAGGGAGGATGGATTGCGATTATCGATGCGCTGAAAAATATTATAACACAGGTGCTCATGGCAGGTTCCTTCGCGTTTTTGTTTCCGCTGAGCCTGGACAAATACGTCCGGCTGATCAGCCGGAACAAAAAATTGCGGGCTTCCGGTTTTGAAGTCGTTATCATTATATCCAGCGCCCTGAGCATTTTAATGTGTTCTTTTTTCTCTTCCTCGTTGTTTCATCTGATCCCTTTGAATCTGGGCATTTTACCGCTGTTTATCGGCATGCTGTACGGAGGCTACAAAAGCGGACTTCCCTTGGCCGGGTTGTACCTGCTATGCGATTATTTGTCGAATGAAAGCTGGTCGCTATCAAGCCTGTTCCTACATACGGGGTTATTGTTTTATCCGCTTCTGGTTTGGATGTCGCCGAGATTCCGGACGGATACCCTGACCGACAAAATCAATAAGCTGTGGGTTTGCCTCTTGCCCGCAATGCTTCTGTTTACGTCGTCCCCGATCATTGAAGATCCGAACCTGGATTTTTCCGATGCCGGTCCGATTCTCATGCTTTTGTTTTATATTTTGATCACCGTGTTCGCCGGCGGGGCCTTGATCTACATGATCGAATTTGCGCTGGAGAAGCTGCTTTTGACCGAGCAAGTCAAAGGCATCTCCGAAAAATACCTCCGCGAAGAGGAAAAACTCCAGCAGGTAATGGATGTGGCGCCGCTGTGCATGGTGTCGGTCGATACCGAAGGGCGCATTACCAGCGTCAACGAAATGATGATGGGATTGTTCAAAAACCGCTCGCCCGAGCTGACCAAAACCGACGTTTTGGGACAGCCGCTCAGCGTATTCGTCGACATGGTCGAAGAGGACTACATCAACCGCCGAATCGCCCAGGCTTTGAACGGCGTCAAGATGGACAACGAACTGATCCGGATCGGCTCGCAAATCCACTATACGAGCACTTCGCCGCTGACGAACAGCTATACCGGCGAAATCCTCGGGGCCGTGCTGGTCATCCAGGATATTACGGAGCTGGAGAGGCTGCGGACCGAATTGGTCAATGTGGAACGGCTGAGCCTGGTCGGGCAGATGGCGGCCAGCATTACGCATGAAATCCGGAACCCGATGGCGGTGGTGCGCGGTTTTTTGCAGCTGATGAAGGAAAAAAGCCCCGATTCGCTGGACCATTACTATCGGATCGTGATGGAGGAGCTGGACCGGGCCAACGGCATCATCAACGATTTTTTATCCCTTGCCCAAAACCGGATATCCGAAAAGGAGCAGTGGCATCTTCATCAGATCATCAACGATCTCAGCCCGCTGCTGTGGGCGGACGCGAACCTCCGCGGCCAGACGATCGAGCTTCTGCTGGACGAACGGGTGCCGAAGCTCCACCTGAACGCCAAGGAAATCAAGCAGGTGCTGCTGAACCTGGCGCGCAACGGGATGGAGGCGATGGAGGAAAAAGGGAAGCTGACCATCCAAACCCGGTTCAGGGAAAGCGACAACATGGTGGAGCTGATCGTCAGGGATACCGGCGTCGGCATGTCCGAAAGCCGGCTGGAGCGGCTCTTCGAGCCGTTTTTTACGACGAAGGCCAAAGGCACGGGGCTGGGTCTTGCCCTTTGCCTGAGCATCGTGGAGCGCCACGGGGGCAAAACCGACGTGGAATCGGAAGAGGGGAAAGGGACGACGTTCATCATTTCCCTGCCGCTTCACGAATCCTGACGGCAGCAGGGTCCGGACGTCCGGCGCGGGGCTTTATCTTGATTTCGAACCTTGGGAAGGTATAATAGTATTGAATGCAGTCTGATATTTTGCGGATCGAGGAGTGATGAAAGAAATGTCGATGTCTTTTGACAGATATATGAGAGATATGATTCAACCGATGAGAGACGAGCTGACCAGCTTAGGCATTAAAGAGCTCAGAACGCCGGAAGAAGTGGAAACCCATTTGCAGGATGCGCCCGGCACGACGCTGGTGGTCGTCAACTCGGTATGCGGATGCGCAGCAGGCCAATGCCGTCCGGGCGTAGCCCTGGCGCTGCAAAACGAATTGGTGCCTGACAATCTGTACACCGTATTTGCCGGACAGGATAAAGAAGCAACGGCCAAAGCAAGGGAATATTTCGCTCCGTATCCGCCGTCTTCGCCTTCCATCGCTCTGTTGAAGGATGGAGAGCTCGTTCATTTCATCGAGCGCCACCAGATCGAAGACCGTTCCGCCCAAGAAATCGCGGAAGATTTGATCGAAGCCTTTGACCGCGTGTGCCGTTAACCGGTTCCGCGTTCGGATTTGCCCCGGATTTTCGGCGTCAGCCGATGTCGGGGCTTTCGTGTTTTGATGCGGGCGTTTCGCGGTACATGGAACACATGCCGGTTCGTTACGCGCGGGCGTCCATGACACTAGGAAAAGAGGTGGCCGGCGATGAGTCTGCAGGAAGAAATCATTGCAGCATTAGGCGTTAAACCCGTGATCGACGAAGAAACGGAAGTCAGAAAAAGAGTGGACTTTCTGAAAGCGCATGTAAAGGAGGCCGGAGCGACAGGGCTATTAATCGCCATCAGCGGCGGAATCGACAGTGCCGTGGCCGCGGGATTGTGCAAACAGGCGACCGACGAGCTGTCGGCGGAAACCGGCCGGGAATACATGACGCTTGGCGTTTTCCAGCCTTACGGGACGCAGGAGGACATCGAACACAGCTATGCCGTGGCCCGGGCTTTTGACCTGAAGCATACCGCGGAGACGAACATCGAAGACGCGGTCGGCGAGATTGCGCTTGAAGCCGAGCAGGGACTGAAGCAAATCGGGTTGTACCGCCATTTGTCCCCGCAGGGAAAAGGCAACGTCAAAGCCCGGACCCGCATGGTGATGCAATATGCCCTGGCGTTCGAATTGAAGCTGCTTGTGGTGGGCACGGACCACGCCTCCGAAGCCGTGACCGGATTTTATACGAAATGGGGCGACGGCGCGGTGGACCTTGCCCCGCTCAGCACGCTGAACAAACGCCAGGTTCGTCGGCTCGCGCGTTATTTGGGCGTGCCGCAGGCCATTTTGGACAAGGCTCCGACCGCCGGGCTGTGGGAAGGGCAGACCGACGAAGGCGAACTGGGCATTACCTATGAGGAAAACAGCGATTACCTCGAAGGCAAGGAAATCAGCCCGGAGGCGCAAAAGCGCCTTGAAAGCTTTTATAAACGAACCGCGCACAAGCGCAGTCCGATTCCGGGCATTTGAGCGATATCGGGAAGTGAACAGCAGGGACAGGCCGCGGCTGCGGCCTGTCTTTTTAGGTTCGGTCATCTCCGGGTCCGCGTACGGCCTGAATGCGCTTGCCGTTTTGCGGAAGGTCTTTGGGCGGATGCCGGAGACATGCCAAGGGGTTGCGAAAAGTGCAGAAATGTTGCAGGGGCATCCCTTTTCGCCCTCGCGCCTGCCCGTTACAATGGAGAGAAAGATGCGTCGGCTGCCACTTTGTATATGAAAGCGCGTTCAGCTTGAGCTCGCATCGGCCCCGATAACCAACGCGGCATGGCGAAGCTGCCGGTTTCCGGCGGCTTCCTTTTCGCGTTTTTTTGCAGCCTGTCCCGGCTTTGCCGAAACGGATCTGCTGGATTCCGCCGGCATACAGTATAATGATGTTGCTTTTGGCACCGTGAGGCTTGGCAAACGATTCATCAGATAAAATATGGACGTAAGGTGTGAATTTCCCGTGCCCAGACATACGTTGTTCCGAAAAATGGTTCTTCTTCTCGTCATGATGCTCGTCCCGATCGTAGGGCTTTACTATTACTCCAACCGTACGAGCACGGAAGTGCTGGGAACGGAGCTCAACCAATCGAACGCAAACCAATTGAGTTTTTTTCAGTCGCAGGTCAATACGAACATCGACCTGTTTTCGCTGTGGCCGAACCTGCTGATCCAGGATCCCGACATTTTCGGGTTCAAAGACATTTTTTTAAGCAGCGAATATTTTAACCTCGATATCATTAACGTGGTGAAACGAATCCAGACCAAGCTCAACATCCAGGAAAGCTCCTCCAACTGGAAAACGAAGCTTTACATATTTTCCCCGTCGCTTGGCAGGGTGGTATCCGACAACGATGTGGACCACTATGACAACGACGATCTCAAGAAGCGGATGAAGCCCGGCTGGCAGGTGAAAAAAATGGGGCAGGGAGACGAGGCGTATTACGTGTTTTCGTTGTTTACGGCTTATCCCTACTCCTCGTTCAGTCATCCGGAGGACGCGAACCTGATCATTGAGCTTCAGTTCGAAAGCGGCAACATCCAGGATATGCTCGACAAATTCAAAAGCGACGGGCGCAGGGATCCCGTATACTACAAGCCGGGTCTGGGCGTCATTTACAACCGGTCTGCGGACAAGCCGCTGACGGAACGGATTTTGCGCCAGCTGCAGAAGGAAACGCTCCAGGCCGAGGAGAACCGCACGCTCGAGCTCGACGGGCAGACCTACCTGGTCAATGTGGCTGCTTCGGCCACGACGGGCTGGTATCTTGTCGACTATATGCCGCTGAAGGAGATCGTGGCGCCGATTGAACAGTCGAACCGCTTGTTCTATTTTTCGGTAGGCCTCACGCTTCTTTTGGGGTGTCTGGCGGCATACATGCTGTACGCCCAGGTACAGGTTCCGGTGAAAAAGCTGGTCGTCGCCTTTAAAAAGCTTCAGCACGAGGACTACTCCATCCGTTTGCAGGCCAAAGGGAACAACGAGTTCGGTTTCGTGTTCGGGCGCTTTAATTCCATGGTGGAGCAAATCCAGGAGCTGTTCGAAAACGTGTATATGGAACGGATTCATGCCAGGGAAGCGAGGCTGAAGCAGCTGCAGTCGCAGATCAACCCGCATTTTTTCTATAACTGCTTTTCCTTCATCTCAAGCATGGCGAAGCTGGGGAACATGAAGGCGGTCGTGGCGATGTCCCAAAACCTGTCGAGTTATTACCGGTACACCACCCGGCAGGAGCGGGACGTCGTGCCGCTTGCGGAGGAACTGGCATTCGTGCGCAATTATTTGGAGATTCAGAAGATGCGCAAGCCGCAGCTTGAATTTTCCATCGACGTACCGGAAGCGATGCAGCGGTGGGAAGTGCCTTTGCTGGTGGTTCAGCCGCTCGTGGAAAACGCAGTGCTTCACGGCATCGAACCCCGGTCCGGCGGGGGATGCGTCCGGATCGTAGGCGAAATCGGAGCAACCGAAATCCGGATATGGGTCGAGGACGGGGGCAAAGGCATGACCGGCCCGGAATTGGAGGAGCTGCGCCGCTCCTTGTCCCGGCCGATGAACGAAGAGACGGGCTGCGGTCTTTGGAACGTGCGGCAGCGCATGCTGATCCGCTACGGCGAGGACGCGGGCCTCAGGTTTATGCCGTCCGCGCTGGGCGGAGTGAGGGCTGAGCTGTACTGGCCGGCCGGGCAGGAAACGAAACGGACAGTTACGCAAAGGGGAGGACATGCATGATCGAAATTTTGCTGGTGGACGACGAATCCTACGTCACCGAAAGTATTGAAGCCACGATTCCTTGGAACGATCTCGGCGTCGAGAAGGTGTATCGGGCCGATTCCGCGGAGGCGGCCCTGGCGGTTCTGCGCGAGCAATCCATCGATATCGTCGTGACGGATATCCGCATGCCCGAGATCGACGGCCTGGAGCTGATCGAACGGATTGAGCGGGAATGGCCGCATATCCGCTGCATGGTGCTGACGGGGTACTCGGATTTTGAATATGCAAAAAAGGCGCTGCAGCTGCAGGCGTTTGACTATATCCTCAAGCCGGTCGACGACGAGGAGTTTATCCGCAGCCTTACGAACGTGATCGAAGCTTTGAAGGACGAATGGGAGGCCGCCGAAAGATACCATAAGCTGGCCTACGCGGTCAAATCGGGTTCCCCCGTGCTGAAAACGAGCCTGATGCATGATCTGGTATTAGGACGAACCTGGTCGGAGCGAACCTTGGCGGACAAGCTGGCCCAATACGACATCGGGATGACGGTGGACGAGCCCGCCGTGCTGCTGCTGATGCAGCTTGGCGGGCAGTTCGCGCACTACGATCATCATTCCATGTCCTTGATGGAGTATGCGGTCGGCAACATCGCGGAAGAGGTGTTTGCCGATTCCTTTGCGATTTGGATCTGCAAAGCCCCGCATGACGGACTCGTCATGCTGGCGTCGCCCCAGCCTTCCTTCCGGCATCGCATCGAGCGGTCGCCGGACTTCGAATCGCTGCGGAGACGGCGGCTGCACGAGCGGGCCGAAAGCTTCCGCGAGCAGGTTAGCCGTTATTTGAAGGGCGACATCCGAATGGTCATTTCGGACTGGTTCCGGTTCCCGCACGGGGTGGCCCAGGCTTACCGGTCGGGGCTTGGAAGCATCATGATGTCCGGGTGCGACGGAGCGGGGGCCATCATGTATTTGGAGGATTTGCAGGCCGGGCATGCCCGGCCGGTCCAATCCATCGAGTCGCTGTATAAGCCGCCGACGCTCATCCATCTGCTTGAATCGAAGCAATGGGACGCGGCGCGCAGCAAGGTGGACGAAGTGTTTAAGGATCTGCGAAACACGAACTACACCCGGGAGCACCTGTACGAGGTGTACCTCCTGATGACCAATGCGTTTATGTACATAGCCCACAAGCAGGGGCAGTTTGCGTACCAGATCGACCAGTCGGGCTTTGACCTGATGCATGACCCCAGCATGGTTCTATCGCTCGATAAGCTGAAAGGATGGGCCGAAGCCATGCTGGCGAAGCTGCGGACGGAGCTGTCGGCGAGCGACCGGTATACGAGGAGCTATATCATTCATCAGGTGCAGGAGCTGGTCTCCAGGGATTTGGGACAGGACACGTCCGTCAAGACGATTGCGGACAAGGTCTTTTTGCACCCGGTTTATTTGTCCAAAATCTACAAAGCGGAAACAGGCGAAAGCCTGGGGGACTACATTATCCGCATGCGCATGGAACGGGCGCTTTACCTGTTGAAAAAAACGAACAAAAAGATATACGAGATCACCGCCGAGCTCGGTTACCAAAATCCGCAATATTTCAGCAAAATGTTCAAAAAGCATTACGGCCTCAATCCGAACGAGTTCAGGGATCAGTAACTGGTTGCAAAAGGTGCAGAAATGTTCGAAGAATGACATGGGACGGAAAATCGGACGCCTCTATAATGAAACATGTAGCAAGATCTATAAAGGGGGAGCGACATGAAGGCTTATACGAAAAAAGCATGGATGCTGGCTTCCAGCCTCGTGCTGGTCAGCGCGCTGTTCGCCGGATGTTCGGGTTCCAAGGGCGGAGAGGCTGCCGACTCGGCGCAAAATCCGCCGGCCGCATCCGGAAGCGAAAACGCTTATAAAGAAAAATACGATCCGCCGGTCACCATCACCACCGTTTGGGGCGTGGATCCGGAGCTGAAATTCAAGAACGGGGAGACGATCGAAAACAACGTCGCCACCAAATGGGCCAAGGATACGCTTGGGATCGACATCAAATCGCTTTGGTCCGTGACCGACACGAACAACGCTTTTGCGACCAAACTTCGCCTCGCGATGTCCTCCGGCCAGGAAATGCCGGACGTGGTGACGATCGGCGACGCGCAGCTGGCGCAGGACCTGATCGATTCGGGCATGTTCCGGGAGGTGGGATCGCTGTTCGACAAGTATGCATCGGATACTTGGAAGAAAGCGATGGAGCAGGATCCGAACGTGTGGAACCCGTACATCCGCGACGGCCAAAAAATGGGCATTCCGGTGCTGGATTATGCGTACAACCACGATTATTTGCTGTGGATCCGGAAGGACTGGCTCGACAAGCTCGGCCTGGCGGCTCCGAAAACGATCGATGAGCTGGAAAAGGTGATGGATGCCTTCAAAAACAAAAACCCGGACGGCTTGAAGCCGGACGAGGTCATTCCGCTCAGCATCGGGTTCAAGACGACGATGAATACATGGATGGGCGATCCTTCCTGGATTTTCGGCGCCTATGGCACCATTCCGCAGCAGTGGAACAAAGGCCAGGACGGCAAGCTGGAGTACGGCTCGATCAACCCGGCCATGAAGCCGGGACTGCAGAAGCTGAACGAATGGTTCAATAAAGGGTATATCCCGAAGGAAGCCGCGCTTTGGGACGAAAACAAAACCTCGGAACCGGCGGTGGCGGGCAAGGCGGGGATCATTCCGGGGCCTTACTGGATGAGCGGCTGGCCGCTTTCCGACACGGTGAAAAACGCCAAAAACGCGGTCTGGGAACCGATTCCTCTGCCCGCCGGTCCGGACGGCAAGGCCGGGCGCCACGGGACGCTGTTTACCAACGGCGTGACGCTGATCAACAAAGACATGAAGCATCCGGAAGCGTTTTTTACGTACCAGAACTACATGTATGACAATCTGGCCGATTCCAAACCGGGCGGCGTATTCGAAAACGGCTTGTTCAAAGGCTACGACTACGATTTCGACGCGAGCGGAAAACCGCTGCGGTACGACCAAATTCCGGGAGGTTACGTCAACAGCCTGCGCTACCTGCTCGTTCGGGACGGCGCGCGCATTCCGGACGCCCAGATAAAGGCGCTCCTGAATCTGGCGGACGGCAAGGAAGCGACGACCCGCCTGGAAAAAGAAGTGAAGCTTAACTACGGCCTGGAAACGCCGGCGGCGGCCAAAGTGCTGATGTCCCAGGAAGGCATCGCTTATCCGAACATGTACACCGGCCCGACGACGGCCACCATGAAATCCAAGCTGGATTACCTCAATAAAATCGAGAACCAGACCTTCAACGAAATCATCTATGGGAAGCAGGGCGTAGAGGCCTTCGACAAGTTCGTCGAGCAGTGGAAAGCCTCTGGCGGCGATCAGATGACGAATGAAGTGAACGACTGGTATTCCAAGCTGGGCAAATAACCGGCAAAAGGCAAACGGGCGGCATGCGATGGCATGCCGCTTTTTGATGTGCAGCCGATTCCCTTTCGCAATTGGTTGCAATAGTGCCATTTATGTTGGTTTTATGGGCTACAGGCCGCTTCGGGCCCCTTGCTATAATGTCGGTACCTAGAAGGAGATAAGCAATCATGAGGGGGAAAACGCGCATGAACCGTTTAAAAAGAAACTGGCCGCTGCACGCGATGGTGCTGCCGGCGCTCGTGTTTCTCATTATTTTCAGCTACGTGCCGATGGCAGGGATCGTCATGGCCTTTCAAAATTTCAAGCCGTGGCTCGGATTTGCGCATTCCGAGTGGGTCGGGCTGGACAACTTCCGGACCTTGTTCGCGCGGCAGGACAGCATCGAGGTCATTTGGAACACGCTGATCATCTCGGCGCTCAAAATCGTCCTGAACCTGGTGGCGCCGTTTACGTTTGCGCTGCTGCTCAACGAGGTGAGAAGGGCGTTTTTCAAACGTTTCGTCCAGACGCTCGTCTATTTGCCGCATTTTTTGTCCTGGGTCATCCTCGGCGGCATTTTGCTGGACTTCCTGTCCACGGACGGCGGCTTCCTGAACCGGATTTTAAGCTCCTGGTTCGGCATGGATCCGATCTTTTTCCTCGGCGACAACAACTGGTTCCGCTTTACCGTGATCGCTTCGGACGTTTGGAAGGAATTCGGCTTCGGGACGATCGTCTTTCTGGCGGCGCTGGCGAACGTCAACCCGTCGCTTTATGAGGCTGCCGAAGTGGACGGCGCGTCCCGCTGGAAGCAGACGCTGCACATCACCATCCCGTCGATGCTGCCGATCGCGGTCGTCGTCGGCACGCTGGCCCTCGGCAACATTTTGAATGCGGGCTTCGACCAGATTTTCAACCTGTACAACCCGCTTGTGTACCAAAAAGGGGACATCATCGACACCTTCGTGTACCGCACGGCGATATTGAACGGGGAAATGGGGCTCGGAACGGCGATCGGATTGTTCAAGTCCGTCATTTCGATGGTGCTGATCCTGATCTCGTACCGATTGGCGTATAAGCTGGCGAACTACCGGATTTTCTAAGAGGGGGACATAAACGCATGTATCATAAAACCGCTTCATACCGCTTGTTTACCATTTTCAACACGATCCTGCTGCTGTTCCTGTCGCTCGCGTGCATCATTCCGCTGCTGCATGTGCTGGCGGTTTCGTTCAGCGCCAAGTCGGCGGCGGACGCCAACCTGGTCGGCCTTTGGCCGGTTCAATTTTCGACCGAAGCCTATAAAAAAACGATCGATAACCCGATCTTTTTGCATTCCATTTGGGTGTCCGTCAAACGGACGGTCATCGGGACCGGCTTGACGCTGCTGCTTGCCTTTCTGGCGGCATATCCGCTGTCCAAGGAATCGCGCGTGTTTAAGGCGAGGACCGCTTATTCGTGGATCTTCGTGTTCACGATGATTTTCAGCGGGGGGCTGGTGCCTTTTTATATCGTCATCCAAAAGCTTCATCTGATCAATTCCTTTTGGGTGCTGGTGCTGCCGGGAGCGGTCAACGTTTATCTGACGATTTTGCTGCTCAACTTTTTCCGGGGCATCCCGAAGGAGCTGGAGGAAGCTGCCTTTATCGACGGGGCCGGACATTTTCGTACGCTTTTTGCGATTTACCTTCCGGTTTCGCTTCCGTCCATCGCGACGCTGGCTTTGTTCAGCATGGTGTTTCATTGGAATTCCTGGTTCGACGGGCTGTTGTACCTGAACAATTCCAAGTCGTTTCCGCTGGCTACCTTTCTGCAGACGGTCATTGTGCAGAAGGACATGAGCTCGATGAGCATCGATCCGAAGGAAGTGGCGCTGCTGTCGCAAAAGACGGTCAACGCGGCGCAAATTTTCATCGGAGCGCTGCCGGTGCTGCTCGTCTATCCGTTTCTGCAGAAATATTTCGTTAAAGGCCTGGTTTTGGGATCGGTTAAAGAATAAGGAGGATGGGCATGGAATCAGCATGGATCAAGGGCATGGACGTATCCTTTCTCGACGAGATCGAGCAGGGAGGGGGCATGTTTCATGACGCAACCGAAAGCGGGGATGCGCTGCGCATCCTCCGGGATGGCGGCGTCAATTCCATCCGGCTGCGGATCTGGAACGACCCGCCCGGAACGTATTGCAATCTGGAACGGACTCTTCTGATGGCCAAAAGGGTGAAGGCGCTCGGGATGCAGCTTCTGCTTGACTTCCATTATTCGGACCGCTGGGCCGATCCGGCGAACCAATGGAAGCCAGCGTTATGGACGGATCTCCAAGGCCGGGAACTGGAGCAGGCCGTTTACGACTACACGTACGAGGTGCTTGCCGTGCTGCGGGCGGGAGGCGCGCTGCCGGACATGGTGCAGATCGGGAACGAAATCACGTACGGCATGCTGTGGCCGGACGGCAGGATCGGCGCTGAAGGGGATCCTGTCGCGGCCGACGGACAGTGGGCCCGATTGTGCGGCCTGCTGAAGGCGGGCATCGGCGCCGTACGGGATACGGATGAGTCCGTCCGGATCATGCTGCATATCGACCGGGGCGGCGATCCGGAAGGGAGCCTGTCGTTCTTCGACCGGATGGAAGCGGAAGGAATCGATTATGACGTCATCGGTCTGTCTTATTATCCTTGGTGGCACGGCCCGTTGGAGCAGCTAAGCCGTAATCTGGACGAGCTGGCGGCGCGGTACGGCCGGGACCTGATCGTCGTGGAGACGGCTTACCCGTGGACTTTCCGTGCCAAGGAGGGTTTTCCCCTCATCGTAGAGAATGATGAGGCATTGCCAGCCGCGTATCCGGCCACGCCGGAGGGGCAGGCGGCGTACATGAAGGCGTTCGCGGACGTGATCCGCCGGACGCCGGCCGGCCGGGGGATCGGGTTTTATTATTGGGAGCCGTGCTGGATCCCGTCGCAGAGGGAGTGGTCGGTCGGCCACGCGAACAATTGGAGCAATCTTACGCTGTTCGATCACGACGGCCGCCCGCTGCCAGCGCTGTACATTCCATAACTGAAACGAGGTAGTTATACATGGTGAAAACTTATCCGCCCATCAGCCCGAAAATTACCGGGTTCATGCATGGGGCCGATTATAATCCGGACCAGTGGCAGCATAGCCCGGAAGTGCTCGAGGAAGATATCCGGCTGATGAAGCTGGCAAAATGCAACGTGATGGCCGTGGGCATCTTTGCCTGGGCCGCCCTGGAACCCGAAGAGGGGACGTTTACGTTCGAATGGCTGGACCGGGTGCTGGACCGGTTTGCCGCGAACGGGATCTACGCGTGGCTTGCAACGCCAAGCGGCGCTCGGCCGGCATGGCTGTCGCAGCGGTATCCCGAAGTGCTGCGGGTTTCCGAGAACCGCGTGCGCAATTTGCATGGAGGGCGGCACAACCACTGCTACACTTCGCCGGCCTACCGGGAGAAAACCCGGATCATCAACACGAAGCTGGCGGAGCGGTACGCCAACCATCCGGCCGTGGTCGGCTGGCACATCTCCAACGAATACGGCGGGGACTGCCACTGCGATAATTGCCAGGAAGCGTTCCGCGAATGGCTGAAAAAGCGCTACGGCACGCTTGAAGCGCTGAACCGCGCCTGGTGGACGGCGTTCTGGAGCCATACGTACACGGACTGGTCGCAAATCGAATCTCCAGCCCCGCACGGGGAGAAGATGGTCCACGGGCATAATTTGGACTGGAAACGGTTCGTGACGGACCAAACGGCGGATTTCTGCAGGGCCGAAATCGCTCCGCTCAAGGCGATCCGGCCGGATTTGCCGGTGACGACCAACATGATGGACTGGTTCGAGGGCCTGGATTACCGCAAATTTGCCGACATGCTGGACGTCATCTCCTGGGACGCGTACCCGACCTGGCATGATACGCAGGAGCCGGGCAAGCTTGCCGCCTGGTTCTCGTTCAATCACGACCTGTTCCGTTCGCTGAAGGGCGGGCGGCCGTTCATGCTGATGGAAAGCACGCCGAGCCTGACGAACTGGCAGCCGGTCAGCAAGCTGAAACGGCCGGGCATGCACCTGTTGTCGTCGCTGCAGGCGGTGGCGCACGGTTCGGACACCGTGCAGTATTTTCAGTGGCGGAAAAGCCGCGGTTCGAGCGAGAAATTTCACGGAGCGGTCGTGGACCACGTGGGTCACGAGCATACGCGCGTATTTCAGGATGTGGCCGAGCTGGGCGGGTTGCTGGAAACGATCGCCGAGGTGACCGGCTCCGGCGTTCCGGCGGAGACGGCGATCATCGCCGACTGGGACAACCGCTGGGCCGTGAAGGATGCGCAAGGACCGCTGAACCGGGGCATCGACTACGAAAACACGGTGATGCAGCACTACCGGGCCTTGTGGAACATGGGCGTACCCGTGGACGTCATCGGCTCCGAAGACGATTTTTCCAGGTATAAACTGATCGTGGCACCGATGATGTATCTGTGCACGGAGCAAGCCGGCGCCTCCCTGGAGGCGTTTGTCGCCGGGGGAGGCACGCTTGTCGCCACGTACTGGTCGGGGATCGTCAATGAAAGCGACCTGTGCCATTTGGGCGGATTCCCCGGGCCGCTGCGGCAGGTGCTCGGCATCTGGTCCGAGGAGATGGACGGTCTGCATGAAGGCGAGCGCAACGAGATGGTATGCCTCAAAGACAACGCGTTGGGGCTTGAAGGATCGTACGGGTTATATGACCTGTGCGATTTGATCCACCCGGAAGGCGCCCGGGTGCTTGCCGAATACGGCGCCGATTTTTATGCCGGGCGTCCGGCGCTGACGGTTCATGCTTACGGGGAAGGCAAAGCGTATTATTTGGCATCGCGGGCGAAGGAGCCGTTTTACGCCGATTTTTATGCCCGGTTGATCCGGGAGGCCGGTGTCCGTCAAGCGATCGATACGGAGCTTCCCGAAGGGGTCACGGCACAGCTGAGATCGGACGGCGGCACGGATTACGTGTTCGTGCTGAACTTCAGCGGCCGGGTGCAGCAGGTAAAGCTCGATTCCAGGCAGTACACCGACGTGTTGAGCGGGGAAACCGTAAAGGGCGGAATGGAGCTGAATAAGCACGGTTTCCGGATTTTGAAAAGGAACGCGATGCCAATCTCATCATAACTAAAGCGGAGCCAGCGGCTCCGCTTTTTTTCATAGGGTCACATACCTTTGGGCCAAGTGACTTCTAAACACAGATCATTGTTGTCGAAAAACACAAATGTCCCCAATTCGGGAATGTCCGTGACGGGAACGCCGGCATTGCTCAAACGCGCGCGCAAAGCGTCCGCGGCAGTTGCGTCCGGGAGCCGCAGGGCAACATGGGGAGCCAAACTCTGTGGATGAGTATCTGAAGGGCCCAGCGTTGTCTTAATTATCGGGCGTTCAAAGAAATGAAAGCCCAATACGTTGTCGTCGTTTGGTTTAACCAAAATAAGACAGTGCCTGCCGCGACCTTCCTGGGACAGGGCGATATCACCGGCTTGCATCCCCAACACGTCCCGGTAGAAGCGAATCGTCGCGTCCAGATCCGCTGTAAGCAAGGCGATGTGGTGGATACCCTGCCAGGGAATTTGAAATGATCCTTCAGTAAGAGACATACTTCTTCTTCTCCTTTTTTTTTAGACGATATATAAAGGTCCAGGAATACATCGAGGTTTGTTAACGATAGGCCTTCCCATCTCCCGCTGCTTGGCTCGTGCGATAAACGCCGTTGGCGTGCAGCCTGCCCATGTTTTGAATTCATGGATGACATGGGCTTGATCATGATAGCCAAGACGGGAAGAGACGTCAGTGAAAGAAATGGCCGGCCCTTGTATTAATGAGCCAAGCAGTGCCTCGAAGCGGAGGAGACGAGCGAACACCTTCGGCGATACGCCTATGCACTGCTTAAAACGTCGTTCGAATTGGCGCAATGAAAGAAAGCACTCAGCGGCAAGTGTACTTATACGGATTCGGCCCTGTGTATTGTACAGCAGCTCTAGTGCGGATTGCAGAAAAGTCAAATCGGCAGGAGTCCAGCGCGTTCGCGCGGCGTTAAATTGCTCTGAGCAAAGGATTTGTTTGGCATACGCGCTGCGGCGCACCGTTCCTTCCAATGTGAGGGCAAGCCTGAGCCAAACTCCATCACGCGGGATCTGGAGCGGCATAGTCTTCTGATCAAGCAACGGCATCTGTTTTGGATAAATTGTACGGAGGGTTTCCATCGTGCAAACTCACCTCTTCGTGTGTTCTACGGGAACAGGTTTTGGAAAGAGCTTCACACACCCGTGTTTTCTCGTATTTGGGCATCCTCATTTACGCAGGTTCCACAGAAATTATAACAGAGCACACCGCCATGGGTATTGTGAAAAACCGACGCTTTCTGTGCGTTCCTTCTCCGGTGATTTTATCGGCTTGAAGGCAGTACGAAAACGATTGAACTATTCTGCCCGTTCGTATGATGAGGTGACCGGAACTGCGGTTTGGACCGGCTGACGGGGGCAATGATCGAATTGGATACGGTTGGTCCATGATATATTGAATGTACAAAGAAGCTCTCCGTGGCTGCGCTTAGGCCCGACGCATGTCCGGCCCATGCGGGACGGGGAAATAGGATGCGGCCGACGGCCCGTGCGCTTTTCATAGAAATTTTCCGAAGGTTACCGCTTGAATGATGGCCGGCATGGACTCGCTTCCCGGGATGTCTCCTGCTACAATAGAGTTTGTATGTCACGGAAGGAAGGTGTGGTCCATTGATTCACGGAATCGGGCATGACGTGCTGGAAATCAAGCGGCTTGCGCTTTTGCTAAGCGGACAGCTTGGATTCAGGTTCATGGAGCGGGTGCTTACCGAAAAAGAGCGGGAGGAAGCCAGAAAAAGAGGCGGGAAGCTGACGGAGTTCGTTGCCGGCCGTTTTGCCGCCAAAGAGGCGATTTCCAAAGCTTTCGGCTGCGGCATCGGGAGTAAAATCGGCTTTGGAGACATCGAAATTTTGCCGGATTCCAGCGGGAAACCCGTGGCCGCCCTGAGCCGGGGGGCATGGGAACGCCTGAATCTTCCGGGCGAACCGGAGTATACGATCCATTTGACCATATCCCACCAAACCGAGCTGGCTTCGGCGTTTGCGGTGGTCGAAAAAAGATTGTAAAGCGTGAGGGAGAAGAAAGCGGAAGGATTTGAAGCAGCGTTATGGATCAAACGGAACAAAAAGAGTATTTCAGCGGGCACCTGCTGGAATGGTACATGGAAAATAAACGGGATTTGCCGTGGCGCCGCCACCGGGATCCTTATTATATTTGGGTATCGGAAATCATGCTGCAGCAGACGCGCGTCGATACCGTGATCCCTTATTTCAAACGGTTTATCGAAAGGTTTCCGACCGTCGAGGCTTTGGCGGACGCGCCGGAGCAGGACGTGCTGAAATGCTGGGAGGGCCTTGGGTATTATTCGCGCGCACGAAATCTTCAGGCGGCCGCCAAGCAGGTAAAGGAGCTTCACGGCGGACAGGTGCCGGATGACAGGGCGGCGGTATTTGCGCTCAAAGGCGTCGGCCCGTACACGGCGGGGGCGATTCTCAGCATTGCCTTCAACAAACCGGAACCGGCGGTGGACGGCAACGTGATGCGCGTGCTGTCGCGCTATTTTTTGATCGAAGAAGACATCATGAAAGGAAGCACGAGGGCGCTCATGGAAGGGCTTGTCACGGAATTGATCCCGGAGGGGCGGGCTTCCGATTTTAACCAGGCGCTCATGGAGCTTGGCGCGCTCGTATGCACGCCGAAATCGCCGCATTGCCTGACTTGTCCGGTCATGGAGCATTGCGCCGGAAGGATCGCAGGTGTGGAAGAGTCGCTCCCGGTGAAAACCAAAGCGAAACCGCCGCGTCCGGAGTATCGGATGGTCGCCCTGGTCGAAGGATCGGGTCCGCACGAAGGCAAGGTTCTGATCCGTCAGCGTCCGCAGGAAGGTTTGCTCGCCCGCATGTGGGAGCTGCCGCATGTGCAGGTTCCGCAAAGCCGCAAGGGAAGGCTCCCGGACGAGCCGGCCATGGATATCGTGGCGGACATGCTGCTGGAAGAGGGGATTCACGCACGGCCGGAAGGGTTCATGATGGATGCGGAGCATACGTTCAGCCATATTCATTGGAACCTTCAGGTGTACCGCTGCCGCGAGGAGGATTTGCTTTCCGTGGCCGAATCCCGGGCGGTTTATGCGCCTGATGCTGACCCTGATGCTGGCGCGCAACGCACGCAGTATCGCTGGATCAACGAAGAGGATATGGAGCTGTACGCTTTTCCGAACGTGTTCCTGAGAATCCTGAAGGAGCATTTTAAGGGGAAGCGGCCGTAAACCCGACATGGGAAGTTTAGAGTTGAATCATGCGGACAGCAAAAAGGCTGCATTATAAGGTGAAAATCAAAATGGATAGAGGTTTCAGAGCAGATCTGAGCCATATCCATTTTTTGTTGTTCACAATTTCTTTCGCGCCGTTACAATGGGCTGGTAATAACCCGATTCTGACGGCATGCACCACTCGATATCCGAGAACCCGGCCGCACTCAACATATGGGTGAATTCATCCCGCAATAAAGCTCTGTACCTTGTTTTGCTATGCTTCGTTATCCATTGTCCATTCTCTTGCTGCAATAAAAAGTGCTTTTTCGCTCTTTCAACAGATACCGGGCTTAAATCGGTAGCGGTTACTTTGAATCCATGGTTAGCCAGACCGATTGCTTGTGTGCCGATCCCACAGGAACAGTCTAATAGGGACATAACCTCGTTGCCCGGACTCCCGACTTTAGAACAAATGATTCCGTTTAAAACTTCGCCTTGCACCGAAACCGCATGTTTCCAATCATGAAAAATAAGATGGTAATCTTCTGCCAGGTTATCATAAAAAACAAGAACTGACTGATCCACGATATTCACCGCCTATTTGGGCTTGTACTCTCCTAACTGAATTTCGACGGTTCTGATTCCATCCCTTCCTTGTTCCACCTTGAATTTGCTTTTTCGATGATAGGAATGCAAGGCTGAATAAGAGGCACGATGACGGGACTCATGGGCTTTTGCAGGCGTGCTGCAGACGCATTTTACTGCAGGCTAAAATAAAAAAAGCGGTTCAAGCCTAGGCTTGAACCGCTTTTCAAAGGATCGGACGGCAACGGAACGGCCCGTCACCTCATAACCCTTATTATTTTTTGGCAGCGTCGTAACGTTTGCCGACTTCGTCCCAGTTTACAACGTTCCAGAAAGCGGCGATGTAATCAGGGCGTTTGTTTTGGTATTTCAGGTAGTAAGCATGCTCCCAAACGTCCAGGCCGAGAACCGGAGTTTGGCCTTCCATGATCGGGTTGTCTTGGTTCGGCGTGCTGGTGATGGCGAGTTTGCCGTCTTTGCCGACGACGAGCCAAGCCCAGCCGCTTCCGAAACGGCCAGCAGCCGCTTTGGCGAAGTCTTCTTTGAATTTATCGAAGCCGCCAAGCTCGCTGTCGATCGCTTGAGCCAAAGCGCCGGTCGGAGCGCCGCCGCCGTTTGGTCCGATGATTTCCCAGAACATGCTGTGGTTGGCATGGCCGCCGCCGTTGTTGCGTACTGCGGTACGGATGCTTTCAGGCACGCTGTCCAGGTTGGTCAGCAGCTCTTCCAAGCTTTTATTTTGCAGTTCAGGAGCGTTTTCCAACGCTGCATTCAAGTTCGTTACATAGGTGTTATGGTGACGGTCGTGGTGGATCTCCATCGTTTGGGCGTCGATATGCGGCTCGAGCGCATCGTTGGAGTAAGGAAGTGCAGGTAATTGAAATGCCATGATAAATACCTCCTGTATTGTTTTCTTTTATTCAAGGAATCAATGAACATTGATCCTCTTCATAAAGGAAACGCCGCGGTTGGCGGGATCTCCTTTATTGACCGGTTTCAAACAGTAATGCTTCCAAGTACAATTAAACCGTATTTTTTCAATTAAATCAACATTTATGTTTAAAAAGTCTGCGTGACCGTGCGATTAGGTTATAAAGGCCTATAACCCATATTAACCATTACCCGTTTTACGGATATTTATGCGCGGACAAATAACCAATATCTGGTTTTATAAACTTATATTACATTGAAAACGTTTGCTATAAAGCGCTTTCAAAAGAAAAAGCGTGTTTTTTAAAGAAAACTATGCTTTAATGGATGATAAAGCAGGAATTTAACGTTTTTTGTCGTAATATTTATTCTGGATTATAAGAGGAGCTTGATCTTCCGAGGATCCAAACAAGCTGACGAAAAAGGGAGATTTAATCATGCGTGTTCGTTCCTTTCAGTTAAGTGATTGTACCGATGTGACCGAATTGATGAAGATTGCCTTGTCCGAAGAATGTTACCGGAATACGATGGGGCCGTTCTCCAGGCAGCTGTCCTGGGATTCGGAGCTGATTTTGGTCGCAGAGGAAGACGATGAAATCGTGGGCGCGTTGATCGGCACGATCGAGCACAACCACGGCTGCTATTACCGCATTGCCATTCATCCCGACTACCGCCGCCAAGGCGTCGGCAAAGCCCTTGTGTCGGCGATGGAGCAGCGTTTCCAGAACCGGAAGGTGAGCCGGATATGGATCGCGGGCGACGAGCATAACAAAGCAGCGATGCCTCTTTACGAAGCGATGGGTTACGGTGCCAACAAGGTGCTGGAAGCATTCCAGAAGCTGAGCATCATAAGCCCGCAGCACTAATTTAGTTTTATAACTGAAAATAACCTTTGCGTGTGTGCGGCCGCCGTCCGGACATGCCCAAAACGCCAGAAATTACAAAAAGTACATCCATTATTGTTGTCAATAAACAATATTTTCTATATTGAGCATATCTTTGCTGCCGTTGCAAAACCGCGCAAGATATGCTTTTCTGTATATAAGGGGAATTTGTCTAAAAATGAGGTGTGGCATGAATCAAGCTCGACTGCAAGAGCAGGGGCGCTCCGGGAACGATCCGGGACGGCCGCCCGAAGCGGAACCGAAAAAGCGCAGTTTTGCCGCCGAAGCGTGGGACTGGGCGAAAACGATCGTCATTGCGTTCGTGATCATGATGCTGCTGAATTTGTTCGTGTTTAACCTGTCGATGGTCAAAGGCCAATCCATGCAGCCCACGCTGCATGAGAAGGAACGGCTGTTTATCGATAAAATCGTGTACGATTTCAAATCGCCGAGCCGGGGCGAAATCGTGGTGCTGCATGATCCGAGCAACGGGCCGGATAAAAAGGAATATCTGGTCAAACGGATCATCGGCGTTCCCGGCGATACGGTGGAAGTCAAAGACCACAAGCTTTACGTGAACGGCGAGGTCCAGACGGAGCCGTATACCGAGGTCGAAATTCAGGATCCGGATTTCGGTCCGGTCAAGCTGGACAAGGATCATTATTTCGTGATGGGGGATAACCGGCATGCCCGCGCCAGCAAAGACAGCCGCTCTTTCGGCAGCGTCAGCGCCAAAGCGATCGTCGGCAGGGCCGAATTCATTTTTTGGCCGATCTCCGAAATCAAGGGCTTGTAACATCGGTTTGAATGCATGCTGTGAAGGAGGCGCAAGCTTTTGACAACCATGAATCCATCCGCTTATGCTCCTCCGCCTTCCCGGTGGGAGCAGCTGAAGCAGGAAATCAAGGAGGCGGCGGCCGATTTCGGCATCGACGAGATCGGCTTCGCTTCCGCGGACCCTTTCGTATCGTTAAAAGCCATTTTGCAAAATCACCGGGACCTTGGGTATGAGTCCGGCTTCGAGGAGCCGGATTTGGATAAACGAATCACCCCCGCATTGCCTTCCGCAGAACCAGCCTCGCTCATCTCCATCGCCGTCGCGTATTCCTCCAAAATGCCAAACCCGCCAAAAAACGAACCCGGCAAATACCGGGGCGTCTTGTCGCGTTCATCTTGGGGCAAGGATTATCATCAGGTGCTGCGCGAGGCGATGGGAAAGCTGGAGGCTTTTATCCGCGAACGGGTGCCGGATGCGGTCATGGAAAGCATGGTGGATACCGGGGCGCTTGTGGACAGGGCGGTCGCGGAGCGGGCCGGAATCGGCTTCAGCGGCAAAAACTGCTGCATCATTTCGCCGAAATGGGGCTCCTGGATTTTTCTCGGCGAGATGGTCACGAACATCCCGTTCCCGCCGGATACGCCGGTGACGGAGGATTGCGGGGATTGCACGCTATGCATCGACGCTTGTCCGACGGGCGCGCTGGTCGGTCCGGGGCAGCTGAACGCGCAGCGCTGCATTTCCTTTTTGACGCAAACGAAAGGATTTCTGACGGACGAGGTCATGCGCAAAATCGGCAACCGGCTGTACGGCTGCGATACGTGCCAGGTGATTTGCCCGAAAAACAAAGGCAAGCATTGGACGCATCATCCGGACCTGTTGCCGGTGCCCGACAAAGACCGGCCGCTATTGCTGCCGATTCTGGACATGAG
Organism: Paenibacillus cookii; assembly: GCF_018333375.1. Classification (GTDB taxonomy): domain Bacteria; phylum Bacillota; class Bacilli; order Paenibacillales; family Paenibacillaceae; genus Paenibacillus_AQ; species Paenibacillus_AQ cookii. Next base: position 110,719 of record NZ_BORW01000011.1, read on the forward strand.
CAACCGGGAGTTCAAAGAAAAATTCGGCGAAAGCGCCGCCGCCTGGCGGGGCCGGAAGCCGATCCAGCGCAACGCGGTCATCGCGCTCGGTAATTACAAAGACAAATCTGCGGTGCCCAAACTCGGAGAGGTGCTGCTGAAAGATCCACGGCCGGAGCTGCGGGGAACCGCCGCCTGGTCGCTGGGACGCATAGGAGGCGAAGAGGCATTGACCATCATGAATAAAGCCTTGGCGGAAGAGCAGGATGAGAAAGTAAGGGAAATGCTCACGGACGCCAAAGCGCAACTTCAATCGCAAACGAAAGCGGAAGCAGCGGAAAACAAAAACGAGGCATCGGAATTTTCGCCGGCGCTCGGCGGAGAACCGGAAACGATTTATTACGACGAAATGCAGTCGATCATCGGGCCGTTAACGTTATGCGCCACCGACAAAGGGCTGTGCCTGATCGAATTCGGCAGCTTCAGCGTCAAGGAAGCCGTCCTGCAAAAATGGTCCCGCACCTGGTGCGGAGGCGGCGAATTGGAGCACGACGATGCACGACTGGAAGAGGCCAAACGCCAGCTTGGCGAATACTTCGCGGGCAAACGGCAGACGTTTGACGTTCCGCTCGATTTGCGCGGCACATCGTTCCAGCTTCAGGTTTGGGACGCAGTTGCCGATATTCCTTATGGAGAGATCCGCACTTACGGGACGATCGCAGAGACCATAGGGAGACCGAAAGCGATGCGGGCCGTCAGCGGAGCCGTGAACAAAAATCCCGTTCCGGTCATCATTCCCTGCCATCGCGTGCTTGAGGAAGGCGGAGGCCTGACGGGCTACAGCGGCGGGCTTGAAACGAAACGGAAGCTTTTGAACCACGAAAATGCGCTCCCCGAAAGAAACAAGCGGATCGAAGAGTAAAGCGGCGAAGGGTTCTTTTTTCGGCCGCTCCGAAATCGGGGGAAGACGATGAGGTATGTGAGCATAGACCATGTGGAGCCCGGGCAGTATTTGGGCAAAACGATCTACTCCGCGAACGGGACGGTGCTTTTGGGCGCCGGCGTTCAATTGACGGTGTACATGATCAGCACGCTCAACCGGATCGGCGTGACGATGCTGTACATCCAGGATCCGATGTTCGAGGACGTCGAGACGGACGATATGCTCAGCGAAGCGACGAAGCAGGGCATGATCCAAGCCATGAACAGCACGTTCGAGGCGATCCGTTCCGGCAAGGATTGGAACACCCAGATGATCGGGAGCAGCGTGGACAGCTTGTTGACGGACGTGATGAGCAACAAGGAAGTGTTGGTCCAATTGACCGATATCCGGACGAAGGACAACGGCCAATATATACATGCCATCAACGTATGCCTGTTATCCAGCGTCATGGGCATCAACATGGGCCTCAACTATCAACAGCTGAAGGAACTTGCGACGGGGGCCCTCCTGCACGACATCGGCAAAACGGGCATGAGGGAGGAAGATCTGCTCATTCCCGACCTTAAAGGGCATCACACCTGGAGAGGATACGAAAAGCTGAAAAGCAGAAGGGAATTCAGCCTCCTGATCGCGCACGTGGCCTTGCAGCACCATGAACGGGTGGACGGTCTGGGCCTTCCGCGGGGACTTGCGGGGGATGAAATTCATCTGTACGCCAAAATCGTGTCGGCGGCGGATACCTACGAACGGCTCGTTCATCCGCTGCCTCCGCAGGCCAAAAAGCTGCTGCCGCACGAAGCCTGCGAGGAAATGATGGCGATGTCGGAAAAGCAGCTGGACCATGAAGTGCTGCTGCAGTTCAACCGGATCGTATCCGTTTATCCGAACGGCACGGCGGTACGTTTGTCCAACAAGCAAACGGGCGTCGTCGTCCGCCAGCATCGCGGCCTGCCCGGGCGTCCGGTCATCCGGATCGTTCAGGGGGAGGCCAGCCGGTTCGACGTCAAAGAACTGGATTTGGCGAAGGAGACGACGGTATTCATCGAGGCGGTTTTATCGTAGAAATCCATTTGCGAGCCACACGGGGACATGCTATGATAGGTTCGTGTTGCTATGCACGCAAAGTATTGATTTATAACGATGAGGTGGCGGAACATGCAATATGTCATTCCTGTGATTACGCTGATCGTCGGCTTGGTCGGCGGCTTTTTCATCGGCGTGTTTTATTTGCGCAAGCAAATGGAGAAAATGCAGAGTGATCCACAAATGCTGCAAAAAATGGCCAAACAGATGGGGTATAATCTAAACAATCGTCAAATGCAGAAAGCGCAGCAAATGATGAAAAACAATCCGCAGTTCAGCGGCAAAAAGAAGCCTGGCGGAGGCAAACGCAAATAAGCCGGATTGTCGATAAATCCGTGAAGCGAAAAAAAAGAAGCCGCGAGAGGAGGGAAGTGCCGTGGCCGGCGTTAAAGATTACGTAAACAACAAGGTTCGGGAAAACCGTGAACAGGTGGAACACCACATCGCGGAAATTTTGAAATTGATCGGCGAAGACCCGCAGCGGGAGGGCCTGCTTGAAACCCCTGCGCGCGTGGCGCGGATGTACGAGGAAATTTTTGCGGGGTACGAAGTGGACCCGAGGGATGTGCTGGGCGTTACCTTCGATGAAAACCACGAGGAGCTCGTGATCGTCAAGGATATCGTTTATTACAGCCAATGCGAGCATCATATGGCGCCGTTTTTCGGGAAAGTCCATATCGGGTACATTCCGAGCGGCAAAATCGCGGGACTGAGCAAGCTGGCCCGTTTGGTGGAGGCGATCACGCGCCGTTTGCAGGTCCAGGAACGCATCACGTCGCAAATTGCCGACATCATGGTCGAAGTTCTGCAGCCTCATGGCGTCATGGTGGTCGTGGAAGGCGAACATCTGTGCATGTGCGCCCGCGGCGTGAAAAAGCCGGGCAGCAAAACGGTGACATCCGCGGTCCGCGGCATTTTCCGCGAGGACCCGGCTTCCAGAGCCGAGTTTTTGTCTTTGATCAAAGAATAATCGGAACATCATAAAAAAGGCATCATGGAAGACCCGAATCGGATCTTCGATGATGCCTTTTTGTATGCCCGGGCTTCGGAAGCGCCTTGGCCTAATTGGGCGAAAGGCTGTTTACCGTTTGTTTTGGATCACGGGCGCATTGTCGATGTCCTTCCGTTCGGCAAGCTTCACGTTGGCGAGGAAGGAGGAGACGCGGCGAAGATACTCGCGCGGATGCTCGCGGAAAATGAGCTCATGATGGCTGTTTTTGACGATCCAAACGTCCGAATACGGATTCGACTGGTTGGATGCCAATTTTTCGGCAATCGGGTAAGGGGCCTTCTCGTCCTCCGTGCCGTGAACGAAAAAGATCGGGAACGGGTAATCTTCCTTTTTGACCTGCTGGTAAGGAATTTGGTGGAGGCTCGTTCCGTTAAGCACCGGGAACAGCAGCTCCAAAATTTCGAGCGACGGATGGCGCGGCAGGTCGATTTGGTTTTTGATATTATGGTACAACGTGTCCGGCTCCAGCAAAAAGGTGCTGTCCAAAATCATCGCGTCGATATCCTTGGTTTGCAGCCCGGCTTGAAGCGCCGTCCCGGCTCCCATCGAAAAGCCCCACACGACGATCTGCTTCGCGCCGCGTTGTTTGGCCAGCTCGATCGCCCCGAGCAGCTGCTGCGATTCGGCTTTGCCGCCGGTGGCCACCGCCTTGCTGGTCTGGGACGCGAAGCCGTAATCGAACATGATGACGTTAAAATTCATCCGGTGCGCGTAATGGGCCAGATCGTACATCGGAATCCACGTTTCCTCGCGGTTTGCGCCGTAGCCGTGGCTGAACACGATCGTTTTTTTCGATCCGGCGGCGGGAATGTACCAGCCCTGCATCATCCGGCTGCCGTCCAAGGCGGGGAAGGTCACGTTTTCATAGGCCATGTTTTTTGCCTGCTTCGGATTCGAATACAGCGGCGCAACGGTCGGGTTCGAAAGCACCCAAGCGATGTACGCGTGCAAGGCGATAAAACAAAATAGAAGGAAAAACACGACCGACAGCAGCAAGGCAACGAGAATATGCTTCACGCGGATCAGCCGCGGGGTGAGTGGAATGGGTGTCTCGGTCAGGGGGGGAGAAATTTGGGCGTCGTTTCGGGTTGCCATATTCATGAGAGCCCCTCCTTTATATCAAAATTTCAGGATTCTACAAATTTCGAGCCTGTCTCTAGTTTACCTATTATACACCCGATTCGGAAACAGAAAAAATTTTACTCTATATCCTATGCGGTAGATCGCCTAAAGTCAATCGGCCTGGCCCAAAAAAACGGTTTCTTTTTTTAGCGCCGCCGAAACAGATTTTTAGCGAAAAAGTAGACTTTGGGGGCTGAATTTTTTATAATTATTGTAACCATGTTTCATTTGGTGAAACATTAAGAGGGGCGGGAACAGGAATGGAAGACCGCAAATTAACCGTACGCGCCGTCGAGCGCGCGCTTGACATATTGATGTGTTTTACCAAAAGCAGCGAGCTCGGGCTGACCGAAATCGCCGGGCAGATCGGCCTGCACAAAAGCACGGTGCATCGTTTGATGACGACGCTCGAGGAGAAGGGGTTCGTCGCGCGGGATGCGGCAACGGAAAAATACCGCCTGGGGCTGAAGGTATGGGAGCTGTCCACGCATCTGTCCAAAAGCGACGATCCGGCCGTGCTGCTTCTTCCGGCGATGGAGCGGTTGCGCGACCGGCTCGGGGAAACGGTGAGCTTGTATTTGCGGGACGGAAAAGACCGCTTGCGGATCCAGGCGGTGCAGAGCAACCAGGCGATCCGCCGCGTGGCTCAGGTCGGCGCCCGCCTGCCGCTGTACGTCGGAGCTTCGAGCAAGGTGCTTGTCGCTTTTGCTTCGGAGGAAGACCGGCGGGAGTTGTTCGGCGATCCGGAATGGCCGGAGATGCCCGATCCGGAAGGTTACCTCCGCATGCTGGCGGAGATCCGGGAGCGCGGATACGCGACCAGCTTCGAAGAGCGCGAGCCGGGAGCGGCCGCGGTTGCCGTGCCGATCGTGAACCGGAGGGGGGAAGTGGCTGCGGCGCTTTCCGTATCCGGTCCGATCAGCCGGATCGGCGAGGATACGCTGCATGAGTTTGCGCCGGTACTGATGGAAGCGGCCCATGAAATGGGACTGATGATCTAGACGGCAAAAAGCCCGCGTCGACCGTAAACGTTTCGGTCGGCGCGGGCTTTGTTTGATTTTATGCCTCGATATGCTCTTTGAACCAGCGGACGATATGGGTGAGGCGTCTTGTGCGAAGATACGGATTGCCGCTCCGGGACAGATTGTGATCCGCTCCCGGGAAACGGATCAGCTGCGTTTCTTTGCCCAGCCGCTTCAGCGCGACGAACATCTGCTCGCCCTGCTCGATTGGACAGCGCATGTCCTGCTCGCCGTGAAGGATGAGCAGCGGGGTGCTTACGTTTTTGACATAAGCAAGCGGGGAATGCTTCCACAGCTTTTCGACGTCATCCCACGCATTGCCCCAGATTTGGTCCTCCGTGAAGTGGTAGCCGATATCGCTCACGCCGTAGAACGAAAGCCAGTTGCAGATGGAACGCTGGGTGACGGCCGCCTGGAAGCGGTTCGTATGGCCGACGATCCAGTTGGTCATAAATCCTCCGTAGCTTCCGCCGGTCACGCCGAGACGGGAGCCGTCCACGAAAGGATAGTGGTCCAGCACGTAGTCCGTAAATTCCATCAGGTCGAGGTAATCCCGTCCGCCATAGTCCCCGCGGACCGTGTTGACATGGACCTGTCCGTAGCCGTGCCCGCCGCGCGGATTCGTGTAGAATACCGCATAACCGGCGGCGGCCAGCAGCTGGAACTCATGCATGAACGTATGGCCGTACATGGCTTGCGGTCCGCCGTGGATTTCGAGAACGGCCGGTACCTTGGAGCCTTCCTTGAAGCCGATCGGCTTCATGATCCAGCCCTGCATCGGCCAGCCGTCTCCGGCCGCGTACCGGAACTCTTCCGGCTCGCTCAGCGTCAGCTCGCTCCATAGCTCTTTGTTGCATTCGGTCAAGCGGGTTTCCGTTCGGCCCGGCAGTTCCAGCCGGTACAAATCGCCGGGGTGCAAAGGATCGGCAGCGGCAAATACGAGGCTGCCTTCCGGCGTCAGGGCGAACTGGTAGATCTCGCGGTCCCCGCCGGCGACGATTTCGAATTCGGAGCCGTCGAGGGCATAACGGGCGATCTCGACGCGCCCCAGCTGGCTCACCTGAAGGTATACATGCGCTCCGTCCGGGCTGAAGACCGGCGGCGTTCCGGCGCCTGCGCGCATATCGCTGACGCAGCTGTGGCCGATCTGGATGTCGAGATCGGTATAGAGGGCGCGGTATTCGCCGCCTTCCGCCGGGATGAGATATATGCGGGTCAGCGTGGCGTAACCGCAGGACAGATCATCCGCAAGCATCAGGATGGATCCGCCGTCCGGCGTATAGCTGACGGAACCGATGCTGATTTTGCCGTCCGTCAGCCGGCGCGTTTCGCTTCCCGTACGATCCGTTACATACAGATCGTTCGTCGGTCTCAGATCGGCGTCGGCATACTCGTCCGTAGGCAGCTCCGCCGTATACGCGATGCGGCTGCCGTCCGGCGACCAGGCGAAAGCCCCGACGTCAAACGCGCCCGACGTTATCTGGACGCTGCTTGCGCCCGCGATGTCGAATACGAATAAATGCGATCTGCGGCCGCTTCGCAAACCGACGCCGTCGGCTTTGTAACGGATGCGGTCCACGATTTTTTCCTCGGGCAGCGCAGGTTCGTCCTTGGCTTTGGCGTCCAATTGCTCTTCCTTGTCGTCCGGCGCTTCGGCTTTAAGAAGCAGGGCGGAACCGTCCGGCGACCATTTGAATGCGCTTACTCCATGCTTCAATTCGGTCACGGCCCGGGCTTCGCCGCCATGCGCGGGCATGATCCACACCTGGCGAGCATCGCCTTTTTTCCGGAGAAAAGCCAGCTGCGCACCGTCAGGGGACCACTGCGGCGCTCCGTCCTGCTCGCCGGCCGTAAACGGAACGTCCGCGCCGCCCGGCTGAATCAGGCGGATTTGGGTCACGTACCCGTCATGTTTGTCGTTGACCGATTTCAGTATGTACGCAGTCGCGCCGTTTTCGGGCGAAACTGCAGGATCGCTTACCCAGCGGATGCGGTACAGGTCCTCGGCTGTCATTACGCGTTTCTCACTCATCGAAAAAGACCTCCCATATAAAAGATGAACCATTTCATGAGTTCATTATCCCAGAGAATGGGCGTAAATTCCATCCCGATTCCTTCGGAAGCCGAGAACCCCGCAAACCTTTACTTTTTCCGAATCCACGCCGCGATATCGGAGATCAGCGCGGAAGATACGTTGGACGGCATCGCATATTCGGCACCGATCGAGATGCCGTCGTATTCCGCGAGCAGATGGTTCATTTTCGGATACGATTTGAATTCGACGCCGCTCCGGCCTTGAAGCGCCTTTTTCCACTCGTTGAACTGGTTCATCGTCACCTGCCAGTCGTTTTCGCCTTGCAGGACGAGCATCGGCGTTTGTTGCTTGACGGCCAGATCGACGGGTTTATAGTTTTTCTGCTCAAACCACCAATACGCCGGGGAGAGCGGGAAGTTTTCAGGCATATGGTCCACGGTATACTGCGGATCGTTCACCAGCCGGGCGATTTGGGTCCATGCAGCCGCCTGCTGTTCGTACGGGGCAGGGTCCTGGCCCAGCTTTTTGACGCGCGCAACCAGCTCCTGCTGCTGCTCGATCAGCGTATCGGCAAACTTCAGGCTAGGGCCCGAGAGCACGATCGCGCCCGCGATGTCCTTGCTTTGGTCCGCATCGAGGATCAGCGGCATCGCAAAACCGCCTTGGCTGTGGCCTGCGACGAAGATCCGGCCCGGATCGATCTTAGGCGTTTGTTTGAGCAGCTTGACGGCGGTGACGGCGTCATCCACGGTTTCTTTCTTCAGCGTGAACTTCGGATCGGCCGCAACCTTGAAGGTATGCTCGTAGGTCACCTTGTCATAGCGAAGAACGGCGATGCCCTTGGCCGCCAAACCGACGGCCAGGTCGCGGAACGGCTTGGCCGCGCCCATCGAGGAATCGCGGTCATGAGGCCCGGAGCCGTGGACAAGCACGACGGCAGGGAACGGTCCTTCGCCTTGCGGAAGGGTCAACGTGGCGGGCAAGGCCCACTGGCCTTCACCGATGCGCACTTCCTGTTCCGTATAGGCGGCCGGGTTGTCATAAGCGGGCTTTTGGTATCCGCCAGAGCTGACAGGGCCGATATACATGTCATCCACCCGGCCTTCGCCATTCAGCCTGAGCGTTACGTTCACCGGCATTTGTCCCCACTGAAGCAGATAGGAAACGTTGCGGTAGACGGCATTCGTTTGCTCCGTTCTGGCAGAGGGTTTCGAAGGCGCCTTTCCATACAGCTGCTCGTAATTGCTCCACAAGCCGTTGATGGCTTGAACAGGCAGCGCTTTTTGGAAAGCGGGGCTCATGTATTCGGCGGCTTTGGCGCCGTTACCCGCTTGCAGCTCCTTCAGGAACAAATCGGCTGTGTCTTGGGAAGCTCCCGGGTTGCTACTTTCCCCCGGGGTTGCCGGTTGGCCGAAAATGCCGGAAAGGAAACCGGCAGGCACAAGCGTTTTGCCGGAAACGAGCTGAACCGGACCTCCCACGTTTACGGCTTTGCCGTTGAATACGCCTTGGGCTTTGCCCGGGGTCAGCACGAGGGTTTGGCCGCCTTTGACCAGCGTGACCGTGCGGGCGGCCTGGTCCCAGCGAACCTCCACGCCCAGCTTGGACGCGGCTTCGCGCACCGGCGCGTACGCCGTCCCGGCCTTGGACGATTCCGCTGCGGCGGAAGCTGCGGGCACGGACAGCGCAAGCGCGAGGGATGCGGCGGCAAATTTGCGTAATTTCTTCGAATTTTTTTTCATGACGGTTCCTCCTCTGGAGCGGTTAGCTCCTTTATATAATGAAAGGCATCGTATGGAGGCGGAGGTTGGATTCTAGGATGTCCGATGCCGATGAAGCCGCGAATGCTCCAATTTCGCTTCAGCCTGCAAAATAACCGGCGGCAAATATGAGGAGAAGAATCCCCGCAAAAATCATCCATGCCGCCGGTCTGGCGAAATTGATCGTCCAGCCGATGCCCATTCGTTTCTCCACGAACATGGCCGGATCGTTCGGATTGTAATAAATAAAGCCGAGTTTCCAGAAACGGTCGTCATTCACGGCGGTCGCGCTGGCGGCCCCGGAAGGGCGGCCGATGCGGCGGCCTCCTTGTCCGGTCGTAAACGAGAGGATCAAGGCCATCACGATGATGATGGCCGGCATCATCATCGTGATGGGAAACACGACGTTGCCGGGCAGATTGTAGCGCATATTGAGCTGAATAAACGACAGCAACAGCGTGATCAACATCCCTGAGACGACGTTAAACATCGACCACCGGAGGCGGAAAAGCGCATTCCGCTGCGCAGAAAGCTCGGGATGATCGGGATGGATCTGCTGCTTGCTTTTCAGGATCATCCAGTTCATGAACATAAACAGGAAAATCATGACCAGCTGCATCAGGTTCGGACCGAGCACCGCCTGCAGCGATTTGTCGACGGAGCGGGTGACTTCGCCATGCCAGTCGTATTTCATCGCGATCGTCTCAGGGAATTGGTCGTAGTACGCAATCGCAAGAATGGCGCTGATCAGCATGACGGCAATATGCAGGATGAACCAGCGGTTGGAAACCGTGATCTTTTTGCTGCGGAACCGGGTGTCGATCGCGATTTTTCCGCTCTGCTGCGCCGCGGTCGGCAGGGAGGCCTTCGTTTTTTTCATTCTCAGGTAAAAGGCAAAGTTCATCGCTGCCGAGCAAATAATCACGGCGGTAATAAAGATGGATATTACGGTGGCCTGGCCTTCTTCGCCGGCGTTCATCAGCGAATACAGGCAGCCGAGAAGCAGGAGGGCATACAACGTGCCGCTGATCCAGGCAAATTGTTGTCTCATCCGCCGCAGCTGCGGGCTGTGATACATCTCTTCGCTGACCGAAACGCCGAAACTGACGGTTTCCCTGCTGAGAAACGGTATGGAAATCAGCGCGATGATGATGGGGATGAAGAGGGCGACAATCATGAAAGCAGAAATCCAGTACATTATGCATTCTCCTTTTTGCCATGTAAGATGTCTTCATAAATGGATTCGACGATTTGCAGCAGGCTCGCCTTATCCATGCTCCGGCATATGGCTTCGGCGATCAGCGGCCTGAATTGCTCCGCCTGCTTCTGCTCAAACTCCGGCGTAGCGGGAGGCATGCCGTCCGGATTGACGACGACGCCTTTTTGCCTGTGGATCTGAATGTAACCTTCCTGTTTGAGCAGCGTGTACGCTTTGTTGATGGTATGCAGGTTGACGCCGATATCCGCGGCAAGGCTCCGGACGGACGGGAGGTCTTCTCCCGGCTGCAGGCTGCCGCTCGCGATGCCTTCGATAATCTGATTAATCAGCTGCGTATAAATGGGAAGTTCCGACTGCATATCCAGACGGATGATCATAAGAAGCCCTTCTTTCGCAAACAAAATGTCAAAAGTGCAACTGTTATACTACAAATATAACAGATAGAATTTTGGGTGTAAATAAGGATTTTGACCAAAGCCGCAGCTCAAAAAGGCCGCGAACGGCGGCCGGGCTTGCGCAAAAAAAGCGCCTGCTTAAGCAGACGCTTTGGTTCGCGAAGCGACAGGTTTATTCACGTTGTTGTTTTTGCTTCATTTTTTTCATGAGCAGCTCTTTGAAGGTTGCGTTTTGCTCCAGGTTTTCCTTTTTCCTCGATGCGATGATCTGTGGTCTTGGATACGAATGGTGAAGAGGCGCAATGCGCGGCACATTCATCATGATCTCTCCTTCCGAAGGTTTGCTAACCCTGCATGCGTCATGGCGGCTGCAAACCGGAAGCGCCCTTATGTTTCGGCGCGGCATGTGTAGAACCATTACCCGTTTCATGGCGGTTATAAACATCATATTTCGAAACGCTCCATTTTGCAAAGAAGCGAAAGCGGAAACTGTTACGACATTTTATGTCGCATCACATCTCCTATAATGGGCATGTAACGCGGAAAAATGAATGAAAAGAGGTTATATGTTCATGGCAAAAACGAAACGGGGACGCGTATTATGGAATTTGCCGTCCAGAGGCCGGGGGACATGTCCGGTTTGCGGCAGCGGGAGGATCAAGCTTTTATATACCCGCACGAGTACGGAAGGCGCATCCATGAAAGTCTGCAAAAAATGCTTTAAAGCCACGCAAGAAAGGGTTGACGCCGCCAGCCGAAATCCGGAACCGGCCGCTCGTACGGAGTAAGGATCAAAAATCTTCGGCAGGAAAAAGATTCAAAAACCGCTTGTATCCCAGAGCCTGCAAATGCTTCAATATAGCTGAAGGGCATGATCTTCTGACAAGGAGAAGCAAGATATGAGCAATATGCACAGGATCCACTGGTTTGACCAGCGGATTAGGGGAGGGCATTATCCGAGCAGCAGGGATCTTGCCCTTCAATTCGAAATTTCCAGAAGGCAGGCGCAGCGAGACATCGAATACCTTGCGGTTTCACTGCGGGCGCCGCTCGTTTATATAGCCAAACACCGTGGATACGGCTACGAGGATAAAACGTACATGCTGCCGCATTTGTACATGACGGAAGAAGAAAAGTCGGTGCTGAAATTTTTGGCCCGAAAATACGGGGAGTACAGCACCGATGCCCCGTCCGGCGTTCAGCGGGTCGCACACCTGCTGGGCAGGTTTGCGGGCGAGGAAGAAGGGGAGGGAGCCGGGAGGCTTCCTTATTTCGATGCCGATCCCCGGCTTATCCATATCAGCGGGCAGCTGGCGTTTGCGATCGAGCAGCGAAGGACCGTGCATCTCCATTACCGGTCCGAAAACGGAGAGTTCCGGGAGGACGTATGTCCGGTGCGTCTGTTGTCCCGATACAACGCCGATTATGTTGCAGCGTACCAAGAACATGAGGGGAAAACGCGCCTGTACCGGCTGGACGCCATCGAAAGCCTGCATGTGACGAATCGCATGTTCGAGATAAACGAAGCGGGGGACGTTCCTTTTGTAAAGGGCAGACCTCCCGCGATCCAACCTTTTACGGCCAGGCTTAGGCTGGATCGGGAGCTTCAGGGGGAGGCCTGGCATGGTTATCCGGCAAGACCCGCCGGGGACGGCTTTTACGACATCGACTTTTATGACGACGACGCGTTCCTGCAGCAGCTTACGCTGGGCGGATGGCTGAACCTGGTATCTCCCAAATGGCTGAAAACCAAGCTGCGGAACCGGTGCGGACAAATTTTAAAATGCTTGGATGGAGAGGAATGATGCCGATGGCCGAAGTGATTCTGCGCGGACTGGAGATGAAAAGGGAATCGAAGTCTTTTACCGACAGCCTGTACGCTGTCCTGACGGGAGCCGGGTTATTCTCCGGACCGAAATACAGGCTTTCCGCGCTGAGCGGCATGGCCTTCATCTTTTCCGTACATGAACGGCTGCTGCCGCTTTCGGTAACGGCTTACGGGGAGTGGGGGACGGTTCATAAGCGGGCCGCCGACAGCCTCGGCATTTTTACGGTGACGGATGCAGGCAGGACGAGGCATCCCACGTTTAAGAAATATCAGCAGGATGCCGTCAAGTGGATCAAATCCAGCCTGGACCGAGGACTCGGAGCGGTGTATTGGCTTCCCGAATTCGGCGTTATCCACGGATATGACGATGCCGACCGGATTTTTTACGTGCAGGACGGGTACTCCGCGGAAAGCAAAATCGTGTTGTACGATAATTTCGGCATCAACTTCACCCCGTTTTGGTATGCGCAAATGTTTGGCGGGAAAGTGGACATCGGGGAGAAAGACATGGTTCTGGAGGCACTCCGCATGGCGCTGGACGATTGGGAGACCCCGCATCCGGTTCCCCCGAACCGCAGCATTGCTTCCGGAAGGAAGGCTTATTCGTATTTTATCCATGCGCTGGAGCAAGGGGATTTTGACTCGTTTGGCGCCGTTTATGTTTGGGATGCCTTTCGGGGCTCGAGGACGGAAATCATGTATTTTCTGCAGGAGGCGTCCCTCATGTTTCCGGGGTTGCAAGAAGCGGCGGCATGTTACGAGCAGCTTGCGGGCATGATGGAGCAGCCGGAGCGTTGGACCGTTTCCGCGAACGGGGGCCGAACGCTCAGCCAGGAGAGCATTCCGGCACTGATCGGGGTGCTGAAGGAGGCGGAGAAGCTGGAGGAGCGGGCGATGGGCGTTTTCAGAAGCATCTCCGTCCAATATCCGGATTTGAAACGGTCGACCGTTCCGCGATGGGGACTGCATACCGCAAGATAAACGGAAGGGAGAAGTTATGGCCAAAACCATCCTGAAAGATTTGCGCATGACCACGGAGTCCAGATCCTACATCGATGCGATGCATGCGGTGTTGACCCATGCCGGTTGGACGTCCTGTTCCAAGGCGATGCTTGCCGGCATGACCGTTACCGGCTTCCGGTTTGCGGTCCATCGGCATTTAACCGCCGAGTCGCCGACGGCATACAATTGGGTGGCGGAAAACTTTCTCGCCGCGGATTTTATGGGAGTTACCGCTTCGTCATCCGCGGGGTTTGCCTTTCACCCGACGTTTCCGTTATATCGGCAGGAGGCGGTTGCCGAAATTAAGGCGTCGCTGGACCGGGGGATCGGAGCCGTGTTCTGGAAGGACTGCTTTGCCGTTGCAGCCGGATATGACGACGAAGAAGGCATCCTGTATTACGACGACGGCTCCGGACATGGGCTGCAGCGATTGCCGTACGGGGAATTCGGACAGAATCGTTCACCCTACTGGTATTATCAGATACTCGAAGATACGGTCGAACTCGATCCGATCGAAATTTATAAGGAATCCCTTATGCAAGCAATCTACAAATGGGAGACGCATGACCGGATGCTCCCCGAAGCGGATTATGCCTGCGGCTCTAAGGCTTATGATGCGATCAAGCAGGCACTCCATGGAGGTGCATTCGATCCCGTTCAGGCCGGCGAGGTTTTCGAATGTTATGCGGCCGCCAAACGGGACGTCGGCGAATATATAGGCGTGCTGGCGTCTTTATGGCCGCAGCTTGAACCGGCGGCTCAAGCTTACCGAAAGACCGCACAAGCGTTTCTCGACGTGCTGGGCCTCATTGCCGAGGATCCAAGCATGAAACGACAGGCCCGAAATCTCGTTCGATTATTCGATGAAGCGCAGCGTGCGGAACAGGAGGCGATCGGATTGATCAAGTCGTTTATGCATGAACGGATCCGGAACCGCTTTGACCATGTCGGGCTGAGATAGAGTTTCCGGTTGCCGGCATCGCATGAAGATAAGCACGATTCACCTCCATACACGAAAGAAAAAAGGCGTCCCCGAGCCATGCATCATGGCTGGGGAACGCCTTTTTCATTAAGCTTATTATTGGTTTGCGATCATTTGTCGAAGCACGGTTTGCAGAATGCCGCCGTTGTGGTAGTAATCCACGTCCACCATGCTGTCCAGACGGGCCGTAACCGGGAATTCGAAGCTCGTGCCGTCCTCGCGCGTCGCTTTCACGGTCAGCGTCTGGCCAGGTTGCACGTCGTTGCTCAGACCCACGATGTCGAATGTCTCTCTGCCGGTCAGGCCAAGGCTCTTCCAGCCGGTTCCTTCTTGGAACTGCAGCGGAAGCACGCCCATGCCGACGAGGTTGCTGCGGTGAATCCGTTCGAAGCTTTCGGCGATAACGGCTTTGACGCCAAGCAGGAACGTGCCTTTGGCCGCCCAGTCGCGGGAGCTTCCCGTACCGTATTCCTTGCCTGCGATGACGACAAGGTTGCGGTCTTCGTTTTGATACTTCATGGATGCATCATAAATGGACATCACTTCATTCGTCGGCAGGTACGTCGTAACGCCGCCTTCCGTTCCAGGCGCAACCTGGTTGCGGATCCGGATGTTGGCGAACGTGCCGCGCATCATGACTTCATGGTTGCCGCGGCGGGAGCCGTAGGAGTTGAAGTTTTTGCGTTCAACGCCGTGCTCTTTCAGGTACAGGCCTGCAGGGCTTGTCGGCGAGATGTTGCCGGCAGGGGAGATATGGTCGGTCGTGACGGAATCTCCGAGCAGTGCCAGTACGTTAGCGGCGTTGATGTCCTTAATGTCATCCAGCTGCGTGCCGAGGTTCTTGAAGAACGGCGGATTCTGGATGTAAGTGGATTTTTCGTCCCACTCGTACAGTTCGCCTTCCGGAACCGGAATCGCGTTCCAGCGTTCGTTGGCGGTAAAGACGTTCGCGTATTTTTTGCGGAACATTTCCGCGTTCATGGATTGGTTCATGGCTTCCTTGATTTCCGCGGAAGTCGGCCAGATATCCTTCAGATAGACAGGCTCGCCTTCCCGGTCATGGCCGATCGGATCGTTTTGCAGATCGATGTTGACCGTTCCGGCCAGCGCGTAGGCTACGACGAGCGGAGGCGAAGCCAGGTAGTTGGCTTTGACCTGCGCATGGACGCGGCCTTCGAAGTTCCGGTTGCCGGACAATACGGCGGCTACGGTCATGTCGTTGTCGGCGATCGCCTGGCTGACTTCGTCCGGCAGCGGGCCGGAGTTGCCGATGCAAGTCGCGCAGCCATAACCTGCAACGTAGAAGCCGAGGGCTTCCAGGGATTCAAGCAGGCCTGCTTTTTCCAAATATTCGGTAACGACCAGGGAGCCCGGCGTCAAGCTGCTTTTTACGTAGCCCGGTTTTTTCAGGCCGCGTTCAACCGCTTTTTTCGCCAAGATGCCCGCGCCCAGCATAACGCTTGGGTTGGACGTATTGGTACAGCTCGTGATCGCGGCGATGACGACGGCGCCGGTTCCCATTTGGCTGGTGGTGCCGTCCGCATGTTTCACGGTCACTTTCTCTTCGATTTTAGCATCGCTGAGACCGTATCCGCCTTTTTCGATCGGCGTGCGCACGATATCGTTGAAGGCTTTTTTCATGTTCGTCAGCTCGATGCGGTCCTGCGGACGTTTAGGTCCGGCAAGGCTCGGTACGACGGAAGCCAGGTCGAGCTCGATGATGTCCGTGAACTCAGGGTCTTCCGTGTCGGCCGTACGGAACATGTTTTGTGCTTTATAGTAAGCTTCCACCAGCTCGACTTGTTCGTCGGAGCGGCCGGTGTTGCGCAGGTAGGACAACGTTTCGCCGTCGACCGGGAAGAAGCCGATGGTCGCGCCGTATTCCGGTGCCATGTTGGCTACGGTCGCGCGGTCCGCCAGGCTGATGTTGGCAAGCCCAGGGCCGAAGAATTCGACGAATTTGCCGACGACGCCTTTTTTGCGCAGCATTTCGGTGACCGTCAGGGCCAGGTCGGTGGCGGTTGCGCCTTCCGTCAGGCTGCCCGTCAGTTTAAAGCCGATGACGTCCGGCGTGACGAAATAAAGCGGCTGTCCGAGCATGCCGGCTTCGGCTTCGATGCCGCCGACGCCCCAGCCCACGACGCCGAGACCGTTGATCATCGTCGTATGGGAGTCCGTTCCGACGAGGGAGTCAGGGTAGACGACGGTTTCGCCGTCAACCGTTTTGGTGGCTGCCACGGACGCAAGGTATTCCAGGTTGACCTGGTGAACGATCCCCGTTGCCGGCGGAACCGCGCGGAAGTTATTGAACGCCGTTTGCGCCCAGCGCAGGAAGCGGTAGCGCTCTTCGTTGCGCTCGAATTCGACTTCCATGTTATAGTTCAGCGCCTGGGGTGTGCCGAAGGCGTCAACCATAACGGAGTGGTCGATAACGAGGTCGACCGGTACGAGCGGGTTGATCTTCTTCGGATCGCCGCCGGCTTTTTTCACGGTGTCGCGCATCGCGGCCAAGTCGACGACGACCGGAACGCCGGTGAAGTCCTGAAGTACGATCCGCGCAGGGATAAACGGAATTTCTTTGTTGCGGCCTACGCCTTCGTTCCATTTTGCCAGCTGTTTGATATGCTCCTCGGTAATCGCGCGGCCGTCAAATTGGCGGACGGCGGCTTCCAGAAGCACTCTGATCGAGAACGGGAGCTTGGAAATGCTGCCGAGTCCCTGTTCTTCAAGCGCCTTCAGGCTGTAGTAGCGGTATGTTTTGCCGCCGACTTCCAGGCTGCGGGCTGTGGAGAATTGATCCTTTGCTGTCATACATGTACCTCCTTAAAAATGTGCTCTCGTGAACATTTTCGGTGGGATGCGGTAAGCGATAAGGGCAATCACTTTGCCGTTCCTGTTTCACTAGATGAAACATAATTTCAAAATAGTGAGGTTTGCTTTTAGTATACCGTTTACAAGCCGGGGAGTAAAGAACTTTTTGCGTCTATTTATATGAAACGAAAGGTGGGATAAAAGGAAGAAGGACGACTGTCCGGGAGGCCTCCCGATCCTTGCGGCGCCAAGGAATTCGCATGCCCCAAAAACCGCCGAATATCATTCTTTCCCCGGGCCGCCCCTTTCAACCGCGGATGAACTGAAGTTCATAGCGGCTCGTTTCGGTTCATATACGTTATATTAGGAAGCCGTTTCATGGCTTGTTCAAGCCTGAAGCCCGTTCAGGGCTTAAAAACGGCTGCAAGTAACGGAAACGAGAGGGGATTAGAGCGGATGGAGAAGGAATGGAAACAGACACTCTACACCTATGTGAACCAATATAATCAGCTGCAGATCGATTACCGGTCGCAGCAAGGGGAGCAGGTCGTCACCGACCCGGGTTATCTGATGGCCAAGGCGGAGCGTTCCTTCCGGCTTTCGCAATGGTACGAAGCGCGCGGGGCCCGGCCGCTTCGCAGCGAAACAAGGGCCAAGCTGCTGCGGACGATCCAGGACGCCCCGGATCAAGCGGTCGTCGACGTGCAGCTCCATGTGCAGCTTATTTATGAAAAAGGAGGGGTGACCCATGCGGAGGAAACGATCCAGAGGGAGCGCCTGACGCTGATCCGCGACGGCGACGATTGGGTCATCGTGTCCGTGGAACATCTCACGCCGGAAAAGCATCCGTCGGCGGCGGGCATCGACGTCTTGGCGGAACCGCAGCAGTCCGGTTACCCGTCCTACGGCAGCAGTCCCCAGCCTTACCTGAACCCGTACATCCTGGGCGGGGGAATCAACCGGAAGTCCGTCCGGTACCGCCGGGAGGAAGCGGCTGCGTATGCCGACCGCTGGTGGAATTCCTACAATCCCGAGTTTGCGGTTTTCGACGTGGATTGCACGAATTACATCTCCCAATGTCTCTTTGCAGGCGGTGCGCCAATCAACTATACTGGTAGAAGAGAAACGGGCTGGTGGTACAAGGGATATGTCGGCGGCAAGGAATGGTGGAGCTACAGTTGGGCCGTGTCCAACGCGTTGTCCGCTTTTCTTGCGGCAAGCACCTGGGGAACCCGGGGGGAACTGGTGGAACGTCCGGAGCAGCTGATGCTCGGCGACGTCATTTTTTATGATTGGGACGGGGACGGCTCCTTCCAGCATTCGACGATCGTCACCGCTTTCGATGCCGGCGGGCAGCCGCTGGTGAACGCGCACACGGTCAGCAGCCGGCACCGTTACTGGGATTACAGGGATTCCTATGCGTGGACCGAAAATACCGCGTACCGTTTTTTGCATATCCCGGACTACTTCTAGAGCGTTATAATGATAAGGTACGACAGCAGGAGCAGCCTGCAATACAGTAAAAAAGAGAGAGGTTAGGCATGGGGAACAACAAAACAACCGTAGGGCTGGTATACGGCGGCAAATCAGGCGAACACGAGGTGTCGCTGCAAACGGCTTTTGCGGTCATGAACGCCTTTGATTACGATAAATACGAGCTGATTCCGTTTTACATCACGAAGCAGGGGGAATGGAAAAAGGGACCCGCGCTGTCCGCTCCGCTTGACAAGGTGGAAAAGCTGAAGCTGGAGGAAGGCGGGGAAGGCACCGAAGCGGCGCTTGGCGCGATTTTCAGCCGATTGTACGGCGGCGAGCAGGCCGTGGATCTGATGTTTCCGCTCCTTCACGGAACGTTCGGCGAGGACGGCACCATCCAGGGGCTGTTCGAAATGGCGAATATCCCTTACGTCGGGGCGGGCGTGCTGGCATCGGCGGCCGGGATGGATAAGGTCGTGATGAAGAAGCTCTTCGCGCAGGCCGGCCTTCCGCAGTGCAAGTTCTGCCATTTCACCAAACATCAATGGGAACAAGGCAGCTTTAATCTGATCCGAGGCGTAGAAGACGATCTGGGGTACCCATGCTTCGTCAAGCCGGCCAATCTCGGTTCGAGCGTCGGCATTTCCAAAGCGAGAAACCGCGAGGAGCTGGAGCGTGCGGTCGAGCTTGCTTTCCGTTACGACCTGAAGGTCATCGTGGAGGAATTCGTCGATGCCCGCGAGGTGGAGGTGGCCGTTCTCGGCAACCAGGAGCCGATGGCTTCGGTTCCGGGGGAAATCGTATCCTCCGCCGATTATTACGATTACGCCGCCAAGTACACCGACGGCCAGTCGGAGATGATCATTCCGGCTCCGGTGGATCCGGACGTGGCGGACCGCCTGCGCGAAGCGGCTTTGATCGCGTTCCAGGCGATCGAAGGCAGCGGCATTACCCGGGCGGACTTCTTCCTCCGCAAGTCGGACGGCGCGATTTTGATCAACGAAGTCAACACGATGCCGGGCTTTACGCCGTACAGCATGTATCCGCTGCTCTGGAGGGAAACGGGGCTCGGCTATCAGGCGCTTCTCGACCGGATGATCGAGCTGGCGTTCGAACGTTACGAAAACAAGCAGGCGCTGAGCTACACGAACGAACCGTAAGCGGCTGCCCCGCTCGAAGATGAAGAAACGTTTCATAAGGTGTCCGGCCGGCGCAGTCAAAGGCCCGGGCACCTTTTATGCATGAGGGAACGCCATTTTATGGGGAAAGGGAAGGTGCATGGATGGGATTTCAAACGGAATTCAACTCGGTATGCAAGTTCAAGAGCGACCAGGAGCTGTACGAACTGATGGAATACGGGCGCGGCAAAATGGTGAAGCAGGGCTTCCGCGTTTTTCCGACGGGGCAGAAAGTGATCGCGTATACGCCGGACAACGTCGCGGTGGCCATCGTAAAAATCGTGGGGTGCATTGCCGAAATCAACTTTCAGGGGCAAGAGGTGACCGAGGTCGAAATGGAGCTGATCCGCAAGCTGAATGACGAGGAATCGCGGATTCAAACGGCTTTGGCTTACGAAATGTTTTTTGGGGAACATAATCCTTAAGGTATAATCATTTACTAAGACCCTAAGGAGCGGAATTATGATCGTAAGGTTCGGCTACGTGGCCATGTCGATGGAGGTTCAGGACGCTTCCCCGTCCAAAACGATGACGATGACGAGTTTTCGCAAGCTGAGCGACCGGGATGCGGCCATCCGCAAGCTGGAGAGGATCGCGGAAGGGAATCTGCACAACACGCTGCGGCTACTGAAGCATAACCATGCCCATGACATCCGGGTATACCGCTTTTCCTCCAAGCTGATCCCGCTGTCGACCCACGAGGACTTGCAGGACTGGGACCCGTTTGCGGCGCTGCACGGCGCTTTCGGGGAAGTGGGGCAGTACGTCCGCGACCATGGGATGAGGGTGTCTTTTCATCCCGATCACTTTACGGTGCTTAGCACGCCGAGGCCGGAGGTATTGCGCAATTCGGTGCGGGATCTGAAGCATCACGTCGCGATGCTGAAGGCTATGGGACTGAATGCTACCGCGAAAAACAACATCCACATCGGAGGGGCCTACAAAGACAAGCCGTCCGCCGCCGAACGCTTCAAAGAGCATGTCGCTATGCTGGACCGGGAAATCCAGGAGCGTTTGACGCTCGAAAACGACGACAAAACCTTTACCGCGGCCGAAACGCTGGAGGTCTGCCGGGCGACGGGCCTGCCCATGGTGCTCGATCTGCATCATCAATGGGTCAACAACGACGGCGAACAGCCGTGGGAGCTTTGGCCGGGCATTCAGGAAACGTGGGCCGGAGCGCTTGCGCAAAAAGACGCGGATCCGGAACGGCCGCTGCCGCCGAAAATTCATGTATCCAGCCCGAAAAGCGAAAGCGATCCGCGCAGCCATGCCGACCTGGTGGAGCCGGGCCCGCTGCTCGCCTTTTTGCGGCATATCGCAGGCAGCACGCCCGCAATCGACGTGATGATCGAAGCCAAACGGAAGGATGCCGCCCTTTTTGACCTGATGAATCGTTTAGCTAATTACGAATCGGAGGGAGTCCGGATGCTGGACGGGGCGAGCATCGAAATATCGGGTTGAATCCCGAAGGAGCGAAGCGGCGATTTTGGGCTGTCGCCAAGGCCTTTCCAGGCTGCCGCCGGATTTGAACCGCCTTGTGAAAAAGGGCGAAACTTTAAATCTTTCATCACGTATATTTTTAAAGATGATAACTGCAAGAATCGGTCTGTCTTCAAGGAATCACATCGATCAGATGTCTGACTTACGATAACACGGAAAGTAGAGTGAGCGCTTTGAACCAAAAGGAAACAACTCCTTATGTCGTGACGAGCAAAAGCTATACCGCTGTGGCGATCAATGCCGCTTCCAAAGCGGGGGAATGGATTAAAACCAGATTGGGCACCGTAAAACAATTAAATACCAAGTCCGCGGTGAGCGATCTGGTCACGGAAGTGGACAAGGGTGCGGAATCGATGATCCGCAAGCTGATTTTCACCCATTTCCCGGATCACGCCATTCTCGGCGAAGAGGGCGTGGAGCCCGGCCCGGAGGCTTCGGCCCAAGCGCTCGAGAAATATGCGGAAGAAGAATACTTGTGGATCGTCGATCCCGTGGACGGCACGACCAATTTCGTGCACGGCTTCCCGTTTTTTTCCGTATCCATTGCGCTTGCGCATAAAGGCGAGGTGATCGTCGGCGTCATTTACGATCCTTCGCGGGATGAAATGTTTGTCGCCGAAAAAGGCAAGGGAGCTTACGTCCACGGCAAACGCATGCAGGTATCCGGCGAGGCCAAGCTGGAGGAAAGCCTGCTGGCGACGGGATTCCCCGTAGGCCGCGAGAGCACGCTTCCGGTCAACATGGCGGGGCTGATGCATTTGGCTCCGAAGGTCCGCAATATCCGCTCCGGCGGTTCGGCGGCGCTGCATCTGGCTTATGTCGCCGCGGGCCGGCTGACGGGATTCTGGGAAATCGGCCTGAACGCCTGGGATACGGCCGCGGGCGCGCTGATGGTTACCGAATCCGGCGGACAAATCACCGATACGGCAGGGAACCCTTATTCCCTTCGTACGCGCCATGTTGCCGCCACGAACAAAGCGGTGCATGCGGAGCTCGTTCAGGCTTTGAAGGAAGCCGCGGCCACCGGACTGGAAAACGCGTGATCATGCCGGAAGGCGTTTCATTTCCCGATTGACGGGATAACACATATCGTAAGCAAGCACCTACCCCGGTGCGGAATCTATCGCAAGGAGTGTCTTTGCTATGAGTGAAAAACATGAACTGGAGCGTCAGCTTAGTGAGATGCTAACCGAAGGCGAAATGGAAGATCAGGGTCACCGCAAGGAGCAGGAGCGGGAGCTTATTTCCCCCCGATATGAAATCCGGATTCAGACGAAAATGGATCCGATCGTGGAAGAAACGTTGAAATACCGCAGCATCGCGCGCGAGCTGGACGACCGGTACGACCGGTACTTGGAACGGGCGAAGAAATGGGAACACACGCCCGATCACGAGGCGAATCAGGAATAAGAGGCAAAGCGGACGGAGTGGATATGTCACTTCGTCCGCTTTTTTTGCGTCGTTCAGAACTTGATTGTACCTTCAGGCACGTTCAGTCAAACATCCGCCAAAATTTTGCGACATGCAGTCCGCTTTGACGGCTCAAACGTCGCTTTTAGTGAACCAGGACGCGGTAAGGCATCCGGATATGCTCCGCATACCGCCGCCCTTCTTGCTGCAATCGGGAACCGTCTGCCCGATTGGCATCGTAAACGACGAATGGGGGGAGAAACACGCCGCTGCATTTGTTGATCGTCCCCTGAATCGGTTTCAGATATTCGCTCATCGCATACCAGTTGTCTCCGCCGGCTTGGAAGGATTTCTCCGTTCCGCCCGCCGTGGTGGCTACCATGAATTCCTTCCCCTTCAAACGGTACCCGCCGGGGCCGTAAGCCCAGCCGGACAGGATCACGTCGTCGAACCACTTTTTGAGGAGGGGCGGCGTGCTGTACCAATAAAAAGGAAATTGCAGCACGATCCGGTCATGTTCGGTCAACAGCCGATGCTCTCGGGCGACGTCGATGTTCCAGTCGGGATATTCCGCGTAAAGGTCGTGGACGAAAATGCCCTGCTCTCCTTTCACCGCGTCAATGAGCGCTCGATTGGCTTGGGAGACGCCAAGATCGGGATGTGCCGCAATAATCAATGTTTTCATATGGAATCATCCTTTCGTCGGTTAACGTGGGTTTAAAAATGATGCATGCGTTGGATTCATCTCCAGTATGGTTCCGATTCCGTTTTCTGAAAAGTACGCTTTTTTTTCATACCAGGTCTCTCAAACCGTACCATCCGTTCGGATGCGGGTTGCGGAATGGTACCAAAAAACGTACTATGTCCGAGAAATGAGAGTACTGTAAGATAACGGTGTGTTTTGGTAAAATGGCAAAAAAGCCGAAACCGCATCAAAGGGAAGGGGGACGAAAGAACGTGAGCACGGACGAACGCCGCCCCGGGAACACGGAAGGAATCATGGCGACGCTGCATGCGATCGGAGGGAAATGGAAGCCGTTAATATTGTTCATTTTGCTCCACGAGGGGACGAAACGGTTCGGGGAATTGCGGAGGCAGCTTCCCAACATAACGCAGGGCATGCTCACAAACCAGCTTCGCGAACTGGAGCGCGACAAGCTGATCACCCGGAAGATTTATCAGGAAATTCCGCCCAAGGTCGAATATTCCCTGACGGAGCACGGCAAGTCGTTAAGCTCGGTGCTTAAAGATATGTGCTCCTGGAGATTTAAGCACCGGGATTACGTGGAAGGTTATGAGGAGGAGCGGGCAAGCAGGTAACCCGTCATGCCTGATTCAGCCCCGCCCGGTTTCGACATGAACTGAATATGGAGGCGCCGGGGGGGAATCCTTCGGCGTTTTTTTGCGCCGTAATAATTTCAACCTCGAATCGAAATATTGTCTCCTCAAAATTTATGGCCCCCTCGATTAGACTAAACCTTAGACGACGTCAAACTTATTTTCGAGAGGGGCAAAAGAAAAATGAAACGAGGCAAAAAATGGCCGCTGCTGCTGCTGTCGCTGCTGCTTACGGCATCGCTCGCGGCATGCGGCGGGAACGGCGGCAAGCAAGAAACCCAAACGACGCCCGGAAACACGACGGACAACAACACCGCGCCATCCGGCGATGCAAAAGGGGACTCCGGCGAAAAAGTGGAGCTGACCTTCTGGTCGCTCGGAACGACCAACTACGAGGAACTGGGCAAGGAATACACGAAGGAACATCCGAACGTCACGATCAAGTTTCAAAATACGTCGGACCAGACGGCCCATCACAACAACCTGACGACGGCGCTGTCCGCAGGCTCCGGGGCGCCCGACATCTTCATGCTTGAAATCGGATTCATGGAGCGGTTCATCACCGCCGAGGACAAATTTTACAACCTGAACGAATTGGGCGCCAAAGATATCGCCGGCAACTATCTGGACTGGAAATGGAAACAGGGGTCTTCCAAGGACGGCAGCTTCCAGATCGGCCTGCCGACCGACATCGGCCCGACCGTCGTCTATTTCCGCACCGATTTGGCGGAGCAGGCCGGGCTCCCGACCGACCCGGAGGCATTCGGCCAAACGATCGATACATGGGATAAATTCGCCGCTACGGCGAAGCAATTCAAAGAAAAGACGGGTAAACCGTTCGCGGATCTGACCGACCTGGTATACAACGCCATCCGCGACCAATCCGAAGGGGAAATCTACTTCAGCAAAGAAGACGGCTCTTTCATCGGCGACAAAAACCCGCAGGTGAAAAAAGCTTACGACTTTACCGTCAAAGGCATCCAGGAAGGCTGGATCGGCAATACGCTGCTGTGGTCTCCGGAGTGGGGACAGGCGACCAATGACGGCGGGTTCGGCGTGATGCTCGGCCCGGCTTGGATGGCGGGCAACATCAAAAGCAATGGTCCGGACTCCGCGGGCAAATGGCGGATCGCCCAGCTTCCGGAGGGCGCCGGCAACTGGGGCGGTTCGTTCCTGACGCTGCCGAAGCAGGGCAAACATCCGAAGGAAGCGTACGAATTCATCGCATGGCTCGACAGCAAGGAAAACCAGCTGGAATCGTTCAAGACGAAAGGGCTGATGCCGTCCATCCCGGCCTTGTATACGGATGAGGCGTTTACGGGCTTCAAGGACGACTTCTTCGGCGGCCAGGCGACGGCGGTGGAATACGGCAAGGCGGCGCAGCGCGTCAAACCGATCTATTACGGTCCGCTGCACGACCAAACCGATACCTACTTCAAGGACGCGCTCAAAAACGTGCTGGAGAAAAAAGCCGATCCCGCGAAAGAATGGGACGCGGCGGTGGAGAAGGCGAAGACGCTGGCGGCCCGCAGCTAAGCAGGCAGCCGGCAGACCCGGCATGACAGGCAACCGGCGGACCGCCTCAAAGAGGCGTTGACGCTTCGGGAATCGGCGGTTCGCGCCGCGGTTGCCGTCAGGCCCGAAGGACTCTCCCGGAGCAGGCCGGATGCAGGCACGAGCCTCATTCCGGTCTGCTCCGGGCATATCAAAAGCGACTTCATGGAGGTGCGTCATGGCAGAACCCGTCACCGCCGCGCGGCCCGTTTCGGCAGGCAAGCGGCCGTTCTGGACCGAGCAAAGGCGAAGCCGGTTAACGGCTTATACGTTCATATCGCCTTTTTTTATTTTGTTTGCGATTTTCGGCTTGTACCCGATTTTCTTCACGATCTATTTGTCTTTTTTTAAATGGGATGCGCTCGGGCCGATGACCTATGTCGGCATGAAAAATTACGACCTGGTCACCGGCGATCCCTTGTTTTGGACTTCGTTCACGAACACGCTCATCATGGGCGTCATGGGCACCGTTCCGCAGCTGATTATAGCCCTGCTGTTGGCGGTTATGCTGAATTCGGCGATGACCCGGTTCAAGAAAACGTTCCGCGTCCTTTTTTTCATGCCCAACATTACGTCCATCGTGGCCGTCACCCTCGTGTTCAGCACGCTGTTCGGCAACAACGGCATGATCAATTGGCTGCTGAACCATATGGGCATGGAGAGCATGGCGTTCAACTCCGGGTGGTGGGGCGTCAAAATCGCCATTTCCACGATGGTCATGTGGCGCTGGACGGGCTACAACGCGATCATTTTCCTGTCGGGCCTGCAGAGCATCCCGCTGGACCTGTATGAAGCGGCGCGCATCGACGGCGCCAATCGGCGCCAGCAGCTGCTGTACATTACGATGCCGCTTCTGAAGCCGTTCATCGTGTTCGTTACCCTCATTTCGACCATCGGAGCGCTGCAGCTCTTTACGGAGCCGTACGTGTATCTCGGACAGTCGG
The DNA here is from genome assembly GCF_018333375.1 of Paenibacillus cookii. Taxonomy (GTDB): domain Bacteria; phylum Bacillota; class Bacilli; order Paenibacillales; family Paenibacillaceae; genus Paenibacillus_AQ; species Paenibacillus_AQ cookii. The sequence goes on from NZ_BORW01000011.1 coordinate 137,315, forward strand.
GAACGGGCTCCACGCGCGAGGAAGGCATCACCATGGTAACCTATCTGTACAGCGAAGCGTTCCGCAACGGCTTTTTCGGCACGGCGGCCGCGACCGCGGTCATGCTGTTTATCATTACGATCATCTTTTCGATGATCAATATGTGGGTATCGAACCGCATGGAAGGCAGTACGGGAGGTGGCAAAGCATGAGCTCGAGCAGCTGGTCCCAACCTTCGAAGGCCCCCGGCGGAGCCGGAATTTTCGGCAAAACCGCATTTTACGTCCTGCTCATCGCAGGTGCCCTGATCTCGATCTTTCCGTTCTACTGGATGTTCGTCATCGCCACGAACGACCGCGGCGCGGTTTTCCACATTCCGCCGCTCTTGATGATCGGAGGCGAGTTTTTCAACAATTTTCAGCGCGTGCTGGAGCGGACGGATTTTTTCCAGGCGCTGCTGAATTCCCTGTTCGTCTCGTCGATGGTGACGGTATCCGTCGTTTTTTTCTGCACGCTGGCGGGGTATGCTTTTGCCAAATATGAATTCCCGTTCAAAAACGCGCTTTTTTATTTCGTCATCGCCACCTTGTTCGTGCCGTCGCAGCTCAGCGTCCTTCCGACGTACATCATCATGGCGAAGCTGCAGTGGATCGACACGTACCGCGCCTTGATCGTTCCGGCCATGGTCAACGCGTTCGGCATTTTCTGGATGCGGCAGTATGCGGCCACGGCGGTGCATTCCGAGCTGATCGAGTCGGGGCGCATCGACGGGGGCGGGCATTTCCGGATTTTCTGGAACATCGCGGTTCCGGTCATTACGCCGGCCATGGCGACGTTAGGCATCCTGAATTTCATGAACGTATGGAACGACTTTTTCTGGCCGCTCGTGGTGCTGAAAAACAGCGAGCATTTTACGATCCAAATCGCGCTGCAGCAGCTTTTTGCCAACCGGGACGGCCTCGATTACGGCATGATCATGTCCGCGACCTTTACGGCGACGCTTCCGCTGTTGATCGTGTTCCTGCTGTTCAGCCGCTGGGTCATCGCCGGCCTGACCTCCGGCGCGGTCAAAAGTTGAAGTTTCCCGCTTGGTGCCGGCAAGCCCGGCACTGCTTGCGGCGGGACCTTCGCCCGAAAACGTGTCATGCAAGGAATATTCAACCTGATGAAGAATAATAGAGTGAAGCCACAGATCAAGGCGCAGGAGGGACTGCCATGAAGCTCCGCCGCAAAATCTTGCTTGCTATTATTCTTCTTGTGTTTATCCCGGTTATCGTCATGGGCGTCGTCTCCTATTACAATTTTTCGAGCGCGATGGAAAAGAAGTCGAGCAATTTTTATTGGATCTCCCTCCTGGAGACCGACCGGAAGCTGAAATTCGCCCTCAGCGAAATCAACTCCATCTCGAATGCGGCGATCACGCAGCCGGCCATCCAGCAGGCGCTTAAAAACCACGGCTCCGGGTTGACCTATGACCGCAAGCAGGAAATCAACAATCTGCTCATCAACCATCCGATGATCGCTTCGTTCAGCCTGTATTCCAAAACGGATCTCGTCTACCAATACAACGCGCCGTTGCCCTACGGGGACATGAAGCGGCAGGCATGGTTCGCCGACATGGAAAAGGCCGAAGGCAGGCCGGTCTGGTCCGGTCCGGGAGAAAACGGCTCCGCCGCAGGGGGAAAGCCGGTCATGATCCATGCCCGCGTCATCAAAGACTACTACTCGCTGGAGGATATCGGGTATTTGGTCATTTACGTGAAGCCGGACATTTTGGACCAGGTATTTTGGGAGTCCGCCACGCTTAAAAGCGGGGATATTTTGCTCGTGAACAAAGCGGGCAGCATCGTGTTCAACAAATCCGGGGGCCATGTGGGCGAAAAGGTGCAATTTCCGTTTTTGTCGGACGGTTACCGCCAGGAGAAGGATTACTACGTCGATACATACCAGCATGAAAAATCGCTCATTACCTTTTTGCCGTCCCATAACGAGCAGTGGTACCTGGTCGCCGTTACCCCGCTGAAGCTGATCCGCTCCGAGTCGGTGTCGATCCGCAACATCGCGGTCATATTGGTGCTGTTTTCGCTCCTGTCGGCGTTATGGTTCGACCAGTTTTTCATCCGCAGGCTCGTGCGCAGCATCATCAGCGCGGTCAACGGCATGAAGCGGGTGAAGCAGGGCATTTTCGTGCCGATCCAGGCGCATGTGGAACGCTTCGACGAGACCGATCTGCTGATCGACGGCTTCAACCGCATGAGCAGCCAAATCCAGGAGCTGCTTCAGCAGGTGGAAACCGAACAGACCCGCAAAAAAGAAGCGGAAATGCAGGCGCTGGTCGCCCAGATCAACCCGCATTTCATATACAATTCGCTGGAGTCCATCAACTCGATGGCCGTCCTGGCCGGCAACCGGGATATCAGCAAAATGGTCGTCTCGCTCGGCAAGCTGCTCCGCATCAGCATCAGCGAGAACCAGGAGCTCATCACGATGAACATGGAGTTTGAGCATGTCCGCCATTACATGAACATCCAAAAATACCGCTTCGAGGACCGCTTCGAATACGAGCTCGTGCTGCCGGAACCGCTGAAGCTGTTCATGACGCAAAAGCTGATCGTCCAGCCGATCGTCGAAAACGCGCTGTACCATGCGATCGAGCCGATGGAAGGCAAAGGCCTTATCCGGATCGAAGCCAGGGATGCGGGCGGGGACATCATCATCGACGTGACCGACAACGGTCCGGGTTTCGATGAGCATACGCTGCGGCATTTGGCGGACGACAAAGCGGGCGGCGCGAAAAAATACCGCGACAGCGGCGTGGGGCTGAAAAACGTGCATGAACGGCTGCGCATCCGGTTCGGCGGACGTTACGGCATTCTCGTCTGCTCATCACCGGGCTGGGGTTCGGTCATCCGGATCCGGCTGCCCAAAATCACGCCATGAGATGGGATACCGGAAGCGGAAGGGGGGAGCGGGACGTGAAGCGAGCGCACTTAAAAAAATGGCTGAACTGGAGCTGGGCCCTGCTGTACGCGGCGGTGCTCACCGTCACGGTTACGCTGGTGGCCAGGAGCAACCACGGCGGGATCGAGGAGCAGACCGAAGAAAAAACGACGCTGACCTTCCGCCATTTCTGGATCGCCGAGCATGACCGCCCGATGCTGGATATTTTCGAGGATGTCGTCCGGCAATACGAAAGCAGCCATCCCAACGTCAAGGTGAATTTCGAGGGCATGGACCAGACGATCCACCGGGAACAAAAGCTGAAAAGCGAAATGGTGACCGGCGCGCCGCCGGATATGTTCGTCCTGTTCGGCGGGGCGGAGATCGAGCCGTATCTCCGTTCCAACCGTCTGATGGACCTGACGGCGTTCGTCCAAGAAAACGGCCTGGAGAAGGAATTCAAAGATTTGAAGTTATGGACCTACGATCAGCGCATTTACGGCCTGCCGATCGAGGGGAATGCCGAGCCGCTGTACGTGAACACGGAAATTTTCAACAAGCTGGGCTTGGCGCTTCCGGAAACGCTTTCCCAGCTGGACGAAGCCGTGACGGTGCTGAAAGCAAGCGGGTATATCCCGTTTGCGCTCGGGAACGAGGACCGGTGGCCGGCGGCGGTGTTTGCCCATTATTTGATGGATCGTTACAGCGGCCCGGAGCAAATCGACGGGATCGTCCAAGGGAACGCCGGAGCGGTATTCGACAACGACGGATATCTGAAAGCGTTTGAACAGTTGGCGGAATGGGGCAAGGAAGGCGCCTTCGGGCCGGACCCGAACGGTTTGTCCACCGAGGAAGCGATCGGCCTGTTCACGCACGGCAAAGCCGCCATGTACCTGAACGGGAACTGGGACATCACCTTGTTCCACAACGAGAAGGCGCCGCCGGACTTCCAAAACAAGGTGGGCGTCCTCCCGTTTCCCGCGCTGCATCCGGGAGGGGAGCGATCGATCGCGGGAGGATACACGTTCGGCATCGGCCTTTCCTCGAACTTGACGGCGGCGCAGCAGAAAGCGGCCCTCGAGCTGATGAAGGCGTTTTATTCGGAGGACGTGCAGAAACGAATCGTGTACGAAGGGCTGCGCATCCCGTCCATGCGGATCGACTTCGATGCGCAAAAGACCGGTCCGGTGTTCACCCAGGTGACGGGACTCATGGAACAGGAGGCGCAGACTTTTGCGCCGTATGACAACATCCTTTCGCCCGAGGTCAAATGGTCGTTCCTGGCCGCGGTGGAGGAGACGATCAGCCGGCGGATCGCTCCCGATGCGGCGCTCCGCCGCATGGATGATTCGCTGCGCCGGTATTGGAGCCTGCGCAGCAGCTCCGGGTTGAAATGAGCAGGAGGTGAGGGAGTTGGGGGGATCCGGAAAATATAAAGTCATTCTCGTCGACGACGAACCGATCATTCTCCGCAGCCTGCAGGCGGCCATCGGCTGGGAGGAGCTGGGGCTTGAGGTCGCCGGAACGGCACGCAACGGGGAAGCTGCGCTGAAGCTGATCGAAGCGCATGCGCCGGATATCGTCATCAGCGACATCCGCATGCCGGGCATGGACGGGATCGCGCTGATGAAGGAAGTGCTGGCAGGCGGTCCGAAGCGGATCTTTATCGTCATCAGCGGCTACGGCGAGTTCGAATATGCGAGGGAGGCGCTGCGCCAAGGGGCGTTCGACTACCTGCTGAAACCGATCGACCACGAGGAGCTGACAGGCATGCTTGAACGGGCGGCGGCGCAGCTGGATGCGCGGATGGAAAACGAGCGGCTGCTGCACTCGGCCAAGGCGCTATCCGTCATGGCGCGCGAACGGTTGTTTGCGGAATGGATCGAAGGCAACGACCGGCCGCTCGGGCATATGCAGTGGATGGAAAACAGCGAGCTGGAGCAGGAATACGTGATGGCCGTCGTGCAGCTTGACCGTTATCTCCGCCTGAACGAGCAATGGATGATGGACGAGAAACGCCTGTGGCTGTTTGCCATCCGCAACATTTTGGAGGAATGGTCCCTGCAGCATGGCGCGCTGACGATGTTTCCTTTCCACAGCGGCGAATGGATCCTTTTGTTCCCGTCGGGAGGGCAAGCGGATGCCGCGGCGCTTGGCCATGACCTGATCAGCCAGATCAAGAAATACGCCAAGCTGGGTTGTTCCGTCGGCTTAAGCCGGCCCTGCACGGGGATCAGGCAGCTGAGCGCGGCTTATCAGAGCGCCACGCGGGCGTTGTACCGCCGTTTTTATTCCGAACGGGAGGGAGTGTTTGCCGACGAAGAGGGGCAGCAGGCTGAGGCCCGGCCTTCGGACCTGAAGTATCCCCGGCAGCTGGAGAGCGTTTTGGCGGAAAGCGTCCGTATGCTGGACCTGCAGCGGATGGAGGCGGCTTTTGACGATTTGAAGCTGTACATCGAACGCCATGCCGCCGCTAAAGATGCAGCCGAACGGCTGCTTGTGGAAATCGCGGTCGTTTTGTATAGGCAGCTGGAGTACGCAAGCGTGCTTGCGGACTGGCCGCTGGACGGGCTGATTCAGGCTCTTCACGAGGCCGAACATTTGCAGGAAGCGATCGACATGCTGAAAAAGGCTTTTGGGGGACAAATGGAAGAGAGCATGAAAAGCCAGACGAAGGAGGACGCCCGCTCCTTGATCGAAAAGGCCAAGCTGTACATGATGAACCATTACCATAAGGATCTCGGCATCGAAGAGGTAGCAGAAGTGGCGGGGCTGAGCATCAGCCATTTTTGCACGCTGTTCAAGCAGGCGACGGGATACACGTTTTTGGAATATTTGACCGAATGCAGGATGGAAAAAGCGAAGTACATGCTCAAGCATACGAGCGTCAAAGTCTACCAAATCGCGCCGATGGTCGGCTATCAGGACCCGAAATATTTTACGCAGGTGTTCAAAAAAGCGACGGGACGCACGCCGTCCGAATTCCGCGAAGAAAGCAGTTACTCCGTCTAGCAGAAGATGGTAAAATGGGAGAAAGCCCTGCGCCGCCAAGGTGGAAAGGGCTTTCATAGGCGAAAAGAGGAGTGATGGATCGGATGCGAAAGTCTATTCAAAGGTACATATCGGCCGTTTCGGCGGCGGTGCTGATGTCTTCCCTGCTGCTGGGAGCGGCGTCGGCCGCGCCGGAATCGGCGAAAGCTGACGAGAAGCAGCCTTACCGCATCGTGGCGCTTGGCGATTCGTTGACGGTGGGTTACGAACCGGGCAAAGGCGAAAAGGAACGCCCTTACGGGTTCGTCGACCGCCTGCAGGAACAAGCGCTGCTGCACGGGCGCGCGGAAACGGTGAACGTCGGCATCGCCGGGCTGAAGAGCAAGGGGCTGGAAAACTTCGTGGAAGCCGTCAAAAACGGCCAAGCGATTTCGGCCGACGACATCCAGCCGAAGCTGCCCGACCCGCGCGCGTCCCAGATCGGGGCCGCAGCGCCAGAGACGAAGGAAGCGCTTGAAACCGCGGATGCCGTTACGATCACGATCGGCGGCAACGACATGTCCGAGCTGCTGACGACGGCTGGAAAAATGTCCGATGCCGATCTGCAAGCCCGCGTTCAGGAGCTTTTCAAGCTGTACACCGACAGCGTCGGCGCGGTCATCACGGATCTGCATGAATTGAACCCGGATGCGCTGATCGTCGTCGCGGACCAATACCAGCCCCTGCCGGAAATCGCCGACAAAGCGCTGTATCCGAAGCTCGGCAAAGCGGCCGAAGCCTTCACCGGCGTGATCGACCAGATGGCCGCCGGTTTCGCGGCGCAAGGGGTCGAGGTCAAAGTCGCCCATGTCGCCAAGGAATTCGTCGGCGGGGAAGGCACGATGACCCATATGATCAAGGATCATGATTTCCACCCGAACCAGCTCGGCTACGAAGCGATGGCCAAGGTATTCTCCGAAACGATTTGGGGCAGCTATACGAAGCTGGCGGTGCATGAAGCAGGAACGCCCATGGGCATTTACGTGGGCGGCAAAGAGCTGAACACGCCTTACAAGCCGGTCATCCGGCAAAACCTGAACTTCGTGGCGATCAAGGATATCGTGGACGCGGTCGGCGCCACGTCGACATGGGACAATAAAACCTCCAGCGCAACGATCACGCACGAAGGGCACAAGGTCGTAATTACGATCGGATCCAAAACGGTGAAAGTGGACGGCAAGGACGTTCCGATCGATGCCGCGGCTTTCCTGAACAAAGCGGGCAAAGAGTCGAAAACCTACGTGCCGGTTGCGGCCCTGGCGCAAGGCCTGGGGCTGGACGTACAGTACGTAAACAAACTTAGAACGGTATTCATCAATCCATAATCAGAGGTCAAAAAAACCAGCTGCTTCGGCCATCATCCGGCCAAGCAGCTGGTTTTTTTGTAATGCAGGGAAACGCCAAACCTCCGGCGGCTTTGAGCACGGTTATCCGACGGTAAGAACGATCTTTCCGCGGCCATGGCCCTGCTCGATTTCGCGATGGGCGTCCGCCGCCTGCTCCAGCGGGAACGTTTGCCGGACATGAACGCGGAATTTTCCTTGTTCGTACCAGTCGGTTAGCTCCGCCAACCGCTGGGCCGAACGCTGGTTGCGGATCATGCGGACTCCGAGCTGGGCCGCGAGCTCGAAGGAGACGATCGTGCCGATCCGGTTTTTATCGGGGACAAGATCGACGGAAGCTCTCAGCGCGTCTTCCCCGGCGGCATCCAGCGCCGCATCCACGCCGTCCGGAGCAAGGGCCCGGACCCGTTCGGCCAGACCTTCCCCATAGGCGACGGGGATGGCGCCAAGCGAGCGGAGATAATCGTGGTTTTGCGGGCTGGCGGTGCCGATCGGGGTCGCCCCCCACAAGGCGGCCAGCTGTACCGCGGCCGAACCGACGCCTCCCGCGGCCGCATGGATCAGGACGGTATCCCCCGGGCCGACGCCGAGCTCCTTTAAGGCCGTGTACGCGGTCAACCCGCCGGCCGTTAAAGCCCCGGCTTCCTCCCATGGCATATTCCGGGGCTTGCGGACGATCTGATCGGCTGGGACGGTCACATATTCGGCATAACAGGAAAGGAGCGCCCAGCCCAGCACTTCGTCGCCGGCGGCGAATGCCGTGACGCCTTCGCCGACCTGGTCGATGACGCCGGCGAATTCATTGCCAAGGATTTGCGGATAGACGATCCGGCGCCCGGACGGCGCCCAGCCGTTTTTCCGGACTGCCACATCGAAAGGCTGAACGCCTGCCGCCTTGACCCGGACCCTCACTTCTCCCGGCCCGGCTTCCGGCAAGTCGAAATGGACGACTTGCAGCACATCCGGCGCTCCGGCTGAATAAAATGCCGCAGCTTTCATTTGTCGCTTCATGGTTTCATCCGCCTTTCTGTCTGTTCTATGTCTGAGCCGTGTTTCACACGATTGCGTTTTTTAAGCATCGCATTGCTTCAGGGATTATTTTATAATGAACTCTAGATAATGAATAATATATATATCCGTATTTATTAATATACTGAAGTGTATCAATGAGGTGGGGAAAATGGAGTTTCTGCAGTTGCAGTATTTTCGGAAGTTGGCGGAGCTGGAGCATATGACCAAAGCGGCTGAGGAGCTGCATATAGCCCAGCCCGCTTTAAGCAAAACGATTTCCAGGCTTGAAGAGGACGTAGGCGTGCCGTTGTTCGACCGCAAAGGACGGCAAATCCGTTTGAACGCTTACGGCAAAGCGTTTTTGCGGAAAGTCGACACGGCCCTGCAGGCGCTGGAAGACGGGCGGAAGGAAGTACAGGATATGGCGGGGCTTGAGCGCGGCCGCATTTTTGTGGCAACCACGACGCATAAATGTTTCTCTGATGCGATCGGCGATTTTATCGCCCGGCATCCCGGGGCAAGGCTGCACATATCCCAGGCTTCGGAGACGGAAAAAATCGGAAAGCTGCGCAAGGGAGAGTTGGATTTGTGCATTACGTTCCCGCCGATCCGGCAGCCGGACATCGAAGGGATTCCGTTTTTGACGGAACGGATATTGCTGGCCGTCCCGCATGGGCACCCTTTTGCGGGCCGCAGCAGCATTCGTTTGGCGGAAGCGGCAGCGGAGCCGTTTATCTGCCTCAAGTCGGAAAACCCGTTTCGGACGATGACGGATGATTTTTGCAGGCAGGCCGGCTTTGCGCCGAACATCGTCTGCGAGGTGGATGAGCATTCCGCGGTCGGGCATTTTCTGCGTGCCGGGATCGGCATTGCTTTTCTGCCGGAGACGCTGCTTGAGAAGTTCGATGCTCCGTTTCACGTGCTGGAAATCGTTGAGCCGGAATGCATCCGCACCTACCAAATCGCCTGGATGCGGAACCGTTACCTCTCGGCAGCGGCCTGCGAGTTTCGCGATTTTATCGTGCGGCGTTTTGCGTCGATCAGCATGTAAGCGGACAATAGGCCAATGGCTTCATGTCTAATTTTTACATGAAAATTGATCTAATTATTAGGGTGTTTTTTAGGGAAACAGTCCCCTTAAAATGAATATACCGTTCTTCAGAAATCGCTTACATAAGGAGCGTTGCAGCTAGGTCGTCGGAAGGACCGAAGGACGAATGCAAGGCGTTGGAACCCGGAACGATGTCGGAAGGATGGGACCGGCCGGCAAAAGAAGCTGGGACCCATTCTTTCTCACAGCGGTTTCAAACTGGCGAATTCATGTTTAAGGAGGGAGATTCATGTTCAAGAAGACGTTAAGTTTGGTGCTTGCGGCGATGGGCGGACCGTCCGTTTCGGCCAAGCCGGAAGGAGGCGGCAAAGGCTCGGCGCCTTCCGGGCAGGGTTACAGCTGGGAACGGGTGAAGGTCGTCGGCGGAGGCTTTGTCCCGGGCATTGTTTTTAACCCGAGCGAAAAGGATCTGATCTACGCCCGGACCGATATCGGAGGAGCTTACCGGTGGGATCCGGCCTTGAAAAAGTGGAAGCAGCTGCTCGATTTTGTCGGGGCCAAGGAATGGAACATGCTTGGCGTCGATACGCTCGCGACCGATCCGGTGGAGACGAATCGCCTGTACGTGGCGGCCGGCACGTATACCAACGACTTTACCGACATGAACGGGGTGCTGCTGCGTTCGATGGACAAAGGAGAGACGTGGCAGCGCACGGAGCTTCCTTTCAAACTCGGCGGGAATATGCCGGGACGCTCCATGGGCGAGCGGCTGGCGATCGATCCGAACGATAACCGCATCCTGTACATGGGCACCCGCAGCGGCAACGGGCTGTGGCGGAGCTCGGATTACGGGGCGACCTGGCAGAAGGTGGAGAGCTTTACGGCGGTCGGCAACGTTCGAGATCCGTATAACGACCTGGTGGGCGTCGTATGGGTCACGTTTGATCCTTCCACGGGGAGCAGGGGAAAAGCGACCCGGACGATTTATGCCGGGGTAGCCGATACCGAACATAGCTTGTATCGCAGCACCGACGGCGGCCAGACGTGGGAACCTGTGCCTGGACAGCCGGCTCAAGGTTTCATCCCGCATCACGGCATCCTGTCCGCGAACGGAAACCTGTACGTGACGTACACCAAGGAAGTGGGGCCGTATAACGGAGGCGAAGGTTCCGTATGGAAATACGAGACCGTTTCCGGCAAGTGGACTGACATTAGCCCGACGGGGGCGGGGAAGACCGACAGCCCTTACGGCGGCTTGGCCGTGGATGTGCAGCATCCCGATACCGTCATGGTCGCAACGATGAACAAATGGTGGCCGGACGAGTTCATCTACCGAAGCACCGACGGCGGCAAGACATGGAAGCCGTTTTGGACGCTTGATGACGCCAAGGACCCGGTCCGGACCAATCAATATACGATCGATTATTCGCTGGCTCCCTGGCTGGATTGGGGAGAGAAAAAGAACCTGCCGGAGCAGAATCCGAAGCTGGGCTGGATGATCGGCGACCTCGAAATCGATCCGTTCGATCCGGACCGGATCATGTACGGCACGGGAGCGACGCTGTACGGCTCCAATAACGTGACGGCGCTGGACAAAGGGCAGAACGTCAACATTTCCGTTATGGCCGACGGGATAGAAGAAACGGCGGTAATGGGCCTGATCAGCCCGCCGTCGGGGGCGCATCTGCTGAGCGCCATGGGGGATATCGGCGGCTTCCGCCACGAGGATCTGACCCAGGCGCCGCCGATGATCACCAATCCGTATCTGGGAACCAGCACGGATATCGACTACGCCGAGCTGAACCCGAACATCGTCGTTCGCGTCGGCAACAGCGAGGGCTCGAATCCGAGAATGGGCGTCTCCATGGACAACGGCAAAACGTGGAGACCGGCTGCCAACGCCTGGGTTTCGCCGTCCAATGACGCGACGCAGGGCGGTTATGTTGCGGTCGGTGCCGACGGCTCATCCATGGTCTGGAGCCCGTCCAATGCGGCGGACCCCAAGCCGGTGAGCTACTCGAAAGACCTGGGCGCGACCTGGAAGGCTTCGTCCGGCATCCCAAGCGGCGCCAGAGTCTCCTCCGATCGGGTGAATCCGAAGAAATTTTACGGCATCGCGGACGGCGTATTCTACGTCAGCGTGGACGGCGGGGCGACCTTTGCGAAGGCGGCAACCGGATTGCCGACGTATTTGACCAGCAATTTCAAGGCGATGCCGGGAGTGGAAGGGGACATTTGGGTAGCCGCGGCAGAGGATAACACCGATCGGGACAGCCCGTATGGACTTTGGCATTCCACCGATTCCGGAAAGACGTTTAAGAAATTGGATCAGGTTCAGGCCGCCGCGGCCATCGGGTTCGGCAAAGCCGCGCCGGGCCAAAGTTACATGGCGCTGTACGCCCATGCCTCCATCGGCGGCCGGGACGGCATTTACCGCTCGGACGATGCGGGCAGAACGTGGATTCGCATCAATGACGACCGGCATCAATTCGGCGCGGCGAACACGGCGATCACCGGTGACCCGAGAGTGTACGGACGGGTGTATTTGGCCACGAACGGCCTGGGGATCGTGCTCGGCGAGATGGCTGGGACTCCGGGGACGGCAGCGCCCGTGATCACGGTGGACGGCAAAAATAAAAAGCAAAACAACAGGAACTACGTGCTTTCCGGCCATGTCAGCAAGCCGGTGGCCGATGCCCGGATCAGCGTTCGCTTGAATGGCGGCGAGCCGATGTATCTCAAGGTAAACAACGGCAAATTCAACGGGAAGCTCACCTTGGCAAGCGGCACGAACCGTATCGTGCTCGAAGCCGTCGATAGCGACGGGAACAAGGCAAGCGTTGAAATGACGGTAGAATATAACGCTAAAAAGTAGGAGCAAAACGAAAGGGATAGAACAAAAAGGGATGCCCCGGTCCACCGGCCGGAAGGCATCCCTTTACTATTTTGCAAGAATCAGGCGGGTTGCCGTCCGATTCCATCCTATTTGAAATAATGGATCCCCATAGCCTCGCGTACCTCGCCCATCGTCTGCCGGGCAGCGCTCCGAGCTTTGGCCGTGCCCGCCATCAGCACTTCGTCGATATATCGCGGACGATGTTTGTATGTTTCGCGCCGTTCGCGGATCGGCTGCATTACGTCCTCGATCGCATCCGTTACCATGCCTTTGCAGGCGGCGCAACCTATGGCGCCTTTTTGGCAGTTTTCCCGGATGTCTTCGCTGCCTTCAGGGCGGAAAATGCAGTGGTAGCCGAACACCGTGCATCGATCGGGATGGCCCGGATCGGTTTTATGAATGCGCGCGGGATCGGTCTTCGCCTTTCGGATTTGCATGCTCACTTCCTCGGGAGAAGCGTCCAGCGTGATGGCATTGCCGAGGCTTTTGCTCATTTTGCTGCCGCCGTCGAGTCCGTCCAGACGTTCGCCGACGAGAATGTCCGGCTCCACCAGCACGGGGGCGTATAATTCGTTGAATCGGCGCACGATTTTCCGGGCCTGCTCGATATGCGGAATCTGATCTTCCCCGGCCGGGACAAGCGTCGCCTTAAAGGCGGTAATGTCGGCCGCCTGGCTGACCGGATACCCGAGAAAGCCGTAATAGAGATCTTCGTAGCCGCGTTCTTTGGCTTCATGTTTGACGGTGGGATTATGCCGCAGCGAGCTGACCGTGACGAACATCGAAAAGATAACGGTCAGCTCGGCGATTTCGGGGATCATCGACTGCACGAAGATGGTGGAGCGCTCCGGATCGATCCCGACGGACAAGTAGTCCAGCGCGACTTGGCGCACGCTTTCGGCAAGCAGTTCAGGCCGATGGAAATGGGTCGTCAGCGCCTGCACATCCGCGAGCATGATATAGGTCTCATATTGCCGCTGCAGCTGCAAGCGGTTTTTGAGGCTGCCGACGTAATGGCCAAGGTGCAGCTTTCCGGTCGTGCGGTCTCCGGTCAATACGATCTCCCGTTTGGTTTGCGTTGTCATTTGGGTTGTCATTAGAATTCCTCCTAAGGGTGAAGTTGTTCTTTTTCGTTCCGACGTTGAGCCGCCACCAACCGTCCTCCATGGCCATCACCTCCCATAAAAATCATATGAACCCTAAGCCCGAATTCCAAAGCGGCCATCCGTGAAACCTGCTCGGCGAAAAAAAGGACTGCGGTTGCGACGGACGCATTCCATGCCCTCCCCGATGTTCCCGAAATCAAAAAAGGCCCCGTCCTGCGAAAAGCGGCATGCCGGGATTTCCGGTCATATCGCTTTCCAAGGACGAAGCCGTCAGCTTCGCGGTGCCACCTTGTTTGGCCGCTCTTTTCCATGGGAAAAGGCCGCCCTGCTCATCAGGTACGGAAGCGGCAGCCCTTTAAGCTCCTCTTCGATACCCTGCCCCGGTTAACGGTGGGGACACGCCGCCCGTCCTACTAATCGCCGCCGAAAATCGCGGTTTACGTTCAGACCGGTCGCTCCGAAGCCCACTTCCGCCAACGCAGCCACCGGCTTGCACCACCCGCCGGCTCTCTTGAGGCTCGCTGTCCGCGTACTCTTCTTCATCATCGCGAATATGGGGTTCATTGTACCGCATTTGCCGGCAAAAGGGAATAGGCTTTCGATCGAACGCATCTTCTTTAAGTTTCTTTAGGTTTTTTTGAAAAATAGCAAAGACCTGCAGGGTATCCTGAAATCAGGAACGGCGAAAATGCCTGAATCGAGACATAGCTTAGGATAGGAAGCATGCTAAGGAGGACTATTTCCATGTATGACCAACAACTGCGAGATGAACGATATCATCAGCAAAATAACGATGCCGGGGCCCGCCCAGCCGATTCGAATCCGGCCCATGCGGCGATCAAGCTGGGCGTGATCCTGCTGTTCGTCGTGTACCTGTACGCGCTCGTCAAAATCATCCTGTTCAAATTCGGCAGCATCAGCCCGGTGTATTACTTGCGGGAGCTGATCGATCATATCCTGCATCCCGGGATGATCGCCGACCGGCTTCGGATGGTCAGCAATCTTATGCCGCTCCGGGAGATCGAGGGCTACCTCCGCGACCTGGGAGACGGGGTCAGCTTCATGAACTTTTTCGGAAACATCGCCGCGTTTATGCCGCTCGGCTTTTTGCTGCCGATGGTGTGCGGCGTCCGCTCGATGACGCTTCCCAAAGTCCTATTGTTATCCTTTGGCGTCAGCCTGGCGTTGGAATCGCTGCAGCTCGTCCTTTTTATCGGCACCTTTGACGTCGACGACATCATCATGAATACCGCCGGGGGGCTGCTGGGATACGCGGCATACCTCGTGCTGTATTTTCTTTTGAAGCAAGGGGAGCAAGGAAGGAGCAGAAATCAACCGTTTTAAACGGCAAAAGCCGTCCCGGGTCGATCATTAGACCTTTCGGGACGGCTTTTTTATAGTCATGGCATCGCGAACTCGAATTGTGCGTTGCCTTTGGCGCCTTATCTTATTTTTTGCTCATTTCGCGGAAGGAGGCGTCGGCCGCTTCGAGCGTGTCGATGATATCCTGCTCGGTATGGGCCGTCGTCAGGAACCAGGCTTCATATTTGGATGGCGCCAGGTTGACGTTGCGGTTCAGCATGTTGCGGAAGAACGCGGCAAATGCTTCGCCGTCCGTATCCTGCGCCTCGTCGTAATTGGTGACCGGATGGTCGCAGAAATGCGTGGACAACGAACCCCGGATCCGGTTGATCGTCAGCGGCACGCCGTATCGGTCGGCCGATGCCTGCAGTCCGTCCGCAAGCTTGGCGGCCAGGCGGTCCATCTCTTCATAGACGCCTTCGCCCTGCAGCACTTCCAGGCAGGCGATGCCCGCCGCGATCGAAGCCGGGTTGCCGGCCATCGTGCCTGCTTGGTATGCCGGGCCGAGCGGCGCGACCTGCTCCATGACTTCCTTGCTGCCGCCATAAGCGCCGATCGGCAGCCCGCCGCCGATGATTTTGCCGAGCGCGGTCAGGTCGGGCTTGATCGCCTCATGGTTGGCCAGGCCCGCAAACGTTTGGGTCGATCCGTAGTGGAAACGGAAAGCGGTGATGACTTCGTCGTAAATGACGAGCGAGCCGTTATCGCGGGCCAGCCGGCAGAGCCCTTCAAGGAATCCGGGCTTCGGCATGACCATGCCGAAGTTGCCGACGATCGGCTCGACCATGACGGCGGCGACGTCTTTGCCCCAGGTATCCAGCGCTTGTGCGAGGCCGTCCAGATCGTTGAACGGAACGGTGATCACTTCCTGCGCGATGCTGGACGGCACGCCCGCGCTGTCGGGGGTCCCGAGCGTGGAAGGCCCGGATCCCGCCGCAACCAGCACGAGATCGGAGTGGCCGTGGTAACAGCCGGCAAATTTGATGATCTTGCTCCGGCCCGTATACGCGCGGGCGACGCGGATCGTCGTCATGACCGCTTCGGTGCCGGAGTTGACGAAACGGACCTTGTCCATGGAAGGGATGGCTTCTTTGAGCATCCGGGCCATGCGGATTTCAAGTTCGGTCGGCGTGCCGTACAGCGTGCCGTTTTCCGCGGCCTGCGTTATCGCCGCCGTGATGTGGGGATGGGCATGTCCGGTAATGATCGGGCCGTAGGCCGCCAAATAATCGATGTAGCGGTTGCCGTCTTCATCCCAGAAGTAAGCGCCTTTGGCTCTCTTCATAAAGACGGGCGCCCCGCCGCCTACCGCCTTAAACGAACGGGAAGGGCTGTTGACGCCGCCGACGATGTGCTGAAGTGCTTCCTGGTAAAGCTGTTCGGAACGAGAACGATTCATTGAATTTCAACTTCCTTTCGATGTATGTGACAATCCTCCATTTAGAAACACAGGCGGGCAGCCGTCAATCGCTGCTGCCCGTACTGCCGCTTTTGCCGGACGTGGCGTCCTGCGATTCGGTATTGGTTGTTCCGGACCCGGCGGTTCCGTCGCTGGAAACCGGTACCGTGGCCGGTTTGTTGAAAACGTCTTGAATATAATCCTTCAATTTGGATTCGCTCGATACGGTAAGCACCGCCGCTCCGCCGATGGTTCTTTCTTTGAGCAGCTTCATGGGCGGAATTTGCTCGCTGCCGGCCATCTGGCTTTTGTAGCCGACCGTCGCCAGCTTCCACATGTCGTTCACCGATAAATTCGTATCGATGTATGGACTGACCTCCTCCAAAATATCCGGAAGTTTCATGATGGAGGTGGTGGACTGCATTTTTGCGGCGACGGCTTTCAGGAAAGCGCGCTGGCGCTCGGTCCGGGAGAAGTCCGAAGTCGCGTCGTGGCGGAAACGGACATATTGCAGCGCCGTTTTTCCGTCGAGATGCTGCATGCCTTTTTTCAGGTCGATGTCGTATTCGTGTTTATCCGCGGCGCTGGGATAATACATGTCTTTTTCCACGTAAAAATCGACGCCGCCGACCGCATCCACCAGCTTGATAAAGCCTTGGAAGTCGGTGTAAACGTAATATTGGATCGGAATGCCGAGCAAATCGCCGACCGCTTTCATGGCCGTGTTCGGACCGTGGGTGATCGCGGTGTTGATTCGGTCCTTTCCGTGCTCAGGAATGTCCGTGTACGTATCTCGCAAGATGGAAAACAGATGAATCCGCTTTTTGACCGGGTCGAGGGAGGCGACCATCATGCTGTCCGACCTGGGAATCTCGCCTTCGGAGATGCCGCGGGCATCCACGCCCATGAGGAGGATGTTGACGGGTTCGGTGCCTTCCCATTTGGGAGGCTCGGGGACTTTGGCTTCGACGGGAGTCACGTTTTTAAAAGGGGAGGCTTCGCCGGTTTTTTGCAGGCCCTGCAAACCGTTGTATATCGAAGTAAAATAATATACCGCGTAGCCGATGACGGCTACCAAGATGATGGCTATAATCCATAATATCGTTTTTTTCCTTGAAGTCATTCCTTCTCTTCCTTTCAAGTTATGCTGATAAAGGAGGCTTTTGCTGTATCATTCGACAATTTGTAGGATAAGGATTCATTTATTATAATTTTTTTTGACAATACAATCAATTTTACCTTGGGATATTGCATTTGATGGCACCCGATGTTGGCATGGATTGCCTGCCGAAAGGAGCACGAAGAATATGACAGAACTGGCGATCGGACAAGAGGTTCCGGATTTTACCCTCCCGGCATCCAGCGGCGCGGACGTTACGCTGAGCAGTTTCCGCGGACGAAAGGTCGTTTTGTATTTTTATCCAAAAGACATGACGGAAGCCTGCACCAAGGAGGCTTGCAGCTTCCGGGACGCGCACCCGTTGCTGGAAGAGAAGGGGGCGGTGGTGCTTGGCATCAGTCCCGACCCGATCAAATCCCACGGCAAGTTTACGGAGAAATACGGCCTGCCGTTTCTGCTGCTGTCGGACGAGGATCACCGGGTGAGCGAGATGTACGGCGTCTGGCAGCTGAAAAAGATGTACGGCCGCGAATATATGGGCATCGTCCGCTCGACCTTCCTCATCGATGAAGACGGCAAGCTGCTGAAGGAATGGCGCAAGGTGAAGGTCAAGGGCCATACCGAGGACGTCCTGTCCGCTTTATCGTAAACTGTGACCCAAAGATCCCGGCGCTGTGCAGCCTCATGGCGGACGCCGGGATTTTTGGCGTTTCGCTCAGCCTGCTCCGGCTGTTTCCGCAGTGAGTTCCTAAGAATATAAGTTAGAATATTCTAAGCAAACCATGGTGAAATTTCAGTGAAAACAAATGTAAACACATCATTATCCATTTACAATTTAGAATATTCGAAGTATAATGGTGATTATCCGGTAAGGAAAGAGGAGAATTACATGGATAAGCAGCCTGAAATTACGGTAGATATGTTATTTGATGTATACAGCGAGCTGTCCCGAAAAATGACTGGCCAGCGCATTCGTGCCTTGATGGATCATCTGCGCAAGCACGAATTGTCCCTGAACCAGTTTTTTATATTGAATATCATCGAACGGGGCGGCGCATGCCTGTCGAGCCATCTGGCGAGCCATTTGAAGCTGAAGGCGGCGTCCATTACGTATTTGGTCGATTCGCTGGAGAAAAAGGGGCTTGTGGCCCGGACGGAAAATCCCAGCGACCTGCGAAGCCATTTCATCAGCTTGACGGACGAAGGGCATGAAATCTCCTCTTTCCCGTTCGAGCATTCTTTTGCCGCTGACTTTTTCAAAAAGCTCAGCCAGGATGACCTCGAGGTTCTGTACGTGATGATGCGGATCATGAACCGTAAATTGGACTCGGAATCAAGCGATATGCAAAAAATATGAATCATAACTTAAGGGAAGTGTTATTTTGAAAAGGTTACTGAAGGTTAAAATCGCCTGGTTCCCGGTGTGGTGCACGGCCTTTCTCATGCTTTGCATGCTAAGCATATATTTGCCCGTATTCGGCGGGCAGTCGCAAAGATTGACGGATTTTCCGCTGATCGTGGTGAATGAGGATCAAGGCGCCGCCTCGGTGAACATGGGCCAAAAGATCATGGACAATCTGATCCAAACGCAGGACGGACATTCCTTTAAATGGACGATCGAGTCCGGCAGGGAAAGAGCCGTCGAACAAATCAAAAACAACAAGGCATACGGGGCGCTTGTCATCCCGGCCGACTATTCCGCTTCGCTGTCCGGCGTGCAGAAATCGCTGATGACCGGAAAAACCGGCGGCAAACCTGCACGGATGGAGATATTGGTAAACGAAGCGGGCGGACAGCTCGCCTCCTCGGTCGCTACCACCGCGCTTCAAACGGTCGCCTCGACCGTGAACGCCGGCGTCAGCCAGCAAATCAAGGCGGGCATGACGAAGCTCGGCCTGGAGGTATCGCCGCAAGCGGCAACGCTGCTGGATAACCCGGTACAGGCGAAGACAACCAATGCCTTGGGCTTGACGGGGAACATCAACAAAGGGATGACGCCTTTCGTGGTCGTCATGATCTCGTCGATCAGCGGACTGCTCGGGGTCAACATGATCCACGGATATGTGGAAAAAATCGCCGAAAACATGAGACGCAAAGGTCATCGCCTAAGCCATGCCAAACAATTGCTGACCGAAATATTGCTTGGAGTCATTACGTCGGTGCTCGTGACTTCGGTGATCATGAGCTTCGTGTTCGGCGTTTTCGACAGCGCGCATACGACGGCCGTTTGGCGCATTTATCTGTTCCTGCTGTTAAGTTCCCTCACGATGTTTTTCTTATTCAAAATGCTCAGCCTGTTCCTCGGCAAATGGGGGATGCTTGCGATGTTCCCGGTCAACATTATGGGGATCTTCGGGAGCGGCGGCGCTTTTCCCGTCACGACGCTGCCCGAGTTTCACCGCGCGCTCAGCTCGTTTTTGCCGACGCGGTACATGGTGGACGGGTTCCGCGCCTTGTTTTATTACGGCGGCCATATGGAAGCCGGGCTCGGCACGGCGCTGCAATACATCGTTACCTATTTGATCATGTTCCTGTTCCTTTGCGGAGCAAAGGTCATCATGGCGCATCATCAGGATAAAAAGGGCGCTGCCGCCGAGGCGGTACAAGAAACTTCCGCATCCAAAGGAAACGAAATGGGCGCTTTGGCCGCGGAATAATGCCAATTTTCTTTATCGTATTTGTGATCCTTCAAAAGCCGGTTTCCGTACCCGCTGCTTAAGCGGCGGCGGAGACCGGCTTTTTTGCTTTTCCGGGGATCTTGTTCGTGCTAAGGGGACATGTCTAATCCGAAATAGTTGTTTTCAGATAATTTATGAAATAAAATTGTAAAAACATATGTAAATTTGTTCGTATATTTTTATTGACATGGAAACAGGTAGGCATTAAACTAATTCGTATGCGAAATATTAGGTTGTGAAACAGGGGGGCAAGTTTTGGAATCCCAGGAACAGGAACAAATCGTTGAATTGCTGTATTCTTTTCGCCAAGTGCATTTAAGCTTTTACCAGCTGTTCTGGAAGAGAGCGGAATCGCTTGGGACCACCTGGATTCAATATCTAGTGCTGCGAACGCTCCGTGACCATCCGGACATCGGACTCACCGAGCTCGCGGATTTCATTCTAATAGGCAACAGTACGACCAGCGGCGTCGTGAACCGGCTCGTCAAGGCGGGGATGGTGGAACGCAAACGCTCCGAGACGGACCGGAGATCGATTACGCTGAGAAACACGAAGGAAGGGGATGAACTGCGGAAACGCACCGAGGCCATTTGCCAAGACTATCTTGAACCTCTTTTACATATCAAGGAAGAGGACCGGCGTCACATGTTAAGGACGCACAAGCAGATTATCGACATATTATCCGAAAAAGGGAGAGAGAGAAATCTATTATGAATAGCAGCGAAGCTCAGTCCATCGAGCACATAAAAAAAGGGCCGATTATCGCCGCCCTGCTCATCGGCGCTTTCGTGGCGTTTTTGAACCAGACGCTCATGAACGTGGCCCTGCCCAAAATCATGGCCGACCTCGGGATTACCCAAGCCGCGACGGGACAATGGCTGACCACCGGCTATATGCTTGTCAACGGCGTGTTGATCCCGGTCACCGCCTTTTTGATCGCCCGTTTTACGACACGCCAGTTGTTCATTTCGGCGATGTCCCTGTTTTCGATCGGCACGCTCATATGCGCCTTGGCTCCGTCATTCGGCGTATTGATGGTCGGACGGTTGATCCAGGCCGGGGGAGCCGGCATTTTGATGCCGCTGATGACCGTCGTGTTCCTGAACATTTTCCCGATTGAAAAACGCGGATCCGCGATGGGGATGATGGGGATCGCAATGATTCTCGCTCCGGCGATCGGACCGACGCTTTCCGGTTACCTTGTGGAGCATTACAGCTGGCGCGTCCTGTTCTACATCATTCTTCCGTTTGCCATTATCGCGACGTTGATCGGAATTTTCTTCTTGAAAAACGTCACGAAAGTCACCAAGCCGAAATTCGACGCCGTCTCGGTCATTTTGTCCACGATCGGCTTCGGCGGCCTATTGTACGGCTTCAGCGACGCGGGTACGGACGGCTGGGGAAGCCGGGAGGTCGTCTGGTCGCTGGCGGTCGGCACCGTGGCTTTGATCGCGTTCGTGTGGATGCAGCTTAAGTCCAAAAACCCGATGCTCGAATTCCGCATTTTTAAATACAACATGTTTACGCTGACGACGCTCATCAACGTGATCGTCACGATGGCGATGTATGCCGGCATGATCCTGATGCCGTTGTTCCTGCAGAATATCCGCGGCTTTACGCCGCTGGAGTCCGGCCTCATGATGCTGCCGGGGGCGATTTTGATGGGGATCATGTCGCCGATTACGGGGGCGATCTTCGATAAAATCGGCGCGAGATGGCTTTCGGTCATCGGCCTGGCCATCACGACTTACATGACTTATGAGTTCAGCCGCTTGAGCGTTGAAACGACTTATGCGCATTTGATCACGATTTACACGATCCGCATGTTCGGCATGTCGCTGATGATGATGCCGATCCAGACGGCGGGCCTCAACCAACTGCCGCGCAGCTTGAACGCGCACGGTACGGCGATGTCCAATACGCTGCGGACGATTTCCGGTTCGATCGGTACGGCGATTCTGGTGACGGTCATGACTTCGCAAACGAAACATTACGTGACCGAAGGCCTGAAAGCAGGCGCCGCCAAAGCGACCGACAAAGCGCAAATGGCGGCTCTGTCGGCCCAATCCATGGTGCACGGCATCAACGACGCGTTCGTGATCGCCACTTGGCTGAGCGCCGTCTCGCTGGTGTTGGCGTTTTTCATCAAAAAGACCAAACCGCAGGACGAAAACATGAAATCGGAAAAGGCGGAGATGCCGAACGTCGGCAAAGCCGTGAACGCGAAAGGTTAATGGATCGCACGCAAAAAAAAGGGCGTCCCGACAGGTTTGAACAACCTGGAGGGATACCCTTTTGTTTTATTTCAATGGACCTTGCACGTTTTTCAAACGTTGCCATTCGATCAACGCGTCTTCGACACGGTCTTTGCTTTATTTTTGCGGAAAAGCTTGTGCATCAGCGCCGAGAGAGGTTTCCGGTAACGAACGGCCAGCAGGACGATCGCGAGCAGCAGGATGGCGCCGACGATCCAAACCGAATATTTCTCCACCATATGGAAGGCCATGTTCCACTGAGGACCGAACACCTTGCCGATGCTGATGAAGAGCACCACCCAGAACAGCGCCCCGCTGTATGCATACAAAGCGAACTTCCGGAAGGGAACGGAGATGATTCCCGCAAAATACCCGGTAAAATGGCGCACGCCGGGGATGAAATACCCGATGAAAATGAGGCCTTGCCCGTACTTGTTGAACCATTTTTGCACGTGATCGAGTTTGCTTTCGGAAAGCAGCACCCATTTGCCGTACCGGTGAATGAAGGGAAGACCTGCCTTGAGGCCGATAAAATACGTGATGGTCATGCCGATGGTCGTCCCGAGGAAAGCAAGCACGATCAGCCAGCCGAAATTCAGATTCCCCGCGTAGGATAAATACCCCGCATAAGCCATGGTCGTCTCACCCGGAAACGGGAGCGCAATAAACTCCAGAACCAGTCCCAAAAACAAAACGATATAACCGTAATCTCCAAACAATAGCTGTATCCACTTCAGCAGTTCCAACATTCTCACTCCAAACCAGATCCAAGATGTTCTTGCCAAAAGACTGATCCGTAAAGTCTATTTTCGAACCTCCCACCATATAATCTACCAGAAAGCAGAATTCATAGAAATAGTGGAGGTTTTCCCGATGGTAAAACGATTATTGATTGCTTTGCTGCTCCTCATGATCCTACCGTTCATCAGCAGACAGGAACTGGTTCGGCAGCCTCAAACCGCGGAAGCTTCGGTGCAGGAACGGGTTCTGCAGCAAATTCCGCCGATGTACGCAAC
Organism: Paenibacillus cookii; assembly: GCF_018333375.1. Lineage (GTDB taxonomy): Bacteria > Bacillota > Bacilli > Paenibacillales > Paenibacillaceae > Paenibacillus_AQ > Paenibacillus_AQ cookii. The sequence continues at coordinate 160,501 of NZ_BORW01000011.1, forward strand.
AACATCCGCATCCCCGAAATCCAAAAATCCAACTTCAGCCGGAAAAACAGTCTTCCTTACGTTTGACGACGGACCCAGCGCTTTAACCGGCAAAGTTCTCGATATTTTGAAAAAAAATAATATCCGCGCCACGTTTTTCGTTCTGGGCGAGCAGGTGAAACGGTATCCCGAGCTGCTGCAGCGCATCCACGAAGAAGGGCACGCGATAGGCAATCATTCCTATGATCATCATTATACCGAACTTTATAGCGGATTTCCCGCCTTCTGGAACCAGATCAAACGGACCGAAGAAGAAGTTTATGCCGTCACCGGCGTTCGGCCGCAATTGGTCAGGGCCCCGGGCGGTACGGCCGGCCATTTCGACGATACCTATTTTCGCCTGATGAAGCTGGGCGGATACGTCGTGACCGACTGGAACGTGGACAGCGGCGATTCGAAGCGGCGGGGAGTGCCCGCGGCGGAAATCGTAAAAGGGGCCAAGGCCCCGGCGAACTCGGACCGCGTCGTACTCCTGCTGCATGACGGCAGCGGCCATGAGGAAAGCGTGAAGGCTTTGCCTGAAATCATTGCGCATTACAAAAAGCAAGGGTATCGTTTTGACGTCCTGTCGCCGGACGAGGAACCCGTGCAGTTCAAAGTGAACGAAAAGGCGAAAAAGCTGAAGCGCGCCGCGCCAAGCGAGTCGTGGGTGCAGTCGCATGTCGCCGGCAACGGCGCCTTGTTCGCGAACGGCAAACCGCTGCGCCTCGAAGTCGGACCGATGGAAACGACGCTGAATCCCGGAGAATACCTGTATAAGGACGGGCATTATCTGGTTCCGGTCCGTGCCGTAGCCGAAAGGGTGGGCGGGAACGCCGTTTGGGATCCGAAAACGCAGACCGCCAAAGTGACCTTGTCGGCGGATTCGGATACCGTGCTGAACATCCAGGTCCGGACCGGACAGCTGACGGTGACCAAAGCCGGGAAAAACGTCTCTTCGGTCACGACGTCCGTCAGCATGATCAACGATGCGGTTTGGATTCCGCTGCGGGACTTGTTCGCCAATGCCGGATATGCCCGCGCGGAGGCTTCCGAAAACCGGGAGGAGCGGCGGGTCAAGGTGTCCTGACCGTTTCTCGAGAGGCTGCTCAAGAAAAACAACCCGGGCGATCATGTCTACTTCCTTTCGTTTGTGGAAAAGCTATATTCATAGATTCCGTTTATAGACGGCCACTCCACAATGAATCGGAGGTTTTGACATTGTCCACTTCTTCCTTACCTCATCGGGATTTTGCTCCCGAGCTGCTTGAAAGGGTCATTCACCGCGTCGGCACGGTCATTGTCGGCAAAGAGGAACAAATCCGGCTGACGCTGATGTCGATGCTCTGCGGCGGGCATCTGTTGCTTGAGGACATTCCCGGCGTCGGCAAAACGATGCTGGTCCGCTCGCTGGCCGCCTGTCTCGGCGCGAGCTTCGGGCGAATCCAATTTACGTACGACCTCATGCCGGCGGACATCACGGGAACGTCGGTATTCCGCCAGCAAAGCGGCGAATTCGAATACCGTCCGGGTCCCCTCATGAACAATCTGGTGCTGGCCGACGAGTTGAACCGGGCTTCGCCCCGGACGCAGTCGGCGCTGCTTGAAGCGATGGAGGAACGAAAAGTAACGGTGGACGGCCATACGCATCTCTTGCCTCGTCCGTTTTTGCTGCTCGCGACCCAAAATCCGCTGGAGTTCGAAGGAACCTACCGTCTTCCCGAAGCGCAGCTTGACCGTTTCCTTATGCGGATTCAGCTCGGATACCCGGATCCGGACCAGGAGATCGAGCTGCTGACGCGAATGGCCGGGAACGACCCGCTGGACCGGATCAAACCGGTGATGCTGGCCGAAGAGATGGTCAACATGCAGCGGGAGGCCAAAAGCGTCTTCGTGGACGACGCGATTAAGCTGATGCTGGTCCAGACCGCGGACGCTTCGAGACGGCATGCGAAGCTTCAGCTCGGCATCAGCCCGCGCGGGACGCTTGCATGGATGCAGGCTTCGCAGGCTGCCGCCTACATGTCCGGCCGTTCCTACGTCATCCCCGACGACGTGAAGCATGTGGCGGTGCCGGTGCTTGCCCACAGGCTGGTGCTCAGCCATGAGGCCGTGCTCTCCGGGACGCAAAGCGAGGACGTCGTGCGGGAGCTGTTATCCGGCCTGACGATGCCGGTCGCCGCCCGCAAAGGAGCAAAGCCATGAAAAGGCGGATTGCAGAGTGGTCGGCCGGGATTTGCGTGTTCGGCGCGTTATGCGCCTTGTATGTTAGGCATGGGGGCGCCTCGGCGCTGTATTTGATGCTGCTCGCGGGATGGATCGTGTCGTCCGGCATCCTGCTGCAATGGCTCGGGCCGAGGAACGTCACGGTCCAGCGCCGGATGTCCGCCCCCGTCGTGACTTCGGGCGAAACCGCCGTCATGGAGGTGGAGATCGGGTTCCGATCGTTTCTCCCCGTGCCTTGGCTTGCCGTCGAAGACTATTACACCGGCGGCAGCAGCCGGCAGATCCTGTTCCCGGGATTCCGGCGCCGCCTGGCATACCGCTGCGAGCTGCGCAGCCTGCCGCGCGGCGTATATTCCTTCGATGCCTGCCGGCTGGAATGGGGCGGGCTTTTCGGCTGGTTTAAAGGGGAGCGGGTGCAAAAATCGGAGGGAAACCTTCTGGTGCTGCCCAAGCCGCTGCCCGTCGCCGGCTTGTCGGAATCCCCGGCCGCCGTTGCTTATGGGGCGGCGCAGCCGGCCCAAACGATGGAACGGAGGCAGGGAGTCAAAGGCCCTGAGGTTCGGCCCTACTTGCCGACGGATCCCATGAACCGGATCCATTGGAAAAGTTATGCCAAACGCGGCAGCCTGAACACCTTTTTGCCGGAAGACGAACGCGATCCGCATTGCCTCGTTGTCCTGGACCGTTCCTACGCCGGATATGTTGCGTGGGAAGGAACGGACGAGGAGCGGGTGAAACGGGCAAAGCGGGATTTTGAGCAGGCGGTATCGGCAGCGGCAGGAATCGTAAGCGAGATGAGACGCTCCGGAGCCAAAGGCAAGCTGGTCTGCGGCGCATCGGACCCGCTCGCGGCGTTTGCCGCCGCACCGGCGGAGGATCGGATGTCAGGCAGCGGCGGTTATTCGCGAATGCTTGCCGCCCTGTCTTCGGTTGAACTGGCCGAGGGCCCGGCCCTGGGCTCCTTGCTGGAAACGGAAATCAGGCATGCGGCCCCAGGGACGCGAGTCCTGCTCATCACCGGGACGCTCAGCGAGCCGACGTCCGAGGCGGCAGCCCGGCTGCTGGCAAGGGGCATCCAGGTTCATTTGTATTGCACGGCCCTGAATGCCGGGATGGGGGAGGCCGACGGGAAACGCGAGAAGCGAGCAGGTTCGGCTTTTGCGGCGGCCGTACGCCTTTCCCGGATGGGTGCCGGGATCTATGCCGTTCATCCCGAAGGCGTGACGAAGGTCGGCTTGACCGGTCCGTTTCGCGCCGGAGAGGGGGCGGTGTAAATGGAAACCGGCAAAGATCCGTTATGGTTCCGGCTCGGCATCTCCGCTCTCTTGATGGGGTTGTTCATGGAATGGATCGTTCCGCTGCAACCGCTGGATGTGCTGTCCGTCAGCCGGGAATGGTTCGGCGTCATGTACGGCTTTACGGCCATGCTTTTGCTGCTCGGGGCCTTTTGTCCGCGGCTGCCCCTTTTGGCGCCTTTGTACGGACTTTGCACGCTTCTTTTTTGGGCGGATGTCATCGCGAAAAGCGGGGAGAAAGCCGGCCTGGCTTCCATGCTTTCCGTGCTGCGCCAAGATGCCGAACAGCTTGCCGCCACCGGCAGATTTTCGGCATTAAGCCAAGATGCGCGCATGCTCGTGCTCATGGTCGGCTGGGCGCTGCTGGTCTATTCGGTCCAGTCCCTGGCCCTGCTCCGAAGCAGCATCCTCCTGTTCGCGGGAGCCACGCTGCTGTATTTGTTCTGCCTTGAAACGCTGCTCGGCCTGTCCGTGTACGGAGACGTGATTCGGACCAGCGCCTTGGTGCTTCTGCTGCAGGGCATGGTTCATTTCTCGCGTTTAAGGGAACGCTCGCTTCCTGGCAGCCGCCGCATGGCGAAACCGGAGTACGGCAGATGGGGGGGCTCCCTTGCCGCGGTCGTGCTGACGGTCGTTGCCGGCAGCTGGATGCTGGGGAGCCTGGCGGAGCCGAAACCGGCTGCGGGTTTTTCGCTCCAGCAAGCCGCGAACCGTCTGGCGAATTGGGTTCAATCCGAATATGGGGCCAAAGAAGCGGCAGCGATGACGGGCTATAATTTATCCGGCGAAGAGGAGGACATGGGCCTTCCGCTTCAGCAAAGCAGCCGGATCTATTTCACGGCCCAAACCCCGGTCCCGACCTATTGGCGCGGCGAAACCTTCAGCGAATATAATGGAAGGAAATGGTCGGAACCCGACGCTGACGTCAAAACGGGGTATGCCCCCGGCGTGATCGCGGAGCAAGGGGGAGACGCTTCGGCGGGGCTGGCGACAATCACCCAGCATGTCTCGTTCGAGCAACCGCTGCGGCAAAGCTTTCCGCTGTTTGGCGGGGGCAGGGTCGCCGAAATCGTGGACATGCGGCTGTCCCCGGGAGGTTCGGCGCTGCCTGCCGCCATCGAAAGAAACGTTGGCGCCGGCACGGTCAAAGTCGTGCTCGGCGGAGGGCAGACGCAAATTGAAGGTTATACCGTGAAAGTCGCCATACCGGACAAAAACCCCGAGCGGCTGAAGCGGGAGTCGGGCCCGGATCCGCTCGCCGTACGCGAACGGTATTTGCAGCTTCCCGAGGAGCTGCCGCAGCGGGTGAGGGATCTGGCGAAGGAAATGACGGCCGGGGCCGGCAGCCGTTACGACCGGGTTCAAGCAGTCCTGAATTACTTGAAGGAGCACGAAAAGTATACGCTGGACACGAGGGTTCCCCCGGCCGGCACGGATTTCGTCGATGACTTCCTTTTCGAGACCCGCGCCGGATATTGCAATCATTTTTCGACCGCCATGGCCGTGCTTTTGCGCAGCGAGGGCATCCCGGCGCGGTACGTGAAAGGATTTGCGCCGGGAAAACAAGAAGTCGGCCAAGAGGGTACGTATCTGGTCAGCGAAGGCGATGCGCATTCCTGGGTGGAGGTTTATTTTCCGGAGTCCGGCTGGATTCCGTTCGATCCTACGCCAGGCATTGCGTTGACCGGCGGCGCGTCGGAAACGGCATCGGCGTTCCGTCCGGCCGCGGCAGGCGGGCATGTTCTGAAAGCGTTGGCAGGCACGGCCGTTGACGGTTTGCGTTCGACGCTGGCTTTCATGCTCCGTCACGCGGCATGGTTCGCCGTCGGAGCCGCTTTGGCGGGAGCGCTTGCCCTGGCGGTTGTCCGGGCGCTGCCATGGCTGGGGCTTTTGCCTTTATGGCTTCGCCTCTACGCGACACGACGGCGGTTTCCGGGAAGAGACGAGCTCATCCAAAGCGCGCGCCCGGTCTGGCGGGCCCTGGCGCGACGCTTCGGCGCCGCCCCCGCAGGCTGCACGGTTCGGGAGTATATCCGGTCCCTCCCTGTTGAACAAGATGAAATACGCAAAATGCTGTACGATTTTGCCGCCGATTGGGAAATGATAGCTTATGACGAAGGTCCGATGGAACGGGGCAGATGCACCGACTTTTTGCGCCGCTGCCTTTGGATCTCCAAAAAAGTGGCATAAGCTTTGCCGCCCCGGATTCCTTGACGGTATGAATTATCGTTGCGTATAATTAATTTCAACAATTGAGGGAGGCACGTTCATGAACAAACCAAATGAAATCATCGTCGTCTTGGACTTCGGTGGACAATACAATCAACTTATTGCACGACGCATTCGCGATTTGGGAGTATACAGCGAACTGCTGCCATACAATACGCCGATCGACAAAATCCGCGAGCTTTCTCCGAAAGGGATCGTATTTTCCGGCGGACCGATGAGCGTATATGCTGAAGACGCACCCCATGTGGATCCGGCGATTTATGACCTGGGCGTGCCGATCTTCGGCATTTGCTACGGCATGCAGCTGATGGCCCATCAGCTGAACGGTAAAGTGGAACGCGCGGCCAAACGCGAATACGGCAAAGCGGATCTGGAATTCAACCCGGGCACGACTTTGATCAAAGGTCTGGATGCCAAACAAACCGTATGGATGAGCCACGGGGACCATGTCGTCGAGCTGCCTGAAGGCTTCAAGCTGGATGCTGGCACGGAATCGGCGCCGATTGCGGCCATGAGCAACCTGGACAAGCAGCTTTACGCGGTTCAGTTCCATCCGGAAGTGCGCCACTCGGTGAACGGCAACGAAATGATCCGCAACTTCCTGTACGAAGTGTGCCATTGCGAGGGCAACTGGAGCATGGAAACCTTCATTGATGACGCGGTGCGCGACATCCGCGAACAGGTCGGAGACCGCAAAGTGCTTTGCGCGCTCAGCGGCGGGGTAGATTCTTCCGTCGTGGCCATGCTCGTCCACAAAGCGATCGGCGACCAGCTGACATGCATGTTCATCGACCACGGTTTGCTGCGTAAGGGCGAAGCCGAAAGCGTCATGGAAACCTTTGTCGGCAAATTCGACATGAAGGTCGTCAAAATCGACGCCCGCGACCGTTTCCTCGGCAAATTGGCCGGCGTGGAAGATCCGGAGAAAAAACGGAAAATCATCGGCAACGAATTCATTTACGTCTTTGACGAAGAATCCGCCAAGTTCGACGACTTCGATTTCCTTGCCCAAGGCACGCTGTATACGGATATCGTCGAAAGCGGCACGGCGACGGCGCAAACGATCAAATCGCACCACAACGTCGGCGGCTTGCCTGAAGACATGAAATTCAAGCTGATCGAACCGCTGAAAACTCTGTTTAAAGACGAAGTGCGCAAGGTCGGTTTGGAATGCGGCCTGCCGGAAGCCATCGTATGGCGCCAGCCGTTCCCGGGTCCTGGACTTGCGATCCGCGTGCTCGGCGAAGTAACGGAAGAGAAGCTGACGATCGTGCGCGATTCCGACTACATTTTGCGCGAAGAAATCGCCAAAGCCGGTCTGGACCGCGAAATCTGGCAGTACTTTACGGCCTTGCCGAACATGAAGAGCGTTGGGGTCATGGGCGATGCGCGTACGTACTCCTACACCGTCGGCATCCGCGCCGTAACGTCCATCGACGGCATGACCGCGGACTGGGCGCGCATTCCTTGGGACGTGCTCGAGAAGATCTCGGTGCGCATCGTGAACGAGGTGGAGAACGTCAACCGCGTCGTGTACGACATTACCTCCAAGCCGCCTGCAACGATCGAATGGGAGTAAGCCGGGTGAATGTCCGTCCATGCTTGCCCCCCTTGGAAGTGAGAGGGGACGGCATGGACGGTACAGCTGTTTTTTACCTGCGGGCGATCATCTGAAACAACAACTCTCTTTTATCTGCTGTTTTCGGCAAATAAAAGGGAGTTTTTTTATCGTTCAGGTTCAGGCGTTTTTTTCCGCTTTGAAAGGGTTAAGATATATTTGTCATTTTGAAAAAATACATAAAAATTGAGGTTTGATTAACATGCTTGCAGCCCTTGGACTGACTTCTCTTGCGTTGTTTATGGTGTTCCTGGCCTTTTATTTGACGGATCCGAGACGAATGTTAAACGGTTTTTTGTTTAACGTGTTTTTTTGTTCGTTTCTTCTTTTTTGCGGTTATTTAGGGTATCAGTCGAATCTCTTGATTTTTGGGATCTTTGCCTTCGCTGCGCTCGTTTTTGTATTTATTATCTCTTCGTTCGGGTTATTGGCTTTAAGTATCGGTCTTTTCCTAAATGCGAAAATTTTGCTGAAAAAAGAAGGCCGGAAATTCTCCAACTGCCTGACGCTGATCTTAGGGATCGCCCTTCTCGTGTTGTCGTTGATCCAAATCATTAACCCGGAGCGTTTTCTATCCGTTCACTTTAAACCTTTATACGCCGGAGTGACCCTCATTGTGGTGTATTTCTTTTTGCACCTCACCAATTTTTTGACCGCATATTTGCTGTATCAATTTAACAGGCCTAAATATAATCAGGATTTTATTATCGTTCTTGGCAGTGGATTGATTAACGACAAGGTACCGCCGCTTTTGGCCAGCAGAATTCAAAAAGCCATTGATTTTTACCGAAAGCAAGCGGCGGCGGCTTTTCCGCCGACGATCATTTTTTCAGGCGGAAAAGGCTCGGATGAGAATATTTCAGAGGCGGAAGCGATGCAAAAATTTGCACTCGAGCGCGGCATTCCCTTGGAGCACACGATAACGGAAACGGAATCCGTAAATACATACCAGAATATGCTTTTTTCGAAACGGATCATGGAGTCGTTAAAGGGACGCGAATATAACAGCATTTTTGCGACGAACAATTTCCACCTGTTCAGAGCCAGCTTGTACGCGAAAAAGGTAGGTTTGAAGAGCCAGGGAATCGGTTCGAAGACAGCGTTCTATTACTGGCCGAATGCCATGATTCGCGAATACATCGCCATCGTCGTCATGCAGCGGAAACGTCATACCCTTGTGGCGGGAAGCATTTTCGGGGTTTCGCTCCTCGTCACGCTTATTTATTTGTTCATTGAATAATCGGTTCGAAAAGTCATTCATCGTTAACGGCGAATGGCTTTTTCTTTTTGGTTTTTCTGCCGCGCAAGGCTGTACATGACAAATCTCCCTCAAAGCAGCTGGACTTATGCATGTCCTGTCTACCTTAAGGGAGCGTCACTTGGGCATGCCGCCGGTTATTCGCCGTTTTCGCGCTCGTTTTGTTCGTCCGTCATCAAATCTTCGGCCGGATAGTCCCGGCCCGAACCTTCATGGAGCTGCAGGTTTTCGTAACCGTACGGGCGCGGGCCGTTTTGGCCTTTTCCCCAAGGGGCGCTTTTGCCGATCGATTCGGCTTCCAGGCCCGAGCCGTAAGGGCCCTCCGGAAACTCCTCGGCCGTCAGGTCGTTGCGCTGGGACTCGACGTTGGAAAAGTCGCTGTATTCGGGTTCGGATTTCGATGTTGTCATGTTCTTTCGCACCTGCCTTTCGATGTATAAAAAGTAATGTCTCCGCCTCGCGAAGATTTCATCCCTTTTCGTCGGGTCATTCGGCGATTCCGCCAACCGATTTCGTTGAATTTTATCATTTCCTTCCTTTCCTCCTATTGTTTATCCTATATAATGGGCTTATGTTAGGAATTGCAAAATACAGGCGTACGCGAGAGGGGAGAGGATTAAGGCATGGTAACGAAAGAGCTGCTGGAGACGCCCTGCATCCTGATCGACGAACAGGTTATGCAGCGCAATATCGGCCGCATGGCCGACATCGCCGCGCGGAACGGGGTACAGCTTCGCCCGCATATCAAAACCCACAAAGTTCCCGAGTTTGCGCTCAGACAGCTTGCTGAGGGGGCATCCGGCATCACGGCGGCCAAAGTGGGGGAAGCGGAGATGATGGCGGCACACGGCATTGACGATATTTTTATCGCCTACCCGATCGTATCCCCGTCCAAAATCAAGCGGATCATTGCTTTGGCGGAAAAAATCCGCATGATCGCCGGCGTCGAAAGCATCGAAGGCGCACGGAATCTCTCCCAAGAGGCTGTACGGGCGGGAATCACCTTGTCGGTCCGGCTTGAAATCGACACGGGGCTGGCGCGCACGGGGGTGCGTCCGGATGAGGCCGTAGAGCTGGCCAAACGGATTGCGGAGCTGCCGGGGCTCGATTTGAGCGGTATTTTTACGTTTAAAGGTGCGGTGTTCGAAGGAGCAGGGACGCTGGACCTCGAAGCTGCAGGACAGGAAGAGGGTCGCATCATGGTCGAAACGGCGGAGAGGCTGCGCGCCGCGGGCATCGCCATCCGGGACGTCAGCGTCGGCTCCACGCCAACCGCCCCTTATGCGGCAGCCGTGGAGGGCATCACGGAAGTGCGGCCCGGCACCTATATTTTTTATGACCGGATGCTCGCCGTGATGGGAGCCTGCTCGAAAGAAGATTGGGCGGCCAAAGTGCTGGTTACGGTTGTAAGCGTTCCCGCGGAAGATCGGCTGGTCGTCGACGGCGGCAGCAAAACCTTTGCGACCGACGTGCAGCCCGGGCAACCGCCGCTGCATCTGAAGGGTTTTGGCGAAATCGTCGGCCATCCGGATGCCGTGTTCGAAAAAATGAATGAAGAGCACGGCATGATCCGGACGCAAGGCCCGCACGGCCTGCATGTCGGCGACATTCTCGAAATCGTCCCTAACCATATTTGTTCGACGGTCAATTTGCATAACGAGGTTTTTGCGTCGAAAGACGGCAGCATTCGGGCCATCCCGGTCTTGGCAAGAGGGAAACTGGCCTAGCGCAGCGGGAGGGAGAAGAAGATGCTTGATATCGTCATCGAAAACGGAAGGATTGTGGACGGCAGCGGAAATCCGTGGTATTTTGGACAACTGGGCATCAAGGACGGGAAAATCACGCATGTCGGCAGAACCGAAGCCGAAGCTTTGGAGCGGATCGACGCGCGCGGGCAGGTGGTTGCTCCCGGTTTTATCGACGGGCATTGCCACTCCGATCTGCTCGTGTTGGACCAGCCGAACAGCGAGTTCAAGATGCAGCAGGGCGTCACGACGGAAGTCGTCGGCAACTGCGGCCTGGCGCCTGCCCCCTACGTGAAAAACCGGGCTGCCGAGCTAAAAAGCTATATCGAGCCCGTCATCGGACGCACGGATTGGCCCTGGCCTTGGGAAAGCATCGAGGAATACATGCAGCATTTGGCGAAGTCTCCCGCGTCCGAAAACGTCTCCACTTACGTGGCGCACGGCGCGCTTCGCATCTCCGTCATGGGGTTCGAAAACCGCCCGGCCACCAAGGATGAGCTCGACCGGATGAAACGGCTGCTGGAAAACGGCTTGAAGGCCGGTGCGATCGGCTTGTCCATCGGTCTGTTATACGCTCCGGGAAGTTATACGCCAAAAGAAGAGCTGGCTGAGCTGTGCAAGGTCGTTGCCGCGTACGGCGGCTTGTTCTCCACCCATATTCGCGGCGAAGGCAACAACCTGCTGGCATCCGTGCGCGAAGTGATCTGGATCGCGGAGCAAAGCGGCGTTTCGCTCCATGTCAGCCATTTGAAGGCGGCGGGCCGGATCAATTGGGGCCAAACCGGGGCCGCGATGGAGCTGATCGACGAAGCCAGAAGCCGCGGGATGGACGTCACTTGCGACGTGTACCCGTATTCCGCGGGCTCGACGACGCTGACGACGGTGCTCCCCCCATGGGTCCTCGAAGGCGGAATCGAAGCGACGCTGGAGCGGATCGCCGATCCGGCCATCCGGGCCCAAATCAAGCAGGAGCTCCGGGAAGAACAGACGACTTGGGACAACCTCGTATGCTCGACCGGCTGGCAAAGCGTGTTCGTGTCCTCCGTGCCTTCCGCGGCAGGCAGGCTGCTCGAAGGGAAGCATATGCAAGAGATCGGCGAGCTGTGGGGCATGGATCCGGAAGATGCGGCGCTGGAGCTGCTCCGGAGGGAAAACGGACAGGTATCGATCGTGTATTTCCATATGTCGGAGGAAGACGTGCGGGAAGTTATCCGTTACGATTATTCTCTGGTGGCGTCGGACAGCTTAGGCTGCGTCACCGGCAAACCGCACCCCCGTTCCTACGGCACATTTCCGAGGCTGTTCGCGGAGTACGTCCGAAAGAACAAAATACTTACGCTTGAGCAGGCGGTACGCAAAGTAACATCGTTCCCGGCCCAGCGGTTCAAGCTTGGCAAACGCGGGCTCCTCGTTCCGGGGTATGCCGCGGACATCGTCATTTTTGACCCGAACCGCATTTCCGACACGGCGACTTACCAGGACCCCATCCGGCATCCCGAGGGGATTTCCGCGGTGCTCGTCAACGGCCGCAAAACGATGGAGCATCGGCATCATACGCATGAACGGCCGGGCATTTTTATCCCCGTCCAGCATTGCTGCCGGCATGAATTGGAACGGTAAATGCAAATAGGTTCGTATCAAAGCGCAAGCTAAATTTAAAAGGGAGATGACCATCATGGCAAAAATCGAAAAAATTCTCGAAGAAAAAGGGATCGTCTTAGAAAAGGTTCCGACTCCGGTAGCGGAATACGTTCCGGCCAAAACCGTCGGCAACCTCGTGTATACCTCCGGCAACGACTGCCGCGTCAACGGGAAGCTGAAATATACGGGGAAAGTGGGCAGCGACCTGACGGTGGAGCAGGGGTATGATGCGGCGCGCCAGGTGATGATCAACCTGATTTCCGTGCTGAAAGAGCATTTGGGCGATTTGGACCGGATCAAACAGGTGGTAAAAATGCTGGCCTTCGTCAATTCCGCGGACGGATTCGTCGAACAGCCGTACGTCATTAACGGGGCTTCCGAGCTTCTGGTCGAAATTTTCGGTGAAAAGGGCAAACACGCGCGTTCCGCGATTTCCGCGAATGAGCTGCCTTTTAATACGCCGGTAGAGATCGAATTGATCGTCGAAATCGAATAGAATTTAGATAAAAATGTTAATTCCGAACAATGGACATTATTTGGCGATTTAATATTCGTTTTTTATATTGACAATTTTCGCGCGTCTCCCTAGAATAAATGATGTAAGAAACGACAATACATCATCATTTTTTTCGTATAATCCCGGGAATCGGCCCGGGAGTCTCTACGAGATCACCGTAATGATCTGGCTACGAAAAAGAAGGGATGCGGATAACCTGCATGCGCTTGGCACACCTTATTCGTAAGGCTGTTTGTCAGGACGTGCACGGGTAGCGATCTCTTCCTTTTGCATAATGCCTGCGGATCTGTAACGGTCTGCGGGCCTTTTTTTGTCGTCCTGACACATTTTCTAAGGGGGATTCTGTAAAAATGGAGCGTTTCTTTAAGTTAAAGGAACACGGAACCAATGTAAGGACAGAAATCATTGCCGGTCTGACGACCTTTATGGCCATGGCATACATCCTGTTCGTCAACGGGCTGTTTTTGGGCGAAGGCGGAGCCGGCATCCCGAATGAGGGAGTATTTTTTGCGACGGCTGTGGGAGCGGGCTTGGTAACGATCCTGATGGGATTGTTCGTCAACATTCCGATCGCTTTGGCGCCGGGCATGGGGCTTAACGCTTATTTTATGACGGTGGTGCTCAGCTCGAACGGCGCGATCACTTGGCAGGCGGCACTGGGCGCCGTATTTATCTCGGGTATCGTATTTCTCATTTTGACCGTGACGAAGGTTCGGCAGATGCTGATGACGGCCGTTCCGCAAAACCTGAAAAACGCGATTACGGTCGGCATCGGTTTGTTTATCGCGATCGTCGGCTTTAAGCTGAGCAACCTGATTTCCATTTCGGTCAATGCGGGCACGGATGCCAGCAAGCCGGTCGGCGGCGCGAACTTCAACTTGATGCTTAGCGACTTCTTTACGCATAAAGATGCTCTTCTAGCTTTGATCGGTCTGTTGTTTATCGCCGTCCTGATGGTGCTGCGCGTGAAAGGCGCCTTGCTCATCGGGATCGTCGTAACGACGTTGATCGGCATTCCGATGGGCGTGACGGACCTGAGCGGCCTGGCGCATGCCAATTGGATTCCTTCCTTTACGAATCTGGCCGTCGGCCAATTGGACCTCAAGGGCGCTCTTCACATCGGTTTGTTTGATATCGTATTTATTTTCACGTTTGTCGAATTGTTTGATACGTTCGGAACATTGGTCGGTACAGCGACTCGCGCCGGTTTGATGAAAAACAAGGAAAAAGGCGAAAAAACGATCGGGAAAGCCATGCTGGTCGACGCCGTCGGCGTCAGCGCAGGCGCGGTTTTGGGTACGAGCACGGTGACGGCTTTCGTCGAAAGCACCGCCGGCGTCGAAGCAGGCGGACGGACAGGCCTGACGGCGGTCACGACGGGCGTGCTGTTCATTTTGTCCCTGTTTATCGCTCCGCTTGCCCTGGTGGTTCCTTCGGCGGCAACGGCACCGGCGCTGATCGTCGTAGGCGTGCTTATGATGAGCCAAGTCCGCAACATCGAGTGGGATGATTTCTTTGAAGCTTTCCCTGCGTTTTTGACGATCATTTTGATGCCGTTCACCGGCGGGATTGCGAACGGTATTTCGGCCGGGATTTTGTCCTACGTCATTTTGGCGATCTTCGCGAACATCGCGATGAAGCGCAAAGTGAAAATCCATTGGCTGATGTGGGTGCTTGCGGTCATCGTTATTTTCCGTTTCGTGTTCCTGGGAACAGAATAAATATTATATAGTAGAAAAAGGGTTGCTTTCCTTCGAGTGGAGAGCGGCCCTTTTGTTTGTTTTGCTCATCTTGCCGTTATCGAATGTCCTTTGGGTTTCTTTTCGATCGGGCAGCTGCTTAAAAATTTTACCTGGCTCATTGCGTCTGGCTTTGGACGTACCGGGGTGATGTCGGTTACAGCACGGTTTTGGAGAATGAAAAGTAAAATGAATCATTTAGTTTTTTTTAAAAAAAGGTTGCATTATGTTTCTGTACATGGTATATTCTAATTCCGGCCAAGAAAACATGATGTTGCGACCACGAAATGGGATGAACAACATTGATGAATTCGAAGCAAGCAGTGCTTCAAAAAAAGATTTTAAAAAGAGCTTGCATAAAACAGTCGGACATGTTATAATATAAAAGTTGTTGCCGATAAGAAAATCGACGATGGCGAGTGAAGTTTGATCTTTGAAAACTGAACAACGAGTGAGATATGAGGTTTCGGCAACGAAACCGAAACGCGAAGCGAACCGGTCCAAGCCTATGGCTGGATGGTTTGTGGAGCACAAATGAGAATTAATATAATGAATTTTTCGATTGTGCTTTGCTCAATCGAAAAATTCATTATTTCTCGTCAGATTCAAAATGAGCTAAGAGCTCTTTCGAAGATGCGGATTGAAAATGATCGACTCAGCCGAGCTTGACCCATTTTCAATCGTCGGTCGAACGAAGTTCGACCTTTCGATGAATCACCCGTCGCTGCAAAGCCGACGAATGATTCATCTTTCTTGGAGAGTTTGATCCTGGCTCAGGACGAACGCTGGCGGCGTGCCTAATACATGCAAGTCGAGCGGAGTTGATGGAGAGCTTGCTCTCCTGAGACTTAGCGGCGGACGGGTGAGTAACACGTAGGCAACCTGCCCGTAAGATCGGGATAACTACCGGAAACGGTAGCTAATACCGGATGATTTATCGCTTCGCATGGAGCGGTGATGAAAGACGGAGCAATCTGTCACTTACGGATGGGCCTGCGGCGCATTAGCTAGTTGGTGAGGTAACGGCTCACCAAGGCGACGATGCGTAGCCGACCTGAGAGGGTGAACGGCCACACTGGGACTGAGACACGGCCCAGACTCCTACGGGAGGCAGCAGTAGGGAATCTTCCGCAATGGGCGAAAGC
>NZ_BORW01000012.1 GCF_018333375.1 Paenibacillus cookii
TCTACTGAAGGTGGCAGGCATCCGCCTCGCTACTTTCCTGCAAAAGCGACAGAACAAAAAAAGTTGGACGGAAAACATGACGTTTTTCCGACCAACTTTTTATTTTGGGGACTTATTGGACAGCCCCTTTTTATGAACAGGCGGCTGGGGAATGCCATGCAAAATGCTGCGGATAGGCGACACCGAGGGAATTTTGGCGGGGAAATAGGAGTTTCCCTAATAGGAACCCCGGAGGGCGGCCTCCATAATAAAAGTATCCGAATGGACGACATATTGATTCCCCGATCATTGTCATTCATGCATAAGGAGTGGAGCGTCCGATGAAACGCAAACAGGGACTCAAATTTTTCAAACGATTGGAAAGTTACTCGGGCGATTGGTCCGTTCTTGAAGAAAAAAGCCGGGACTGGGAGGATATGTACCGCGGCCGCTGGTCGCACGACAAGGTCGTGCGGACGACGCACGGCGTGAACTGCACGGGTTCGTGCAGCTGGAAGGTGTTCGTCAAAAACGGCATCATCACCTGGGAGAACCAGCAGATCGACTATCCTTCCTGCGGCCCGGACATGCCGGAATTCGAGCCGCGCGGATGCCCGCGGGGCGCCTCGTTTTCATGGTACGAATACAGCCCGCTGCGGGTGAAATACCCATATATTCGCGGCAAGCTGTGGCGCTTGTGGAATGAGGCTTTGCAGGAGCATGGCGACGATCCGGTCGCCGCCTGGGCCAGCATCGCTGAAGACCCGCAAAAGTCCAAAAGCTATAAACAAGCGCGCGGAAAAGGCGGCCATGTGCGCGTATCCTGGCAGGATGCCACAAAGCTGATTTCCGCGCAGTTAATCTATACGATCCGCAAATACGGCCCCGACCGGATTGCCGGTTTTACGCCGATCCCGGCGATGTCGATGATCTCTTACGCTTCAGGGGCGAGATTCATATCCTTGCTTGGCGGCGAGATGCTCAGCTTCTATGACTGGTATGCGGACCTGCCCCCGGCTTCCCCGCAAATTTGGGGCGAGCAAACCGACGTGCCGGAATCGAGCGACTGGTACAACGCCGGTTACTTGATCATGTGGGGCTCGAACGTGCCGTTAACGCGGACGCCGGATGCCCATTTTATGACCGAAGTACGCTACAAAGGCACCAAGGTCGTATCGGTGGCGCCGGACTATGCGGAAAACGTGAAGTTCGCCGACCATTGGCTGGCCCCGAATCCGGGGACGGATGCAGCCGTCGCGCAGGCCATGACCCATGTCATTTTAAAAGAGTTTTACGAAGAGCGGCAGGAGCCGATGTTCCTGAACTACGCAAAACAGTATACGGATATGCCGTTTCTTCTCCTGCTCGAGGAATACGAAGGTGGTTATAAGGCGGGCCGGTTCCTCCGGGCAAGCGATTTGGGCGATGAGTCCCAGCACGCCGAATGGAAACCGGTCATCATCGACGAAACGTCCGGAGAGATCATCGTTCCGAACGGTACGATGGGCCAGCGCTGGGAACAGGACCAAAAGTGGAACCTGAAGCTTGAACGCAAGGACGGTTCCGTCGTTTCTCCGGCCATGTCCGTTGCAGCACAGGGAGCAGAGCCGCAGACGATCTATTTTCCATATTTCGATAACAACGCCAACGGCACGTTTGAGCGGCATATTCCGGCGAAAAAAATCCGGCTTGCCGATGGCAGCGAACGTTTGGCCGTAACGGTGTACGATCTCATGCTGAGCCAATACGGGATCGGCCGGGCGGGAAGCGGCACGGAAGGAGCAGGCGCAGGCTACGACGATGCCAATTCGTTCTACACGCCTGCCTGGCAGGAAAAGATCACCGGGGTCAAAGCCTCGGTCCTGATCCAGATTGCCCGCGAGTTCGCGCAAAACGCGCTCGATACGGGCGGACGCTCCATGATCATCATGGGGGCGGGCATCAATCACTGGTTCAACAGCGACACGATCTACCGCGCGATTTTGAACCTCGTCATTTTGACGGCTTCGCAGGGCGTAAACGGCGGAGGCTGGGCCCATTACGTGGGCCAGGAGAAATGCCGGCCGATCGAGGGATGGTCCACGGTCGCTTTCGCCAAGGATTGGCAGGGGCCGCCGCGCCAGCAAAACGCGACCTCGTTTTTCTACTTCGCCACCGATCAATGGAAATATGAGGAGATGGGCGCAGACTCCCTGAAATCGCCGACGGGCGGGGAGATCCGTTACCGGCATCCGGCGGATTATAACGTTTTGGCGGCAAGGCTGGGTTGGCTGCCGTCCTACCCGCAGTTCAACAAAAGCAGCCTGGCTTTTGCGGAAGAAGCGGCGAAACAAGGGAAAACCGCAAACGAAGAGATCGTAAAACATGCGCTTCAGGAGATCGTTTCCGGCGAAACCCGTTTTGCGGCGGAAGACCCCGACGCGCCCGAAAATTTCCCGCGTTCCCTGTTCGTGTGGCGTTCGAACCTGATCTCCAGCTCCGCCAAAGGGCAGGAGTATTTCATGAAACATCTGCTGGGAACGTCCGACGGCCTGCTTTCGGAGCCGAATGAAGACGAAAAGCCGGAAGAAATGGTCTGGCGCGAAAATACGGAGGGCAAGCTGGACCTGCTTGTGGCCCTCGATTTCCGGATGACGTCGACGCCGATGTATGCGGACGTGGTTCTGCCCGCGGCGACCTGGTACGAAAAAACCGACCTGTCGTCGACCGACATGCACCCTTTCGTCCATCCGTTTAATCCGGCGGTGGATCCGCTGTGGGAATCGCGCTCGGACTGGGACATTTACAGAACGATCGCGCAGACGTTTTCGAACATGGCGAAGACGTATCTGCCCGGCGTATACAAGGACTTGGTGAGCACTCCGCTCGCGCATGATTCCGTGAACGAAATCGCTCAGCCTTACGGGGAAGTGAAGGATTGGCGCAAAGGGGAAATCGAAGCCGTACCGGGCAAAACGATGCCGAACCTGACCGTCGTCGAACGCGATTACACGCAAATTTACGATAAATTCATTACGCTCGGACCGAATTTGGCAACGGGCAAAGTCGGGGCGCACGGCGTCAGCTTTTCGGTGGCCGAGGAATACGAAGAGCTGAAGCGCATGAACGGGACGTATGAAGACGATTCGATCAAAAGCGGGCTTCCGAAGCTCTATACCGCCAGAAACGCGGCGGATGTCATATTAAACATTTCCTCAGCTACGAACGGCCGGGTGTCGCAGCGCGCCTGGGAATCCGCCGAAAAGGACACGGGCGTGCCGTTGAAGGACATTTCGGCGGATCGCGCCGCGGAGCGGATTACCTTCCAGAGCATTACCGCCCAGCCGCGGGAAGTCATCCCGACGCCGGTGTTCAGCGGATCGAACAAAATGGGCAGAAGATACTCGCCGTTTACGACGAATATCGAGCGCCTCGTGCCGTTCCGGACGCTGACGGGCAGACAGCATTTTTATATCGACCATGAAATTTTCCGGCAGTTCGGCGAAGCGCTGCCGGTCTACAAACCGACGCTGCCGCCGATGGTGTTCGGACCTCGCGACAAACAGGTTGCCGGCGGCAAAGACACGCTTGTGCTCCGCTATCTGACGCCGCATGGCAAATGGAACATCCACAGCACGTACCAGGATAACCTGCACATGCTGACGCTGTTCCGGGGCGGACCGACGGTGTGGCTGAACGACGAAGATGCGGGGGGGAACGGGATTCGTGATAACGACTGGCTGGAGGTATACAACCGCAACGGGGTCGTGACGGCCCGGGCCGTGGTCAGCCACCGGATGCCCAAGGGAACGATGTACATGTACCATGCCCAGGATAAACATATCAACGTCCCCGGCTCCGAGATCACGAAGGAACGTGGCGGCAGCCACAACGCGCCGACCCGGATTCACGTCAAGCCGACGCAGATGGTCGGCGGATATGCCCAGCTCAGCTATGGATTCAACTACTACGGACCGATCGGCAACCAGCGGGATGTGTACGTGGCTGTCCGCAAAATGAAAGAGGTGGATTGGCTTGAAGATTAAAGCGCAAGTCGCCATGGTAATGAATCTGGACAAATGCATCGGCTGTCACACATGCAGCGTTACCTGCAAAAGCACCTGGACGAACCGGCCCGGAGCCGAATATATGTGGTTCAACAACGTCGAAACGAAACCCGGCGTCGGGTATCCGGTCCAGTGGGAGGATCAGGAGAAATACAAGGGGGGCTGGACGCTCCATAAAGGGAAGTTGCAGCTGAAATCCGGCAGCAAGCTGTCCAAAATCGCGCTCGGCAAAATTTTCTACAATCCCGATATGCCGGAAATGAAGGATTACTATGAGCCATGGACCTACAACTATGAGCATCTGACCAATGCCGGAGAGAAGAAACATCAGCCGGTGGCCCGTCCGAAATCGGCCGTCACCGGAGAAACGATGGACCTGGAATGGGGCCCGAACTGGGAAGACGACCTAGCGGGTGCCCATGTAACGGGGCCGAAGGACCCGAATATCGAAAAGATCGAGGAAGAGATCAAGTTCAACTTCGAGCAGACGTTCATGATGTATTTGCCCCGCCTGTGCGAGCACTGCCTGAATCCTAGCTGCGTCGCATCCTGCCCTTCGGGAGCGATGTACAAGCGGGACGAGGACGGAATCGTGCTGGTGGACCAGGAAGCTTGCCGCGGCTGGCGCTACTGCATGACCGGCTGCCCATACAAAAAGGTGTACTTTAACTGGAAAACGAACAAGGCAGAGAAATGCACCTTCTGTTTTCCAAGAATCGAAGCAGGGCTGCCGACGGTATGCTCGGAGACCTGCACCGGCCGCATCCGGTATTTGGGTGTGATGCTGTATGACGCCGACCGGGTGCAGGAAGCGGCTTCCACGCCGGACGAAAAGGATCTGTACCAGGCGCAATGCGATCTGTTCCTCAATCCGCTTGATCCTGCCGTCATCGGGCAGGCGCGAAAGGACGGCATCACGGAAGAATGGATCGAAGCTGCGCAGAACTCGCCTGTTTACAAGTTGGCCATTGAATACAAGTTGGCTTTCCCGCTTCATCCGGAATACCGGACGCTGCCGATGGTATGGTATGTGCCGCCGCTGAGTCCGATCATGAACTATTTTGAAGGCAGGGATTCGATCGCGAACCCGGACATGATTTTCCCGGCGATCGAAGAGATGCGCACGCCGATCCAGTACCTCGCCAATCTGCTGACGGCGGGCGACGCCGCGACGGTGAAGGAAGCCTTGCAAAAAATGGCGATGATGCGTTCCTACATGCGAGCGCAGTCGTCCGGGGCCGGGTTTGACGAAGCGCGTCTGGCACGGGTGGGCCTGACAGCCGCCCAAATCAAACAGATGTACCGTCTGCTGGCGATCGCCAAATACGAAGACCGGTTTGTCATCCCGACGTCGCATAAAGAAAGCCATATGGACGTCTACCGCTCCCAAGGGCTTGAAGGCTTCGGCGCGGCATGCGGCGGATGCGGCCCGGCAAGCCCGCAGGGCAAAACCGGCAAAGAGCTGTACGAGGAGAACTTCTACGGGGGGATCTGGCGTGATTAACATCGAAAAGCTGCATGGGCATAAAGCTGCGTTCGGATTTTTCGCCCGGATGCTGACGTACCCGGAGAAGCTTGATTTTCATCCGCTCGTATTGGAGGAGTCGATCGGTTACTCCCATCCGGCATATGCCTCGGTTCTTACCTTCTGGAATTTGATGCACGAATACAGCATGGAAAGCATCGAGGAGATGTACGTTCAAACGTTCGATTTTCAAAAGGAAACGACGCTTTACATGACCTACGCGAAATTCGGCGACGGGAAGGAGCGCGGAAAGATGCTGGTCGGGCTGAAAGAGACCTATCAGCGGTTCGGCCTGGATATCAACAGCTCCGAGCTGTCGGATTACCTGCCGCTGATGTGCGAATTTTTGTTTGCGGCCGACTGGAGGGGACGGGAAAAGGAAGCTGCGGAAAGCCTGGATCTGGTGGTCGCCGTGATGGAGGACGGTACGTATCATCTTCTTAAGGCCTTGAAAAAGCTCGAAAGCCCTTATTCCCATCTCATTCAAGGGCTGCGCGACACGTTTAAAGCATGCATCGTTCAGGAGGCTGCCGGATCATGAAGATGATGGATCAGTTTCTGTGGGTTATTTTTCCGTATATGTGCGTGGTGGTCTTTATCGTCGGCCATGTTTACCGTTACCGTACGGACCAATTCAACTGGACGGCCAAATCGAGCGAATTTATCGAGAAAAAACATTTGAAGCTCGGAAGCCTGATGTTCCATCTGGGCATCATTCCCGTCATTGGCGGGCATATCGTCGGTCTCGGCATTCCCCGGTCATGGATGGAGGCCGCGGGGATCGACGACCATCTGTACCACATCGGTGCGGTGTACGTCGGCGGGGCGTTCGGTCTGGTGACTTTGGCGGGAATGCTGCTGCTGACGGCCCGGCGGTTTACGTTCAAAAACGTGCGCCGGCTCAGCTCGGCCTCGGATTTGATCGTCAATGCGCTGCTTTTATTCATCGTGTTTATGGGCATGTACAGCACGCTGGTTACCAATTGGGCGCAGCCGGATTTCAACTACCGCGAGAGCATATCGGTTTGGTTCCGGGATCTGCTCATCTTGCGCCCCGACGTTTCGTTGATGCGAGACGTTCCGCTTAGTTTTCAAATACACGTATTAGCGGGCTTTTGCATCTTCGCCTTATGGCCGTTTACCCGGCTTGTCCATGTGTGGAGCGTTCCTTTGAATTATTTGGGCAGAAGATATATCCTGTATAGAAGGCACCGCAAATCTGCATAAAGGGACCGCCATGATAAAAAGTAGACGAGAGAAGGCGCTAACGGCCTTCTTTTCTACATCGGGGGAGTTATGACGATGAACAATCAGCCGGGCTTTCATTATCAGGAGGAAATCGACAAGCTTCGGGAACGGTTCCGATTCGATTTCGTGTCCTTGGCATGGGTACAGCCGGCTGAGGATCGGTTCGTGTTAACCTGGCAGTATGCCTCGGGAAATTTGAACGAACGTTACAAACGGATCGTGCTTCATTCCGGCAAGGGGATTGCGGGCATCGTATTCAAAACCGGCAAGCCGATGCTCATTCAAAATGTCGCGGCAGACCTGAGCTCAAGGGACTTGTTCAATTATCCGATCATCGTCGCCGAGCAGCTGAAAAGCCTGGGGGCCGTTCCGCTTTGGGAGGGAAAACGCGTCGTCGGCGTGCTGCTTGCGGGGTATCGGACGGAGGATCGGCTGGATGAATCCTCGTTCGAGCTTTTTCAGCAAGGTCTTGAAACGGAATTCGGAGCGTTCCGCGTAAAGGAGGGGGCGCACCCTTGATTCAAATGACGGAGGAGCATTTGCACGATCTGCTCAAAAAGATGTACTTGAACAGCATGGAGGCCATCTTTTTTATCGATGAGGACGGCAACGTAATCGCCATGAACCCGGCCGCGGAGAACATTTTGGACGTCGACGTGATCCGGCGGATGCGCTCGGGCGTGGATGAATCCTTTTGCCAAACCTGCAAGGGGTATACGGATGAAAAGGATCTGATCTCCTGCTCCAAATGTTATCTGGATTACCCTCAAGGGGAATTTTCCTCGTTCCAGGTGTACTTGAAAACGCGCGGCGAAGGGATCGTCCCGTATGCGGCCAGCTATCATACGATCGACGAGTCCCGCGGAATCCGGGTGCTGATGCTGCTCGATCTGACGAAACAGCAGAAGACGCAGGAAATGCTGCAGCGGATGAACATGCTGAAATACGTCATCAAAGCCCAGGAAGACGAGCGGAAAAGAATTTCGCGCGAGCTGCATGACAGCGTAGCCCAAGAGCTGCTCAGCTCGCTTGTCGACCTGCGCGTATTAAAATATATGGACGTCGGGGAAGATGCGCTCAATAAACTACGGCAGACCGAGGCGTCTCTTACCCGTTTGCTCGACGACATCCGGCATTTATCGGTCGAGCTTCGCCCCTCTTCTTTGGACGATTTAGGGCTGGAGGCCGCTTTTCGGTCGCATTTCAAATGGATCGAAAAAAATTACGGCATCCTCGTCCGGTTTTCCGCGGAGTTGGCCGCCGCCCGTTACGGCAGCGAAATTGAAACGGTCGTTTATCGCGTATGCCAGGAGGCGGTGTTAAACGCCCTGAAATATTCGGGTATGGACGAGGTCCATGTGCGGTTATGCGAGGAACAAGGCCAGCTTCTGCTGACGGTACGCGACGACGGCGTCGGATTCGACCTGAATGCCGGCGAAGCCAAGGGAACCGGCCTCGGACTGTACGGCATGCGCGAACGCGCCGAACTCGTCGGGGGGCAGTTCATGCTGCTGTCGGCTCCCGGCGGCGGGACGACCGTGCAGCTCCGCATACCGATATCTTCATTTGAGGGGGAGGCGAATGAATCATGAAAATCGTGATCGCGGATGATCACGCCGTCGTTCGCAGCGGCTTTTCCATGATCCTGAACTACCAGACGGACATGGAAGTCGTCGCGACGGCTGCCGACGGGCTGGAGGCTTACGCGATGGTGGCGAAACATCGCCCGGACGTGCTTCTGATGGACTTAAGCATGCCTCCCGGCGAGAGCGGACTGATCGCAACAGGCAAGATCAGCGCCGACTTTCCGGAAACGAAAATTTTGATATTGACGATGTACGACGATGACGATTACCTGTTCCACGTCCTTAAAAACGGCGCTTCAGGTTACGTTCTTAAAAACGCGCCCGATGAGGAGCTCGTCTCGGCCATTCGCATGGTGCATAAAGGGGGGACCTACATCCATCCCCAGATGGCGACCTCGCTGGTGCGGGAGTTCATCAAAAAAGACAGCGAAAGCGCGGACAACGATCCGTTTAACAGCCTGTCCAAACGCGAGATCGAGATTTTGCCGCTGATCGCCAAAGGGTACGGCAACAAGGAAATCGCGGAAAAATTGTACGTTTCGGTCAAGACGGTGGAGGCTCACAAGGCAAAAATCATGGAGAAGCTGAATTTGAAAAGCCGCCCGGAGCTGGTGGAATATGCGCTGAAGAAAAAGCTTCTCGATTTTTAACTTCTTGTTGGTTTTTCGCGAACTCGTAAAATGTGCAGGCCATACTTCAATTGAATCCATTCCGTTTCACCATCATCGATATATAGGGAAGTTCCCCGGCAAGGTTCAGGGAACTTCCCTATTACCTTTGTGAATACATGCACTTACAATAAGACATGGGGATCAATACAGTCAGCCATTCAATACGTTTGAAAAAGGTGATGGACGTGATCAAAAAAATGCAGCTGCCGCTGCAAACATTGAATCTGGTGCTGGGGTTTATGGTATGGGTCATCATCTCCGCGCTTCTGCCGTTCATCCGCGAGGATATATCCATTCCGGCGGACCAGCTTGCGATCCTGACGGCAATCCCGGTCGTTCTGGGTTCGATCCTGCGGATTCCGTTAGGGTATTACGCCAATGTGGTCGGGGCCAGGATCGTATTTATCGCAAGCTTTATCCTGCTGCTTTTCCCCGTCTATTTGATTAGCGCGGCTTCGTCTTTTACCCGTCTGGTCATCGGGGGGCTTTTCCTCGGAATCGGAGGGGCCGTGTTTTCGGTCGGCGTTACCTCGCTGCCCAAATATTACGCCAAAGAAAAGCTGGGGCTGGTCAACGGCATTTACGGGATGGGGAACATCGGCACGGCCGTCACCACGTTTGCCGCTCCCGTTATCGCCACGCAGATCGGGTGGAGCAGCACGGTCCGGCTGTATTTGATTTTGCTGCTGTTGTTCGCCGTCCTGAACGTTTTTTTGGGCGACCGTAAAGAAGTAAAAATAAAAACGCCGATCGTGGAGCAAATCCAAGGGGTCTACAAAAATGAAAAGCTGTGGTTTTTCTCCCTGTTTTATTTCATCACGTTCGGGTCGTTCGTAGCGTTTACGGTCTATCTGCCGAACTTTTTGGTGTCGCATTTCGAGCTCTCCAAAGTGGACGCAGGGATGCGTACGGCGGGTTTTATCGTCGTCGCCACCTGTTTGCGTCCCGTCGGCGGCTGGCTTGCGGATAAATTCAAACCGCTGTTTTTGCTCATGGCCGTTTTTGTCGGGCTGACGATCGCGGCGATTCTGCTTGCCTTCTCGCCCTCCATCGGTTTGTATACGGCCGGCTGCTTAACCATCGCCGTTGGGGCGGGTCTAGGGAACGGCATTATTTTCAAGCTGGTTCCGCTTTATTTCAACAAACAGGCCGGCATCGTCAACGGGATCGTGTCCATGATGGGCGGCTTGGGCGGATTTTTCCCGCCGCTGATGCTTTCCTTCATCCATTCGGTGACGGGTCAATACTCCATCGGCTTCATGGCGCTTTCCCAGGTTGCTTTAGCCAGTCTGGTCATCGTGGTCTGGATGTATTACCAGGATAAACTGGCGGTATCCTCCGAGGTGTTTAACTCGACGGGCCAGGGCATCCTTGTGACGGACACGAAAGGGAAAATCCATGCCGTCAACCCGGCCTTCACGGAGCTTACGGGGTATACGGAGGAAGAGATCATCGGCAAAAATCCCAAGGTGCTCAAATCCGGCCGCCAATCCCGCGAATTTTACGACCGCATGTGGGCCGAAATCATGGAGCGGGGAAGCTGGCAGGGACAGATTTGGAACCGCCGGAAAAACGGCGAGGAGTATTTAGAGCTGTTAACCATTAACGCCGTAAAGGATGATGCGGGGGACGTGGTTCATTATGTAGGCACGTTTAGCGACATTACGCGCCAGCCTCCTCACGGCAATGTCCGGCGGGATGATCCCGCGCTGACGGGGTTGCCGCTGCAGGGGTAATGACGGATATGATTCGAGGGGGGCGGCTGCCCATGGCGGCAAATATCATTCAAGACCGGCTTTCCAGGCCGATGCGGGACTTGCGGATTTCCGTGACGGATCGCTGCAATTTTCGCTGCGCGTACTGCATGCCGAAGGACATTTTCGGGGACGATTATGCGTTCTTGCCAAAAGAAAGCCTGCTGTCATGGGACGAAATCGCGCGCCTCGCGGGCCTTTATGCCAAGCTTGGCGTGCGTAAAATCCGGTTGACCGGCGGCGAACCGCTCATGCGGCGCGGCCTCCCCGATCTGATCCGAATGCTGAAGGGCATTCCGGGCATCGAGGATATCGGCTGCACGACGAACGGACTCCTGCTTGGAAAGCAGGCGCAAAGTTTGTACGATGCGGGGCTTCGGCGCCTGAACGTCAGCCTGGATGCCCTGGACCCCGAGTTGTTCGGCGCCATGAACGGCCGCGGCATCCAGCCGGCCATCATCCTTCGCCATATCGAACAGGCCAGGGAGATCGGTTTTCAGGTCAAAGTCAATATGGTCGTGCAAAAGGGAGTGAACGACCGCGAGATCGTGCCGATGGCCGGATATTGCAAATCCGAGGGGATTACGCTGCGTTTCATCGAGTTTATGGACGTCGGCAACGAAAACGGATGGAACCTCGGGCGAGTCGTGACGAAGCGTGAAATTTTCGAACGGTTGGGCGGGGACGCAACGTTGCAGCCGGTATGTCCCGACCATCCCGGGGAAGTGGCCCAGAGGTACCGTTATACAGACGGCCGGGCCGAGGTCGGCTTCATCTCCTCCGTCTCGGAAGCTTTTTGCTCCGCTTGTTCGCGGGTGAGGTTGTCTTCCGACGGGAACATGTACGCATGCCTTTTTGCTTCGGCCGGCTTCGACCTCCGCGCTCTGCTTCGCGCAGGCGCTTCGGACGACGAGCTGCTTGCAGCCATCATAAGCGTATGGGAGAAGCGGGAGGACAGGTATTCCGAAGAACGAACGGAGCACATGGCCTCTCATCGGAAGAAAATCGGGATGTCTTATATCGGGGGCTGAATGAGGATGAAAAAAAGTCATATGGTCATTCCAAGGGAACATGGCGGCTGGGCTATGCTAAGCGTCCCTTTTCTCACCGGCATGTCTGCGGCCAAACCGACGCTCCTTCATCTCCCGCTGTTTTTGGCCTGGCTGCTGCTGTACATGGCGTCGTATCCGCTGCTGCAATCGCTGAAAAAGACGAGTAACCGCGGGAGATGGCTTTCCTGGGGGATCGGATATGCGGCGGCAGCGGCCATTTTTCTTGTTCCGCTTTTGATATGGAATCCCTGGCTGGCCGGTTTCGCCCCCGTGCTGATCGTCCTTGTGTTCGTGCCGGTATGGCATGTCCGACATAAAGCCGAGCGGGCGTTCGCCAACGATATAAGCGCCATCTTGCTGTTCTGCACCGGCGGGGCGGCGGCTTACATGCTGGGCGGAGGGACCTGGGGCAGGGAACTGCTGGAGGTTATGCTCTATAATTTTTTGTATTTTACGGGCACCGTATTTTTCGTTAAATCGGTTTTCCGGGAACGAAAAAATAAACGCTGGACGGTTTACTCGCATTTGTACCACGTCATCGCGCTCCTGCTGCCGTTGTTCACCTTGAACCCGTGGATGTGCCTGGCGTTTCTTTACCCTTTGGCGAAGGCGCTGGTTTTTTCCGGCAAAACGGTAAAGCCGATGAAGGTCGGCATGATGGAGATCGCCGGATCCGTGCAATTTTTGGTTTTCTTTTTGATTTGGCTTTAAACGCGAGAAAAAGCGGCCCGAGGCAATTCATGCTTCGGGACCGCTTTTTGCCTTATTGTTTTTTCGCGCTTAGGTCAGCGGCTGCGTAATGATTTTGTCTACCATCCCGTATTCGAGGGCTTCCTGGGCGGTAAGGAAGAAGTCGCGATCGGCGTCTTTATATATCTTTTCCAGCGGTTGGCCGGTTTTTTCGGCGATGAATTTGTTGACTTTTTCTCTCGTTTTAAGGATCCGGCGGGCGGAAATTTCGATGTCGCTGGCCTGCCCCTGTGCGCCTCCTAGCGGCTGATGCAGCATAAATTCGCTGTTCGGCAGGGCATACCGTTTGCCTTTGGCGCCGCCGAGGAACAGGAATGCGCCCATGGAAGCAGCCATGCCCATGCAAATCGTGCTTACCTGCGGCTTGATGTAATCCATCGTGTCGAGGATCGCGAACCCGGATGTGATCGATCCGCCCGGGCTGTTGATGTACAGCGAAATTTCTTTGTCCGGATCGTCGGCGGCGAGGAACAGCAGCTGGGCGATGATGCTGTTCGCCACTTGGTCGTTCACCTCGGAACCGAGGAAAATGATCCGGTCTTTCAGCAACCTGGAGTATATATCATACGAGCGTTCCCCAAGACGGGATTGCTCGACGACGTAAGGAATCGTGTTCATGCATGCAGCCTCCTTCGGGTATTCAAAATGAGCCTTGCGAAAGGGCTACGCCGCACGTAAACGAAGGGATATGGGCCCGCTTCCGGATGGATGCGCACGCCGTTGCGCAGGTTCTGCTTGCTTGACCTTCCGCAGTTGGACGGCCAGCCGCTTAAGCAGCTCGGGCTGTTCCATGCGGATGGCAACGAGCAGCTGCCGCTGGAACCAATCCGCATCGACGGGCTCCCACTCCTGGGCGGAGGCGGGGGGTTCCGGAAGCTCTTCTCCGTTTACATTGTGGCGCGCCCGATGCAAAAGCGATTTGACGGCCGTTTCGCTCGTTTCGAGCGCATCGGCAATATCGGACAACTTGTATTCGAAGACATCCTTCAGCACGAAAGCAAGCAGCTGCTTGGGCGTCAATCGCTCCATCAGCGTCTCGAGTCCGCTGAGCAAAAGCTCCAGCGGTTTGTCGGAGGACGGTTCGTCTACGGACTGGCCCGTCGTTTCGCGCCCTTTTTTGCGCAGCTGGTCAATCCAGTGGTTGCGGGCGATCGTAGCCAACAGCGGGAAGCTAGGCGTTCGTTTGCCTGAAGGGTCCTTTTGGCAAAATCTCAGCGCCTTGAGCATGGAGTCGTGGGCCAAATCCTCGGCGTCCCAAGGATTGCCGGTCACGCTCAGGCAGAAGTGCTTCAGTTTCGGGTAAACGTCTTCCATTTCTTTATGGATTAACATGTTAATCACTCTCCTTGAGAGGCCTCTACATAATAAACGTTTGGGATGGCGTTAAAGGATACGGGCGCGCAAAAAAATTTACGCAGCCTTTTTCCCATTATACCCGTTCGCGCATGAAATTCCTTCTTCATCAAAGAACGGCAGCCCGTTTCCTGGCAAACCGGAAGGGGCCTGAACAGAATGATCGGCCTCGTTCGCAAAAGGCATGGGCTTCATGGCCCGGCCCGACTTTGTGGGTTATTTCGGTGGACAGGGACATATGCTGTAAGGTAGGCAACCTCTTCTTCAAAGGAGGGATGGGCGAACATGAGAAGAAGGGCGAGATGGCGAAGCAGAGGCGCCAATAAACCGCGCAGCAGACGGAAGGTATGGCTGATCGCCATATTGGTGTGCCTTATTCTTCTTCTGCAATTTTTTGCGTACGTGGAAAACCACATGAAACCCCCGATCATGCATCTGGCCAAAATCCGCATGAAGCAAATCGGAACGGACGCCATCAACGAAGCCGTCGCATCGCAGGTGGCCAAAGGGGAAAACGCGGAAGAGCTGATCGACTGGAAAATGGACTCCTCCGGCAAAGTATCCGGCTTTATGCTGAATTATGCCGAACATATGAAAATCACGTCGGAGACGTTCAAAGTCGTGCAAAATACGCTGCAAAACAAACATATGCTTTCCGAAAGCATCCCGCTGGGGCAGGCGCTGGGCAGCCCGATTCTTGCTTCCTTCGGCCCGAACGTTCCGATTCGCGTCGAACCGCAGGGGGCCGTCAAAGTGGAGCTGAACACGAGGGAAAAAGACGCCGGCATCAACATGGTGCTGGTCGAGGTTTTCATCCATGTCACCGTGGAAGTGGCGGTCGTCATTCCGTTCGACATGGAGCCGGAGGTGATCGATACGGAAATTCCCGTTTCCTATCTGATGGTCGTCGGGGACGTGCCGATGTATTACTACAACAGCCAGGGCCAACCCATCGGCAGCAACGGCGCCAATGCGCCGAACATCGCGCTGCCCGGCATTGCCGGCCAAGGGGCTTCATCCCACAAGAGCGGGTCCGGGGACCCAAGCGGGGGAGCGGCCGCGGTGCCGGGACGATCATCGACAGATTCCGGCGAAAACGCCGGGAACGCCGAGACCGGGGAAAGCCCGGCGCACAAATAAAACAATCCCCTCTCTGGCAAAGCAACCATGCCCGGCCTTGAAGAGGGGATCATTTTTTGCGTGTCTTGAATTTAACGGCCGGCTTTTCTTTTGGCCTTGATCGCCTTCCGTTCCTCCGCCTCCCAGTGGCGCAGCAACGGGTAGGGATCAAACGACCATTCGGCCAATCCGCTGTCGCGGTAAATGCCGTAATGGAGATGCGGCGGGAATTTGCCTTGGGTGCCCGGCTTGCCGTAACCGGAGCTGCCCACCCAGCCGATCGTTTGGCCGGGCGTGACGATGTCGCCCTGATTGAGGCTTTTCTCGAAGCCTTGCAAATGCGCGTAATAATGGTACCGGTTATCGAGGTCCCGAATGCCGATGCGCCAGCCCCCAAACGGGTTCCAGCCTTTCAGCTCCACGATGCCGTAGCAGGTGCTGCGGACGGGGGTTCCGTACGACGCGAAAATATCGGTTCCTTCATGGATGCGGTATCCGCCCCAGCTTCGCCCGCTGCCCCACGTGTCCCGGTACGAATACGAAGCCGAAACGGGGAGCGGAAAGGCATGTCCGGACAAATCGAGGGTTTGGAATTTTTCGTACAGCTTGGAAAACTGCAAAATGCGCTGCACCGACCGGCCGTTATGATAATACTCCCATAAGGCGATGCCAAAGTCGTCCTCGGATTGACCGTGCCGAAGAAGATAGGAGGCCATGCTGTAAAGCACGTCCATATCGTCGTTCATGTCGGCGCGTCCGTCGCCCGACCCGTCTTTGCCGTAGCCGTTGAAGATGCTGATGGAACGGGGGTTGCTGTCGTTCCGGTCGGGATTGAACATCCCGCTCCAGACCGGTTCGTTCATGTAAATGCCGGTCAGCCGTTTCGGGTGGCTGCGGTCTTTCGGATGGGCTTTGGTGAGCGTATGCTCGTACTGGTCGACCGCGGCGATCCGGTACCATGGAATCCGGGTGGTCGCCGCTATTTTATCGTAAAGCTTTTTTCGAGAGGCAAGTACGTCCTCCCGGCTCATCTTGTCCAAAGATTCGGCGGTTGTAGCGGATTCGGGATCGGGGCTCCCCAAAGCAGGACAAGCCGCGGTACCGAAAAGAATCGCTGCGGCGGTTGCGCTAATCAACAAGCGGCGCGCTTTTTTCGGCTTGAATTCGGATTTTTTCATCGTTAACCTCCTGCTGGCAGCTTTTATCGAAGTTTCCGGACGTAACGGTCATAAACTTAGATTGATACAAGGGAAGTCATTTTATCCCGGGTAGAGAAATGGAAGTATTTTGGGGTATTTCATGATATAATATGGGGCATGCAGCAGTAAAACCATGAAGCGAAAGAAGGTCAGATCATTGCCTAAACAAACCGTCAAGGAACCAAAGCCGGACTGGATTCGCATCAAACTGACAACCGGTGACAATTATCAGGAAATCAAGAGCATGATGCGCTCGAAGACACTACATACCGTGTGTGAAGAAGCGCGTTGCCCTAACATATACGAATGCTGGGCGAACCGCACGGCGACTTTTATGATTTTGGGCGATATTTGCACGCGCGCCTGCCGCTTTTGCGCGGTCAACACGGGAAAACCGACCGAGCTGGATCTGCAGGAGCCTGAGCGCGTTGCGGAAGCCGCCGAAAAAATGGGGCTGAAGCATTGCGTTGTCACAAGCGTTGCGCGGGACGATCTTTCCGACGGAGGCGCGATGATTTTTGCCGAAACGATTAAGGCTATCCGCAAACGCCTGCCGCTGTGCAGCGTCGAGGTCCTCATTCCCGACTTTATGGGGAACTGGGACGCGCTGAAGGTCGTGATGGATGCCAAACCGGATATTTTGAACCACAACATCGAAACCGTGGAGCGCATGTCGAACCGCGTCCGCGCGAAAGCGAAATATGAACGCTCATTGGAGCTGTTGAAAAAATCGAAGGAGCTGCAGCCGGATATTCCGACCAAATCGAGCATCATGCTCGGCGTAGGGGAAGAATGGGACGAGATCTTGCAGGCGATGGACGATCTTCGCGCCGTAGACTGCGACATCATGACCATCGGCCAATATCTGCAGCCGTCGCCGCAGCATCTGAACGTCGTAAAATATTATCATCCCGACGAATTTGCCAAGCTGAAGGAAGAAGGCATGAAGAGAGGCTTCAGCCACGTGGAATCCGGACCGCTCGTCCGCAGTTCCTACCATGCCCACGAGCAGGTCAAATCGGCGGCAAGCCATAAATAAAATCAATTTATTCATTTGAGCAGTGGAAGGCAGGGGGAGCACATTTGATTCTGATAGGCGGAAAAAGCTACGAGCTGCTGAAAGACCATAAAAACGGCTGGAACCCTGAAGCCTTTCGCGACCGTTACAGCGAAGTGCTGGACCGTTACGATTACATCGTCGGAGACTGGGGTTACAACCAGCTGCGGTTGAAGGGATTTTACCGGGATAAGCATCCTAAAGCCACCAAAGACACCGCTTTTTCCGGCATGGTGGACTACATTAACGAATACTGCAATTTTGGATGTGCTTACTTCGTTCTGCAAAAGAACCGGGACGTTCAGCCGAAAGAGAAGGATAAAGATAAAGAAAAGCCCGAAAAAGCAAAAGGCGGTTCCCAATAGGGAGCCGCTTTCGTTTTGCCGAAATCCATGTATGAACGGCCCGCAGGCCGCGTTACATTTTAACCCAGGAAGGCCTCCCTGACGCGGTTCCAAAACGGAAACGGGCGGTAACGGGCAAAGCTGACCTTTTCCTTCGCGACCTGGCAGCGCACCGAAATCAAATCGTCCACTTGAATGTTGATATGGTCGATCGTGAGCAGCAGCCGCTGTTCCTTTCGAGAAAAAATGTCGGTATGGTGGTGTTTCGGCAGCAGCAGGGGAGATCCCATCGTTCGGAACACGCGGTTGTTGATCGACGCGATTTCCGCAATCTGCAGCGCCTCGATCGTCGGGTGCACCATCGCGCCGCCAAGGCTTTTGTTGTACGCGGTGCTGCCGGTCGGAGTCGAGATGCATATCCCGTCGCCGCGGAACATCTCAAAGGTCTGGTCATTGATGTCCACCTGGGCGACGACCGTGCCGTCCATGCCTTTCAGCGTAAACTCGTTTAAAGCGATATAAGAAGTATTGCCCGATTTCCGGTGGATTTCCAGCTCAAGCAAAGGATATTTCACGATCCTCGGCCGGACCGAGCCGGAGTTGCTGGCGGAACTCATCAGCTCGACGAGCTGCGGGAGCTCGTCTGCCTGCCAATCGGCGTAAAAGCCGAGATGGCCGGTATGGACGCCAACAAAAGCGATATCGGGAATATGGTCGATAAACGTATGGAAAGCATGAAGCATCGTCCCGTCGCCGCCGATCGAAACGACGATCTCTGGGGATTCGGCATCGAGCCGAAAACCGTGCTTGGCCGCCATCTTGTGGAACTGCTCACTTAAATCAACGGATAACTGATCACCGCGATCCAGAACATAATATCTCAAGAGAGTTAAGCTCCTTTATTTGGGGATATAAAGATCATAAACAATATCGGAGCATAACACAACGTTATTTCACCTTTCCGCATGCAGCCGCCGCCAGATCGAGCGAACGAACGTCCATAACAGCGAGGCTGCGGTAATGAACGCGATCAAGAGGCAGAAGTACGCCAACCGGTCGGCGAACGCGCCAGGAGCCCACGCAAACCCCGGGTCCGGCACGAAGGGCTGGAATGCAGGCGCAGGCAACAGCTTGCCCATCACCGGATTCCACAGCAGCAGGACAAGCGCCGCCGCCAAAACGGCATGGATCAGGCGGGCAAACATAAACGGCAGGTAGCGCAAATTGGTGGCATGCAGGATGCTCGCGATTTGCGCATGAACCGAAAGGCCTCCCCAGGATAAAATAAACGCCGCCGCCGCCGCTTTGAAGGGCAGTGGAATGGAAGCCGCCGCTTCTCCGGCGGAACGGGCGCCAAGCGTCACCTCAAAAAGCCCGCCCACAAGGGCCTCGGACAGCGAAGCGGGAAAACCCCCGATCCTCAGCAAATGTTCCAGCACCCGGTACAAGCTTCTCATCACGCCGGCCTGGGTCAGAAGCTCCAAAAAAACCGAAAAGAATACGACTAGCCCTCCGACGACAATAATAAGCTTTAATGAGGATTCCACGGCCTGCCGCATCATTTCGCCCAAGCTCCGGCCGTCTTCCATTCTTGCATGATGCATCGCCGCAAAAGCACGCCGAATCCGGCTGCGCCGATCCTTTGCGTTTTGGGCCGATTTGCCCGAAGCCGCAGGCAGGCTGTGCCTGCTCCCGTGGAAGCGCATGAGCAGCCCGATCAAAAATCCGCCGCCGTAATGGGAAATCGCCAATATAACCGCCAGTTTGGGGTCATGGAAAAATCCTACGGAGACGGCTCCGATCAGAAAAATCGGATCCGAAGACGTCGTAAAAGCGACGAGCCGCTCGCCTTCGTCCCTGGTCACCATGTTCTGTTCCCACAGCTTGGCCGTCAGCTTGGCGCCGATCGGGTAGCCGGATACGTAACCCATGGCCGCAACGAATCCTCCGCTGCCGGGAATCCGGAACAACGGCTTCATCAGCGGGTCGAGCAGCGTCCCGAACAAATGGACGACGCCGAAGCCAAGCATGATTTCCGAAATGATAAAAAACGGGAACAAGGAAGGGAAAAGGACGTCCCACCATATCTCAAGGCCTCGCAAGGCGGATTCCAGGTATGCCCCCGGGAACAGCATCATGAGTAGAAGGAGCGCGGCAAGTGAAACGATCATGAGCGGAAGACCCAGCTTTTTTACGGACATAGTCACACCTTCCTGTTCATGGGTCAATGGAAATGAACCTGTATACCCAAAATTTATGTTTCGCATCGGACAAACAGTACAAAAAAAGTCAGAAAGCGTTTACAAAACGGGTGTTTTTTTGGCGAATGTATGTTAAAATATACAAACAAAACCTCAATTTAAAGGATTAAATTTGAATATATGGATGGAGTGATGGGATCATGAGTATTGTCGCCGGTGTTCTGGTCTGCGCCTTCGTGTATGTCATTCGCGCCTCACTGGTCCATCCTGGGGAAGAGGATTGGAGCAGCTACTAATCATTATCTTGAAGGAGCTAAACAAACGTTTAGCGCCTTTTTTTGTTTTTTGATATACTTGGAAATGAAACCATGCGCCTCTTCGGCTTTTGGGTCCTGCCTGCTTGAAACACCATGGATCCACAGACTATAGAACGAAAGACATGAAAGGAACGTGGGGATGTGGCTTTAGAACCTCTTTATACCATTAAAGTGACCTGCAGTTTTTGCGAACATGAATTTCAAACCTCGCGCGTCCGTCCCAGCTTCAAGAAAGCCATCCGGACCGATTCCGACTTTTGCGCGTATTACAAGGACGAAAATCCGGATTACTACGTCGTCAGGGTATGCCCCAAATGCGGGTTTGCCTCGACGGAAAACTCGATGGAACGGCTGAACGATTCGCAAAAAAGGCGGTTCGAAAGCAGCATCAGCAGCCGCTGGACCTGCAAGGACTTCGGAGGGCGCCGGAATTGGGAAGCGGCTTTGGAAACGTACAAGCTCGCTTTGCTCGTCGCCCAGACGATCGGTGAAAGGGAGCGGATCATCGCAAGCCTGCTTCACCACATCGCCTGGCTGTACCGGTATAAAGGAGACGAAAAACAAGAGCAGCGTTTCCTGAAATACTGCCTGGAATCATACATAAAGGTTTATGAACTCGAAGGCGTGGGCGCAAACAACGCCCGTCTTTTATATTTGATCGGGGAGCTGAACCGCAGAATCGGCGCTTTTAACGAAGCGGTCCGTTGGTTCTCGCGGGTCATCAACGACAAAAACATCATCGACGCGGCCATGATCCGGGCCTCCCGCGAACAATGGGGCGTTCTCCGCGAGCAAATGCTGGCCCGCAAACTGGAGCTGCCGTCCGAAATGAATCCGGCTTAAGCAAACAAAAACACGCATGACTCATGCGTGTTTTGCGTACAAAGACGGTTATCGGACAGGCTGGTCGAAGCGAAGATAGTCGTTATCCGTTTCGATGACGTTCAACCTGCTGCTGCAGCAGGGGAAAACCACCAGCTTTTTGCGGCCTTCGTTGACGTTTTTCAGTTCGCTTGGCTTCAGGTTCAACCTCACGTTCCGGGCACCGCAGAAAGGGCATTCATGCACATAGATGTCGCCCATCTGTTTGTCGTAAGGCCAAGTATGCGAAAAAGGGATCATGGCTTGTCCTTCTTTTCCGCTTCTTTGGCATCGGCCTGTTCTTTGCCGAGCTCGGCGATTTTTTGCAGCAAAATATGCTGCGGCATGTGCATGAGATGTTCGAGCGGCACTCCCAGTTTTTCGGACAGCTTGACGGCCGTTTCCGGCGAGATTTGCAGTGGTTTCATGGCAAGCATCCCTCCATTCGGATCTATTTCAGTCCCTTTGGGACCTGTTTGCAGGATTGTTCCCTTACGTAATACACCTTATCACGAAAACCGTTCAATTGAAATCCTATTCAAAGAAAGGTGATTGTTCATGAATAACCCATTGAAATTGACCTGGGATTTGGAATCCATTTTTCCTGGAGGTTCCTCTTCTTCGGAGTACCAAACGTTCCTGGATACGCTCGAGAAGGATCTCCGCCAGCTGAAGCAGGACGTGGAAGCCGCCCAAGCTCCGGCCAGCGTTCAGGAGACGGAAGCGTTCGACGCGATCATCGCCTCGATGAGCAGCTGCATTTCCCGCCTTTCCGAAGGCAGCGCGTTCGTCAGCTGTTTGCAGGCACAGGATCAGAGCGATAAAAAAGCCGTTCAGCTCTCCGGCCGCATCACCGGCTTGCATGCGCTGCTCAGCACGATTACCACGCAGTTCGACGATCTTCTCGCCCGCACGGACGACGATACTTGGAAAGCTTGGATGCAGCGCGAAGTGGTGCAGCCGATTTCCTTCGTCCTGAATGAAAGCAGGGATCAGGCACGCGAAAAGATGAGCCCTGAGCTGGAAAGCCTGGCGCTGGATTTGGCCGTAGACGGTTACCATGGCTGGGGCGACCATTACGATACGGTGGTCAGCCATATCAAAATCCCGTTCGAAAAAGACGGGGAGACCGTGCTGCTGTCCGCGGGACAAGCGCATAACAAACTGCATGACGCGGATAAGGAAGTTCGCGACTCCATGTTCGTCAAGTGGAAGGAAGCATGGGCCGAGAAGGCCGATTTTTGCGGGGACACGTTAAACCATCTGGGCGGCTTCCGCTTAAAGCTGTATGAGCGCCGCGGCTGGAACGAAGTATTGAAGGAGCCGCTCGCCATCAACCGCATGTCCAAGCAGACCCTGGACGCGATGTGGGGCGTCATTCAGGACAACAAGGCGATGCTGGTCAAATATATGGAACGCAAGGCCAAGCTTCTTGGCGTCGACAAACTGAGCTGGGTCGACGTCGAAGCGCCGATCGGCAAGGTTTCCTCCACCGTGTCTTACCAGGAAGCGGCGGAAACGATCGTGGAGCAGTTCCGCAAATTCAGCCCGAAAATGGCCGATTTTGCCGAAATGGCTTTTGACAAGTCGTGGATCGAGGCCGAGGACCGTCCCGGCAAACGCCCTGGCGGGTTCTGTACCTCCCTGCCTGTCAGCAAAGCGACGCGGATTTTCATGACGTACAGCGGCACGGCTTCG
Organism: Paenibacillus cookii; assembly: GCF_018333375.1. Classification (GTDB taxonomy): domain Bacteria; phylum Bacillota; class Bacilli; order Paenibacillales; family Paenibacillaceae; genus Paenibacillus_AQ; species Paenibacillus_AQ cookii. The sequence continues at coordinate 22,761 of NZ_BORW01000012.1, forward strand.
AACGTGTCTACGCTCGCGCATGAGCTGGGACACGGATATCACCAGCACGTGATGGACGACCTTCCGGTATTCAACCAAAACTATGCGATGAACGTGGCCGAAACGGCTTCGACGTTTGCGGAAATGATCGTTTCCGACGCCATGGTGAAAAAAGCCGGCGACGAGCAGGAAAAGCTTGCGCTGCTTGAGGACAAAATCCAGCGGAGCGTTGCGTTCTACATGAACATTCACGCCCGTTTCCTGTTCGAAACCCGCTTCTACGAAAAACGCAAAAACGGATTGCTTAGCGTCCAGGAGTTAAACGATTTGATGGAAGAAGCGCAAAAAGAAGCGTTTTGCGACGCTTTATCGGCTTATGAGCCGACATTCTGGTGCTCGAAGCTGCATTTCTACATCACCGGCGTTCCTTTCTACAATTTCCCGTACACGTTCGGATATATGTTCAGCACGGGCATCTACGCGCAGGCGCTTCAGGAAGGCAGCGGCTTCGCGGACAAATACGATGCGCTCCTGCAGGATACCGGCGCCATGACCGTCGAAGAGCTGGCGAAAAAGCATTTGAATGCGGATTTGACCGGACGGGAGTTCTGGCAAAGCGCTTCCGATCTCCTCAAACAAGACGTGGAAGAATTTTTGGCCATGACCGATTCTCTGGCTTAAGGCCTGCTTGGACTCGGCACGGAACGACAAAAACAGGAAAAACCGCCCTGAATGGCGTTTTTCCTGTTTTTTTGCGTTTGAAAGGAAAAATCAAGGATTTTGTCATATAAACCAGAATTATATCGGAATCTAGACGAAAAAAGGATCGAAAAAGCGAAAGTGTTAGGAATAAATACCCAATTATGTTTTATATTGTTGTCTGTTCTGGCACCCTGTCTTATAATGAGTCATAAGCCCTAATTATTTTGGCGAAAGTTGAAGAGAGGAAGAAGGAAATGATGAAAACTGAGCAATTATCCCTAGCAAGACAACTTGATCTGGTCTTCAAGGAACTTGAAGAAGAGCTTTCAGGCCTATCGTCAGGAACGGTGTTTGTGCAAATACGAAATAACACCATCGGCAAATTCGGGATTCGTCATCATCCGCTGGAGGGAAGAAACGGAGAGCTTCGATCCGAGGATTCCGGCCTGACTCCGGTTCAATATTCTTCATTCCGCATCATGGCGCTTGAAAGCCTGAAGTACAAACGCCACTGGACGCACGGCGAAATCAGCTATGAGTTTGCGGTCCGGCAGGGCTCGATCATCGTCGACGCCATTTTGGAGTCGAATTATAACATGGCGAATTTAATGATCCGCTATCCCAGACATACATATTCAGATTCATTGACCGAAGTTTTTTAACCAGATACCAGCTTGAAGCAAGCAAAAAAGGCAACCTCGAAGGCTGCCTTTTCTTGCGGACGTTTTGGCCGCAGGACGGCAGGTATGGCTCACGCCTTGCCGCCGACCGACATGATATCACATTATACAAATGCCGAAAGCAGATTATTGACGACCGGAAAGCTGCTGTTCTGCGATTTGTACCAGACGTTTCGTGATGTAACCTCCCAAAGAACCAGTCTCGCGGGAAGTCATGTTGCCGTAGTATCCGTCTTGAGGGATTTGAACGCCAAGCTCTTGAGCAGCTTCAAACTTCATTTGTTGAAGAGCTGCGTTAGCTTGAGGAACCACCAGGTTGTTGGAACGGTTGCCGCGTCCTTGGTTTTGTTGTCCTGCTTGACCCATGATTGTCACCTCCTTTGAACTTTATGGTGTTATTATGGTTTTAAAGATTTGAAAACATGCGGCAAAAGAGAACGAAAAACGGTGGGAATATTTTACATGCTTAAGGCCTTTGTTGAAAAATGGGGGCATCCCGATTTTTCGTCGAAAACAGCTTGTACGGTTTGACAGTCAAATTTGCGTTTTTTCGTAAAAAGGCGCCCCTTCGACATATGTCGAAAGGACGCCTTTTGCGTAATCCTTCGTATGTTAAGACCCTGCAGGGTACACCATATCAAGATGCAAGTCCATTTCAACCGCTTGCCCGGGCTCCAGCCGGATCAAGCCCGTGACATCGGGTCCCGCATCCAGATTCGGAGCGTTCGGGAGCCAGGTGTAAGGCTCGATGCACAAAAATTCCTTGGCATCGCCTTTGGTGTATAGGACCCAATGCTTATAGTATTGCGGATCCGCCGAATATTGAAGCCCGTAACCGTCGCTGCGCATCAATGTCGCAACGGCCGGCTGGCCTTGTCCGATCCGGAAAAGCGTGTCGAAATTCGTTCCTTGAAGGTTTAAACCTTCATTAAGTTGTTCCAAAGGCCCCAGCGGCAGCACTTCGCCCGTCGTCAACAAATCCTGATCCAGACCGTAGACGGCGTCCACCGGAAGTTTAAGCGTCCATTCTTCGGGTTGTCCATCCAGCAGGAACCACGTATGGTACCCGATTCCGAAAGGCACGGGCTGATCTCCCAAATGGGTCACCTTAAAATGCTGGGTCAATCTTGCCCCCTGCAAACGCATCGTGACTTCAAGCTTCATCGGTGCCGGAAACTGCCGCATCCAATTCGGATCGTCCGCGGTCAGAAATTCCGTGGTTACCGCGCAGCCTTCTTCGTCTTCTTCGATATCGCTGACTCTCCAAGGCTGCGTGCGGTGCAGACCATGGATATGGTTGTCCCCGGCCGTGTTGCGGTCGAATTGATACTGGCGGCCTTCATATTCGAAGTGCCCCCCGCGGATTCTGCCCGGAGGAATGAGCATCGGCATGCCGAAATGATAGGGTTTTTGCATATAAAATGCCAAATCGTTTTCATCGGGTGTTCTTAAGACTTGTCGGTTCTGGATGTTGTCCCAGATGGAAATCACGTTGTTCCCCAGCCACGGCAGCAGCGTGACTTCAAGCTCGCGACTATGAAGGATGTAAGTATCGTAACCATTCCATTGCCCTTTGGTCACTTGTTTCATATCGATGCTCCTTTTCCAATCTTTGAATTCAGTTCGTTTACGGTCACTTTAAGATATCATAACAGATTTTGCGACGGTTCGTAAAAAAGAGGTTTGACAATTTGACAAGTTCAGCGATATCATAGGCATTGCATAAAGGCTTTCAATGATTATACGAACACGATGACAGGGACAAGTAAGCAAAGGCGGCATAACCTTCAGAAAGCCGGTGGTTGATGCGAACCGGTGGAGCCGATTTTGCCGAATGGACCCTTGAGTGCCGAGTTGAACGGAAGCGGTAAGCTTCCCGCGTAGGCCGGCCGGCTTATTCCACGTTAAGGAATCGAAAGGCTTCCAGAACATGGGTTTTGCGTACGCTTCGTATGCATGATCGTTTCCATGCTGGCGGCAAAAAAGGGTGGCACCACGGTCTCACGTCCCTTACGGGCGATGGGGCCTTTTTTGCATACACATAAATTAACATTTGGAGGGATATTTCATGAAAAAGGTACTTTCCGGCATTCAGCCGAGCGGCAAGCTGACGCTGGGCAACTATATCGGCGCCATGAAAAACTTCGTCAAGCTGCAAAACGACTACGCCTGCAATTTCATGGTCGTCGACCTGCATGCGATCACGGTTCCTCAGGAACCGGCGGCGCTTCGCGAGCAGTCGGAGGCGGTAGCGGCCTTGTTCATCGCCGCGGGCATCGATCCCGATAAAGCCAACGTATATATGCAGTCCCATGTACCGCCGCACGCGGAGCTGGGCTGGATTCTGACGACGCTCACTTCGATGGGCGAGCTCGAACGCATGACGCAATTCAAGGACAAGGCTGCCGGAAAAGATTCGGTCGGGGCCGGCCTGTTCGTGTACCCGTCGCTTATGGCGGCCGACATTTTGGTGTACAATGCGGATCTGGTGCCCGTCGGCGAAGACCAGAAACAGCATCTGGAGCTGACCCGCGATTTGGCGGGACGGTTCAACCACCGCTATGGCGAATATTTTACGATCCCCGAGCCGTACATTCCGGAAGTGGGCGCACGCATCATGTCATTGGACGACGCTTCGAAAAAGATGAGCAAAAGCAATCCGAATCCGGGAAGTTATATCGCGCTTCTCGATACGCCGGATGAGATTCGCAAAAAAATCAGCCGCGCCACGACCGATTCCGGCAGAGAGGTCCGTTTCGACCCTGCCGAAAAACCCGAAATCAGCAACCTGATGAGCATTTTCGCGGAATGTTCGGGCATGTCGATCGCCGAGATCCAAAACAAATACGAAGGGCAAATGTACGGCGGATTTAAGAAGGATTTGGCCGAGGCGGTCGTTTCCGTGATTGAACCGCTGCAAAAGCGATACTACGAAATCCGGGAGTCCGGCGAGCTTCACGATATCCTTCAAAGAGGCGCCGAAAAAGCAACGGAAACCGCATCGCGCACGCTTTCGGACGTGAAAGAGCGGATGGGCTTCCTGCTGCCGAAAAAATAAACGGGTTTACGCTTCGTTGGAACGGTTCTTTTTGGCCTTGACCACAAAACCCCAGCCGATGTTGCAGATGGCCAGCACGCCTAACAATAGGGCGATCCATCCGTTATGGCTTATGGCAATGGCGCAGGCACCCAAAAGGAAAATGGACGAGCATGCAAACCAAAGGGACAAACCTTTACTCATGTAAAAAACCTCCAGACAAGATATGAATTCTGTTCTGTATAACTCTTAAAGACGGTGACATACTAAGCTTGCAAGTTCGTTACTCACTTGAGGATACTGCAAAGATCCGAACGGGACGTTGGGCGGGAGCAGGCTTGAGCGATGTGCTTGTGCCGGATTCGGCGCCTGAAGGGACCCGTTGCCGGATGTTTGCAAATTCCGAACTCACATGCAGAATAGAAGGGAGATTTTTATTATGGGTCAATCTCGTTCTAACAATCTGGTCGTTCCGCAAGCAAGAACAGCTTTGCAGCAAATGAAAATGGAAGCTGCGCGCGAGCTGGGGGTTCAAATTCCCCAGGACGGTTACTACGGTAACATGACCTCCCGCGAAACAGGTTCCCTTGGAGGATATATTACCAAGCGTCTGGTCCAGTTGGCCGAACAATCGTTGCAAGGCCGTCAATAATCCGATATGTCCCAGGCCCGAAGCGCATGAAGCGTTTCGGGCTTTTTAACGTGGCTCTGCGGGAGATCGTTTTAAGCAATGCAGCTCCCTGCTTGCGGTGAATCCTTCGCGCGAAAACGCTCTTACGGTGATTCTCTCGTACCGAAAAGCATTCGTCAAGCCGAAATCGGGAAGACGCCAAAAAAAGCCGCCCCCTAAAAAAGGAAGCAGCTTCGCGTTGATCAAGGCGCTTCAGCCCGAATTGATGGACAGTCTTTTATCCATTTTTTTGGCGCTGAGCCATCCAACGTACGTGTTGATCGGTTGATACTGTTTATCCATGACCAAAACGGCCACGAACGGATATTGCTTGCGGTGGCGGTAACGCACGTCGGCCCAGCGGACGACGTAACCCCAAGGCAGGTTTTCGACTTCGGCCACGGCAAACGAGGTGAAGTAAAGAAACGCCTGGACGTCGGGATGACGCTTGGAATGTTCGACGGCCGGATGCTGCTCGGTGCGGGCGTGTTTTCGCCACTCCAGCTCATTTCCGTTCAGCACCCCGATTTCGTAGCTGCCGTCTTTTAAAGCCTTGACGACATGCCATTTATGGAAGGTGACGGTCGGGATGACGTAATAACGGTCGCCTTCCTGGCGGGAAGCATCGAGACGTTTGACCTCGGCCGTTTTCATGGAATGGACGATGGTGCGCCATACGTAATACAGGGCCGTCAAAATGTATAATCCCGTGAACAGGGGAGCGGGCTGCATCGCTCCCGTGCTCCACAGCAGAACGGCCGCGGCATGCGTCGAAAAAATAAACGGATCGAAAATATGGATAATGTTCCAGGATATCCAGCGTTCCGAGAACGGGCGTGCGGCTTGCGTACCGTACGTATTGAACAAATCGCTGAACACGTGAACGCAAACGGCGATCCCGGTCCAGAGAATGATATGCCCTGCCGGCACGCTCCTGAACAACATCGCCAAAATGCCGCTGATCAGCGCGGTCCAAATGACGAGAAAAGGAAGCGAATGCGTAATGCCCCGATGGTTCTTCACGTAGAGGGCATTGCTTTTGACGCGCAAGAGCCCGTCGAAGTCGGGGGCCTGGGAGCCGATGACCGTGCCGAGAAGGACGGCGGTGGCGAGCATGGGGCTGCCGGCGACGGCGGGATCGACGTAAGCGAGTCCGGCCAAACTGAGGCCCATGACAAAATGTGTGGCTGTATCCATCTCCATGTCTCCTTCTTGTTGTTCTTATTTCCATTGTAACAAAACCTGAAAATGCATTCCTGCCCCGACGGGGCCATTCGTGTGACCATTTTGCGAATAGTGCAACAATCTTCCTTATAATAGTTACTACCCACTTTTGGATGAATATATAAGGGTTTGACCATACTAATTTGTGTCACCGAATTGTCAAAAAGGTGAAAGAATTTGCAGAGGATTGTCAAACACTTTTGGCTTTTGATATGATAAACTTTATAGCGGAGGCTTCAATTCCTCCAGAACGACAGAATAAGGAGGATTCTAAAGGCGTGGACAATCATTTAAGTTACCAGGCTCCTTCGGATTCCGCGACCCTTTCCATCAAGCAAACGCCGCCGAATTCATCGGCTACATGGAAAGATTTCATTACACTTACAAAACCCGGGATTATCCGGTCTAATTTAATTGCTGTTTTTGCAGGCTACTGGCTTGCTTCCCAGTGGGACATTCAATTCGGGAAATTGATCCTCACGCTGCTGGGAACGGTGCTCGTGATGGCCTCCGCCTGTGTATATAACAATTATTTTGATCGAGAACTCGATATGAAAATGGAACGCACACGGAACCGTACGCTTCCAGCCGGTCGCCTGAAGCCCTCGATTGTGCTATGGTATGCATTTATCCTGGGGGTCCTTGGACTGGCGGATCTTTTTATTTTTTCGGGAGTTCTTGCCGGTATTTTCGGGCTCGTCGGCATGTTCGTATATGCGATCGTGTATACCATGTGGCTGAAACGCTCATCGACATGGAGCACGTCGATCGGCGCCATCTCCGGTGCGATGCCTCCGGTCATCGGCTACGTCGCCGTGACGCAGAGCGTCGATCTCGGAGCTTTTCTTCTGTTTGCATTGCTCTTTCTGTGGCAGCCGCCGCATTTCTGGGCGCTTGGCATTCGCCGCGTTGAAGAATACAGAGCCGCGGGTTATCCGCTTTTGCCTGTAGTCAAAGGCATCAAAAGAACCAAAATCCAGATCATTCCGTATCTGGCGCTGCTTGTTCCCATTCCGATCCTGATGTATGTGTTTGGTTATACCGGCATTTATTTCGCGATTATCGGAACGCTGCTTTCGCTCTTCTGGCTGTATCTCAGCATCAAAGGTTTGACGGCTAAAGACGACGACGCTTGGGCGAAAAAATTGTTTATCTTTTCGATCAATTTTTTAACGTTGAGCCTGATCGTCATGATTTTGAATACCGTTCATTAACCAATATATAACCGGACAAATCCCATGGATGCATGGGATTTTTTCTGGAAAGCCTTCAATTTCCGACAACATCGAATACGGCCCGGGACGGCAGGGAAAAGGATTGAAATCAGGTAGAAGCTTTCGGGCGTCTACCTGAATTTACAATAACCGTTTGCTTCAAGTTGGCGGACAGCTTGCGAACGGATCGTGGGAGGAAGAATGGAACAATGTTGAAACGCTATAAATGGACATGGATTCTGCTGGCGATCATCGTCATTTTGGCGGGATATCTGGTTTATGCCGGTACGGGGATCGGGAAATCCAAGCTGCCGGTACTCGGGGAAGTCGAGGACTTTTCCTTCGAAAACGTGGACGGCAAAACGGTAACCCGCGACGACACCAAAGGAAAAGTCCGGCTTTTTTATTTCTTTTACACCAGCTGCCCGGACGTATGCCCCGTAACGACGTTCCTGCTCTCCCAGACGCAGAAGCAGCTGATTAAAGACGGAACGTTCGGCAAGGATGCGGAATTCGTTTCGATCTCCTTCGATCCCAAAGTGGATACGCGGGAAAAGATCAAAGAGTTTGCGGATAAATTTTACGTCAATTACAACGGATGGTATTTCCTGCGAGGGGAAGACCAAAAAATCAGGGATGTCGCCGAAAAGTCGTTTAAAATCGCGATCGTAGGCGACAACAAGGACAACTTCGCCCACTCCAACATCATCGCTCTGGTGGACCGCGACAATAAGGTGCGCAAGCTGTACAACGCCAACGACACCGATAACGTCACCGCGGAAGCGCTGGCCAAAGACGTCGAGGAGCTGGCGAAGCAATAAAAGCATACACGGGCAATCGTAAGCGCCGATCATTCACCTATGAGTTATAGGTTGAGTCGAAAGGCGCTTTTTTTGCGTGCATGAACGAAGAAGTGATCGTCACGGAATCGGAGGAAATTCCGGGTAAATGATGAATTCTTCAAGTCCCGCTTTTTCGAGCTGGGCAACCAGGTATTCGTCAGGCGTACCCTCGACCCCGGGATAACCTCGCCTCGTATAAATATGTCCCGCATCGGGAAACGCGTCGCGGAGCACGCCGCGGATTTTTTTGCCCGAGCTGTCGTTATCCATAAAAAGATAAACCTCTTCGTCCTTGATTTCTTTGCGCAGCGATTCGAGTTTGTTGGAATTGAGCGTGCCGAAGGTGCACACGATCCGGACGTCCTCGTGAAGCAAACGGCGGAGCTTGCTGCGGTCGTTTTTACCTTCGACGATAATGTAAATGGCCATGAGTTCACCTCGGGTAAGGAGAGACGCTGCCGTCTCCTATCGAAATTCCCCGGGAAATGTTGAAAACAAACATCGTCCCCGGTTTCTTTTAGTGTAGCTCTTTTCATGGCCGTCATGCAAAAAATAAGACGACCGGCCTTGGCAGGCAGATCGTCTATTCAGGTTTTCCCTAAACTAACACCAGAAGGCGCGCAAAATGATGACCAGCAAGATAAAGAGCACCAGAACCACTCCGACATTGCTGCCTACGCAAGGCGAAACGACCGGTGCAGTCGCTACTGGAGCAACCGGCGCTACGGGACCGCAGCCGCAGTGTCCCAAATGATGACCCATACCTATCACCCCGCTCTCGTTTATGTCGCATGACACAATGTATCCTATGTGGGTATAAGGCATAAGTTTTGTGCAATGGCCCATTCGCCCTGATTTAGGTTTTTACCCATATGGGACGATCGCTCATGAAGCCGGCGTCTGCTTCGCGTTCGGATACAGCAGGGAACCGGGCTTGCGGCTTGTCGGGATCATCATCAGCCCGAGCATCAGGAGGGCAAACGCAATAAAATACGGCGACACGAAGTCGCGAAGCTGCCCCGCCGCGATGGGCCCGATAAAAGAGCCGATCGACATGGCGATGGACTGCAGCGAAAAAACCCGGCCCAGCTTGCTGCCGCCGCTTAGTTGAATAAACAGCGAGGCCATGGCGGGGAAAATGATCCCCTTGGCCGTTCCAAGGATAAACAGCGTCACCGCAAGCGGTATGCTCTGAAAGGCTGCCAGGCCATAAAAGCAAAGCGCCAGCAGGAAAATGCCGCCCAAGACTCTTTTGAAGGGGGAGTACCGGTTGACGAAAAGCATGCTTAGCGTCAATAACGCGCCGATGCTCATGACGGAAAACAGAATGCCCGTCGACATGATGCCGTCCATGCCGGTGGCCCGCAGCGGAAGCTCGAAAAACAGAATTCCCTGCGAGCATGAGATAACGAACGGCAGAATATATATGCGCCAGGGGACCTGGAATTTGGTGGCCGGGGAAATTTGGGCGTCCATTTCCGGCGTATTGCCGGAAGGGCGAACCGCTGTTTGCAGCGTCCGCGGAAGGCTGAACATGGCCATGATGCCGGTAGCGATCAGAAGCCAGCCAAGCCCCTGGAACGTAGCCGAATACCCGGCTTTGGCAACGATAAACGCCCCTGCTGCAGGGGACACGACGGAAGCTAACGTGTGCACGACGCCGTGGCCGGACATGAATTTGCCCTGGACGACTTTATCCGAAGAAAGCGAGGCGAGCAGCGCAAGGCAGGCAGGGGAAAGAAAGGCAAGCACGAAACCGCTGACCGACCGGAGCGCCAGCAGCTGCCACGGGTAATGAACGAAAGATTGGAGCAGCAGCACGATGCCGGCCGACACGAGGCTGAATATGATGTAACGTCGGCTGCCATGTTTGTCGATCACGGTGCCTGCGATCAGATTGCCCGGCAAATGCGTCAAGGCATAGATGCCCATCATCCAGCCGATAAAAACGGGCGCCGCCCCGAGGGACACGGCAAACGGCGTTAATATGGGGTATTGGGCATGGAGATCGAAAAAAGCGAGAAACAAAAACATGTACAGCCAAATGGCGGTTTTCACTTGAGGCAGCTCCTTTCCGGCGAAGACAAGTCATAATATACCTTTACGCTTGTACGTCCCGTATTAGACCCGAATTTTCGGGTGGTTCCCGCAGCATCCTCCGAATACCGGGAGGGCGACGTGGCGGCGGGCTGACAGGCCATGTTCCGATCATGTATAATAAGAACGTCTTTATTCTGATACCAAGCTTTAGCTGATGGGAGTGAATGTGAATGAATACGCAGGTATGGTCCGATTTCTTGCAGCAAAACTGGCTGGTAATCCTTATTGCTCTCATTGTGCTGTTCGTGGTCCTGAATCTGGTGAAGACCATGGTCAAATGGGCGATTGCCGTCATCATCGTCGTGGCCTTGGTGGTGTACAGCGGCGTTTCCCTCGATCAAATCAAGGACGTGGTGAATGACGTGAAGACGGAAACCGTGGATACGCTTAAAAGCGAAGCCACGAACCTCATGATGAAGGAAGCGAAAGAGGCAAAATATACATCGGATGCGGCTGGAAACTTTACGATCACGACCCCCAACCTGGAATTGAAAGGCCAGAAGGGGAAGGAAAAGGTGGAGGTTTCGCTGCGCGGCGTTTCGCTTGGCGAGTGGAAAATCAGCGATACGGTCAAGTCGTTTATCGAGGAATCGAAGAACAACACCAATGTTACTGCGAAATAAAACAAGAAAACGATCATCGTACCAGGGCATGTCGTGGAGGGAGGTTGTCTGATGGTAGAAACATGGATCCAGAGCTTGCGGGAGTTTAACGCGGTTTCGATTTTTTTGCTGCTGATCCTGCTGGTTTCGCTGCTTCAAGGCTGGCGGCGGGGAGCGTCGCGCTCGGCCGGAAGACTCCTCTCCCTGCTGCGGGAGGGAGTTTTTATTTTAGTGGCCTTGGTGCTGTCGGTGCCGTTTACCTTATGGGCATCGCCCAAAGTGCAGGAATGGCTGACGGAATATTCGAGCACGATCCCGAACCGCGATTTGAGCGTGTGGGAGCAGATCTATTATACGTTTATGTCGTCGATGGCCGAGTTTCCGCTGCTGCGGTTTGCGGTGCTGTTCATGCTCAGCTACAGCATCATCCGTTTGTTGATGCGCTGGCTGACGGTCCTCGTATTCGGCGGCAAAGACGCTTTGTTCGTGCCGGGGACGCGCCAGTCCTCGTCGCTGTTCAGCCGATTGTCGGGCGCGGCGATCGGTCTTCTGATCGGAGCGGGACGCTGCATCGTCGTCGTGGCGCTGCTGTTCGTGTTTGCTACGCTGTACCCCGACTCTTCCTTTACCCGTTACGTGGAGGCTTCGCCTATTTATCAGGAAGGCGCCAAGCGGGTCATTGAGCCGTTATCCGGCAATTTGGTGAAGGACAAGCTGCCGGTATTTACGAAGGCGGTGGAAAAAGAGCTTAGCGGCATCATGCAGCGCAAATACGAGGTCATCGACCATGCGATTCCGGACGATATCGATGCGGCCGCCGCCGAAATCGTCAAAGGCGCCAAAACCGACGAAGACAAGGCGAGACGGCTGTATGACTGGGTCGGGACCCGAGTGCAGTACGATTACGGAAAGGTCGACGATTACGAGCAAAAAGGCATTTGGCATGAACAGACGCCGCAGGATACGTTCGATACGAAAAAAGGGGTATGCATCGACTATGCCCGCCTGTATGCGATGATGGCCCGATCGCAAGGATTGCAGGTCCGGGTCGTCACCGGGCAGGGGTATAACGGACAAGGCGGGTATGGTCCGCATGCCTGGAACGAAGTCTACTTGAGCGAGCAAAAAAAATGGGTTCCGCTGGATCCGACGTGGGCGCAAAGCGGCAACTGGTTTAATCCGCCGAATTTTGCGGCGACCCATATCCGGGACGGCATTCTGTCATAATCCGGATGCTGCCCAAAAAATGAGGAGCTGTACCGATCGGCCATCACATGGCGCGGACAGCTCCTTTTCTTTTGCTGCGGTTTGGCTCGAAGCGGTTCTTTTTTTGGCGGGACTCATGTCCGGGACATGCCCTCAAGCAAAGGGCACATTTCCGGCGGAATGCCGCTGCGCCTGCAAACGTCCTCGGCGGTTTCATCCTGACGTATGGCGACCCCTGCGGTCAACAGCAGGACGGCAAACCGGTTGGCCTGCCGCTCCAGCTTGCCCGGCGCAAAATAGGAATGCTCCTCCAGGAAAAAACGGTTAATCCCCTTATGCAGCCGGTCATGGCCCAGTTCATGCGCGCAAACGAATCGCTGCCACTCGGGGGAAAGCTGGTTGTGTATGACGATAAACCGCCTTCGCAGCTTGCGGTAATACAGTCCCTTGGTCGATTTGCCAAGGTCGGTATAACGGATCTGTATGCCAAGCGCACGCGCAAGCTCGAAGGGACAGCTTGTTTTGTATTTGCGGGTTAATTTTCGAATGATCTCGTCCACCATATTCACCTGCTTTGTCGTTTAGTCGTAAGTTGGCAGCGTGTGGAGGAGCTATTTTCCATCCGGCGTTCCGTTTGGTTTTTTCTTTCTTTTGTTCATTTGCTTGGCTTCCCAGAACAACCCGGTCAATACGTCCTTGATCCGCTGCCGGTCCTCCTCGTCCAGGGGAATTCCGTCGAACATCAGCTCGCCGTCTTCTTCCAGCATTTTTTTGAAATCGCGTTTGTCTTTGTACGTGGCCCACTCCGGCGCCTGAGCGGCATCGTGCGCGGTTCCGCTTTCCTCCAAATATCCCGCCGCCGTCATCAGCTCCCCGTAGGAAACGCCCAGGGCATCGGCCAGCTTGCGGATGGTGGGGGCTTTGGGCACGCCGCGCACGCCGTTTTCCATCCGCGAAATTTGCGAGTTGCTGATTCCCGCGGTTTCCGCCAGCTGGTTGATCGACATGCCTTTTTGTTCGCGAAGTTTTCTTAACAGCATTCCGAATTCGTTTTCCACGAGTATGTCCACTCCTTTGCATCCATCAGGACCTGTGCAAATTCGAACGGCTTGTGGAAGCGCGCGTTTTGCAGATCCTCTATTAAGAACTTACGTTCCCGCATACTACTATAACGTCTTGTTGCCAAAAGGTAAAGAAAAAGGCGGATTTCATGCCAAAAGGCATAAAAGAGGAGGGATAACCACCCGTTTTCTTCGATTTTGCCGGTTTACGGCTTGTACCAAAAAGTGGTATGTTAACATCATTATACGAACAAAAATGCGAACAAGCTACAACTATTTACTATTTTAATCTTGAAGGAGTGCATATTCATGGAACAATTTCTGCCGGAGCTGGACCGCCGCAAAACGCAAACCGCGATCGAGGCTTTGTTCGAAAAATATCGCATTTATAAAACGATCACCTTCGAAGCCAGGGAAGCCAGCATCACTGCTTCGTATACCGAACGCTTCCACGGACCGACGAACGTCACATCCGACCAGACCGCGCAAATCGCCGTTTACAACGTGGACGTGCCTGCGGCCCGCAGGGCGTACTGCGAAACGATCGAATCCGTCGTGGACCGGCTGGGGGAACGGGAACGGCTGATCATCCGGGAGCGGTACATGAAGCAGGACGATGTGTTCGATTATAAAGTGTACAACTACATTTTGGATCCGCCGGTCAGCAAGGACACGTACACGAAAATCCGGACCCGGGCGTTTTATAAGCTGGCGCTGGCCTTCGCCGATTTGGGGCTGCTTAAGCTTGACGGGCTGCAAAAGCGGGTGACGGTGGGCTAGATTCTAGATTTGTGAAGGCAAACCATTCGCATGAACGGTTCAGGTCGCTACGGTTGGGGCACCGCCAGGTATGAAGCGGCAGAATGGCGTATCTTGAGGAAGCCGTGGAAACGGCCGGGGAACAGGCGGGTAAACAGTGGTAGAAACGGGCGTAGAGACCCGCGGAAATAAAATAAAGGCAGCTACAGTCGTTGAAGCAGTTGTAGAGACAGTCGTGAATCAGTGGTTGTAATCTCCGGTGAAGCAGTTGTTCATGCAATCGTAGCTATAGTTTTGGAACGGCTGTAGAAGGAATGGAATCGTAGAAACCCGTGGAAACAACCGTGTCTACGGTCTTAGAAACAGTCGTGAATTCAGTCGCTGTAATCGCCGTGAAATCAGTCGTGGCCCCATCTTCGGACGTACTGACTGCCGCATGGATCACGAATGAATCGCACGCGCTACTCTAACGGTTGCAGCCGCCGTTATTGAGGGTAAATTGGCTCCATTTGTTTTTTAACGGATACAGTTGAGGCTATTTCTTGAAAAAGCGCCTTTTTGGAAGTGTTTCGGAGCAATTAAGCACAGTGATAACCGTTAGAATATTAAACGGGCCCTTCTTACCTACTTAGCGGTTGTGAGGTCCGTTAGAATATCGTTGAGGCTAAGATTGAAAGGATAGGGGAGAGCCCCCTGTCCTTTTTTTATTTCCAAATATCAAATCATCTATTAACGGTGTGCAGACTGCGTATATAGGAGAAAATCCTAAACAAAAATACGAACATACATTCGCGCTTTTTTCATCCGACAATACGTCTGAAACCGTCCAATTCGGCGTCAGCGCATCCGTTTGAGGGGTGTAAGATTGTATCATCGGAAATGAAATCAAGAGAACAACCGAAGACGCTAACAGTCGATGTTCAAGCCGGCCCATGTGGCCGGTTTTTGATTGGCGGTGAAATTCTCTTGGCTCATGTCCGGTGCGAATGTTGGCAGAAGGGAGGAGCCGAAAATGCAAAAGCAAGCGGTGCTTGCAGGCATGAACAGCCTTAGGGAACAAGGAGCGCTACGGCAGCCCCCGGTATGAGAGCGGCGCTCAAGCAAGCGATCGCGGACGTCGTGCCAGCGCTGAAAGACAGGCTGTACGACGTGCAGCCCCCGGCCGACGGTGCAGCGGAGCCCTACGGGGTGATCGCGTTCGGCGAGGAAATCTGGAAATCGGCCTGGGCGGGGTACCGGCAGGTGATCCGGCTTAAGCTTTACGCGGGCGACGCAGGCCTGGATCAGGCAGATCAGTGGGCGGAGTCGCTTGTCGGCGGGCTGCACCGGAAGCGGGTGGTCTACCCGGATGCAGCGCCGTTTACGCTGGTTTACCTGGGAGCGCGGGAAGCCGAAAGGCTGGAACCAACGACGGGCAAAGCGGTTCGGACGCTTCGGTTTGGCGTGTATGTTCCGGAAGCGGAGTCCGGGAGCCCGGGGGCCGGGCCGGATGAATGGTTAAGCGCTCTGGCCGGCTGGACCGGGAAAAGGTTAGGCGAGCCGTGGACGGTGTACCAAACGTCGTGGCCTTCCGGACCGGACGACCATGCCGT
This sequence comes from Paenibacillus cookii, assembly GCF_018333375.1. Taxonomy (GTDB): domain Bacteria; phylum Bacillota; class Bacilli; order Paenibacillales; family Paenibacillaceae; genus Paenibacillus_AQ; species Paenibacillus_AQ cookii. Next base: position 38,429 of record NZ_BORW01000012.1, read on the forward strand.
GCTGTGGCGGATGACGGGCTGCGAGACCAAAATGGCGGGGGCGTCGCTTTACGAGGTCCGCAAACATTTTGCAGGGCATATCGCCGCGCCGAATTCCGACGTAGAGCAGCAGGCGGCCGTTTCGCTCATCGAAGGCTTGGGAACTCAGGTGCAGCTGCCTTTGAGCACCGACCAACGCAGGTACATGTCCGTTACGGAAGCGTCGGCCGATTTGAAGGCGGATGCGTTTTTGGATGGGCAGGTGAAGCTGACGCTGGTGCAGCGGCGGATGCGGCCGGCCGAAGAGGCGGCGCTGATCCGCAGGGTAGAGATTCATCCTATTTTGAAATGAGGTGTTTGGCATGGCGGTTAAAAAAACGGCGCAAACCGAAGGAACAGCCAGTGAACCGCGTTACATGCTTTCGGAGCTGACGGATCGATCCAAAGATTTGTTTGGCGTTCAGGAAGAAGTGATGGCGGGTGCTTTTTACGGCGAAGAGGACAAGACGTTTTCGGTGGCGGAAGCAAAAGCAAAAATCGAACAATTCATGAAAGCGAAGGTGGATTAATTATGGCAGGCGGAACATGGGAAAACACGAATAAACCGGTATTGCCGGGATTGTATATGAATTTCAAGGCGGCGGCCGCTTCGGCGATCCAGGGCGGTTCCCGCGGCACGGTGCTCGTGCCGGTGAAGGCAAATTGGGGGCCAGTGCGCGAGTTCGTGGAAATCGGAAGCGAAACGGCCATTGGCCAGGTGTACTCGACGGACGCAGCGGACGGCGCGACGGCGTACAAGACGCTGTATCTCGCGCTGCTGGGCGGACCGAAAAAACTGGTCGCTTACCGTCTCGCGGATGATACTGCGGCGCAAGCCAGCCTGACGCTGCAAACGGGGGATGCCACGCCGCAAGACGCGCTCCAGCTGCAGGCGAAATATCCGGGAAGCCGCGGCAACGGCTTTACCGTAACCATTCAGCCGGCGCTTGGCGAGCCGAATGCGAAGGAACTTCGCCTGTACGAGGGTGCCAAACTGCTCGGAACTTACAAGGGAGCCGACGGCACGGCCGCCTCGATCGCCGAACAGATCAACAAGGATAACGGCAATGCCTGGATTACGGCCAAAGTGCTGGGGCAAGGCGGAACGCCTGCCGACGTGAGCGGCGCTGCTTTTACGGGAGGCGCCAGCGGCAACGGCAGACTGACGAATGCCGAGTACATCGCCATGCAGGAAGCGGCGGAAGGGCAGGATTTTGACGTGCTGGCGCTCGATTACGCCGCCGATATGGCGCTGCTGCAAAGCTTCGCGGCGTGGATCAAGCGGATGCGCCGCGAAGGCAGGGGCGTCATGGCCGTCTTTGGCGGTTCGGCTGCGGACGATACGGCCAAGGATGCCGTGAAGCTCGCTGCGTCCCGATCGCTGGCGCTCAATCATGAAGGCATCATCAATGTGGGCACGGGCGTGCGCCTCGCCGGGACGGATTACAGCTCCGCGCAGACGGCGGCTTACGTTGCGGGCCTCATTGCCGGGCAGCGGCTGAACCAGTCCGCGACGTATGCGGTGACGCCTTTTGAAGACGTGACCCGCCGCTGGACCCGTTCCGAGCAGGAGGAAGCGGTGAAAAACGGCGTGTTCCTGCTCTTTTACGACGGCCGCCAGGTTAAGGCGCTGCGCGGCATCAACAGCTTGGTGACGCCTGCCGAAGGCCAAAACAACGCCTGGAAAAAAATCCGCTCCATCCGCGTCATGGACGCGATCAACGCCGACCTTCAGCTTGCCGCCGAGCAATCGTATATCGGCAAGGTGAACAACACCGAGGAAGGCCGTTTGGCGCTCATCGGCGCCGTGAAGGAGTATTTGGCCCAGCTGTCTTTGAGTAGCGTCATCGAGCCGAACGGTTACGACGTCATTTTGGACCCGGCTTATTACGGCGACAGCGCCGTGAACACGCCGGAGCCGGATCAGGTGTTCCTGCAGTGGAACGTGAAGCTGACCGACGTGATGGAGCAACTGTTCGGAACGTTTTACGTGCAATAAGGATGGTTTTGGATTCAACAGGCTGAACGATTCAGCGGATTAAACAAACATTTCATGAACTTTTAAAATACGGGGAGGAAAAAACAATGTTGGATGCTTCAAGAGTCATTATGGGGACGTATGGCCAGGCCTATATCGACGGGGTATGGCAAACGCATATTAACAAGCTGGAAGCGAGCGTGGAGATCGAAAAGAAAGAGCTGAACCTGGTCGGCCGGGACTGGAAGGTGCATAAAAACGGCGCCAAAAAGGGCAGCGGCACGATGAGCGGCTACAAAGTCACGTCGGACATGATTCAGCGCGGGTTCTCCAAGTTCGACATTATCTCCAAGCTCGACGATCCGGAGTCTTTCGGGCATGAGCGCGTGCGCCTGATCAACTGCATGCCGGACAAAATCCAGCTTGCCAACTGGACGGCCGGCGAAGAGGTGCAGGAAGAGACGCCGTTTACGTTTGAAGGCTACGAGCTGCTCGATCCGATCGTCGGCAACTAAGGCATTTTTCGAAACCAGGGAAAAGGAGAATGAGACATGAGCGTACATGAGCATATGACGGAGGAGCAAATTTTGGACAGCCTGTTCGAGGCTGCGGAAAAATTGCCGGAAGCGACCGTCCGCATCAAACGTCTGGACATGAACATCGTGCTGCACGGGCTCACTTCGAGCAAGGTGGACAGCATCCGCGAGCGCTGCATGATCCGCCGCACGGTGAAAGGTTCGGTGGAAGAGAAGGTGGACAGCGAAACGTTTAACGCCTTGCTGATCGCGGAAGCGACCGGAAAGCTGGAAGTGAAGGGCCTGGCCCTGAACGGCTGGGGCGATCCGCGGATTACGAGCCGCATGAAGCTGTCCGGCGGGGAGCAGGCGGTGCGCCGCATGCTGCTGGCAGGCGAACTGGACGCCGTCGGCGACAAGGTGCTGGAGCTGTCCGGCTTCGGCGTCGACATCGATGACGTAAAAAACTAATCCGCTCCGGGGGAATGACGACGATGCTGTATCATCTGTGGGTACGGCATCACCTTCGTCCCGGAGATTTCTGGCGGCTGCCGCGCGGCGAGCGCCTGCTTCTGATTGCTTTTGCGGAAGAAGAGATGGACCGCCTGGCAGCCAAAATTTCGGACCGATGAGGAGGTGACATAGAGATGGCTGAAACGATGAATTACCGGATGAACCTGGTCATCGACCCGAAAAACGTCATCAAAGCCAACCGCGAGCTGCGGGCCATGGAGCGTTACTTCGAGCGCATCCAGGGCCGCGTCCTGAGAATCGGCCGAACCCGCATGGCTCCCGAGATCGTGCTGAAGGACCGGGCCTCGAAAGGGCTGGACAACCTGCTGCGCAAGCTGCAGCGGGTACGGTCGGAGGTGGTGAATGCTTCGGGTACGGTGACGTTGAAGATCCAAGGTGGAAAAGTCAAGGTAGGACCAGACGCCTCATTGCTTGTAAGCACCATTACGTCCAATACAGTGGCAATCAATAAATTGACCGCTGCACTCGGAGCAACCAAAGCAGGCGACGGGAAAAAGGAGGACCCGAAGGGATTTCTGGACCAACTGAAAGAAATATTCGGAGATCTAAAAAAAATTGGCGGGGGATTAAAAACCGCCGGGGAGATTCCCGGCAAGTTTAAGGAACTGAAGGACATATGGAACGATGCAGAAGACGAAGATGGAGGTTCTGGAGGTTCTACAGCTAAGGGCAAAAAAAACAAGAAGAATAAAAAAGGATCCAAGACCAAAAAGGGAAATAAGAAAACACCTAAAAGAAACAAGCTGGATAAAGCGGCAAATCCCAAAAAATCCGGCTCCAAAATGGGCAAAGCAACCAATCCGAAAACATTCGGGTCCAAGCTGTTCAAGACGGCAGAAAAAGGCGGGGATTTGTGGAAAACCGTGAAGTCTGCTGCGGGGGATGTCATTGGTGGCGCTAAGGGTCTGTGGAATCACGGAAAAGACTTGCTTAAAGGCACCGGCATATCTTCGAAGTTATCCTCTTGGATGAGTTCGGCTGCCGGAAAAATGAAAAACAGCAGTCTTGGCGGCAAAGCCAGCAAAGTTTTTAAAGGCGGTGCAGGCAAATTATTTAGTGCCCTTGGATTCGGATCATCGAAAGGCGCAAAAAACAAGCCCGGAAAACTGAATATTTTCGGCTCAAAGCTTGGCGAATGGACTAAAAAGGGCGCCAAAATCCTCGGTCCTGTCACCGATAGCCTAGTTGGAGGCGCTAAGGGGTTATGGGATAACGGAAAACAGCTGCTCAAAAGCGGAGGCGGATCTGCTGCCAAGGCCGTTTCGTTTGTAGGCTCCACTGCCGGGAAAATCGGGAAAAGCGGGCTGGGCATGGCAAGCAAGGTCCTAAAAGGCGGAGCAAGCAAGTTGCTCAATCTGTTTAGCCCTGATCCTAAACCTAAGAAAGCCAATACAGCGAATAAAACCAATAAAGCTAAGCCGTCAACTAACAAAGCTAAGGCAGCTAACGCTAAGAAAGGCGCCGGTTTCGGCACTAAGCTGTTCAAAATGGCCGGCAAAAGCGGAGAACTGCTTGAGACGGTTGGATCGGCCGGCGAAGACATCATCGGTGGAGCCCAAGGTCTATGGAAACACGGTAAAGAGCTTCTTTCAAGCACCGGTATTGGTTCGAAAATCAGCTCTGTTGTGAGCAAAGTCGGTAAAAGCGGCTTCGGCAGCGCGGCAGGTAAGCTTTTAGCAGGGGGCGCCAAAAAGTTGATGGGACCATTGGGATTCGTGTCTGATGCAATGTCCATCGCTTCGGCAAAACCAGGCAAAGAACGTTCAAAAGCCATCGGATCTACCATTGGCGGTGCAGCGGGCACTATGATTGGCGGAGCTCTTGGCACATTGATTCCGATTCCCGGTGTTGGCAATGCCATTGGGGCTACTCTCGGAAATATGGCCGGCAGCTTTGTAGGCGAAAAAATTGGCGGTTTAGTATCGGATTATGCGCCGAAAATTAAAGAAACGTTTTCATCCGTAACAGGGTGGTTTTCCAAGAAATTCGGCGGCAAAAGCAAACCAAAGGACAATCCGGCGGTCATGGGGCCGCCTGCACCTTCAAGCCCGATGTTGCCAGGGGCGAATACCGGTTATTCGGGAAGCGTTGCCGCTGCTCCTGGGCCAAGGCTTCAAACGGCAGCTACCGGGGGCGGGGGCACGGCAGGGGCTGCGGCCGGCGGCAAACTTCCGCAAGTCGTCCAGATCAGTCCGGAGCAGATGACGACGTTGTCGGGATTTTTGCGGGACATGAAAACCGAAACGACGACCCAATACAACCTGCCGCCTGGCGCGGTACAGGTCACGGTTCACGAGGAATATCCTGTTGATGTTGAAGGCCTGATCCAGCAGATCGGCCAACGTCTCAGAGCGGAATTCCAGAAAGCGTCGCAAAACAAAAAGCCGGTTCCTTTCGCCCAGGCTTAAGTTGAAAGATTGTCCGTTGGACAATAAACGAAGATGTAGGGAAGGGGGCGTTACGATGAACTTTGCGCTGATCGACGGCAGAGGGAAAAGATTCACTTTTCCCGTGAACCCCGAAGAAGTGACGATTTCCCGCCAAAAAGGGTACGACACGACGATGATCCTTTCTTCAGGGGAGTTTGATTTTGCGCAGGGAGACAGGGTGAAGGAAATTTCCTTCGCCTCTTTTTTTCCTAAGGAATATAATAATTCCTTTTGCCAAGTAAGCCAGGACGAGTTTATGGATCCTCAAACCGCCATGAATAAATTAAATGATTTTTTGGCGATGAAAATGCCGCTGCGTTTCGTCATATCGGAGACCGCTGTCAATGTTCTCGTGTTTGTTGTTTCGCACAATTCTACTTTTCGCGGGGGGGAGCCGGGGGACGTATATTTTGATATTACGCTGCGGACCTGGCGCGAATTAAAGGCAGCAAAGCTTGCTGGCGGTAATCAAGGAAAATCCTCCTCAACCGTCAACAAAAAGGCAAGAGTCGACCTGAAAGAAAAAAGCAAAACCTACGTCGTCAAACCGGGAGATTCCCTATCCAAAATCGCAAAACTGGAGCTTGGAAACAGCTCGGCCTGGAATAAAATCTATCAGCTGAACAAAAAGGTCATCGGAAGTAACCCGAATGCGATCAAACCTGGACAGAAGCTGGTGATGCCATGAGCTACAAGGTGATTTTGCAGAACAAATACGATTTGACTCCGCTGGTGGAGGCTATCAATCTGCGCGACTCGCTTGAGCAGGTTGCGTACCAGGGGACGGTTAATCTGGTGGTTACGCCGGATATGCCGCCGATCTCGCCGGGCATGTCCATTCGGATCAGCGGCGTTCCTTACGGCAAAACGAATTACGTGCCGCTGTTGAATCCCGGCGTTGTTTGGGAAGTGGAGACCTCGAACAATGGAATCAAACGGATGACGCTGACCATTTATGACCGCACGATCTACTTGGACAAGTCCGAGGATGAATACTTGTTTCCGGCGAAACAGACAGCATCCCAACGTTTCAAAAAATACGCTTCCGATTGGAATTTAAAAATCGCAAAGCTGCCGGATACCAAAAAAGAGCTCGGACGTTCCGTCTACCGGACGCAGTCCATCTATGCCAGCATGTTCGCCGACCTCAGGGAGACGGCCAAAGCCGGCGGAAAGCTGTATCATCCGCGGATGATTTCATCCGGGCTTGAGCTGTATGAGCTTGGGACCAACCCGGAGGTATACATTCTTGAACATGTTACGGATACGACCCAATCCCGGACGTTGGAGGGAGCGGCTACCCAGGTGAAGGTACTTGCAACGACAGCCAGCGAGTCCGGGAAAGAGGTCCCGTCCAAAGTGATGGCGATCGCCAAGAAGGACATCGACAAATATGGCCAGCTCCAGGCGATTATCCAGGACGATGAAGTCAAGTCGCAAGCAGCGGCGAAAGAGTTGGCCAAAAGCAAACTGCGCGGAATCTCGCAGACGATTTCCGTCAATGCGACCGACATCAACACGATCCGTGCCGGGGACGCAGTTTTGCTGGGCAGCATGAGGCTCATCGTCATTTCGGTCAGCAGGGAATTGGGGAATCCCGGAAGCATGTCGCTGGAACTGGGCACCTATGACGATGTGAAAAGGAGGTTTTACCTTGAATAAAGATCCATACGGACAGCTGGCGTCGGCGCTTTATTCTTCCGTCGGCAAGCATACGAGGCAGGCGCTTGGCGGCGTAGGAGCCGTTCTTGGTACGATTACCGGAACCGGTCTGAAGCTTGACGATTTTAAACACGAGTTTCAAGACTATTTGGTTGCCGAGCTGCCTGGATTGCTTTCAGTTCCGAGTCATATGGAGACAGGAACTATGATGCAGTCTGGACAACTGAATTGGGAAAACAAGCAGACGTCATTTAATTTTGATGAAACCGAAATCGAAGATGCTCGTCTTAGCTTGGCCTTAAAGCCTGGGGATCGTGTGCTGGCGGTTCGGGTGAATGGTGGGAATGATGTGGTGGTTGTATGCAAGGTGGTGAGCGGGCATGGCTAATTTGTTTCCGGAGACGGAGGACATGGTCTGGGAGGATGCGACAGAGCTGGAGACGTATGAAGGAAGCGGGGCCGTGTTCGGCCGCAGCTGGAAGTTCGATTTTGACGCAGGCGAATTTGTCATGTCGCCGACCCGTAAAATGGCCTTGGCCGATGAAAAAGAGGCTTGGGTGCTCTGGTGCGAAAAAGCGATCCGAACGCCGCGTTACCGCCACCTCATCTATTCCCGGGATTATGGCAGCGAGCTGGAGGAATTGATCGGCAGCGGCAACCGGGCGATTCAGGAAAGCGAAATCCGGCGTATGGTCTCCGAAACGCTGCTCGCGGATGCGCGGACGCAAAACGTGGATCAGTTTGTTTTCGAATGGGAAGGGGAAAGCTGTCGTTTCGCCTGCCGGATTACGAATATCCGCGATGAAGAAGCCGTATTGGAAGGGAGTGTGGGATAATGGCGGATTTGCCGCTTTATTTGCAAGATCAAACCGAAGACGAAATCATGCAGCGCATGCTGAGCCGGGTGCCCGCGGATATCGATAAATCCGAGGGCTCTTTTATTTGGGACGCGCAGGCGCCCGTGGCGTTTATGCTGTCCGAAGCGGCGATTTGGGCGCAGGAGTTGTTAAGAAGAGGATTTGCTAGTACGGCAGCGAGTGACAGCGATGATACCCGTTCCGTCGAATTAGATTTACGGACGGCCGAGCACGGTATTGCGAGACGTGAGGCGGTTGCCGCATCGGGCATCGTTTTATTTACCGGGAAACCGGGTACGCTTGTGCCTGAGGGAACCTTTGTTGCGACTCCCACTGATGAAGTATCGGGAGAGTCCTCGGTCGAATACGTCACGACAACAGCCGTCGTGTTGGATGGCTCGGGTGTTGGTACAGCGACAATTCGAGCAGTGGTCCCGGGAAAAAACGGCAATGTGCCTGCTGGCGTTATCAATGTGATGTCTTCGTCGGTTAGCGGGATTTCATCCGTATCCAATCCTGAGCCTACAAAAAGCGGGGCGGATACGGAATCCGATCAATCTTTATTAGAGCGTTTTTATGCAAAGATTCGCAGTCAAGGTACAAGCGGTAACAAGGTGCAATACATGCAATGGGCGAATGAAATCGCTGGTGTTGGCGGAGTCGAAGTGGTGCCGCTTTGGAAAGGACCGGGGACCGTTGGGTTGTATATTTTAGATACGGACAAGCGTGCTGCTAGTCCCGAGATCATTGATGCAGTCCAAAACCATATCGATCCGACCCAGGATGGGCAGGGAGAAGGATTGGCCCCGGCGGGGCCCGTCGTGACTGTTTTACCTGCGGAGGAGGTTCCCATTAGTATTTCGGTTAAAGTTCAGCGTACGCAGGAAAAGCCTTCAACCTTGGAGGAGATCAGGGAGTTGATAGCAGACGGGGTAAAAGCCTACTTGCAGCAAATTGCTTTTAATCGAAAAGATCCATTGGTACGTTATACGCGGATTGCTGCCGTTCTGCTCGATATACCGATTATCGTTGATTACTCGGATTTGACAATCAACGGCAATTCCGAACAGCAAAACATAGAAATCGGCTCAGGCCAAGTGGCTGTATTGGGGACGGTGAACGTAAGTGAATAAATGGGAAATAGACAGCTTGCGAGGACGCGAGCTGTTTTCTTATCTACCTTCGTATTACGAAAACTCTCGTGTCATGCAGTACGACATGAATGCCAAGGGCAGCGAGATGGACTTGCTATATCAGGCGTTGGATTCGGCAGCCGCTCAATTTTTTGTACGTACGGCTACATGGGGACTGAGCCGTTGGGAATTTGAGCTTGGTATCCCTACCGATCTGACTAAGCCGCTAGACCAACGTCGTGCCGTTGTCGAATCGAAACTGCGTGGAGCAGGAAAGTTCTCTGGTTCACAGGTGAAGAGCGTAGCGGAAGCTTATGATGGCGGAAGCGTAGAAGTGACCTTTCATCCGGTGGAATGGAGGTTTACTGTAAAATTCATCGATACAATCGGCATTCCACCGAATTTAGAGGACTTAAAGGCGGCAATCGAGGAAATCAAGCCTGCGCATATAGATGTAGATTATGTATTCCGCTATTACACGTACAGGGAACTGAAATTGACGGGAAAAACTTATGAGCAGGTCCTTTCAACAGGAAAAACGTATAGTGAAATCTATAATCGGGGGTTGATGTAAAGATGGCGCAAACGACAAATCTAGGGTTGCCGCTCATTGAGGAATCAATGACAGCCGATGTAGTTCGGGATTTTAATTCGCTTGCTCAGGAAATTGACAACAAAGTTATGCCGAAGGATATTGAGACTCTTAGCGTCTCTCAAATTAGTGTTTCTGACGGTGTTCGAAGCCTTAATCTGGGTTCGGTTGCGAATGAGATTCGGTTCGGAACCTCTACCAACCATGATATTAGTCTCATAACCAAAAGCTTAGAGCGTGGTCGGATCACCGCTGCGGGTTCTCTCGTTTGGCAGGACCGCATTTTGACCGGACGTGCAGGGATGCAAATCGGCCAAGACGCGTCTGCGGCGAAAAACTTTCATTTTGTTTCTGACGATGTTGGAGCAAGGACTGCTTTTCGGGTTTATAACGGAGTTTATGGTTCGGGTATACGTATGTTGGGGATTGACACAGCAGGCAACGTTACGATTGGAGCGCAGGGAGATGCACTCAACGACGAGGGATGGTCTAAGGTTGTTGATATATATAAAACCGGGAATCTCAACCTAACCATCCGAACCGATACATCTCGAGGAGTCATCGCAGTTCATGACTCAGGGTTCTATGGATCTAGCGCAGGCATGATTCTAGGAACTGTAACAAATCAGGAGCTTTCATTTGTAGTAAATAAAATCCGCCGAGCGGTTATTGGCACTGACGGATCTTTTACGGTTACGACGGGGGCGCTGGGAGTGTCCACTTCTCAAGACGCCATGACAACGTTAAGTGCAGGAAATATACCCGGAAACGGCTGGCGCATTAAGCAGATTATTAATAGTTATAACGATGGTTATGGAGGGGCAGGTCTTATATTCCGGGCAATTAGACCGACAGATGGGGCTTTTATGGATATTAAGATTAATTATCAAAAAGGCGGCGGCGACGTCATGACAGAAAGTCATGTAGTCAAATCCACATCTGCTCCGTCCGGCGGCTTCGACGGCCAAATCTGGCTTCAATACACATAAAGGAAGGGAGGCAAAAGTCTATGTCCTTAAATGTTAATGTCAGTGGAGCCTGGAAAAATGCTTCAGCGGTTCATACACGCGTTAATGGTACATGGCGCAAAGTTACCCAGGTATGGGTACGCGTTAACGGAAGCTGGAAACAGGTTTGGTCTGGTAGTGGGTTTAGAGTTGTAGCAAACCTAAATGGCCCTCGTATATGGCATTACACTGAAGCGGTTAACGGATATGTGTATGTCATCGGGGGATACTCGAGTGTAATCGAACCAGGAAAAGAGAATATAACCACGGAACGCTATGATCCGAACACGAATACATGGGCTTACATGGCAAATAACCCATATCGTAAGGTCAATGGTTGTTCCTTTGTTATCGATAACAAGATATATGTTCAAGGCGGAAATGGACAGTACTACCAAGGCGTTATATATAATCCTGCAACGAACACCTACGGGGAATATAAACAGACAAGGGCAGGGGAATCGCAATTTTCCGGTGCAATTAACGGTTATGGATATACCGCTGGGGGATTGGACGGCTCCATTTACAATAATACGTACCAATATAATCCGACGACAAATACGTCAACACTTATGGCACCAATGCCTACGGCACTTGCATATGGAGCGTCTGCTGCAGTTTTTAACAGCCTATTTACATTCGGAGGCATGGACATTAACGGCAACTGGACAAACCTCGTTTATCAATATACGCCGAGCAATAATACCTGGACTCAAAAGGCATCGGCTCCGTCGGCCGATCAGCGTCCATGCGCGTGGTCATTTAATAACAAAATTTATTTATACCGTCTGTGGAACCAACTCGACATATTCGACCCTGCCACGAATACATGGGTAACGTCAGCAGACCGTTCTCCGAGTGGTCAGTCCATCTATAGTACAAAAGCGGCCGTTGTCGGTAACAAAGCATATATTCCCGGCGGTGTGAACGCTAATAATGGCTCGTTTTCAAATCAAACGCTTGAATACACAATGGGATAAGGAGGCTTATGCATGGATTACAAAGGAAGGGAATTGAACTGCACTGAAGAAGAACTGAAAAACTTTATCGATGGATTGAACGTTATGTTTAAAGTTTATAAATTTAGCGATAAATTTAATGGCCAGAACATTCAGAACCCTACGGAACTTGAAAATGCCCGCTACTACGTTTTACAGGTTGGGGATCGGACATTCCTACAACCTCATGCTCCATTCGAAGCGGGGATCGTACCGATAACGGATGAAAACGCACATGATTATATCGAAAGACATGCGGAAATGCTGACTGACGAAGCCGTGTACGAAAAATTTGCGGTGAGGCCTGAGGATGCCCTTAAAGTTCTGGAACGAAAAAATGCTGAGCTCCAGGCCCTTGCCGACGATCTGAAACAGCGGAACGCTGCGATGCAGGATGACCAATTATTTATTCTTGAAGCGCTCGCCAATCAGAGCCTTATCTAATTTTTAGTTTGTTTAGATGAATATTCAGCTTTAATGCATTCTCAAAAAATAGGAGGGACAACAAATGCTCACAGCAAAACAACGAATGGTAAGAGGATACGGTTTTGCTATTTATGAAGATGGAACACGCTCTTTTGCAACCGTAGGCGATAGCTATCACGAGGATATTAAAGCTTATGCAGCCGGTAACTTTCCAATGGAAAAACTTGATGCGGCGCTAGCGGCACAGCGAATTACACAAGCTGAATACGACGAAACATTGGCACTTATCGGGACGATTGACGCCGAGGTTTGGTCAGGGATATAAAGGGGGTGTGAAAATAAGTGGACAATGAAAAGGATATTCGAAGATTGGCACAATTGCGTTTGCAAGAGATTCATGCCCAAATGTACTTGCTGAGCGAAGAGGCTAAAGCCATAAGCGGATTCCTCACTTTAAGAGAGGAGGAAGAAAAAAATAAGGAGGAGAGCGGATGACGGAAACGGATTTACTTAAATACTTTTTGACTCAAGGGCCATTCGCGGCCCTTTTTGTATGGCTCCTTATCTATGTGATGCGGACCAACAAAGAGCGCGAAGGCAGGCTGCAGGACTTATTAGATAAATTTTCTGACAAATATGACGTGATCATCGGCGAGCTTAGAGATATCAAGGAACATTTTCCAAGAGATTATTAACTAGAACAAGGAGCAGTGTTTTATGGATTGGAACACCATCTACAACCTGATCGATGCCAGACTCATGATTGTTATCGCCCTATGCTGGGTTATTGGATACATTCTCAAACGGACTCCACGCTTTCCAGACTGGTGCATCGCTTACGTAGTAACATTCGCAGCGGTGCTGCTCACCATCTGGCTGCTTGGTTTCGGACCCGAGTCTATCATCCAAGGCGTGCTTGCTGGGGCCTTCGCGGTTTATGGGAATCAGCTCGTCAAACAAGCCAGAAAAAAGGGAGACCAGGACAAATCGCTTTGGTTATAGCCTTGAATTTTCTTTAATCCCAACCCGGCAAGGAGGACAGCCAACATCATGGACAAAAATAGTTTTATCACTTCCATCGCCCCCTGCGCCATATCCGACATGCGGCGCTGCGGCATTCCGGCCTCCCTGACGATCGCCCAGGCCATTCTAGAATCGAATTGGGGGACAAGCGGGCTGACGCGGCAGGCGAACAATTTGTTCGGCATAAAGGGCAAAGGACCCGCTGGGAGCGTCGAGATGCCTACAACGGAATATGTACAGGGAAAAGCGGTCAAGGTAACGGCAGCGTTTCGGAAGTATAATTCCTGGACGGAGTCGATCGCGGATCATTCGAACCTGCTTTTGAACGGGACCCGCGATAATCCTGCGCGATACCACGGCGTCCTGCACGCCGATTACAAAAAAGCGGCAGAGGAGGTCTGGAAAGGCGGTTATGCCACCGATCCCAAATATCCCGCCAAGCTGATCGCCATTATGGAAGAATACAATCTCCCGCAATACGATAACCACGCGAATGCCAAAGGAGAAGAAGGAATGCAAAACGCAGAGCTTCAGAAGCAGCTTCAAGCCATGACCCAAAGGGTAGAGGATTTGCAAGAAGAAATCTCTCAAATGAAAGCAAAAGACCAAATGTCCGCCCCGCCGGTCTGGGCAGAGTCGGCACTGCAAAAGGCTTTAGCAGCCGGCATTATAGATACCCCGGATCAGGGGAGTTATGACTTCTACCGAATGCTTGCCATTTTGCAGCGATTAAAGCTGTTCTAAGATGCAGGATATCAACCGCGATCAGGAGGGAATTGATGCGATGCAACGGGCTATCCCACGAATCCAGTTCGTTGATTAACTCGGGACTGCCCTTTGCTCATTTTTTTAAAATTGGGGAGAGAATTTCGAAATCTAAGATAGTGTATTTACATAGTGCCGATTCGTCCCCTTCAGTCGGCTCTCATCCCTAATATCGCCCTCTTTCAAAATCCCCCTTCAAAACCTCCCCGTTTTCGAATAGCATAAGAAGTAGGAAGCCATTAGCAGCCACACTCACATAAGTCCATATTTAGATCTTTTCATCTCATCTTAATGATAAAGCGCTTACGAAACATCCAACATGCCAACGAAACGGGGGAGAACGATGGAAACCTACATATTGTCATTGGATCAGGGGACGACAAGCTCGCGGGCGATTTTGTTTAATCGGGCCGGCGAAGTGGTTCATATCGCGCAAAAAGAGATTACGCAGCATTTTCCGAATCCGGGATGGGTAGAGCATAACGCCAACGAAATTTGGGGGTCGATTTTGTCGGTCATCGCGTCGGTGCTGTCGGAGTCGGGCGTGAAACCGGAGCAGATCGAAGGCATCGGCATCACGAACCAGCGGGAAACGACCGTCGTGTGGGATAAGGAAACGGAAGAGCCGGTGTACCATGCGATCGTGTGGCAGTCGCGGCAGACGGGCGGCATATGCGAGGAACTGAAAGCGAAAGGATACGACGACAAGATCCGCGAAAAAACCGGGCTGCTCATCGACCCGTATTTTTCGGGAACGAAGGTCAAGTGGATTCTCGACCATGTGGAAGGCGCCCGCGAAAAAGCCGAGCAGGGCAAGCTCCTGTTCGGCACCATCGATTCCTGGCTGATCTGGAAGTTTACCGGGGGCAAACGGCATGTCACCGACTATTCCAACGCCTCCCGCACGCTGATGTACAACATCCACGAACTCCGATGGGACGACGAGCTGCTGGAAATCCTGGGCGTGCCGGCTTCGATGCTGCCGGAAGTGCGCCCATCCTCCGAAATTTACGGGCACACGGTGAAGCACCACTTTTTCGGGCAGGAGGTTCCGATTGCCGGGGCGGCCGGCGACCAGCAAGCGGCGTTGTTCGGGCAGGCTTGTTTTGACGAAGGGATGGCGAAAAACACGTACGGCACCGGCTGCTTCATGCTCAAACATACCGGCGAAACCGCGGTTCGCTCCGGGCACGGATTGTTGACCACCATCGCCTGGGGCATTAACGGACGCGTGGAATACGCGCTGGAAGGCAGCATTTTCGTGGCCGGTTCGGCGGTACAGTGGCTCCGGGACGGACTGCGGATGCTGAAGGATTCCAAAGAAAGCGAAAATTACGCAAACCGGGTCGCTAGCACGGAAGGCGTCTATGTCGTGCCTGCATTCGTAGGCCTCGGTACGCCGTATTGGGACAGCGATGTTCGCGGAGCGGTGTTTGGCTTGACCCGCGGCACGTCCAAAGAGCATTTTATCCGGGCGGTACTGGAGTCGCTTGCTTACCAGACGCGGGACGTCATCTCGGCGATGGAGGGCGATTCGGGCATCGAGCTGCGGACGCTGCGCGTGGATGGCGGGGCCGTGCAGAACAACTTCCTCATGCAATTCCAAAGCGACCTGCTTGGCGTGCCGGTGGAACGGCCGGTGATCAACGAAACGACGGCGCTGGGCGCGGCTTATTTGGCCGGACTTGCGGTCGGCTATTGGAAAAGCCAGGAGGAAATATCCGCCATGTGGGCCAAGGAGCGCCAATTCGAGCCTGCGATGGGGGAAGAGGAGCGCGATAAGCTGTATGCCGGGTGGAAAAAAGCGGTCCATGCCGCCATGGCATTCAAATAGAAGGATGAGAGGGCCCGCCAAACGGCGGGTCTCTTTTACTTTCAGCATCCTGCGATTCCGCAGAAAAGAAGAGGCGCGGGCAGGGCGTGCCTTTCCGCGGGAAGCCAGGTCTTCGCCATCGGCGCGGCATGTTTGGTTTTTCAGCACTGCTTTGGGCCGTCCGGCCGGAATCGGCATCATTCCATATTTGCCCACGACGCGGCCCTCTGCCTTTCCGATCCAGGCGGCGGGCCGTTTTTGTGCGGAAATAAACCCCGATTTGCTGGGGATTTACCATCCCTTCTTTCCGGAACATGAACATTTTTCCGAAATTTTGTAACTATTCCCCTGTTTGAAACGTGTTTAGATTGAGGGGATGAAATGGCCAAACGCAGCACGCTCGAAAGCGTATATCGAACTTATATGCCGGACGTTTACCGATATTTGCGTTCCCTTTGCGGGGACGATGCGACAGCGGAAGACTTGGTGCAGGAGACGTTTTACCGCGCTTATTTGCACCTCGAAAATTATAGGGATGAGCAGGTCAAACCTTGGCTTTTCCGCGTCGCCTACCATGCGTTGATCGACCTGAAGCGCAAAGAGAGCCGGAGCATCGCGTCTGCGGACGAGTGGTTTCATCGCTTGCCGGACGACGACGGGAATGGGCCGGAATCGGTGCTTTTGCGCAAAGAGGGGCATGACCGGCTGTTGGCATGGATTGGGGGGCTGCCGGAGATGCAGAAGCAAGCGGTGGTCCTGGTGGATCTGCATCAATTTTCGTACCAAGAGGGCGCGGAGGTCATGGGCATCACGTTGTCCCATTTTAAGGTCGTGCTGTTTCGGGCGCGGCAGCAACTGAGGAAGATCCGGGAAAAGGAGGAGCGGGATGAGCGACGATTTTAAGCAAAAGCTCCGGGATTACAAGGACGGAAAACTGTCCGGGGAGGAGCGGGAAGAGCTGGAGCGTGAACTCGAAAAGATGGAGGTCTATCAATCCTATCTGGATGAAATGATGGACCTTGAAGAACACGCGGCAAATACGAACCCCCGTCCCATATCGGACGCCGAGAAGAAAAGGCATAAACGTGAAGCCAGGCTGCTGAGAAAAGGAAAATGGAAGGCGCGGATCGGCACGGCGTTTACGTTGATCGGCTTTTTTATCGGCTTTAGCATCCTGTGTTCGATCGGCACGTCCATTTTTTATGAGGCGGGAGATCCGAGTTTTAGAGAAATCAACCGCGACGTTGTGAAATCGGCGTTTGCGGTCGGTTATCCGAATGTGACGATTCAACCTAACAGCAACGCCGGAACCTACTTTAATATGAAGATTAGCGGCAAAATGTCCAAACGCATCGGGGACGAACAACGGGAGGTCGGCGATTTTTCGGCGACGTATTCCTTTCAATGGCTCCGGCTTTATGATTTTTCCTGGTCGGACAGCAGCGTGGCCTATAAGGGATTTTTTCTTTTCCCGGGTAATCAGGGGGGCGACAGCGGGCCGGAATGGACACGGCTGGAGAAGCTGCCTGAAGGAACGGTGGCGGAGGCCTATGTTTCTTATAAAAAGCTCTATTCGACCGACGAGTTTTTGAAAAGGTTCGAGGGCAAACATTACGACCCGCTTTGGTTTGCCGTTGACAACGGGGACCCGGACATCAAACGCTTTGACGGGCTCGTCATCAACCCGATCGGTTTTCCGGCGATGCCGGTATGGCACCGGGGAGACGGCAAAGTGACCGAAGGCCCCAAGCAAAAAGTCGGACCGTTTGTCACCATGAGCTCATCTTCCACCTCGTACCCTCCGATCGATCCGTACGGCTCCGGCGCTTTGCGGGAAGCGAATTTCATCAAGACGCTGCGCGTCCTGTACCAACATCAACGGGCTGCCGGGAGTCTGGTTCCCTCCGTCGATTTCAAAGCAACGCTGGACTACATCGAAAAAAACGGGGTCAAAATCTACGGTGCCGTCATTACCGGACCGACCAAAGATATTTTAAAACTGAAGGAAGATCCGGAAGTATCCGCGATCCGCATCGGGGAGGTTGCGTTGTGGAACTGGCGCGAATAGGCCGCGCAGAATGATATTTACTCTTAAACCGTCTTTTCAGGCAACGGCCGAGGGGCGGTTTATTTTTGCATGCAGCCGTACCGAAAGGATCCTTTTTTTTCGAGACATGCACTCCCAACCTCCTAACGGGCCGGCGGACTGGCAACAATGGGTGAAAGAGGCACCACGCGCTCATGAAAAAATCAAAGAACGGCACAGGCCGAAATGCCTTATAATGAAAAAATAAAAAAAACGGAGTAGGGAGTGCTGTATATGAATATCAAGGATCAAAGGGAACATCGTCAGTACCCTGAACAAACCAAAGCGGACGCATCCCGGGCGACGTATGAACGGGATTATTCGCGGCTGATCCATTCGCCGACGTTCCGCCGCCTGCAAGGGAAATCGCAGGTCTTCGGTGCCGGCACGGGCGATTATTACCGGACGCGCCTGACGCATTCGCTGGAGGTGGCGCAAATCGCGCGGGAAGCGGCCAAAAGCCTCGTGCGGGCTTACCCGGAAGTAACCGAGGAACAGGCCGGCAACCCCGGGCTCGTCATCGATCCGGAGGTGGTCGAATGCGCGGCGATCGCGCATGATTTCGGGCATCCGCCTTTCGGCCATAAGGGCGAAGAAGTGCTGGACGGCATTTTGGAGCAGCTGATCAAGGATAAAACGAAAGAAGCCGTGGAAGGGCTCTACATGAATTCCGAGCAAATCCAGGACGTGCGGACGCGGATGCGGCATAAATACGAGCATTTTGAAGGGAATTCGCATAATTTCCGGCTGATCATGTTTCTGGAAAAACGCGAAAACGTGGACGGCCTGAATCTGTCCGACGCCGTGCTGCTTGGCATCAACAAATATCCGTTTCCCGGCACGGTCAATAAAAAGGGCTTGTACAAGCATGAATGGAGCTATATTTCGGAGATTCGCAACGAGTGGGGCATTCCGGCAGGAAAAAGAACGCTGGAATCCCAGCTGATGGACCTGTGCGACGACATTGCCTATTCGGCCCATGACCTGGAGGACGGCATCAAGGCGGGCAAAATCGAAGTGCATGAGCATTTTCTATATGACCCGTACATTATCCGGCTGATCATCGAAAAAATCATGACGCTCGAGGACGCTTTCTGGCAGGGCTGGGACGCGGACCGCATCCGGCTGAAGGTGGAAGAGGTCATGGCCGCTTTTCTTCACGTGTGGAAGGAGAAGCTGCCGTATTGCGAGCATGATTTTTCGCGGGCGCGGCGCGAGGTCAAAGCCTTTTGGGTGAGCCATTTTGTCGGCAGCCTGGGCGTCATCCCGGACGGGGATTGGAAAAAGGTCACCTTCATCAAAGGGCAGGAAGAAGATTTCGATATGCTTCGGACCGTCAGCGTGCTGAAAAGCTTTGCGTGGGTGACGATGATCCGCGACCTGCGCGTGCAGCGACTGCAAAAACGGAGCGAATGGATGATCAAACGGCTGTGGGACGCTTTCCTTGATCCGGTGGCATCGAAATCCATCATCCCTTCCGACTGGCTGCAGCGGTTCGAAAGGGATCAGGCCAGCCCGAACCCGATCTGGACTTGGGAGCATATGGTGATCGATTATATTGCGGGCATGACGGACGCCTTTGCGGAAAAGATTTATAATGAACTGTACGGACTGAAGGTCGGGTCCATTTACGATTTGGATTAAGCGGCCGGGTTCGCTTGAGAAGAGACGAGAAACAGCGGCATGAGGGGAGAGTTTCGCAGATGGTTACGGGGTTAAGCTTGGGAGTGCTGGACTTGGTTCCGAAAATCGGGGAGGCTTCTTACGAACAAGCCCTGCAAGAGGCGGCGGCGCTGGCCGTATCCGCGGAAAAATGGGGTTATGAACGTTATTGGGCGGCCGAGCATCATGATCTGAAGGATTTGGCCTGCGCGTCGCCGGAAGTGCTGCTGGCTCACATCGGGGCGAAAACGAAACGCATTCGCCTCGGCACGGGCGCGCTGCTGCTGCCCCATTACAGCCCGCTGAAGGTCGCGGAAAGCTTCCGCCTTCTGGCGGCGCTGTATCCGGGACGGATCGACCTCGGCATCGGGCGGGCGCCCGGCGGGTCGGCCCACGCTTCGATGGCGCTAAGCGGCAATTTCCTGCAAAACGTGGCGGATATGCCCAAAAAGCTGCGCGCTTTGATCAAGCTGCTGGAAGACCGTTATATGTATGAGGACAGGCTGGTCCAGGCGCGGCCGCTGCCGATGGTGCAGCCTAATGTGTGGATGCTTGGAACGAACAGCAAAAGCGCCGGTTTTGCCGCCGAATACGGGACCGGGTATGTTTTCGGGCAGTTCATGAGCGAGCGGGACGGAGCCGAAGTGCTGCAAACGTACCGCGAACAGTTCAAGCCGTCGGCATTGCTGGACAAACCCCGTGCGATGCTGTCGATCGGGGTCATCTGCGCCCGGACGGAGGCGAAAGCCCGGAAGCTGCTGGAGAACGCAAAGCTGCCGGGACCCGAGCGGGCCGCGGAGCAGGGGGAGCCGGAGGAGCACCCCGATCCGCAAAGGCGGTTGATATCGGGTACGCCCGAGCAGGTGCGGGAACGGCTTGTCCGGATGGCGGAATCGACCGGATGCCGGGAGTTTTTGATCTTTTGCCCCATCCAGGATTACCGGCACCGCCTGGAATCTTACAGGCTTTTGGCCGCCGGCGGCTGGAAAGGGTAAGAAGCCGAAAGATGCAGGGAAAGGTACGGGGTACATGGATGAATAAAAAACAGGAACAGGCAAGTGGTCGGATGCATCGGCCGATGCATGAACAAATTGCTGAGCGGATTGATGAACCAATCGATGAACGGATCCAACAAGCGCTGGCAGACGGCCGCTCGCTTTATCTATACGCGTACGCCAGCCATGAAACGGAAGCCGAGCTTTGCGCGATGGAGCTGCGGGCGTTGTTCGGCGGCTGCATGGAATGGCAGACGGGGGCGCTTTTGCTCAGCCGCCGGAGGATCGACCCGGATCGCAGCCCGTTTCTAAACCTGCGTTTGGATATCGCCGCATCCGGGGACTCTGCGGAAAAAATCGCCGAGCTTGCGGGCTCAAGGCGTTGGGTAGAAAGCGGAGAACCGTTTAAGGTCACGTATATCAAAGCCGGGGATCCGTTTGATTATGCAGAACAAAGAAGCTTCGAACGGCTGGTCGGCAGCCGGATTCAGGGCAAGGCGGACATGAAACATCCCGATGTCACGCTGGGACTGACGGCTCTGAACGGGACCTGGGTGCTTGGCGTACGGCATGCCCCAAAGCGGGCTTGGCACGCGCATATCCATAAACCGCAGAACTATTCCACCGGCCTCTCCGCGGCCGTGGCCCGGGCCTTGGTGAACATCGCGGCTCCGGAGACGGAAGGGGTGCGCCTGCTTGATCCCTGCTGCGGCATGGGAAACGTCTTGATCGAGGCGTTGTCCATGGGGCTGGATATCCGGGGAAGGGACATCAATCCGCTTGCGGTCCGCGGCGCCAGAACGAACCTCAAGCATTACGGATTTTCCGAAACGCTGGTGACGCTTGGGGATATGAACGACCTGGAAGGCCATTACGATGCGGCGGTGTTGGACATGCCCTACAATCTGTGCTCGGTGCTTCCGGAAGAAGAGCAGCGGAGGATGCTGACTAGCCTGCGCCGCCTGGCGCCCCGCGCGGTCATCGTCACGACGGAAGAGGATGTGCGGGTCCGGGTGCAAGAAGCAGGATATCGGATCGCCGATGAATGCCAAGTGAGGAAAGGAAGCTTCGTGCGGCAGGTGTGGCTTTGCGAAGCGCTCCAATAACATGCGGGAAATCGAAATTATAATATATGGGGATGGGGAGCTAGTACCGAGGCTCCCCGGCCAATACCGGGCCATCGAAAGTTCCGGGTCGTACTTCAAAGGGAGGACCATGTTGGTCCTCCCCTTTATTTTTCTGCGGCCCCTAAACAGTATCATTTTTTGGCATGATTAAAAGTTATGATAAACCCATCAAGAGAAAAGACGAATCATTGAAAATTTAAAGGAAAATTTAAAGCGAAGGAAGGAATCGAAGATGAAAAATTACACCCTTGAGGAAAAAGAAAGCTTTAACGTTTTGGGCATTGGGACGGAGCTTCGAAGCGATTACACGGACTATGCCGGCATAAACCAGGAGAAGGCTGATTTTTGGAAAGCCGTGATGCAAGATGGAAGACTTGACACTTTAAAGGCCGTAGCCGCAAACGATTACATTTTTGCCGTAAACGAAGCGGTGAACAACAAAATGATGTACTACGCCGGCGTCATGACGGAGGCCGCGATGCCCGAAGCAACCCGCGTTATTCAATTTCCTAAAGGGGAATACCTCGTTGTCAAAGGGGAAGGGAAAACGGCCGATGAGCTGGGCAACATGCTTTCCGGCATTGCCTTTGGTCAAGTTTTGCCGGAAGCCACCGATTTTGCCTATGTCGGCGGGCCAAACGCAACGGTGGAGATGGGGGAGCGAAACGGTTTGGTATATGGAGAAATGTGGATTCCGGTCGTTAGGAAATAGAGACGTTCGCGGCTCGTTTTTTGAAACGAAAAAAGATTTTATAATGATGAGGAGGAGTCAAAATGAATAAGATGGTCGGTGTGGAAACAATCATGAAAGTCCATCCCCAGCCCCTTGGAAAAAGGGTGGCTTATTGGTCAGTCACATTACTGCTCGTAATTGCGATTGCGTTAAGCGGGATCGGACAGCTGATGCAATTTGGAGGAAACATCGATTTGGTGAAAAATCTGGGGTATCCATTATACGTATTGACCATTCTCGGGATTTGGAAGGTGCTGGGGGCCGTCGCTCTCGTCGTGCCGGGTTTGCCTCGGCTTAAAGAATGGGTTCACGCCGGGATCTTCTTTTTAATGACGGGCGCGGCATGTTCCCATGCATTGGCTAACGATTATGGCGATTACGGGTTTAATCTGATCCTCCCGCTTTCCTATGCTGCGCTAAATATGCTCTCGTGGGCTCTGCGGCCTTCGAATAGACGCTTGTCTTAAGGAAATAGAGAGGAAAAGGCGCCCGTTTACGCCGAATGAGAATATCCCTTACAGGGGATCGGAGGCCTGCATGGCGCTCCGGTGCCCGGTTAAGGGATATTTTTCGTTAAAGCCTATCGTTTTCTCAAATATGCCTGAATTTTAATACATCCGCCCGTAATCCACCAGATTGCGAGGCGGTTTTTGGCCTTGGGCATAGGATTTGAGGTTCTCCGTAAAAATGTCGATGACGCGTTCGGTATAACGGTCGTTGCTGCCCGCGACATGCGGGGTGATGATGACCTGCTCCATGTCCCAGAGCGGATGGTCCGCCGGAAGCGGCTCCGCTTCGAACACGTCGAGGCCCGCGCCGCTCAGCCGGCCGCTTTTGAGGGCATCCATAAGCGCGTCCGTATCCACCGTAGGTCCGCGGCCGACATTGAAGAAATAAGCGCCCTCCTTGGTTGCGTTCCAAGCCGCTGCATTAAAGATGCGGCGCGTTTCGGCCGTCAACGGCAGGATGTTCACGATGTAATCGCCTTGTCCCAGCGCCTCATGCAGGCCGTCCATCGTATACATCCGGTCCACATGCGGTTCCGGCTGGTCCGACCGTCTGACGCCGATCACCCGCATGCCGAACGCTTTGGCGAGCCGGGCCGTTTCCCGGCCGATTTCGCCGACGCCGACGATGACCAGCGTTTTGCCGCTGATTTCGCCCAACGTGGCGAGACCGGGAACGGAGAGGTCGGATTTCCACTCCTTTTTCAGTTGATGGCGAACCGCCATATGCAGCTGGCGCGAGAACGAGAGCATCATTCCGATGATGCTTTCCGAGATCGGGATCGCGTGCACGCCGCTGGCGCTCGTGAGCAGCACCCCTTTGTCCCGCAGGCGTTCCAAAGGCAGCGTATCCACGCCCGCCGACCAGGTCTGCACCCATTTCAGCTTGCTGGTTGCGAGCAGGGCGTCTTCGACGATCGTTTTTGACCAGCCGAGAATGACCTCCGCGTTTTGAACCTGTTCCGCGCTGAGTTCCTTTTTATTTTTTACGATCAAATCGTAGCCTGGGGCGGCCTGCTTGATTTGTCCGACTTGTTCCGGCGTTAAGGAATGAAGACATACGATAGATTTCATGGTTCGGCTCCTCCGTCGATCGTTATTTGCCTAAGCAGAATTGTTTTTAGGATACCAGATTCCGGCGGGAAGTGAAAAGGCGTTTGGACGAATCGCCGTTGGAGCGGCGGCGAACCAACATCCAGTTTTTCTGGTCCCATGTGCGAGGAAATACGCTATAATTAGAGTATTTCATACAGAATTTGGAGGCACGAATACGGTTATGATGCAAAATGCAGCAGGTAAGGCTTCGGGCGCTCAGCCCGGCCTGATTCGAAGGTTTATGTCGTATTACCGCCCGCATAAACGGCTGTTTATGGTCGATTTCGGCTGCGCGGTGGTGGCGGGCTTGCTGGAGCTCGGGTTTCCGGTCGCCGTCCAGTGGGTCGTGGACCGGCTGCTGCCGGACGGGGCGTGGGGGACGATCGTCGCCGCCGGATGCGGCTTGCTCGCTTTATATTTGATCAGCATGGGGCTGCAGTTTATCGTCAGTTATTGGGGGCATAAGCTGGGAATCAACATCGAGTCGGACATGCGCCAGCAGGCGTTTAATCACGTGCAGAAGCTGTCCTTCAAGTTTTTTGACAATACGAAAACGGGGCATCTCATGTCGCGCATGACCAACGACTTGTTTGATATCGGGGAAATGGCCCACCATGGGCCGGAGGACATGTTTATCGCCGTCATGACCTTTTTCGGGGCGTTTGCGATCATGTGGTCGGTGAACTGGCAGCTTGCCCTGATCACGTTTATCGTCATGCCGGTCATCGTATGGATGATCGTTTATTTTAACCAGAAGCTGAACCATGCTTCCTCGGAAATGTTCCGCAACATCGCGGAGCTGAACGCCGGCGTGGAAGACAGCGTGTCCGGCATCCGGGTCGTCAAATCGTTCGGCAACGAGGAATACGAAATCGCGCGTTTCCGCGAAAGCAACGCCGCATTCCGCCTCGCCAAGCTTCGGTCGTACCTGGCCATGTCGTTCAGCGTCTCGGGCATGTATATGCTGACGCGGCTGATTTCGCTGATCGTGCTCGTCTGCGGGGCCTGGTTTGCATACCAAAACAAGCTGAGCTACGGCGAATTGGTGGCATTTTTGCTGTACGTCAACATTTTCCTGAAGCCGATCGACAAAATCAACGCCTTGATGGAGATCTATCCGAAAGGAATGGCGGGTTTCAAGCGCTTCTGCCAGCTGATGGACACCGAGCCGGACATCCAGGATCAGCCGGATGCGATAGAGGTGCGGCAGCTGCGCGGGAACATCGAGTTCCGGAACGTTTCCTTCGGCTATGAGAAGCAGCGGCGGATTTTGGAAGGGATCGACCTGAGCATCAAAGCCGGGGAGACGGTAGCGCTCGTCGGGCCTTCGGGTGCCGGCAAGTCGACGCTGTGCAGCTTGATCCCGCGGTTTTACGAGGTGGAGGAAGGAAGCATCACGATTGACGGCATCGATATCCGCGAAATGACCCAGCAATCGCTCCGCTCGCAAATCGGCATGGTGCAGCAGGACGTGTTTTTGTTCAGCGGGACGATCCGGGAAAATATCCTTTACGGCAATTTGAACGCCTCCGAAGACGAGCTGATGGATGCGGTGCGCAAAGCCCATCTGGAGTCGCTGGTTGCTTCCCTGCCGGACGGGCTGGATACGGTCATCGGCGAGCGGGGGCTCAAGCTGTCGGGCGGGCAGCGCCAACGGCTGGCGATCGCAAGGATGTTTTTGAAAAATCCTCCGATCCTCATTTTGGACGAAGCGACGTCGGCCCTCGACACCGAAACGGAAGCGATCATCCAGGAGGCGCTGGAAGCTTTGGCGGTGAACCGGACCACGCTGGTCATTGCGCATCGGCTGGCCACCATCCGGAACGCGGACCGGATCATCGTCGTCACGGAGGAAGGCATCGCCGAACACGGGCGGCATGAGGATCTGCTGAGAAGCGGGGGCGTATACGCAAGATTGCACCGGGCGCAATTTGGGTGACGCTGAATAGGGGCAAGGATGTTTTGAAGGCTCTTGGAGCTTTCGGAACATCCTTTTTGTTTTGGTGGAAACAGGCGATTTTGGATATGATAAAATGGACGGTATTATATAGTAGCAAAAATTTGTGAAAGGAGCAGATTTTACTTGGACAAGGAAAATAAGGAGCGGCCGCTGCGGCTGTTTATCGCGGTCAGATTGCCGGATGAATTGAAATCGGTGCTGGAACGTTGGCGGGAAGCCCATCAACATCTGTATCCTTTCAAAAAATGGACGCACAGGGAAGATTATCATATTACGGTGCAATTTTTAGGGGACGTCGAACCGGAGCGCGTGCCGGCCATCGCGGAAAAATTAAAGTCCATCGCCAGCCAATTTCGCCCATTTGAGCTTGGTTTTGGAAAGGCGGGGGTGTTTGGCGCAGAGGCATCCCCGAGAGTGCTTTGGGCTGGAGTAATTGACTACAAAAACGGCCTCGCCGAACTGCAGGAAAAGGTGACGGACGCCATGGAAACCTTAGGGTTCGCCAAAGAGTCCAGACCTTATCGCCCGCACATCACGATCGCCCGAAAATACGCGGGAAATCAGGGATTTCAGCTGGCTTCGATGCCCCCTCTGCTTCAGCAAACAGCGGCTTCGGAACAAGGGGACGACATGGCAACATGGATCGCCGATGAATTTGTACTTTTTTCCACACATTTGCACGAAAAGCCAATGTATGAGATACTAGAATCCTTCCGTATGGAATATTCGTAGATTGATATTTTCGAGCGTTTTTAGCATACATGGATTTTGCGGGCATCCGGGCGAGGATGTCCGGCAAAATCCGATCATTCAAAACATTCCTGCACATAAAACAATAGCTTGTTCCCTTTAGCCGTATCTGTGAACCGTAAAATTGTGCCGTCACGAAGCTGTTTGGTGTTGTAAAGATGTAACAAACGTATTTTCCGTTTTCTCGTATTCGCGGATGCAGCAAATCACTGAAAATATTAACAGGTTTTCAAAACCTCTATTTTCGGTTACATGAGAATGATGCAAGATGATCGTCATTTGCAAAATTCGGTGTGAAAAGGGAATGTGCCGGGAGTAGTGGGAGGAAAAACATGTACACTTTAAGACAAAACCGCTGGATGGCTTTGCTGATCGGAGTTCTTCTGGTGTGTTTCTCTGCGATTTGTTTGCTTCTGCAAGACGAGCAAGCGAAAAAACTGCAGCATAAAGGCAATATGACGCTGGACCGGATCGGTGCGGTTTCTTTGAGCATGAACGAAAACGCGAGCGCGGTGAACAAGGAACATATACAGGTTCAGGGCAAACGGAGCACGTCGCAACAGACGCGTTTTGAGTTGCCTATTCAATTGCAAAATGTAAATAATTTCAAATTGTGGAATAATAAAACGAAAATTGCTTTTGTTGAGCAGCTTCCTTCGACGTCGCCGAAGTCCAAAACGGTGTTGGCACGCGAGCAAGCCCAAGCGAAACCGAAGGTCGTTCAGGCGGAGGCTTCCCATCGGCAAAAGCAAAATCTTCAGCTGACTCCCCCAAAAACATTATTCTTCAGCCGGACCAAACTGCTGAGTCCGTCGGAACGGGCGAAAGCCACCTGGCAGTACAACGTGACCGCTGAAGATGTGCTCCTGCTGCAAAAAATCGTCATGGCAGAAGCAGAAGGCGAACCGTACCAAGGCAAAATCGCAGTCGCGAACGTTGTCTTGAACCGGCTACGGTCAGCCAATTTTCCCAATACGATTAAAAAGGTCATCTATCAAAAACATCAGTTCAGTCCCGTGGCGAACGGACGCTTTGACCGCGTGAAGCCGAACCGGGATTGCATTCGCGCGGTGAACGAGGCGCTGAACGGCAAAAAAGCCGTGACGGATGACACGTATTTCTTCCTGTCCCTGAAGCTGGCGCAGGACCTGACCATTCATCATACCCGCACGTACGAAAAGCGGATCGGCAATCATACTTTTTACAAATAAATCCCAATTCGATATGATAGAGATGGGTTGTACAGGCTTTGCCGTTCAATCCGGAATATCATGTTTTGGCGATCAATTGTAGGAGGTGCCGACGTTTATGAAAATTACGTATTATGGTCATTCATGTGTGCTTGTGGAGGCGGAAGGGAAAAAAATCATCATCGATCCGTTCCTGACGGGGAATCCTGCCGCGACCGTTTCTCCCCGGGATATCCGCGTGGACGCGGTGCTGTTGACGCACGGCCACGGAGATCATTTTGGCGATTGCATCGACATCGCAAAAGCGAATGCGTGCCCGATCGTTGCCGTTTACGAATTGGCGGAATATTGCAAAAGCCAAGGGGTTGAAGCGTACGGCATGAACATCGGCGGCAGTCAGACGTTTGACGGCTTTAAGGTAAAATATACGCTCGCGTTTCACAGTTCTTCGCTTACGGTGGGGGATACCGTGATTTATACCGGCGAACCCGGCGGCATTTTGCTGACGATCGGCGACAAAACCTTTTTCCATGCAGGCGATACCGGACTGTTTGGCGATATGCGCCTGATCGGGGAAATGAACCGGATCGATGCGGCGGCGCTCCCGATCGGCGATTCGCTGACCATGGGGCCGGAGGACGCGCTCGTGGCGGCGGAATGGCTGCGGGCGTCCCACGTGCTTCCGGTACACTACGATACGTTCGAAGGCATCCGGCAGGACGCTTCCGCGTTCTGCGAACGGCTGGCCCCAAAAGGCATCCAGGGTCACCCGCTGAAATCCGGCGAAAGCTTCGAAATCTAGAACTTCGCTTCCCAAGCAGCGTCATGTCTTTAGACAAACACCACGCCGCTTCCCGGGCATATACTGGTCGGGAATAAGCCTACAGGAAAGGCGGGAGTCTCCCGATGATGGACCGGATGACCGGATGCAGCCCCATCGCCGTTCACGACCTTCAATACATGATTCAGGCGGAGTATCGTTCGATGATTTACGCGCAGCGATTGCTTCAGCTAGCGCCGCCGGAGCACCGGGCGTACTTCAGCAGGAACGTGGAAATGAAGCAGAAGGAGCGCCTTGCGGTCTGGACGCGATGGTATTACCGTTTGACCGCCTGTTATCCGGTGTTCAGCAAGGTTGAGCCTCCCAAGGAATATCCGGACGGGCTTCGCTTGTTGATTGGCGATGCGCTTGATGCCGCCGAGCTGTACGAGGGACTGCTGCACTGCACGCGGGATCCGCAGCTGCAATGGATGCTGCAGCGCGCCATGAACGGGGAAACCCGCTGGGCTATCCGGCTGCAGTCTTCATATGCAGATTATTTGGCCGGGAACGGGGATTCGGCGAAAAGCAAAGGGCGGATCGGCGTCATCCGGAAATAATTGCCGCATCCGGAGGCGCTTCTTGTAGAAGGGGACTTACTCCCCGTTCATCGCCGCAAAAAAACAGCTTCCTCCATATTGTTGGAGGGAGCTGTTTTTGCGTCCGCATTTAGGCTGGATCCTATGTAACCTGGTTGAAGAGTCCCTTGCTTTAAGACAGCGTATGTCGATGGAGCCATTCCAGAACCTGCTGCGCGCAATAACAAGGTTTTTTTCCGGGGCCGGTGGCCGTCAGCGCCTTCAGCCTGTCGTTTTCCACCTGGCCGTATTCATGCAGGAGGCGGTGGTGCCAGCGGCGAAGCACCATGGGAGAGATCATCTCCGCGCTGCCCAGCTCCACGAAATATTGGCCGTTTTCTTCCTCCTGCCCGGGAATCGCCTCGTAAAACAGCATCGGAATGCCTTTGGCGAGCCCTTCCGTGCATGTCATGCCTCCGGGTTTCGTAATCAGCAGATCGGAGACATCCATCCACCTGTCGATATCCTTCGTATACCCGAGAAGGCGGATATTCGGGTGGTCGAGCTCGGGGGTGCTTTTCATCTTCTGCAGCTGCTTTTCGTTGCTTCCCATGCAAAATATCAACTGAATGTCATCCGCCCAGGACAAGAGCAGACGTATCATTTCTTTATTAAAAGAAACGCCCCAGCCCCCGCTCATGATCAGCACCGTCGGCATCGGCTTCAGTCCCAGTTCTTTCTGCAGCTGCTCCTTGTCCCCTCGTTCCCAAAAATTCGGATGGACGGGGATGCCGGTAACCTGGACCGACTCGGCCGGCACGTTTCGCCGCAGCAGCAGATTCCGCACCTGGGGCGTCGAGACGAGGTATTGGTTCACCTCTTTGTTGACCCAGGTGGCATGGACGTCGTAATCCGTAATGAGCGTGATCAGCGGCACCTGGATTCCTTTCCGTTTCAGGCGGGAGATCACCGCGTTGGGAAAGGGATGCGTGCAAACGATCAAATCCGGCCTGAGCTGCTTCATCACCCGGGCCGCCTGCGTGTAAAAAATCCGGTGCAGCGCAAGTTTGGTCAGCCGGTTCAGCGATTTGTCGTATTGCTTGCGATAGAGCATTCCGACCAGCCTGGGGCTGCTGCTGACCGTTTTGCGGTAGGCCGAAAGGATGAAGGGGCCCATCTTCGGATTCAAAAAATTGCCGAGCTCAATAACGCGGCATTGCAAACGGGGGTCGAGCCTTTTCATCCCGGCCGCCAGCGCGTAGGCTGCTTGCGTATGCCCGGTGCCGAAACCTTCGGACAGCAGCAGCACTCTCTTTTTTCGCATGTATTCACCCACTTTTCCTTCCTCTATCTTACAGGAGGCCATATCAAAAATCCATAAAAGAGCAAGAGAATCGCCGGAGCATGAAAACCATCGCAGAAAATTGCAGAAAAACTCAAAAAAAGAGGATGGCAAGGGTTGCCAAAAAGCGATCGACGTGCTAAAGTATGAATTGACCAATTGACCGAAATGGAAAATCAGTCATAACTCATGAACGACCATTCCCCACGGAAAGGGGGCGAGGGTATGTCTGCCGTAGATCGCCGAAAGCAAATTCTTCGTGCGGCGGCGCAATCTTTTACGCTTTTTGGGTACAAAGCCACGACGATGGATCAAGTGGCCAAAATAGCGAATGTCGGCAAAGGGACGATTTATACGTTTTTCTCGAACAAGGAAGAGCTGTTTGACGAGATTTTGAATACGGCCATATTGGAGATGAAACGGTTGGCCGAGAGCAAGGTGGACAGGGAGAAAACCTTTTTCGAGAATCTGTTCAGCGTCCTGGATGCTTTGCTGGAGTTTCGCGGCGAACATGAGCTGTTCATCAAGCTTTCCCAAGAGGTGCGGGACGTCGGAACGCTTAAAGCCAGAGACGGCCTTGCCAGGCTGGAGCGGGTCATCTTGGAGTATTTGGAGAAAGAGATCGCCTATGCGCTGGATCATGAGGAGATCGGCACATGCGATCCTCAGGTGGCCGCTTTTGTCATGTTCAAGCTGTACATTGCGCTGACTTCCGATTACAAGCATGTTCGGGAGCCGCTCGGCAAAGAAGAAATCCACCATTATATCCGTTTATTTTTGGCGGACGGTCTCGCGAATCCCGAATGCAGGCCATATCAGCATACCTGATGAAAAGTGCTTCCCCGTAAGCGGTCCGGACGGACGGCGACGAAGAGGAAGTTTTTATCGGTCAAAAATTGACCAAATGATTAAAACGGTCAATTGGTTTCACCACTTCAATACGGATTTAAGGAGAGAACTATGATGAGGTCATTATCGGTATTCTTAAAGGATATGGCTGCGACGGCCCGCAACCGTAAACTGCTCATTTCCATGATCGCGGTCATTTGCATTCCGGTGATGTATGCCGGACTGTTCCTGGGTGCCTTTTGGGACCCCTACGGCAAAATGGACCAGCTGCCCGTAGCGGTCGTCAATAACGATACCGGGGCGAAGTACGGGGACGAGGAATTGCAGATCGGCAATGATCTCGTTGAGGAGTTGAAAAAAGGAGCGGACTTCGCCTGGAAGTTCGTCAGCCGCGACGAGGCCGAGAAGGGGATGGAGGAGAACCGCTATTATATGACGATCGTCATCCCTGAGGACTTCTCCTCCAAAGCCGCAACGGTGCTGGATGAACATCCGCAGCCTTCGGAGATTATTTTCGAACCGAACGAGGGGTATAACTTCCTGGCTTCCCAAATCGGCGGGACGGCCGTCAAGGAAATCCGGGCCAAAGTATCCGAAAAAGTGACGGAGGCTTATTCCAAAAGCCTGTTTGAACAAATCACCAAGGTAGCGGACGGGCTCGGGGAAGCCGGAAAAGGAGCCTCGGAGCTGTCCGACGGCACGGTTAAGCTGAATGAGGGGGCTGCCAAGCTGAAAGAGAACTTAAGCAAAATGGTAGCGGGCACCGTCAAACTTCAACAGGGAGTCCAGCCGCTGGCAGGCGGTGCGGCCGATTTGCAGAAAGGCGCGTTGAGCTTGAAAGAAGGCTCGCAGCAGCTTGCAGGCGGTCTTGGACAACTCGCCTCGGCGCATAAGCAGCTGGAAAACGGCGTGAGTGCATCGCATCAGGGCACGGTCCAATTAAAAGAAGGGCTGCAGGCCTCGGCGGCCGGCAGCGCGAAGCTGCAGAGCGGGCTTCAAAGCGCCGTGGAAGGCAGCGGCAAACTGCAAGCAGGATTGGCGGCCACACTGGAAGGCAGCGGCAAGCTGCAGGACGGCTTGAAGCAATCGGAGGCCGGCAGCGCAAAGCTGGCGGAAAGCATGAAAACGGCCGAAGCCGGGGGAGCCAAGGTCGCCGCAGGCGCCCAAAGCGTGGCGCAGGGCCTCCAGCAGCTGGCTCAGCAGAACCCCGAGCTGGCGCAAAACCCGGCTTTCCAGAAGCTTGTTGCAGCGAGCCAATCGGTAGCCAAAGGCACCGAAGAGCTGCATCAAGGGCAACAACAGCTTAGCGAGGGGACCTTCCAGCTGCATCAATCGCAGCGGCAGCTCGCAAGCGGAGCCGCGGGCCTGCATGACGGGCTGCGGCAGGTTTCGGGAGGCGCGGATGAGCTCGGCAAAGGCGCGAAGCAGCTGACGGCCGGGATGGAGCAGCTGCATCAAGGGCAAAAGGAGCTTCTTCAAGGGGCGACCCGGCTTGAAGCCGGGCAATCCAAGCTGGAATCCGGCATGAAGCAGTTCGGGACGAAGCTTGGCGAAGCGGCGGGAGGCGGCAAGCAGCTGGCAAGCGGCGCCGCGCAAATCGCCGAAGGCTCCGGCAAGCTGAAAGGCGGCATGAGCCAATTGGGCAGCGGCGTAGCGGCGATTGCGGACGGCTCCAAGCAGCTGGATGACGGCGCCGGACAACTGACGGAAGGACTCGGCAAGCTGCAGGACGGCTCCGGGGAGCTTGCGTCCAAGCTGAACGAAGCCGCCGAAAAAAGCGGGGAAGTGAAGGCGGGGGACGAGAACTTTAAAATGTTCGCCGAACCGGTAAAAATTGAGGAGAAGAAGTTCTCCAAAGTTCCTAACTACGGAACGGGCTTCGCGCCGTATTTCCTGTCCCTGGGACTGTTCGTGGGCGCTTTGATCTCGACCATCGTCATTCCGATGCGGGACAGTTCCGTGCTCGGGGCATCCGGGTTCAACCGGTTCATCAGCCGGACGTTGTCGTTTGTCATGATGAGCGTATTGCAATCGTTGCTGTCGGCCATCATCATTCTTTACGGTTTGAAGCTCGATGTGCAAAACGTGCCTCTGTTCTACTTGTTTACGTTTATTACGAGTTTGTCCTTTATGTTCATGATTCAGGCCATCGTCACCTGGTTGGATCAGCCCGGACGCTTTGTCGTCATCGTTTTGCTGATTTTCCAACTGACGACGAGCGCAGGCACGTTCCCGCTGGAGCTCATTCCGGACTGGATGAAAGCCCTCAATCCGCTCCTGCCAATGACGTACAGCGTGATCGGCTTCAAAGCGGTCGTGTCCACCGGCGATTTCGCGGCCATGTGGCAGCAAACGGCCGTGCTTGGCGCGGTAGGTATCGTCTTCCTGGCTCTGACGCTGGTTTACTTCCTGATGAAATCGCATAAAAGCGTCCTCGACCAACAGCAGTCTTCCGTGTCGGCCTAATTTAACGGGAGGCATGAATAAGGGACCGTTCCCCAACGTTTCATTCGGGGGGCGGTCCCGTTTTTGATTTCCGGCATGGTCCGTTGTATCCGGATGCCAAGCCTTTATGGCTCCATGGGCCGATCCAACCTTGCTTGATTCAGGCGGAACGGATGCCTTGGTGCCCTTTGCGTCGTACCTTGCATCCGAATCTTCGCGCGGCCGCGTGGTCGGCAATGTGATGAGCGGCTTGCTGCTCGGCATTATGCTCTCGCGCCCGCTGTCGATCCTGGTCGCCGATCTTTTTGGCTGGCATGCCGTATTTGTTTTGTCCGGCGCAGCCGTTTTGGTTTTGGCACTTGTATTGTCGAAGGTGCTGCCTGTGAGACGGCCTTCCTCGAGCGCTTCCTACCCGGCGCTGCTCGGATCGATGTGGCGATTGCTGCGAACCACCCCGCTTTTGCGCCGCCGGGCCGCGTATCATGCATGCGTGTTTGCGACGTTTAGCCTGTTTTGGACGACGGTTCCGTTCCTGTTGGCCGGCCCAATGTTTCATTTTTCCCAGAAAGCCATCGCGTTGTTCGCGCTTGCGGGCATCGCGGGCGCGGTTGCCGCGCCTGTGGCCGGACGGCTGGCAGACCGCGGCTGGACCAGGCCCGGAACAGGAATCGCGCTCGTTACGGTTGTCTTGTCGGTGTTGCTGCCGCTGGTCATCCGGACCGGTTCGCCGGTCGGCGTCGCGGTTCTCGTCGCTGCAGCCATATTGTTGGATGCGGGAGTATCCGCGAATCTTGTGCTTGGACAACGCGCGCTTTTCTCGCTGAGTCCCGAAATACGCAGCCGTTTGAACGGGCTTTTTATGGCTATTTTCTTTTTGGGCGGCGCCGCGGGCTCGGCGGTCGGGGGCTGGGCATACGCCACGGGAGGATGGAGCGCTGCGTTATGGTTCGGTCTGACATTTCCGGTCGCTGCGATATTATATTTTGCCACGGAGAAAAAATAACGAATCACGCCGAGGGCAGGGGCTGTTGGCCGTTCGCTAAAAAATTCGGCTTGACAATATAAAGGGGATCATGCAATTTTACTGATATCGAATATCGAATATTGAATAGAGCGCGGAAGCGGGAAAAGGGGAACCACTCTGAAAGCAAATCGCATGGAAGCGTTCAGCGATGGCGTGCTGGCGATTATCATTACGATCATGGTCCTGGAATTCAAAGTGCCGGAAGGCCATGACTGGCATGCGTTGATCGGCCTTGGGCCGAAAGTTCTTAGCTACATTTTCAGCTTCGTGTATGTCGGCATTTACTGGAACAATCATCATCACTTGCTGCACATGGTTCGAACGATGAACGGCCGGTTAATGTGGCTTAACCTGCTGCTTCTGTTCTGGTTGTCCCTGGTGCCGTTCACGACGGCCTGGATGGGGGAAAGCCATTTTGCAGCCACTCCTACGGCATTGTACGGCATGGTTTTAATGCTGGCGGCGTTCTCGTACTGGCTGCTTCAGCGCACGATCATGAACCAGCATGCCGGCGACTCCTCCTTCGTCGTAACGATGGGGAAAGACTGGAAAGGGAAATTGTCTCCGCTGCTCTACTTGTTCGCGGTTTTGACCGCTTACGTGAGTCCATGGTTGTCCGGCATCTTTTTCGTGCTTGTTGCCGTGGTGTGGTTCATGCCGGATCAACGGATCGAGCGTACCTTAAGCCATTAAAAAAACTCTTCGAATCCCGCGTTTCAAGCGGGCTTCGAAGAGTTTTTTTCGCTGATGCGGCACCTCGGCGCGCGATATCTCCGAATCTTCACAAGGTCCCGTTATTTGGAAGAATCCTGGGAGCTTTGCGGCTTCGTTGGATCGTTGGTCTTGGCCTGCTTCTCATAAAGCGCGATCGCTTTGTATAAAATCGAAGCGGCATCTTCCCGCGTTATTTGGGTTTGCGGATGGAAACGGCCCGACTCGTCAAGATCAACCAAACCGTAGTGCAGGGCGCGCTGAATCGTGCCCTGGTATTCGACGGTCAACTGGTCTTCATCGGCGAGGGCTGCAGGAACCAGATTG
The DNA here is from genome assembly GCF_018333375.1 of Paenibacillus cookii. GTDB lineage: Bacteria > Bacillota > Bacilli > Paenibacillales > Paenibacillaceae > Paenibacillus_AQ > Paenibacillus_AQ cookii. The sequence goes on from NZ_BORW01000012.1 coordinate 74,319, forward strand.
ATCATAGGGAAACGCTTCGTCGACTCCAAAGCCTGCATGACATAATGGACAAACTGCTCTTTGGTCACGGCGCCTGCCGGATCGGCGTCGGCGGGCAAATCGAGCCCGCGGTCATGCGCAGCAACAAATGAAGCATGATACCAAGCATCCGCAGGGATGCTTGTGAAATACGCGCCGCCCGGGCCCGTTTTGTCATCGCTTGCCGGCGCATCGGCTAACAGGCCGCGTGCGATCATGGCCATGCCTTGGGCCAACAGGAGCCGTTCGCCTGGCGCAAACCGGTCGGCGGCAACGCCCGTCACGACTCCCTTGGCCTGCAAAGCTTCGATTTGTTGCTTGGCGCCGCTTTCGCCGATGTCCCGAAAAGATGCCGAAGCCAAGGCGGAGCCGGCCGCCGATACCAGCAGGGCGAAAGACAGGGCGGTTACAGTCCAGGTTTTTTTCATGGGATGTAGTCTCCTTCTCCATAAGCTTTGATAGATTACCGCATTTTAACAAACGGCCCGGAAGGCAAAAATGTTTCAAGCAACGATGAATCCATGTGCAAGGGGAGTATTATGGCCGGTGGAGGAAAATCCAGGATGCGCCATGCATTTTTATTCGGCATTTATAGTATTTAACCGGAAAACGCTTTAATGCGGCACTGCAAATCATTATTTATCGGGCTCATAAAAACTTTGAATTGCGCTGCTTTTAGGGCAGTGATAAAATAAAAAAACCAATTCTTGCTGAATAAATATCAATACCCATTCCCCTAAGCAACAAGGTTGTCCGCTGTTGTAAGTTACCCCATTCCCCAATCTTAGTCACTGTTTTGTTCTGTAGCCAATGATCGTCTCGACGTGGTTTTGTTTTGCCGTACCCGAAATTAAGTCATTATTCATTCTGAAGACAGAAAGGTTGCTTTCCATGAGACATACGGTACTTCCCCCTAAACAGGGACTTTATGATCCGCAGTTTGAAAAAGACGCCTGCGGCATGGGGTTTGTTGCTCACATCAAGGGCAGGGCTTCCCATGAAATCGTCACCCAGGCGCTGACGATGCTCGAAAATATGGAGCATCGGGGCGGACAGGGCAGCGAACCGAATTCCGGTGACGGAGCCGGGATTATGCTGCAGATTCCGCATCGTTTTTTTGCCGAAGAGGCGCAAAAACAAGGTTTCGAGCTTCCGGAGCCCGGGCAATACGGAGCAGGCATGTTGTTTCTATCCCATGATGAGGCCGTTCGTGAGGCTCATGAGAGCCGGCTGATTCAGATCATTAAGGAAGAAGGGCAGAAATTCCTCGGATTCCGCGACGTCCCGACCTACGACGAAATGCTCGGCAAATCGGCCAAAGAAGCCAAGCCTTACGTACGCCAGGTGTTTATCGGACGCAGCGCCGACCTGAAAGAAGATTTGGATTTCGAGCGCAAGCTGTACATCATCCGCAGACGCGCGGAACGGGCCATTCGTTACGGCGGCACGCCTGAAGGCGAAACGTTCTACATTTCCAGCCTGTCCTGCCGGAAAATCGTATACAAAGGGATGCTGACGACGGCGCAGGTCGGCCAATTTTACCTTGATCTGCAAAACGAAGCGGTCGAAACGGCCATCGCGCTCGTCCACTCCCGTTTCAGCACGAATACCTTCCCGAGCTGGGAGCGGGCGCACCCGTACCGCTTCATGATCCATAACGGCGAAATCAACACGCTGCGCGGCAACGTCAACTGGATGCATGCCCGCCAATCCTTGTTCAAAAGCGACGTTTTCGGCGCCGACCTGGACAAGGTAAAGCCGGTCATCAATCCGGACGGTTCGGATACGGCGATGTTCGACAACACGTTTGAGTTCCTCTATCTGAGCGGCCGTTCCCTGCCGCACGTGGCCATGATGATGGTGCCGGAGCCGTGGAACAACCATGAAACGATGGACGAAACGAAAAAAGCGTTCTACGAATACCACAGCACGCTGATGGAGCCGTGGGACGGGCCTGCGGCCATGGCGTTCACGGACGGCGTGCAAATCGGGGCGATCCTGGACCGGAACGGCCTGAGACCTTCCCGTTATTACGTGACCAAAGACGATTTGATCGTCCTGTCCTCCGAAGCGGGCGTGCTCGACATCGCGCCGGAAAACGTGCTGTACAAGGACCGGCTGCGCCCGGGCCGCATGCTGCTGGTCGACACGAAGGAAGGGCGCATCATTTCCGACGAGGAAGTCAAGGCGCAAATCGCCTCCGAGCAGCCTTACCGGCAGTGGCTCGACGAGCATTTGGTCAACCTGGATGAGCTTCCGGACGCGCCGGAGCTGCCGAATCCGAAGCATGACAACGTGACGCAGCTGCAGCTGGCGTTCGGCTATACGTTCGAGGAGCTGCGCAAAGTGTTGGAGCCGATGGCGGCTACCGGCATGGAGGCGCTCGCCTCGATGGGGTACGACGCTCCGCTGGCCGTGCTGTCCGACAAGCCGCAGCGTTTGTACAATTACTTTAAGCAAATGTTCGCGCAGGTCACGAACCCGCCGATCGACGCGATCCGCGAGGAGATCATCACGTCGACCGCAACGACGATCGGACCGGAGCGCAACCTGCTGCATCCGGAGCCGGAAAGCTGCCGGCAGATCCGGCTGGACACGCCGATCCTCTCCAACGAGGATTTCGCGAAAATCCGCCATGTGCATCGTCCGGGCTTCAAGTCGATGACAATTCCGATCTTTTTCACGGCGGCGGACGGGGCCGAAGGTTTGCGTCAGGCGCTTGACGTGCTGTGCGAAGCCGCGGACCGCGTGATTGCCAAAGGCCATAACATCCTGATTTTGTCGGATCGCGGCGTCGACCGCGAAAATGCGGCGATTCCGGCGCTGCTGGCCGTTTCCTGCCTGCATCACCACCTGATCCGCCAGGGAACGCGCACGAAGGTGAGCATCCTGCTGGAATCCGCCGAACCGCGCGAAGTGCATCATTACGCGCTGCTGCTCGGTTACGGCGTCAGCGCGGTCAACCCTTACCTCGCTTTCGAGACGCTGGACGACATGATCCGGCAGGGGCTGCTGCGCGGCGTAACGCATGAAAAAGCCGTCAAAAACTATATTAAAGCGGCGACGAAAAGCGTCGTGAAAATATTGTCCAAAATGGGCATTTCCACGATCCAGTCCTACCGCGGAGCCCAGATTTTCGAGGCGGTGGGCCTGAAGGAAGAATTCGTGGAGCGATACTTTACCAACACGCCGTCCCGGATCGGCGGCATCGGCCTGGAAGAGGTGGCGGCCGAAGCGCTGGCGCACCACAACCGCGCCTTCACCGACAAGGACGGCAACGACAAGGTGCTGGACTCCGGCGGCGAATACCAATGGCGCAAAGACGGGGAAGAGCATCTGTTCAACCCGCAAACGATCCACCTGCTGCAGCAGGCCGTGCGCACCGGCGATTACCAGGTGTATAAAAAATACGCCAAGCTGGTGCAGGGCGAAAACGAGCAGCGGATGACCATCCGTTCCATGCTGAAGCTGAAGCCGGCGGGACCTGCCGTGCCGCTCGAAGAGGTCGAGCCGGTCGAATCCATCATGCGCCGTTTCAAGACCGGGGCGATGTCCTTTGGTTCGATCAGCAAGGAAGCGCATGAAAGCCTGGCGATCGCGATGAACCGGATCGGCGGCAAAAGCAACACCGGCGAAGGCGGGGAAGATCCCGCGCGTTACATTCCGGATGCGAACGGCGATTCCCGCCGCAGCGCCATCAAGCAGGTTGCGTCGGGCCGATTCGGCGTCACGTCGCATTACCTGGTGAATGCCGACGAAATCCAGATCAAGATGGCGCAAGGCGCCAAGCCGGGCGAAGGCGGGCAGCTGCCCGGCCGCAAAGTGTACCCGTGGGTAGCCGAAGTGCGCGGTTCCACGCCGGGGGTCGGCCTCATTTCGCCGCCGCCGCATCATGACATCTATTCGATCGAGGATTTGGCGGAGCTGATCTATGATCTGAAGAACGCCAACCCGAGAGCAAGCATTAACGTCAAACTCGTATCCGAAGTGGGCGTCGGCACCATCGCGGCCGGCGTCGCCAAAGGCAGAGCCGACATCATTCTGGTCAGCGGGTATGACGGCGGCACGGGAGCATCGCCGCAAAGCTCGATCCGCCATGCCGGCATGCCGTGGGAGCTCGGGCTCGCGGAAACGCATCAGACGCTGATCCTGAACAATCTGCGCGACCGCGTCGTGCTGGAGACGGACGGCAAAATGCTGAACGGACGCGACCTGGCCGTCGCCGCGCTGCTGGGGGCCGAGGAATACGGCTTCTCCACCGCGCCGCTGATTGCGCTCGGCTGCATCATGATGCGCGTCTGCCAAATGGATACGTGCCCGGTCGGCGTCGCCACGCAAAATCCGGAGCTGCGCAAGCATTTTATGGGCGATCCGGCCCATGTCGTCAACTTCATGAAATTCGTGGCCGAAGATCTGCGCGAGCTGATGGCCGAGCTGGGCTTCCGTACCGTACAAGAAATGATCGGACGTACCGATTGCCTGGATGCAGATGCGGTCAGCGACCATTGGAAGCGGAAGGGCATCGATTTGTCCGCGCTGCTGCACATGCCGGACATTCCGGAAGACAGCACGCGTTACCGCAGCAAAACGCAAAACCATGGTTTGGAAGAAACGCTGGATATGCGCCGCCTGCTTTCCCTCGCTGAACCGGCGCTGGAAAACGGGGCAGCCGTATCGGGCACGCTTCCGATCACCAACGTGGACCGGGCCGTCGGCACGATCCTGGGCAGCGAGGTCACGCGGAAATACGGCGCGGCCGGGCTTCCGGAGGATACGATATCCTTCACATTTACGGGAACCGCCGGCCAAAGCTTCGGGGCATTCGTGCCGAAAGGCATGACCCTGACGGTCGTGGGCGATGCCAACGACTATACGGGCAAAGGCCTCTCCGGCGGCAAGCTGATCGTGAAGCCGTCGGATCAAGCGACCTTCAAAGCCGAAGAGAATATCATTATCGGCAACACCGCGTTTTACGGGGCGACCAGCGGCGAAGCGTACATCAACGGGATTGCCGGCGAACGTTTTGCCGTCCGGAACTCCGGAGCTTCGGTCGTCGTCGAAGGCGTTGGCGACCACGGCTGCGAATACATGACGGGCGGACGCGTCGTCGTGCTGGGCGGCACGGGACGCAACTTTGCGGCCGGCATGTCCGGAGGAATCGCGTATGTCTACGATCCGGAGAATAACTTCATCCAGCGCTGCAACCTGGAAATGGTGCTGCTGGAGCGGGTGGAGGAAATCGAAGAGGCGGAAGAACTGAAACAGCTGATTCAAAAGCACGTATCCTATACAGGCAGCGCCATGGGACAAAGAGTGCTCGAAAACTGGGATCAAAACTTGAATCAGTTCGTGCGGGTCATTCCGAAGGATTACAAACGGATGACGCAGCATATCCGCAAGGTTCAAGAAAAAGGACTGACGGGCGAAGCGGCCCTGATGGCGGCCTTCGAAGCCAACATGAGAGAGCTTGCCAGAACCGGCAGTCAATAAGTCATAACATTTTCGTGAACGTGTAGGCTCGGTCATAAACGGGTCTGTGATTCGGGCTCCGAAAGGAGACAGAACTCGCAGACCCGTTTTTTTCGACAAAAATAGAACTATATTTAAGAGACAAATTCTCCATCAGACGACAGCATCACGGACGTTCTTGGGATATAATAGAAAAGTCCTATTCTCTTTGGTCAAGGAGACTCGACTTGAGGATAAGACGGATGATCTGATTCTATGATGAATAAATCGATGAGTGGAGCGAGGGTATCTTTCGATGAGAGAAGAGAAGGAGTTTGGTACCGAAGCACGGACCGATCATGAGCATCCGGCGCAGACCCATGTGGATATCCTTAAAGTACTGGAGCAATGCGGGATACACCCCGACAGCTGGCATAGCTACTGTAAGCGGCAGGATCGTTTGGTAGGGCTGGAACCCAAATAGATCCGTTCATTCCGGCTGAATACTGCTTGCAGGCTCCTACTTTTTCTATGGTAACTTGGGTTGAAACGTTGGATCTGCCTATCTGTTGTATAGAATTGCGGCAAATGATTATAGAATCCCTCTTCCTTTGCGTAAAGCGCATACATTCTATAATCTTGAAGACCTCGGCGGCTGATGGCTGCCGAGGTCTCTTTCTGTTTATTTCATGGAGCGCTCCATCCGAACGAAAGCGATGAAACGTCTGGCTTCCTCTTCGGTCAGGCTCCGTCCGTCGACGGTCAAGTTAAACCGGTCCAGCAAATCGGAATCCGAAAGCTCCAAATGATCCACGAATTCCCGCACCTCGGGGTCCATCTCCAGCTTGGGCTGATTCGTGCGGCCGATCAAATAATCGATGGAAACTTCAAACTTATCGGCAAGCTTGGTCAATATTTCGAAATCAGGTTTGCGGCGGTTCTTTTCATAATGGGAGAGTGCGGCTCTCGTGATGCCAATCGATTGGGCTAATTCTTCTTGAGTCCATCCTCTTTGGTCCCGGAGTTCTGCGATGCGATTACCATGATTCATGAATTAACCTCCTCTGATTGCTTGCAAATTACCGATTTAAGGAAACAAATGAATCGCATGCTTTCCTATGCTTATGTATATCGAAATTGGCTTAAAAAAGGATTGACTAGTTACAAAATGTATCGTAAAGTAAAAAATGCGAGTGATACTAAATGTATCCATATCAGAAACATTATGTATCGATAATAAGTGTAGTACGATTCACATATTTTTATACCCATAGGCAGGGTCGGTGCGATGAATATATTGACGTCATACGGCATACACCTTCAAATGTACATATCCATTAAACAAATAGGAGAAACCCTCGTTGCCCTGGGACGCTCCCGTCCGGCCGTATTGTGGGAAGTCGAATCCCGCACGCTCGTATTTATCAGTGATTTGGATTTTCCTCTCGTGCCGGAAATCCGGCTCTGCTTCGACATCGGTTACGATGGAAGGCCGATCTGCCGGATGCATGGCAAGCTGCTGTGGAAAGAGGACAGTTTGTCGAATGCCAAGCTGTACGGAGTCCTCCTCGATCCGGATGAGCACGGACAAGCAAACATGGCGAAACAAATCACCCGCACCGTCACGGGCGGCAGAGTTCGACAGCAACAATATGATCCCTATACGGATGTCATGGCCGGACATGAAAGCGGCCGGATCTTTGATGTTTCTACATAGGAATGTTGTTGAAAAAAAACATGGGATCGCTAGAAAAAAACCGTATTATTACGGGAAAAGAATATCAATGGGATAAAGTCATTTTACTATATTTATCGAAGCGCTGCATAGTGCTTTCGCCCGAAAAAACCATTTAAATAAGCGTGGAGTAATCCATACGGGGGACTCGGATTTGCGCAAAAGCATAAAAGCCATTTTTGGGGGCGATCCAGGCTTACCGGGTTTTGTGCCAACGGGCGGGGACACCTATTAACCAACGAAAGGTAGCGTGCCGATTCAATGAAAAAATGGATCCTTATCGTGTCTTCCATATTGATCATCGCCGTCGCGGGTGTTACGGCGTATGCCGCTTACATTTACCAATCGGTCAAGACGACCGCGCACAAAATCTATGAAAGCAGGGATGGGCAGGTGCTGCCTGAGCCGGCCGGCAAGGAAGGGAACACCGCCGAGGCAGCCGGGGCGGAGTACAGTGCCTCCCGAACGGAAAAGGCCGCTCCTTTTGATTTGCAGGATAAGAAACCATTCACCGTGCTTGTGCTGGGCGTCGATCAGCGCGAGCATGACCGGGGACGATCGGACGCGATGATCTTTCTGACGGTCAACCCGGCGAAGCAAAGCATGCTGATGTTCAATATTCCGCGGGATACCCGGACGGAAATTATCGGCCGCGGCACCGTGGATAAAATCAACCACGCATACGCGTTCGGGGGCGTCAACATGTCCGTCAAGACGGTGGAGCATTTCCTTGATTACCCCGTGAATTACTATGTCAGGGTGAATATGGAGGGGTTCGCGCGCATCATTGACTCCCTTGGCGGCGTCGATGTCGACAATCCTTTTGCTTTCTCTTATGCAGGGCACCGGTTTGATCAAGGACAGCTGCATTTGACCGGGCAAGAGGCGCTGATGTATTCGCGAATGCGGTTCGACGACCCGCGCGGGGACATGGGCAGAAACGCTAGGCAGCGCCAGATTTTGCAGCAGGTCATCAAAAATTCATTGAACATCGCCACCGTGACCAAAATCGAGTCGTTGCTGGATGAGGTTGCGGACAGCGTCAAAACGGATATTACCTTTGAAGACATGAAAACCTTTCTGATGGATTACAGAACCGACCTCAAAAAAATCGATCAGGTCGAAATCAGCGGCCAGGGGCAACGGATCCAAGGCATCTGGTATTACCTGGTGAACGACAAGGAACGAAGCCGGATCCATCAGTTGATCAAGCAGCATATGGAGTAAGGATGAAACCGACCGGGAAACTATCCCGGCGGTTTTTTTGCATTGTACGGCAAGAAACTTGACAGAAAGCAGCGCTTGATGTAGATTTCTGATAACGATACAAAACGTAACCTTTCCGGAACAAGAAGATGCGGCAGGCGGTTTGTCCACGAATCAGGATAAAAAATGCGGCTTTATACCCAGGGAGAGGAAGGCGGTTCCAATGAAAAACCTGCAGTACGTCTATTGCTTGTGCTGCGAGAACGCGGTGCCTGCATCGGACGCGATGGTTATTTTCCAGACGGGATACTACCGGGGGACGATTCCTTTGGGCTGCTGTCAACCATGTTATCAACAGGGGGAAAAAGAGAAAAATTACCAGTATATGGGGCATTTGCGTCACGGCTATGTTACAATGAGGCGATAATCTACGACGAGGGAGTGAAGCGAATGCAGCATGAACCGGTGGTCCGGCTGGAAGGGGTAACGAAAAAGGTTGGGTCCAGAACGCTGGTGGAAAACGTTACGCTCGACATTCCGCCCGGGCAGGTATTCGGATTTCTGGGACCCAACGGCGCCGGGAAAACCACGACGATTCGCATGATGGTCGGTTTGACCTCCATCAGCCAGGGAGATATCAACATTTGCGGTTACAGCATAAAGGAGCATTTTGAGAAGGCCGTCGCCAACGTAGGGGCTATTGTCGAAAATCCGGAGATGTACAAGTTTTTGACGGGATACCAGAATTTGCGCCATTTCGCCCGCATGATGAAGGGCATTGACGCAAAGCGGATCGAAGAGGTGGTCCGGCTCGTAGGTCTCGGCAACCGGATTCACGACAAGGTTAGGACTTATTCCCTGGGAATGCGGCAGCGCTTGGGCGTGGCGCAGGCCATTTTGCACCGGCCGCGGCTTTTGATTCTGGACGAGCCCACCAACGGGCTTGATCCGCAAGGAATCCGGGAGCTCCGCGATTATTTGCGCCATCTGTGCCGGGATGAAGGGACGACCGTGTTCGTCTCCAGCCACCTGCTGTCCGAAATGGAGCTGATGTGCGACAGCGTGGCGATTATCCAGAACGGTCGGCTGATCGACGTCAGATCGCTCCGAAACGGCAACGAAAGCAAGGCGGAAGCGGCCGAAACCGGATTTACGGTGGATGAGCCGGAGCGCGCCCTGGCCGTCCTGGAAGGCGGCAGCCGGGAGGGGAACGTGATTACCCTGAAGCTGGCCCGGGACGAGATTCCGGAAATCAACGCCAGGCTGGTTCAGGCGGGCATCAAGGTGTACGGCATACAAACGGTGACCCGGTCGCTGGAAGATCAGTTCCTGGAAATGACGGGAGGTGATCCGATTGGGTAATTTTCTCGGCCTCGTGCGAAACGAAAACATGAAAATTTACCGGCGCGTCCGGACGTGGGTCATGCTCGGGATTTTGGCGTTTTGCAATGCGATCCTTCCGGTGCTTTTTTCCATGGTCGATTCGGGAGGGCAAACCACGTTATGGGACAGCGTCATGTTGACCGCATCGTTTACGTTTTACCTGTGCACGATCTTTTCCGTCATCGTCGCCGCCGATTCCGTGGCGGGGGAATTTTCCTGGGGCACGATCAAGCTGCTTTTGATCCGCCCGTGGAGCCGGTCCAAAATTTTGCTTTCCAAATATATAGCGGTCATTCTGTTTAGCCTGCTGTGCACGCTGCTGCTTGCCGCGGTCGCGATGCTGGCGTCGAGCATTTTCTTTGCGGGCGGCGGGGAAAGCAGTTTGATCGGTCCGGGCGAGAGCGGTTCCGCCTTTACGTTCCGCTACCTGCTTTGCGATTACGTGAATTTGTTCATGACGGTGGCGATTGCGTTCATGCTGTCGACCGTGTTCCGTGCCGGAGGGTTGTCCATCGGTCTGGCGCTGTTCATCATGTTCGCCAAAGGGATTTTTGCGAGCTTGTTCAACCCGGACCGTTACGGCTGGGCAAAATATCTTCTGTTTTCGCACATGGATCTCTCGGGGTATCTGAAAGCTGACGAAGGACCGGGCGGAGCGACCCTTGGATTTTCCCTGGCGGTGCTGGCCGTCTATTATATCGTGTTTATGGCGGTTTCCTGGTACGTGTTCCATAAAAGGGACGTTGCCGCCTAATTCGTCAAGCCCGGCTTTAGCTGTGCGCGCATTCGCTCGCGTACCGCTAAGGCCGGGCTTTTTTGAGAAATGCCCTGGGAGGACTTATGATGGCGTGAAGCGTCACGCTTTCCGGCGGCAGTGCATCGGTTTTAGCCTGCTTCCGATTCCAGCAGATGCACATCGCCTGCTCCGGCGTTTTCCTGGCGTTCATCCTGTTTGGGCTCCATTTTGCTGGAACCGTTCAGGATCCCGCCCTCGGCGATGACGAGGGACGAGGCGGCGAGCACGTTGCCGAACATCTGGCCGGTCGAGGTGATCGTCAGCCTGCCTTCCGCCTGCACGTCTCCAAACACTTTTCCCGCAATGATAACCTCTCTGGCGCTGATGTCGGACCTGGCCTCGGCATGCTCGCCGATGGTGACGCAGGCGGTGCTTTCGATGACGCCGCTGAATTTGCCTTCGATGCGCACGTTGGCCTGGCAGGCCAGGGCGCCTTCAACCTCGGTGCCTCTGCCGATCAACGAATCCGTCGGCATGGCATTTTTCTTGGACGATTTGGATCTGCTCAACATAAAACCCTCCTTAATCGAATTCAGAATTCTGCGCTCGAATGTACGGAAGCGGATTCACGGGCTTATCGTTTTTGACGACCTGAAAGTGAAGATGGGGGCCGGTGCTGCGGCCGGTGGACCCGAGAAGAGCGATTTGCTCGCCTTTATCCACCGAATCCCCTTCTTTGACCTGCAGTTTGCTGAGGTGCATGTACCAGGTTTGCAGCCCGTTCGGGTGTTCGATGACGATATAGCGCCCGCGGGCGCCGCTTTGATCGGCAGCGATGACCTTTCCCGCGCCCGCGGCATAAACCGGTTCGCCGTTATCTCCCGCAATGTCGATGCCGGCATGGAAGGAAGCTCTGCCCGTAAAGGGATCGGTCCGGTAACCGAAGCTGGAGGTCATCACTTTGGATTCGGTCGGCCATAAGGTCGGGCTGCCTGCGATCTGCCGCTGGGTTTCCTGGGCTTTTTGCAGCGTTTGGGGGATCTTGCTTTCCATCATTTTTAGCAGCTCCTGCATCTCCTGAAAGTCGTCTTTCGTCTCCCGGGCCAAATCCAGCATCTCGTTTTGGTGCACGGCAACGAACTCGCCCCCGACATGCTGCGAAGCATCCCGGGACAGGGAAGACGCTTTATCCGATGAATCATCCGCGGCCATGCCGGTGCCGTGTTTTTGGATAAACTGCTGAAGCTGCCGCTCCAATTGGTCGACTTGCTGCATCCTTTGCTGCATATCCTTCGCCTGCGTCGACAGCTTGATGATTTCGTTTTGCAGTCGTTCGATGGATTGCTCGCGGCTGTTGACCGAGTTTTGCAGCTGCAGGTTTTTCGCGTTTTCGAGGGTGACCTTCTGCTCCAGCTGGGAAATGGCTTGGGAGGAATGGGCCTGGAGGGCAAGGATGAGGCCGGACAACGAGAGGACCGCGGCGGCGGGAACGGCCATCATCAAGGGTTTGGATAGATGGATCTGCTTGACCGAATGCTGGGCGTCCCGCATCACGAGAAGCGTCATGCGTCGATTGGCGGATGCACGTTTCATGGCGGCTCCTTTCCATAGCTTTGTTTATACTTGTCTTATCATCTATGTATTCGAAAGAGGCGCCAAACATGTCTAAAATGTTACCTTTTTCATCCCTTGCGTCTGCCCGTCCGTCCTGAGGTAATGACTTGAATAAAGAAGGCTTGGTTTGGTCAATGATGGATAAGTAACCGGTTCAAGCGGGAAGCGTTCGGGGGAAGGGGGAGTCTTTCATGGCATGGCTGCTGCTCGCACTCATCATCTTTATTTTTCAAATGGCAACGATTTTGCTGCTGGAATTCCGGAATCCTTCCAAAACGGTCGCATGGATGTTCATCCTGTTTTGCTGCCCGATGATCGGCTTCGTCGTTTACTATTTTGTCGCTCAGGACTACAAGGCCCGCAAGCAGCTCCGCACCCGGGGGACGCGTTTATTCCGGCAAGTCCGTCCGGTCATCTGGAGCAGAGCCGTTACCGTCCAAACCATCGAAGAGATGCACAATCCCGAATTCCGCCACCAGGAGCGGCTTTTTAATCTGCTGTCGCGTTTGTCGGAAAGCCCGATCACGGGCTGCAACAAAAGCCGGGTGCTGACCGACGGGGAAGAGACGTTCGGCGCGATGCTGAAGGCGATGGAGGCGGCCAAGGAGCACATCCATATCGAATTTTACATTTTCAGGCACGACGTCATCGGGACCCGTTTTCAGGAGATCATGATCCGCAAGGCGAAAGAAGGCGTCAAAGTGCGGTTCATGTGCGACGGCCTGGGAAGCTACAAGCTGAAACGGGAGTTCGTGGACAAGCTGAAGGAGGCGGGGGTGGAGTTTCATTTTTTTCTGCCGCCGCTTTTTGCCCTGATCGACCGCCGCATCAACTACCGGAATCACCGCAAAATCATCGTGGTGGACGGGGTCAAAGGGTTCGTGGGCGGCATCAACGTGGGGGACGATTATTTGGGACAATACCCGAAAATGGGCTACTGGCGGGACACGCATCTGGAGATCGAGGGGGATGCCGTCTATTTTTTGCAGAACGTGTTTTTGAACGACTGGCAGCTTGCTTCCGGCGAAAAAATCGCCGACCCCGCCTTGTTTCCCGAGCATCACTGCAAGGGAGACGAGCAGATCCAGATCGTCAGCAGCGGCCCGGACCAGGCTTGGAACGCGATACAGGAGTTTTGCTTCACGGCCATCTCCGTCGCGAAAAAAAGAATTTGGATCGCTTCGCCCTATTTCATTCCCGATCCCGGCATTTACGAAGGGCTGAAAACCGCGGCCGTCAGCGGCGTCGACGTTCGGATCATGATCCCGTGGAGGGCCGATTCCAGGCTTGTCCATCTGGCGTCCTTGTCATACGTGGAGGAGCTGATGCTGGCGGGCGTCCGCTTTTTTCAATACCAAAAGGGATTTATCCATGCCAAAGTGCTGATCGTCGACGACTTGCTGGCTTCGGTGGGCACCGCCAACATGGACATGCGCAGCTTTTTTTGCAATTTCGAGCTGACCGCCGCGCTGTTTGAGCCGTCCGCCATCGACCGGCTGACCGCTGATTTTGAGAACGATATGGGCGTATGCCGGGAGATGACGAAAAAGGAGTTTCAACGGAGGCCGTTTCTGCACAAAAAAGCGGAGATGCTTTGCCGCATGCTGTCTCCGCTGCTGTAGCGGCCCTGCCCCTCCTTAGGAGCGGGGAGCCCACAGAATAATCGATACGCCGACCAGGCAAAGCGCCGCGCCGATCCAATCGTAGAGATCCGGGACGTTTTTGTCGATCCCCCAGCCCCAGAGCAGGGCAAGGAGGATAAAAACGCCTCCGTACGCGGCATACACCCGCCCGAAAGAAGGAAAATGCTGAAGCGTGGGGATGATGCCGTACAAGACCAGCACGGCCGCGCCGGCCAGCCCGTACCACCAAGGTTTGGATTCCCGGAGCCAAAGCCACACCAGGTAGCCGCCGCCGATCTCCGCCAGCCCGGCCGCCAGAAATAAAAATATGGTTCTCATGATAGAAAAACTCCCATCAACGTTAATACTCCGCTTAAAACTATGATATAATATATAAGAAGAATATTCACAAAAAACTCGCCGGGGGAGCGTTCAGTTTTATTGATAAACACACCAAATCGATAAGAATCGGGGGGATTCGATGGCTGGAACTTCTAATACCCAAACCGCGGAACGCGCAAAAATTCCGCATGGAAAGCAGCAACCGTTAAACGCGCCGACTTCCAAGCTCAAGGTTTTGTCGCGCATCATCGTGATGCTGATCGGCGCCGGGCTGGTGGCGGTCGCGCTTGAAATCTTTCTCGTAAACAACAATATCATCGATGGCGGGATTACCGGCATCTCCATCATGTTAGCTCACCTCTTTCATTTGCCGCTTGGCATCTTTCTGACGTTACTCAATCTTCCTTTCCTGTTTCTCGGTTATAAGCAAATCGGCAAAACCTTTGCCTTCTCGACGCTGGCAGCCGTACTCGTCATGTCGGTCGGCACCGCTCTTCTCGAGCCCGTCAAACCGATTACGTTCGATCCGCTGCTTGCCGCCATCTTCGGCGGGGTCATCCTGGGAGCCGGCGTAGGCCTGGTCATCCGTGCAGGGGGATCGACGGACGGCAGCGAAATCGTGGCGATCCTCATCAACAAGAAAACGCCGTTTTCCGTCGGCGAAATCATCATGTTCATCAACGTGTTCATTCTGACGAGCGCGGGGTTCGTGTTCGGCTGGAACAACGCCATGTACTCGCTTATCGCGTATTTCATCGCCTTTAAAGTGATTGATATCACCAACGAAGGCATCGACCAATCGAAATCGGTATGGATCATCAGCGATAAATACAAAGAGATTGGCGATGCGCTGACCCAGCGTCTCGGCCGCGGCGTGACGTATCTCGAAGGAGAAGGGGCCTATTCGGGCGACAGCAAAAAGGTTATTTTCGTCGTCATCACCCGCCTCGAGGAAGCGAAGCTCAAGTCCATCGTCGGGGATTGGGACCCGGACGCGTTTCTTGCGGTTGGTAATATCCATGACGTTAAGGGCGGCAGGTTCAAGAAAAAGGATATTCATTAGCGCAACGCATAAAGCAAGCCCGGAAGGTTATCTTCCGGGCTTTGTCGCGTTCAAATGGCGGAGCACCTGCTCCACCGGCTGCGGAGGCAGGGCGGCGATCAGGTCGCCGGTTTCCTTCAGCCGCTCCTCGATGTTCAGCAGATGGAAATCAAGCGGCGACACGTTGCTGTCCACCTCTTCCCAGTAAAGCGGCGTCGATACGGTCGCGCCGGGACGGGCGCGGGGAGTATACGGGGCGGCGAGGGTTTTGCCGTGATAATGCTGCAGGTAATCGAAATAAATTTTGCCCTCGCGGTTTTTCTTCAGCCGTTCGAGCGTGAACAGGTCCGGATGTTTTTCGGTCACGAACCGGCCGACGAAATGGCCGATCACCCGGAGCTCGTCGAAGGTGATGCCCTGGTTGATCGGCACGATGATCTGGATGCCGGTGGCTCCGGAGGTTTTCGGCACCGAAGCGAGTCCCAGGGAGTGCAGCACTTTGCCGACGATGGAGGCGGCTTCCATAATGCGCGGCTCTTCCTCGCGCGACGGGTCCAGATCGATCATCCATTCGCAAGGGAGGGTGCTCCCGACATAATGCAGGGAAGGATGGAACTCCAGAGCGGCAAGGTTGCCAAGCCACAGCAGCTCGGGCAGCCCGTTCAGCACAATATAATGGATGCCGTCCTGCTCGGCCGTTTTGACGAACTCGGGCAGCGGATCGGGAGCGTTTTTCTGGTAAAAAAACTCGCCGGGCACGCCATGCGGATAACGGATCGTCGTCAGCAGGCGGTTTCGGCAATAACGGAGCAGGTAAGGGGCCAGCGCGGCCAGCTTTTGCAGATAAATGGCTTTGGTGACGCCCATTTCGGGCCAGAGCGGCTTGTCCGGATTCGTGATGGGGATGTCGTGGCCTTCAATGTTGATGGTGCCTTTAATCGTTCGCGGCATCGGTGTACCTCCGTAGAAAATTTGTCGCCGGGCGTCCCTTTGGGAGCCGCCGTTCTCTTTCGTTAGACCGGTAGAACCTGCGCCCGGAAATGGAGGTGCTTTCGGCACGAAGGGATGAATGACCGGATGATGGCCGTTTCTCATGGGTCCAGCCTGCATTCTTCAGGCAAAACGTCGACGAAAGCCTGAATGCTCGGCTGCCGGAGCGTCCCGTAGACCGTCCATTCCAAAAAATTCACTTTCACGACCCACCGGGGGCGGATCCATACCGCTCCTTTATGGCGTTCCGGCTGATTGGCAAAGGGCCTTTCCTTTTGGACCATGCCGGCGGCTTCTTCCGTAATCCTCCGCCAATCGGCGACGCCGAGCTTGCCGGTTCCCGCGTGTCCGATGTAAATCAGCCGCCCGTCCTCGTCGTACAAGCCGAGCAGCAGCGCATTGACGATGCCGTCGCGGTAGGTGACGCCTCCGACGACCGCATTCAGGTCCATGATGTTTTTCAGCTTCTGCCATCGCTTGTCTTTGCCATGGGTCGCATAGGCGCTGCTTACGTCCTTGACCACGATCCCTTCCAGCCGGTGCTGCCGCGAAATATCGTGGAGCAGGGAAAGATCGGAATAGCTTGGCACCAGCTGAACGTGGGGACCCGGAATGAGCATTTCCTGCAGCAGGGCTTGCCGCTCGCGAAGCGGCTTCGACGTCACCCATTCCCCGTTGCAGTACAGGATGTCAAACACCATGTAAACGATCGGAATTTGCCGTACCCGGGCGCGGATCTGCTGCTCTTGGCGCAGCCCGTCCCTTTTCATGACCTGATGGAACGAAGGCACGCCGCCCGCCAAAGCGATAATTTCGCCATCCAAAATGACGGAGTCCGCTTTGCAGTATACGGACGTGTCCCACAGCTCGGGATATTGGGGCGTGCGCTTGTTCCCTTTGCGGTTGATCAGCTCCGTTTCCTCGCCGTCGTTGTATACGAGCATGCGCACGCCGTCCCATTTGATCTGGGCGATCCAGTTGTCCCCGGAAGGCAGAACGTCGGTCATGATCGGCTCGAACGGTTTTACCGGGGCAAATTTCATCTGATGTCCTCCGTCTTGGTCCGGTTACGATACCGTTTCATTTTTCTTTGCGGTTTTTCGCCGTTTCGGCTTCGGCCCTTCGGCTCCTGCGGCTTGCTTGTCTTCCGCGGCTGCGGTTTTGGTTTTGGCCTTGGCCGTTTTTTTCGGCTTTCCGGGATCGGTCGGAGTGATGGCGGCCGGCTTGGCGGCTTCGATGCTTGCCTGCAGGGCGGCCATGAGATCGATGACGTTCGTTTCCTGCTTGGCCGGCGCGATTTTGATTTCTTCGCCCGTTACCTTGTGTTCGATCAGTTCGAGCAGACGCGCGCGGTAGTCGTCCGTGTATTTTTCCGGATCAAAAGGGGTCGACAGCTGGTCGATCAGCATTTGGGCCATGCCGAGCTCCTTTTCGTTGACGGTGATGTTTTCGGGCAAATTCGGCACTTGCGAGACGGGTCGGATTTCATCCGGATAAAACATCGTTTCGATCGCCAGGCAATTGTCGAGCACCCGGATGGCGGCCAAACTGCTTTTGGAACGGATGGATATTTTGGCGATGCCGATTTTTCCGCTTTGGCTCATCGCTTCCTTCAGCAGCTGGTACGCGTTGCCGCCCGCCTGGTCCGGGGCCAGGTAATACGTTTTTTGAAAATAAATCGGGTCGATTTCGGACAAATCCACAAAATCCAAAATGGCGATGCTTTTGTTCGCCTGCTCGGCGATCTGCTCCAGCTCGTCCTTTTCGAACAACACGAATTTGCCTTTTTCGTATTCGTAGCCTTTGGAGATTTCCTCCCACTGCACTTCTTTTTCGCAGACGGGGCATTTCCGGACATAGGACAGCGGGCTGCCGCATTCCTTGTGCACGTAACGCATCGAGATATCCTTGTCTTCCGTCGCCGAAAACATTTTGACGGGCACGTGAACCAGTCCGAAGCTGATGGCCCCTTTCCAAACCGTATGCATGATTTTAGCCTCTCCTTCGCTTATTGATCATCGTTTTGCAGCATTTGCTCGTTCTTTATAGTATGGGTATGTTTCGCCGAATCTATGACATCCGGGTTGAAAGAAAGGGAGAAGTTTTGCCCCAAATGACATGGTTTTTCATGAAAAGGGCATAGTAAGGGGAGCGCGAGATCATTTTATGTTTCAGGAGGCAGCGAAAAAATGCGTGAACATCAGGATGAAGCGAAGCTGAACGCTTCCGCGGCGACCGAAAGATACGACGAAGAGTCCCGCAAGCTGGAGTCGGCCAGTTATACGCAAAGCGGCAATGACGTGGATTGGGAAAAGATGACCTCCAAAGATCCGGTCGTGACCCATGAAACCCATATGTTCGACATCGACCGCATGGTGAATGAAGGCCTCGGCGGCGGCAATATTACGGCGGATAACGGGTATATCGGCGACAGCACGACGGATGCGATGGTTCCCGAAGCGCGTTCCGACGAGGATGCGTAATTCCAAAACGATTATTAGCGAAAACATATACCGAAAGGATGATGACGATGGACGTTAAACGCGCCATGGAAATTTACACCGACAAGGAGCATACGTTCGAAGTGAAGCTGGAAGGACAACCGGTCTGGATCGAAAACGTCGATGAGCAAAACGGCATGGCGACGGTGCAGGTCGGATCCCGGCCGACCAACACGCAAACCGTGAAAGTGGAGCGTTTGCAGGAAGGCTGACGGAATGAAGCGAAAAAGCCCGAGGGACCCCGAGGCAGGGGAATCGGGCTTTTTTGTGCGTTTGGGACTGCGGCGGAAGGCTGAATCTATTGTCCGCTTTGCAGCATGGTAGATTCGCCTGTGGAAAAGAGAGAGGTTCATGCCCAAGATCGTCATTGATCCGGCAAAAGGCTTTTGATACAATCTTCCCGACAAAAGCCTTGCGCGAGAACGATGCTTCGATGGATTCCACACCTGCGAGTGAGAGGCTGCAAAAACAGTAGGATTCGGAAAGGTGCTGAAGCTGATGATGCCGGGAAATGACATGACGGAGGTTGCCGCCGGAAAAAAGGAAGCTGGAAGATGGTGCCCGGATTCGTATTTGAAGCAGCTGGCCGCGAAGGGGGCGGAGCGTGCGTTTCGCCCGGGGACCGATTGGCCAAGCTGGAGGAAGGCGTTGAAGGAGCGGGTTGCGTCCCTGTTGGGCGGGTTTCCCGAACGCGCAGCGGCGCTTGATCCGGTCGTTCTGGAACGGACGGCGTTCGGCGACCATATCCGGGAGCGGGTCGAAATCACGACTTGCGAGGGCTTGCGGATGCCGATCTACGTCCTGCTTCCCTTGGATGCGCATGCCAAGCCGCGGCCCGTCATCGTGGCTTTGCACGGCCACGGGTACGGCAGCCGGGAAATCGTCGGTTTGGAGCCGGACGGAACGGAGCGGAGCGGGGAGCCGGGGCTGCACAAGGATTTTGCGCTGGACCTTGTAAGGCGCGGATTCGTCGTGGCCGCCCCGGAGCTTCTCGGCTTCGGCGACCGCAGGCTGGCGGAGGATCTGGACGGCGATCCGAAAAAAAGCTCCTGCCACCTCCTGGCCCTTCATTTGCTGATGGCGGGCCGCACGCTGGCCGGCTATCGCGTCTATGAAACGATGCGGGCGGTCGATTACGCGCAGACCCGAACGGAGGCGGTTGCGGATCGGATCGGGTGCATGGGCATATCCGGCGGGGGGCTGGTCGCCTCGTTTGCGTCGGCGCTCGACGAACGGATCGGCGCGGCGGTCGTCAGCGGTTACGCCAATACGTTCGAAGACAGCATTTTAAGCCGCAGCCACTGCATCGACAACTATGTCCCGGGGATCATGCCGGAGGCGCGGATGGCCGACGTGATCGGCCTGATTGCGCCGAGGGCCCTGTTGCTGGAAACGGGAAGCGAAGACCGGGTGTTTCCGCGGGAAGGCGCGGTGAAGGCATATGCCGCCTTGGAAGAAATTTACGAAGCTGCGGGCGCGAAGGATCGGCTGGCAGCGGATTTCTTTGACGGAGGTCATGAAATCAGCGGCCGGATGGCTTATGATTGGCTCGAGCGACAGCTTAAGGGGAGCGGGCTATAATCGGATGTGACCGCACCTTGATGCGCTCCTGCAGAGCCTCCGGATGGATATGGAATTTTTAAAGGAGATCCCGCCACAACCTGGGCGGGCACCTCCTTTTTTCTTTTTCCTATACCACCCGATCCAGCAGCGGCGTCGAAGGCAAGTCAAGCCGATACCCCTTCACAAGCGTCTCCCCGTTCCGCATGTCCGTTTCATAAGCCCGTTCGAAGCCCAGTCGTTCGTACAGCTGGACGGCGGAAGCCATCATGTCGGAGGTGTGCAAATGCAAGGTCGAAGCGCCGAGCAACACCGCTCTGCGCGCGGCCTCCCGGATCAGGAGCGTGGCGATGCCGCGTCCGCGGTATGCGGGCGAAACGGCCAACAGCCGGATGATCGGCGCGTGGATGCCCAATTCGGGTCTGCCGTAGGCTGCCTCCGAGGATAAGAACAATTGGACGCTGCCGACGATTACGCCGTCGAGCACGGCCACGAGCCGGGCATATGGACCGTTTCCGTAGACGGAGTTGCGGATGGAATCCCGGTATTCCTCCCAGCGGGACTGGGGAAGATCGAAGGCATATTGCTGGTAAGCTTCGAGCATAACCTGCGCGATGTTCTCCTGCTCGAATTCCTCCGCGTCGCGGATGACGATTTCGGTTGCTGCAGTCATCGGATTCACTCCTTTTCTCGCTTTCTTCGAATTTGATATCCAGTATAACGTTTAAAACCAAGTAAACCTATATGGAATTATAAATATTGATTCCCTTATTAAAAAAATCAATCCTACGGTCTGAGGAGCAGGAGCCCGAACGAAAGCGGTCATCCGCGATTTGTCATGCGATGCCGGACAGCTTGAAGGGATTTTCTGCCTCTTTTGGGATTGACAATAAAATTCCAACTCCCTAAGATAAAAATAATTTATGGAAACTGCGCCGAGTTAAAACCATGTAATTTTATATGAATAATAAGTATTTAATTTATAATCCATAGGAGGTGGATGTCTCTTGAATATCGAAAATCTCGAAGCCTTTGTGTACATCAATCACTACGGCAGCTTCAACAAGGCGGCGGATGTGCTCTTTTTGTCCCAGCCGACCGTCACCGCCCGGATCCAGTCGCTGGAGCGGGAGCTGGATTGCAAGCTTTTCGACCGCTTCGGCAAACAGATTCATCTGACGGACAAAGGCAAGCAGTTCCTTCCCTATGCCCAGCAAATTCTTCAGACGTACCAAAAAGGCAAACATCAACTCCACTCCAAACGGGTCATGCCCAATGAACTGCGGATCGGGTGCACCGTGTCGGTGTCCAATTATTTGATGCCTTACCTGCTCACGCGGCTGAGCGAAAGGTTTGCGGATATCAAATTCAAAATAACGACCGCCGCGACGGATGAACTTGCCGGCAAACTGGCTTCCGGCGAGCTCGATTTGGCTTTCGTGCGCAAGCTGATGAATCCCGCCTTTCAGACCTACTCTTTTTTCGAAGATCCGATCCGTTTGTACGTTTATCAGGGCCACCCGCTGGCGATGGCCGAAAGGGCGTCGATCCGGGACATCCGGCACGAAAAGCTGATCTTCTTCGAGTGCGGCTCCCTCGATTGGATGCGAATCCACCGCGTGTTCGAAAGCCTGGAGCAGCCCCCGGGCATCGTCTATCAGGTCGACAATTCGGAGACCGCCAAAAAACTGGTGCTGCGCGGAGCCGGAATCTGCTTCCTTCCCGGATTATGCGTGCAGCAGGAAGTCAAAGCCGGGCTGCTCGTCCCCGTCGACATTACCGAAACGGCCGGAATCGCCCTGCAAACGAACCTCATCACGTTGACCGGCGAGCATACGGAAATCGCGGAAGCGCTTCTGGAATGGGGCGGGTTCCCGCCGGATTAAGGATTTGCATCCAAGAATAGAAAAACTCTATTAGACGCGTGCGGCGAATCGCGGTAAAGTTAATGTCAACCAATTCATACTAAACAGATTGGAATTTATTAAATTGGATGATAAAAGGGGATGAGATCATGCGAAAAACATGGACATGGGCCGCTTTGCTGCTGCTTGCGGGGGTGATGGCCGGATGCGGAACGGGTGCCGGCAAAACGGCGGACTCGTCGAAGGAAGGCACCGCCGCGGCATCTTCGGGAGACGTCAAAAAAATCGTGGTCGGCACCGGGACGAATTTTCCGAAGGTATGCTTTATCGACGAAAACGGCAAGCTGACCGGCTTTGACGTCGAACTGGTCCGGGAAATCGACAAGCGGCTGCCGCAATACGAATTCGAGCTGCAGACCCAGGAGTTCGCCAATCTCCTCCTCAGCCTGGAGACGAAAAAAATCGATTTTGTCGCGCACGAGATGGAAAAAAATCCGGAACGCGAACAAAAATATCTGTTCAACAAAGAGCCTTACGCCCACTGGCGGAACAAAATCATCGTGGCCAAAGACAATGATTCCATCCATTCGCTGGACGATTTGAAAGGCAAAAAGGTGCTGACCGGAGCGACAAGCGCCGCAGCGCAAATTTTGGAGAACTACAACAAGAAAAACAACAACGCGATCAACATCGTGTATCAAAGCGGGGCGGCGCAGGATTCGGTAAGCCAGATCACAGGCGGACGCGTCGAAGCCACGATCGGCGCCGATTTCTCGCTGCCGCTGATCGATCCGCAGGGCAAGCTGAAAACGACCGGCGAGGACTTGTCCGATGCGGATATCCTGTTCGTTTTCCGCAAAAACGATCCGGAGGCGCAGAAGCTGGCGGACGACATCGACGGCGCCATCAAGGCATTGAAGACGGACGGCACGCTGGGCAAACTCAGCAAGCAGTGGCTGGGCGACGACTTTACCGCCGATTCCAAGCCGTAAGCGGGGCTAAACATTGGCCGAGAGGCAGGAAGGAGGAAGCTCATGGGAGCGCCGTTTGATTACACGTATATTTTCAGCTATTTTCCAAAGCTGCTGTCGACGCTGGGCATGACGCTGCTGATCGTGGCAGGTTCGCTTCTGGTAGGGATCGTCGTCTCTTTTCTCATCGCCCTTCCCCGTCTGTATCGGATTCCGGTGTTGAACGGGCTAGCCAGGGTCTACGTCTCCTTTTTCCGCGGGACCCCGATCTTGATCCAGCTGTTCCTGTTTTATTACGGCCTTCCCGAGATCCTAAAGCTGGTTCAGATCGACATGTCCAAAGCTCCGGTGCTCGTATTCGTCATTTTGACTTACGGCCTTCATACCAGCGCATTCATGTCGGAGACGATTCGGGCTTCGGTGACGGCGGTGGACCGGGGACAGGTGGAAGCGGCGTATGCCATTGGGATGAAGGGGTATCAGGCGTTCAGCCGGATCGTGCTGCCCCAGGCGCTTGCGATTGCGGTTCCGGTGTTCTCGAACCTTGTGATCGCGCTGCTCAAGGACACGTCGCTCGCATTCACGCTGGGCGTGATGGAAATGACGGGCAAAGCAGACACGCTGGGGGCGCTGACGCAGCATTTCGTCGAAGCCTACATCTCGCTATCGCTGATTTATCTGGCCGTCAGCCTGACGCTGGAGAAGCTGCTGCGGATCGCGGAGCGCCGTTTGCTGCGGCATGAGCTGCCCGATCCTGCGGGGCAAAGACGGTTCCGGCTGCAAAGAAAACGCGGTTACCGGCGGCTGATCGCGGGCATCGGTTCAGGCAAAGGAGGAGCGGAAGCATGAAAATCGATCCTTCTTTTATCTGGACTGCTTTTACCCAGCTGCTGCCGTCGATTCCCACGACGCTGGCGATTACGGCCGTATCCGTTTCGTGCGGGTTTATCATCGGCCTGATCGCAGCGCTGCTTCGGATCTACAAAGTCCCCGTCCTGGGGCAGATCGCATCCGGTTACGTGACCTTTATCCGCGGCACCCCGATGCTTACGCATTTGCTGCTCATTTATTTCGGGCTGCCGATGCTGCTTGGCGCCGTGTCCGCCCAGTTCGGATGGAAGTTCCAACCGTCCTCGATCCCGATGATCGGTTTTGCTTTCATCTCCTTTTCCATAACGGCGGGGGCGTATATGTCGGAAGTGATCCGAGCGGGGCTGCTCGCGGTGAACCGGGGCCAGCTGGAAGCGGCCTATTCGATCGGGATGACGACGCCGCAGGCGCTGCGGCGGATCGTTTTCCCGCAGGCATTGGGCGCAAGCCTGCCGAACCTGTCCAATTCCGTCATCGGCATGCTGCACGGCTCCACGCTTGCTTTTGCCGTATCCGTGGTGGAAATCAACGCGAAGGCGCAGATCGTGGCGTCGACCAACTGGAAGTTTTTCGAAGCCTATTTGGCCGCGGCCGTCATTTTTTGGGGGCTGACGCTCTTGATCGAACGGCTGACCGCGGTCATCGAGAAACGAATCAATATGTACAATCGGGGGGGAGTGGCATGATCAAGCTGACCCGTATCACCAAGTCCTTCGGGCGCCAGCAAGTCTTGAAGGGCATCGACCTGACCGTGCAAAAAGGCGAGGTGGTCGTGATTCTGGGCCCCAGCGGTTCGGGGAAAACGACGCTCCTGCGCTGCGTGAACATGCTGGAAAAGCCGAACGACGGCGTGATCACGGTCGGGGATTACACCTTGGACTGCAAACGTGCAGGCAAAAAGGACGTCTACCGGCTCCGCCAAAAATCGGCGATGGTGTTTCAGCAATACAATCTGTTCAAACATAAAACGGCGCTTGAAAACGTGATGGAAGGCCTTGTCGTCGTGAAAAAGCTGCCGAAAGAAGAAGCGAAAGCCCGCAGCATCGCGGTGCTGGAAAAGGTAGGGCTTGGCGGCAAGCTGGATGCTTACCCGAGCCAGCTTTCCGGCGGACAGCAGCAGCGGGTCGGGATTGCCCGGGCGCTGGCGCTCGAACCCGAAGTCATCCTGTTCGACGAACCGACGTCGGCGCTGGATCCGGAGCTGGTCGGCGAGGTGCTGGCCGTCATCCGGAAAATCGCGAAGGAAGGCATCACGATGATCGTCGTCACGCACGAGATGGGGTTTGCCCGGGACGTGGCGAATCACGTGGTGTTTATGGACGGGGGCGTCATCGTCGAGGAAGGCAAGCCGTCGGAGATTTTCAACCATCCCCGCGAGGAGCGGACGAAGCAATTTCTGCAGCGGATCACGCCGGAACTTAACTATAGCATTTAGGAGGACAAAACTATGGCGATTACGATAAGCGTTCTCGATCAAAGCCCGATTTACCCGGGGGAAACGGGAGCCGAAGCCCTGGCGCGCACGGTGCTGCTGGCGCAGGAATCGGAGCGGCTTGGATTCCGTCGTTTCTGGGTGTCGGAGCACCATGATTCCGAGCAGCTGGCAGGCTCCTCCCCGGAGGTGCTGATCTCCTATCTGCTGGCCAAGACGAATCGCATCCGCATCGGCTCGGGCGGCGTCATGCTGCAGCATTACAGCCCGTACAAGGTGGCCGAAAACTTCAACGTGCTCGCCTCCCTGGCGCCGGGGCGCGTCGATCTTGGCATCGGTCGCGCGCCGGGCGGCTTGCCCCGCAGCACGCAGGCGCTGCAGCGCGGAAATGCCGATGCCGCCTCCTTGACGGACAAAATCGCCGAATTGGACGGCT
Organism: Paenibacillus cookii; assembly: GCF_018333375.1. Lineage (GTDB taxonomy): Bacteria > Bacillota > Bacilli > Paenibacillales > Paenibacillaceae > Paenibacillus_AQ > Paenibacillus_AQ cookii. The sequence continues at coordinate 100,090 of NZ_BORW01000012.1, forward strand.
ATGTGCATAACCGCCTGGCCCCGGACCATCCTTTGGCCGGGCTGAAAGCCGTCCCGCTGGCGGAGCGGCCCGCTGAAATTTATGTGCTGGGCGCCAGCGTCGGCAGCGCGGAAATCGCGGCCGGCCTTGGACTGCCGTATGTGTTCTCCTTGTTTATCAACGGGGATGAAAACGTGGCGCTCGAAGCGATCCGGAAATACCGGGAGGGCTTTAACGCCGAACGCGGAACCCGGCCGCAGGCGATTATAGCGCTTGCGGTGGTCGTAGCCGATACGGAGGAGGAAGCGGAGAGCCTGGTCGCCTCCCAGAAGCTGGTGAAGATCCATCTGTCCAGCGGCAAAACGCTGACGCTCGGCACCCGCGAGCAAGCGGAGGAATTCGGCCGGCAGGCCGGCGAGCCGTATACGATCGAGGAGCAGGAGCCGTTGATCACCAAAGGGACGAAGGCCTCCGTAAGAGCGAAGCTAGAGGCGCTGCAGCGGTCGTTCGGCGTGGATGAAATCATCGTGACAAGCAACATCGCTCCGTTCGAGAAACGTCTCCGTTCCTTCGAACTGCTGGCCGAGGCCTTGAACGGGGCGGTTGCGGAGGTATAAAAATTCGGGTCGGGCATGGCCTGCATTTGGCGATGGCTGCCGGCCTTCATTTTACAGGAGGTGGAAATGATGACGGGACATCAACTGGAGCCGGTGGCCGAAACCGGTTATGACAAATTCATAAACATACGCCGGCGTTTGCACCAATATCCGGAGCTGTCGAACGAGGAGTTCGAAACGACGAAGTCGATCCGGGCATGGCTTGAGGAAGCGGAGATCCGCATCCTGGATTACCCCTTGGCGACAGGCGTCGTGGCCGAAGTCGGTGGCCGGAAGCCCGGACCCGTGATAGCGCTGCGCGCGGACATCGACGCGCTGCCGGTCCAGGAGGAGACGGGGCTGCCTTTTGCCTCCAAAATCCCCGGGAAAATGCATGCCTGCGGGCATGATTTCCATACCGCCGCGTTGATCGGAACGGCGTATGCCCTGAAAGAAAAGGAAAACGAGCTGGAGGGAACGGTCAGGCTCATTTTTCAGCCGGCCGAGGAAAAAGCCAAGGGAGCCAAGCAGGTGATCGACGCCGGGGCGCTCGAAGGGGTGCAGGCCATCTTCGGCATGCACAACAAGCCGGATTTGCCGGTCGGAACCGTCGGCATCAAAGGCGGGCCGCTCATGGCCGCCGCGGACGGCTTTGCCGTCGAAATCGAAGGGAAGGGCTCGCACGCGGCCGTTCCGGAGGCCGGGCTCGATCCGATCGTCACGGCCGCCCATGTCATTACGGCGCTGCAGTCCGTCGTCAGCCGGAACGTGAGCGCCCTGCAGAGCGCGGTGATCAGCGTGACCCAGCTCCATAGCGGAGCGTCCTGGAACGTGATCCCGGACCGGGCGGTGCTGGAAGGAACGATCCGGACGTTCGACGAGACGGTACGCGAACGGGTGCTGGAGCGCTTCAGCCAGGTGGTCGAAGGCGTGACGGCCGCTCTCGGCGCCAGCGCCGGCGTGCGCTGGATCGAGGGGCCGCCGCCGGTGAACAACGACGAGGCGCTGGCGGAACTCGGCCGGGAGGCGGCGGCCGCCGCCGGGCTTCGCGCCGTGGTCCCCGCGCCGTCGCCGGCAGGCGAAGATTTTGCCGTCTATCAGCGGAAGGTTCCGGGATTGTTCGTGTTCATGGGGACGGCGGGTACGCAGGAGTGGCATCATCCGGCGTTTACGCTCGACGAAGCGGCGCTTCCGGTCAGCATCCGTTTTTTTGCCGAATTGGCCGAACGCGCATTGGCGCAGCTCCGAGCCGCCGGAGGTGAGCGGAGATAACCATGATCCAAAGCTATGACGTCATCATCGTCGGAGCGGGCTCCATGGGCATGAGCGCCGGTTATCATCTGGCCAGGCGGGGCGTGCGGACGCTGCTGATCGATGCCTTCGACCCGCCGCACCGGGAAGGGAGCCATCATGGGGAACCCCGGTTGATCCGCCATGCTTACGGAGGCCACCCCGTTTACACGGAACTGGCCGTTCATGCCCACCGGCTGTGGAACGAGCTTGAGGATCAGGCGGAAACCCAGCTTCTGGTGCAGTCCGGCGTCCTCAATATGGCGGACCCGAAGCTTCATAATTTTCATGGCCGCCTGGCGGAAGCCGCGAAACACGACGTTACCGCCGTCAAGCTGAATGCGGACGAAGTTCGCAGGCGCTGGCCGGGTTTGGCGATTCCGGATCATTTCGAAGCGATGTTTGAGCCGGCGGCCGGGTACCTCCGCAGCGAAGCATGCGTCGACGCCTACAAAAGGTTGGCGTTGGCCTACGGAGCCGAGCTGCTGACGCATTCGGCCGTTACCGGCATTACGGCCCGGAGAGGCAGCGTCGTGGTCCATACCCGAAACGGCAAATTTCACGGAGCCGCGGCGATTTTGACCGCAGGGGCATGGTTCGGAACGCTGGCACCGTTCATTTCCATCCCGGTGAGGGCGGTCCGCAAGACGGTCGGCTGGTTCGAAACCGCAGGTCCGGATTACAAGGTTGGGAGATTTCCGGGATTTACGCTGCATACGGAGGAAGGCGGGTTTTACGGCTTTCCGGATATCGGCGGGGCCGGGCTGAAAATCGGGCGGCATGACGCTGGAAGGGAGTGGAAGCCGGGTGAACCCTTCTTGCCCTTCGGAAGTTTTCCGGAAGACGAAGTGGATTTGCGCGCCGCCCTCGGGACATATATGCCCGGCGCGTCCGGGCGCCTGATCCAAGGCGCCGCATGCAAATACGAGCTTTCGCCGGACGAAGGGTTCATCATCGACAGGCACCCTCATTACCCGCATATTGTCGTCGCCGGGGGGTTTTCCGGGCACGGCTTCAAATTTTCGAGCGTCGTCGGCGAACTTTGTTCGAAGCTCGTCATGGACGAGGAACCGCCGTATGATCTGGGCCCGTTTGCGCTTTCGCGTTTTTCGGGGCAGGCAGCGCCTGCGCCAAGCTTTGCACAAGGAGGAGAATGAAACATGAGCGAAGTGGATTTGGATGCTTTTTTGGACACCCATGGGCAGCTGGCCGAAGCGGTGGCCGGACTGAACGAGGAGCAGGCGAAATGGAAGCCCGCGCCGCAAATCTGGAGCGTGCAGGAGGTGGCCTCGCATCTCGTCGATCACAGCTTCGTGATTTCGTTCCGGATCCGGGACATTTTGGCGGGGACGGCGGCAAGGCTGCCGGCGTTCGACCAGGATGCCTGGGTGAGCGGCCAACATTCGAACGAAGGGCGGCTGTCCGACATTTTGGATGCCTTTCACGCGATTTTGGAGTACAACGCTTTGCTGATCGGACGGTTGAGCGAAGAAGAGCTGGAAAAGACCGGGGTCAACTTTAAAGGGGAGAGCGTCAGCATCAAGGCGATCATTCGCGGCTTCGTCCGTCATGTTCAAGGCCATCTCGGCCAGATCGAGCGGATTCGGCAGGCCGCTGCCCTTGCATTGGAAAAGGCATAAGGAAGGGCTTTGGTTGGAGGACCCGTTTCAGGGGATTTTCAAAAGGGAGGAATAATCATGGCAAAGCAAAAACAGTTGAAGCTGGGAGCTCTCCTGCACGGCGTCGGCGGAGGAACTTCGCTTTGGAGGCATCCGGACGTCGACCCGGCCGCAAGCGTCAATTTCGAACTGTACAAAAGCTGGGTCCGCAAGGCGGAAGAGGGCAAGCTGGACCTGATTTTTATCGCGGACGGCTTATACATTACCGAAAAATCGATTCCGCACTTCCTGAACCGCTTCGAGCCGATCACCCTCCTGAGCGCGCTTGCGGCCGTCAGCACGAACATCGGGCTTGTCGGCACCTTGTCCACTTCGTACAGCGAACCGTTTACGGTGGCCCGCCAGTTCGGTTCCCTCGACGTCATCAGCGGCGGGCGCGCCGGCTGGAACGTGGTCACCTCTCCGCTGGAAGGGTCTGCCCTCAATTACGGCAAAAAAGAACATCCGGATCACGACAAGCGTTACCGGATCGCCACGGAATTTCTCGAAGTGACGCGCGGCCTGTGGGATTCGTGGGAAGACGACGCGTTCGTTCGGAACAAGGAGACGGGCGTATTTTTCGACCGGGACAAAATGCATGAGCTGAACCATCAAGGGGAGTTTTTCTCCGTCAAAGGGCCTCTGAATATCGCCCGTTCCAAGCAGGGGGGCCCGGTTATCTTCCAAGCCGGTGCATCGGAGGTCGGAAAAAACTATGCCGCGAAGGAAGCGGACGCGATATTTGCGGGAGCCGAAAATTTGGAGGAAGCGCTGCGGTTTGCGCAGGACGTCAAAGCCCGCGCCGCGGCTTTCGGCCGGAACCCGGACGACGTGCTGATTTTTCCCGGCATCGGACCGATCATCGGCCGCACGGAGGAAGAGGCGGAGCGCAAATATCAGGAGGTGGCGAGCCTCGTGACTATCGAAAATGCGCTCGACTATTTGGGGCGGTTTTTCGAGCATCATGACTTTTCGCAATATCCGCTGGATGAGCCGTTTCCGGAGCTTGGGGATCTCGGCAAAAACAGCTTTCAGAGCGGCACGGACAAAATCAAACGGAACGCCAAGGAAAAAGGGCTTACGCTCCGGCAGGTGGCGCTCCAATCCGCAACGCCGCGCGGAAACTTCATCGGAACCGCGGAGCAGGTGGCCGATCGGATTCAGGAATGGTTCGAGGCCGGAGCAGCGGACGGATTCATGATCACGGCCGCCGTGCCGCGCGGGCTGGAGGATTTCGTGGATCAGGTGGTGCCGATCCTGCGGGAACGCGGATTGTTCAGAACGGAATACGAAAGCGACACGCTTAGGGGAAATCTCGGGCTTGCGGTGCCGGAGAACCGGTATACGAAAGCCAGAGCGGAAGCCGTCCGTTCCTGAACCGCGGCAACCCTATCAAGCGAAGAGTGACGGACGCAATAGTTCAACCTAAGGAGGATGAAGATGACTAAAATCGCTGTGATTGCAGGCAGTCCATCAAACGGATCCCGGTTATTCGGTTTGATTCAACATGCTACGGACCGGTTGGCCCGGGCGGGGTATGACGTCGATTTGATCTCCGCCGCGGACCTTCCGGCCGAAGAGCTGCTAAGGGCAAATTTCAACAGTCCCGCCATTCAAGAGGCGCTTTCCTCCGTCGACGAGGCAGACGCCGTGATCATTGCCAGCCCGGTGTTTAAAGCTTCCTATTCGGGGGCGCTGAAGACCGTTTTGGACCTTGTGCCGCAAAAGGGCTTCCAGGGCAAAATCGTACTGCCGCTATTTATCGGCGGGACGATCGCGCATCTGCTGGCCGTCGATTATGCGCTGAAGCCGGTCGTGGCCGCGCTTGGTGGCACGAATATCCTGGGCGGCGTATTCGCCGTCGACGGGTGGGTCAGCCGCACCGAACACGGGGGATACGAGCTGACCGAACAGCTGCGGGAACGGTTGGATGCGGCCATCGGCGACCTGATCGACGAGCTTGGGCATTATGCCTCTGCTCCGAATCGGACCGAGCAGGGGCAGGCGGTATGACGGCGCCGGGTTTTTATGCCGTTTGGGGATACGGCCAGAAGTGTTCCGGCCTTAAGGGGGCAGGGATCTCATGAAGGTCGCATTATTCAGCTTGATGATGAACATCCCCAATGCCGTTACCGGCGAAACCTGGACGGCGCAGCAAAAGTTCCGGAACGTCATTCGCCAGGCCGTCCTCGCGGAAAAGCTCGGATTTGACGCTTACGGCGTCGGCGAGCGGCACGGCGCGCCGTTCCTATCCTCATCCCCCCCTGTCGTTCTGACCGCCATTGCGGCCCAAACGGCCCGCATCCGCCTGCTGACTACGGTGACGGTGCTGAGCGTGCTGGATCCGGTCCGGGTCGCCGAGGATTATGCGACGCTGGACCATCTGTCCGGAGGCCGGCTGGAGATGATTATCGGAAAGGGCAACGACCCGCGGCATTATCCGCTTTTCGGCATTACGGAAGAGGAGCAGTGGGAATCGATGGCGGAGCGTTACCGGCTGCTGAAACGATTATGGTCGGAGGAAAACGTATCGTGGGAAGGCAAATACCGCCCGCCCTTGGAGCAGGTGACGACATACCCCAGGCCTTATCAGAAGGCGATACCGGTATGGCACGGCAGCGCGTCCAGCACGCTTTCGACGGAGCTGGCGGCACAGTTCGGGGAACCGATTTTCTCCTCGAATTCGTTCCATCCGCAAGCCAAATACAAAGCGCTGATCGACCATTACCGCGAGCGGCTTGCCCATTACGGGCATGATCCGGCGCGCGCCGTCGTCGGTGCCGGATCGGGCAGCCTGTATCTCGCAGCGACGACGGAGGAGGCGATCCGCCGTTATCGGCCGTACTACAATGCATTCAGCGCGACCGAATCCTCGAAGCATAACCAATCGCCTTTCGTCAGCCTGGAGGACATGATCGATAACGGACCGGCTTTGATCGGCAGCCCGGAGCGGGTCATCGAGAAGGTGTTGAATTACCACGAAGCGTTTGGTCATCAGGTGCTGAGCATCAGCGTCGACGGACTGGCCGAATCGGAGCAGGAGGAGCAGCTGCAGCGTTTTGCCGAAGACGTGCTGCCCGTGCTCAAGCGGGAAATTCCAAGCGTGGTGTGGGAGCGCGGTCCGGTTTTGGCGGAAGAAGGGAAGGCGGTCGTTTCATAATCGGATGCAATCAAAGGCCCGCGGCGATTCGCGGGTCTTTTTAGGTATTTTTTATGATATTCAAGGGGATGCCCGGTTTGTTTTTTTTGCGATGAAATCCCCCTGAAATGCGAGGGACAAATCGGTTACACTATTCGTATAGCGGATAAGCGAGGGAGGAGTGAACATGAACGAGGAAGAAGCCAAGTTAAAAACGACATTGCTGCATTTGCGGGCTGGGCGGAAAGGAAGCGGGGATGATCTGCACCCGGAGCAGCTGCTTCCGGACATGTTAAAGCATATCGGCAGCACCGATCCAGAACTTAGGGACGATTTGATCTACAGTACGATTTGCCGCTGGACGAAGCAGCGGAACATTTCGCCTGCAGCTATGCGCAGGCTTTTGGTTTCCGCAATGGATAAGGATCATCTTTTTTTTCAGGATCGGGGAAAAGGGGACGGATTCGGTATTTACCCGGTCTTTTTCGGCGCTTATTCTCCCCGTAGCGGTGTATATGCATAAACAGACCCCTTTTTTGCAGAAAGATGAATTGCAAGCCATGAATACAAAGCTCATTCAGTACCTGGATTTGGAGGCGGATTTGAGAGGTTACGTGGAGGGGAGAGGCTGGGCTCATGCGGCGGCGCATGCCGCGGACGGCTTCGAATCGCTTGCGGGATTGGAGCCGATGACGGGCTCGGATTTGCTGAGGATGCTGGAAGCGATCCGAAATAAGGTTTGCATCGGCAGCTACCTGTACATGAACGATGAAGACGAGCGCTTTGCCAACGCGGCAACGGTCATATTGATGCGCAACGCCGTGGCGGACGATGATATTGCTGACTGGATAAGCAAGATTGCCCGTGCCCCTTTGGCCGGCAGCATGACGGAGAACGAGACCTTGCGGGCCAACACGAAGCATTTTTTGCGCAGCTTGTATTTCAAAATGCTGAAAGAACCAGCAGTTGCTTAAGTATACGTCTTTTCTATTGGAGCAATTGGCTGGGTAGCTGAAATCAAGATACGGAAAATCAAGCGAAGGGAGGAACGAACATGACCAAGATCGAGTTATCGCCGGAGCAACGCGAAGGACTGCTCAAAACATTAAAAGCCCGTTTCGAAAAAAACATGAGCCGCCATACGGGTCTTGAATGGGCAGACGTACAAGCAAAACTCGAAGCAAATCCGGAAAAACTGTGGCCGCTCCATGAAATGGAAGCAACCGGCGGAGAGCCGGATGTTGTGGGTTATGACAGCAAGACGGGCGAATACATTTTTTACGATTGTTCGACCGAAAGCCCGAAAGGCAGGAGAAGCGTTTGTTACGACCGGGAAGCGCTGGAGTCCAGGAAAGAACATAAACCGAAAAACAGTGCTGTCGACATGGCCGCTGCCATGGGCATTGAGCTGTTAACGGAAGAGCAATACCGGGAACTGCAGCAGCTGGGCGATTTCGATATGAAGACGTCGAGCTGGGTGCTAACCCCCGAAAGGATTAGAAAACTCGGCGGGGCCCTCTTTTGCGACCGTCGCTACGACACGGTCTTCGTGTACCACAACGGGGCAGAATCCTACTATGCCGCAAGAGGGTTCCGCGGCTCGCTAAGGGTCTGAATGTTGGCGGCGGGTCGGCGCGCCGTCCGCAGGTCAACCGATACCATCAATGGAAAAGGGAATGTGCTGGAGAAGGTCTTTTGGGGACGTTCTCTTTTTGTTTGGCCTGACCAGAAATAAGCTCCAGTTGCGGAGTTGGATGCTTAAGAGAGTCTGATCGAGCGTTTGCGATGCAAAAAGCGTTTGGGGAACGCCGGAGCGGCCGCAATTTTAATGAAGAAAAAAACCGCTCGGCTCCATGAAGCTCCTCTCGCCTGACGGCAGTACAGCGCGCATCATGGAACCTTCGCATTTGGAACCGGCGCCTTGACACGATGGCTTCGGAGCCGCCGGATGATTTCACGACGCGGGGAGCCCGTCGAGAAACCGGAGAAGAATCGCGGACAGCTCGTCGGGATGGCTCAGCATGGGCAAATGCCCCGAGTTTATAGCCGCAGTCATGCAGCCGTCAAGGTTCTGGATCATCCGTTCCTGCAGCTTCGCCGGGAGTTCCCGATCCTGCTCAAGTCTAACGTATAGCGAGGGAATTCCGGCAGGCCAATGAGCATTTATTTTATCGGTATAGATGCGAAGGGGCTCAGGCGTGAAATGCTTTGCGATCTCCCCAGCCTGTTCCGGCGACAGGCCGCTGCACAGGCTTTTGCGAATCGCCTGCTCCGGCGGCCTCGTTCCGAACGTGCGCATTAACGCCGCCATGAGGATGCGTTGGGCCGGCGGGAATACGGAAAGAAAGGAACCGCCGTCCGCAGGGATGACCGCACCAACCGCCGCCAAACCGGCCACCTGCTCCCGGCGGTCCGCGGCAATCCGCAATGCGGGAACGCCGCCGAGCGAATGCGCGACGAGGATAAAGCGCTCCACGCCCCAGCGATCGATCTGGTTGTTGATGTCCGCGATGTAGTCATGAAGCGACATCTTTTGCCTAATGGCATCTTCGGCTTGGCGAAAAGGAAAATCGATAGACAAACAGGGAACCGGAAGCCGATGCATAACCTGTTTCCAAATACCGCCGTTTAATCCGGCGCCGTGAATGAATACATATCCGGTTTGGGAGCCGGAATGATCGAATTTTTTCATAAAAAGTCCTCCTAAGCATGTTGGGTTTGGTGATGGGTCAATCCTTTGTTAACATCATACGACCGCTTCCCTGACAAAACCGGTCAGTGAAGTTCGGCCGTGCCGAAAATCGGGAAGATGGTCCCGTCCGTCCTTGCGGCAGCGAATACAGACCGATATAATTAAGGACAAGTTCATGCAAGGAATTGAAACCGAAGGTGGGTCAAGGTATTGGAACAGATTCAAAACGGGGAACCGTTTGTGTATACCTCTCTTCGTCCGCAGGATACCGAAGCGCTGGCGGCATGGCTGGCAAAAGCGGCGGTTCCCGGGACGGTCATCGGATTGGACGGAGATTTGGGAGCGGGCAAAACCGCTTTTTCGCAATTTTTCGCCAAACATTTGGGCGTCAAGGGCGTCGTCAACAGCCCGACCTTTACGATCATTAAAGAATATGAGGGGCGCCTGCCTTTCTACCATATGGATGTGTACCGGGTGTCTTTGGAGGAAGCGGAGGACCTGGGGCTTGACGAATATTTTTACGGCAGCGGGGTCAGCCTCGTCGAATGGTCGCAAATCGTCCGGGAGCTGCTGCCGGAGCAGCATCTGCATTTGTATATCGAGACGGTCGGCGAGACGGAGCGGAAAATTACGTTGCAGGGCTTTGGGCAGCCATATGAGGAATGGTGCGGAAGCCTGAAACAGAATGGAGTCTTTCAGGAATGAATCAACCACAAACACAGCCGCTGAAGCGGTTTTTGGCGTTGGATACGTCGACCGCTTGCCTTGCGCTTGCGGTGATGGAAAACGATAAGGTGCTCTATACGATCAAGGCTGCGGGAGAACGGAACCATTCGGTGCATTTGCTGCCGCTGGTTCAAAAAGGTCTGAGCGAAGCCGGAGTGGACGCATCCGCTTTGAACGGGATTGCGGTAGGGATCGGGCCGGGTTCGTATACGGGGACGCGGATTGCGGTAACCGCCGCCAAGACGTTGGCGTGGGCGTGGAACATTCCCGTCGCGGGCATTTCCAGCCTGCACGCCTTGGCATGGAGCGGCCTTCTAACGGCGGCTGCAGCAAGCACGGGCATAAACTGGGTGATCCCGATGATGGATGCCCGTCGCGGTCAGGCGTACACGGCATTGTTTCGGGCCAGAGGCACAGAGATGCCGGCGCGCCTGCAAGAAGACGCCATTCGTCTGATGGAAAGCTGGGTCGGCGAAATCGGGCGGATCTGGAACGAAACGCCGGCGGAGGAACAACCGGATGGCGTCTGGTTCGTCGGGGATGCCGGAAAACACGAACCCGCCATCGAACGTCTGCGCGCCCTGCTGGGAGACCGTCTTCATACCGTCGCTTGCGATATGGAGGGGGAACCGGTGGGCCGTTTGGGGTCTGACCGGCTGATGCAGGGAATCACCGACGACGTGCACGCGCTCGTGCCGAATTATACGCAGCTGGCGGAAGCTGAAAAGCTCCTGCGGAAGCCGTGAAGGGAGTTCGATAGTCATGGAGCAGGAGATGTATCCGAATCACGAAGGATTGTCCTTCCGCCAGATGGCGGTGGACGATATCCCGGATGTCATGGTGATCGAACATGAATCGTTTACGCTCCCCTGGACGGAGGAAGCATTCCGAAACGAGCTGACCCAGAACCATTTTGCGCGATACATGATCATGCAATATTTGGGACAGCCCGTAGGGTATGCCGGCATGTGGACCGTGATCGACGAAGCGCATGTGACCAACATCGCCGTTCTGCGGGCGTACCGCGGGCGGAAATGGGGGGAGCGCCTTTTGCGCGAACTGATGAAAACCGCCTCAGATCTGGGCATGCAGCGGATGACGCTTGAAGTCAGAGTGTCGAATGAAGTTGCGCAGAATTTATATCGTAAGCTGGGATTTAAGCCTGCAGGTCTCCGCAAAGGTTATTATTCGGACAACCAGGAGGATGCCTTGATCATGTGGGCGGAACTGCCTGAGCGCGGCAGCGCGCAGGGAAGTAGGGAAGGAAGCGAAACGTACTGATGAGTGAAATTCATAACGAGTTGGAATCCTGCTATATATTGGCGGTCGAAACCAGCTGCGACGAGACTTCGGTGGCTGTCGTCAAGGACGGCAAAGAGGTTCTCAGCAACTTGATCGCCAGCCAGGTCGAAACCCATAAAGCCTTCGGCGGCGTCGTACCCGAGGTTGCCTCGCGCAAGCATGTCGAAAATGTTACGCTGATGCTGGAAGAAGCGGTGCGCAAAGCCGGCATCGGCCTAAACGATCTGTCGGCAATCGCCGTGACGCAAGGTCCGGGGCTGGTCGGCGCCCTGCTGGTCGGCGTCGTCGCGGCCACGAGCCTGTCGCTGGCGCTGAACAAGCCGCTGATCGGCACCCATCATATCGCCGGGCATATTTATGCCAACCGCCTTGTGGCGAATTTGGAATATCCGTGCATGGCATTGGTCGTTTCCGGCGGGCACACGGAGCTTGTCTACATGAAGTCCGAAGGAAACTTCGAGGTGATCGGGCGGACCCGGGACGATGCCGTCGGCGAGGCGTATGACAAAGTCGCGCGGGCGATCGGCTTTCCGTACCCCGGCGGGCCTCACGTGGACCGTCTCGCCCTGGAGGCGGAGGAGGCGGTGGATTTGCCGCGGGTATGGCTGGAGCCGGATTCCTACGATTTCAGCTTCAGCGGCTTGAAATCCGCGGTGCTGAACGTCGTCAACCAGCGCAAAATGCGCGGGGAGCCTATTCTGGAAAGCGCCATAGCACGCGGTTTCCAGGAATCGGTCGTCGAGGTGCTGGTCACGAAGGCCATCCGGGCGGTCAGAGCCTATGAGGCCAAACAGCTGCTGCTCTGCGGCGGCGTCGCCGCAAACCGCGGACTGCGCCAAGAACTGGAGCGGCAGTGCCGCGAGGAAGGCATCGAGCTCATCATTCCGCCTTTCGAATATTGTACCGACAACGCGGCCATGATCGGCGCTGCAGCCTATTTGAAGTGGAAAAAGGGGCAATTCGCCGGTTTGGACCTGAAGGCGATGCCGCAATTTTCGCTTGAAGCATGGTCGGTTCAGGAGTCCTGATCGAGCTTGTCCGCAAACGCGGCTGCCTGCAGTAGCGAGGTACAGTCTGCAGGCAGATGAAGATCGGCAAGAAGCACCGATATAGCGCAGAAGCTCATGCCCGTACTTGGCAACAAGTACGGGCTTTTTTGCAGCATTCGACAAAGTTTTTGTCAAGTTGTGGACAAGATTATCCACATATTCGAGTAAATTTGTGTACAAACCCGCTATGGATGCGAAAACCGTTGATTTCAAAGGGCTTTGAAAACGTGGATATGATTTTCATTTGGGACCTTTAAAAACTGTGGATAATGTGGATAGTTTAGTGGATAATAGTGGATATTCATTAAAAAGATGAATTTAATCCATAAAAAACGGCCCTGAGGGCCATTTTTTCAACCAGGTTATGCACCGTTTATGTGGATAATCCTGTGAATAATTGAATTGAACCGAAATTTAAAAAGTTTTGTGAATTTGACAAATTAAATTTTGTTGATCTCAAAGACCTAATCAAAAAGTCCTGGCCGCATTAGTCGGCGGCAAGCAGCTCCCATTCGGCAAAAGCTTCATCAAGCTCTTTTTTCTTGGCTTCCTGTTCCTGCTGATGTTTTTGCAGCGCGATATAATCCTGATACACCTCGGGTTTCGTCATCTCGGCCTCCAGCACGGAAATTTCCGCTTCCAGCTGCTGGATCCGTTCCTCGAGCGCCGCGATTTTGCGCTGGCGGCTGCGTTCTTCCCGTTTGGCCTGCTTTTCGGCCTCAAAGGTGTTGATGCCCGGTTTGCCTTCGGATTCCGCAGCGTTCTCCTGTTTTTGCGCCCGGTTTCCGGCAGCTTCAAGCGCCTCCTGGGACAATTCCTCAAGTTCCTGCTTTTTGGCGGTATAATCGTCATAATTCCCCAGGAAATGCTCCACCCCTTGCGGATGAAGCTCGATAATCCGTCCGGCCATTTTGTTCAGGAAGTAACGGTCATGCGAAATAAACAGCAGCGTGCCCTCGTAGTCCATCAAAGCCGATTCGAGCACCTCTTTGCTGAACAAATCGAGATGGTTGGTCGGTTCGTCGAGGATGAGCATGTTGGCTTCGAGCAGCATCAGCTTGGCCAGCGCAACCCGCGCCTTTTCGCCGCCGCTGAGCGCCGCGATTTTTTTCAGGACATCCTCGCCGCTGAACAGGAAGTTGCCGAGCACGGTCCGGATGCGGGCCTCCTCCATATGAGGGTAATGGCTCCACAGTTCTTCGAGCACCGTATTGGAGGGATTCAGGTTCGTTTGCTCCTGATCGTAATAACCGATCTTTACTTTTGTACCCCATTGAATCGTGCCTGACGCAGGGCGTTCGCTTCCGGTCAGGCATTTGAGCAGCGTGGACTTGCCGATGCCGTTCGGGCCGATCAAAGCGACGGTTTCCCCGCGATGCAGATCGAATGAGACGTTTTGGAAAAGATGATGGGGCGGCGCAAAGGAAACGGCAAGGTTTTTGACCTGCAGCACGTCCTTGCCCGACATGTATTCGACTTCGAACGAAAAGCTGGCCTTTTTCAAGTCGCCGAGCGGCTTGTCCATCCGCTCCATCTTTTCGAGCGCCTTGCGCCGGCTTTGCGCCCGTTTGGTGGTCGAAGCCCGCACGATGTTTTTCTGGATGAACTCCTCCATGCGCGCGATTTCGTCCTGCTGCTTTTCGTATTGCTTCATGGCCGACTCGTATTCCGCCGCCTTCAAATCGATGTAACGGCTGTAATTACCGGTATAGCGCTTCGATTGGTGCCGTTCGATTTCAACGATGGACGTCACGAGCCGGTCGAGGAAATAACGGTCGTGGGAAACGACGAGCAGCGCGCCCGAATAGGAACGCAAATAATCTTCGAGCCACGTCAGCGTGGCGATATCCAGATGGTTGGTCGGTTCGTCCAACATGAGCAGATCGGGAGCTTGCAGCAGGATGCGCGCCAGCGCAAGGCGCGTTTTTTGGCCGCCGCTTAAGGTCGAGATCGGGGTGTCCGGCGCAAAGCTGCCGAAACCCATCCCGTGCAACACGCTGCGGATGCGCGCCTCCATCTCGTAGCCGCCATGGTCCTTGAACCAGTCGGAACGGACGGCATAACGGTCGAGCAGCTCCTGATATTTTTTGGGATGCTCCATGAGGGCAGGATCCGCGATTTGTTCCTCCATCTGCCGGAGCTCTTTTTCGGTTTCGATCAGATGGGCGAATACGTTCATCATTTCTTCCCGGATGGTGCGGCCGGATTGCAGTCCGCTGTTTTGCGCGAGATAGCCGATGGTCGTCTCTTTGGCTTTAAAAATTTGTCCGCCGTCATAGGACATCTCGCCGGCAAGGATTTGGAGCAGGGTGGATTTGCCTGCGCCGTTGACGCCGACCAGCCCCACGCGATCCCTCTCCTGAATCTGCAAATTAATTCCGTCAAGTACGGGCTCCACGCCGTACAATTTTTTGATTCCACTTGCTTGAAGCAGCATGAGCTGTAAACCTCCGTCTATAGATCATTGTCGTATTTGCTGGGTATTTTGCTTTTGGAAAAACGATGGTTAGGAAGCTGAATGGCACGCGGCAGGCGTTGTTCATTCGAATCGCTTCATATAATTTCAGTTTACATTAAATATGAAGAATTCGCGACATAAGGGCAGGACTTCGGGGTTATCTTGGCGAAAATGGAGCAACAGTGGTAAACTAAGAGCAAAATGGACGCAAAGTTTATCAAGCGGCTGAACGGCTGCCAAATGTAGATCGATGGCGGTGTGTCGATGCTATATATGGTGCCATGGCGGATCTTGATCTTTGCGCCGCAGAAAATTGAAATGAAATTGCAAACATCTGAAAAATGGATAAGGAAGGCAGCTGTTGACGTGATGAACGGGGAACAGGAAAGGATGCGGCAGCTGAAAGCGCAGCTTCGCGCCCGCATGTCCCGGATTCGCGGCAGCATACCGCCCGAGCGGCATGTAAGCTTGTCGGGGCGCGCATGCGGTCACGCAGCCGCCTGGCTCATCGGGGAGCAAATCCGGAGCATGCTCATTTACGTGCCGTTCCGCAGCGAGCTGGACACGAAACCGCTTGTCGAAGAGGCGTGGCGCGCAGGCATCGACGTTTATGTGCCGCGATGCCTGCCGGAGGACCGTTCGATGACGATTCACCTGCTGCAGCAGTGGGACGAGCTGAAAACCGGCGCATACGGCATCATGGAGCCCGATCCGCGGCGCCGTCCGGCCGAAGCGGATGACTTCGTGCCCGAAGCGGTGATCATGCCGGGACTCGCTTTTGACCTGAACGGGGGAAGGCTGGGTTACGGAGGGGGCTACTACGACAGGCTGCATGAACGTTTTTCGTCAGGGGGCAAACGCCGCGGTCCAAGATGGGCCGGCATCGGCTTCGGCGAGCAAGTGGTGGAGCAGGTTCCGATGGAAACGACGGATGCGCGTCTTCAGGTTCTGATTACGGAACAAGGTGTACGCAAAATGAACGGGGAGGCTGAAGATGGAACTGACGCATTTTAACGAACAAGGCAGAGCCAAAATGGTGGACGTTTCGGACAAGGACATCACGTCGCGCACGGCGGTCGCGCAAACGGCGGTCAAAATGGCGCCCGAAACGTTATCCCGCATTAAGGCAGGAAAAATAGGCAAGGGCGACGTGCTTGCGGTCGCTTCCGTCGCCGGCGTGATGGCGGCCAAAAAAACGTCCGATTGGATTCCGATGTGCCATCCGCTGCCGCTGACGGGCATCGACATCCATTTTTCCGACAACGGCATCGATGAGTTATATATAGAAGGAACCGTGAAAACAACCGGCAGGACCGGCGTCGAAATGGAGGCATTGACCGCCGTTTCCGCAGCCGCCTTGACCGTCTACGATATGTGCAAAGCGCTGCAAAAGGATATGGTGATCGGACCGACGATGCTGAAGTCCAAAACCGGCGGAAAAAGCGGCGATTACGTACGGGAATCTGAATAAAGGATGAGCAGGAGGAGGGGTGATCTTATGGTGTGGAAAACGGCGATCCTGACGGCAAGCGACAAAGGCTCAAGAGGTGAGCGCGAAGATACTAGCGCCCAGGTCATCCGGGAGCTGGTGGAGGAGGAACTCGGCGGGGAGATTGTGGAGTACCGCATCGTCCCCGACGAACAGGATGAGATTATCGCATCGCTCATTGAACTCACGGATTATTTTCAGGCGGATTTGGTGCTGACGACGGGAGGAACGGAACTGGCCATCCGCGACGTCACCCCGGAAGCGACAAGACGGGTCATTGAACGCGAAGTGCCGGGCATGGCGGAAGCAATGCGGGCAACGGTCATGCAGAAGAACCGGGCGGCCATGCTGTTCAGAGGCATCGTCGGCATTCGCGGCCGGACGCTGATCGTGAATTTGCCGGGAACGCCGAAAGGCGTGCATGAAAATTTGGCGGCGATCATGGACCAGCTGCCGGAGGCGCTGCTGATGGTGACGGGGCAATTCCGCCAGTAAACCTCCCGCATGCTATTTCCAAAATTGTCACACTTATTTGATATTGTTGAGATTTGAGTTATGGTATGATGTCTTTGTGGCAGAATTATGTCCGAATTTGACGTCGTGATGTTTTATTGATAGAGGACAGAGAGGAGAATTCGAAATGCTGAACGGTATTGGCGTGCCGGGAATTATATTGCTGGTGATTTTGGCCTTGCTGTTATTCGGGCCGAACAAGCTTCCTGAGCTCGGACGAGCCGTGGGACGCACTTTCCGGGAATTCAAAGACGGTGCCCGCGATATTATTGCAGAGGATGACGAGTCTTCAAGCAAAAACGAAAAAGCTAAACCGCTGGCTGCTGCTTCTAACGAAGCGCAAGCGGCTGCTCCGGCAACTTCCCAAAGCACAACAGACAACAAACGTCTTCCGGAATAGGTTTAGGAAAGAGGACTTTGGAATCCCTTCCGTGCGGGGAGGGATTTTGTTTTGTCCGCAGGCAGAAGAGATAGGACGGTGACCGTATGTCTGATAAACAGGAAGAAATGTCGATTGTCGAACATCTCGGGGAGCTGCGCAGGCGGATCATTTACGTTTTGGCCGTTCTTTTGCTCGGCCTTGTCATCGGCCTCGTTTGCGCCAACCCTATCTACCAATATCTGGTCAGCGTGGACTCCGCGAAGGATTTTCAGCTTCATGCATTTGCGTTCTGGGACGGCATCGGCATGTACATGAAAATCGCCATGGTGGTGGCGCTTGTCCTGACCATCCCGTTTACGGCCTACCAGCTGTGGGCGTTCGTCAGCCCCGGACTCCGGGAAATCGAGCGCAAAGCCGCGCTGCGTTACGTTCCGTACGTCTTTATATTGTTTTTGGCCGGCATTGCCTTTGGTTATTACGTGGTGTTTCCGATGGCGCTGGGCTTTACGACGACGATCACCAAAAACATGGGACTGACCGAAACGTACGGCATTTCCCAATATTTCAATTTCATGTTTACGCTGGTGGTGCCGATCGCCCTGCTGTTTGAGCTGCCGCTGATCGTGATGTTTCTGACCAAGCTGAGAATATTGAACCCGCGCAGGCTGCGCAAGATGCGGAAGGTGTCCTATTTTGCGCTGGTGTTCATCGCCGTGGTCATCACGCCGCCGGATTTGATTTCCGATTTTCTCGTGACGATCCCGCTGCTCCTGTTGTACGAATTCAGCGTGTATTTGTCATCCGTGGTCTACCGGAAGCAGCTTGCGGCCGACGAAGCCATCGAAGCGCGGTACAAGCAGGAGGAAGGCGACCCGGAATAACCGATTGCTGAAATCCGCAGGATCATAAAGAGCGTTCTTCCCCGCAAGGGAAGCAGGCTCTTTTTTTGTTTCTTGAATCTTTGGAAACCGAGGCGGTCTTTTTCTGAATGTTGTTTTCGCTTTCCGGCATATTTTCAAATCCGGTGGATAGAATGATGGAGTATGACCTGAAAACGCTTTGGACAGGCCCTGGACAGGCTTGCCGGAGGCGGTTTGAAAAAGTGCGGGTTTCTTTGAAAAATCAATCCAGAGGACTTGAAATCTGCGCTCAAGTTGAGTATCATAAAAGTGGTTGTTAGCACTAGACGTTGTCGAGTGCTAATACATACCGACAACAACGCCGTTACAGAAACACAACATATTAACAAGGAGGCTATTTTTCATGATCAAACCTTTAGGTGACCGCGTATTGGTAGAACCGATCGCACAAGAGGAAACGACTTCATTCGGGATTGTCCTTCCGGACTCCGCAAAAGAAAAGCCGCAAGAAGGCAAAATTATCGCTGTTGGCGGCGGAGCGGTGAAAGACGGAGTGCGCGTTCCTTTGGAAGTTAAAGAAGGCGACCGCGTTCTGTTCTCCAAATATGCCGGAACGGAAATCAAATACGAAGGTAAAGAGTATCTGATTATGAAAGAAAGCGACATTCATGCAATCGTAGGCTAACGGCCTGAACATAGCAATATCGAAATACAACAATATATTGTGGGAGGTTTTTATCAACATGGCAAAAGATATCCGTTTCAGTGAAGACGCGCGCCGCGCGATGCTGCGTGGGGTAGACGCTTTGGCGAATGCCGTAAAAGTGACGCTCGGACCTAAAGGCCGCAACGTCGTTCTCGAGAAAAAATTCGGAAGCCCGCTCATTACCAATGACGGCGTGACGATCGCAAAAGAAATCGAACTGGAAGACGCTTTTGAAAACATGGGCGCCCAGCTCGTTAAAGAAGTAGCTACCAAAACGAACGACGTGGCCGGCGACGGTACGACGACTGCAACGGTTCTGGCTCAGGCGATGATCCGCGAAGGCCTGAAAAACGTAACGGCAGGCGCTAACCCTATGGTCGTTCGCAAAGGGATCGACAAAGCGGTGAAAGCAGCCGTAGCCGAACTGAAAAACATTGCGACTCCGGTGAACGACAACCAAAAAATCGCTCAAGTAGCCGCAATCTCCGCTGCCGACGACGAAGTGGGCAAACTGATCGCCGAAGCGATGGAAAAAGTGGGCAAGGACGGCGTCATCACGGTCGAAGAATCCCGCGGATTCAACACCGAAATGGAAGTCGTGGAAGGCATGCAGTTCGACCGCGGTTATGTATCTCCATACATGATCACCGACACGGACAAAATGGAAGCCGTTCTCGACAATCCATACATCCTGATCACGGACAAAAAAATCTCCACAACGCAAGAAATCTTGCCGCTGCTTGAAAAAATCGTTCAACAAGCCAGACCGCTCGTGATCATCGCCGAAGACATCGAAGGCGAAGCACAAGCGATGCTGGTCGTAAACAAACTGCGCGGAACGTTCAACGCCGTTGCCGTCAAAGCTCCTGGATTCGGCGACCGCCGCGAAGCGATGCTGCAGGATATCGCTGCCCTGACCGGCGGCCAAGTGATCACCGAAAAACTCGGTCTCGACCTGAAGAGCGCTACGATCGAGCAATTGGGTAATGCACGTCAAGTGCGCGTAACGAAAGAAAATACGACGATCGTGGACGGCGCAGGCGACAAAGCCGACATCAACGCTCGCGTGAACCAAATCCGTGCGCAGCTGGAAGAAACGACTTCCGAGTTCGACAAAGAAAAACTGCAAGAACGCCTGGCTAAACTGGCTGGCGGCGTAGCGGTCATCAAAGTCGGCGCTGCAACCGAAACCGAGCTGAAAGAGCGCAAACTGCGCATCGAAGACGCCCTGAACGCAACCCGCGCTGCGGTTGAAGAAGGTATCGTTTCCGGCGGCGGTACGGCCCTCGTGAACGTATACAACGCTGTGGCTGCCGTTGACGTGACCGGCGACGAAAAAACTGGCGTCAACATCGTGCTTCGCGCTCTGGAAGAGCCGATCCGCACGATCGCGGCTAACGCCGGCCAAGAAGGTTCCGTCATCGTGGAACGCCTGAAAAACGAAAAAGTGGGCGTAGGCTACAACGCCGCTACCGACGAGTGGGTGAACATGTTCGAAGCCGGTATCGTAGACCCTGCGAAAGTAACGCGTTCCGCTCTGCAAAACGCAGCTTCCGTAGCGGCTATGTTCCTGACGACCGAAGCGGTCATCGCCGACAAGCCTGAACCGGAAAAACCAGCTATGCCTGACATGGGCGGCATGGGCGGCATGATGTAATATAAGGCCTTACCAGCCTGTAATACCCGTGTTTTAAAGGCTCCCGAAAGGGAGCCTTTTTCATTTTTTGGCAGCGTTCGTTTCGATGATTCGAATTCCAAATGTACACGGTCCAGGCAACGCTTCGATTGGATCTGCATACAATAAAACAGACGGCAGCCCTTTGGATTTGGGCTGTCACCGAATGCCCTTTTGAATAAGATTGGAAGCGGCGGCAATGAACATCCAAGGCTGAAGCGAGGTGCAGGACCGATGGCAAAAAAGAAGAAAAAAAAGACGCAACGCGAAGAGCCGGGGGGCAACCATATTTTGCTGCAAACCCAAGTGCTTCTCCTCCTGACCTCCATCTTTAGTTTGTCCAGACGTTTGATCTTATTGGCGGCGAAGGACTCGAAACCGCGTTAAGTCCGGCTGCATCACACACGAATTTTCGTCGCTTTAAAATGATCAAGCCGCCATAATGGCGGCTTTGCTTGTTTTAGATGCGGTTTTCCCCTTTTTGAATCCATTCGCCGAATTGCTTCATGGCTTTTTCGCTGTGAACGTATTTATACGTTTTGCCGTCCTCGTAATGAAAGATCGCGGCGCTGTCCTCATCGCCTTCGATCTCGGATGATATCGAAAGAATGCGCCCGACATCGAGCAGCTTGAAATTGCCCTGTTCATCTTCGGCCGGAATGGCCTGTAGTTTTTGTTCTTCTTCCATGTCCATGAAGCCTCCATCAGTCGATTTGTCTCTATTGTACCCGAAATGAACAACCGAGTGCATTGTGCTATGATGGGAGGTAATACTACGCAGGTTGATATGAGACAGAGAGGGCAGTGATATAAACGTGGAACCGCATATGATCCGGGCGAACATCAAACCGGGGATGGCCGTGGAAGTCGTCAAAAAAGAGGACCAGCGCACGGGCAAACGCACGCAGGGCGTCGTCCAAAGGCTGCTGACGAATTCCCCCAACCATCCCAGAGGGATCAAAGTAAAGCTCACCGACGGAACGGTGGGGCGCGTGCAGAATATTTTGGAGTCTTAAGACCCTGGCCAAAAAAGCAACTTAAAGAAAGACCTTTCGCAGCTTCATGCGGAAGGTCTTTTTGGATGCGCCTGATTTGGATATCTAGCGGTTGAAACGGCTGCTCGCGATGGATTCAATGAGCAATTGCTTGAAATTTCGGGCCGCCTTAGAGAGATATGGATCCTTCAAAGTAATGATGGCGGTATCGGATGCGATCAGCGGAGCGATTTCGGCGTAAGGAACCGGCTCCCGCCGGAGCAGCAAAGCCGATCGGGGAACGACCGCGATGCCGATGCCGGATTCGGCGAGAAGCATCAGTGTGGACACGTCCGGGCTCTCGCAAACGATATTCGGTTCGGTCCCTTCGATTTTGCAAGCATCCGTAAACCGGTGGTACACGCCGTAGTCTCCTTGCCCCCGCAGGATCAGCAGGGGATGGCGGCATAACTCCGCCAAAGACACGTTGCTTCCCTGGAACGGTTCCCAGCCGCTCGGCGGTACGGCCACTAACGGTTCCGTCTGCAAACGGTGAATCGCTACGTCAGGGGTTTGGGCGGCCAACTCGGATTGCAGCGGAAGCCGCACGAGGCCGAGTTCAATGGTCTTGTTCTGCAGCAGCTCCTCTACCCGGTAAGAATCGTCTTCCCACAGCTGAAAGGAAACCAGCGGATAGGCCTCCTGAAACCGCTTAATGACGGAAGGCAAGTAAGGAACGCAGGACATGACCGTGCCTATGGAAAGCTTGCCCCTCATCCCTTTATGTTGTTCCTGGATTTCCGTGACCATGCCGTCAATCGAATGCAGCACCTCTTTCGCGCGTTTGTACAACGTCCACCCGGTCGGGGTGATTTCGAACTTTTTGTTCCCGCGGTCGATCAGGGTCACGCCCAATTCTTCCTCTAAGGATCGAAGCTGGAGGCTGAGCGGGGGCTGCGCGATATGCAGCCGCTGCGCGGCACGGGTAATTTGTCCTTCTTCGACGATGGTCACGAAATATAACAGTTTTTTTAAATCCATGCCGTTTCCTCTTCTAACAATATATTTTTTATATGTTAACCAACATTAATATATATTTTACATATAAAAAGTGGCGGGTGTAAACTTTTCATGCAGATTATTTTAGAGTACGCAGGAGGTTTAAGCCGATGGAAGCCATCAAGAAATCTTATATGAGTTTTCGGGAATATATCGATGCATTGAAACGGTTTGGAGATGTGTTCACGGTCGACCAGGAAGTGGATTGGAATTTGGAAATGGGGGCCATGATCCGGTATGCCTATGAATTGCCGGCCCCCGCGCCGCTATTTTGCAACATCAAGGACAATGCTTCCGGGTTTCGGGTGCTGGGAGCGCCGGTAGGGCTGAGCCCGGGTAAACGTCATCCATTTTTGCGAATCGCGCTTTCGCTCGGACTTCCGGCGGAAACGGGAATGACGGAGCTGGTCGAAGCATGGTCCTGCCTTCCTGAAGTGACGCCGGTGCCTCCGCAGGAAGTGGAGGATGCGGCTTGCAAGGAAAATAAGCTTTTCGGGGACGACATCGATTTGACGAGTCTTCCGGTTCCGTACCTGCATGTAGGCGACGGCGGCCGTTACATTAACACATACGGCATCTTGATCGTACGCAGCCCGGACGGTTCCTGGGTCAACTGGTCGATCACCAGGGTCATGCTGCACGGCAAACGGACGATGGCCGGCGTCATCGTGCCCTCCCAGCATATCGGCAAGATATACGGGCAATGGAAGGCGCTGGGGCAGCAGATGCCTTATGCCCTTTGCCTCGGGGTGGACCCGGGAATCGCGATGATTGCGGGATATCCACTGCCTGACGATACCAATGAGGCCGAAATGTTAGGCGGATGGTACGGTAAGCCGCTTGACGTCGTCCGCTGCGAAAGCCATGACCTGACGGTTCCGGCGAACAGCGAAATCGTGATCGAAGGTTTTGTGTCTTTGGATGAAACGGTCCCCGAAGGCCCTATGGGGGAATATGCAGGATATACCTGGGTGGGGCACCAAAAGGAAGTTCCGTGTTTCCATGTGACGGCGATGACGCACCGTCATGATCCGATCATGCCGGTCGTGGCCGCGGGCATGCCTCCGGAAGAGAACCACACGAATTGGGGCGTTGCGATCGCCGCAAGCATTCAACATGAACTGCGACGACATCGATTGCCTGTTCGGCGCTGTTTTATTCCCTTTGAGTCTGCCGTCCATTGGCTTGTCGTAACGGTAGACTCCGCCGCGCAATACGCCGATCGGCACGAACTGGCCCGAAGCATCGGCGAAGCGGTGTTTGCCTGCCGCGGAGGGTCGTACATTCCGAAGGTAATCGTCGTGGGCGACGATATCGATCCAAGCAGGATCGAACAGGTGGTATGGGCCTTGGCCACCCGCAGCCATCCGGACAAAGCCATTGTTTTTCCGGATCAGCCTGTATTGCCGCTTGTGGCTTACCTGGATCAGAGCGAGAAGAAGAAAGCCGCAACGACGAAGATCGTATATAACTGCCTGTCTTCGGATGAGTGGCCTGCGGGCTATGCACCGCTTCAAGCCTCGTTTTCGGGTTATCCGGAAAAAATGCAAAGACGCGTCCGGGACATATTTGAAAAGGCCGGGAACGTAAAATGAAAATCATTGTGGGAATGTCCGGGGCGACGGGGGCCATTTTCGGGATCCGATTGCTTCAAACGTTAAGAGAGGCCGGCGTTGAAACGCACGCGGTCATTTCGCCCTGGGCGGCGGCAAACATTCAGTATGAAACCTCCTATACGTCCAAAGAAGTGGAAAAGCTTGCGGATGCGGTCTACGGATACAAGGATTTGGGAGCGGCCATTTCCAGCGGCTCGTTCCAGGTGGATGGAATGATCGTGGCGCCGTGCAGCATGAAGACATTGGCTTCGATCCGAATGGGCTTAAGCGACAATTTGCTGACCCGGGCGGCGGACGTCATCTTGAAGGAGCGGAAAAAGCTGATCCTCCTGGTGCGCGAAACGCCGCTGAACGATATCCATCTCGAACATATGCTGGCGTTATCCCGAATGGGAACGACGATTATGCCGCCCGTCCCGGCGTTTTATAATCATCCGGCCACCATGGACGATATGATCACGCACATTGTGGTCCGAACGGTGGATCAGCTGGGGATGCATCTGTCGACGGATAAGCGATGGCAGGGAATGAAGCGGGGGAGCCAGACCGCAGAGCAGGGAAAGCGGGAGGATTCTATCAAAAAATGATATAAATGCATCGGTTGTCTTGTCCATACCAACTCTATCACTCCGACATAGAATGAACTATCTTTCGAAAGGAGTTGATAGAGCAATGACTCAGCAACTGATCGCTTATAACGCAAGCGTGCCGACGCCGGTGACCGACGGTGTTTCCATTCCGATCCCGATCACTCCGGCAGGCGTGGGGATTGCGCATTTCCAATTAACGGTTCCAGGCGTTCCGAATTTCGTGGATCTGAAAGCCGTGGTCGGCATCCGCGGAGATACGGGGACGGGAAGCGTATTGTTACGTATCTTCCGGGGTACGAATGTCATCTACTATGCTCGGCAAGGCTTCGAGGCCGGATTTGAGAGATATTACCTCATTCCCGTCCAATTCACCGATGCCAACGTAGCGCCAGGCGTTCATGATTATACGCTTTCGATTGAAAACCTGACGCCCGGCACGAGCGCAACGGTCATCGGACCGATCGCGTTCAGCGGATTCATTACGACGTAATCCGTCAACGTAAAGACCCTATCCACCAAGGGATTGTTCCCTCAGCAAAGCTGCGGGGGGACGGTCCTTTTTCTTTTTTCTGAAAGATGCCGGGCTGGAAAATTCCCTTTGGAAAAGATGGAATGCCGGAACAAGCCATCGACATATATTGAGGTATTCAGCTTTATTATGCGGGCAATCTCCGGCGCTTGCGGAAGCGGAGGCTGTCCCATCTGCTGTCATGCCAATTTTAAGGTGGAGGGTGGTTTCATGGAGGTTCCGATCACGGGGTTTATGGTTCACTCGGATGACGGCTCAGGGCATTCGCACAGTCTTTTTATTACGTCCTGGGACGGGAGGCCGGTCCGAATGCATGTGCATCCGTTTGCGGGGGAGACGTCCGTCGACGTCGGGCACTATCACCGCTATGCGGGGAAAACGGACCCGGCTCCAAGCGGCGTGCAGCATGTCCATAACTATTACGTGGAAACGACGGTGGACGATCAGCATGCGCACGTGATCAGAGGAACGACGGGACCCGCGGTTCCGCTGCCGGGAGGAGGACATTACCATCTTTTCGAAGGATATACGACCGTAAACGGGAGAATTCCGCACGCGCACCGGTATCAGGGAAAAACGGGGAATGAAGCGGCATATTGAAACAAGGAATCGATCAAATTGAGCGGCCGGCGAAATGCCGGCTTTTTTCGTGCGCCTGCCTAATCGACATTTTCCTTCGACATGTATTACTTTCATCGCATTTGCGACATTCCTTTGCGAAGTGTCCATAAAGCGTCAGAAACAAAGAAACTGTCGGTTGCCATTTTATTTGGAGCTACTATAATGGAACTGCGACATAATGTCGATAAAGCGACTTATTGTCAATGAAATGTTCATTAAGATTTTTTTGAATTGTTGCTTTTATTCTGATAAGGAGGCAAAAACATATGGGGCGTTTGGACGAAAAAGTAGCGATTATTACGGGGGCCGCTTCCGGGCAAGGCGCCGTGGAAGCCAAACTGTTTGCCAAAGAAGGGGCAAAGGTGGCAGCGACGGATATCAACGAGGAGGCGCTTCAGGCGGTCGTCGCCGAAATTAAAGCGGCGGGAGGCGAGGCGATCGCCGTCAAACATAACGTCGTTAGCGAGGAAGATTGGAAAAACGTCATCGACAAAACGGTCGAAGCTTTTGGAAAGGTGGACGTTCTGGTGAACAACGCGGGCGTGGCGCCGGCAACGCCGCTGCTGGATACGACGCTTGACCAATGGAAAAAGGTGATGGACATCAACGCGACCAGCGTATTCCTCGGAACGCAAATGGTGGTGCCGGAAATGCGCAAAGCGGGCGGCGGCTCGATCATCAACATTTCTTCCATGGCGGGCATCGTGGGTACGGGAGCGGCCAATGCTTATCCGGCATCCAAAGGCGCGGTCCGTCTCTTTACGAAGGCGTCCGCGGTCGAGTTTTCGAGAGAAAACATCCGCGTGAACTCCGTGCATCCCGGCGTCATCGAAACGGCCATGACCAAGGATATTTTGGCAAACGATCATTACAGCGCGCCGCTGAAAGCCGCAACCCTTCTCCCTCGTTGGGGGCAGGCGGAGGATGTGGCGTACGGCGTATTATTCCTGGCGTCGGACGAGTCTTCCTTCGTAACGGGTTCCGAGCTTGTCATTGATGGCGGATATACGGCGCATTAATTGATTTGAGGCAATTCCCCAATTCATAAAAAGGCGGTCCTTATTCCCAATGGGAGTAAGAATCGCCTTTTGTGCGTCGTGAGGATCTCCAAGGAGCCTGCACAGGTTATTTGACGAACGGGTCTTCGATGTACGGGCCGCGGGTGCCGATCCGCATGAGCTGCGTTGCCATGAACTTCGGGGTGTAAGGCATGTCCTTTTCAAGCCACCACGTGATGACCCCCAAAAAGGCGGCGGCAAAATACCTTACGGCAATATCCCGGTTTACGGCCAGCTTTTCGTCATCGGGCTGCAAATTTTTCATCCCTTTGGCCACAAAATCGATCATGAGCTCCATCATGCGCGAAGTGAAATGCGACATGTTTTTTTCGGTCAAAAACACTTTATACAAACGGCTGTTGAACGATATTTGCTCAAACAGATGGATGAACGTATCGTGGGGTTGGCCGCTCATAAAATCAAAGGACTCCGTTTCCGCTAAAGACGCGTTCATGCTTTCAACCAGGTCATGCAAAATTTCCTCGCAGCTTTGGCTCAGCAGGTCGAGTTTGTCGCGGTAATGCAGGTAAAACGTGGCGCGGTTCAAGCCTGCGCGTTTCGTGATGTCCTGAACGGTAATTTTTTCGTATCCTTCTTCATGAATCAGTTCGACAAGCGCGTCCCTTAACATTTGGCGTGTTCTGGCTACGCGCGGATCCAGCTTTTTCGACATGTCCTACCTCCATGGCACGGCTTCATTTTATTTAACAACACTAATCAACATCATGTCAATAAAACGTCAAATTCACTCGAATTGTTGTTTCTTGAAATGGATTTCCTCGACATATTTCTTTGAAAAAAACATCAAATTTCAAAATCATTTTTTGTAGTAAAATTTTATAATGCACTATATAATTAAAACATATTTTCAAATAGATCGGGGGTGGATCGCCGAAAAGGATTCGGGCGCTTGTCATTCGCTGGAAAACTTCATTTATGGGAGGAGAAAGCAAGGATGAACCACCAGGGATCATGGTTTGGCAGAACGTTTCGCGGGATGCTTGCCGCAAGTTTAATTGTAAGCGCATTCATAACCTCTGTTCCCGCATCCGTGCACGGGGAAGCAGACAACGGGGAAACAGCCGGGCATCAGGTCAGTGAAAACAACGTTGCCGCGGGAAACATCGCGGAAGAAGGCCTAGCCGTGGACAGGGCTGCCTCTGTAAACGCCGTCGATGAACATAGCACGGGAGAACAGGGCATGAAGGAACATACGGGCGATACCCGAAACACGGAGGCCGCGCGCCTCGAAATTTCACCGGGTCCGATGACGATTGAGACGAATGCGTCTGTTGCCTTGGTTGCGAAAGGATACGGAGCGGACGGAACCGGGACGGACATCCCGCAGTCTGAGGTGGCTTGGAGCATCAAAACGGACAGCGTACCCGGCATCGGCACCCTCGACGGCTCGACGCTCAAGGCGGGGAATCAGCCGGCGCATGGCGTCGTCGAAGCGGTGTACAACGGCCTCGCCGCAGAGGTGGAAGTGAACGTCGTGGCGCCTGCGCAGGCGACGGCAGAGACCGGATGGTCCCAAGTGTTTGAAGATTTCGAACAGATCGATGACGTCCGGGTCACTTCCGTAAGGGCGAACTCGGCCGCGCTGGACCAGGTGCAGCGTCCGTTTCCCGTACGGTACGGCCTTTCGGCAGGACGGCTGGAATACGATTTTACGAACAACGAAGGCACTTCCGCGGCTTACATACGATTCAAAAATCCCGACGGAAAAGACGGCCGCGATATTCCGGGCAAACCGAAAAAAATCGGATTTTGGGTGTACGGCGAAGATAAGAAACATTGGATTCGCGGCCAGGTGCAGGACAGTCTGGGAAAACAGTTTACGCTTGACTTTACGCTCAGCAGCGAAGTGTTGAACGGCTGGCGTTACGTCGCGGCTAACATCCCGTCCGAAAGTTATCCGGTCAAGCTCAACTATATTTATCCGGTGGAGACCGGCACCAAAAGCGCGGGAACGCTCTATGTGGACCAAATCAGCGTCGTGTATGAAAACACGGATGTTTTTGCCGTGGAATGGTCGGGAGTCAAACCGCTGAAAGCCGGGGATTCGGCGTCGGCCGGCATCCTGGTCACCCGTAAAGGCGACGCCGCCCCGCAGCCGGCCGAAAGCGGCAGCGTGACGTTCGCAAGCAGCGACGAATCGGTGGCAACGATTGACGCAAACGGAACGATCCGTGCGCTGGCGCCAGGGGAAACCACTCTGACGGCCACGTACCTGAATCAATACAACGCCGTATATCGGCTCACCGTATCTTCGGATCCCGTCGTGCCGGACCGGTTGTTTATTGAAGGACCGCTTTCGCTCGTGCTGACGGAGACGGCGGATCTGAAGGCATTTGCCGTGTACGGCGGGGGAGAGCCGGTCGATGTGTCGGCGGCAGCAAGGTTCGAGGTCGAGCCCGGCAGCAGCATCGCCGAAATCACCGGGCGCCAGATTCATGCTTTGCAGGTGGGTGAAACCGAGGTGAGCGCCAAATACGAAGGACACGAAGCCAGCTACAGGGTTCAGGTGAAAGCAGGGGAGCTGAAAAGCATCGAAATCGCAAACGTATTTTCCGTGACGATCGGAGAAGAAGCGCCTGCAGCCAAAGTGTACGGGGATTACAAGGTTGAAGGCAAAAAGGAAATTACGGAAGGGATCACGTTCGGCAGCACGAACGAAAGCGTGGCGGCGATCGATCCGGTGACCGGCCAAATCACGGCCAAGGCGCCGGGAACGACCACGATTACGGCCGAAGTCGGCGGCAAAAAAGCCCAGCAGCTGCTGATCGTCACGAATCCGGCCGCCCATCCGAAGCGCGAGCTGCGCGGCGCGTGGATTTCCACGGTAGAGAACATCGACTGGCCGACCAAAAACGTGTTTGATCCCGCGCAGCAGAGACGGGATTTCGTGAAGCTGCTCGACGAGTTGAAGCAAACGGGAATCAACGCGGTTTTCGTGCAGGTCCGCCCGACAAGCGATTCCTTCTTCCCGTCCGAATACTTCCCATGGTCGCATTGGCTGACGGGGGAGCAAGGCAAAGCGCCAAGCGACGGGTATGACCCGCTCAAGTTCATGATCGAAGAAGCGCATAAACGGAATCTCGAATTCCACGCGTGGATCAACCCGTACCGGATCAGCATGCACGACAACCCCGATCTGCTCGCGGCCAACCATCCGGCGCGGCTCCATCCGGACTGGGTCGTGAAAAACGGCGGCAAAATGTACTTTAATCCCGCCGTTCCGGAAGCGCAGGAATACATCATTGCCGGAGTCCGGGAAATCGTCGATCAATACGACGTCGACGGCATCCATATGGATGATTATTTTTATCCGTATCCGGGCAGCGAGCCTTTTGACGACAGCAAGCAGTTTAGCGACTACAAAAACGGCGGAGGCACCCTGTCTTTGGCCGACTGGCGCAGGGACAACGTCAACCGCATTGTCGAAGGGCTGCACACGGCCATTAAAAGCGCAAAGGGTTACGTCAAATTCGGCATCAGCCCGTTCGGCATCTGGCGCAATAAAGGCACGGACCCGACCGGATCCGACACGAACGGCCTGCAAAATTACGACGACTTGTATGCGGATACGAGAACATGGATGAAGAACGGCTGGGTGGATTACCTGGCGCCGCAAATTTATTGGCATTTCGGAAATCCGGCGGCTGCTTACGAAAAGCTGATCGATTGGTGGACCAAAGAAATCAACGGGGAAAACGACAATTCCGGCAAACATCCCGTACAGTTATATATCGGCCAGGCGGCATACCGGGTCGGCGAAAGCAACTGGACGAATCCCGATCAGCTGCCGACGCAGCTAAGATACAATAACGATCAAGGCGGAGACGTTTCGGGCAATATCATGTTCAGCACGTCCCATTTGCTCGCCAATCCGCTGGGAGTGAGGGACGCCGTCGCGGCGATGTATTCCCGTCCCGCGCTGATCCCCGCCATGCCGTGGCTGCCGGACGAAACGCCGGTCGCGCCGAAGCTGCTCAATGTAAAAGGCAAAAAAGGGGCGATTGAAGTCGACTGGAAGGACAACGGGAAACAAAAACCTGCTTATTACGCGATATACCGCGTCACCGGCAAAGGTTCCATCGATCCAAACGATACTTCGCAGCTGATCGCCACCGTGCGCAGAGTCGATGGGGTGAAGCAAACGTTTACGGATCTCAGCGCCGTTCCGGGCCAGGAGTATACTTATGCCGTCACGGCGGTAACCCGATTGCACAATGAAAGCGAGCTGAGCAATACGCGTACGGGTCATGTAAAGTAAACCGTAGCCGAGTCAAAGCGGATTCGCCTTCAGGCGGATGAAACGGCACCCGGGTACCCGCGAATGTGCCCGCGGCTGGAAGGCCGCCGGAATGAAGCACCCGGAAACGCGGCTGGAGCGAAAGCTCCGGCCGTTTTTTCTTCTTAATTAAAGTTTAATTAAAGTCGGGAGGGATTTTGCGCCACCGTCGTTTGGATCTAGGGTCCGTTTTACGTATTGACAACTAATTCAATTTATAATATCTTTAATTCAAGATAAATAACTTGGATTCACGAGTTTAACAGGACATACTCGATCTCATATCTTAATATTAAGAAAATTGGATTTTAGAGAGGACGATGAACATGAAAACCGCAGGCATTCACCACATTACCGCGTTTGTAAGGGATCCGCAGAAAACGGTCGATTTTTATGCAGGCGTATTGGGGCTGCGTTTGGTCAAGCAAACCGTCAATTTCGATGCGCCGGAGGTGTATCACTTGTATTTGGGGGATGAGCAAGGTACCCCGGGGACGATCATCACGTTTTTCCCGTGGCCCCGTTCCCGTCAAGGACGCGTCGGCGGCGGGCAGGTTGGCGTCACGACGTTTGCCGTTCCTGCCGGAGCGCTTGCTTTTTGGGAAGAGAGATTGGCGGCTTACGGCATTTCGTATGAGAAAACGGCGAGATTTTCGGAGACGTACCTCGCTTTCCGGGACGGGGACGGTTTGCAGCTGGAAATCGTGGAGCGGGAGGCCGGTCCTTTGAGCACGTGGAGCTTTGGCGGCATTCCTGCCGAGCGGGCGATTAAAGGTTTCGGCGGCGCGGTTTTGTACAGCCTGGAACCTGGACGGACGTCCCACCTGCTGCAGCAGGTGATGGGCCTGGACAGAGTCGGGCAGGATGGGGCATACATCCGGTTCCGGTCGTTCGGGGAGCTCGGCAATGCCGTCGACGTCCTTGCCCATCCGGTCGAGCGCGGAACGGGAGGCGCCGGCACGGTGCATCATATCGCCTGGCGCGCGAAAGACGACCGGGAGCACGCCCAATGGAGGGAACATGTGCTGGAGCACGGCTTCCAAACGACGGCGATCGTCGACCGGCAATATTTCAACGCCCTCTATTTCCGCGAGGAAGGCGGCATCCAGTTCGAAATTGCGACCGATCCGCCGGGATTTGCGCGGGACGAAGAACCGGACCGTTTGGGCGAAAAACTGATGCTGCCGGCATGGTTTGAGCCGCGGCGGGAAGAAATCGAAGCCAAGCTGACGCCGTTTGAAGTCCGCGAGATACCGGGGGTGGGACGCCGATGATGGTGTCCATCGATCCGCTTAGCCAAAGCGAACGCGACAATTACAAGCTGCTGACCGGCAGCATCATTCCCAGACCCGTGGCCTGGGTGACGACGCTTGCCGGCAACGGCAAGGTCAATGCGGCGCCGTTCAGTTACTTCAACATCGTGACGGCCGATCCGCCTATGATATCCGTGTCGGTTCAGCGAAAGCAAGGCATCCCGAAAGATACGGCAAGCCATGCGATTCGCGAAGGCGAGTTTGTCGTGCATATCGGGGACGAATTGTCGGTAGCGAAGCTCAACGTTACCGCGGCAAGCCTGCCGCCGAACGAAAGCGAGCTGGAGCTTGCCGGACTGACGGCGGTTCCGAGCGAAAGCGTAGGCGTCCCGGGCATTGCCGAAGCGAAAATACGCATGGAGTGCGTGCTGGAACGGGCCATACCGCTGGGAGGGACGCCGGATTCCCCGGCTGCGGATCTGCTGATCGGGCGCGTCGTCCGCTTTCATGTCGATGACGTCGTGCTGGATCGCGGCCGGATCCTGGCGGACGTATTAAGGCCTGTCAGCCGTTTGGCCGGCAACGATTATGCGAAGCTGGGAGAGACGTTTTCTTTGGAACGGCCGAAGTAATTTTTTGCGAATGCTTGTCTGTTCGCCTTATCTTCGCGGAAAAAGCGGGATATAATGAGGAAGGTAACTCATGTTAAAAACGAATCATGATAAGGGAGGACAAGGAATATGAGCTTAAAAGTCGCGCCGTATATCGTATTGGACGGACAATGCGCCGAAGCGGTATCATTTTATGAAAAGGTGCTGGGCGCCAACAACTTGGGCGTTCAACGTTTTGGCGATCAGCCGGATCTCGGCCATCCGGTGCCCGAGGAAGCGAAGGACCGCGTCCTGCATGCCGCGCTTGAATTCGACGGTCAGATGCTGCTGTTCTCCGACACGTTTCCAGGGAACCCTTACAAGCAGGGGGACCAATTGACCATCGCTTTGATGACGAAGGATTTAGAGCGCCTGCAATCGATTTATAGCGGACTTTCCGACGGCGGACAAGTTCTCATGGAGCTGCAGGAAACGTTCTGGAGCCCGTCCTACGGCATGGTCCGCGATAAATTCGGCATTACCTGGCAGCTTAGCGGGGAAGGTTCCGAAGGATAAAAAAAGCATGTGCAATGGGCTGGCGCAGCCGGTCCTTTTTGTTTAGGCTTTAGCCAGTTGAGCTCGCGAAGCGTGCGAAACAAAAAACCACCCGCTATGCGGGTGGAGGGAACGAGGGTTTGACCAACAAGACCATCCCGATAAAATTGAGATGTTCAGGCT
>NZ_BORW01000013.1 GCF_018333375.1 Paenibacillus cookii
AAAGGGCTGAAAAGTTTGCTTTCTCGTTACTTGGAACTTCGTTAACCTTTTGGAACCGCCGTATGCGGACCCGCATGTACGGTGGTGTGAGAGGACGGGGGTTTGCCGCCCCCTTCTACTCGATTATCTATCTCGTGGAAGGCGGCAGAACGTTATGCGTGTTCTTTCGTTTTTCCGATGAGAAGCCCATACACGCACAAAGCCAAAAGCGTAATCAAGGAAAGCGCGGACAAGATCGTTTTAAACGATACCGATTCAATCATGGCTGCCGTGTAGGTGATGCCGATCGATGTCGCGACGTTCAGCGTCAAATTGTAAAATCCGATCACGGTTCCCGATTGGCTGGAAGGTAGAGCGCTTACGCACGAATCGAGCAAAGGCGCGTACATAAATGCAAAGGAACCTGAGAAAAGCATCATGGAAATCACGTACACGATGACAGGCCCCCCGTAAAGCAGCACCGGCAAAATCAGGCTTGCCGCAATCATGATCATCGCGATCGAAACCGCTTGTTTATTGGACAGGTACTTGGAGATCGTGCCGGACGATGCCCCGACGACCACCGCCGTTACGTATCCCGGAATGAGCAGCAGCGAGATCGTATCCAGATGAAGGCCGTAAACCTTTTCCAATAAGAACGGAAACAGGAAGATATAACCTAATTGCACCGAATAAATAATGAAAGCAACGGCCAATACGGATACGAACCTTTTGTTTTTGAAAAAGGCAATGTCGATAAAAGAGTGTTTGCTTTTGCTGATATACAAAAGGAACAACGCGACCGAAGCGGCCAAAACCAGAATGTAAATCCAGTTGAAGTCCGTAATGTACAGCATGACCGACGTCGCGATCGCAGCGATCAGAAGCAGCCCGACGATATCGACGCGGCTTTTTTTCGATTCTTCCTTCGGCATATATTTCAGGATCAGCGGCAGCAAGGCGATCGACAACAACGGAATTAAAAACAGCGCCGCCCAATTCAAATAGGTCGAGACGAAACCGCCCGTAAGCGATCCGATGACCAGCGAGAGCGAATAGCTGCTGGTGCTGTAACCGAGAAATCTTTTTTGTTCGTTTTTGGGCAAATGTTTGGCGACATAAATGACATAAAGCGTCTCCGCGGAGGCCAGGCCCGCCGTTTGTATGATTCTGGAGAGGAGCACCAGCGGAAACGAATGCTGGAAGACGAAACCCA
This sequence comes from Paenibacillus cookii, assembly GCF_018333375.1. Taxonomy (GTDB): domain Bacteria; phylum Bacillota; class Bacilli; order Paenibacillales; family Paenibacillaceae; genus Paenibacillus_AQ; species Paenibacillus_AQ cookii. The sequence continues at coordinate 1,196 of NZ_BORW01000013.1, forward strand.
GGACGGATCCGGCGGTGATAAAGCCGATGCCTGCGACAAGCAGCGAGCGGATGCTGATCGAATCGGCCAACGACGCGTAGACGACCGCCCCGATGCCGATCACGAGGCCGGCTAACGTTGCCTGCCAGCTGACCGTCGTCGTCGAGATCCCCAAATCTTTGGCAATGGCGACGGAAACCAACTTAAACGAGTTATCGATGATCAACGAAAAAACAAAAAATATCAACAAAACGGGAACCGCTTTTTTCGCAAGAGAAGCCTGAGCGTCAGGTACGTGATGAGTCGGGTTCATGCCATAAAATCTCCTTTGCCGATCTGTTTATGCGAGTTCGAGGGCAATTTCCATCATGTTCGTAAAAGATGTCTGTCTTTCTTCGGCGGACAGGAACTCATGTCTGAAGATATGGTCGCTTACGGTCAATATGCAAAGCGCGTTGACGCCGGCGTAGGCGGCATTCAGGTACAGGCCTGCCGATTCCATCTCGGCGCACAAGATGCCCATCTTGCTCCATCTTTCGAGCGCGGTCGGATCGACGTTGTAGAAAATATCGCTTGAAAGGACATTGCCGACATGGACCTTCTGGCCTTTTGCGTCGGCGATCTTTTTGGCTTTTTCAAGCAAATCGAACGACGCCGTAATGGAATAATGCCCAGGAACGTTAAATTGATGCATATAATTGGAATCGGTCGAGGAACCCATCGCCAAGACGATGTCGTTCAGATGCAAATGATCCTGGATGGCCCCGGCGGACCCGATGCGGATCAGGTTTTTGACGCCGAACACGTGAATCAGTTCCCAGGAATACAGGCTCATGCTCGGCGTGCCCATGCCCGTTCCCATCACGGATAAGCGCTTTCCTTTGTAGGTACCCGTGTAGCCAAGCATGCCGCGAATCTCGTTGAACTGGACGACATCCTCCAGGTAAGTCTCGGCGATGAATTTTGCTCTCAGCGGGTCGCCGGGGAGCAGGATCGTTTCGGCGATTTCCGCCCCGTTGGGTTTAATGTGAGGGGTTTCCTTCGGTGCTTGCGTTTTCATGTTCTCAGTCTCCTTATTACAACTATGTTTGTTGTATGGTTAGTTGTCTAATTTGTAATATGTAAAAATACCACATAAAGCGCTTGTTGTTCAACTACAAAATTTGACGGCGTTCGGCATTGATTTTGACGGAAACAAACGCAAAAACAGTATCCCCCTCTTTCAAAGGAAGATACTGTTTTTTTATCCTTGGCTATTTGACGGCGTTGATTTTCATCACGCTGGATTCCTCGGGGATATAAAATTTGTTGTAGACGATCGGATGCTCCTCGTTGGCGTACAGGCTCTCCAGAATTAAGTCGCATTGATCGGCTCCCCCGGCGATGATGTATTTTTGCGACGGGGAATTGATCGCGCTCGAACGTTTGATTTCAATGGATGCGGAATGAGCCATTTCGTATACCCGGTTTTCGAGCAGGTCCATCAGCTGGCTCGTATCCTGCAGATCCAGGTTCAATTCCGACACGGTTTCGATCGCCATAAACGTAAACGCAAACGCGACGGCAACCCCCTTGCTTTTATACCACCGTTCGATCGCCACGACCGCGGCGGCCCTTCTGTTCAAAATCTCCTGGGTATATTCGCTTTCCAAATCCAGTCTGAAGTCGAGTTCGATCTGGTCGATGGGTTCGGCGAGGCATTTGTAAATCGGGTTCCCGATTTTCTCCAAACCTGCGGTTTTGTTTGCCTGCCGATGTCTGGTGACGAAACTGCCTTTGCCGTGCACGCTTCTGACCAGCCCGTCATCCTGCAGAAGCGCCAGCGCCTGCCTGAGCGTCATCCGGCTGACCTTGAACGTTTTGGCAAGTTCCGTTTCCGTAGGCAATTGGCTGTCGCAAGGATAGGTACCGTTCATGATTTGTTTGTACAGTTCGTCGTACACCTTGATGTACAGCGGTTTTTTTTCTTTGAATCCTGCCTGATTGACTTCCATGTTTTCACACCCATAATGATGAATTCGGCTGCTCTGAATCTGGCGGTATCATGCCTTGCCGATTGCAGCACCGTTTTTCAAGCTCCATGTAACCTGCGATTATTATAACATGGCCGGGCGGAATTAAAATCGGTTCGATCCCAGCCGCGGCCGGAATGCAGCTTTCGAAACCGGATTTTTTAAATGTCTCCCGGGAAGGAGGCGGGTGTCCGTTCGTCGAATGAAATGTTAAAAATTTAATTATCGACCGAGGGAGTGGATGCCGATGGGGAAACCGCCGCGTGAGTTTTTGGAGTATTCTTCTTCTGAATTGATCGAAATGTTGTCCGAGCAGCAGGGAATGACGTTTAAGGTCAAAAAGATCGACGGGCAGTTCATACATACGTTTTGCAGCGGGCGGCTGCTATCCAAAATAGGTCTGACTCCTCAGGAGGTCACGGGAAAACGGCTGGGAGACTTCTATCCCGCCGAATTGGCGGCTTACAAGGAATCTTTTTACCGGGATGCATGGCAGGGGAAGGAAGGGATCATTTACGAAAGCGAGTTTCATGGGGTGTTTTATCTGGTTTCCCTGCAGCCGATGAGAAGACTCGGGGGGGTCGTGGAATTGATCGCCTCCTGCGTCGACATTTCGGAACTGAAAACCCGCGAACAAGAGCTGAGGGAAACGAAGGAATTGCTGGAATCGTTGTACGAAAGCTCCGTCGACGGCATTTGCATCATGGACGTTGGCGGCAAAGTCATCCGCATCAACCATGCCTTCGAGAAAATTTACGGCTGGCCGGAGAGCGAGCTGATCGGGAGGCAGGCGCCGATGATCCCGGCCCATCTGGAAAACCGTTTTGATGAAATTTGCAAACATCTGCATACCCAAAAAGCGATCCATTTCGAAACGGTGAGGCCGCGGAAGGACGGCAAAACCATTCACGTTTTTCTGACGCTGTCCCCGATCAAAGACGAAAATGACGCCATCATCGCCTTGACCGGCATTACCCGGGACATATCCGAACGGAAAAAATCGGAGGATTTTTACCGCAAAGCCGATAAATTGAACGCCGTTGGCCAACTGGCCGCCGGATTGGCGCATGAGATCCGGAACCCGCTCACCTCGCTGCGCGGATTTTTGCAAATCATGCAGTCCGGGCGGGTCAACAAAAAAGAATACTTTGACATCATGCTGTCCGAAATCGATCGGATCAACAGCATCGTCAACGAATTTTTGGTGATCGCCAAACCGGTTCGCACGAAATTCCAAAAGCAAGACCTCATCCATATTTTACACAGCGTCATCACCCTGCTGGAGACCCAGGCCGCCCTGAACAATATAGAAATCCGCACCAAAGTGGAAGACGGGTTTCCTTTGGTCGAATGCTCGGAAATGGAAATCAAGCAGGTATTCGTAAACATTTTGAAAAATGCCATCGAAGCGATGCCGTGCGGCGGGGTGATCCGCATCCATGCCCGCGTGCAGGAAGGCAGCGTCATGATTCGCATTGCCGACGAAGGCGTCGGCATCAGCGAAAGCCAGTTTCCCCGGTTGGGCGAGCCTTTTTTTACGACGAAGGAAAAGGGGACGGGGCTTGGCCTCATGATGTGCTACAAAATCATCGGCGACCATAAAGGGGGCATCAACATCAACAGCGTCGTCAATGAAGGAACCACGATCGACGTCATATTGCCCGCCTGAAACGTTCATGCCGGACCGCGGTTTTTTTTCGCCATTTGAAAACGAATGCGCTTCATGAACCGCCATCGTTCCGTTTAAAGGAACGGTGGCTTTTTGCGTGAGCAGGCTGAAAATGGCATCCATTAGTTAATGTATGTATTAATCAAAAAGAAAAATGTTGACTAAAATGACCGGTTATTTTATGATCTACTCGAGAATTGATGGATTAATGATTAACTTATATGTTAACCGAATGAATCATCCGATTTTATTGCAAAGGAGTTTTGCAAGTGGAACAGATGTCTTCGATTCCCCGTCCCGAATACCCCCGCCCCCAATGGGTGCGCAGCAGCTGGCTCAATTTAAACGGGCCCTGGCAATTTGAGATCGACCACGGCAAAAGCGGAAAAGAACGCGGATATGCGGAGCCCGCGCATCGGCTGTCGGGAACGATTACCGTCCCGTTTTGCCCCGAGAGCAAGCTGTCCGGCGTGGAATACAAAGATTTCATGGCGGCGGTATGGTATAAACGGGAATTTTCGGTGCCCGAAACGTGGAAGGACGGCAGGATTTTGCTGCACTTTGGCGCCGTCGATTACGAAACCGAGGTATGGGTCAACGGAGCTTCCGTGGGCAAACATCGGGGAGGATACGCCTCTTTCGCTTTTGACGTCACCTCGCACGTCCTGCCGGGGACGAACGTCGTGACCGTGTATGCCGAAGACGATGTCCGTTCAGGGCGCCAGCCGCGCGGGAAGCAAAGCGGAAGGTACCACTCGCACGGCTGCGACTATACGCGCACGACGGGGATTTGGCAAACCGTGTGGCTGGAGCACGTGCCTGAATCCTATCTGGCGGACATGAAGGTGGTGGCCGATCCGGGCAACGCCTGCGTCCATCTGGAAGTGAAAATCGACGGCAATGCGGCCGGAGACAACCTCGAAGCCGCCGCGTTTTACGGCGGTAAACCCGTCGGCCGTGCCAGCGCGCTGATCCAAGGGCCTGCGGTGAAACTTACGATTCCGTTATCGGAAATCCACTTGTGGGAGCCGGGCAACGGCAGGCTGTACGATCTGCGGCTGTCCCTTAACAAGCAGGATCGGATCAGCGATACGGTCGAATCGTATTTCGGCTTGCGGACGGTAAGGCTCGACGGCATGGCGTTCCGGATCAACGACAAATCCGTATTCCAGCGGCTTGTGCTGGATCAAGGCTTTTACCCGGACGGCATCTACACCGCTCCAAGCGACGAAGATCTCCGCAAGGATATCGAAATATCGATGGGACTGGGCTTCAACGGCGCCAGGCTGCACGAAAAAATGTTCGAGCCGCGTTTCCTGTATTGGGCGGACCGGCTGGGTTACCTGGTATGGGGCGAACATGCCAACTGGGGACTGGATATTACCGGCGCCGAAGGCCTTGCGCGGTTTTTGCCCGAGTGGGTCGAAGGCGTGGAGCGCGATTTCAATCATCCTGCCCTGATCGGCTGGTGCCCGTTCAACGAGACTTGGGACCAGGACGGCGTCAAGCAAAACGACGACGTGCTGCGCATCGTGTACGAGATGACGAAACGGATCGACCCGACGCGCCCGGTGATCGATACCAGCGGCAACTTCCATGTCGTCACCGATATTTTCGACATCCATGACTATGACCAAAATCCGGAGACGTTTCGGGCCAAGCTGGAACCGATGAAAAGCGGCGGGGAGGCGTACAACACCTTCCCGGACCGGCAGACGTACGAGGGGCAGCCTTATTTCGTCAGCGAGTACGGCGGCATTTGGTGGAATCCCGATCAAAAGGACGACAAGGCATGGGGATACGGCGACAGACCCGATTCCGAAGAAGCGTTTATGAAGCGTTACGAGGGTTTGACAAGCGCTTTATTGGAACATCCGATGATCTTCGGATTTTGTTATACCCAGCTGTACGACGTGGAGCAGGAAGTGAACGGGCTGTATACCTACGACAGGCGCGCCAAGTTTGACCCTGAAACCATCCGGCGCATCAATTCCCGCAAGGCTGCGATCGAAGATTGATGGACGTTACGGTGAAAATAACAAAACCCGACTCTTATGAGCCGGGTTGTTTTTGTTCCTCCCAATCCTCCCGCGTCATGGCGAACAGCTCGTGATCTTCCCACACGCCATGGATCTGCAGATATCGTTTGGCAAGTCCTTCGCGCCGGAATCCGACCTTTTCCAGCACGCGCAGCGAAGGCCGATTTCTCGGCATCACGCCGGCCTGAACGCGGTGAAGGCCCATTTCCTCAAAGGCATACCCTACGCAAAGCCGCACCGCTTCGGTCATGAGTCCTTTTCCGCGATGCTCTTGCCCGATAAAATACCCCAGGTTTGCGTTTTGAAACGGGCCGCGCGCGATTCCGGTGAGCGCTACCCTGCCCGCCAGCTCGTCCGTTTCCTTCAGGAAAATGCCGAACGACACCGACGTCGCCTGATCCTTATCGCCCATTCCGGTCAAAATATCCTTTTCCTGGCCTTCCGCCGTAAAATAGGACGCGTCGCGGATCGGCTCGAACGGCTGCAAATATTGGCGGTTGCGGATCCGAAGTTCGAGCAGCTCCTGCGCATGTTCCGGCAGGAGACGCTTTAACATGATGTTTCCCCGGCTGTCCATCAACATCGTTTTTCACTCTCCGTATTCCTACAGATTTAGCGCGGCTCCCGAAGAATGAGGGAGCAGTTCCTGGTCTTGCTGGCCGCCCAGCTTCGAATGGGCCAGATAGTCTGCCAGCGCTTGCTGCAAGGTTCCTTTCGTCACGGCCTTGGACTCGAAGGACAACCCGTTTCGGATCATCATTTTGACGATTTCCGGCCGGAGTCCCGTAATGATCGTCTTGCAGCCCATCATTTTGATCTCGTCGATCAGGTTGATCAGCCGGTGCACCGCTTCGGCTTCGATGCCGACGACTCCCGACAAATCGATGACGAGCGTTTGGATGTTCTCTTTGCCGATTTGATCCAGAATCTTCTCTTCCATGATATCGTAGCGGACGTTATCGATCGAGCCGATCAGGGGCAGGATCGAAATCGATTGGCTGAGCGGGATGAACGGGACGGACAACTCCATGACCATTTCCTTCTGAGTCCGGATCAGATCATCTTTGAATTGGGAATAATTCATGAAAAAATGGCTTAAAAAAAGATCCATCAGTTCGTTGATCTGCTTCTCCAGCCCGTAAAACTGTTCTTTGTTCGTCGTATGGCCGTTTATCCGGTCGTAGTTGTAGAGAAACTCCCACATGACGCGCCGTACCGCTTGGATCCATTCCAATTTGAAGGCCAGGGTCAGCGAATGTTTCGCCCACGTGATGCCCTCCGCCTTGGCGAAGGAGATGACCTCGTATTCTTTTCCTTGAACGATATACAGCACGAGCTTATGGGCATTATCCAGCAGGTTGAAGTTTCCGATGTCCAAAATCTCGTTGATTTTATCCCTGACGGTAACCGCCTCGGACAAAAGCCTTTGTTCGAACATGTCGCGGTTGTAAATGAAAAACTCGGATAAATTGCCCCCTTTGAACGTCTCCAGGTCCAAACGATTCACCTCTTTTATTCCGGTGTTGCCGGTGCCTTTCGGAAAAACGATCGTAAACCTCGTTCCTTCGCCTTCTTCGCTTTTGACCGAGATTTCCCCTTTATGCTGGTAGGCGACGGAAAAAACAAGCGTAAGTCCCATGCCGGTGCCGTTTTCTTTCGTCGAAAAAAAAAGGAGTGCCTAACTGGCTGAGCTTTTCTTTCGGAATTCCGCTGCCGGTGTCTTCTATGTAAACGGTGATATGATTATCGGAGGCCTGGTGGCCGATCGTGACGGTGCCCTTGTCCGGAATCGCTTCGAACGCGTTTTTGATCAAGTTGAAAAACATTTTTTTCAATTGATTGCGCCTGCCGTAAATAAAATTGCCCGAGTCCCGGAGCTCCCGTTGCAAATGCACCCGATAAAATTGATCTTGAAATAGCTGAATGATCGACTCCAGTTCGACGGTCAAATCAATCGGTTCGGTGGGCTCGTTATTCAGATCGGGTTTGGAAACTTGCAGCAAATTTTGCAGGATGTCAATGGCATTCTCCAGTTCGGACTGGGCAATGTCGATATAGTTCGCATCATTTTTTTCTTTCAAGAGCTGGAGAAATCCTTTGACGGCCGTTAGAGGATTTTTGACCTCATGGGCAATGCCTGCTGCGATTTGCCCGACTGAAGCCAACTGGGTCAAGTGCATATCGTTTTGCATATGGTTACGTCGTTCCACCGTTTATCAGCCCTTTCTCGCTGAGTGCTCGTTTCTTGATATCATCTTAATATATATTTTCCGACAATGGTATAGCGCAATTGGACTGCGTCAGGCGTTCGTTGCATCGGTCCGGCCGATATGTTATGACTGAAATACAAAAGTAAAGGATATAGGTGTGGTTAACATGAAGATCAAAGCTCTGTTCGTAGCCCCGTATGCGGCGATGGAGAACTTAATAGAAGAGTGCAGGAAGCAGGAGAGCGAGCTCGATCTGACCATCCGGACAGGCAATCTGCAGGAAGGGGTCGCGCTGGCCAAGCAGGCGGAAGCCGAAGGCTTCGATTGCATCATCAGCCGGGGCGGAACGGCCAAGCTGATCAGCGAAGCGGTCGACATCCCGGTGATCGACGTGCGCGTGTCCGGTTACGACATGCTGCGGGTGCTTACGCTGGCGAACGATTTTCCGAGGAAAAAGGCGATCGTCGGGTTTCCGGCCATTACGGCCGGCGCGAAAGCGATTATCGACCTGCTCGACATTCCGATCGATATGTTCACGATCCGGGACGAGAGCGAAACGGAAGCGTTATTGCGGCAGTTAAAAGAAGACGGGTACCAGCTGATCATGGGCGACGTGGTGACGTTCGAAACGGCGTCGCGGCTCGGCTTGCTCGGGATCTTGATCCAGTCCGGCCGGGAATCCATTTTCGATGCGTTCAAGGAAGCGGCGACCGTTTCGCGCTGGCTTGCGAAAAGCAGGCAGGAAATCGAGCGGCTGAAGGGGTTTTTACGTGCCGCGGCGTCCGACTTGATGGTGTTAGCGGATAACGGGAGCGTGGTATATGAGCAGTGGAAAACGTTCAGCGCACGGCCTGAACTTGACATTCCGGTCGCCGAGGGCGCATCCGAACCCGGCGGGCCAAGCCGGGAGATGGTTCATGCAACGGATCCTGACGGACAATCGGTCCAAGTGGTCAAAACCCGAATCGCAATCGGCGAATCGGCGTATTGGCTTTGCGAATTTTTCAAGCAGCCGACCCGCAGGGAGGCCGAAGACAAACTCCGGATTCATAGGGAGCCCGCCCCGCTGATCATCCATCAGAGCGAGGCCATGAACACATGCCTGACGATGATCGGCCGCAGCGTGACATATGACCGGTTTATTTTCATTGGCGGGAAGGGAACGGGAAAAAGATTGCTGGCCAGGCATTTGCATGACCTCAAAACGAAAGGGCACGGATATTTCGCTTCGGTGAAGGCGGCGGATTTGCGGGAGCTGAGCCCGGAGGAGATCCCCGAGGAGGTCCGGACGGTGTATGTCCATGCCTTTGACCGTTTGCCGGGCGGCCGGGAGGAAATCCAGTGGCAAAAAATCGAGGCGTTAAAAAGGCGCGGGCTCACGCTTATTTTTGCCATGACTGAGGAGGAGGCTTCCGGGGAACATAGGATATACGAAGACGGAACCATTCACGTGCATGTTCCGGCGCTGGCCGAACGGAAAGAGGACCTGAAGGAACTGGTCACGACGTTTCTGCTGCATTTCAGCCAGACGCTCGGCACCTCGGCGATCCGGATGACGGAGAAAGGCATGAAGCTGCTGGCGGACTATGATTGGCCCGGCAACGTATCCGAATTAAAGGTGCTGCTGCAAGAGGCGGTCGTTTTGGAAAAAGGCTACGTCATCGAACATTCGCTGATCGAGCAGCTGCTGCGCCGCAAAGGAAGCGAATCCGGCGCATCCTCCGAACTGCTAAAGGGAACGCTGGATCAGATCGAGAGAAAAATCATCGAAAAGGTGCTGGAAGAAGAGGGGTTCAACCAGACGAAGGCCGCAAAACGGCTGCAAATTAACCGTTCCACGCTTTGGCGCAAGTTAAAAGACTGATTTTACCAAACGATTCCTATAAACTGTTTAAAAATGCAACGTTTTTGGCATGACGAAAAATAACATGTCGAAAACTGTTGCATTTTATTTTGTAAGCGATTAATATAATAAACGAAAACGCAATCATTTCACATTATTGTTGCAAAATAAAACACAGGAGATGAGACAGTCATGAAAATCAAGGCAGCCATTGACAAGATTCCCGGCGGGATGATGCTGATTCCGCTCTTGATCGGGGCCATTATCCGTACGTTTTTTCCCGGAATCTTCGACTTGCCTGAATTTAAAAGCTCGTTCACGGGCGGGCTCCTAACCGGGACTTCCGCACTGCTGGCAGCTTTTTATATCTGTTTGGGTTCGACGATTCGCTTCCAGGCAACCGGTTACATTTTGAAGAAAGGGGTCAGCTTGTGGATCGGCAAAATCGGCACCACCTTCATTATCGCGCTGCTGATTAAAGCGATCTTCCCGGATCAGAACAACCTGTTCCTCGGACTGTCCGCTTTGGCCATCGTCGCCGCGTTCTCCGATACGAACGGCGGATTGTACATGGCGCTGATGGGCCAGCTCGGGAAAAAAGCCGAAGACGTCGCCGCTTATTCCATCATGTCGCTGGAGTCCGGCCCGTTTTTCACGATGCTGATTCTCGGCGTTGCAGGTCTGGCAAGCTTCCCGATCATGGCGTTCGTCTTTGCGATTTTGCCGCTTTTGATCGGCATGATTCTGGGTAATCTGGACGAAAAAATGCGCGAATTTTTGAGCAAAGGCCAGGATGTCATGATCCCGCTGTTCTCGCTGGCGATCGGCGCGAGCATCAACCTTGCCAACGTGGTGAAAGCCGGCGCTTCCGGCATCATTTTGGGCCTTGGCGTCGTCGTCATTACCGGCGGCATGCTGTTTTTGATCGACCGTTTGACGGGCGGAGACGGCGTTGCCGGGATCGCCGCATCATCGACGGCGGGCAACGCGGCAGCCGTGCCGATGGCGGTAGCGGCCGTGTATACCGGATACAGCGGCATTGCGGCAACGGCAACGCTGCAGGTAACGGCAGCCGTCATCGTCACCGCCATTTTGACGCCGCTCCTGACGACCTGGTTCGCCAAACGGGCGCAGCGCCGGAAAGCACAAGCTTAAGGGAGTCGTTTGGATATGCAGCATTTTTACATCATTGCAGATGATTTGACGGGGGCTAACGATGCCGGCGTGCAGCTGTCGAAAATCGGGATCGCCTCTACCGTCTACCTGGATTGGAAAGAAGGATCGTGGACGGGAGACGGCGGCGACGTGGCGATACTCGACACGGACAGCCGCGCTGCCGACGAACAACAAGCCTATGACCGGATTCGTAAAGCAAGCGCAATTTTTCGGGCCCGGGGATACGGGCATGCTTATAAAAAAATGGACTCCACCCTCCGGGGGAACGTGGCCGCCGAGCTGGCGGCCGTCGTTTCGGTCCACCAGCCGGAAATCGTCGTCGTGGCTCCGGCCTATCCGAAAATGAACCGGCAGACGATCGGGGGCCGTCAATTCGTGAACGGCCGGCCGGTTTCTGAAACCGAGTTTGGCAGGGACCCGAAGACGCCGGTAACGGACAGCTACATTCCGAATTTGCTCGGGAAGTACGCGGACGCGGAACGCATCCGTCTTGTCGGAGAAGAACTTCTGAACGGACCGGAGGATGTTTTCCTGGAATTTATTTTACGGCATGCGGCGCAAGGCACGACCTGGTTTGTTTGCGACGCGGCCACCGATCAGGATTTGAAGGTTATTGCGGACGTTTTCGGCCAAACGAAAAAAACGATCGTCTGGGCCGGATCGGCCGGACTGATCGAATATTTGCCCGAGGCGCTGGAGCTGCAAAAGAATGCCGTAACGTCGCAAGAGCGGCCCCAAGTGCCGCGGACGCTGACGGTATCGGCAAGCTTGTCCCGCGTGACCAAAGAGCAGCTTGAGCAGGTGCGGACGATGGCGGATGCCTCCTTCGTGGAGGTCGATCCGGTCGAACTCGTCCGGCAAACCTGCGCGGTGCGCGAGGTGCTGGAGGCGCTCGGCGGCGCCCGGGACAAAAAGCATTTTGTATTATTCGTCGATTCGTCGGAAAAAAATAGAGAGGCGACGAAACGGCTGGGAGAAGAACTCTCCTTAAACAAAACGGAAATCAGCGAGGCGATTTCGCGGGAGCTCGCAAACATCGCTTCCGAAATCGTAACCTCGTTCCCTGACATCGAGGGGCTGGTCCTGACGGGAGGCGACACGGCCAAGGCGGTTTGCAGCCGGTTGAACATGAACCGGATGCAGCTGCATACCGAGGTCGAAACCGGACTTCCGCTGGGAATATTGAGGGATGCGGCAGGTACGGGCAAAAAGTATTGGACCGTGACGAAAGCCGGGGGATTCGGCGGCCGGCATTCTTTGGCGAACGTGCTGAAATATATGAGTGGAGAGGATGAGTAACATGAATCAAAAGAAACCTGTGATTGGCATTACGATGGGCGACGGAGCCGGGGTCGGACCGGAAATTATTTTGAAAAGCCTGAAAAACCGCGAAATTTACGATCTTTGCGACCCGCTGGTCATCGGCGACAGCAAAATTTTGGACCGCGCAAAATCCTACGTGAACAGCGACCTGGAGGTTCAGACCGTAACGGAGGACCAGCTTGGTCGGCTCGCGTACGAATTCGGGACCGTCTACTGCCTGGATCTCGACCTGCTCAGCGCCGACCTGCCGCTTGGACAAGTATCCGCCGAAGCCGGACATGCGGCGTTCGAATATTTGGCCAAGGCGATCGATCTGGCCAAAAAACAGCAAATCGACGCGATCTGCACCGCTCCGCTGAATAAAGAAGCGCTGCATAAGGGCGGCCACCAGTATCCGGGGCATACCGAAATTTTGGCCGACCTGACGGATACGAGCGAATTTTCGATGATGCTGTCCGCGCCTAACCTGAAAGTCATCCACGTCACCACGCATGTCGGCCTGATCGACGCCGTGAAAATGATCAATCCGGAGCGGGTGTACCGCGTCATTCAGCTGGCGCATGAAACGTTGACCAAATCGGGCATCGAAAATCCGCGCATCGCCGTCTGCGGCATCAATCCGCATGCGGGCGAAAACGGCCTGTTCGGATACGGCGAAGAAGAGGAGAAGGTCGTTCCCGGCGTGAAAAAGGCGCAGGAGGAAGGCATCAACGCCGTCGGGCCGCTGCCTGCCGATACGTTGTTTTTCCGCACCGTGCGCGGCGATTTCGACATCGTCGTGGCGATGTATCATGATCAGGGGCACGGGCCGGTGAAAGTGCTTGGCCTCGATGCGGGCGTGAACATTACCGTGGGCCTTCCGATCATCCGTACGAGCGTCGATCACGGCACCGCGTTCGATATCGCCGGGAAAGGCATCGTGGAAGAGAAGAGCATGATGGAAGCGATCCGTCAGGCCGTGGAGCTGGCTCCTAAGAGAAAATAAAGCGAACGGACAAACATATATGGCACAGGTTTCCCGTCCCTGGAGGCGGCGACCGGTGCTAAAATGACCAGATGCAGCAAAAAAGCGCCGAAGCATGTTTTCGGCGCTTTTTCTATTGTGCGCCCCGGCGAGAAGGCTGGCCTCGGCCCCTTGGCAAAACGCGAGTTTCCGGGCATGGCGCTTTCGCAAAATTCAAGAAATCATGGGATAGGCGGTGTGATAAGATCAAATGGATCAGGCATAACATGGTTTGGCAGATAGCCGACAGGGAGCAGATTGGAAAAGGAGTGTTCATGATGAACGGTGCCATGCTGATTGAAACGTACAAAAGCGGTTTGCAGCGCTATTCGATGGCTGAACTGAGGCATCAATCCGCGCCGGGGGTTTGGTCTCTTGGGCAAATGCTCGACCACTTGATCCTGGCCTCCTTGGATTATTTTGAAAAAGTGGAGATTTGCGCGGCCGACGGCGAAGAACAAACGCTTGGAAAAACGGAAGCGGGCGAGCGGCTGCTCGAGCTTGGCGGATTCCCGCCCGTGAAAATCAAATTGCCGGACGGCCCGGAAAACAATCCCAGCAATACGGAAAGCAAAGAAGCATTATTGCGCGGGCTGGATCAAGTGCTGCAAAAAATGAAGGATTGGGAAGAGCGGATCGACCCGGTCCATCCCTGCCGCAAAGTAAAACACGACGGCTTTGGCTGGTTGAACGCGCGGGAATGGTTTGAACTGAATGAAATGCATTTGCGCCATCACCTGCGTCAAAAGGAAGAATTGGAGCAAAAAGCGGGGGTACGCTCGCGGTGACCGAAACAAGAAGGCGGACTCGGTCCAAAACCCCGTTTGCAATCTCCTATCCGGGGCAAGCGAACGTTCGCCCGGAAACGCCGAAAGAAACGGAGCCCGCGTTGCATGCTTCGTTTTATGCAAGATTCCCCGCTCGGTCATTTCAATTTTCGGGCGTCAAGCCGGGAGTGGATAATCTCATGGCCACGTCCGTATCTTCGGACATGGCGCTCCCTGGGGGTCCTTTTGCCGCGCCATACGCTGAGGGATTCCTCCGATCGTGCCATCCTTCGCTTTATAAAGGATCGAGACCTCCTTTCATCCCCCAAAACGGGGGAAAGGAGGTCTTTTAAGATTGGGTTGCAGCCATGTGTCCAAGTTGCGGAAGCGGCCGCTTAAACGGCTACCCTTCCGAAGGATCGTCCGAAGTGATCATCCAGGTCACGCCGTATGGATCGACGAGTTCCCCGTAATGCAGGCCGTAAGGCTGGCGGGCGAAAGGATGCTTCACTGTGCCGCCGGACGATAGTCTGGCGAATGCTTCCGCGGCTTCGGAGCGCGTCGGGTACGATACATCCAGCATCATGCCTGCGCCTTGCGTGAAAGGTTCGAGCGCGTCCGCCATAAAAATCGAATTTTCCCCCGCGACCGTCACGCACAGATGCATCACTTTGTCCCGATGATCGCCTTCGGCGCCCGCGGCTTGTCCATGCGTTAACAAGGACTTGATCTCCCCGCCGAGCGATTCCGCATAGAACCGGGCCTGGCTTCTGGCATCTTCCGATAAAATAAATGGTCTAAGCGTTCCCAATATGCATACATCCTTTCGGGTCATTTTGGTGTTCCGTACGGGTTTTATTATAACCCCCGCCGGCTTGCCGCGTTTCTTATGGATTGCTGCCTTGCACCCCCGGGATTTATTTTGGCGGGACGGCGGAAGTATAGTAGAATGGGCTTAAATCGGATGGGAGGGACCGAACATGAGAACCTATCTGCCGTTGCAGCCGCCGATGCTGGAGCCCGTGCAGGATTCGTCTTACCGGTATCGGGAATTTCCGCCGGGCAAGGCGCTGGAGCCTTACGTGGCTTGTTATTGGACCGTCGAATTCGACGCTTCTTGCGACCGCAAACTGCACCGCATCATACCGGATGGGTGCGCGGACATCATTTTCGACCTCCACGCCACGTCGTTTGCCCAAAGCGCCATGCTAGCGGGTTTAATGTCATCCTTCGAGACGATGGATTTAACCGATCGATGTTATTTTTTCGGCATTCGCTTTTTTGCGGATCAGGCCAGCCGGTTTATCGGCTATTCCGTTTCGGAGCTTTCCGGGGGTGACGTATTTCTGGAAGACGTCTGGGGAACGGAAGCAAGCTTGGTCGCAGAACGGGTTCAAGAAGCGGCGGGCAGCGTGCAGGCGATGATCGGGTTGGCGGAATCGATGCTCTCGGCGAAGCTCCATCGTTCGGCATGCCCTGACCCTCAGCCGATCCGAACCGCGATGCAGCATCTGTATGCCGGCCGGGGAATGGTTTCCGTGCGTGCTTTGGCCGAGGAGTTATGCTACAGCGAACGGACCGTGAGAAGGATGTTTCAGAAGGAATTCGGCATGGCTCCCAAGGAGCTGGCAAGCATCATTCGATTCCAGTGCTTATTGCAGGAGCTGCATAAGGGGCCTTCGTTCCGCTTTTCGGATACGGCCGTTCAACACGGTTACTACGATCAGCCCCATCTCATCCATATGTTCAAACGGTTTTACGGATTGACGCCCCATCAAGTGTTCAGGTAATATGTCCGTTTTTTACAATCCAAAACCGAGAAGATTTTGCGATCCTATAAACAGGCTTGAAACCATACGAAGGAGGATCAATTTCGATGAAACCGCGCATTTCTGTACTTACGCTTGGCGTTGAAGACTTGGAAAGGTCGCTTGCATTTTACCGGGACGGGCTTGGCCTGCCGACGGAAGGGATCGTGGGCAAAGAATTCGAGCACGGAGCAGTGGCGTTTTTCGATTTGCAGGCAGGGGTCAAGCTTGCCCTTTGGAGCCGGAAGGACCTCTCCCACGAAGCGAAAGTCCCGCTCGTCCCGCCAAGTTCGACCGAAATGACGATCGGGCACAACGTGGCCAGCAAGGAAGAAGTGGATCAAGTGATGGAACAAGCCCGGAAGGCGGGCGCCACAATTACGGACTCGGCGCATGAGACCTTCTGGGGAGGTTATTCCGGCCATTTCATGGATCCGGACGGGCATCTCTGGGAGGTCGTCTGGAACCCCGCATGGGAGCTTGAGGCGTAAGCGGCTTTTACGCAGCGGCCTTGAACAAGCTTCGCGCCACCCATGAGAGCGAAAGAAAATCCCTTCAGGCAAACCTGGTTTGCCGAAGGGATTTTTCGTTTTTATCCGGGCTTATGTCACATTCGGCCGTTTGGCAGACGTTATACAGGTGAAGACGGACAAGAGGAGGTGATTCCATGGAACGGTTCAGCCCCGGGGCCGGAGAGCCGGACGAAATCGAAGCCGTCGTGGAAAAAGTCAAAAACGGAGACAGGCAGGCTTACGCCGTTATCATACGCGCCTTCGAGCATCAAATCTACACGTATTGCTATTACATCCTGAAAAACCGCGAGGAAGCGGAGGATGCGCTGCAGGACATTTTTATTAAAGTGTATCAGTCGATCGACAAATATAACCCGCAGGTGTCCTTTTCCTCCTGGCTGTACAAAGTGGCGTATCATCATTGCCTGGATCAGCTTCGCAAGAAAAGCCGCCGCAAAAAGCTGATCGACGGCCAAAAGGAGCTGCAGCAGCTTGACGATCACCGTCATGCGGGCAGCGAACGCGCGGTGGAGGAGCTGTTGATGAACCTGAAGCCGGAGGAGCGGAATTTGGTGCTGCTGAAGGTCGTGGAACAGTACAGCTTCGAGGAAATCGGAGAGATCATGGACTGCAAACCTGCAACCCTGCGGAAGAAATACGAACGCGTAAGGAAAAAACTCATTCAGCAAAAAAGCAAAGAAGGAGGGCTAACCCATGAGCGCATGGTTAGATCAAACTGAGGAAGAGCAAACGATGCAGATCCGGCGGGCGGTCAAACAAACGAAAATGCCCGAGGTTAGCTATGTCAATCAAATTATGGAGAGGGTGGAAAACATGGACAGACGAAGCAGAAAGTCAATCCATCGCAAAGGAGGCTGGGTCAAAAAAACGGCGATCAGCGTATCGGCGGCGGCCGTTCTCGGAGGCGTCGTGTTGGGCAGCGGGTTCGTATCCCCGGCCATGGCGGACGCGCTGAAAAACGTACCTTTGATCGGCAGCGTGTTCCAATACAATTTTGACCCTACCCTGAAGCAAGCCAGCATTTCGGGGCTGACGACGGAGCCGAACCTGAGCGTGACCCGGGACGGGCTGACGCTGAACATCAAGGAAGTCATGTATGACGGAACGCGGCTCGCGTTTATGATCGAACGCCAGGGCATGGACGACGATACCGTCCTGTCTCCATACCTTCCGGAAGGCGCAACCAACGTATCCGGGGAGACGCAGAAGAAAGTGCCCGTGGAACAGCAGAAAAAAGGGTACCTGTTCATGCCGGAGGTGACAATCCAAGGGAAATCGGGATTTTTCGGTTCCTTCACGGACGCGGTCGGCAAAACCGAAGACGGCAAATTCATCCGCAATATGGCCATGTATGAAATCACGAGCGGATTGTCGGATAAACAACTTCCAAACGAGTTCAACATGACGGTCAAAATGAATGTCAGCGGTTTTAAAGAGCCGTTCGTGTTCCAAGTGCCGGTCAAAAACCTGGCCAAAGGAAACGTGGTGCTTCATCCGAACCAAACCCAGAGCAGCGGCAAGTTCAGCTACACCGTAAAAACGATCGAGATCACGCCGGTGACGACCCGCCTCGTTTTGGACAGCCAAGGCAGCGTGCCGTCCACGCCGGAGCAATCGGGCGAATTCAGCGCCACCAAAATGTACTACGATATCGTGGATCAGGACGGAAAGCCGCTGGATCAAAAAATGATCGGATACTTCCATCAAAATCCGAAGACCGAATACCATGAGGACGAAACCTACAGCCCGTTTGCGAAGAAACCGACCTCTATTACGATCAAGCCGTATACGATGACGGTCAATAAGGACTGGTCCGTCGTGGAAGATGCAAACGGCAAGCCGGTCAAAACGTACCACAAGGATCTCGAAATGACGATTCCGGTCCAATAAACGCCCGGACAACCGTACCCGAAAAGCCTTTGCGGCTGGTGCGCGGAATAACGGCCCAAAACGTCTTTCTTCAGGCGTCGGGCCGTTATTTTTATGCTCCGGTGCATTTGTTGTCAATTATAGCGGAGCCGGATCCGCCAGGTTCAAAAGGAAGGATCTGCATTGCGATGCCCGGAGGGTTTCAGTATAATGTACGTTAATTGATTCATCACTCATTTTTTGACACGCGGAAAGGCGGAAACAGGATGTCTAAGAAAGAAGCTCCTTCGGTCAACCGGAAGGACGAGATCGTTTCGGCGGCGATCGAAACGTTTGCGGAGATCGGATATTATCGCGCCACGACGGCGCAGGTAGCGGAAAGAGCCAACATTTCGCAGCCGTATATTTTCAAGTTTTTCCCGACCAAGGAGGCTTTGCTGGCGGCGGCCCTGGAAGCGTCCTGGGAGCGGATCATCGCATCGTTCCGGCGGGTCGTGGAGACCGCTCAGCCCGAGCAGCTGGAGTCCGAGCTCATTGAAGCTTACGAACGCATTTTGGCGGACCGCTCCAATGAAATGCTTCTTCAAATGCAGGCCCAGACCATTCCGTCGGATGTCATCCGCGAGGAAATGCGGAAAGGCTTCCGGAACGTTCGGAACATCGTATTGGACGCTTTCCGGCATGCTTCGATCCCGCATCCGGAAGAGCGGACGCTTTTGTTTTTGGCAAGAGGGATGTTGTGCAACATTTCCATGGCGCTGGATATGCCGGAACTGATGGAAAAATAGCCGTCGGCGCGGATCAGGCGCCCCGTTGAAAATTAGTTATTGACTAATCACTAATTCAATAATATGATGTTCTCAAATAGTGATTGATCAATCACTAACCAAAATGGAAATGGGGATGACTTATCATGAAGAAAGCAATCGTATTAGGAGCTACCGGCGGCACGGGCGCGGCCATTACGGCAGAATTGGTCCAGAGGGGGGTGGAAACCGTTGCATTCGGGAGATCCCGGGCGAAACTGTAGCAGCTGGCCCGGCAGCTTGGAAACCCGGGGCATTTGCGGCTGTCCACCGGCGATGCTTTCCGGCCTGGAGACGTTGCGGCGGCGGCCGGCGGAGCGGAGGTGCTGTTCCATTGCGCGAACGTCCCCTACAACGAGATGGCCCAGAAGCTGGTTCCGCTGGGAGAATCGGTGATGGAAGCGGCCAAGGGGCTGAACCTGAAGGTGGTCGCCGTTGACGGCATTTATCCTTACGGAAGAAGGCAGATGAAGGAAGTGACCGAAGAGCATCCGAAGCAGCCGCATACCAGAAAGGGGAAAACAAGGCTTGCTTTTGAGCGGATGTTATTTGAGGAGCGCTGGGACAGCGTGCAAAAAATGATCGTCCGGCTGCCGGATTATTACGGTCCCACGGCCAATGACGCCTCCTATCTGGGGTCGACGCTTGCCGCGATCGCGGCTGGCAAAACCGCCTTTTTTATCGGCAACATGCGGGTTCCGCGGGAATATGTGTATTTGCCTGACGCGGCCAAGATGATCGTTGAACTTGCAGGCAGGGACGATGCTTACGGGGAAAATTGGAACATCCCGGGCGCAGGGATCATATCGGGCAAGGAAATCGTTCGTATTGCGCAAAAAGCAAGCGGCGTCGCGAAACCGGTCATTTCGCTTGGCCGGGCAGGTCTATCCCTTCTGGGGTTGTTTCAACCGGTGATGAAGGAAATTGTTGAAATGCTGTATTTGACGGAGGAGCCTTTGACGCTGAGCGGCGAAAAATACAGAAAACGAATCGGCCCGATCCCGGCAACCGGTTTCGAGCAGGGGATCTCCGAAACGATCCGCGCTTGGATGAAGGTTAAGTAAAAAGAATTTGGACTTTTCGCTAGTTATTGATTAATCACTAAGAATTACGGCAAGTGAAGCGCCGATAGCCGCAAACCTGCCTTACGGCCAGGCTTCATCGACCCCCTCGAGTTCGGGAAGCCCGGCCTTTCGCCGCTGCTCGATGATATATTGGACGTACCACTCGGGGTTCTCGGTATTTTTTCGGATCGATCGGATCGTACCCAGCCAGCGGTCGTTCCAGCTCATGCCGTCGGAGTTCGCGTGTCCCCGCTTTTCCATCTCGATCGTCTGGTCGTACGCGGAGGCGGCACCGATGCGCATGCTGGGCGTATCGAGCAGGATCAGGTTGCCGTTCTCGTCCCGCCGGGTGTTCAATTCGTTGGCTTTTCCCTTCAGCACCGCGTAAGTTCCCGCCGCCGCCGCGAAAATGATTGCGACCGCGGCGATCGAACCGAATGTCCACAGAATGACGTTCATCTTCCGACCTCCCGAATGTTAATTGTTTTCGACGTTTGCGGCTTCCCTCTAGGCTGATATCGCCTCCAACGAAGGAGGCTTTATAATTTATCTACGAATGGTTTAAAAGGAAGCACTTTGAGAGGAAAATATCACCAACTATATACATGATAACAAAGGAACCGGCTTGCGGGCAGATACCAATAACGTCGATTTCCTAACCAAAGGCAAGGATACCGATCCTAACAACGGCGATGGCATTGGGCAATGAGACGAATAGCAACCGCGAAAAAGCGGCTCACTCCTTAGGAGCAAGCCGCTTCTATGTGTTTACCAATCCCTGATTCGATGGAATTAAACTTGCAGCCCCGTGAAAATCAAGCCTTTAGCGTCCGGAGCACGCCGTAAATGCCGTTCATCGCGCCTTGAGGGACAAACTTGATGTTCACGGTGTCCCGGTCCGACGTCAGCCCGGCCGGCAGATCGAAGGTTTTTTCATAAAAAGCCCGCTGCGGCCGCCCCTCAAACGGCTCGGTAAACAGCAGACGCCCATCCGCCCAGATTTCCATGCTTCCGCCGTGGTGAAGCTTGCAGAACGTCACATGCAGCGCGTTTTGTTGGCCCCGCAGCACGACCATGTCATAGCTGAACCAGCCGCCGGCCTCGGCCCTTCTTCCGTTTAATCCTTCCCAGGTTCCGGCATGCGTCCGTTCACCCCGGATGCCGTGCTGGAGCTCGTACTGATCGTTTCCAACCTGCACGCCGTCGACGGTGGCCTCTTTGATCAGCTGCTCCTGCCGGCTGCGCTCCAGATGGTCCCGCAATTCCTCCGAATCCGCTTCGAGGATGCTCCAGTAGATCCCGTACCGCTCCCGGTGCTGTTTGTAATGGGGGGTGAAAAGCAAGCGTCCGTCTTCGTCCGTGTTTTGGAGCGCAAAAACGAGCTCCTCCCCTTGGCGGATCAAATGTTCGTCCAGCCGTTCAAGCCACTCCTTGGCGCCCATGCCCTGCGGAATCAAATAATCCTTGACCGGCATCCGTTTGGTCGGGATGCTGACGATGACGCCGGTCCGGGACTCGGTCATGTCCTCGGTGCCGAGAGCGGCGCTGAGCACGACGGGGCCATATTGGAAGGCGACCACATGCGGCGCGTCGGGCAGGCCGGCATAAGCGACCTGCATCGGAATCCGCACCCGGATCGTATCGTGGTCGTTCCACTCCCGGGCAATGATCGCATAACGTCCTTTGACCTCGGCCGCCGCGGTTTCCCCGTTAACGGAAATGTCCAAGCCGCCGGCGGCCCAATAAGGCACGCGGAAAGCCATCGCCGCATGGATGTGCTTGCCTCCGGTGTTTACCCGCAGCTCTGTCCGGTCGGTCTTCGGCAGCCCGGACGTTTGGATGATCCGGATTCCCTGCTCCGCCCAATCCAGCTCGGAGCTGACATATTGATTGACGAACAGGTGATTGCCGCGGCGGAAGTAGATGCTGTCGTTCAATTTCGTGAAATTTTCCATGCCGGTCCCCGTGCAGCACCAAAAATGCTCGAACGGGGAGCCGTACACCTTGAAATAGCCGGTCGCCATCGGCTGGAAATACATCGTCATGCCCGTCTCGGGGTGTTGGGACGAAAGGATGGAGTTAAGATGGTTTCTTTCGTAAAAATCGGCATATTTGACGTCCCCGGTCAGCTTGAACAGTTCGCGGGTCAATTTGAGCATATTGTAGCTGTTGCATGTTTCGCACGTAATGTCGGAGCGTTTAGCGTTCAGCACGTCCGGCTGCCCGAAATGCTCGGATTCGCTGTTGCCGCCCGTCACGTAGCTGTGGTGATGCACCACGACGTCCCAGAATTTGACGGCGGCTTCGAGATAAGCGGCTTCGCTTTCGCCCAGCGTCAGATACCGTTTCAGCGCCCCGATGAATTTCGGGATCGTCGTATTGGCATGTTTGCCCTGCAGAACGTTTTTGCCCTCGCGGATGGCCTCGAACAGCCCGATTTCGTCAAAGCTGTGGGCCGCCTCCAGATGCCTCGGGTTTCCGGTCAAGCGGTATAGGTCATACAGGCAGTCGTTCATGCCGCCGTATTCGACCTGGAGCACGGTGGCCTGCAAGTCGGGCGTCCATTTTGAAGTCCGGTCCGCAACCCAGTCGCCCAGTTTGTTCACAACGTCATAAGCCTTTTGCAGGCGGGAGGCTTCATACACCGCAATCAGCCCGGCGATGATTTTGTGCATCGTATACCAAGGAACCCAGGCGGGTTTCCTGTTCTCCACGTTGTCGAACAACACGTCGGGAAAAGCCGAGACATACCCGTCCCGACGTTGGCATTCCGCCATCTCCGACACGATATATTCAAGCCGGTCGCGAAGCTCCCGGTCTTTGTTGCAAGCATAGGCTTGGGCGCATGCGGTCAAATAGTGGCCCATCGTATGGCCGCGGATCTCCGTGTCCTCCCAACCGGGATATTTGGCCGCTTTCGGCGCAAGCCCGGCGGTTTCGCGGAAGCCTGCAAGCAGGCGGTCCGCTTCGAATCTTTTCAAATAACCGATTTCTTTTTCAAACGCGTTTACGTAATCGTCGTTTGTCAAGACCACTTGGTCGAGGGAAAAATCCAGCAACGCCTCGTTTCGGGGCAGCGTGTTCGTATTTGCCATGTTTTGCGCAGCCATCCTTTCATATTAGACTACGACAAGCTTAGTCCAAGCGGGAATTCGCCGTAAATGGCGGAAGGTTCGAATTGGTGTCAAAAGGTTCGTTCTTGGATGCGACGTTAGACGGGCGAGGAGATTTTTTCGCGGCAATCCATAGTTTATAAGGGGTGAATCTGCTATCCTGTTTTTAATGAAGTGTTAAAAAGTTTGAAAGGTGCGGGATGGATATGGACTACTATCGGTTTAAGGTGGATGTGCCGCTGACGCTGAACATGGCGGGCAAATTCGTCGCGCCGTCTTCGGAATGGATGCATATGGACCGGACGTTGATGGATTTCGAGCTGTTTGTCCAAACCCGGGGAAGCCTGTACATCGCCGCCGGCCGGGAGCGTTACGAGCTGAAGGAAGGAGATTTCCTGCTGATGCCTCCGGGGACGCGCCAATACGGGTACCAAAAGTCCGACTGCAGCTTTTATTGGCTTCACTTTACGGCGGCGGGCGGCCATGAGCGATTGAAGGACGTTGAGGAGTACGGTTACGAGCAAGGCATGATCGTCGTGCCGGCTGCGGGCGCGCTGCGCAGTCCCGACAAGCTGATCGTGCTGATGAAGCAGCTGCAGGACTCGATGCGGACTTACAGGGAACAAACGCTTGGCAGCTACATGGCTACGACGATCCTCTGCGAGTTGTTCAACCAGCTGTTTTACGTCCGGAACCAGGCCGGGCATCGGCTGAAGCAGCGGCAGCTTTACAATGACATCGTCGATTACATCAAATGGCATCGGCACGGAAACCTGAAAGTCGCCCGGCTTGCGGAGGACTTCGGATACAATGCGAAATACTTGTCCACGCTGTTCTCCGGCATCGCCGGGATTTCGCTGAAGCAATATATGCTGCAGGAAAAAATGGAGGCGGCCAAATCGCTGTTGACCGACACCAATAGAAACATTAGCGAAATCGCGGCCCAGCTCGGATATCCGGACAGCCAGCAGTTTATGAAAAGCTTCAAGAAAATCACGGGGCTGACGCCGACCGATTACCGCAACGCGTATGCCAACCGCCTGCTTTTTTACGAATAGGCAGCTCAGGAGCGTTTTTTGTAGCCGCTGGGCGTCTCTCCGACGAACTTTTTGAACTGCCGCATAAAATGGGTGTCGTTTTCGTAGCCGCACATTTTGGCAATGGCCGCGATCGAAAGGGAGCTGTTATCGAGCAAATATTTGGCATGCTCCAGCCGTCCGTTGATCATGTCGGCGGAAACCGAGCATCCGAACAGCTCTTTGTAGACATGCTGGAAATAGGATTTGCTGAGGTTGACTTTGGCGGCCAGCTGGCCGACCGAATACGCCGTTTGCGGGGAGCTGTACAGTTCGTTGCGGATTTCCAGGAGCTGACGGTAATACCTTTCGGTTTTTTCGGGCAAGGGCGGCAGCTGCTGCCAATTGCTCAGCTTCAGGAGCAGGCTGCGGAGATCCAGGTCCACGATGCCGTCCCGGAGCGGGCCGCCGAGCCGGTTCACGTGCTGCAGCTCCATGATGCTCCTGGTCAGGGAAGCCGGGAATGCCGCTTTCACCGGTTCGTCGCAGGCGAATCCGAGCTCTTCTAAAAGCGCTTCCATTTCTGCGCCCTCGCAATGGAACCAATCGTTGACGAACGGCTTTTCGACGTGGCGGTACGCGTGAGGGGTGGACGGCCGGAACAGCACATAAGAGTTTTTGGCCGCGGACAGGCGCCTGCCCCCGACGATGACCTCCGCATGGCTCCGGAAAAAAACGAAAGCGTAATTGCCCGCCCCGGCAGGACGGTCGATCCTAACCCCATCCCGATGGATGTAATTGTAACCGCAATTGATGACGCGAATCATGTCCTTTCCTCCTCACGATCAAGCACGATAGGTCAGTTAATGGGCAGTTTAATTCATTGTCCGGGGAAAATCAAGCTCCTATACTTTGAATACATCCAATTTATTGAAAAAACGGGAGGAGAACTAGATGGCCCAAAACGGCGTACTGAACGCGGACATTGCCAAAGGACAGATCAACAAAAATATTTACGGTCATTTTTCCGAGCATCTGGGCAGATGCATTTATGAAGGAATCTGGGTAGGCGAAGATTCGCCGATTCCGAACACGAACGGCATTCGAAACGA
The DNA here is from genome assembly GCF_018333375.1 of Paenibacillus cookii. Taxonomy (GTDB): domain Bacteria; phylum Bacillota; class Bacilli; order Paenibacillales; family Paenibacillaceae; genus Paenibacillus_AQ; species Paenibacillus_AQ cookii. Next base: position 26,538 of record NZ_BORW01000013.1, read on the forward strand.
CGTGGTCGAAGCGTTGAAACGGATCCGAATTCCCGTGCTTCGCTGGCCGGGCGGATGTTTTGCGGACGAATACCATTGGAAGGACGGCATCGGGAAGCGGGAAAACCGCAAGCGGATGATCAATACCCATTGGGGCGGCGTCGTGGAAAACAACCATTTCGGCACCCATGAGTTTATGGAATTATGCGCCCAGTTGGGCTGCGAGCCTTACATCAACGGAAACGTTGGAAGCGGTACCGTCCAGGAAATGGCGGAATGGGTGGAATACCTGACCTTCGGCGGGGAATCCCTGATGTCGGCGCTGCGGGCCGAAAACGGGCGCCAAGAGCCTTGGTCGGTCGCTTATTTCGGCGTCGGCAACGAAAATTGGGGCTGCGGCGGCAATATGCGTCCGGAATATTATGCGGATTTGTACCGCCGTTACCAGACGTACGTCCGGAACTACGGGGACAACCGGATTCACCGGATCGCCTGCGGCCCGAATGCCGGCGACTACAATTGGATGGACGTCTTGATGCGCGAGGCGGCCCGCTTCATGGACTCGATCACGCTGCATTATTACACGGTTCCCGGGAATTGGGCGCAAAAGGGGGCGGCTACCGGCTTTAACGAGCAGGAATGGTTCGTCACGATGGAAAAGGCGCTGCACATGGAAGAGCTGGTCGCGAGGCACAGCGCCATCATGGACAAATACGATCCCGAAAAACGCGTCGGGTTGATCGTGGACGAATGGGGCACCTGGTTCGACGTGGAGCCCGGCACGAATCCCGGGTTTTTGTACCAGCAAAACTCGCTGCGGGATGCGCTTGTCGCCGGGCTGACGCTGAACATTTTCAACAGGCATAGCGACCGGGTCCGCATGGCCAACATCGCCCAGACCGTCAACGTGCTGCAAGCCGTCATTTTGACGGAAGGCGAAAAAATGGTGCTGACGCCGACCTACCATGTCTTCGATATGTACAAGGTGCATCAGGATGCGGAGCTGCTGGACCTGAACCTGTCGTCCGGTACATACAGCGCCTTCGGCCGGGGAATTCCGGAGGTGTCGGCGTCGGCCTCCCGGGATGCGAACGGGCGCATCCATATCAGCTTGTGCAACCTGAACCATGCGTCGTCGTCGTCCGTCAGCATAGACCTTCGCGGCTTGCAGACGTCTACGCCCGCGATTTCGGGTTCGACGCTTACATCGGACGCTCTGGATGCGCATAACACGTTCGATCAGCCGGAGCGGATCGCGCCTCAGCCGTTCCATGCCTTTAAGCTCGAAGGGTCGCGCCTTGAGCTGGAGCTGCCGTCGAAATCCGTGACGGTCATCGAGCTGGCGTAGGGGCAAACGGGCGATGCAAACCGCCAAACGAGGGGCATGCAAAGGATGCGGCCCCGAATATCAGGTGAATGACGAGTATATCCAACGCGTGTTGTCCCATCCGATGTTTTCGTCCGAGCATTGCGTGCCGGAGGAGGTTTATCAACAGAGACTCGCCATCTGCCAAGCCTGCCCGAAACTTCAGGACGGCATCAGCTGCTCCGTCTGCGGCTGCATCATTCCCGTGGCGGCCAAGCTGAAGGCCCGCGGCTGCCCTTTGCCGGGCGGGGGATTGTGGGGGACGGCGGACGCGGAGTGAAGGACTGCATGATACATGGAGCAACCCTGCCGGCGAGATGAGCGATTGCACCCAAAGCCCTTGATGATCAAGGGCTTTGGGCGTTATCCGAAAAAAATATTCATTTTTGTCACGTTTCGCTCCCCTTCCCCGTCATACGGGTAACCAAACGGAAGGAGAGGATTTGGAATGAAAAAAGCGGACGTGGCGATTGTAGGCGGTGGGGTCGCGGGTTTGACGGCGGCAGTCTATGCGGCAAAAGCAGGCAAACAAACGGTGCTTATCGAAAAGCAGGAGCGGTTGGGCGGCCGGGCGATCACCAACAAGAAAAACGGAGCGTACTTCAATTTAGGCGGGCATGCGTTGTATCATGGGGACGCTTGGGAGACGTTTCGGGAGCTGGGACTACGCCTGCAAGGGAATCAGCCCTCGGTTGACGCCTACGGGATTTGGAAAGGGACCCTGAAGACGCTGCCGACGAACGCCGCATCGTTGTTGGCCACCCCGCTGGTCTCCTGGAAAGGGAAAATGGAGCTTGCCGCGTGGCTCGCGAAATTCGGCAAGCTGGATACCCGCCTTTATGACGGGATCAGCCTCCGCGAATGGATCGAAGGCCAGATCAAAGACCCGATGGTCCGGCACATTTTTTATTCCCTGCTGCGCACGGCAAGTTATGTGGTCGCTCCCGATCTGCAGGCCGCGGGTCCGGCGCTCAGACAGCTCAAAAACGCTTTGAAAGGCGTGCTCTATCTGGATCGGGGCTGGGGAGAAACCGTGGAGGAATTAAGACGATTGGCCTCCCGCTTGGGCGTTGCTTGCCTGACGGGCAGCAAAGCGGTTGCGATCGGCCATGATCAAGGCGCCGTCCGGCATGTCCTGTGCGACAACGGGACGAAAATCATCGCTGGCAGCATCATCATCGCCGCTCCGCCCGAAGAGGCGTATCGCCTGGTCCCGCAGTCCGACCGAACCGCGCTCCGTACGTGGAAGGAACAAGCGATTCCGGTTACGGCCGCCTGCCTGGACGTGGCTTTGCGGCGCCTGCCCAAACCGAAACAGCAATTCGTGTACGGCATCGATCAAACCGTCTTTTTAAGCAACCAGTCGCGCGCGGCCTGCTTAAGCGATGACGGAGCCCAGGTGATTTCGCTGATGAAGTACCAAGGAAAGGACACGGATGCCAAGCGGGATTTGCTTGAGCTTGAACAGACGCTCGACTTGGTGCAGCCGGGCTGGCGGAACGAGTTGGCGGCCAAACAATATCTTCCGAAAATGACGGTGTGCCATGATTTTATGCATATCAAGCGCAAGGAGAACCCGGGTCCGGCCGTGCCCGAAATCGCGGGATTGTACGTGGCAGGAGATTGGGCGTCGCATGGCGAACAGTTGGTCGATGCCGCGACGGCAAGCGCCAAACGGGCCGTGCGGCATATTTTGGCCCGGACGGGAACGGAGGGAATGCCTGAAGATGAGTACCGAAGCGCTGTATCGATTGTATAAAAACGAGCTGTTTTCGTTGGCTTACCGGATGCTGGGCAGCGTCATGGATGCGGAGGACATCGTGCAGGAAGCGTTTCTAGCGTACGACCAGCTGCCGGATCCCGGCGCCATCCGCAATGAGAGGGCCTTTTTGTACAAAATCGCAACCAATCGCTGCCTGGACCTGCTGCGTTCGTCGGCCAGAAAACGGGAGCTTTACGTGGGGCCCTGGCTCCCGGAACCGTTGGTCGGCCGTGCGGCCGCCGAAGAGGAGCCCTCTGCCGTCTACATGCAAAAGGAGACGATTTCCATGGCGTATCTTTTGCTTTTGCAGCAGTTGAACGCGGTTGAACGGGCTGTCTTCCTGCTGCGGGAAATTTTCCATTATTCGTATGAGGAAATCGCGGATATGGTCGGAAAAAGCGGCGCGAACTGCCGCCAGATTTACCGCCGGGCCAAAGCCGGCATCCATTTCGATCCCGAATCGGTTCCCGCGGTGCACGTGGCGGAGGAGCGGATCAAATCGTTCATAAGCTCCCTGATGCAGGGGAATACCGGCAAACTGCTGGAGCTTCTCAGCGAAAACGTCGTTTTTTATTCCGACGGCGGCGGCAAAGCAAGGGCGGCGCGCATTCCGGTCGTTGGAATGGAGCGGGTTCTGTTGTTTATCCAAAATCTGCTTGCGATGTACGAAGGGAAATCCGAGTTTTCCTTTCTTTTCGTCAATGGCATGCCGGGGGTCCGGGTCCGGGTGGCGGACGTGGGGCAATACGTTTTTTCGTTCGCGTATCGCGAAAATCGGATCGAAACGATCTACAGCATCGGCAATCCGGATAAATTAAGGCATGTGTAGCAGATCAACCGGCCGCAAGACCGAAGGCACCGCCGGCATCTTTCCGAAGATGTCCGCAGCGCCTTTTGCATTTCCCCCGCGCGCATCGCCAGGCGGTAAAAAACGAATTTAACCATCTGCTACCGGATGCCTGAGCCTTGATTTCGAATATAATGAAACCAACCACAACGTAGGGAGGAGATCGGCATGAAAAAAACGACGGTTGCAACGCTCCAAGCATATGAGGGTGGAACTGTCGCTTAACTTGTAAACGGCAACCCCCTTGCATGCGCGTCCAAAAACCGTATAAAGGGGTATCCTATGCGTTTTCCGATCAAAAAGTTTTTTTCTTATTACAAGCCTTATCGCGGGCTGTTTCTGTCCGTGCTGGCCTGTGCCTTGCTCGTCTCCGCCGTCACGCTGGCGTTTCCGCTGCTCGTGCGTTATATCACGAAACATGTGCTGGAGGAGGATTTGTCCCAAGCGCTGGGAAAGGTCTACTGGATCGGCGGGCTGATGCTTGTTTTGGCGGCCGTTCAGAACCTTGGAAGCTACTTCGTGGATTACAAGGGGCACGAGGTAGGGGCACGCATGGAAAGCGACATGCGCAGCGAGCTGTTTGCCCACATGCAGAAGCTTTCTTTCGATTTTTACGACAAAGAAAAAACGGGAAGGCTGATGTCGCGGCTCACGAACGACCTGCTGTTGATTTCCGAGCTTTACCATCACGGGCCCGAGGATTACGTCCGTTCGCTCTCCCGCTTTTTCGGAGCGCTTGCCATTTTGTTTTTTATTGATGCGCCGTTAACGCTGGTGGTGTTGTGCTTTTTCCCGATCCTCGTGTTTTTCGCCCTTTATTTCAACAAAAAGCTGAACAAGGCGTTGGCCGGAAACAAGGAGCGGATCGCGGACGTCAACGCCCAGGCGGAAGATAGTTTATCGGGCATCCGCGTCGTCCAGTCGTTTGCGGGCGAGCGGATGGAAATCGAAAAATTCGAGCGCGAGAACTCCCGGTTCCTCGAAAGCCGGAAACAAACGTACCGGGCCGAAGCGCTTTTTTACAACAGCTTCGAGATGCTGCTTCAGCTGATCACGATCACGGTCGTCATTTTCGGGAGCGCCCAAATCGTTCGCCATAAGCTGGATTTGGCGGATTTGATCACGTTTTTGCTCTATATCGGCTACATGATCGAACCCATTCAACGGATGACGCATATGAGCACGCAGCTTCAGGAAGGAGTCACCGGCTTTCAGCGTTTCATGGAAATCATGAAGTTGAAGCCAAGCATCGCCAGCAAGCCGGATGCGGCCGTGCTTGCACGCGTGAACGGGGACATCGAATTCAGGCGGGTGTCGTTCCATTACGAAGACCGCAAGACGCATGTGCTCAACGACTTGTCGCTGCGGATCCGTCCGGGGGAGTACGTTGCGCTGGTCGGTCCTTCCGGGGCGGGAAAAACGACGTTGTGCTCGCTGATCCCGCGTTTTTACGACGCCACCGCAGGCGAAGTGCGGCTGGATGGAACCGACGTTCGCGATCTCGAACTGGAATCGCTCAGGAAAAACATCGGCATCGTGCAGCAGGACGTCTATCTGTTTGCCGGTACGGTCATGGAGAACCTCCGGTACGGAAATCCGGCGGCCACGGACGAGGAGATCATCGCGGCAGCCGTCAAGGCCAATGCGCATGAGTTTATCATGGGCCTGCCGCAGGGATACCGCTCGGAGATCGGGCAGCGCGGCGTCAAGCTGTCGGGCGGACAAAAACAGCGGCTGAGCATCGCCCGCGTGTTTTTGAAAAATCCGCCGATCGTCATCATGGACGAAGCGACGAGCGCGCTCGACAACGAAAGCGAAGACATCGTCAAACGGTCGCTGGAATCGCTGGCCGAAGGCCGGACGACGATCGTGATCGCCCACCGTCTTTCCACCATCCGGGGAGCCCAGCGGATTTTGGTCCTGACGGAGGATGGCCTCGCGGAAGAGGGGACCCATGACGAACTGATCGCTCGGGGCGGCGTGTATGCCCAGTTGTACGCCAAACAATTTTGAATGATGCTGTCCTGCACCCGCCTGATCGCCAAGGCATGCAAGACAGCTTTTTTTGCATGAAAACCTAAAATATTTAAGGTAACACCTTTAGTTTTGATCGGCGTTTCGATGAAAGGTTTTTTATAATTGGAAATGGAAGCGTTTTTTATTCGAAATCGGCACCTGCGGCAGCTCCGGAAGATCGGGGCTGCCTGCGCTGCTTCGATTGGTATTTTCAGGACCCAAGCAAGTTTGGTAGCATAAGGACTAAGCGCTTTAAAGTCATGAAGGATTTGGCGAGGCCGCATCCGGATATGGAGGCTGCCCGTAAATCCGCAAAACACGGGGGAGGGAATGCGAATGATGAACGTGCTGTTGGTCGACGACGAGCCGTTGGTTCTGGAAGGGCTGCGCACGATGGTCCATTGGGGGAAGTTCGGATTTCAGGTATGCGGAGAGGCGCTGAGCGGAGCCGAAGCGTTGAACCTGATCCATCGGCTTCGCCCCGAACTCGTCGTGACGGATATTCATATGCCGGCGTTAAACGGGCTGGAGCTTGTGGAGCAATCCAAGAGGACCATGGAGCGGCCTCCGAAATTCGTCATCTTGAGCGGTTACGACGATTTTGGCTATGCCCTTTCCGCCATGAAACAAAAGGTGGCCGAATATGTGCTGAAGCCGATCGACGAGGAGGAGTTCGAAGCGATTTTGCAGCGGGTCGGGGCATCGATCCAAGCCGAGTCCGCCGCGCAGCGCACGGAAAACCGCATGCATTCATTGTTTCTGAACAATCTTCTGAACAGGCTGATCCAGGGCGAAGCGGATGAAGGTCTGGAGCAGCAGGCCGCGCGGGCGTTGCATGTGAAAACCGATGCGGAACTGCGGTGTTTGCTGGTGGAGACGGACATCGGGTCGGCGGATTTGCGGGAGCGGCTGCAGCTCCTTTTTCCCGGCGCGGTTGACCGGTCTTTTCAGGACAATGCGGGGAGGGTCGGCGTTATCGTGCCGACGGAAGAATGTTCTGCGGATCGTCTTGAGGAGATCGGGCTTGCGTTATATCGGGATTTGACCGGGAGCTTGATCCGGCCGGTCATTATCTCGTTCAGCGATCCGCTGTCCGGCGTACGCTCCATCCGCTCCCTGTATTTGCAGGCGCTGGAGGTCAGCAAATCCAAACGCTGCCAGGGCAAGGAAGGGCTGTTTTTTTACGGCTGCTGCAGAAAAACGCCGGAACAGCGCGCAGATCATGATGAAAAAATCAAGCGGCTGGCCGAATCCGTCTGCGCGGGCCTTTCGGAAGCGGTGGAGGGCCAGGTCCACGATCTGGTAGCGTCGTTTGCATCGGGATTTTCGGACATCGAATGGGCCAAAACCCGCATCGCCGATCTGGAGCTGACGCTCTGCAGGCGGATTTCGGAGATGAACGGAACCCCCGGCCCGCTGATGGCCCGGATCCGCGAGCAGCATGGCAGCCTTGGCGACATCAAGGATTACCCGGCCCTGAAAGCGTATGTAGGATGCCTTTGCGCGGAAGCCGGCGCCCTTCTTTTGCTTCTTGCCAAACAAAACGAAAACAATACGATTTTCCATGTCATCCAATACGTGGACCGGGAATTTCACGCCAAGCTGCAGCTGCAGGATTTATCCCGGCAGTTCCACATGAACGCGACGTATTTGGGGCAATTGTTCAAAAAAACGACGGGCAAAACCTTTAACGAATACGTGAACGAAAAAAGGATCGAAGAGGCGAAAAAACTGCTGAAACGGACGCAGGCCAAAATTTCAGACGTGGCGTTGAAGGTCGGGTATCCGAACACGGATTATTTTATCAGCAAGTTTAAAAGCTACACGGGAATGCTGCCTTCGGTTTACAAGGGACAATGGGAAAACCGCCAGGCGGATCAATAGCGGGATGGTGCAGGCATGTTAGGGAAAAAAATCAGGTTCCGAAAAATCGTGAACGATATTCCGATCAACCTCAAGTTTATTTTGATCTATTTGCTCGGCGTTTTGCTGCCGATCGCCGTCATTCATCTCGTTTTTATGGACCGGATGTCCGAGCTGATCAAGCAGCGGGAGGAGCAGAACCTCGAAGTGTCGCTCGAGCGGGCCCGGAAGGACATCCACGATTTCGTGGACGGGGGCGTGGCCGTCAGCCATGCCTTAAACACGGACAAAGCGCTTTACGAGATACTGGACCGGACATACGCCAATCCGCTCGATTTTTACGAAACGTTCGACGAGCAGCTTCGCAACCGGGTCAGCAGCTACATTCCGGTCAACAACCAAATCCTGCGGATCGGCATATACACGGATAATCCGACGATCGTGCAAGGAGGAAATTATCAAATCATCGATCAGCAGGTCAAAAACAGCGAATGGTACAAGCTGTGGGAGCGTTCGAAGGATTCGGTCCTGGTTGCGGCCTACCGGGAAGCCGAGGCGAGCAACTCCTCCGTGATCGCCCCTTATCTGAGCGTGATCGAGCGGATGGATTATTACGACTATTACGACCGGTTCGAAAAGCTGTTGCGCATCGATATCGACCTGCGGAAAATTTATGACGTGATCATCCGCGAACGGGATTATTTGAACCTGTATCTGGTCAACGAAAACGACGAAATCATCATGTCGGCGGACAGCGGCTACCAAAATGCGGTCAGCGGCGCTTACCCCGTCTTCGACCTGTCGGACAGCGAAAAAAACAAGGACGTCCATGTCGTTTCGATCGGCACGGCCAAATACGTCAAGGGCTGGAAGCTGATCGGCATTACGCGGGGAACGCGGGTGAGCCAGGCGATGCGCGACATGCAGTGGTCCGTCGGGCTTCTGGCGGCCGTCATTACGCTGTTTACGTCCGTCTTCATCTACATCATGCTGCGCTCTTACAATTACCGCGTCAAAAGGTTGTCCCGGCATATGCATAAAGTGACGAACGAAAAGTTCGAGCTGATCCGCATGGACGAAGGCCAGGACGAGATCGGGGAACTGATCCGCAATTTCAACATGATGACGTCGCGCATCAATTCGTTGATCAACAACGTGTACAAGCTTGAAATTCAAAAGAAAAGCCTGGAGATGGAACAGGTGAGGGCCGAGCTGAATGTTCTCCAAAGCCAGATGAATCCCCATTTCCTGTTCAACACGCTGAACGCCATTCTTGTCGTATGCACCAAACACGAATATTCCGAGGTGACGGACATCATCAAAAGCTTGTCCAAGCTGCTCCGCAGGCTGCTCAGCTGGAAGGAGGATCTGGTGACGCTGGAGGAAGAAATCCGGTTCACGGAAATGTACCTCAAAATCGAAAAGTTTAGATTTAGGGATAAATTCGAATACCGCTTTGATGTCGACGAACGGGTTTTGAACTACAAAATTCCCAAAATGAGCATCCAGCCGCTGGTGGAAAACGCCTGCAAGCACGGCATTCAGGCCGTGGACGGGCAGGGGCTGATCACGGTCGGGGCCGCGATAGAAGGGGACCGGCTGCACGTATCCGTGTCCGACAACGGCAAAGGCATGTCCGCGGAAAAGCGGAACGACATCATGAAAGCCATCCAAATCGAAAACGTTTCAGGCAACAGCATCGGCATCCGCAACGTTTACCGGCGGCTGGAGCTGTATTACGACGATTTGGTTCGCTTCGATATTCAAAGCCGGTTGGACGAAGGAACGGAGGTTTTATTCGATATTCCCATGAAACTGTTGAATCAACGAGACGAACTTGCCGGGGGGAACGAACATGCGTTACAAAGTGCTGTTGATCGATGACGAGCCCGGAGCTTTGGAGGGCATGATGCTGTGGATCGATTGGGAGCGGCTTGGCTTCGAGATTTGCGGAACCTCCGGCAACGGGGCCGACGGTTTGAGCAAAATCAAAGAGCTGAAGCCCGATTTGGTCGTGACCGACATCCATATGCCGCTCATGGACGGACTGGAGATGATCGGCGCATGGCAAAAGGACGGGGACCGCAGCGTGATGTTCGTAATCGTCAGCGGGTACAGCGAGTTCGAATATGCCCGCCGGGCGATGCGGTACGGGATCAACCATTTTTTGCTGAAGCCGATCGAAGAGGAGGTGGCCGAAAAGGAACTGGAGACCGTATACCGCGAACTTTGCAGGGAACATGAAAAACGGAGCATCAACCTCATTGCCGCACATGAAAAAACGGTATGCCTGCTTAAAAAAGCGGCGATGGACGAACCGCTGTCCGAAGGCGATCTGGATGCGCTCCAACGTCTGTCCGCCGCGAAGGCCGCGTGGAATTTCTGCCTGGTGCAATGCGACCCGCCGGCTTATGCCCGGATGCGCGAAACCGCTGCGGCCCTGCTGCGGGAGCGGGAAGCGATGTACCTGATCGACATCGATACGCACAGCTTCGGGATCGTGTACGGTTATGCGCCGTTCCGGGGGGCGGAGGATGAAGCGTTCCGGATTCTCGAACGCCTGTCGGAGGCCTGCGCTTCATCCCGGGTGTTTATGGCGACAGGCATGGAGACAGGTACGCTGATGGAGCTGGGGCGGTGCTGCAAGACGGCCAAGGAGGCCGTTCTTTTCAATTTCTACGATACCGCTTACGGCCGGATCCGCACGTACGATTCGGTGAAGGACCAAACCTTCCGGTACCATTACGACCAGGTGCGCCTCATCGACCGGATGACGGGGGCCCTGAACGTTCTGGATGCGCCCGGTTTCGCCGAAGCGGTGGCGTCGGCCGGGCAAAGTTTCCGCAACGAGTGGGTCGAACCCGAAATCGTCAAAAAGTTCGTCATTCATCTGATGTATCAAATGATGGACTATTGGAAGGAGCTTGGAACGGAGCAGTCCGAAAGTCTCCTGGAAGCCTGCCGTCCGCTGCCGTTCGGAATGTCGGACGCCGTCATTCACCACGACGATCTGATGGACAGCCTGCTTGCTTGCGGCCGCGGCACGATCGAACTTCTCGCCCGCGAACAGGCGCAGAAGTCGCAGGGCATTATCCAGGAGATCAATGAATACATCCGCGCCCATTTTCGCGAGCCTTTGACGATCCGCAAGCTGTCCGAAGTATTTTTTCTGCATCCGGTGTATTTGGGGCAGCTTTTGATTCGGAAGAACGGAATCGGCTTCAACGAGCTGATCCATGATTTGCGGATCGAAGAAGCCGCGGCGCTCCTGAAGCAGGGCAAGCTGAAAAACAGCGAAATCGCCGAAAGCGTCGGTTATGCCAACTACGGGCAATTTTTGAAGCACTTCGAAAAAAGAATGGGCATGAGCCCCAACGAATTCAAAACCAAAACCTAAACTTTTTGGGGGTAATGCTTTAATTGCGATATAGTTCGGTTTTGAAAGCGATTTTACAATAAGAGTAAGTTACTTGTAAGGGCTTCCAATCCCTGAAGTAACAAATTTTAGCGGAGGTGCTATACATGGGGGGCAAGTCAAAATCAGTGATCCGGCTCGGCATGATTATGCTGCTGTCGTTCAGCTTCATTCTGGCGGGATGCGGAGGAAGCGACAAGACGGCGACATCCGGAGACGCCAAGGCCGGAAACGAGGCATCGGGAGGCAGCGGCGAGGGGAAACCCGAACCGTTTGAAATTACGGCGTTCATCGGCGAAGCCGGCCAGCAGCCGACGCCGGACAACAAAATTTACAAAAAGATTAAGGACGAGCTGGGCGTAACCTTCAAATTCGAATTTCTGGCCGGCGACCTTAATCAGAAGCTTGGCGTCATGATCGCCGGCTCCGACTATCCGGACATCATGACGGGCAATACGAAATTGACGGCGGCAGGCGCATACATTCCGCTGGAAGACCTCATCGAAGAACATGCTCCGAATTTGAAAAAACATTACGAGAAGTACTGGAACATGATGAAGGATCCGAACGACGGGCACATTTACATTTTGCCCAACTACGGGGCCTACAACGGGGAAGTGAGCTCGACATGGTATTCCGGGCCGGCGTTCTGGATTCAGAAGGCGGTGCTTGAGGAAGCCGGATATCCGAAGGTCAAAACGCTGGACGAATATTTCGACCTGATCGCCAAGTATAAGGAAAAACATCCGAACATCGACGGCAAGCCGACGATCGGATTCGAAATTTTGAACTACGACTGGAAAAACTGGGGCTTGTTCAACCCGCCGCAGCATTTGATCGGCCATCCGAACGACGGCAGCGTGGTCGTCAACGACGGCAAGGCGGAAATTTTTGCCGACAAGGACTATGCGAAACGTTACTATCAAAAGCTGAACGAAATTAACGCCAAAGGGCTGATCGACAAAGAAACGTTCACGCAGAACTTCGATCAGTACCTCGCCAAAATTTCCAGCGGAACGGTACTGGGCATGTTCGACCAGCATTGGAATTTCCAAAACGCCGAAAACGCCCTGATCACGCAGAAAAAACATGAAAGAACGTACGTAGGGCTTCCGCTCGTGTATGACGAAGGCACCAGGGATTATTATTTGGACCGCCCGGCGCTGAACCTGAACAACGGCTTCGGCATCAGCGTGAACGCCAAGGATCCGGTGAAAATAATCAAGCTGTGGGACCGCCTGATCCAGGAAGATTGGCAGAAGATCCTCTCCTGGGGAATCGAAGGCGAGGACTACATCGTGAACGAGAAAGGCCGTTTCATGAAAACGCAGGAGCAGCGCGACAAATTTACGGACGCCACTTGGAAGCTGGCGAACAAAGCGGACACGCTGTACAGCTTCAGCCCGAAAATGCAAGGTTTCTTCAGTGACGGCAACGCGACGGATGGCGCGGCGCAGCCGGAAGAGTACCAGGCAGGCCTCGAAGAATACGACAAAAAGTTCCTGAAGGCCTACGGCTTCAACAGCTATGTCGATTTCTTCAGCCCGGCGCCGGAGAATCCGATCTATTATCCGGCATGGAGCGTCGATCTGGTGGAAGGTTCCGAAGCCAAAATCGTCAATACGAAGCAAAACGACTTGTCGACCAAATTTTTGCCGAAAGCGATCTTGGCAAACCCGTCCGATTTTGACAGCGTATGGACGGAATATACGAACGAGATCCACAAGCTGAACATTAAAGCTTACGAGGATCGGATCAACGAAGTTCTTCAATGGCGGATCGAGAACTGGTCGGTGAAGTAAGGCATCAGAAGCTAGCTGGAGGCGGGAGGCGCCAATGCGGCCTTCCGCTTTCTTAAATCCAAGGCTCGGTGGGGAGAAAAAATGATGGAAGAGACCTTAACGAAAAAGCCCGTCGTCCGCAAACCGAAAAAAGGGAAAAGGCAGCCGATGACCTGGTCCTTGATCAAAAACCAGCGGCAGTTGATCTGGATGTCGGTCCCTTTGCTGGCGTATATCATCTTGTTTTCTTACGTGCCGATCTGGGGCTGGACGATGGCATTCCAGGATTACAAGCCGGCCCTCGATTTTGCGGATCAAAAATGGGTAGGATTCAAGCATTTCAAGTTTTTGTTTCTGGACGACAATTTTTTGCGCGTACTTCGCAATACGCTCGCCATGAGCGTCATCAATCTGGTATTGGGGTTTGTGACGGCGATTGTTTTGGCGCTTTTGCTGAACGAAATTAAAAAAGTATTCTGGAAACGGACGGTACAGACCATTTCCTATTTGCCGCATTTCCTGTCCTGGGTCATCGTTACCGGCATCGTGGCGACAACCTTGGCTTCGGACGGCATCGTCAACGACGTTTTGATGAAGCTGCATTTGATTAAGGAGCCGATCCTGTGGCTCAGCGAAGGCCATTATTTTTGGGGCGTCGTCGGCGCTTCCCACGTCTGGAAGGAAGTCGGCTGGAACACGATCATTTATTTGGCCGCCATGTCTTCCATCGATCCGGCGCTGTACGAAGCCGCCGAAATCGACGGGGCCAGCCGTTACAAGAAAATGTTCCACGTCACGCTTCCGGGCATCAAGCCGACCATCGTCATTTTGTTGATCATGTCGATCGGCCACATCTTGGAAGCGGGATTTGAGGTGCAGTATCTGCTCGGCAACGGGCTTGTCGTGGATTGGGCGGAAACGATCGACATCTTTGTGCTGAAGTACGGGATAGCGCAAGGCAACTATTCGTTAGCGACGGCCGGCGGCATATTCAAAACCGTCGTCAGCGTCACGATGCTGCTGATCGCCAACTGGATTGCCAAACGACTAGGGGAAGAGAGGCTGTTATAGACATGGGAAACCAAACCATCACCCCGGGGCCGGTGCCGGCTGCTGCGACGTATAAACGGAGCGGGAAAAGCCGGATCGAGCCGACTCTTTTTCATACGTTCAACACAGTGTTCATGATCTTGCTGGTCGTGGTCACGCTGTATCCCTTCCTGAACACGATCGTCGTGTCGTTTAATGCCGGCAACGATACGATTCGGGGCGGACTTTACTTGTGGCCGCGGCAGTTTACGCTGCAAAACTACAAGGCCGTGTTTGCGTCGGGAACGATCTACGACGCTTTCCTGATTTCCGTGGCGAGGACGGTGCTTTCCACCGTGCTGAACATCTTTTTGACGACGATGCTCGCCTACACGCTCAGCCGGCGGGAGTACGTATTCCGCAAGCCGATCACGCTTATATTCGTGCTGACGATGTATTTTAACGCCGGTTTGATTCCGGGATACTTCCTGATGAAAGATTTGCATCTGATCAATACGTTTTGGGTCTACGTCCTTCCGTCGATGATCAGCGCGTTTAATATGATCGTGATCCGCACGTATATCGGCACGATCCCCGAAAGCCTGGTGGAGTCGGCAAAAATCGACGGAGCGGGGGAGTTCAAAATTTTTTGGCGGATCATTTTTCCGCTGTGCAAACCCGTGCTCGCCACCATCGCGCTGTTTGTCGCCGTAGGGGCGTGGAACTCCTGGTTTGACGCCTTCCTGTTCACCTCGTCGCGGCAGGAGCTCAGCACGCTGCAATACGAGCTGATGAAGCTGCTGTCATCCAGCATGAACGCCAACAGCAACCCGGCCGTGGCCAACGGGGCCGGCATGACGCAGGATGCGGCCGTTTCGATGGTAACCCCGTTGTCGATCCGGGCAGCGGTTACGATCGTGGCTTCCGTGCCGATCTTGCTCGTCTATCCGTTTATGCAAAAATATTTTGTCGTCGGCCTGAACGTGGGAAGCGTAAAAGAATAAGCGGTATGCGAAAGGTGTACCTTAGCCCGGGAGGACGGTGCTTCCCGAAGATCCGAATCCATCGTTTTACGGAAAGCAGAAGGGGGAGAGGTTCATGAATCAATCAAAGACGGCCGAGGCAGCGTTAAAAGACGTGTTTGCGGACGATTTCAAGATCGGGGCGGCGGTCAGCTCCGGGACAATTCAAACGCAAGAGGAACTTTTGGAGCGGCATTTTAACAGCGTGACGGCGGAAAACGAGATGAAGTTCGAGAATATTCATCCGGCGGAGGACGTCTACGCGTTTGACGAGTCCGATGCCATCGTCGATTTTGCGCGCCGGCACGGCATGGCTGTGCGGGGACATACGCTGGTGTGGCATAACCAAACCGGAGACTGGCTGTTTCAGGACGGGGACGGACGCCCCGCCGGCAAGGAGGTTCTGCTGGAGCGGCTTCGCTCCCATATCGAAACCGTTGTCGGACGGTACAAAGGCGAGATTTATGCCTGGGACGTCGTCAATGAAGCGGTCGCCGACGAGGGCGGCGAACTGCTCCGGCCGTCGAAATGGCTGGATATCGCAGGTCCAGGCTTTATCTCCAAAGCGTTTGAATTCGCGCATGAAGCAGATCCAAACGCCCGGTTGTTCTACAACGACTATAATGAATCCCATCCGCATAAACGCGACAAAATCTACGCCTTGGTCAAGTCGCTGCTCGAACAGGGCGTTCCGATCCACGGCATCGGCCTGCAGGCGCACTGGAACATTTTCGATCCGTCGCTTGACGATATCCGCGCGGCAATCGAAAAATACGCCTCCCTGGGGCTGGAGCTTCAGCTGACGGAGCTGGACGTGTCGGTTTTCCGGTTTGACGACCGGCGGACGGATCTGGCGGAGCCCGAGCCCGGCATGCTGGAACGGCAGGCCGAGGTGTACGAAGCGGTGTTCCGGCTGCTGAAGGAATACCGCGGGACGGTCAGCGCCGTCACGTTCTGGGGAGCCGCGGACGATTATACGTGGCTGGACGATTTTCCGGTGCGCGGCCGTAAAAACTGGCCGTTCCTGTTCGACGAGCGGCACCGGCCGAAACCGGCCTATGACCGCGTGGCCCGGCTTGCGGGAAAATAAATTTCCGGGAGTTCGAACGAAAGAACGGGTCTGAAGCCAAGGCGGAAAGAGGAAAAAGCCCGATAGAATGGAAAAAAAGGTTGGCCGAAGCGCTCTGAAGAAGGGCGCTTTTTCCGTTGCTCCCGGATGCCGTGCCATGCGGAAGGCGCGACGCTCTCGTCAGCCGGCGCGTTTTTGGTGTACAATGCAGGCAGACATGGGGAGCTTCAAGGGGGAGAAGTGAGTTGTTGATACATTTGGGAAAAAGGAACACGCTGCGCAACCAAATCTTTCTTGGATTCATGCTGGTCATGTGTATCATTTTGGCGCTTGTCGGTTTTTTTATGTTCGACCGGGTGTCGGTGCTGCTCCGCAACAACGCCCAGAAGCATATTCAGCAGACGGCGGTGCAGGCTGCCGGACAGCTGGACGCGCTGCTGCAGCAGATCGACATGCTGTCGACGCAGGTGGCGACGGATGCGACGATTCAATCGCTGCTGGGCCGGGAGGTGCGGGGGGAGCGGGTCAGCTTCGCCATGCGCCAGTCGCTGCAACAAGAGGTGCGAAAATACGAAGCTTACACGACCGGAATCCGTTCGCTGGAGCTGTATACGACCGATTACCGGAGCCTGGTGCCCCTGTACGACCTCGAGCTTACCGACCGCGTGTCCGCCGCCTGGATCCAAAGGGTGGACCAAAACGGGGGCAAGCTGGTCTGGCTCGGCCTGGATCCGCTCGATCCGGACACGGTCGTCGCGATCCGGCAGGTCAGGCTGATGGACGAATCTTTTGCCCACGGCGGTTACGTGCTCGTCCGGATCGACAAAAGCTATTTTGCGCTCTCCGACATCCATTCCGCGACCGAAACGCAGGAGACGATGGGGTTGTTCGATGAAGCGGGCAGAAAAATATTTTCCAGCTTCGGTCCGGCGATCCTTTCCCGGCAGGTGCTTCACCGCGACGGGGAGACGATCGGGCTGGGCGGCGAAGCGTACATCGCCGTCGAACGCCAGTCCAAAAAAACCGGCTGGGATCTTGTCATTTTGACGCCGGTGAATTATACGACCGAGGGCATTTCGGTGCTGCGGACGGTCATTATCGTGTCCGGCCTCGCCGGGGCGCTGCTTTTCCTGGTCTTGAGCTTCATGCTGTCCACGATGATCACCCGGCCGATCTTGAACCTGATCAAAGCGATGCGCGGCTCCAGGTTCGGCAATTTGAAGCGCAATACGATCGAGTCCTCCACGATGGAACTCCAGGAGCTGAACAACACGTACAACCAGATGGTGGATTCGCTCAACGAGCTGATCGAGGTCGTATACCAGAAGGAGATCATCCAGAGCCGGACGGAATTGAAAGCGCTGCAGGCGCAAATCAACCCCCATTTTCTGTTCAACACGTTGGAAGCGTTCTATTGGGCGTTGGAGGATCAGGGGGAGGAAGAGCTGGCGCAAATCGTCGTGGCCATGTCCGGCCTGTTCCGGTACGTCATTAACCGGTCCGACGACGAAGAGTGGGTAACGATCGGGGACGAACTGGATCATGCGGCCAGGTATTTGACGATCATGAAAATGCGCATGCTGGACCGTCTTGCCTGGCGGATCGACGCCGATGAAGCTTGCCGCATGGTTCCGCTGCCGAAGCTGCTCATCCAGCCGCTCGTCGAAAACGCCATTTTGCACGGCGTCGAGCAGCGTACCGGTCCGGGCATGGTCGTGCTGGAGGTACGGCCTTCCGAACGCGAGGGATATACGCGCATTACGGTGACGGACGACGGCCCGGGAATGTCCGCCGACAAAATATCCTCGATCCACGAAGCGATGCGGGAAGGTTACATGAGCTCCTCCAAAGGGAAGGGCGTCGGCATCGTCAACGTGGAGCGGCGGCTTCGGCTGTATTACATGGACAAAGCGGAAGGGCTTTCGATTCGCAGCGAGGAAGGGAAAGGCACGACGGTTTCTTTGGAAATACCTGATGACGGAAAGGGGAGATCCCAATGAAAAATATTCTTGTCGTGGACGACGAACCGCGGACGAGGGAAGGCATCCGCAAAACGTTGGAGATGTGGTCCTCGGGACGTTACCGGATCGAAATCGCCTCAAGCGGCGGGGAAGCGCTGACATGGCTGGAGAACCATGACGCGAGCCTGCTCGTGACCGATATCCGCATGCCGGAAATCAACGGGCTTGAACTCGTGGAGCGGATCGCCGGCATGCCTCATCCTCCGGTAGTCATTATCATTTCGGGCCATTCCGATTTCGAATACGCGCGCACCGCGCTGAAATTCGGGGTCGTCGATTATTTGCTGAAGCCGCTGGACAAAACCAAGCTCGTCCAGGCGGTGGAAACGGCGCTGCAGCGGGAGCAGTGGAACGGCCGGATCGAACGGATGCGGAAGCTGGTGGACCCCAAGCTGCTCGAAACGGTTCAGGATGAAAAGGTCTACAGCCCCCAGGTCCAAAAGGCGCTCCAGTACATCGACGAGCATCTGGGGGAATCGGTCTCGCTGCGCGAAACCGCCGAACATCTGCATATGAATGCGAGCTATTTCAGCGTTCATTTCAAGGAGCAGACGGGGCTTACGTTCAGCGATTACGTCACCAGGCGGAGAGTACAGCGGGCGAAGGAACTGCTGACCGGCACAAGGCTGTCCATCGCCGAAATCGCGGAGCAGGCCGGTTACCAGACGCCCAAATATTTCGTGAAGGTGTTCCGTTCCCTGGAAGGGGTAAGTCCGGGGCAGTACAGGCAGCAGTGGCTGGACGAGGATGCGAAGATCCAATAAAAGTGGTATGAGTCCCAATCTCTCTGACCTTACGGCCCGGGCGGCGCGCTGATACACTTTAGGTAAGCGGTTGCAACCCGTCTACAGATAACGAAAAAAGGGGCTGTGAAAGATGTTCGGTAAAAAATGGGGCGTTTTGCTATTGACGCTGTGCGTCGCGTTGTTTGCGGCCGGCTGCGGCCAAAAGGACGAAGGTTCGAATGCATCCTCCTCCGCAGGCGGCGACAAGGCCGGCGAAAAAGTAACGATCAAGTTTATGCATTTATGGCCTGAAGGCGTATCCGCCGGGCAGAACAAAATCGTCAACCAGATCATAAACGACTATCAAAAAGAGCACCCGAACGTCACGATCAAGCAGGAAGTGCTCGACAACGAGCAGTACAAAAACAAACTGAAAGTGTTGTCCGCTTCCAACGAACTGCCGGACGTCGGCGTAACCTGGGCGGCCGGATTCCTGAAGCCTTACGTCGAAGGCAACCTGTTTGCGCCGGTCGATGACCTGCTGAGCGGCGAGCTGAAGGACAAGTTCGTGGCCGGCACGACCGAAGCTTACGCGATCGACGGCAAAACGTATGCGCTTCCGCTTGAATTCAACATTGCGCCGATCTATTACAACAAAGCGATTTTCAAGAAATACAATCTCGAAGTTCCGCAAACCTACGAGCAATTTAAGGCGGTATCGAAAACGCTTTCCGACAACGGCGTCGCGCCGATCGCGCTCGGCAACAAGGACCGCTGGACCGGATCGCTTTGGTACATGTACCTCGCCGACCGCATTGCCGGGCAAAAAGCGCTTGCGGACGCGATCGCCGGCTCCGGTTCGTTCAAGGACCCGGGTCTCGTGCAGGCGGCCAAGGAAGTGCAGTCGCTGGTAGACAGCAATGCGTTTATCAAGGGCTTTAACGGATTGTCCAACGAGGAAGGCAAATCCGAGTTTTTGAACGGCAAAGCGGCCATGTACCTGATGGGCACGTGGGAACTGCCGAACTATACGACCAATGAAGAGATTCCGAAGGAATTCCGCGACAACGTCGGCTTTTTCAAATTCCCGACGGTGGAAGGCGGCAAAGGCAATATCGACAGCTGGGTGGGCGGCCCGGGCGTAGGCCTGTTCGTATCCCAAAATTCCGAAGTGAAAGAAGAAGCCAAAGCTTTTGTGGAGTATTTCGTGACCAAATGGGGCGAGCAATCGGTCACCGGGGCGGGCGTCATTCCGGCGACCAAAGTGGATACGTCTTCCCTTGATTTGCCTCAATTGTACATCGATCTGTTCAACGAAATGAATAAAGCGAGCAGCATTACCCTGTTTGCGGACGTACAAATGCCGGCCAACGCGGCCGAGACGCATCTGAACAACATTCAGGCGCTGTTCGGCAAAGCCGTCTCCCCTGAGCAATTTTCGGAAGAACATGACAAGGCGATTGCGAAGGGCAACTAACGAGAAGAAGGGTACGGGAGAAGCAAACACGCACTGAATCCGGCCGTCAGGCCGGATCAGTTTTTCCCGGCATCCTCATCCAGAAAGGAGACGGAAGCGATGGACAAGGTCATGTCCAACAAAAAAATGATTGCGCTGTACGTGCTGCCCGCGCTGCTGCTTATATTGGCCATAGTTTATATTCCGATCGTTTTGACCGCTTATTACGGGCTGAACGAGTGGAACGGCATCGGCCGCATGAAGTTCGTCGGGCTGGACAATTACGCGGAGCTGCTTGGGGACCGCACCTTCTGGAACAGCGCCTGGCATTCCCTGCTGCTTGCCGTTTTTTCGTGCGCGAGCCTGCTTGTTTACCTGGCGATCGCGATGGTGCTGGCCGCCCGGATCAAAGGCGCCAACCTGTTCCGGAAAATATATTTGATCCCGATGCTGCTGTCTTCGGTGGCCATTGCGCAGCTGTGGCTGCGGATTTACCATCCGTCGAACGGCATCGTCAACAGCGTGCTGGAGTCGCTTGGTTTTGCCAATCCCCCTGCATGGCTGTCGGAGCCGAAGCTGGTGCTGTTTGCCCTGTTCGTTCCGATTTTGTGGCAGTATGCGGGTTTCTATATTTTGATCTATTACGCCGCCCTCAAAAACATCCCTTCCTCGCTGGAGGAGGCGGCAAAAATTGACGGGGCGAACTCCTGGCAGATCGCCTGGAAAATCAAGCTGCCCCTGGCCATGGAAGTGATCAAGGTGACGATCGTGCTGGCTGCGGTCGGTTCCTTGAAGTATTTCGATTTGATCTACGTCATGACCGACGGCGGACCCAACGGCTCGAGCGAAGTGATGGCGTCCTACATGTATCATACGGCGTTCCGTGCTTATGATTTCGGCTACGGCAGCGCGATCGGCTTTTTCCTGCTGGTCATCTGTCTCGTCGTGACCTGGATCATCCGCAAGCTGACCGCCACGAAAGATACGATTCAATATTCCTAAGGAGGGCCGCTTTATGACGTCCGAAGCTTTGTTGCCGCCTGCCCGGCAGATGTCGCCGAAGTCCAAGACGGGCAAAAAAATCGGTTACGGCGTCTTGTACATCGTATTGACGGCCGTTGCCGCCCTGCAGCTGCTGCCGCTCGTCTGGCTGTTCTTTTTCTCTTTGAAAAACAATCAGGAAGTGTTCAACCTCCCGCCGCTTTCGCTCCCGACCCATTTCCGCTGGGAAAACTACGAAAAGGTATGGAGCGCGGGCAATATCAGCGTTTATTTTCTGAACAGCGTATGGATCACGATCGCCGCGTCGGCCCTGACGATTATGCTGGGAAGCCTCGCGACGTTCGCCATGACGCGGATGAAATGGAAGGGAAGCTCGCTTGTGCTCGGCCTGTTTATGGTGGCGATGATGATTCCCGTCCATTCCACGCTGATTCCGTTGTTCAGCATGTTCAACAAAGCCGGGCTGAACGACAATCCGCTGTCGCTGATTTTGTCCTACGTGGCGTTTAACATGCCGATCACGATCATGATCATGCTCGGTTTTTATTACGCGCTGCCGCGGGAAGTGGAGGAGGCGGGAGTGATGGACGGCTGCTCCGTCAACCGCTTGTTTTTCCGGATCGTGCTGCCGATGACCAGCTCGGTCATTGCCACGACGGGCATCATCAACATGATTTATAACTGGAACGAATTCATTTTCGTCAACACGTTCATCAGCTCGGACTCGTACAAGACGCTGACGGTCGGGGTGCAGAACTTTATCGGCCAGTACACGACCGATTGGGGTTCGATCGGGGCGACGCTGATGATCAGCATTTTGCCGATCCTCGTCATGTTCCTGTTCCTGAGCGACCGGATCGTGGAAGGAATCGCCGCCGGCTCGGTAAAAGGCTAAAAAAACGCAGAGCTTGCCCGAAGACCGGGATCCCGGTCTTCGGGCAAGCTTTTATGCTGCCAAAGGCCAAGCAGCGATAAAACAATCCCTTCCAATACGACTTGGAAGGGATTGTTTTATATTACGGAGGACCGGCGATCAAGGGGAATCGAGGTTCTGCCAAGCAAAAAACGATCTGCCGTAAGGCAGACCGTCTTCGATAAACTCGTTTGGCGCTTCTTACCGCGCGATATAGCTGAAATAATCAAAGTCCGCGTGTTGGCGGCGTCCGGACGTATCCTGGCACTGCATGCCGACGAACGCTCCCGTGAAAAATCCGCCGCCTTGGATGTAGTCGTCCGACAGCTTGGAGGAATCGAGCGTCACCGGAAGCGTCGTCCAATCCTTGCCGTCGAACGAATAGGAGTAACGATAAACGTCATAATCGACGTCGACGCGCAAGTACACGTATTCCGCCTCGTCCGGAATCGCAATTTCCCGGCCTTTCAGAGGCTGGTCGAAGACGAAGTTGTCGCAGGTGACGAGCTCCAAAATGCGGCCTTTCTCCTCGTTCCACGTGATCTGGCAGGACGTCCAGTTTTGCGTATTGTAGTAATTGACGAGCCCCGCGGATTGCTGGAAGGTGTCCGGCCTGAAGGCCACCTTGGTCTCCGCCGTAAACCGGAAGTGCTGCCAGCGCCGCGCCACGTAGGCCTGGGTGAACTTGGACGTCAGCGATTCCCGGCCGTACAGGCGAAGATGTCCGGGCCGGTCGGTCAGCGATAACGTCTCCGGTCCTAACGGAATGCGCAGATTTTGAAAATGCAGGTTCAGCACGCTGCCGTCGAAGTCGTCTTTTTCGGGAACATCCGGCTCCCAAGGCATTTCCGGCATGTCCGGTCCTTCGATCTCCAGGGCGGGGGAGTTGCCGCCAACGACGTAAGGCCAGTCGTTCCGCCATTCCAAACGCTGGATCGCCGTCTCCCTGCCAAGCGGGCAATACCCGCGCGGATCCAGGAGCGGTTGGCCTTCCCGCGGCAGCGGCCTGCCCGTCAGATGGACGAGGAACCATTCATCGGTATGAGTCTGCACGATCGAGGCATGTCCGGCTTTTTGCAGCGGATTCCGCGGCGTGGACCATGAAGAGATGAGCGGATTGTCCGGATGCACTTCGTACGGCCCGCGGAGATGTTTGGATCGGGCGATCGTCGCCTGATGGTCGTAACGGGTGCCGCCTTCGGCCGTCAGCAGGTAGTAGTACCCGTTGATTTTATAAAGATGGGGCGCTTCCGTCAGTTTGATGTCGGTGCCTTTGAAAATGACTTCCCGTTTGCCGACGAGCGTTTGCCGCCCGGCGTCGTATTCCTGCAGCACGATGCCGTAGAAAGGATGATGGCCGACGCGCTGGTCCCACATCATGTTGACGAGGTATTTTTTTCCGTCTTCGTCATGGAACAGCGACGGGTCGAACCCCGAGCTGTTCAAATGGACCGGATCGGACCATTCCCCGTCGATCGTCTCGCACGTGACGAGGTAGTTATGGCAATCTTTCCACTGCCCCTCCGTCACCTTGACGTCGGTGTAAATGAGCCAAAAACGTTCGTCTGCATAAGACAATTGGGGGGCCCAAATGCCGCCCGAATCCGGATTGCCCGTCATGTTAAGCTGGCTGAGCCGGTTAAGCGGTCTGGAAACCAGGCGCCAATGCTTCAAGTCTTTCGAATGGTAAATCCCGACGCCCGGGAACCATTCGAAGGTGGATACGGCAATGTAATAGTCTTCGCCTGCCCGGCAAATGCAAGGATCGGGATTAAAACCGGTAAGGATCGGATTTTGGATGATGGCCATCGTAACACTCCTCTTTCGAAGTCATTACCCATTCCTGTACTTCGGGAACGGGCTTCAATTTATGCTATAATATCTACATCTTATCAATGATATCGGGACGTTCACATATCCATTGCTGGCCGATATTTACCCATTTCGCCCAATCATTTCGAAACAACTGTCAACCTCAATCCCAAGGAGCTGATCGCGATGGAATTCGCCCCCCATCTGATGCGCAAGGAATATATGCTTCCGGATATCGATTCGACCTTCCGCGTGTTTGCCGCCCACTGGCGGACGGTCACCGGCGAATGGAGTTACCCGCTCCACCGGCATCCGCTGTTCGAAGTAAACCTTGTTCTTTCGGGGACCCAGGAAATGAGCGTAAACGGAAGGCAATACACGCAGCAGCCGGGCGACCTCATGCTGCTCAACCCCGGGGACCGGCATGAAAGCCGGGTCGTCGGCGGCGGGGAAATGACGTATTATTGCCTTCACTTCGACGTGGACGAACGGGCCTTTCGCGAGCTGTTATGCCAAAACCGCACCTGCTTTCACGAAGCGGGCAGTCCGCTCGCGGCCGCGATTCGCCCCGCCCTGGACCGGCTGCTGGCGTTAACCTCGGATGAAACGGCGGCTCGCGTGGACTCGCGGATGAGGATCCTGTCCGCTTTGTTCGAGCTGTTTGCGGGCATTAGCGGAACCCTTTCGGAGCAGGAGAGCGGCGCAGCCCACACCCGACACGCCCTGACGGCCTCGCATATCGCGGCTTTGCTCGAACGGGAGGTCGAGCGGACGCTTGACGACGGCGGGCCCGTTCATATGGCGGGCATTGCGTCGATCGCTGCCAAGGTCGGCTACAGCACGTCGGCGATAAACCGGATTTTTACGCAGGCGTACGGCCTTTCGCCGCGGCAGTACATGTCGGCCTTGATGCTGAAGAAGTCCAAGCTGCTTTTGATGGACCCGGAGTTGTCCATCGAGGCCATTTCTTCAAGGCTCGGCTATCACAATATCGCGCATTTCAGCCGGCAGTTTAAGCGCTGGACGGGGGAATCCCCGAGCCGGTTTCGGAGCAGGTATTATAAATAGGGCGCCGCCTGGCCAAGCTAAGGGCATGGTTGACATCAACATGCGATTTCACTATACTGACTGTAATCTTATATGCGATATGCGTTGAAAGAGCCCAGTAGCAAGCTTGGTCCCTGTTCCAGAAAGCCGGGGGTGGTGGAACCCGGCACACACCAAACGCCTGCGAATTACACTCTGGAGCATCCCGGGTAATGCCGGGCGGAGCCGCGAACGATATTTCGCGGATAGAGCGGCATCAACGGCGCGCGGCGTGCGCGAACGGCCATTGGTGCAATGTGGGTGGTAACACGGTTATTCGATCGTCCCTATGTCTGAATAGACAAGGGGCGATTTTTGCTTTTTCAACGCCATCACGATGCGGTATAAGGGCATTTTTGACATTAAGGGAGTGTTTTTGCAGTGAATATTATCGACGAGCTTGAATGGCGCGATGCCATCAATCAGCAGACGGACGCCGAAGGCCTCCGGGAATTGACGAGCCAAAAATCGGTCTCGTTGTACTGCGGGGTGGACCCGACCGGCGACAGCATGCATATCGGCCACTTGATCCCGTTTATGGTGCTGAAGCGGTTCCAGCTTGCCGGCCATCGCCCGGTGATTTTGATCGGCGGGGCCACCGGCACGATCGGCGATCCGAGCGGGCGTCAAACGGAGCGTTCGCTGCAATCGCTGGAACAAGTGCAGGCCAACGTGGACGCGCTGACCGCGCAGCTGAAAAAATTGTTCATGACCGAAGGCGACAATCAAATCCGGTTCGTCAACAACTACGACTGGACGCATCAAATCAACGTCATCGAATTTTTGCGCGATTACGGCAAAAACTTCAGCATCAACGCGATGCTTGCGAAGGATGTCGTGGCCAGCCGGCTTGAAAGCGGCATTTCCTTTACCGAATTTTCGTACCAAATCCTGCAGTCGCTCGATTTCCTCCATCTGTACCGGCATGAGGACGTGCAGCTGCAAATCGGCGGCTCCGACCAATGGGGCAACATCACGAGCGGGCTGGACCTCATCCGCAAAAAGGAAGGGCCCGAAGCGAAAGCGTTCGGCTTGACGATTCCGCTGATGCTCAAAGCCGACGGCACGAAATTCGGCAAAACGGCGGGCGGCGCAATCTGGCTGGATCCGAACAAAACGACGCCGTTCGAGTTCTACCAGTTCTGGGCGAACACCGACGACCGCGACGTCGTGAAATATTTGAAATACTTTACGTTCCTGTCCAAAGAAGAAATCGAGGAGCTCGCGCGCAAGGTCGAAACCGAGCCGCATAAACGCGAAGCCCAAAAAGCGCTGGCCGAAGAGATGACCCGGTTCGTTCACGGCGAGGAGCTGCTGGAGCAGGCCAAGCGCATTACGGCCGCTTTGTTCAGCGGCGACATCAAATCGCTGACCGCCGATGAAATCGAGCAGGGCTTCAAAGAAATGCCGACGTTCGAAGCGGCGAAGGAATCGAAAAACATCGTCGACTGGCTGGTCGATCTGGGCATCGAGCCGTCCAAACGACAGGCGCGCGAGGATATCAACAACGGCGCCATTTCGATGAACGGCGAGCGGGTGACGGACTTGACGCTGGAAGTGACGGCGGATCACGCGATCGGCGGCCGGTTTATCATCATCCGGAAAGGCAAGAAAAACTACAGCCTGGTGAAAATGTCATAGAGCATCTATTTGCGGAAGCTTCCCTTGAAAATCAAGGGGAGCTTTTTGCGTTTTGAGGAGAGGACGCGCCGCCGGGGCTCGCTGCATAAAAAGCCGGATCGGTCGCACACTTAAGACAAGATGATACTATAAAAGTGGTGACCATGTTGCGGCCAAAGATCCATAGATTAGCTGTTCGAATCTTGAAGTTAGGGTTGGCGGTTTGCTGGATAGGGGGCGTTCAAACCGAGTCCGCTTTTGCCGAACCGTCGCTGCCGATCGTTGCGGATGAAGGGGAATTCGCCATCGAGGTTTATCCCGACAAACATCGGCTTATCGTCAAGAAAAAGGGCTTGATCGTCAAGAAATATGCCGTCGCGGTTGGAAACCCCTCCACCCCAACCCCGATCGGAGAATACAAAGTGGTTTACAAAGGAACAAACTGGGGACCGGCTTTCGGCCCCAGATGGCTTGGATTAAACGTTCCTTGGGGCATTTACGGCATTCACGGCACCAATAAAGCCTATTCCATCGGCCAGCACACAAGCCACGGCTGCGTCCGCATGAACAACGCCGACGTGATTCGTTTGTACGACATGATTCCGATCGGGACGAAAGTCACGATTCACGGCCATGTCTTGGGCGAACCGCAACAAAATCCGAGAGACCTCGCCGAAGGCGACGTCGGCGGGGACGTGCAGCTCATCCAATCCCGCCTGAAAAGCGCGGGATACTTTCATGGCGCATGCGACGGAAGGTTCGGCCCCGGGACCACCGCCGCCGTCAAAAGATTCCAGCGCGAACGTCAATGGAGGCAGGACGGCGTCGTTTCGCGGAAAATTTACGAGGAGCTCGGATTGTGGGAGTAAACTGGATGGTTCAAACGGGCGGGTCAATGGATGGTGTCAGGACCCGGCCGTTTGATTATAATGAGACATGTTCAGGTAGGACCCATGGTAGGAGGGGAAAGATGTTCTGGTTATTGGTGATGGCCGTGCTCGTGATGGCGGCCGGTTTTGTCGCAACCATGATGATCGGGCAATCGAAGAGCAATAAAGAAAGCGATCCGAATTATTTCAAGCACACGGGGAAAAAGTGGGGGCGCCTCAGCGGAATTTATGTCGCCTGCATCATCGTGCTTGCCGTCATCATGATTATGGTTGGAACGGGCAAATAATAAAAGGACACATGGAAAAACGGCCGCGCTTCTAGAAGCGCGGCCGTTTTTATTTTGCTTTCTTTACGGTCGGGAACGAATCGGTCAATCCGCGCAGAGCTTCGGCGAATTTCGCGATTCCCGGGCCGATCTCTTCCGCTTTTGCCCGTCCGAACGTGAACCTGACGTACCCCGAATCGGAGCCGTACACGCTGCCCGGCACGAACACGACCCCCTTTTTGATTGCCTCTTCCAGCAGCTTGGCATCGCTCACGCTTGGAACGAGTCGGCACCACAGGTGGATGCCGCCCTGCGGAACATGAAAACGGACGGAATCCGGCAGTTCTTGCTGAAGAGCCTCGACGAGCAGGTCCCGCTTCCGCCGGAGCTGCGTGCGCAAACGATGCAGATGCGGTTCGAAATAAGGCGATTCCAGGAACCGGGCCGCAACCTGCTGCGGTATGACGCTGAGTCCGAAATCCATTTGCTGCCTGGCATCCGCAAGCCGTTCCACGATGGAATGGGGGGCGACCATCCAGCCGACGCGCAGGCCGGCAGCGGCCATTTTGCTAAAAGAGCCGATATGCAGGATCGAGCCGACCCGATCCATGGATTTCAGCGGCGAACGGGGGATGCCTTCATAATCCGTCAAGCTGTAGGGATCGTCCTCCACGATCGGCAGGCCGAGTTCGCTTGCGACTTCCAGCAGCGCCCCGCGCCGGTCGTCCGACAAAAGCGTCCCCGTCGGATTTTGGAAATTCGGGTTGACGAATATCATTTTGATGCGGTGTTTTTTGTGCAGCGAGCGGATCTCCTCCGGCAGGATCCCCTCCTCGTCGGCCGGGAGGCGGACCAGCCGGAGCCCTGCGGACTGGAACATCGGCAGCGAATAGTGATACGACGGATCTTCGATCGCCACCGCGTCCCCGGGAGACAATAAACATTGCGTGATCAAATAAAGCGACTGCTGGGATCCCGAAGTGATCAAAATCGACGATTCCGTCGCCTGGATTCCGCGGTACCGGTCCAGGTACGATGCGACGGCTTGCCTTAAAGGCATATATCCTTGCGGGTGGCCGTACCCCAGGTATGAAGGATAGGGATTAGTTCCCATCAGTTCGGTCATTTCCTCGATCGGCGCCAAATCCGCGGACAACTCTCCGCTGGCAAAATCGATCAGCGCCGGGTTTTGCTGAAGCGCTTCGCGTATGCGCCGCAAAAACGGCAGGTTCGGCAAAAAACTCCCGCCTTCGGCATACCGCTTCCAGTTCGGGGTATGTTTGGGCACGGCCCCCCATTTGAATTTGCTTACCCGCGTCCCGCTCCCCGGCCGGCTTTCGATAATCCCCATGGAGCGAAGCTCGCCGAATGCCAAAATGACGGTGCTACGGTTGACCCCAAGCTGTTCGGCCAGTTTCCTTTCGGACGGAAGCAGGCTCCCCGGAGGAAATTCGCCGTAAGAAATCCGCTGCTCGAGATGATCCGCAATTTGTTCGTAGAGCGGTTTTGGGTTATGTCGGTCGGGCTTCCACATCGTTTTCTCACTTCCTACGGCAAATAATAACTTGTCTTTGCTTATTATCATACCATCTGCCCGCGAAAAATCAGGATGCCTTTTTAACGTAAGGTTGACAATTCTTTGCCCGTTCGGCGGGAGGACGGCGCGCGGCGGTCTTTCTGCGTGGCTGCAGGCTTGGAGCCGAGGCCTTTTTTAGGCATAAAGAGGGGGGACAACCATTCAAAAAATTCGGCATATTCGCTCCACGAAACGGGGGAGGAGGGCTAGAGACATCGGCGCATAGGCGCTTTACAAGAAAATTATGGTTTGATAGAATGGCACTATTCAATTGTTAACCATTGTTAATATAATTGGTTGACGATTTGAAAGGGATCAAGCTGTTCGACGTGAACGGCCGGCGGTCGTCTTGATGCCCGCTTGTCAGCGCCGAAGCCGAGCTTGAAGCGATGACCGGCATCGGCACGGTGAACCATACGGTTCGGACCGCCGCTTATCTTCGGCTGCGCGGCACCGCCCGGAAAACGATCCGGCTGGAACCGGTCAGAGCGGTTTTATCCATAACATGATGAGGGGGATTCATTCCATGAGCATGATTTCGGTCAACCCGTGGCGGGAGCTTGCCCAAAAAGCGCTGAACGGAGAACGGATATCGATGGAGGAGGCTCTGGCGGTGCTCCGATCCGACGACGATGAACTGCTGCCGATCCTGCAGGCGGCTTTTGAGGTGCGAAAGCATTACTACGGAAAAAAAGTGAAGCTGAATATGATCATTAACGCCAAAAGCGGCCTTTGTCCCGAAAATTGCGGGTATTGCTCGCAATCGATCGTATCGACGGCGCCGATCGAAAAATACACCCTCCTGGACAAGGAAACGCTGCTAGCCGGGGCGCGCGAAGCCATGTCGCGCAAGGCGGGAACGTACTGCATCGTCGCTTCCGGCAGAGGCCCGACGGACCGGGAGCTGGATCAGGTGGTCGATGCGGTCAAGGAAATCCGGGAAACGATGCCGCTCAAAATTTGCGCCTGCCTGGGCCTGCTGAAGGAAGGCCAGGCCGAACGCCTTGCGGAGGCGGGCGTGCACCGGTACAACCACAATCTGAATACCAGCCGAACGAACTATCCATCGATTACGACGACGCATACCTACGACCAGCGCGTGGAGACGGTGGAGAAGGTAAAATCTCACGGGATGTCCCCTTGTTCCGGCGTTATTATCGGCATGGGGGAAACCGACGGCGAAATCGCCGAAATGGCGTACGCGCTTCGGGAGCTGGACGCCGATTCGATTCCGGTCAACTTCCTGAATGCCATACCCGGGACTCCGCTGGAAAACGCGGGACGCACGGCGCCGGTCAAAGCGCTCAAGGTGTTGGCGTTATTCCGGTTCATTTGCCCGTCAAAAGAAATCCGCGTCGCCGGGGGGCGCGAGGTCAACCTTCGTTCCCTGCAGCCGCTGGCGTTGTATGCCGCCAATTCGCTTTTTGTCGGCGATTATTTGACGACGGCAGGCCAGGAAGTTACGGCGGATCACCAGATCATCGAGGATTTGGGATTCGAGATCGAGCTGAATGCCCTGTAAAGGCCCGAGTTTCTAACGGATTGGGTCTTCGCAAACGGTTTGCCGAAATGTATAATGTTTACGAGGAGCGGTTCAGCATGCCTGGAGGCGTTGCTGCAACGTACGATATTCTTTGGATGCAAGCGGCGGCCGACCGAAAAAACGGCTTCACCGGGGGTTCACGACTTTGTTCGGCGGATCCCCGGTTTATACATACAACATTTGAAAACGGTTACAAGTCCCTTTTTGATGACGGCCGCCGGCTCATGAATGCTCGATTGCGCTTCTGCTCCATGCTCCCATTGTCTTTCAAAAATTGAATCGGCGGGGTGAACGTTAGTGAGGAAAATCAGTGTACTTTTGGCTGTCAGCATGTTTTTGTTTTTATTTTCTCCCGGGAATTTCGGGGCATCGGATCAAAAAGCGCGGGCCGGGACGGCCAACTTGCTGGCCAACGGTGGTTTTGAGCAGACGGCCTCCACGCCGGACGCCAGCTGGAGCGGCGTGACCAGCCCGGCTCCGGCCTATTGGGCATTATGGATACCGACGGGAAGCGGCAAAGCCCCGAACCAGACCGCACGCGTGTACTTGGATTCAACCACGCGCCATGAAGGCATGCAGTCGATCGCCTTCGACGCGTTCGAAACGAGCAGGATATCCGTCAACCAAAAAGTGACGAACATTGCCGCGGGGAAATCCTACAAATTAAGCATGTGGGTGAAAACGGAGAACGTGATCGGCACCGGGGCCTACTTCAGGACGCAGTTTTACAATACAAGCAAAGTCGGGGACGGGCCGGCTTCGGCCAAGCTGCTGGGCACCAACGATTGGACGCTGCAGCAGGTCTACATGACCATTCCCGCAGGCGTGACGAAGCTGGTCATCGAACCGTTTCTCGAGACCGGAACGGGGAAGGTCTGGTTCGACGGCGTTGTTTTGGAGGAATATGACGGGATCACGGGGCTGGCGCTGGATCAAATTGCCGTATCGATGGGGGTCGGGGAATCCTTGACGCTTGGATTGACGATGACGCCGGCCGATGCGGCGGATCAAACGGTCGTCTGGAGTTCAAGCAACCCGGATGCGGTTGCCGTGGATTCCGCGGGGAAACTTTCGGCGATCGCGGCCGGTACGGCAACGATCACGGCAGCCACGCCGGACGGAAGCGTCAAAGCGCAATGCCTGGTGAACGTCGAATCGGCCGAAACAGCCGAAGCTTACCGCCAATTGCGGTTCAAATGGGTTGAAAAATTAACGGGCGGTTCCGGGAACCTTGGCGGTGACCCGAACGTAAGGGAGGCCGTCGCCAGCATCGACGACAGCGTTTCGAATGACGCCGGCAGCGGGTATTTGGATCTTTTGAACCAAACGGAAGGCCGGACCTATTTGTGGAACGACTTGAAGAGCCCGACGGACTCGGCGCAAATTTCAAGCGCCTACGGCAGAATCCGGACGATGGCCGTCGCTTATTCCACGCCAAGCTCCAGGCTTTACCATAACGCCGGATTAAGGGACGCGATCGTCGGCGCTTTGGACTGGATGTACGCAAACCGTTACAACGAGAGGAAAAGCGCCTACGGGAACTGGTGGGATTGGGAGATCGGCGCCCCGCAAATTTTGAACGATGCCGTCGCGCTGATGTACGACGAGCTGACGCCGCAGCAAATCGCCAATTACATGAAGGCTGTCGATGCGTTTGATCCCGATCCGAAAAAAGGCACCGTGCTGGGCGTCAAAGGTACAAACATGACCGGCGCCAATTTGCTGGACAAAGCGCTTGTCGTCACCGTTCGCGGAGTCATCGGCAAAAACAGCGCGAAAATCACGCTCGGCCGGGATGCCATCGGACCGGAATTTGCTTACGCGAGCCATGGGGACGGGGTGTACAAGGACGGATCGCTCGTTCAGCACTCGAATATCGCTTACACCGCGGGATACGGGGCCGTCTGGCTCAGCCGCGCCGCCGACATGACGTACCTGTTGAACGGATCGCCGTGGCCGGTGACGGATCCGAACGTAAACAACGTATACCGCTGGGTAACGGATACGTTCGAGCCCGTTATTTATAAAGGGTTGTACATGGACATGGTGAACGGCAGGGGGATATCCCGGGAAGGATCGGGCAGCGCCCGCGGCACGATCGTCACGCTTCTGCGGCTTGCCGAAGGGGCGCCGGCGGACGTCGCCGCCTCCATCAAAAGCATGGCCAAGGAATGGATCAGCAAAGACACGACGTATGCCGACTATTACGCCGGTTTGCCCGTCTACGACTTGATCCTTGTGAAGCAGCTGATGAACGATGCGGCGGTTCAGCCGCGCGGCGAACTGGTCAAAAGCCGGGTGTTTGCCGGCATGGACCGCGTCGCGCATTTGCGGGAGGGGTACGGGTTCGGGCTGAGCCTGTTTTCCAACCGCATCTCCGCATTCGAAAAAGGAAACAACGAAAACTTGAAAGGCTGGTATACGGGAATCGGCATGACCTACGTCTATGACCGGGACCTGAAGCAATTCCGGGACGGCTTTTGGCCGACCGTGAACTCGTTCCGCCTCCCCGGCACGACGACGGACGGATCGGGAGAAGGGATGATCCCCGGAGAATGGAAAAGCTACATGAACACCAAAACATGGGTCGGCGGGACCTCGATCGACGGCCTTTACAGCGCGGCCGGCATGGATTTTTCCCTGTCGCAGGTCACGGGAAGCAGCCTTACGGGGAAAAAGTCGTGGTTCATGTTCGACGACGAAATCGTCGCGCTGGGCGCGGGGATCACGAGCACGACGGCCGGACCCAAACCGGTCGAAACGATCGTCGACAACCGAAAGCTAAACGCGGCCGGCGACAACGCGCTTACGGTCAACGGCGCAAGGCAGCCGGACGGCCTCGACTGGTCCGAAACGCTTAGCGGCGTCAAATGGGCGCATCTTGCGGGCAACGTGCCGGGTTCGGACATGGGCTATTATTTCCCCGGCGCCCCGCAGCTTTACGCTTTGCGCGAATCCCGAACGGGATCATGGAGCCAAATCAACAGCGGCCAGTCCAAAACGCCGATCACTCGTAATTACTTCAGCCTGGCGTTCGAACATGGAACGAAACCCGCGAACGCGAGTTATGCCTATGTCCTGCTCCCCGGCAAAGACGCCGCCGCCACGGCAGCGTACAGCAGCAATCCTCAGGTCGAAATCATGAGCAATACGGCCGAGCTGCAGGCCGTCAAGCAAAAAAGGCTCGGCATGACCGCAGCCAACTTCTGGGTCCCGGGGACGATCGGTACGATCACCGCCAAAAATCCGGCGTCGGTCATGCTGAAGCAGACCGGCGGAGAGATTACACTGGCCTTGTCGGACCCGACCCAGCAGCAGAGCACGATCACGGTCGAGCTTCGCCAAGCCGGCCTTTCGCCGGTCGCGAAAGACGACTCGGTTCAGGTGGCGCAAAATGGCGGCATAACAACCATCGTGGCGGATGTGAAGGGCTCCATCGGACGAACGCATACCGTGACGTTCCAAAACGTGTTGCCCTCCGCGGGCAGCCATCGGTATTCGGGGCATGAATGGCCTGCCGGCAAGGAAAATTAACGGCCGATCCCCAAAAATTTTGCGCTTGCGGACGGGATCGATGCAGGGGGCGACAGCCCAAAATCAGCCGGTATTTGGGTAGACGAATATCACGATTTCCATCCATGCGCATATCCTGGAATGAGTTAAAGACGAGGAGTGAAGCCCTGATGAAGTTATCATTGGAGACGGCGAAACGGCTGCTCTCCGCAGCGGAGCAAAAATCCCGGCAAATGGGCCTGGCAAGCAATATCGCGATTGTGGACGACGGCGGAAATCTGGTCGCTTTCCAGCGCATGGACCATGCCCGCCTGGCCGGAATCGGGATTGCACAGGATAAAGCTTGGACAAGTGTCAGCATGCAAATGCCGACGGCGAACCTGTCGCAAGCGGCGCAGCCCGGCGGGCCTTCCTACGGGATCAACACCACCAACCGCGGCCGCGTCGTCATTCTCGCCGGAGGGATTCCGTTAAAAGTCGGCGAGCAGATCGTCGGCGGCATCGGCGTCAGCGGGGGCACCAGCGTGCAGGATGCCGAGATTGCCAATGCGGCGGTGCAGGCGTTTCAAGCGATGCAGGCAAATCCCGGAGGAAACGTTAACGTCCGCGCCCGCATCGGATCCGTTCGGTTTTAAGCCGGGTTATACCGCCGGAAGCTTTGTGCAGCCTGCCGCAGCCGCCCTTTCATAAGGGCGGTTTTCGTGTTGTCCGAGGGCATAGATGACTTCGAGTTACATCATTTTCCCAACCGTTTTCGGTCCGGGCTTTAAGGTTCGTTTAATATTCAAAAGGTATACTTGCGCGTAACCGCACATGAAGGAGGAGTTTCCATGGGCAAACCGCGCATTGAAGAATGGACGCAGCTGAGGAGCCTTGCTTTTTTGGCTATCGTCATGCAGCATTCGATCGCGGAGTACATTTACAGGGCCGATATTGAACCGGCCGACTCCACGATGCTGACGATGATGTACCATATGACCCGATTCGGAACGCCGACCTTTGTTTTTTTATCGGCCGTGCTGATGTTTTATAACTATGACGGGAAGCTGAATTATTTTGCGTTTATCCGCAAAAGGCTTGAGACCGTCTTCGTCCCATTCCTGTTCTGGACGATCGTTTACTGGCTTTACGTCCGCGCGTTTACGCCGTCGTTCTGGCAAAAAGGAGGACAAGACTGGGGGAGCCTGCTGCGGGAGCTGGTCCAGCCGCAAACCGGCTACCAATTATGGTTTATTCTGATGATCATTCAATTTTATATTTGTTTTCCGCTGCTGGCCGCGCTTTATAGAGGCGCCAAAAACAAAATCAACCTTTTGGACGAAGGAAGACGCACCGGGAGCGTTTTGGCGGTCCTGGCCTTCGCCGGCGCATGTTATATCATCCTCCTGTATCTGTCCTACTACCGGATGGGCTACTGGGCAGGACGAATCGGAAGCCCGTGGGCAGCGTTGGTAACGCACCGAAGCTATTCGTTTCTCATGTACGGATTTTATTTTCTGCTAGGCGCGGCATGCGCCGCAAACATCGGGAACTGGCGGGCATGGTGCACGAAGCTGCTGCCATGGTGCGGAATGGTTTTTCTGGGAATGTACATCCGTCTCGGCTATGACGTGCTGCGGGGCTCCGGCGAAACCGTCAACCTGAACATTTCCACGTATCTGAAGCCTTCGACCTTTATTATCATCATGGCGCAAATGCTGTTTTTGTACGGGCTGCTGCTTCTTCTGCGGGAGCGGAACCAAGCCTTTTTGCGCCTGCTTTCATGGATCGGCACCTATTCGTTCGGGGGTTATCTTGCGCATGCGTTGGTGATTTACGTCATCGCTTATTTTACCCGTCCCCTGAACCTTGCCGGCAGCCATCTGCCGTTTGCGCTGCTCACCTTTGCATTGACGGTTCTGGCTTCGCTCGGCATCAGCTATGCGTTGTCCCGCATGCCGGGGGCCCGCTGGATCGTGGGAGCAGGGCGCCGCAAGCCGCTTCGGGGCAACAAAGTCAACGATTACCGGGGCGATTCGCGCACCGTCTTCGGGGCAGGCAACAGGTAATACGACAGAAAACGGCAAGCTCCGGGCCATCCGGACCAACTTCATATCAAGCGAGGGATGCACCTTTCGGAAAGAGGCGTCGGCATGAACCGTTTCAGGTTCGACCGGCGCATTTCCAGGGGTGCTTTTTTTGTTTCCCGAGTCCCATTGTGAATATTTCCCCGTCGTTTAGAGGAATGTATCCCCTTACAAAATTTGCAACTAATGTATGATAAGAACAGACAGCATAAGTCGAACAGCGCATATGAAAAAACCATATTGAGGGGGATTTGCAAGTGAAAAGGTCTTCATTGATTCTTTTGAGCATGCTGGTCGTGTTTACGATGTTCCTGGCCGCATGCGGCAAAACCGAGGAGAAAAACACGGCGACCGAACAACCGAAAACGGAATCGGAAAAGCCGAAGGAAGAGGCGCCGAAAAAAGACGTATCGCTCCGCGTATTCTCGACATTCGGCGGCACCGACGCCGCGCGCGAAGCCTTCCAGGCCGCGATCGACGAATTCGTGTCGAAAAATCCGAACGTCAAAGTTGAAAACGATACCATGTCGGCCAACGACGACGGCTTCAGAACGAAAGTCAACACGGACATGACGTCCGGCAACGAACCTGACGTGCTGTTCTACTTCGTTGGGGCGGATGCCCAAGGTTTCGTCGATGCGGGCAAAGTCGTGCCGCTGAACGAAATTCTCGATGCCGATCCGGAATGGAAAGCCGGCTTCTCCCCGGCAGCGCTCGAAAACACGAGACAAAAAGACGGCAACATTTATGCGGTTCCATTGACCGGCTTCTATGAAGGTTTGTTCGTCAACAAAAAAATCTTCGCGGACAACAACCTCGAGCTGCCGACGGATTGGGATAAGCTGAAAAAAGCGGTGGAAACGCTGTCCAAAAAAGGCATCATTCCGCTCGCGGCTCCATTCGACCAATCCCACTACGTCATCGAGCATTTCATCCTTTCCGCCGCGGGAGCGAAGGGACATAACAGCGGCCTTCTGGACGGCATCGATCCGAACTGGGAAAAAGGCTACGCGGCCATGAAGGAGCTGTACGACCTCGGCGCATTCCCGAAAGACGCGGCCACGATCGACCTGAGCATGGCGTCCAACTACTACGGCGAAGGCAAAGCCGCGATGATTCTCGAAGGCTCCTGGGCGATGGGCAACTGGAAAGACCCGAACGTCATCGACAACACGACGGTTCTTCCGTTTCCAGTAATGCCGGGCGGCGCAGGAACAGGCAAGGACATCATTGGCGGTTTCGGCAGCGGCTTCTACCTCCCGAAATCGACGTATGACAACGCGGACAAAAAAGACGCGGCGATCGCGCTGCTGAAGCATCTGACTTCTCCTGCCGTCATCGAAAAAATCGCTTTGGCCAACGGCGGCACGCCTGCAGCGGCCGGCGTCGAAATCAAAGGCAAAACGCAAACGGCGACGGATGGATTCGCCATGGCCGCAAGCGCAAGCTCCGTCAACAACCCGATCGACTCGATGGTCGCTCCGGAAACGTTCTCGACGCTGCGCGCAGGCGTTCAAGCGGTCGTGACCGGCAAGAAGTCCCCGGCCGACGTGCTGAAGGAAGCAAAAGAAATCGAGGATGCCAACAAGAAGTAAAAGCCTGACGTGATCCAATGGCTTGACCCAAAGCTTCACCCGGATACGCCGTCCTCCTCGGAGGCGGCGTCCTCTTTTAAATTCGGGAGGATTGGGGCGGCTCGCGAAAATAAAACTCAAGTGGTGATAAAGATGAAGGGCGATCGCAAGTATATCTGGATATTTTTGTTCCCGATGGCTGCATTTTTGACGTTGTTTTTGTATTACCCGTTTTTCAAAAGTTTGTATTTCAGCTTTTACCGGACCAAAGGTTTTTTCGATAAAAAGTTTATCGGATGGGACAACTATGAACGGTTGGTATCGGATAAGCTGCTGGGCGCGGCGACGCTGCACACGCTTGAAATCATGCTGTACGTCCTGATTTTCCAGGTGGGAATCGCTTTGGTGCTGGCGGTCATGGTAGACAACATTACGAAGCTGAAGGGGTTTTTCCGGTCCGTATTCTTTTTCCCCGTCGTCATTTCCGGTACGGCGATTTCGCTGTTGTTCGTGTTGTTTTATAACTACAATTTCGGACTGCTCAACAACGTGCTTGCCGGCCTGGGCCTCGAGAAGGTGCTGTGGCTCAGCGAGACCAATGCGCTCAAGGCGATCGCGGTTCCGACCGTGTGGCATTACGTCGGTTTTTATTTCGTCCTGTTCGTGACGGCAATGTCCAAAATTCCCGAGGATTATTACGACGCCGCCAAAATCGAAGGCATATCGGGCTTCAAAAAAATGGTGAAACTCACCATCCCGCTGATTTTGAGCGACATCAAAGTCGTCATTACGCTGGCGATCACCGGCACCTTGAAAGTGTTCGATTTCGTATGGGTCATCTCCAGGGCGCAAAACGGGACCGAAGTGCTGGGAACCTACATGTACAAAAAGGCGATGGTCGACCAAAACTTCGGCTACGGCTCGACGGTCGCGATTTACATGGTCGTGCTCGGGGTCGTCATCGCATTGCTTGCCAATCGTTTGTTAAAAAGCGAAGAAATCACATATTAAGCTGTTATTAGGGGTGTAATCGTTATGCAGCCAGCTATGCAGAGCAAAAAACGTTTCAGATTGGGAACGGCGCTGATGTACATCGTATTGTCGGCCTGGGCCATGACGACGATCTATCCGCTGTTTTGGATCGTCAACAACTCGTTCAAGGAATCGCGGGACGTCATGAACAAGTCCTTTTCCCTTGCCCTGGATCCCGTGTTCATCAACTATACGACCGCATTCGACCGGATCAATATCGGCAGAAGCTACGTGAACAGCCTGATCATGTCGGGAGGCACGGTGCTGTTCGTGCTGCTGTTCGGCGGATTGGCCGCCTACGTCTTGTCCAGGTTTACGTTCCGGGGCAAACGGTTCATTTTCTCCATTTTGTACGCGACGTTGTTGGTGCCCGCATTCGCGACGGTCGTGCCTGTATATGAGCTTTTGATCAAAACAAGCCTGGTGAATACGTACTGGGGGCTGATTTTGCCGCAAACGGCCGGCAATTTGACTTTTGCGACGCTGGTCATCGCGGGTTATATGTCGACGATCGCCAAGGAACTCGAAGAAGCGGCTTTTATGGACGGCTGCAACCGGTGGCAGATGTTTACGAAGGTGTTTATGCCCGTCTCGAGGCCCGCTTTTGCTTCGGTCAGCATATTCGTGTTTTTATGGTCGTATAACGACCTGTTCTCTGCGCTCATTTTCGTCAACAAAGAGAAGGTTCGCCCGATCGTGGCGCTGCTCAGCGAAATCAGCTCGCAGTACGGAACCGACTTCGGCCTCATGGCGACGGCGGTGACGCTGACGGTCATGCCGATCCTGTTCATCTATCTCTTTATTTCCAAATTCATCGAAAAGGGCTTGACCGAAGGAGCGGTAAAAGGTTAAAAATGGAGTTCCATGCTTGCAAAAGGAATA
Source organism: Paenibacillus cookii (assembly GCF_018333375.1). GTDB lineage: Bacteria > Bacillota > Bacilli > Paenibacillales > Paenibacillaceae > Paenibacillus_AQ > Paenibacillus_AQ cookii. The sequence continues at coordinate 66,664 of NZ_BORW01000013.1, forward strand.
TGCAACTTCAAAGGTTCAATGATTAAACGGCAGAAATGTCGTTTTTTTCTTCATGCGCCGGCGGTTTGTTTAACCCCCCTTGGAGTGGCGGGCCCAGGACGCCCGAGGCCGGTTATCCGGGAGGATTTTGCAAGGATTGACAATGTTTTATCCGCAGTTTGACAGCATTTTTGGCGGAAGTATGAAAAAATAAAATTGTTTTCATAGATTCGAATTTTATTATTGACCAGCGTATAAAATCCAACATAATATTATCTGTATACAGATATTATTCTAAAATTTGTATTTTTCTTCCACGTAAGGAAACGCTGGCAAACGGCAGTTACTGACGAAAAATTACGGCTGATTGCAGGAAACAACAGCGATTGCATACATAGAGCTTGTTGCCGTCCGACGTCACCGGAGGGAAATACCGCCCGAATAAGAGCATGAAAAGCCTAAGAAGAGCATAGTTGAGCCGAGAGAATGGTAGAGCATCGACTCGTACCGATAAAAGCAACCAAAATGACAGGGAGGTAACCGGAATTCATGAATAGCACGGAATCAACGCAAATTTCCATCGAAGAAGCCAGGCAGAGGCTTTACCATATGGTGGATCAATACGGAGAGGTATGGAATCCCAAGGTGATCCGGCAGTCGATGGTGCTTGATGAACTGATCAACTGCTACAACAGGGCGATGAAAGATAAACGAGCGGAAAAACCGATCGCATAACCGGGAGGTTTTCGGCGTCTTTTTCGGGCTGACCTATCTTTCTGCGCTGCAATGAAGCAATTAAGCGTTAAATAAAATGCTTGCCACCCGGGTTCAGGTTGTAATACAATGCATTTAATTTCATTCGACGACACAAGCCATGAAGGAAAGAGTAAGCGGAGAACGTATTAACAGGGACGGCATGCCGGTAGACTGAGAGCATCCGAATAACCGCACCCGCCGAAGTTCATTTCGGAGCCGGCATCTGAACGTCTGCTTTCCGCAGACCGTAGGCATGCCCGTATACCTTGCGTTAAAAGGCCAGAAGTGAGATATGCCGCTATTGTTTTCGGGCATGTCTAATAAGGGTGGTACCGCGACTCCTCGTCCCTTGACGGACAGGGGTCTTTTTGTTTTTCAAAAATCGAATCCAAGGGATAAAGGAGAGACGTACGATGAGTCAAGGACGTTTGGAACAATTGCGCACGAAACTGGATGAGGTGAACCTGCAGCTGCTTGCGCTTCTGTCGGAGCGGGCCAAAATCGCCCAGGAGCTGGGCGTCGAAAAAGAAAAGCAGGGCGTCCCGAAATTCGATCCGGTCCGGGAGAAGGAAATGCTGGAGAAGCTGGTAGCCAGCAACGAAGGGCCGTTTGACCATGAAACGGTACGGCATCTGTTCAAGCAAATTTTTCAAGCGTCATTGTCGCTCCAGCAGGTGGACCATAAGAAACATCTCCTCGTCAGCCGGAAAAAGAAACCGGAAAATACGCTCATCCAACTGGGCGGCGTCACGATCGGCGGCGGCAAACCGGTCATGATCGCCGGGCCGTGTTCGGTCGAAAGCTACGAGCAGGTCCGCACCGTCGCCAAAGCGCTCAAGGAGGCAGGGATGACCGTCATGCGCGGAGGCGCGTTCAAGCCGAGAACGTCCCCTTACGACTTCCAGGGGCTTGGCATCGAAGGGCTGAAAATATTGAAGGAGGTAGCGGACGAGTTCGGCCTGAAGACGATCAGCGAAATCGTGGACCCGGCGCATATCGAGCTGGCTTGCGATTATATCGATGTCATCCAGATCGGCGCAAGAAACATGCAAAACTTCGAGCTGCTGAAAGCCGCCGGCGACGTGCGGACGCCGATCCTTCTAAAGCGCGGACTTGCGGCTACGCTGGATGAATTCGTGCATGCGGCCGAATACATCGTGTCCCGCGGCAACAGCCAGGTCATGCTGATCGAACGCGGCATCCGGACCTATGAGAAGGCGACCCGCAACACGCTCGACATTTCGGCGGTGCCGATCCTGAAGCAGGAAACCCACCTTCCGGTACTGGTCGACGTAACGCATTCGACGGGACGCAAAGACATTTTGGCTCCTTGCGCCAAAGCGGCGTTGGCCGCAGGCGCGGACGGCGTCATGGTCGAGGTGCACCCGGATCCGGCGACGGCTTTGTCCGACGCGGCGCAGCAGCTCAACATTCCTCAGTTCCATGACTTTTATGCGGAGGTGCAAAAATCGGGGCTGCTGTAAAACGGGCGATTCCGCTTTCGAGGCTCCCGAAGGGTTCGCTTCAAGCCCTTTTTCCCCGGCATAATCCGGGTCCCTCCAAGCATATATTTGTAGCTGGTTTAAGCCTTTTGCCGCTTTCCGTCCCAAGCGACGGATCCGTTTTTCGAAGCTTGCAAAAGGCCCGGCTACAATAACGCTGAAGGGGGCTTTCGCATGAACGACGAGGCGCTGTTCGAACACAGGTTTTGGCTGCAAATATTGGGGGACCATGCCAGGTTTATCTTTAACGGGCTGTCATCCAAGGAAACTGCGGACGTCCGGACGGCGGACCGGTTTATCCGGCTGTTCGACCAGCTGCTGGCGCAGTCGCGGAGCTTGGGGCCGGAGCAGGATTTGAAGCAGCTGAACGAGCAGGCGTATCAAGCCGCGGCCGAGTTGCGGTCCTTCAAATTAAGCCTCCTGGACCGCGTGCTTCTCCGCCAAATCGATATCGGCTTGTCCCCGACCTTCATCAACCACATGATCAACGAGCTGGAGGAGTACGAAAGGATTTTGAAGGAGCTGCTTGCGGGAAAGCCGGTGCCGCGTTATCATCCGCTGCATCACGACCTGCTGTGGCTGCCGGATGCGGCCTTTCATTCCGCGTCGATCGCATCCGATCTGGACGGGGTCGAACGAAGGTTGATCCGCAAAAGCAAGGAATTCGAACAGCATTTTAATGAATTTTATTTGAAGGCGCTGGAGCTGGTCGGCTATTTGCGCACGTTAAAACCGACGTATCCTTCGATCAAAAAGTTCCATACCGACGTTGACGTGGAAATGTCCGCATTCATGGCGTTTCTGCTGGAGGTGGAGGAGCTGGATATCAGCGCCGAACTGTTGACCCGCCTGAACAAACTCGTTCCGGATCACATGTACAGGGAAGAATGTTATTATTTGCAGAAGCTTTCCCAGTTCGGGGAAGTGCCAAGGCCCAATTGCGATCCGGCCAAGCCGAGGGTGGAGTAGGGCCTGCGGTCGCGGGCAGAAGGTCAAGCGAAAAGCTAAAGGAAGAGTCCAGAAAAAAACTAAGCCCCGCAAAAGGAGCAGCCGATGGTGCTCCTTTTGCGGGGCTTTTTTGGATGGCCGCTACCGTTTTTCGATGATCAGCGGCACGATTTGGCCTGCGTTGACGTCGATGAGGCCGCGGTCGGTAATTTTCAAATACGGGCTGACGGGCAGCGAGTGGGTCGCGATGGACATGATCGGGTTGTAATGCTTGTATCCAAGCGCCTGCATCGCCTCCCGCAGCTGCTTGACCGATTCGGCCGCCGCTCCGAGCGGCTCTTCCGTAAGGATGCCTCCGACCGGCAGATGCATGTTGGCCATCACTTCGCCGTCCAAGACGACGCAGAACCCGCCCTGCTGCCGGATGACGGTGTTTGCCGCCAGAAGCATGTCCGCCACGTTATGGCCGATAACCAGCAGATTATGGTTATCATGGGAATACGTCGTGGCGACCGCGCCTTTTTGGATCGTATCGCCGTTTATGAATCCGAAAGCTTTGCCGCCGTGTTTGCCGTAACGCTCGAACGTCGCGATCATGCCGCAGCCGGTGCCTTCCCATTTCAAGCGTCCGCCGACCGCGTCGAATTCGATATGGCTTTCCTGGGTAAACGTCGAGCCGTCCCGAACGGTCATCACCCGGCATAGATAGGTGCCGTCTTCCACGTCAACCTGAGCGGCGAAATCCGCTTCGTTCAGCTCGCTAAGCTGCACGCTCCGGTAAAAATGCTCCGGAAACCGGTACCGGGTTGCCTGCAGCGGGGATGGATTAGACGCCGAATAGGCTTCCTTGCCGTTTTTAAACACCGTTTCCAGCTGCATGCTCTCGAGATTGGCGATCAGCTGAAAATCCGCGATTTTCCCCGGCGCGATCGTTCCCCGGTCGTACAGCCGCATCCGGCGGGAAGGGGAGAAGGTAGCGGCGTAAATCGCCTTTTCGGGCGCCATGCCCATGCCGATCGCTTTGCGGACGATATGGTTCAGGTGTCCCCGGGCTTCGAAGGAATCGGCCATCACGTCATCGGTCACGAAGCAGAAGCGTTCGGATACGTCGTGTTGGATGAGATAATCCATAATTTCCGGCGTCATCGACTTCTCCTGGATTTCGATGAACATGCCTGCGCCGATCCTTTCCTTCAGCCCTTCCACCGTCTGGTGCGTATGGTCGGAATCGACGCCGGCGGAGATGACGCGCTGCAGGTCCAGGTCAAGCAGCTTCGGCACATGCCCTTCGATGACCAGCTCCGGATGCCGTTCTTTCATATGCTTCAAAATCCGGTTCGTTTTGCAGTCCGGATCGGTGATGATATCCACGTAGTTCATGATTTCGCCCAAACAGATGACGTCGCCGGTCGCCAGCAAAGCCTCCATGTCCTCGATTTCGATGGAGCCGCCCGAGGTTTCCAGCGAGGTGGCCGGAACCGAGCTTGGGATCGCGTAAAACATGTCCACCGCGCATTCCCGGCTTGCTTTGATCATTTCCAGCACCCCGTCCAGGCCAAAAACGTTGGCCATTTCATGCGGCTCCGGCACGATCGTGGTCACGCCGTTCCGAAGCAGCCCCTCCGAAAAGGAAGCGGGCGTGACCATCGTGCTTTCTATATGAAGATGGATATCGATAAAACCCGGGATCATGTACAGTCCGCCGGCATCGATCACCTGTTTGGCGCGGAACGTTTCTTCCCCGCTCGGGCCGATATACATGAATTTCCCGTCTTTGACGGCGACGTTGGCTTCCGTCCATTGCTTGAAGTAGCTGTTGTATACTTTGGGATTGAGCAGAAGCAGGTCTGGCTGCATGATAAATTCCCCCTATGGTTATTCGACAAGTACAAGCTTCTCCGATGGAAACAACAGGCGGATTTCCTGCCCATTGGCATAGGGCTGCTGCATTTCCTTGTTGACCGTAAATTCGCCAAGCGGAGTGACGACGACATACTGGTAGCTGCGGCCCAGATAAGTGCTGACCTTGACCTTGCCCGTCAGCACGTTGTCGCCGGGCTGAATTTCCGCAAGCGTTCCGGCGATGAGATCGTCGGGGCGGATCGCGCCTTTCATCGTTGCGGGCATGCCGGGCGCTTTGGCGGCGTGAAAATGGTAGTCCCCGCTGCGCAGGCTGTAGAACGAACCTTCGTCTTCGCGTTCCTCGAAAGCGATAAAGTTGTTGAAACCGATAAACCGGGCAACGAATTCGGTTTTCGGATATTGGAAGATGACCGAAGGCTGATCGAGCTGTTCGATAATTCCTTTGTTCATGACGGCCACCCGGTCGGAAATGGAAAAACACTCCTCTTGGTCATGGGATACGTATATGGCCGTAATGCCAAGCTCCTGCTGAATGCGGCGAATTTCGACGCGCATGTTGACCCTGAGGTTGGCGTCCAGGTTGGACAGCGGCTCGTCGAACAGCAGCAGGTCCGGTTCGATCACCAGCGCGCGCGCGATCGCGACCCGCTGCTTTTGCCCGCCGGAAAGGGCCTGCGGGAAGCGGCTCTCGAAGCCGCCCAGGCTGACGATTTCCAGCATTCGCATGACCCGTTTTTTGATTTCGTCTTCTTTGACCTTGCGCAGCCGCAGGCCGAAGGCCACGTTGTCGTAGACGGACATGTGCGGGAACAGCGCGTAGCTTTGAAAGACGAATCCGAAATTGCGTTTGTTGATCGGGACGCGGGTATAATCTTTTCCCCCGAAGGCAAAGCGGCCGTCCGTGGCGTCGAGAAAACCGGCGATCAGCCGGAGCGTCGTCGTTTTTCCGCAGCCGCTCGGGCCCAGCAAAGAGATCAGGTGGCCTTTTTCGACGGAGAGATTGAAGTCCTTCAAAATGTATTGCTGGTCATAAGCGACCGATACGTTTTCAAGTTGCAGTAAAGACATCGTCTTACGCCTCCATTTATTGTTTGGTGAAGTAGGTCAGACCCAGCAGCCTTTCGATCAGGAACATGAATCCGGCGGTAATGAGCATCAGCAGCACCGAAATGGCCGCGATGGTAGGATCGAAATAGTTCTCGACGTACGTGAGCATTTGGATCGGCAGCGTGCTGACGCCGGGTCCTGTCATGAACAGCGAAATGTCCACGTTGTTGAACGATTCCAGAAAAGCGAGCAGCACCGATGCGATGATGCCGGACTTGATATTCGGCAGGACGATTTTGAAAAAGGTGGCCAGACGGCTTGAGCCAAGGCTGTGCGCCGCTTCTTCCACCGCAAAATCGAAGCCGGCGAGGCTTGCCCCGATGACCCGGATAATGAACGGCAGCATAATGACGGTATGACCGATCAGCAGCGACGCATAAATCGGAATGTGAAAGGCGATCACGACGTATTTCAGCAGCGTGAAGCCAAGGACGATGCCGGGAATGAGCAGCGGAGACAGGAAGACCGCGTTCAGCGTCTCCTTGCCCCGGAACGACGCGCGGTTCAGCGCGTAGGCGGCCGGAATCCCGAGCAATATGGCCAGCACGTTCCCCAGCAGGGATACCAGAATCGAGGTTTTGAACGTGCTCATGAACATCTCGACTTCGAAAATATTATGGTACCATTTCAGCGAAAATCCGGTCGGCGGGAACTTCAGCACCGTTCCCGGCTCAAAGGAGGTCACGGCGATAATGACGAGCGGCCCGAGCAAAAACAAGTAGACGATAAAGGTAAACAGGGAAAGCCCCGGATTTTTGTTTTTCATGCGTCTCTACCCCTTCGGTTTGAATTTGGCCGCCGCTTTGTTCATCAGCCCGATGACGACAAACGTGATGATCATCATGATGGTTGCGATGGCCGAAGCGGCCTGCCAATCGTTCAGCGTAATCGCGTTTTGGTACAAAAACGTGGCGACGACGCGTTTTTTGCCGCCGAGCAGGGCAGGCGTGGTATAAGCGGTCAGGCTGCCGACAAACACGAGAATGCTGCCGACGATCAGCCCCGGAATGCTGAGCGGGACGACGATTTTGCGGAACGCGGTCAGCCTGGAAGCGCCCAGGCTTTGAGCCGCCCGCACCAAATCGTGATCGATCGATTCCATGACGCCGACGAGCGTAATGAGAATAAGCGGCAGGAACAGATGGACCAGGCCGATAATCATCGCCGCCGGCGTATAAAGAATGCTGAGCGGTTCATCGATGATGCCAAGGGCCGTCAGCAGATTGTTCACCAGGCCGTTTTTGCCGAGGATGATCATCCAGCTGAAGGAGCGGACGACCGAACTCGTCAATAACGGGAAAATCGCAAGCGCAAGCATGATGCCTTTTTTGCGCGGCGGAAGTTTGGACAAATAATATGCGACCGGAAAACCGATCACAATGCACAGCAAGGTGGTCATGACGCTGACGAGCAGGGTCGTGCCCAATATATCGAGGAAATACGCGTCTTTAAAAAACTGCGCGTAGATGCCTGCGGTAAAGCCGCCGTCCTTGAAGAAGGTCGATCCGACCGTCAGGATGAGCGGAACGATCATGAACAACGTCAAAAACAGCAGGCCGGGTGCCAATAGCACGTACAAGTATCGCTTTTTCATGAATGCAATCTCCCGTTTTTAAATTTATCAAAGACGGAGCAGCCGTTTGCGCTTGATAAAATCAACCGCGCAGGACGCCGATCAAGCGGCGGATGAATTCGTCCGCATCGGCCTCCAGGCAGACGTCGACGTTCGGCTCCCGCTGCAGGCGGTTCTGAAAATCGCATACCGTTTGTCCGTCGCATAGTTCGCTTCTGGTTTCCACGTCGACGTAATGCCGCGCGGATCGGACCAGTTCGGGCCAGATGGCCGCCCCGACGGCCAGCGGGTCATGCATGGCGCAGGCCTGGACGCCGTTTCGTTCGAAATAGCGCTTCATGTAATCCGCCGTGCTGGCGCGGACATAGCTCGCGATTTCCGAGGATCCCATGGCGTCGATATGCTCGCTTGAGAGCAAAGCCGTGCGCGTCACGTCGAGGCCGACCATCAGGAGGCGCGGAAACCCGGCCTGGAAAACGAGCTTGGCCGCCTCCGGGTCGACGTGCATGTTGTACTCCGCCACAGGCGTAATGTTGCCGTACGTTTGGACGGCGCCGCCCATGACGACGACTTCCTTCAGATCATGAACGAGCCCGGGGGATTTGGCCAAGGCCAGCGCGACGTTGGTCAGCGGGCCGGTGGCGATCAGCGTCACTTCCCCCGGAAAACGCCGGGCCTGTTCGATGATGAAATCGGGACCGAACAGGCTCCGGTCGACGCGATCGGCAGGGCGCATATCGGCCAATGCCCCGCCAAGCCCGTCCCGGCCATGGACCCGGTGCTCGAACAGCCGGTCGCGCATAAGCGGACGGGATGCCCCGGGATATACCGCAATGGAGGGCGCGGCGTGGATGAGTTCCAGAATTTTGCAGGTATTGGTCGTTGCCGTTTCGAGCGACACGTTGCCGTTCACCGTCGTAATCCCGAGCACGTCCAGCTCGCCGCTCCGGATCGCAAGCATGATGCCAAGCGCATCGTCGATGCCCGTATCTACGTCCAATATGGCTTTCTTCACGTGGATTCCCCTTTCGTGGCTTGAATAAAAAGGGCAGGGGCAAGCAGCCCCTGCCGTACAAATGTTGCACGGACCCGCAAACGCTTAGCGGGTGACTTCCCGGTTAAAGCGGTCGGTCCATGTTTTCAAATGGCTGTTCACGAACCCCATATCGAGCTTTTGCAGCTTCTCGACGACTTCCGGTCCGTAGGTTACGCCTTCGGCTTCTTCGGCCGTCAGTTTTACGTTTTTATTGGCAGGGGAATCGACCTTGGCTTTCGCCGCTTTTTCCTGTACCTCCTGGCTCAGCTGCCAGTCGATGAATTCCTCGGCCAATGCCTTGTTTTTGCTGCCTTTGACGACGTTAAGCGTATTGATGATGGCATACGCGCCTTCTTTCGGCGTGACGAATTCGATGCCGGGAACGGCTTTTTGCAGGTCGCCCACGTACATTTGCATGATCGGCCCGGCAGCGGCTTCGCCTTGGGTAAACATGTTCACGAATTCGGAGGTTTTGCTGTAGTATTTCACGACGCTTGGATTCAGCGCGGTCAACCGTTCGAAAGCTTTGTCTTCGTTAAACTCGGCGCTTCCCGCAACTTTGGAGGCGGCGTCGACCATCATCGGGCCGCTGGTGGACGTAATGCTTGGCATCGTCAGCTTGCCTTTCAGCTCGGGTTTCCACAAATCGCTCCAAGACTCGATTTTCATGCCGGCCGCTTTCGGATCGTAGGCGATGCCGAGTTGGCCGACCGTATAGGCAGGACCGTATTCCTCTCCGTTGGGCGCTTTGGCGATGTCATAAATTTGGTCCAGGTTTTTGAGGCGGCTGCGGTCGATTTTTTCGAAGGCGCCCGCTTCGATGCCCTGCTGCGCGTAATAATCCGACAAGTAGATGACGTCGACGTCGGAGCTTCCTTGAAGGATTTTGCTGAGCCGGTCGGCATTGTTCCCCGTTTCCAGAACGATGTCGACGTTGTGCGCCTTTTCGAACGGTTCATAAACTTCCTTATTATAGAAGTCTTCCGCAAAGCCCCAAGTCGAGACGACGAGTTTTTGCTTCTTGGCGCCGGACGAATCTCCTCCGTCCCCGTTTGTGCTGCCGCATCCGGCCAGGACAAGCGCGGAAAGGCTGCAGGCAAGTAGTCCTTTGATCCATGTTGTTTTCACGATGATTCACTCCCGTATGATTTTTGGTTAAATTTGTATATTTCAGAAAAAAGAAAAGCGCCCTAGGTAGAATGAATCTCTAACTAGAGCGCTTTTTCAATGTAAACAAAGAAATAGCGGCATCCGTTTGCTTTCCTGGCACGGGCAGTCCTTAAGATAAATCAAAAGGAAAGCGCCGCGGGTTATGAATCTGTTTTTAAAATAATGTTCGTGACCGCCCACTGCGTTGCGGGATCGTAGTCCCGAAGCAGAGCTTCGATCCGGAGATCCAGCTCATCCTCCAGTCGGGATTTCAGCTTTTTCTTGTAGATCATCGACATATAAAAGTCGACTTCGTATTTCAAAGCCGGAACCTCGCCTTCCAGAACGGTGGAGCGGGGAGAACGACGGTGCCGGGCATAAATCGCGATCGCCTCGGGATGGATGCTTGTTCTCAGCAAGGAAGTTCCAAAGCCGAACAGTTCCTTCGAGACATCATTGTATACCTGGCTCAGCTTCTGCTTGAATTCGTTGGAATCGGAATGAACCATTGGTCACCTTCAAACTATGAAATATTTTTGGTGATAAGGAGTTCACGAGATTTATAATACAAAAAAAACGAGGAATTATCAAGTTATTGTTCGGATTTTATATGAATTACTCACTTTTTTTATTGGGTATTTCCTGAAAAACGACTCATTTACGAACTTTTCTCGGGACGAGAGGTGTTTTTGCCGATAGCGGAACTATCAAAAGAGTAGCGGAAGACTCGGGAGGAGGGGGCGGGCTTAACCAACGGCGGCGCGGGCCAAACGCAGGAAAGCTGGGAGAAAAACATTCTGGCGGGCATCTCGATTTGCGGAAAACATGAACCGGCTAAAATCTCCAAGAAACCTTATAACGACGGGGATTTCCTGCTTTTTGCAAAACCGGAATGTTCCGTCTCCGAAAATATTGCGAAGCCGATCAAAAAATGTTGCTTGCCTTCGTTTGAAACGGCCCATTATGATGAATCCAGCGGAAGCGGGCCCGCAAGACCGCGAGACCGATGAAGAAAGGGGAAGACCATGAAAGCCGTTCGACAACCGGGCGGGCGCATGTCGTTCCGATGGCGCGACAATATGCAGCTCTACCTGATAATGCTTCCCGTTCTTGTCCATATTTTTATATTCAGCTACATTCCGATGTACGGCGTCATCATTGCTTTTCAAAATTATTACCCGGGAAAACCTTTTTTCTCGCTTCATGATACCGACTGGGTGGGCTTCCGGCATTTCATCGATTTTTTTAACGGCCCGTATTTCGGAAGATTGATGCGCAACACGTTTTTGCTCAGCTTTTATTTTCTCGTGTTCGGCTTTTGGGTGCCGATCCTGTTCGCGCTGCTGCTGAACGAGTTGAAAAGCGGCATATTCAAAAAATACGTGCAGACGGCCAGTTACTTGCCCCATTTCATTTCGAACGTCGTCGTGGCGGGCATGGTTTTGTCCTTTATCAATACGGACGGCATCGTCAACGCGATCGTCAAGCTGTTTGGCGGCACGCCGGTGGCGCTGAATACCGAACCCGGCTATTTTCCGGCCATCTATACGATCACAAGCATTTGGAAATCGTTCGGATGGAGCAGCATTTTGTATTTGGCGGCCATGTCCTCCGTCGATCCTCATTTATATGAAGCGGCCAAAATGGACGGCGCAAACCGTTTCAAGCAAATGCTCCATATTACGCTGCCTTCCATCCGGCCGACGATTTTTATTTTGCTTATTTTCGCGATCGGCAACCTGCTTTCGGCAAACAGCGAGTTCATCCTGCTTATCTACAACCCGATGGTATACGAGACGGCGGATGTCATCGGCACGTATTTGTACCGCGACGGCTTGCTGGGCGGAAATTTCAGCTCGGGGACGGCGGTCGGATTGTTTATTTCGCTCCTAAACTTCACGCTGCTGTACATCGCCAATTCGCTCAGCCGCAAATATTCCGATTACGCCTTATGGTAAGGGGGAGTACGATGGCCGCCTCGGTCAGAAGAAATCCGAACAAGATCAAGCAGGGTTCTGTAGCGGTCGACATTGTTTTGTATGCGCTTGCGCTTTTCATTTGCCTCATTACGCTGTATCCATTTTATCTCGTCGTGATCATGTCCATCAGTTCGCCGACGGAAGTGGCGGCCATGAACGTGTTTTGGTACCCGAAAGGATTTTTTCTCGATTCCTATAAACTGATCGTCAGCGACACGAAAATGTGGTGGGCATACTCCAATACGCTCATCTACGTGGCCGCAGGGACGTTGTTGAACTGCCTTACGGCTGTTTTAGGCGCATACCCGCTAACGGTACGCACGCTTAAAGGGCGAAAATGGCTCGTCGCCTTCCTGCTGATCCCGATGTATTTCGGCGGCGGGTTGATTCCTTCCTATCTGCTGGTCAACAAGCTTGGATTGTACAACACGATGTTTGCGGTGATCATCCCCGGCATGGTCAGCATTTGGAACATCATTCTCGTCAGAACCTTTTTTACGACCATTCCGGACGGACTCAAGGAATCGGCTTTTATCGACGGCGCTTCCCATTTGCAGCTGCTGTTCCGGGTCATCCTGCCCATTTCCAAACCGATTCTGGCGGTCATTGCGATTTATTCGGTCGTCGGCATCTGGAACAGCTGGTTCGACGCGCTCGTGTATTTGCCGAACGAAAAGCTGCACCCGCTGCAAATGTATTTGTACCGCGTCGTCGTGCAGCAATCGGTCGATTTAAAAATGCTGTCGCTGGAGGATACGAAAAATGCCGTGGCCAACATGCTTTCCAATATCCAACTGAAATACGCGATCATCGTGTTCACCACGCTGCCGGTCATTTTTACGTACCCGTTTTTCCAAAAGTATTTCATTAAAGGAGCGCTTCTCGGCTCGTTAAAAGAATAGGCTGCGACCATTCAAAGGGGGAAAACGCAATGAAAAAGTGGAAAAAACCGTTCGTATCCGCTATGATGGCGATGGTTTTAATCGCATCTGTAACCGCTTGCAACAGCGGCGGCAGCAACGGCGGCGGGGCCGACAGCAAAAAAGAGGAAGCCGACGGCAATCCCGAAACCGGGCAGAAAACCGGCAAGCTCCGGCTGCTCGGGCCGGCCGGCTCGAACAAATATATCAAATTCGAGGACAGGGAGAAGTATCCGGTATGGAAAGAAGTCGACAAGATGCTCACCGATGCCGGCCTGCAATTGGATTACGAGCTGGTTCCGGCGGAGCAATACAAAGTGACCATTCAAACCCGGATGGCTTCCGGTTCTTCCCTTCCCGACATCGTGAATATCTCGGCTCTGGATAACACGACGGTGCTGAATTTGGCAAAGCAGGGCGTGCTGCTTGATCTGAATCCGCTGATCGAGAAGTACAGCAACGGCAACATCAAAAAAATGTACAACGAGGAAATGCCTTTCGCCAAAAAATCGACGACGTCGCCTGACGGCAACATGTACTGGTTTAGCAATCTGCACAAAAAAACATACCAGGGAAATATACCGGCCCCGGTATCCTTGACCATGCTGCTCCGCAAAGATTGGCTGGATAAGCTGAATCTCCCGGTTCCAAAAACAGCCGAGGAATATTCGCAAACCTTAAAAGCATTCCGGGAAAAGGATGCCAACGGAAACGGCAAGCAGGACGAGGTTCTGGTTTACGATCCAAGCGCGTTTAACGGCGCCATCGCTCAATGGTTCGGGCTGGGCACGGATATTACGGCAGTGGATGTCGAAAACAAAAAAGTGGTATCGCCATGGTATCAAGACGGCATCAAAGATTACTTCCGCTACCTGCAGCAGTTAGTAAAAGAAGGCGTTCTCGATACGAGCCTGATCGGGGCGACAGGGGAGCAAAAGCAGCAAAAAATGACGGAAAACCAGGTCGCTTCCTTAACCGACTACAACCTGGAAACGTACCAGGAACCGACGATCAATGGCGGCGGCGAATTCCTGCCGCTCATGCCGCTCCAAGCGGTTGACAACATCACTCCGGCAGCCCAATTGGAACCGCCGTTCCTTGTATGGCAGAAATATGCGATCACGAAAGACTGCAAGGATGTGGAAGCCGCGATCAAGTTTTTCGATACGATCTATTCGGAGAAATACGCAGATCTTCTGTATTGGGGAATTGAAGGTCAAACGTACAAAAAGGACGCCAACGGGGCAAAAGTATATATCAACAATGTATCGGAAGAGGAGCTGGCCAAAATGGGGCAGGCCACGGGCCGTCAGCTGTTCGGGGATACCGTCTTCCCTCGCGTCCAATTCGCCAACCTCGAGTTTGAGCTGATCGACAAACCTCAGCACAAAATCGATAACGAGTTAAACATCCTGAACTACAAGCCGTATTTCGTCAACATGAACGACATGTATTTGGCCATCCCGGACGATCAGCAGCTCGAAAAGAAAACGAAAATTTTGACCAACTTGACGACGTACTCGCAGGAGCTTGCGACCAAGCTGGCTCTCGGTCAAAAATCGCTCGACAATTGGGATCAATATATCTCCGAACTGAAAAAGCTCGGGCTGGACGATTTGATTGAAATCAACCAGCAGCTGCTTGACCGGTACAACAGCATCCAATAACGTTAACGGCAACGTCCAACATCCAATGGGGAAAATGGCGGTTATTCGCAAAACGCGCGAAAAAATCGCCGTTTTCCTGCTTTTGCTTTTTATCGTTTGCGTCATACCAACCGGAGGAGGGGTTGTTTTGCGCTATAAAGGTTTCGGAAGCGGAACGTTCCGCAACATCTTTTTGTCGTATACCGCGATCCTGATCATTCCCATCATCGTATTCAGCTCGCTTAACGTGCAGCGGAACATGATGGAGGAAAAACAACAGCAGCGCCAAAAACAGGCGGCCGATGCCAGCCGGATCGCGGATCTCGTCGACAATAAACTGAACGAGCTGAAAAACATGGGCAAAATGCTGGGCAACGAAGCCTGGGTCAAAAAGCTGATGCAAAATACGAACGTGTACGATCAGGAATTCGACTTGTTCAAGATGCTGGAGATCCGCAAAAGTCTCGATAACGATATCAATTCGCTTGGCATCCTCTCCTTCGGCATGGTCGTGTTCCCCGAAAAAGGCCAGGTTTTGACGCCATGGGGCATTTATCCGGAAGACCGCTTTTTTCAGGGGGTCGCGGTATTCGACGGGCAAACGGAGCGGAAGCTTCAGGCCGCGTTGGCCGAACAGCAGTATTTCAAGATCATGCCGCCTGCGGACATGAAATTATGGGGCAACGGCAAACGGGTCATTCCGGTGCTGCAAAGCCTGGAGGTCGTCAACCATCCGCGCGCGGTTTTGGTCCTTTTTATTGACAGCGCTTACTTTTTTCGGTTATATGCATCGTTTTGCCGGGATCGAATCCAAGGAGATCGTCATGTCGTCGCAGGGCGCCTTGATTTACCGCCAAACGCGCAGCGCGCCTGGAGTCCTTCAGGCCGATTCGGGCGGTTATGCGTTTGAGCTGCCGTCCAAGGCCGGCGATTTGCGGTACACGATTTCCTATACCGACAGCAGCGTGATCGGCATCAACAATCTTGTCGGCTCGCTGCTTGCGATCGCGATTTCCGTCGTCCTCGGCGCCTGCATGGCCTTTTTGCTGGCCAAGGTCAGCTACCGCCCGCTCGGCGTCCTGCTGAACAAACTGTCTGCGGCGGTCCGGGTGGAAGACGGGAAGGGCGGCGCCCCCATCTATGGCTCGGAATACAGCTATATCGAAAAATCGTTCGACCGGCTGCTGCTCGAAAACAAAAACCTCCAGCAGTCGATGCAGGATTACGAAAGCGCCGCGAGATCGAACCTGTTTCTGCGCCTGCTGAAAGGGTATTTTACGGATGATCAGCAGATGAACGGGCTGAAAAAATTCGGCATCGGTTATACCGACGACATGTTTTATTGCACGATGCTGATCAGTTTCCATGCACTCCGCGATTTGTCCGACATGGAACGGATCCGGAAAATCGAAATGATGACGATCATGATCGTGGAACAGGCGATGAGCCGTCACCGGCTCGCGTACGAGCTGTTTGAGGTGACCAATGCGGACAAAGCGCTCATTCTTTCTTCCGTCGAGCCGTTCGGCAGCGAAGGGGCGCTGGAGAGCATCGCGGCCGAAATCGCGGGCGAGATCGGGCTGGCCTGCGGCTTTCAGCCGGACGTTTTATGCGGCACGGCGGAAAAAGGGCTGGTCGGCATCAGCAAATCGTATTATGCGGCCAACGAAAGCCTGCAGTACGCCCTCTTCGCGCGGGAGCATCTCCCGGTGCAGCAGGAGGAGATTCAGCCCGGCGTCGATTATTATTATCCGACCGATTGGGAGGTTCAGCTGATCAATAACCTGAAAATCGGCAACCTGGATACGACGATGCAAATCTTGCACGAAATCAGCGAGGAAAACAAAAAGCGGCGGCTGCCCGAACCGAGCGAAACCAAGCTGGTATCCTTGTTGATGGAAACGATGCTGAGGGTGCTGCATGAGCTGAACCTGGACACGTGCCTATACGCCAAGCAATTCGCGAGCCGGGCGGGAGCGGGGGACATCGGCGGGATGTGGAGCTACGTTTTTGAGGTCGGCACGTTAATTTGCGAACGGAAACGCTATGCCAACACCTCGCCTTCGCTTGCCGTCGGCAGCGAACTGCTTCAATTCGTGAACCAGAACTACACCAGCGCCGACATTTCGCTGAAGCAGCTGGCGGAAAGATGCGGCATGTCGGTATCCCATGTCTCCAAAATTTTCAAGGAAGTGTCGGGCATCAACTTCTACGACTATTTATGCAGGCTCCGGATGGAAACGGCCAAGGAGCTGCTGCGGGAGAAAACTTTCGGGATGGACGATATCGCCCGCCGGGTAGGGTACGAAAACGTCTATTCCTTCAAGCGTGCTTTCGTGCGGTACGAAGGCATCAAGCCGGATGAATACGTGGAATCGGCGATGTGAAGGGGAACGATGAGATCCGATAGGTCAGCCGCCATTTCGGTTTGGCCTAGAGGCCGGATTGTCTATAGCGAAGATCAAGTTCCAGATAAATAAGTACCACTCCAATTCGGAGAATATTATATACGGCGTGCAGCCATCACGGATCGAAACAATGTCTTTCGACATCATTTATTGTAGCAATCGTTCACCGCTTTTGAATAGCGTTCTCATTGGACAGACCGAGTTCTGATGCGGTTGCCGAAGAGGTATTGGATTATTCCAACGGGTTCGGAATCCCATTTCGGGAGGGAAGGCTTGGAAGGCTTCGTCAAAGAAGCTGAAAGGAATATAAACCGCGCAAACGGAAGCTTTCCGTTGCAATTGAATGATTACGCAGGATTAGCGTTCGGAAACCGGCGAAACCTATAAAAAAGGCCATGAATTCTAGTGTAACCAACCTTTACAGTTCGCCGGCTCAGGCGTATATTCAACTCATTATGAAAAATCTTTGGTTCATGAATGAATTACGCTGAATTTTCAATCATGAAAAGCGGGGGAACCACATCGGCATCGGCAGGCATTCCATTGTGAAGGGATGAAGCCGGCTGCTTGGGGTGAATCGGATGAAGAGGCTGCCTTTGATCAGCTTTCCGTCCGTAGGGCAGCTCTCACGGCCCGAATCCGACAGCTAACCTCGTAAGCGTCGCTAGGAGAGAGGAGTGAAACTGTGAGTTGTCAACGAGCACAGGGTATCCGCTCTGTGTTTTTCTGTGCGAAAAAATAACATGAATGTCTATGATCGCTGAATTTCCGTTCCGGCGGAAAACGGGGGAACCGGCCGTGACAACCAACCGTTCGTCACACGGGGTGAATCTCGAAATCGCATTCGAGTAGGGCTACTCTTGGTCCGAATCCGACAGCTAACCTCGTAAGCGTGAGAAGAGAGGCTGCTTTGATACATGCGCCGCAAGGTTTATTTTGCCTTGCCCTGAAGAAGCATGGAAAGGGAGTTCCTCTTTCCGTGCTTCTTTTTTTGACGTGAGCATTTTGCCGACGTTAACGAAGGTTCGACCCACATATAAAAAACACATCGACAGACCATGCATAGCGGGAGGAGAAGGAAGTTGCCTAACATACAAGTGAACGGAACGTCGCTATATTACGAGACGCATGGGAGCGGGGTGCCGATCGTCTTTATTCACGGACATCTTTCATCTCATCATAGTTTTGAGCCCCAAGTGGAATATTTCAGCAAAAGGGCGAAGGTCATCGTCCTCGATTTGAGAGGTTACGGCAATTCGGGTAAATTGAATGTGGAAGTCGAGGAAATCGTCGACACCCAGTGCAGGGACCTGAAAGAGCTGCTGGATAAGCTCGGCTTGCCGAAGGTGACGCTGGTCGGCTGCTCGAGCGGCAGCCTGCTGGTGCAAAAATTCGCGGAAACCTATTCGGACCGCGTCAACGCGCTTGTGCTGGTGGATAGTTATTTTTACGGGCCGTGCGGCCCTTTCGGCACGAAAAACGGTTTTTGGAAGCTGCTGGAGGCCTGCAGCTGGATTTCCTATTATCTTCCCGCCGAGTTTTTTCTCCGGTCGCTGCGCGTAACGTATCACAGGTGGATTCCGGCTTACAGCATTTTAAGGAACGAGCTGTTTCATAAACGGCCGACCGAGTCGATCAAACAACGGATGGCGCTGCTTAAGGCGGATATCGATCCGGTGTTGTCCCGGCTGCGGATGCCGGTGTTATGCGTGGCCGGCAGGCAGAGCGAATGGTTCGTCAACCAGATGAACAAGGCGGTGGAACGGTTCGCCTGCGCCCAGAAAGCGGTGATCGAGGACGCGATTTATCCGAGCCATTTGTGCCAGCCGCGGGAATTTAACCGCATTCTGCTCAATTTTTTGATCGACCAAAAGCTTTTCCGGATGGAGCAGCAGCATTCGGGCTGAAAACGGCCTCCGCCGGCAACAATGAGGGATGTGCCGCGCTAGGGTCGGCGGAAAGCATCCGGCAAAGGTGATGACATGAATAAGGAATACAGGCAGCTGAAATCGCTGCTGAAGCTGCTGGACCGGGAAGAACGGTGGTTTACGTTCGCAGAGGTGGAAAGCGAGCTGGGCGTATCGGACAAATCCGTCCGCAAGATCGTCGAGTCCGCCGTCCCCCTGCTGCCCCCGTCCATGCAGATCGAGGTATCCAGGGGGAAAGGCATCATGTTCCGCCGGGACCGGCATGGGACAAGCATTCAGGAAGTTTTGGAACCGCTGCTTCGGGAAACGCCTTATTTCCGACTGATGCAGCGGTTGTTCATGCATGACGGCAAAACCTCCGCCGAGGAGGTAGCGGAAGAGCTGTACATGAGCTTTTCTTCGTTCAAAAAATGGATCGTCCAACTAAACCGTGACGAACTGCGCCCGTTTCAGCTGCGGATCACGTATGCGGCTCCGACGCTGAAAGGAAACGAAATCCATGTCCGCTATTTTTTATGGAAGCTGTTCACCGAGGCTTATCCTTATACCGGATGGCCTTTTTCGAATGCCGATTACGCGCGTCTGGACGGCTGGGTGACCGAGATCGAGCGGGAAAACGGAATGATTTATTTTTTGAACGCAAAACGGAGCTTAACGTTCCTGATCGCGATCGTGCTCGAAAGGATCAAGCAGGGGCACCGGGTTGCGCTCAAAAGCAGAAGCTACGCATGGGAACGCCATCCGTTTTTCGTTCCGGTCTCGAAGATGTCGGAAAAGCTGGCTGCGGCGTACGGCGTCGTGTTGCCCCGCGAAGAGGTTTATTTTTTGCAGTCGATGTTCAGCTTGAGCCAGTATCACGGCAAGGACGGGTTCCCTGTTTTCGGGGGAAGGGCCCTTGCTTCGGAGCAGGAAGACGATGCAGGAAGCCGGATGTCCGGCCTGCTCATTTCGATTCTGGAAAACGCATTTCCGGCGTTGAACGCCAGCTCCCGTTTCCTGGCCGAAATCCGGGAATTCATGGACAAGCTGCGCATCGATAACGCCATTCCCGAGCTGATGGCCGTCTCGCACAGCCACCTGACCGGGTATATCCGCGACAAAGAGCAGCCGATCTATGCGGCGGTATCGGAATGCATGCGGCAATGGCAGCGGAGTTTTCCCGAGCTCATGTACAACGACTATCATTTGACCAAACTGACGTTTATGGTCAGCGCAAGCCTTCGGTATAAAAGCAAAAAGGCATTTCTCATTATCGGCGAGGAATTTTCGGTTCGGCATTACGTCGCAAACCTGATCAAACGGGAAATCGGGGACGACCTGACGATCGAAACCTCGATTTTGCACGGGCTGACCGATGACATCATCCGGGAGCAGCAGATCGATTTCGTGATCAGCACGATGCCCGTCTCCTTGACGAGCGTGCCGACCGTTCTGATTTCGACCATTCCGACGAAAAGGGACCTGGAGAACATCCGCCAGGAGCTGATGTCGTAAATAGCGTGGTCCTTTTTCTTCCGTTTCCAACGGCAGCATTTGGGCTAGTTTCGGCCGCGGATTCCCTTTAAGATGACTACTGTAAGCGATCACAGAAACATCGCTCGCGAGTTTAATCCAAAGGGGAAATGCAACATGAGTATTCATCTGGGAGCCAATGCCGGAGACGTCGCGGAACGGGTGCTGCTGCCCGGCGATCCGCTGCGCGCCAAATTCGTGGCCGAACATTTTCTGGAAAACGTTCGGTGCTACAACGAGGTCAGGGGGATGTACGGCTTTACCGGGTTGTATAAAGGGGTTCCGGTTTCGGTGCAGGGGACGGGCATGGGAAATCCGTCGATGAGCATTTATGCCACCGAGCTGATCCAGGATTACGGGGCGAAAAAGCTCATCCGGATCGGCACCTGCGGCGCGATGCAGAAGGAGCTGCAAATCCGCGATATCGTGCTCGCGCAGGCGGTTTCTTCGGACAGCAACATGACGGAGAAAATTTTCCTCGGCTGCAACTATGCGCCGTCGGCGGATTTCGGCCTGCTGATGAAAGCGTACCAGGAGGCCGTGCGCCGCAGCGCTAACGTGTCCGTGGGGAATGTGTACAATTCCGACGAGTTTTACAGGGAGACGATGGCAAGGCTTCATAAATTCATGGAGTTCGGGGTGTTGGCCGTCGAGATGGAAAGCACGGCGCTGTATACGCTGGCCGCCAAATACGGGGTTCGGGCATTGACGATCCTGACGGTGGGAAGCCAGCTGCTGACGGGCGAACGCTCCGCGCATAGAGACAGCGAGCAGTCCTTTAATCTCATGGCGGAAATTGCGCTGGAGACCATTATAGCGGACGCGTAACGCTGTATATTCGGAAAATATTGTGATTTAATTCACAAAAAAGGGGGAGACATCATGAAATATGTGATCGCTCTGATTGGACTTGTCGTCGTGCTCGCGCTTGCCTGGCTCGTCAGCTCGGATAAGAAGAACATCAAATTCCGTCCGATTCTCGTCATGATTGCGCTGCAGATCGTGCTCGGACTGATTTTGCTGAAGACAAGCATCGGGGAATTTTTGGTCAGAGGTTTTGCCGACGGCTTCGCGAAAATTTTGAATTTTGCGAACGAAGGCACGGATTTCGTGTTTGGCGGCATCGTCAACGAAGGCATCCATTCGTTTTTTTTCCACGTCCTGATGCCGATCGTGTTCATGTCGGTGCTCATCGGCATTTTGCAGCATTATAAAATCCTGCCGTTTATCATTAAATACATCGGCCTTGCGCTCAGCAAGGTGAACGGGATGGGCAAGCTGGAGTCGTACAACGCGGTCGCTTCCGCCATCCTCGGCCAAAACGAAGTGTTTATTTCCTTCAAAAAGCAAATCGGCCTGCTGCCGCGGCAGCGGCTGTACACGCTGTGCGCATCCGCGATGTCGACCGTGTCCATGTCGATCGTCGGCTCGTACATGACGATGCTCAAGCCGGAATACGTCGTGGCCGCGCTGGTGCTCAACCTGTTCGGCGGATTCATTATCTCCTCGATTGTAAACCCTTACAAGGTGCAGCCGGAAGACGATATTCTCGAAGTGCAGGAAGAGACGAAGCAGACCTTTTTCGAAATGCTCGGCGAATATATCATGGACGGCTTTAAGGTGGTCGTCATCGTCGGCGTGATGCTGGTCGGATTCGTCGCCCTGATCTCCATGGTCAACGGGATTTTCAGCGGCGTGTTCGGCATTTCGTTCCAAAACATTCTCGGCTACGTGCTCGCTCCGTTTGCGTTCCTTATGGGCGTGCCATGGAATGAAGCGATCAAAGCCGGAAGCATTATGGCCACGAAAATCGTGGCTAACGAGTTTGTGGCGATGCTCGACTTCGTGAAGGTCCAAGGGGAATTCAGCGAACGCGCCAAAGCGATCGTTTCGGTGTTCCTCATCTCCTTCGCCAACTTCGGCTCGATCGGCACGATCGTCGGCGCGGTGAAGGGCCTCAACGAAAAACAGGGCAACGTGGTGGCCGGATTCGGGCTGAAGCTGTTGTACGGAGCGGCGTTGGTCAGCTTTTTGTCCGCGACGATCATCGGCCTCGTGTTTTTGTCTTATTTCAAAAAGTACCCGGCTTTGTTTTTGATCGGTTCGTGCATGTATGCGGGCATTTACGTCCACAGCATGGTGTTCTGGTTCAGCGATCACGGAATCGTGGTGGCGGGCAGGTACTACATATCCCCGGAATATGATCTGCCGGTATTTTATGCTTTTTTGTCCGTCATTCCGACCTTGGTCGCTTTTATCGTTTCGGTCGAAACGGAGTTTTACGAAAAATTTCAGGCCTACTACAAGCATGTGCTTGAAGGAGGGACCCTGCTCCAAATGGACGCTTCGAAAAAAGCGATGCAGCGGACGTTGATGCAGGAAATCAGCTTTTTGATGGAGGTTCAGCTGTTGTTTACGATCGTTTCCATTGCCATTGGCATGAAGCTGCTGCCGAGAATCGGATTTACGATGGCGCAGCTCGATTCGTTTAATATTTTGGTGCTGTCATATTTTCTTTTCATTATGATGTTTGTGACGCTGCTGCTCCTGCTGTACTTCGATGACCGGAAGGGCGCGGCGGCCATCAGTTCCCTTTTTATCGTGCTGAATGCCGGGCTCACGTATTGGACGCTTCGGCTCGAATATGACGGGCTCGGGATGTTTTACGCTTCCTTGGGCGGGCTTGCCCTCGTCTTGTTCCGGCTGATGTACGTCCTCAAAAATATCGATTATTACACGTTCTGTTCGCAGCCGATGCATCATCAGCGCAAATCCATGCGCTTCGGCAAGCCGACCGCGACGGTGATGGTGATCGCTTCGTCCATGCTGATCCTTTCCGCCTGTTCGGAACCCGCCGATGAGCCGAAATCCGTAGCCGGAAACGGGGTTTCGCAAGAAGCGCCAGCCGCTCCCCAGCCAACCGGCATCGAGGAAGATAAGCGCATCTACGAACGGGATCAGGATGATGCCTTGAAGGCTTTGTACGTGACGGTGCTGCCGCCGAAAGGCGACAACAAAAAAGGGCTCAGCTGGTACGGCCTGAACCGGAACACGGACCGCTACAGCGGGGACAAGCTGAACGTCATCATGCAGGAAGGCGCATCGGACGGCAGCGGGCCGAAGTCCGGCATGTTCGGGTACGGCGCGGATCACGCCAACGGGAGCATCAGCCTGCGGGGCAATACGGCCCGCTATGCTTCCCAGAAATCCTACAAAATCAAGCTGTTCGACGAAGCGGGATTGTGGCAGGACCAGCGGTCGATCAATTTGAACAAGCATTCGGCCGATTTGTCCCGCCTGCGCAACAAGCTGAGCTTCGATCTGTTCGAGACGATTCCGAATTTTACGAGCCTGCGCACCGGATTCGTTCATTTATACGTCAAGGATCTCTCGGAAGGCGGATCGCAGCAAACGTTCCAGGATTACGGCCTTTACACGCAAATCGAGCAGCCGAACGAAAAGTTTCTGAAATCCCACTGGCTGGATCCTTACGGCCAACTGTATAAGGTCACGTTTTTCGAGTTCCAGCGTTATCCGGAACAAATCAAGCTGCAATCGGACCCGGCTTACGACAAAAAGGCCTTCGAGTCGATTTTGGAGATCAAGGGCAGGGAAGACCACGAGAAGCTGATCCGGATGCTGGATGACGTCAATAACATGACCATTCCGATCGACCAAGTGATCGAAAAGCATTTTGACCTCGACAATTATTTGACCTGGCTTGCGGTAAACATTTTGACCGATAACATGGATACCGACGCGAACAACTTCTATTTGTATTCGCCGCTGAATTCGGAAAAATGGTATTTCCTGCCATGGGATTATGACGGAGGCTGGGGGCTGCAGCGGAACTTGAAGAGCATCAGCCCTTACCAAAGCGGCATCAGCAACTATTGGGGCAGCACGCTTCATAACCGGTTTTTCCGCAGCACAGAACATGTCGAATTGCTGAAAAAGAAAATCGAGGACATCTCGAAAAATTACATCAACAAAAACACGGTGGAGCAACAGCTCGCCAAATATAAAAACATGGTGGAGCCTTTCGCCAAACGTTCGCCGGATGTGCAGTATCTCCCGGGCAAACTAAGCGAGCTTTCGCAGGATTACGAGCGGATCGTTTCGACGCCGGAAACGGGATACAAGCTGTTCCTGGAAGATCTGGAAAAACCGAAGCCGTTTTACATGGACGAGGTGGACGAGCAAGAAGGAGGAGCCTTCCGCTTTTCTTGGGAAATATCGTTTGATTTGCAGGGAGACGACCTGACTTACGATTGGACGCTGGCGACCGACCCGAACTTTGCGAATATCGTCGCCCAAAAGAAAGGGCTGGCGCAAAACAACGTCACGATCCCGAAACTTTCGCCGAACACCTATTATTGGAAAGTGGTCGCGCGCGATAGCAAGGGGCATTCGCAGATTTCGTTCGACAGTTTCGAAGACGAGGAAGGCACCCCTTATTACGGCGTGAGGAAGTTCGAGGTGGATTAAATGGAGTTTCAGGGGAACAAGCTGCGCCATGAGTTGAAATATTATTTGCACATGCACGAATATTTGGCGCTAAGGCACCGGATATCCGCCGCGATGACGATGGACCGGAATTCCGTCGACGCGGAAGGATACGGCATTCGGAGCCTCTATTTCGACGGAGTCCATCAGCATTCCTTATATGATAAAAACAACGGCATCTTCCGCCGGAACAAATACCGGATCCGCATCTACAACGGGAGCGACGCAAAAATCACGCTGGAGCGGAAAAGCAAATACGGCGATTATATCAGCAAGGAATCCGCGCCTTTATCCAAAGAGGAGTACGGGCTTATTCTGCAAGGGGATCCGTCCTGCCTGTCGGCCAAGGAACATCCGCTGCTGAAGGAATTTTACGTCTCGCTTGCGCATTACGGGTTCCGCCCTTCCGTCATCGTGGATTATACCCGGGAGGCTTACGTGTACGAGATGGGAAACGTCCGCGTGACGTTCGACAAAAGGCTGGCCGCAGGCATCAATACCGTCGATTTGTTCGACCCGGCCCTCGTTTTGGAAGAAGCGTTGTCTCCGGCGCTGACCATCATGGAAATCAAATACGATTCCTTTCTGCCGGACGGCATCCGGCAAATCATTCAGCCCCAAGCGCATGTGCGATCCGCCATTTCGAAGTTCGTCATTTGCCGGGAAGTGGGCGTCAAACATTTTAAAGACTAACGTTCAGGAGGAACTGCAGTGGGGGATAACCTAAATTTTCAGGATCTTTTCAAAAAAAGCGTGCTTCATTTGGAGGCGTTCCGCGATATTTCGTATATCGATTTGTTTTTGGGCCTGATTTCATCGTTTGCGATCGGCATGTTTATTTTTTGGATATACAAAAAAACCTTCAGAGGCGTCGTGTACAGCTACAACTATAACGTGTCCTTCGTCCTGATGACGATGATCACGACATTGATCATCATGACGATCAGCACGAACATCGTGTTGTCGCTCGGGATGGTCGGCGCGCTCAGCATCGTGCGCTTCCGGACGGCGGTGAAAGATCCGCTGGATATCGTATACATGTTTTGGTCCATTGCGGCAGGTATCGCCTGCGGCGCCAAAGTGTATCCGGCCGCATTGATCGGCTCCGCGGTGTTCGGAATCGTCTTGATCTGGTTGGCCAGAAAAAAGGTGAAGGAAATGCCTTATTTGCTGATCATTCGGCATACCGAAGCCGCGGCGGACGAGGTAAGGGTGCATTTGCGCAAGCTTGCGGGCACGCTGAAATCGAAAACCGTACGCAAAGAATACACGGAAATTACGTACGAGGTGCGGATTCGCGACGACAATACGGCATTTGTCAATGAAATCAGCGCGGTAAAAGGCGTGCAGGACGCATCGCTGATCAATTATACCGGCGATTATGCGCAGTAAACCGTTCGACAATTTCCCCGGAAATAAATCAAAGATTTCAGGGCCGTTTTTTGGCCGGAGAACATAACATTAAGGGCTTCCTTGGGTCGTTTTCACGACGCCGGGAAGCCCTTTTGATGTCTCTATAGGGAACATTTAGCGGCTTGCGGCCCGCAACAAGGCAGACAGGGGAGCGACCGTTTCCATTGCCTCGGCGACCAGCTTCGCGATTTGCCGTGCGCCTTCCTCCGAAAAATGGGTATCGTCAGCGACTCCTTCAGGGTAGTTGGGATGCCGGTTGGGCGGCAGGTGCATAAACAAGGTTTTGGTCGCATCCGCTCCCAAATCGCGGTATAAACGCTGGGAAGCCGCAAAAACGTCAAGCAGCAGCGTCCCGGTTGCCGCCGCAACCTCCCGCATGGCGGCCGGATAGGGCCCGACCGCCAGCGGATCGGGAAGGCCGTCGGCGGCAAAACGCCGCCGGCTGACGGAAGTGAGCAAAACCGGCGTGGCTCCGCGCCGTTTGGCCGAAGCGATGAACAGCATTAAATTGCTGCGGTAGTCGGTATCGGGATCCGTGTAGCGCGAAGGGTCTTCCTTTTTTTCGTCGTTATGGCCGAACTGGATCATGACGATGTCGCCGTCCCGAAGCTCGGCTTCGATGGCGGCCCACCGTCCTTCCTCCAGAAAGGACTTCGTGCTCCGGCCATTGACGGCGCGGTTGTCGATGCGAAGCGAAGGGGTTACAAAATGATGCAGGTATTCGCCCCAGCCCGCCATCGGTTTCTGGGAAGCATCCTTTGCGGCTGCGGTCGAATCGCCGGCGATATACAGCGTTTGCGGCATTTTAGGTCTCCTCCTTCACAAAATGATGCTGCCGCAGCCAGGTTTTGAGGCATTCGAGCCATTGCCGGCAGGACGGATTCGCATCGGACAGCCCGAGTCCATGGCGTCCGTCCTCGAACACGTGCAGCTCGAACGGAACGCCGGCCTTGGACAAAGCTGCGGCAAACCGCAGGCTGTTCTCCACGGGGACGGCGGCGTCGTTTGCCGTTGTCCACAGGAACGTCGGCGGCGTGTCGGCCGTTACCCGGCGGTCGGAGGAGTACCTTTGGATGTCTTCGGGCGAAAGGCGTTGACGGAGAAACCGCTCGCGGCTTCCTTGATGCGTGTACAATTCTTCGAACGTGATGACCGGATACGACAGGATGAGGAGATCGGGTTTGGACGAGGCGGTCGTGGCCGTGATCGATGCCAAATGACCGCCGGCGGAAAAGCCGATCATTCCGATCCGATTCGGGTTCACTCGGAACGCCTTGTCTCCGGTACGGGCCCATGCGATGGCGTCGGCAACGTCCCGAATCAAAGCCTCGGGGTCCAGAGGCTCCAGTTGATAATGCAGCACCCCGGCATGCATGCCGAGAGCGTTGAACCACTTGGCGATCGGCTCGCCCTCGTGCGGGGCCAGGTGCTGGTAGCCTCCGCCCGGGAGAACAAGCATAAACGGCAATTCCCGGCCCGAATCATTCTCAGCCGGGTAGAGCCAAAGAGAGGAGCCCGGAGACGCTTGGGTCTCCGGAGCTCCTTCCAGATGACGGCGAATGTGCAGCATGGCCGAGTCCTCCTTATTCGGCGGCTACGGCAGCCGGGAAGCCGAAATACGCCGCGGCGTTGCGATAGGCGATGTCCTCGACCATTTGCCCGAGCAGCGCCATGTCGTCCGGCGCTTCGCCGCGCTCCGCCCATTCGCCGATCAGCTCGCACAGCACCCGGCGGAAATATTCATGCCGCGTGTAGGACAAAAAGCTGCGCGAATCCGTTAACATGCCGACGAAACGGGACAGCAGGCTGTTGTCGGCAAACATCGTCAGCTGATGCCGCATGCCGCTGCGGGTGTCGTTGTACCACCAGCCGGAGCCGAGCTGCATTTTGCCCGGCGTATCCTTTTGGTAGCAGCCCATCAGCGCGAGCAGGGACGGATAATCGTTCGGATTCAGCGAATACAGGATCGTTTTCGGCAGACCTTGCGCGCTTTCGGCGCGGTCGAGCAGGCGGGACAGGGATTCGGTAAGCGGCAAATCGTTTAAGCCGTCGTACCCGGTATCCGGCCCGAGGCGGTTGAACATGACGGTATTGTTGTTGCGGTATGCATGGATATGCAGCTGCATCGTCCAATTTTTTTCATGATACATGCCGATCAATGCCGACAGGAGTTCGGTCCGGTACACGGTAATTTCGGATGGGGAAAGCTCCGAACCTGCAAGTCTTTTCGCGAAAATGCTTTCCACCGCGGCGGCGTCGCCCGCTTCGTAGCGCAGCACGTCGAGCGCATGGTCGGAGAGGCGGCAGCCCTGCTCATGGAAAAAGTCGACGCGCTGCTTCAGCGCCTCCGTCAGCGCCGCATAAGAACGAACCTGAACGCCCGCGGCCTGCTCCAAACGCCCGAGCCACTCGATAAATCCTGGCGCATCGATGTTCAGCGCTTTGTCCGGACGGAATGCGGGGAGCACTTGGAAGTCCTGCTCCTCTTTTCTGAGCAGCTGATGATATTCCAGGGAATCCGCCGGGTCGTCGGTCGTGCAGACGATTTTGACGTTTGAATTTTTGATGATGCTGCGGCGCCGGAACGCCGGGGTGGCCAGCTTGCGGTTCACTTCGTCCCAGATCCGCGGCGCGGATTCCTCGTTCAGCAGCTCCTCGATGCCGAAAAAGCGGCGAAGCTCCAGATGGGTCCAGCTGTACAGCGGATTGCCCACCGTTTTCGGCACGGTGACCGCCCAGGCCATAAACTTGTCGTAATCCGAGGCGTCCCCGGTAATATGCGATTCGGGAATGCCGTTGGCGCGCATCAGCCGCCATTTGTAATGGTCGCCGGAAAGCCAAGCTTCGGTCAGGTTGCGGAACGGCTTGTTTTCGTAAATTTCCTTCGGATCGAGGTGGCAGTGGTAATCGATGATCGGCATTTCTTTGGCATGCTGATGGAACAGCGTGCGCGCGGTGTCGGTCGTCAGCAAAAAGTTATCGTTCAAAAACATGTCGGCATCCCCTTTATAAATAAATGATTTAGGATAAGTCGGAATAACCCTCGAAGCTTAGGTTTCACTTTGTGGGGTGTATTTGTTTGGATCCGGGCCCCCGCAAAGTAATGGGAATTATCTTCAAAGCATTCACTTCACTTTGTGTGGTGCTTTTTGTTTTGTTCGGGGCCCCCGCAAAGTAATCGGAATTATCTTCAAAGCATTCACTTCACTTTGTGTGGTGCTTTTTGTTTTGTTCGGGGCCCCCGCAAAGTAATCGGAATTATCTTCAAAGCATTCACTTCACTTTGTGTGGTGCTTTTTGTTTAGTTCGGGGCCCCCGCAAAGTAATCGGAATTATCTTCAAAGCATTCACTTCACTTTGTGGGGTGTATTTGTTTAGTTCGGGGCCCCCGCAAAGTAATCGGAATTATCTTCAAAGCATTCACTTCACTTTGTGGGGTGTATTTGTTTTGTTCGGGGCCCTCGCAAAGTAATCGGAATAACCTTCGAAGCATTCATTTCACTTTGTGGGGTGTATTTGTTTTGTTCGGGGCCCCCGCAAAGTAATCGGAATAACCTTCGAAGCATTCACTTCACTTTGTGGGGTTGTTAAAGCGTGACCCCGGTTTTGAAGATGGCCAGCTCGCGCACGTCGTTTTGCTCGTTTCGGGTTTTCCGGCCGCTGGCGACTTCGATTACGTATGTGATAAATTGCTCCAATATGTCGGCCATCGGGGTTTCGAGCAGCGGCCCGGCGTTAAAGTCCATCCAGTGGCCTTTTTTGGCGTACAGCTCGTTGTTGGTCGCGATTTTCACCGTCGGCACGAAGCTGCCGAAAGGCGTGCCGCGTCCGGTCGTAAAAAGGACCAGATGGCAGTCCGATGCGGCCAGGGCGGAGGAAGCGACAAGGTCGTTGCCCGGCGCCTGCAGCAGGCTCAAACCTTTTTTGCGGAGCTTTTCGCCGTATTGCAGGACGTCGACGACGGGCGCCGTTCCGGCTTTTTGCGTGCAGCCGAGCGATTTGTCCTCGAGCGTGCTGATGCCTCCCGCTTTATTGCCGGGGGAAGGGTTTTCGTACACCGGTTCGCCGTGCGACAGGAAATATTGCTTGAAATTTTGGATGAGCTCGACGATGGATCGGTAAACCTCTTCGTTTTCCGCGCGGGCCATCAGCATTTTTTCGGCGCCGAACATTTCCGGCACCTCGGTCAGGACCGTCGAACCGCCCTGGGAAATAAGGAAATCGGAAAAGGCGCCCAGCAGCGGATTCGCCGTAATGCCCGAAAATCCGTCGGAGCCGCCGCATTTGAGTCCCACGTTCAATTCGCTGATCGGCACCGGCTCGCGGCGGTCGGTTTTCGCGGCTTCATGCAGCTCTTCCAGCAGCGCAAGACCCGCTTCGACTTCGTCGCCGACCTCCTGCGCCACCAGGAACTTTACGCGCGCCTCGTCATAATCGCCGAGCAGGCTGCGGAACTCGGCAACGACGTTGTTTTCGCAGCCGAGCCCAAACACAAGGACGCCCCCGGCGTTCGGATGTTTGACGGCATCCAGCAGGATGCTGCGGGTCTGGCGGTGATCGTCGCCGAGCTGGGAGCAGCCGTAAGGGTGCTTGAGGATGGTGACGTTATCGAACGGGCCCAAATCGGGATGGAGCGCCTTAAATTCCTGCAGCATTTGCTCGGCGATGCCGTTTACGCAGCCGACGGTCGGCACGATGAACAGGTCGTTGCGGATGCCGACGCCGCCGTTTTTCCGGCGGTAACCCTGAAAGGTCAGGCCGCGCGGCGGATAGGAGATCGGATGCAGGTCGGGCACGTATTCATATTTTTCCTCGCCGCTCAGGTTCGTTTTCATGTTATGGGTGTGCACCCATTCGCCGGGTTCGATCGCACTGGCGGCATGGCCGATCGGATAACCGTATTTGGTGATCATGTCGCCGGGCTCGAACCGGGCAAGCGCGATTTTATGCCCCTGGGGAATATCCGAAAGGGCCGTCAGCGGCCGATCCAGGCCGGTGATCGCTTCCCCGGCGGCAATCGGGCGGAGGGCGACGGCAACGGTGTCCCGCGGGTTTAATTTCAGCCATTGTTTCATTGGGAACCTCCTATTCCTATACCAGTTGTTGTAACGCCGCTCGGCTGCCGGACTGCTCCAACTGCCGGATTCGTTCCTCGACGGCGGGGACCAGGCCCGGGATGAGCGAGAGGTTTTCCCCCCACAAGCTTTCGTTCCCCAAAATGGTCTCGGCGAAAGTATCGGGACGGCTCCAAGCCTCGTCAAAGGCGGCGATCGCCCCGGGAACGTCCTTGCGCGGCACGCGGTCGCCCCGGTAACTGAGCAGCAGCGCGGCAAAAGACAACGTCAACAGCGGCGGGAGCTCTCCCTTGGCGCCGGCGTATTTCCGGAGGATCGGCAGCAGGCGGGCGTTGAACTTCGAAATGCTGTTAAGCGAGATCGACGCCAGTTCGTGCCGGATAAAGGGATTGCTGAAACGCTCCCGGATATCCTTCGCGTAGGCGAGCACATCGGCTTGCGGAAGATCGAGCATAGGGGCGATTTCCTTTTCCATGAGGTCCCGCACGAACCCCGAGAAACCATCATCTTTCATGACGTCCTCCACCGTTTCCAATCCGGCCAGCAATCCGAGCGGTACCATGGCGGTGTGGGGACCGTTAAGCAGGTGGACTTTGCGTTCGCGATAAGGCGTCATGTCGCCGGTGAACAGCACGTTCAGTCCGGCGCGGTCCAGCGGCAGCCGTTCAGGCAGCCACGAAGGGCCTTCGATGACCCACAGCAGATAGGGCTCGGATGCGACCATGAGATCGTCTTTGTAGCCGAGCTCGCGCTCCAGGCTTTCGGCCTCGCCGCGCGGATACCCGGGGACGATCCGGTCGACCAGGCTGCAGCAGAAGGTATTTTCCGCATCGAGCCAGGCCATGAACGCTTCGCCCAGCTGCCATTCCCGCGCATACCGCTGCACAAGCTGCTTGAGCTGCTCCCCGTTGCGGTCGACAAGCTCGCAGGGGATGATCACGAATCCTTTTTTGCCGAGCGCAAAACGCCTGAACAGCAGCGCCGTCAGTTTGCCCGGAAAGCTGAGGGGAGGACGGTCTCCGGCTTCATCCCGCGCATCGTAGGCGATGCCGGCTTCCGTTGTGTTCGAGGTGATGAACTCCAGGGAATCGTCCTCCGCCAGCGCGAGGAAGTCGTCAAACTGCTGATAAGGGTTGATGACGCGGGTCACGCAGGAGACGATCTCCCGGGAATTGACGGTTTGCCCCTGGAAAATGCCGTTTTGCAACACGGTATATAGCCCATCCTGCCTGTTGATCGCATCCGCTTGCCCGCCCGGCGTCGGCTGGACGACGACCGCGCTGCCTTGGAACAGCCCTTGGCGGTTCATCTGCTGCAGCTGCCAATCGACGAAAGCGCGCATGAAGTTGCCCGCGCCGAATTGGATCATTCGTTCGGGGTATGCAGGCAGTTCGGGGAACAGGCTTCTGGAGAGTTGCTGCGCCATTCAAAGATCATCTCCTTATTCAAATAGATAAGTCACGCTGTTCATGCACACGTTAACATTTTGATTGAAAAATAGAGGCCTCTGATGCATCGGTCATACAGAAGCCACGCTCTGGCGCACGACCAGCGAGGTTTTTACGAAAAGGCGCTGAGGTTCGCAATCCGGTTCCTTCATCAGCTCGATCAACTTGGTCGTGCCGAGCTTGCTGATTTCGGCCACGGGCCGATGGATGGTCGTCAGCGCCGGGTTCGTGTACCGGGCGAACACGATATTGTCGAACCCGATCAGGGACATTTGCTCCGGAATCGCAACCCCTCCGGCGTAACAAGCGTTCATGGCCCCGATGGCCATGTCGTCGTTCGCGCAAAAGACGACGGTAGGCGGATCCGGAAGGGACAGCAGCGAGGCCATCGCCTCATAACCGCTTTCGATGCCGTAGTCGCCCGCCGCAAAATATTCCGGGACGAGCGGCATCCGGTTGGCGATCAGGCTGTCCAGAAAACCCTGTTTGCGTTCGGATGACGATTTGAAGCCCGCTTTCCCTTCGATGATGGCGAATTTCCGGTGTCCCTGCGCCGCGGCGTAATCGATCGCCTCTTTGACGCCTTCGCGGTCATCGGCCACGACGTTCATGATGCCGGGGTCCTCAAGCTGCCGGTTCAGCACGACGAGCGGAATGCCCATTTTTTTGACGTGATAAATGAAGGCGTTGTCCGCGTCGCTTTGGCTCATGACGAGAATGCCGTCGAAGCGCTGCGGCAAAATGGCGTCGAAATGCTTGATGCCGTCGATGCCGTGCACGGTCAGGTTGTAATTTTCGTCCAGCACGTGGTGGATGCCCTTCATCGCGTCGACGAGAAAGCTTGACGAAGTGCCTTGGTCGATGCTCGAGAAAAACAGTCCGATCGTGTACGACCTTCTCATCACCAGGCTTTTGGCGCTGTAGTTGGGGATGTAGTTCATCTCGGCGGCGATTTTTTCGATTTTGTCGCGGGTTTCCTTTTTGATGAGAGGGCTTCCGTTAAGGGCCCTGGAAACGGTGGTGTGGGAAACGCCCGCGACGCGGGCGATATCTTTTATCGTAATCATTGCTACCTCTGGTCTTCCTGAATGGATGGAATCGGGTCATTCCTGACGGAGCCGGTCGCGTCCCCAAACCCAAGAACACGTTCCCGGATTTGAGCGCTTGCTTGATCCAGGCGCCGATAGGCGCTGCCCGTTTGTTCACGCTTTCAGTTTAAGTTCTTGCCATTCCCAAGTCAAGGAAAATCAAAGAAAATGCACACGTGAAAAATCATTTGTCAATAACATGATGTAAACGCTATAATTGGAACCAAAGACGCAGTTAAAGGAGTATTTCGATGAAAAAAGGCCGCATGTTTTACAAAACCTTCATACCGATCCTGGTACTCGGCGTCGGGCTTGTCATCAGCTTCGGAGCCTATATTTACGTCAATACGACCCATTCCGTCGTGGACAGGGTTTCAAGCAGCAAGCAGAGCTTCATTTCGCAAACGAAAAATTCCTTGGAACAGAAAATCCAAACGATCGAATACGCCTTCAATACATACAGCACGACCAGCTCGTTCGAATCCGTCGTCAAAAACCCGATCACCGAAAAAGACTTCGAGGCATACCGCAACGTCAACACCCAGCTGAACTACATTGCCACGATGGGGCTGGAGGGCACGGAATATTCGCTGATCAGCCTGGCCCAAAACTGGAAAATCTCCAACGGCAAGCTTTCCTATTTGACGGAGGCGGACCGCAAGGCGCTGTACGACACTTACATTAACGGCCAGGAGCGGGGGCTCTTCTGGATGAAAACGAAGGACGGCATCCGTTTCGTCAATACGCTGCCCGCGTTTTCGACCAAAAAGCAGGCGATCGCCCTGTCCGACATTTCGCTCGCCACCCTGGACAACACGCTGAAAACCGAAGAGAACACGCCGATCATCATTCTGAACAAACAGGGCGAGCTGATGTACGAGACGGGCCCGGAAGACAAACGGCTGACGAAGGAGCAGCTTGCGGGCATCGCCAAATCGGTCGGCACGGAGCACCGGACCGGGACGGTGACGGTACCGGACGCGGGGGACGGCCCCGTCAAAGCGATTTATGCAAGATCCAGCTACAACAACTGGACTTACGTGACGCTGCTCGACCAGAAGGAAATATCCGAGGCGCTCAAGACGACCAAGTTCGGCTTGATCATGATGGGATTCGTCATTACCGTCTTTATCGTCATCATCGCCTATATGATCGCCGTTTACTTCAACAAACCGCTGCAGCAAATCCAGCGCAGCCTGCCCAAACATCCGCATCCGTCCTTCAAAAACGAAGTCGAATGGATTTTGCACTCCATCAACCGGATCGTCACCGAAAAAGAAAACCTGGAAAACCTGATCGAAGCCGAACTGCCGCAGCTTGAAACGCAGCTGATCTTGAACTTATTCCGCAACAGGGTCACCCCTGAAGAGCTGGAACGGATCATGCCGCGGTTCGGGTACGAAAAAATCGAAAAGCCGCGTTATGTCACGATGCTGATCCAAATGGACAGCTACGGCGGACGCGAGGCGGCGGATAAGGATTTGCTGCTGTTTGCCATCAACAAGATGGTGGAAGAGATCGTGCCGAAGGAATCGAGGCTGTTGCCGATCCTGTTGAACGACAAAACCCAGGCGACGATCCTGGTTTTTGACGGCACCGGCGAGCAGGAGATCCGAAAGCAGGTTCTGGATTACGCCAAGACGATCATGAAAGCGGTTCGCGAATACCTGAAGGTGTCGGTCAGCTTCGGCATCAGCCAAACGTACGACCGGCTCTGGGAAAGCAAGGAAGCCTGCGAAATGAGCAAGCAGGCGCTGCACCATCGGCTGAACCTCGGCAAGGAATCGATCATTTTTTACGAAGACATGGCCATGCTGGTATCCGGCCCGGCGCTGCTCCATTATCCGACCGAGCTGGAATCCCAGCTGTTCGACGCGATCCGGCTTGGAGACGAAGAGCAGGTGCCCCGTTTCCTGTATCCGCTGCTGGCGGAAATGATGAAAAAGAACAACAATTCGATGAACTTCGAAGTGGCGCTCGTGCGTTTCGTGAACAACCTGATCCAGCTGGAGCAGCTGCTGGGCGTCGAGGTGCTGATGACGAAGGACAACCACGCGCTGTACCACCGGTTGCTCGACATCCGGAACCCGGAGGAAATCGAACGCATTTTGGTGCAGGAAGTCATTTTGCCGATGGTCAAAAGCATGAAGGAAAAAACGAACCAGCAGTTCCGTTCCTTGTCCGAAAAAATCGCCGCGATCGTCCGGGCCGAATACGACCAGGAGTTATCCCTGGAATGGATCGCCGACCGCCTTCATTATAATCCCAACTATTTAAGCAGCATCTTCAAAAAGGAATTCGGCATGACGTTCAGCGAATATTTGATGAATTACCGGCTCGAAATGGCCAAAAAATGGCTCGTGGAAACCGACAT
This sequence comes from Paenibacillus cookii, assembly GCF_018333375.1. Lineage (GTDB taxonomy): Bacteria > Bacillota > Bacilli > Paenibacillales > Paenibacillaceae > Paenibacillus_AQ > Paenibacillus_AQ cookii. Next base: position 102,874 of record NZ_BORW01000013.1, read on the forward strand.
GACGATCAAAGACATCGCCGAACGCCTGCAGTACCACAATTCCCAAAATTTCATCCGATCGTTCCGCAAAAAAGAACATGTTACCCCGGGTTCGTACCGCAAGCTGAAGCAGGCGCAGTAGCCGGGGCCGGTCGTCAAGAAGTCTTGTTTTCACGCATCGAATGCCTGCGGGGAAACAAGACTTTTTTGGGTTGCGAACGTTCGGAGTCAGGGCAAAGGCCCCACACGGGTGGGGCCCTTCGGAAAAGACCGGGCGCGTTGCCATGCCGGCCGCTTCCGATCCATGCCCGTAAACCGGACGGCCGGATCGATGCATCAGGCTTGCGTCATCCCTTGACCGATCCGAGCAGCGCGCCTTTGACGAAATGCTTTTGCACGAACGGGTAAGCGACGAGCATCGGCACGGTGGCGATCACGATGACGGCCATTTTGATCGTCTGCGCAGGGGGGACGACGTCGACCGACGTGCTTTCGGCCTGCATGCCGCTCGAGACGATGACGATCTGGCGCAGCAGCACCTGGATCGGCCATTTGGCGGAATCGGTGATGTACAGGATGGCGTTCATGTACGTATTCCAATACGCTACGCCGTAGAACAGCGAGATCGTCGCGATGGAAGGCAGCGCCAGGGGAAGCATGATTTTGAAAAATACCCCGAAGTCGTTGCAGCCGTCCATTTTGGCCGATTCCTCGAGGCTGTCCGGCAGCGCCTGAAAGAAGTTCCGCATAATGATGAGGTTAAAGGCGTTGATCGCGACCGGAAGGACAAGCGACCAATAGGAGTCGATCAGCCCAAGGCTTTTGACGACGAGGAACGTCGGGATCATGCCGCCGCTGAACAGCATGGAAAACACGACGATGAAGTTGATCGCGTTTCTTCCATATAAATATTTGCGGGAGAGGCCGTACGCCATCAGCGCGGTCAAGGCCATGCTCACCACCGTGCCGATGAGCGTCACGCCGATCGAAACGGCCAAGCTTTTAAAGATGGTCGGCGTCGACAAAATGTACCGGTATGCATCCAGCGAAAACGTGGTCGGAAACAAAATGAATTTTTTGGCCACCACTTCCTGCGTCGACGCAAACGAACTGGCGATCACGTTCACGAAAGGCAGCAGGCAGGCGAGCGCGATCAATATCAATAACGTGGAGTTCACAACCGTAAATGCGATGCTGCCTGCGGATTGTTTTTTTCTAAGGGATCGTGCCATAAGTTTGTCCTCCTTGTAGTCGGTTTCATGGACACTTTATCAAGCCGGAAGGGTTACGTATATAATCAAATGCTAAGGTCTTGCCGGGACGGTAAACGACGGTCGAACCGGGCCGGAATTGCGGCATAATCATTATGTTGCATCGCGATCATCAGATGAGGTGAACCGGCCGGAAACCGCATAACCGCGCCGTTTTGCAATCGCTATCATGAAATGATTATGTACGGAATGCCGAAAAGACCTTAAGCTGAACAACGTAGACGTCAACATGCAGACAAGGAGGTCGACTCGGTGAAGGATTCAAGTACCGCCGCAGTGAACATGAACATGAAAGCCGCCAAAAAGGAGCGGCCGGCGCGAATGCGTCTCGAAAGCCTGAAACGGAACAAGCTGCTGTACCTCATGATTTTGCCCGGCGTGCTTTACTTCATTATTTTTAAATATTTGCCGATGGGCGGGCTTGTGATCGCGTTTCAGGATTATCAGCCTTACCAAGGCATTACAGGCAGCCCCTGGGTGGGATTCAAACATTTTATCCGTTTGTTTACGGAACCGACGTTTTTTATGCTGCTGAGCAACACGCTGATTTTGTTTGCGCTGAACATCGTCATTTTTTTTCCGCTTCCGATCATCTTGGCGCTCATGCTGAACGAAGTCCGGCACAAGCTGTTTAAAAACGCGGTCCAGACGATCATTTACATTCCGCATTTTATGTCGTGGGTCATCATCGTTTCCATTACTTACGTGTTCCTGACCGTGGACGGCGGGGTGTTCAACGAGATGCTCGCCGCGCTCGGGCTGCCGAAAATCAGCTTCCTGACTTCTCCCGAATGGCTGCGGACCGTATATATCGGACAAGTCATTTGGAAAGAGCTCGGCTGGTCCACCATCATTTATTTGGCGGCGATCACGGTCGTGGACACCCAGCTGTACGAGGCCGCCGAGATGGACGGCGCGGGACGGCTGCGCAAAACATGGCATGTCACGCTGCCGGCCATCCGTCCGGTCATCATTACGCTTCTGATTTTAAAAATCGGCAGCACGCTCGATTTGGGCTTTGAACATATGTACCTGCTGCTTAATTCCCTCAACCGCGAGGTCGCCGAAATTTTCGACACCTACATTTATACCGCCGGTCTGAAAAACGGCCAGCTCAGCTTCAGCACCACCGTAGGCCTTTTCAAAGGGCTGGTAGGGTTGATCCTGGTCATGCTCTCCAACCGGCTCGCCAAAAAATTCGGGGAAGACGGCGTCTATTGATCATGCGGGCGGGATGTTCTCAATCTTTTGAAAAAGGGGAAATGAAGATGAAAAAAATGGTCAAAAAAATGGCCGCGCTTGCGATCTGCTCCGCGCTGGTGCTGACGGCATGCGGCGAGAAAGAAAAAGCGGCGGGGGGGACGACCGGAAGCGGCTCCGACGCAAACGCGAAAACAAGCATCACCTGGCTGAACATTTTGCATACGGCTTCGCCGCCGACGGACACGATCATTAAAAAGATCGAAGAAAAAACGAACGCCGAGGTCAAATTCTCCTGGATCCCGGACGCATCCAAAGAAGAACGCATCAACACGTCGCTGGCTTCGGATTCCCTGGCGGACATCGTCACCTTGACCATTCTTGACAACTCTTCCGTCCGCAATGCGCTGAAATCGGGCATGTTCTGGGAAGTCGAGCCGTATCTCAACGAGTTCCCGAACCTGGCCAAAATTTCCGAGGATACGCGCAGATCCGCTTCCATCGCCGGCAAGTTGTACGGCATCCCGTTCCAGAAGGATTTGGCCCGCAACGGCGTCGTGATCCGGAAGGACTGGCTGGATAAGGTCGGACTGCCCGTGCCGAAAACGCTGGATGAGCTGATGGAAGTCGCGAAAGCGTTTACCGAAAAAGATCCCGACGGCAACGGCAAAAACGATACGACCGGCTTCATGGACCGCAGCGACCTCGTGTACGGCGCATTCAAAACGCTCGGCTCCTACATGGGCGTTCCGAACTACTGGAAAGTGAGCGAAGACGGCAAAATGACGCCGGAATTCGATACCGAAGAATACGTCAAAACGATGGATTACATGAAAAAGCTGTACGACAACGGCTACATCAACCAGGACTTTGCCGTGACGGCGAAAACCGACCAGCAGCAAAAATTCGCGCAGGGCAAAGCCGGCATCTACGTGGGAGCGTTGTTTGACAGCAAAAACCTGAAAAACATGGCCAAAGGCGTCCAGGACAACATGGAGCTCGTGCTCGCCAACAACATTACGCCGACCGGCAGCGAATCCGAGCGCCATATTTGGGCGGGCAACAACGGCATCGGCGGCCTGCTGGCCTTCCCGAAATCGGAAGTGAAGGACGAAGCGGAGCTGAAGCGGGTGCTGAAATTCGTCAACGACTTGATGGATGACGATATGTACGCCCTGATGACGTACGGCATCAAAGACGTTCACTACAAAGTGGACGAAAACGATGCGGCTACGATCATCAACCAGGATTTGTGGCAGCAGGAAGTGCAGCCGTTTGCGTCTTCCCGGCCGAACGAAACCGGCTACAAAATCCACGACTCCGATCCGCTGAAGGCCGAATCCGACAAGCTGATCAAGGAAAACGCAAAATACGCGGTGCTGAACCCGGCTTATTCGCTCGAATCGGAAACCTATTCGACGCAGGGCTCCGAGCTGCAAAAAATCATCACCGACGCCACTTACAAATACATTCTCGGCAAAATCGACCTGAACGGGTTCAAGGACGCCGTCGAGAACTGGAAAAAATCCGGCGGCAGCAAAATCATCGCCGAATACGAAGAAGCTTACAAAGCCGCCAAAAAGTAACGAATGAAAACCATAACAAAAATAGGGTCCTATCCGCCTAACCCGGGGTTAGGACCTGTTTATTCCGCAGGAGGTCATCATGGAACATACGAGCTGGGCCGCGCGTACGGCAAAATCGATCATGGAACGAACGCCGAAGCTGCATGAAGACAAAGGTTACGGGGGCAAATGGTCATACGATTACGGCGTGGTGCTAAAAGGGTTCGAGCTGCTTTGGCGCCAAACCGGCGACCGTGCGTATTATCGATTCATTCAGGACAACATGGACGATTTCATTCAGGAAGACGGCACGATCCGGGGGTACCGCCTGGACGAATACAACATCGACCATATCAACAACGGAAAGCTGCTGTTCGTCCTGCATGCCGAAACGAAGCAGGATAAATACAAAAAAGCGGCGGAGCTCCTCCGAAATCAGCTGCGCTCGCATCCGCGGACGTCCGAAGGCGCGTTCTGGCACAAGCAAATCTATCCTTATCAAATCTGGCTCGACGGGTTGTACATGGGCTCCCCTTTTTATCTCGAATATTTGCTTGCGTTCGAGGACGGGGAAGGCCTCGGCGACGTCACGAAGCAGTTCATCCTTTGCGAGCGGCATACGAAAGATGCGAAAACGGGCCTCCTGTTCCATGCATGGGACGAAAAAAGGGTGCAGCCTTGGTGCGATCCGGAGACGGGGCTGTCCGCAAACTTCTGGGGCCGTTCCTTGGGCTGGTTCGTCATGGCGCTGGTCGATGTGCTCGCCCTGCTGCCGGTGCAGCATGCCGATTATCAGGAGCTTGTCCGCATCCTGAACGATACGCTGGCGGCCATCCGCAAATTCCAGGATTCCGAAAGCGGCGTATGGTACCAGGTGGTGGACCAGGGGGGCCGCAAGGGCAATTATTTGGAAGCGTCGGCTTCCAGCATGTTCACGTATGCCATGGCCAAAGGCATCCGTCTGGGCGTGCTGGACGACGGCTGGAGGGAGACGCTCGATCAAGCGTACCGGGGGCTGATCGCCGAATTCGTGCTGGAAACGAAGGAAGGCTGGGTCAACCTGAACAAAAACTGCCAGGTCGCAGGCCTCGGCGGCGCCGACAAGCGGGACGGCACGTACGCTTATTACATCAGCGAGCCGATCGTGACGAACGACCAAAAAGGACTGGGCGCGTTTTTGCAGGCCTGCGCCGAATACGAAGCGCTGCCTCGCGCGGAGGCGTGATCGCCGCATGGAAGTGGCTGAACCGGCGGCATCCGGCCGCCGAAGCTTCAGCACAACGAGAGGAGCTGACATGCACATGCACAACATTATCGACTACGGCGCGCACCGCAACAGCCCGGAGCCGTCGACGGAGGCGATCCGCGCCGCCATCGCCGCGGCAAGCGCGGCCGGCGGCGGCACCGTATACGTGCCGGCGGGAACCTTCCGCACGGGAGCGATTTTTCTGAAGGATCATATCGAGCTGCGTCTGAGCCCGGGGGCGGTGCTTTCCTTCACGACCGATCCGGGCGATTATCCTGCCGTGGAATCCCGCTGGGAAGGCGTCCGGCGCCAGGTCCACGCCTCCTGCATTTTCGGCAAAGACCTCGTCAACGTATCGATCACCGGCAGCGGGACGCTGGAAGGCAACGGCCAGGCGTGGTGGGATCTGTTCCGCAACCGGCGGCAGGAGCTTGAATACCCGCGGCCCAAGCTGATCAGCTTCGACGGCTGCTCCCGGGTGACGATCAAGGACGTCATGCTGCGGAATTCCCCCAGCTGGACGATCAACCCGATCCGCTGCAACGACGTAACGATCGACAACGTTTCGATCTGGAATCCGGCCGATTCGCCGAACACCGACGGCATCGATCCGGAATCCTGCAGCAACGTGCGCATCAGCAACTGCCATATCGACGTCGGGGACGACTGCATCGCCATCAAATCCGGAACCGAAGACACGAAGGAGCGCGTTCCGTGCGAAAACATCGCGATCGCAAACTGCACGATGATCCACGGCCATGGCGGGGTGGTGTTGGGGAGCGAAATGAGCGGGGACATTCGGAACGTCGCCATCACGAACTGCATCTTCAAGCAGACCGACCGCGGCATCCGCCTCAAGTCGAGACGGGGCCGCGGCGGGACCGTCGAGGACGTCCGGGTGAGCAATATCGTGATGGAAGACGTCATATGCCCGTTTATCATGAACCTGTATTATTTCTGCGGTCCGCGCGGCAAGGACAAATACGTGTGGGATAAGCGTCCTTACCCGGTAACGGAGGAAACGCCGACGTTCCGGCGGATCCATTTTGCGAACATTACGGCACGGAACGTCCATGCGGCAGCCGGTTTCCTGTACGGTTTGGCCGAGCGTTACGTTTCCGAGGTGACCTTCACGGATATCGACGTTTCAATGGCTGAACAGGCCATTCCGGGCAAGCCGGCCATGATGGCGGGAATCGAGGACATGAACAACCGGGGCTTTTACCTGGGCAACGTCCGGGACGTGCAGTTCCGCCACGTGACGGTCGAAAATCACGAAGGTCCGGCGTTTTATATCGAAAACGGGGACAACGTCGAGGTGTCCGGCTGCCGCTCGCGAAACACCCGCAAGCCGGAAAAGCTGGTGGAGCAGGTCACGGCGGCACCGCCGGAGCCGGAACTTAGCGAAACCGAAACGTAGGACGGACGGCTTTGCCGGAAGACGGGGACAACGGCAGAAGCGCTCGTTGAAAAGGCCCAAAGAAAGGACGGCCATGCGGCATGCTGGTTGGAAAAGAGAGCTTTTGCGATTTTCATACGATCCGGGAAGCGGTAGACGCGCTGGAACGGATGCCTGGCGAGCGGCAGGAGACGCTGTACATCCTGTCCGGCGTCTATGAGGAGGCGGTCCGGATTTACCGCTCGAACCTGCGCATCGTCGGCATCGGGCGCGTGGAGCTGACGATGAACCGTTACGCCAAACAATGGGGCGAAACGGGAGAAGAGATCGGAACCTTTGCGACGCCGACCTTGTTTTTGGGCGGCAGGCGGCTGCTGCTGGAAAATCTCATCGTAACCAATGCGGCGGGGCAGGGAGACGGCATCGGGCAGGCCGTTGCGGTATCCGCCTATTGCGACGAAGCCGTGTTCCGGCACTGCACCTTCAAAGGCCATCAGGATACGCTGTTTACCGGGCCGCTGCCCCCGGCGCCCAAGCATGGGGGCTCCTTTGGCGGCATCCCGTTAAAAGAGCGCCATGACCGCTGCCGCCAGCTGTACCAGTACTGCCGGATCGAAGGCACCGTCGATTTTATTTTCGGCGGAGCGACCGCCTTTTTCGAGCGGTGCGAGATTCGCAGCTTGGCCCATGCGAAGCGGGGGAGCCGGGGGTACGTGACGGCGGCTTCGACGCCGCCGGGAGCGGAGCACGGCTACGTGTTCCGGGATTGCGCGTTGACGGCGGAACCCGGGGTGACGGGCGTGTATCTGGGCCGTCCGTGGAGGGCGCATGCCAAAACGGATTTCGTCAGCTGCAAGCTGGGCGGGCATATCGTTCCCGAAGGCTGGCATAACTGGGACAATCCCGCCAACGAAACGACGGTCCGCTACCGGGAATTCGGGGTTCATGACGCCAAAACGCTGCGGGAGCGGCGGGTGCCATGGGCGTTGTGCACCGGTTCGCTTGATGCGGCCCCGGATAAAAAAGACGTGTTCCTAGGCACGGATTTCTGGATTCAGGGAGGAGAGAACGGAACATGGCAGTAACGACGGAAAGAGGCGTGATCAAAAATCCGATTTTGAAAGGATTTAATCCGGACCCGTGCATTTTGCGCGTGGACGACATGTATTATATCGCGGTATCTTCTTTTGAATGGCTTCCGGGGATCAGGGTGTACCGGTCCCGGGATTTGGCCTCCTGGGAGCATTTCACCGACCTGCTTACGGACCAGGTCGACTTGCGGGGCAATCCGAAAAACTGCAGCATCTGGGCGCCGCAGCTCAGCTACAGCGACGGCCTTTTTTACCTGTTGTACACCGACGTGAAAAGCACGAAACGCCCGTTTAAGGATGCGCATAACTATTTGATCACCGCAAGCTCGCTCGAAGGGCCTTGGTCCGAACCGGTGTACCTGAACAGCAGCGGCTTCGATCCTTCGTTGTTCCACGACGAGGACGGGCGGAAATGGCTGCTCAACGCCTTATGGGATTACCGCATCACGGAAGGAAACAAATCGAGCGGCATCGTCATTCAGGAATATGATCCCGGGCAGCGGCGGCTTGTGGGCAAACCGCATAAGCTGTTCGACTGCACCTGGCTGAAAAAGACGGAAGCGCCCCACATTTACAAACGAGGCGGATATTATTACCTGATTACGGCCGAAGGCGGAACGGGGGCCGGACACGCGGTGACGGTGGCGCGGTCGAAGGAATTGCTCGGCCCATACGAAGTGGACCCGCTCAATCCGATGCTGACCTCGCGCGAGCGGCCGGAGCTGGCGCTGCAATGCGCAGGGCACGGCAGCCTCGTGCAGACGCCCGCAGGCGAATGGTACATGGCCCATCTATGCACGCGTCCGGTCGAAGGCCAATACGCCATTTTGGGACGGGAAACCGCGCTTCAGCAAGTGTATTGGGACGACGCAGGCTGGCTGCGCCTGACCGGAGGCGGCAGCGCGCCGCGCACGGAGGTGCCGGCTCCCCAAGGCGTGAAGGTGCCGGAGCGGACGGAACGGCATATTTTTGAGGACGCTTTTGATGGCGAGCGGTTGAACAAAACGTGGAATACCCTTCGGATCCTGGCGGATGAAAGCTGGTGTTCCCAGCGCGAGCGCCCCGGATATCTGCGGATCCGCGCCGGGGAGTCTCCGCAAAGCCTGTTCCGCCAGCATATGGTGGCGATCCGGCAAACCGACGTCCGTTTTCGCGCCGAAACCGCGTTCGAATTTGCGCCGGAAAGTTATTTGCAAATGGCCGGGCTGATGCTATACCTTAATGAAGACAATTATTTGTACGCTTATGCCACCCATGAAGAAGGACAGGGGAAGGTGCTGCGGATGATGCGCTGCGCGGCGGACGAATTCGCCCTTTTGCCGGTACTTGTTCCGGTTCCGGACGAGTCGGTCCAGCTGTCGGTGGAAGCGGAGGGCACGAATGCGCGGTTTTATTACCGGGCCGGTGCCGGCGAAGAAGATTGGCAGCCGCTGCATGGGGCGACCGACATCGGCTTCCTGAGCGGAGGTTTTACGGGGAACTTTATAGGGATTGCGGTCCACGATATGCAGCAGTTCCAAGGCATACACGCCGATTTTTCCCATTTCCGTTACGAAGGAAGAGATGAATAAAAGCTTTTGCCTTGTTGTTGGCGGCCTATGCGGTCAGCGACGACAAACGGCGTTTACGGTCAACGGATCGTGGCGCCGTTTTTTTATGTTTACAAAATCGTAATTATTCCTGTGAAACCATTTTCAAGGAGAAAAAAGGACTTACGACCTATATTTAACCATAATTTGGCGTCATTTTTTGTGAAATATTGACCATGTTCCAACGTCCAAGCTCTGACATAATGGTGAACAGTACAACGCAAACAATGCCTGAGGCAACGTTATAACCTAAATGTTACAAAAATGTAATCTTTTCAAGGAGGAAACAACATGATCAACATCAAGAAAAGCATTCTCGGCTGTTTTGCGGTATCGGCCGCAATCTCGGCAGCTTTCCTGCTTCCAACCCCATCCCATGCGGCGGAGGCTTCGGCCGTAGTCCAATCGGCAGCCAAGGTTCAGACCGGCTTGGTTCAAGCTTCGGTCCGATTAAGGGACAAGCCTTCCCTCTCCAGCCATGTTCTCGGTTATTTGAAGCGCGGGGAGCGGGTGACGATTTTGGCCCAAAGCACGCCGTATTATTACAAGGTCAAAACGTCGTCCGGCGAGGTCGGTTACACCAGCGCTTCCGGCAAGTACATCCAAGTGGCCGCAGGTTCGGCGGGACCGTCGAAACCGGATGGAAACACGGCGGCGCCGAAACCTTCCCAGAACGCATCGGCAGCCATCGAGAAGGTCATCCAGACGGGCATGAAATATTTGGGCACGCCGTATGAATTCGGCTCCAACCGGAATACGACGACGACCTTCGACTGCTCCGATTTCCTCCGCCAAATTTTCAAGGAAGGGGCCGGACTGGTGCTTCCTGCCGATTCCCGCCAGCAGGGAGCCTGGATCAAAGAAAAAAGCACGCCGGTTTATGACGTGGGCGGCCTGAAGCGCGGCGACATCCTCTTTTTCATGAGCTACAGAGGCTCCAGCAGCGCGGCGTACCAAGGCATCGATAAATCCAGCCAGCGGATCACGCATGTCGCGATGTACCTGGGGAACGGCAAGCTTCTGCACACCTATTCGCAAAAGGCGGGCGGCGTCGTGGTGACGGACTTTACGAACTCCTGGAAGTACCGCTTTTTATATGGCGGCAGCGTGCTGAAATAAGGGACGATCCAAGCGGATCAGTGACCGTGTCTGATCGGTCCGATATCGGGTCGGAAGCCCGGGCGAAGACACGCCGGAAACGGCGTGTCTTTTTTGCGCCGGTCAGGATCAGGAGCAAGGCAGGGGCCCCGTTTCGATCCGGGACGATCTATCTTCCTTAAGCGTCAATAAAAAAACCGTCATACGCCTGTAAGCGTATACATGGCGTTTTTGATGTCAGCTTAAACGGGGCGCTGTCAAGGGTTGTGCGCCCATTGTCATTTTTGCGGTCGGGAGCTCAAAAGGGCGTAAATCCAAGCAAAAATGACATATTTACGCCTGACAACGACGTTTGGAGTCCGGCACGAATTTAGGAGCGGAGCGCGTTTTTGCCCCTTTGCAAAAATGGCATATTTACGAGTCCCGCGGGGTCGGATATCTTTGGGGTTGTAAGCGCTGTCAGCCCGCCGGGGCATGTAGTCCGGGAAGGAGCGGGCAGCCAAAACGTTCATCAGTGGATGAGGGAGTGGTTCTATGCAGGATACGAAAACGGCCATCCCGCTGGGAGCGGTACCGAAACGCAAAACATCCGGCAAAGGCGTCTGGAAAAGAATCGTCCAGAACTGGGAATTGTACATCTTTATCGCGCCGGCGTTTCTGTACTTTCTCATTTTCTCCTACGGGCCGATGTACGGCATCCAAATCGCGTTCAAAAACTTCATTCCCACCAAAGGGATCACGGGCAGCCCGTGGGTCGGATTCGACCATTTCATTCGTTTTTTCCATTCGTATTATTTTTGGGATTTGTTGTGGAACACGCTGAGCATCAGCTTGTACGAACTCGCCGTCGGATTTCCGATTCCGATCATTCTGGCGCTTGCGTTTAACGAGGTCAGAAACGGCTTTTTCAAAAAGCTGGCCCAAACGGTCACGTACGCGCCGCATTTCATTTCGGTCGTCGTCATGGCCGGGATGATCATCTCGTTCCTGTCCCCTTCGACGGGCATCGTCGTTCATGTCATTGAAGGGCTCGGCCTTCAAGCGCCTGACTTTTTGACGGATCCGAGATGGTTCAAAACGATGTACGTGTTATCGGGCGTGTGGCAAAGCGCGGGTTGGGGCACGATCATTTATTTGGCAGCGCTTTCCGGCGTGGACCCGGGGCTTCACGAAGCGGCGATCATCGACGGGGCTTCGCGGTTTCAGCGCATCCGCCATATCAACATCCCGACGCTCATCCCGACGATGACGATCCTGCTGATTCTCAATATGGGAAGTTTGCTTGGGGTCGGCTTCGAAAAGATACTGCTTTTGCAAAATCCGCTCAACATGAGTTCTTCCGACGTCATCTCGACGTTCGTGTACCGTTCGGGGCTCGTGGATGCCCAATACAGCTTCTCGACGGCCATCGGCTTGTTTAATTCCGTGATCAACTGCGTGCTGCTGATCGTCGTGAATCAAATCGTGCGCCGGACGAGCGAAAACAGCTTGTGGTAGAAAGGAGGATGCGCGGATGCTTTCGGGCGTAAAAGAAACCAAACGCGACAAGGCGTTTCTCGTCTGCAACTACATTTACGTTTTTTTGGCCTTTGCGATCGTGTTTTATCCGCTGGTGTATATGATCAGCGCATCGATCAGCGATCCGAAGTTCGTCGGTTCCGGGGAAATGTGGCTGTGGCCGAAAGGCATCACTTTTGAAGGCTACAAACGGGTGTTTGAAAATTCGAACATTTGGAACGGATACGCGAACACTATTTTATATACGGCGGTAGGGACCGCCATCAACCTAGTGGTTACGCTGCCGGCAGCTTATGCGCTGAGCCGCAGGGATTTCGTCGGCCGCAACTTCTTTATGGGCATGTTCATGGTGACGATGTTTTTCGGCGGCGGGCTGGTACCGACCTACCTGCTGGTGAAGCAGCTCGGCATGATCAACACGATGTGGGCGATCGTCATTCCGTCTGCGGCATCGATTTGGAACATCATCGTGTCCCGCACGTTTTTCCAGAGCTCGATTCCGAAGGAGCTGCAGGAGGCCGCGCAAATCGACGGCTGTACCAACATGCGGCTGTTCGTGAAGATCATCCTGCCGCTGTCGATGCCGATCATTGCGGTCATGGCGCTGTTTTACGGCGTGGGCAACTGGAACAGCTATTTCTCGGCGCTTATTTATTTGAACGATTCGGCCAAATATCCGCTGCAGCTCGTCCTGCGCCAAATCCTCGTGTTGCAGGAGATGGCGGCCCAGGGCGGCGGGGCGATCGACGCCTCGACGGCCGCGGCGATGAACAGCAAAGCCGAGATTGCCGCGCTGGTGAAATACGCGGTCATCATCGTGGCCACCGTGCCGGTCATCGTCATTTATCCTTTCCTTCAGCGTTATTTCGTGCAAGGTGTCATGATCGGTTCCGTCAAGGGCTGATCTTGCCATATATCAATAACTTACATTGAAAAAGGGAGTTGTTGTCATGAACAAGATTCGCAAGGCTTCATCCATTGCGCTCTGCCTCGCGGTGTCCGTCAGCCTGTTGGCGGCGTGCGGTTCCAAAGAAGGAGCGGGAGAAAAAGGCTCAGCGTCCCCGTCAGCGGCCGAAGGCGTCAAAAAAGAAGGCTTCCCGATCGTTGACAAACCGATTACGCTCAAGGTGATGTCCCAGGATGCGGGGAAAGCGGACTGGAACCAGATGCCCGTCTTGAAAGAAATGGAGAAACTGACCGGCATTCACCTGGAGCCCCAGCTTTCGCCGATCGACAGCTTCGCCACGAAGAAAAACCTGATGTTCGCGAGCGGCGATCTGCCGGATATGCTGTACGCCGCCGACCTGAAGCCGTCGGAGCAGGTAACCTACGGTACGCAGGGCATCCTGCTGCCGCTTGAAAAATACATCGACGAAGGATACGCGCCCAACATTAAAAAAATACTCGACGAGCATCCGGACGTGCGCAAATCCTTCACGACGCCGGACGGACATATGTATGCGCTTCCGTTCATCGATACGGCCGCCGTTTGGTACCGCAGCCCGATGTGGTACAACGGCAAATTCCTGAAAGCCTTGAACGTCACCGAACTGCCGAAGACGACCGACGAGCTGTACGCGTTCCTGAAACGCGTCAAGGAGGAGGACCCGAACGGCAACGGCAAAAAGGATGAAATTCCGCTGACTTCCGTCAAGCTGGACGACCTGCGCATGTACTTCTTCGGCTTCTGGGGCATGTACGACGAAAAAATTTACGCCGACAAAGACGGGAAAGTGCATTATTCTCCACAGGAAGAAGGCTACAAAGGATATTTGACGTTCATGAACAAGCTGTGGAAGGAAGACCTGCTGGACCACGAAACGTTCTCGCAAACGCCTGACCAGAAAAAGGCGAAAGGGCAGGACAACCGAATCGCATTGTTTAACGACTATTATCCTTACTTTACGCTCGGCGGCGAGCCAAGCGGGGACAACCCGCTCATGACGCCGGTGAAAAGCGAAATTCCGGGCACGCCGGTCTACGGCAAACATCCGGGCATGTCCGCCAACGGCACCTTTGCGATCACGAACAAAAACCCGAATCCGGAAGCGACCATGCGCTGGATCGACTACCTGTACGGCTATGAAGGTTCCACGCTCTTCAACCAGGGACCTGAAGGCACGCTGTGGAAATATAAAGACAAGGAAAACCACGTCAAGGAATGGCTGCCGGTTCCGGGCGGCGGCGACCGCGAGGAATACCGCGGAACGATTACGCCGAACTTCGGCATTTTGACGCCGGGCATCAACGATCCGGAAGTCACGAAAGGGCTGCGGACCGACTTTGACGCCTGGATCGATAAAGAAAACGCCGAAAAACTCGTGCCGATCGGCAAAACGCCGTTCCCTAACGTATACTTGACGAACGAGGAACAGTCGGAAGCTTCCGCATTGTTCTCCGACCTGGATACGTACGTGCAGCAGATGGAGGCGAAATTCGTCACCGGGCAAGTGCCGCTGTCCGATTGGGACAGCTACGTGGCGCAGCTGAAGAAAATGGGGGCCGACCGCATCGTCGAGCTGTACCAGGGAGCATACGACCGCTGGAACTCCGGAAAATAACTTGAAGTTCCAAGCCGCAATAGCCAACAACTCCGGCGTTTTCGCCGGGGGTTGGCTATTGCCTTTATTGTTTCATCGAACGATTGCATGCCGGGAAAACCGGATATGTCACGGAGGAGGAGCACGACCGGTGAATTACAAAGACGCATCTTTAAGCATCGAAGCCAGAACGGAGCATCTGCTCGGTTTGATGACGCTGCAGGAAAAAGTAGGGCAGCTCGTGCAGCTGTTCGGCTGGAAAGTGTACGAACGAAACGGCGGGCAAATTACGTTGACCGAGTCGTTTAAAGAGGAAGCGGCCCAAGGCAAAATCGGTTCGCTTTACGGCGTGCTGCGCGCCGATCCGTGGACGGAGGTCACCCTGGAGACGGGACTCTCCCCGCGGGAGGGGGCGGAAACGATGAACGCCATCCAGCGTTGCGCGATAGAGCATTCGCGGCTCGGCATCCCGATCCTGTTCGGGGAGGAATGCTCCCACGGCCATATGGCGATCGGGGCCACCGTCTTTCCGGTTCCGTTGTCGCTGGCCAGCGCATGGAACCTGGAGCTGTACGAGCGGGTATGCCGGGCGATCGCGCTTGAGACGCGCAGCCAGGGCGGGGCGGCGACGTATTCCCCGGTGCTGGATGTCGTCCGCGATCCGCGCTGGGGCCGCACCGAGGAAACGTACGGGGAAGATCCTTACCTGGCCTCGGCCATGGCGGAAGCGGCCGTCAGGGGGCTGCAGGGGGAACGCCTGGACGCGGATGACAGCGTCGTCGCTACCCTGAAGCATTTTGCGGGCTACGGCAGCTCCGAGGGCGGGCGCAACAGCGCGCCGGTGCATATGGGGCTTCGGGAGCTGCACGAGGTGGATTTGAAGCCGTTTCGGGCGGCCGTCCGGGCCGGAGCGAAGTCGGTCATGACGGCGTACAACGAAATCGACGGCATCCCGTGCACGTCGGATCCGTATTTGCTGACGGACGTGCTGCGGAAGCAGTGGGGCTTCGACGGGTTCGTCATCACGGACTGCGGGGCGATCAACATGCTCGTATGGGGACATGATACGGCGGCAAGTCCGGAAGAAGCGGCCGCGGCCGCGCTGAAGGCCGGCGTCGACATGGAAATGTCGGGGGACATGTTCCGGGCCCATCTGGAGCAGGCGGTGCTGAACGGGCGCGTGGACATGGCGGTCCTGGATGAGGCGGTATCCCGCATTTTGCGCATCAAATTCGAGCTCGGATTGTTCGAGCGGCCGTACGTGGACCCGGAGCGCGCGGCCCGGATCATCGGCAGCCGCGAACATGCCGCTTTGGCCCGCCAGGCGGCTCTTGAAGGCATCGTGCTGCTGAAAAACAAGGATCGCCTGCTGCCGTTAAGCAAGGATGGCGCCGGCAAAATCGCCGTCATCGGACCGAATGCGGACAACATGTACAACCAGCTTGGGGATTACACGTCCCCGCAGCCCCGGCAAAACGTCTCCACCGTTCTGGACGGCGTCCGGAACCGGTTGGCGCATGCGCCGGAGCGCGTGCTTTACGCGCCGGGATGCAGAATCAAGGATGACAGCCGGGAAGGGTTCGACACGGCGGTCGAAACGGCGGCAAAAGCCGACGTGGTCGTGCTGGTGCTCGGCGGTTCGAGCGCGCGCGATTTCGGGGAGGGCACGATCGACCTGCGCACCGGCGCATCGATCGTCACGGACAGCCCGCACAGCGACATGGACTGCGGGGAAGGGATCGACCGCGCCACGCTTGCGCTGTCGGGCGTGCAAAGAGAGCTTGCGCAAGAAATCGCAAAGCTGGGCAAGCCGCTGGTCGTCGTGTACATCAATGGACGGCCGGTTGCGGAGCCGTGGATCGACGAACGCGCCGATGCGATCCTGGAAGCATGGTATCCGGGCCAGGAAGGCGGGGGCGCCCTTGCCGACCTGCTGTTCGGCGATGCCAATCCTTCGGGCCGGCTGACCGTATCGATTCCGAAGGATGTCGGCCAGCTGCCCGTCCGTTACAACGGAAAAAGAACGACCGGAAGACGTTACCTTGAAACCGATACGAAACCAAGCTATCCGTTCGGGTACGGGCTCAGCTATACCGAATTCGAATACGGGCCGTTGTCCCTTTCGGACTCCGAAATCGCGGCAAACGGGAGTACCCGGGCAACGGTCTGCATAACGAATAAAGGCGGCCGGGCAGGAGCCGAAACCGTGCAGCTTTACATCGGCGACAAAGTCAGCTCGGTAACCCGGCCCGCAAAAGAGCTCAAGGGATTCGCCAAAGTGTTCCTTGCGCCGGGCGAAACCCGGGAAGTGACGTTCGAGATCGGAGCGGAGCAGCTTTCTTTCGTGGGAAGGAACTTGGAGGAAACCGTTGAGGAAGGCGAATTCGACGTTATGGTCGGCCCTCATTCGGCGGATGTTCAGACCGTTTTATTGCGGGTCAGAGGAGTGTAGGACGAACACCGAAGCGCTGCCGTGGACTCGGCAGGATACCGTTAATGACGCTTTGAAAACGGAAGGACGCTTTTTCAAAAAGGAGGGATGCTGCAACATGAAAAAACCAAACGTCGTTTTTATCATTTCCGACGATCACCGTTACGAAGCCATCCGGTCTTCAGGCAACGGCGTCATCCAAACGCCGACCTTGGACGCGTTGTCGGGAGAAGGCACGGCGCTTGAAGGAATGCATATTTTCGGGGGACTGACGGGGGCGGTCTGTGCGCCGAGCCGGGCTTGCGTCAACACGGGCCGGCCCATCTTCCGCTCGATGGTCGGAAGCGACGTCAGCGTCTGGGAGCACTCCGTGAACATACGCCCTGACGTTCCGCTGATGCCGCAAACGTTCCGGGCGGACGGATACCATACCTATGCCGTCGGCAAGTGGCATAACGACAAGGGGAGCTTTGCCCGGAGTTTCGCCGGGGGAGACAAACTGTTTTTCTACGGCATGAGCGACCATGACCGCGTTCCGGTTCAGCCGTTTGATCCCGAAGGCAGCTACCCGCAGGAACGCGAACAGGTTTGCGAGACGTTCTCCACCGAGCTGTTTACGAACGCGGCCGTCGATTTTATCCGGGAATACGATCGCGAGCAGCCTTTTTATCTGTATCTCGCTTATACCGCCCCGCATGATCCCCGTACCGCGCCCGAGCCGTATGCGGGAATGTACGATCCGGAGACGATCCCGCTGCCCGCCAATTTCTTGGAGCGCCATCCGTTTGACGCGGGGGATATGGAGGTGCGGGACGAAAAGCTGGCGCGGCTCCCGCGGGACGAAGCGGAAATCCGCCGCCATATCGCCGATTATTATGCGATGATCACCCATATGGACGCCCATATCGGGCGCGTCGTCTCCGCGCTGAAGGACAAAGGGATCTACGAGGATACGATCATCGTGTATACGGCGGATCACGGCTTGTCGATCGGCCAGCACGGGTTGATGGGCAAGCAGAACGTTTATGACCACAGCATTCGGATTCCGTTCATTCTGCGGGGACCGGGCGTTCCGCAAGGACGGCGGATTCCGGCGCTGGCCAGCAACATCGACATGTTTCCGACGCTGGCGGAGCTATGCGGGCTCCGGATGCCTGCCGGTGCGGGCGGGGTGAGCCTGGTTCCCCTGCTCGAAGGCCGGGAGCGTCTCCGTCCTGTAGTCTGCACGGCATACCGCGATGTGCAGCGGATGGCCAAGGACAGCAAATGGAAGCTTATCCGCTATTACCGTTCGCCGGTGACCGATACCGGAACGGACCGGATCCAGCTGTTCGATTTGGAGGCCGACCCTTGGGAAACGAACGACGTTTCAGGCGACCCCGCGAATGCCCCGCACATCCGGCGGCTGGCGGAAGAACTGCAGCGCTGGATGGAGGAATACGGCGATTTCATGCAGGAGAGGCCCGTTTTGCCGAACTAAACAACGAAGCCGGTTTCGAAGCCGGCAATCGATTTGTCCCCGCAAATGATCCTTGATGCAAGGAAAATAGGCGGGGCTTTTTTTATGGCCATTGACACTTGGAACATCTTGGGATAGACTATGACTGTCAGTACGCACTGTCACGATGGCTGAAGGAGATGAAGCGACATTGGAAAACGCACTGTGCAACCGGGACAAAATGCTGCTTTCCGCCATCGAACTGATTGCGGAAAAGGGATATAAAGGGGTGACCACCCAAGAAATCGCCGCGGCCGCCGGCGTCAGCGAAAAAACGCTGTTTCGCCATTTCGGCTCCAAGCGGAACCTGGTCGACGAAGCTTTTGAACGTTTCCATTATTCCGGGGAAATGTCGAAGCTGTTTCAAGAGAAGATTACGTGGAATTTGCACGCCGATCTGCTGCTCATTGCGCGGACATACCACGAGATGATGAGCCGCAACCGGAAAATGATTTGGATCAGCATCAAGGACGAAGCGCATCTTCCGGGAATCCGGCAGCAAACGCAGCAGCACCCGCGGCGGCTGATGGAGTTTTTGACGCAATATTTCGTGGCCATGTCCGAAAAGGGGAAGCTGGTCCGGACGAATCCGGAGCTTCAGGCGATGTCCTTTTTGATGATGCATTTCGGCGCATTTTTGAATGAGCTGGAAAAAGACGAAAACTTCCCCGGCATAACGCTGGATGCGTTTATCGAGGAAAGCGTCCATATTTTTGCGAAAGCGTTGACCCCGTGACCTTTTCGCGCGGCCTTCCCGGGCATGGTCCCGCTCGCGGAACGGATTTGCGGAAAGAGGTCCCACCGTATGTTTTTTCGGGGCAATGGGATGATCGGGTTCCAACCGTTCGGAAACCTAGAACTACGTCTTCACGACGTTTTTCTTTTGCTGTACATGTCAGTAAGCACTGACGGACACTTTTGGAGGAGGATGAGAGATATGGAGGAAGAAGCCCGGCAAAACCAGGCCATGAAGCTGATCCGTTTATTGGCCTGCACCTTGATCATATCCGTCATGAGCGCGGGGATGTTCAACATCGTGCTTCCGCAAATCCGGGAGCAGTTCCATTTGACCCTTTCGCAGGTCAGCTGGATGACGTCCGTCTATACGCTCATTTATGCGATCGGGACGGTGATTTACGGCAAGCTGGCGGACCGGTACCGGCTGAAGCAGCTGCTTACGGCAGGCCTGCTCGTGTTCGCCGCCGGTTCCGTGCTGGGGCTCTGTTCCGCGACATTCGGCATGGTCATATTCGGCAGGGCGCTTCAGGCGGCAGGGGCGGCCGTCATCCCGGCAACGGCGACGCTGATCCCCGTCCGATATTTCCCCGTGGAAAAAAGGGGAACGGCCATGGGCATGTCGGCGGTAGGGCTGGCGATCGGCAATGCGCTGAGCCCGGTCGTATCGGCGCTCGTGTCCAGCGTGGCGGACTGGCGCTGGCTGTTTTGCATCCCGCTGCTGACGCTGCTTTTGTTGCCCTGGTACCGCAAATATTTGAACGACGAGCCGGGAACGGCGGCAGGGGTCGATTGGCCGGGAGCCATTCTGCTCGGCGCGGGAGTAGGCATGCTGCTGTTCGGCTTGTCGGAAGATTCGTGGCTGCTTATGGCAGGAGGCGCCGCCGCGTTTACCCTGTTCGGGCTCCGGATCAAATCGGCTGAGGCGCCTTTCATTCAGCCGCAGCTTTTAAAGAATAAAAGCTACATGGTTTACTCGGCTGGCACCTTCCTGATGACGGGCATTTCATATTCGCTGATCTTTTTGAGCCCGCTGCTGCTGGCGGAAGAGCAGCGGCTGTCGTCCGGATGGATCGGGCTCGCCCTTGTGCCTGCAGCCTTATGCTCGGCGCTGCTGGGGAAAAAGGGAGGCAAACTTGCCGATACGCGGGGCGTGTCGTTCGTGTTCCATATCGCCTCCGTCCTGCTGCTGTCCTGCTTTGCCTTGATGTCGGTCTTCACGGGGGCACCGCCGGCGGCCATCGCCCTGATTTTGGTGCTGGGCAACGTCGGCCAAACCTTCATGAACATTGCGCTCGCCAGCTCGGCGTCCAAAACGCTTCCCAAGTCGCAAACGGGCGTCGGCATGGGCATGTTTTCCATGATGAATTTCATCTCGGGGAGCGTCGCCGTAGCCATTAACGGCAAATTCATGGACCTGGGCTCAAGCCGCGTCTGGAATCCGCTGAGCTTCGGCACCGGCGGCGGGGGATATATCTATTCGAATATATTCCTGGTGCTTGCGGCCGCGCATGCCGTGCTGCTGATCGCAGGTCATTGGTATTCGAAAAGGGAGAGCCGCTCCGGCATCAAGCCGGCAGGTGCGCCGGCAGCACAGCCGCAGGGAAAGGCATAACAGGCTCCAATGACGCGATTCACCTATGTATTTAGAACCATTATCCAATAAAAACAGGGAGGAAAAACACATGTTGAACATTGCCATCATTATCGGAAGCACGCGCCCGGGGCGCCACGGAAAGGCCGTAGCGGATTGGGCGTACGACATCGCCAAACGGCGGGAGGACGCCAGGTTCGAAATCGTCGACATTGCCGATTATAACCTGCCGCTGCTGGATGAGCCGATGGGGGCGGCATCGGGCCAATACACGAAACCCCATACGATCGCTTGGTCGGAAAAAATCAAATCGTTTGACGGCTACGTTTTCCTTGCTCCGGAATATAACCATGCCATTTCGGGAGCGCTCAAAAACGCCATCGATTATTTATATTACGAATGGAACAACAAAGCGGCCGGCATCGTCGGTTACGGCGGCGGCGGCGTGCGGGCCGCGGAAAACCTGCGCCTCATCGCCGGCGAGCTCATGCTGGCCGTCGTCCGCGCGCAGGTAGGATTGACTTTTCATGGCGATTTCGAAAACTATACCGTGTTCAAACCGGCGCCGCATCAGGAAGGGGTTTTGAATACGATGCTGGATCAGGTCATCGCCTGGAGCGGCGCGCTGAAAACGCTGCGGGAATAATTGCGCATAAGAAAGAGGAAACACGCCGGACACGGCGTGTTTTTGTTTTAGGCTTTAGCCAGTTGAGCTCGCGAAGCGTGCGAAACAAAAAACCACCCGCTATGCGGGTGGAGGGAACGAGGGTTTGACCAACAAGACCATCCCGATAAAATTGAGATGTTCAGGC
>NZ_BORW01000014.1 GCF_018333375.1 Paenibacillus cookii
CTTCTGTAAAATGGTTGTCTGGTAACTTTCATTTTACAAGATCAGACGGTTTTTTTGTGTTATTTTTTGCATTCAACGAAAATGGGCGGACCAGAAGTCAGTTTTCACTGACTTTCTGGACAGCCCCTTTTTTCGTACGTTCTTCCGGATTTTTGCAACATCCTCACATATGTTCCTGGCTGCGCTGTTTTTCCTCCGGCCATTTCAACTGCCATTGACGCAGCTTCTCCGCCTTGATCCGGTCAAGCGTCTTCTGCTTCTCTTCGTCCACGCCGAGCAAATAATGCAGATGCGCCCCGATGACCAGAAAAGCGAACAGCGCCCAGGCGACACCGAAGGCCGACGTCCAGGACCAGCCTCCGCTAAAGGAAATCAGGGGCAGGGCATACACCAGCATGGCCAAAGCCACGATCAGATACAGGGAATGTTTGATCTTCTTTGCTTTTTTCATTTTGCGGCAGCTCCTTCACTCGTAAATCTATATTTCTACTCTATGAAGGCCGGCCGGAAAATATGAGACAAGTTTTGAAAAACATCCCTGCCAAAAAACGTCAGCGCGTCACCCGGGGGATATTACAAACTTTGCCCGCCGTAAAGGTCCTGAAGGCTGTCCGAAATCGTTTTGTTGATATCCTCGATGATCGTGCTGAGGCGGCGTTCCGCATCAAACAAGCGGCGGATGTTCAGGTTGAGGCTGAGCACGTCGAAGAGCTTTTCCATCTGTTCCATTTCATCCTGGGACGGCATATCGCCGGACATCATCCGCTGCTGGATTTCCATCTGGCGTTTTCTGAAGTCCTCAAGCATGCGCTTGCTTTCGGGGTCTTGCTCGATCAGGCTCATCGCCGATTTGATGTCCTTTACTTCCTGGCATTCCTTCAGCGCTTTGGCCAGTTCATTCGTTTTGTCATAAATATTCATGTGTGTAGTTCCTCCTTACGAAATATGAAAGCTGCAGATCCCCGATTTTATAAAAATGGGTCAATCACCAAGGGATATATGTCCTCATATGATACATTACATGCAAAACGCAGATGCACCTTATCTGCCCTGTAGACATCAAGTTGCTGTTGGAAGGAGATCCACGATGTCCAAAAAAACGCTACCGGTCCAAATGTTCACTCCGGGCAATCTGAAGGAAAACGCCATTGTGCTCGGAGAGAAGCTGGTCAAACAGTGGAAGATTCCTACCGACCGTCCTCTGCAGTTGGCATTTGGTTCCTTCAGACAAGAGATCACCGTCGTTCCCGCAGCCAAATCCAGCGGACTGCGAATCAGTGAGCCTCTGGCCCGCCGAATGGGTCTTTTTTCTCGTCCGGTACTGAGGGCGGCCTATCATTCTACGAGCCGCACGCTCAGACTGGGACCGCTCATCAGCGTGCTGATCAGTCGGGACAATCCGGAACAACCCGATAAACCGTTTGGCTCCATATCCATGTTCTGCCGGGAACTGGTTAACGCCTGCCGGAAGCAGGGAGCCTATGTATACTTCTTTACCCCCGACCACATTCGGGAAGGAGCGGGCAGTATACAGGGTTGGGTATATGACGACGGGTGGCGCCAGACGTCCATGCCGATCGCGGATGTCATCAACAACCGTCTCACCACCCGCAAAATGGAGAATAAACCTAGCGTACAGCATTTTATGAAAGAAGTAAAATCGCTCTACGGCGCGCATGTTTTTAATGAAAGGTTTCTGGACAAAAACGAGGTCTTCGACACGCTCAAATCCGACTCCTCCCTTGCCAGGTATATGCCCGAATCTTACTTGCTTACCGGTTTTTCCATGCTCAAAAAAATGTGCCAGCATTATCCGGTCGTGTTCCTGAAGCCGGTGCGCGGCAGTCTCGGCAAAGGCATCATCCGCATCGCAAGGCAACCGGACGGAACCTACCAGACGCTGGCCACTTCGACCGCCGGTGCCCGCAGGCAGACTTACTCCAGCATCACGAAGCTGTTTTCGGGTTTGTCCGGCAAAATGAAAACGACGCGCTACCAAATCCAGCAAGGGCTCAACCTGATCGACCATGCCAAAAGACCGATCGACTTTCGGGCTCTGGTACAAAAAAACGGGTCGGGGAATTGGCACGTGACATCCATCGTAGCCCGGATCGCCGGCGGCAACCATTTCGTTTCCAATCTGGCCCGCGGCGGCACCCTCAGCTCAGTCAAAGATGCAGTGAGCAAGTGCCTGCTGCCTTCGGAGGTCAAAAATACGGCTTACGTCAAGCTGCACCGGGCGTCCCTCGACATCGCCAGGGGAATCGACAACCTGATTCCGGTGCATTTCGGGGAGCTCGGCATCGACCTCGCGATGGACAATTCCGGGAAAATTTGGCTGCTGGAGGTCAACTCCAAGCCTTCCAAAAACGACAATACCCCGCTTAACGAGCAAAAAATCAGGCCCTCGGTCAAAAGGCTGCTCGAATACTGCTGCTATTTGTCCGGTTTTTAAAGGAGGCGCATCATGAAAAGCACCACGCTCGGGACGCTCGGCATCATGTGCTGCCGCCGCGCGGGCAGTCCCCCGTTTTCCGATGAAGGCTACTGCCGGAAACTTTCGGTTCTCGGCAAAAAATACGGCATCCGGGTCATCGTCTTTCGCCCGTCGGACGCTTCCAGGGACCGCACCTTCGTCCATGGTTTCATCTACGGGGAAGGCGGCTGGAGGCAAAGCCGGTTTCCTTTTCCGGATATCGTATACGACCGCTGCCTGTTCCACACCGGAAGGGAATTCAAACTGGCGGCAAGCCTGCTGTCGGATTCCCGGGCCGCCAAGGATTGGACCTTATGGTCGCGCGCGCTTCCGGGGAAGTGGCAGGTCTACCGGATTTTGAAAAAAGACCCCGGCCTTCTGCCTTACCTCCCTCCCACCGAGATCTACCGGGGGAAACAGAGCCTGCTGGAAGCACTCGAATCCTACGGCGGCGAAGCGTTCCTGAAACCGAAGGGCGGGTCCCAAGGCAAAAACGCGCTCTATGTCCGGGTCGACCGGGAAAGCGGGACCTGGACGGCCAAAGGCAGGGACTCCCAAAACCGGCCCGTGGAAAAAATCTTCCGGTCCGAAGCTGCGGCGGTGCGGTGGGTGACGGAATTTACGGAAAACCGAACGTATATCATCCAGCCGTTTCTGCATTTGCAGGGCAGGAATGGCCGGTCTTTTGATACCAGGGTGTTAATGCAGAAAAATGAAAAAGGGTTGTGGATGCGAACCGGTACCGCGGTTCGGGAGGGCGCCTCGGGTAGCATCACATCCAATCTTCACGGCGGCGGAAAAGCCCTTCCCGTCCTGCCGTACCTCAGCGGACAATTCGGAGCCGATCAGGCGAAGCGGTTGACGTCCGTCATCTCGCAGCTGTCGGAGAAGATTCCGCCGATTCTGGAAAGTCATTTTGGCCGGCTCGGAGAACTGGGCATCGATTTCGGAATCGATACGAAAGGGAACGTTTGGCTGCTCGAAGTAAACTCCAAGCCGGGACGCACCTCCATCCGGCAGGCAGGTGATCCGGACAGCGCCGTTCTCGCGTCGGAAAATCCGCTCCGTTACGCCCGCTATCTACTGCTTCGACAACTTAGGAGGGTAAATTGATGAGTTTGACTTTTTGTAATGTTCATTTTTCGCAGAAGCCCGAGAAAGTCGTCTACGTTTCCAACAACTTACTGAAAAGCTTAAAGCTGTCCGGCAAAAAAAACATCCAGCTTCGTCTCGGGAGAGACGTGATCCATGCTGCCGTAAAGTCCATCAACAAACCGGGGAAACATCTGTACCTCGGCTCGGGCGTCCGCAACGGCATCCGCGTGCCTTCGGCCGGCGGCGTTTATATACGCAACCAGGATAACGAGTTTCAGCTCGGCCCGCTGATCGGCGTGCTTTCGGATGGGCCCACGAACACCTCCCAGCCTTTCGGGTCGCGCACGCAATTCATCAAGCAGCTGCTCCGGGAAGGCAGGAAAAAATGTTATATTTTCGCTTTTACGCCCCGGGACATCAATTGGCAGCAGGAAACGGTCAACGGTTACTTTCTCGGCGAAAACGGCAGCTTTTACAGGAGAACCGTCCCGCTGCCCGACGTCGTGTACAATCGGCTCCCGAGCCGGAAGGCCGAAACCTCTTCCCCGATCATCCAGCTGCGCGAGCGCCTGGGCCGCAGGAAAATCCCTTACTTCAACTGGAGCTTTTTTAACAAATCGGATATCTACCGCCTGCTCGAAAACGATAATACCGTCAACAAATACGTTCCCGAGTCCCATATGAATCCGACCCCCGAAAAAATCAAGGAAATGCTGGAAAGACATCAGTTCCTGTACTACAAACCCTCGGGCGGCAGCTTGGGAAAAGGCATATACCGCCTGACGTACCTGCCGAAAAAAGGCTATTTCGCCCGCTACCGCAAAGGAAGCGGCAACGTGCTGCTCCGCTTCAGTTCCTTTAACAGCCTGATGCGGATGCTTCAAGCGAGGCACGGCCGGTCGTTAAGCTCCTATGTCATCCAGCAGGGGATCCGCCTGGTCGAAATCGACAACTGTCCCATCGATTTTCGCTTCCATATGCATAAGAACGGAAAAAACAACTGGGTGGTCGTCGGCATAGGCGCCAAAAAAGCCGGACGGGGCAGCGTGACGACGCATTTGAAAAACGGCGGTTCCCTGCTGACCCCGGAACAAGCGCTGAGCCGGGCCTTCGGGCAAAGATCCGAAGAAGTGCTGCAAAACGCCAAAAAAGTCGCCATTACGCTTGCCGAAGCCATCGAGTTCCACCACCAGCACCTGCTTGGCGAAATCGGATTCGATCTCGGGATCGATCAGGATGAGAAGGTATGGATGTTCGAAGCCAACGCAAAACCGGGCCGCTCCATCTTCAGCCATCCTTCCCTCAGGTCGGAAGGGAAAGCTTCTGTGGAGCATATTCTCGAACATTGCCTTTACCTAAGCAAATTCCGCAGGAGGGATTCCGAGTGACAACGACCATCAGCGAAGAAAACGGCAAACCCGTCGTCGCGATCCTGACGATGTCGGGCGGACCGAAGTATTTCCGGGGAAACCTGGCCAACTTTGAAGATATCGTCAAAACCGGGCAGGAAATGGGATATCTGGTTTATGTCGTGACGATCAGGGATCTCAAGCTGCAGGAAGAACGGTTAAGAGGCTACACCCTCAATCCGGGCGGCGATTGGGAAAAGCAGCTTTTTCCCCTCCCGAACGTCATTTACAACCGGATTCCTCAGCGCGAGGATGAGCTGAAGCCCCAGGTCCGGAAAAAAATCAAGGAGTGCCTGGTCCATCCGACGATCAAGTTTTATAATCCGTATTTTTTCAATAAATGGCACCTGTTCGAATGGCTCAAAAAATCGAAAGCCACCGGGCATCTCGTGCCCAAAACCCGAAGGCTGCGGGGAGAGTCCGGCTTGCAAAAAATGCTTGAACGTTATCCTTCCCTCTATCTGAAGCCCGAAAGCGGCAAAGCCGGCAAAGGCATCATGATGCTGAAATACCAGCAGGACAAACCGCTTCCGTACCGCCTGAAAGTCCAACATCATCGAAGCAGCACGACGTACAAGGGGGCCAGCATTCACCGGCTGTGGAAACGGATCAAAGCGGAAACCGGCACCAGCCGTTATATCGTCCAGCAAGCCATCGAGCTTGCGTCCATTGAGCAGCGCCCGTTCGATTTGCGGGTGCTGCTGCAAAAGACGGGAAAAGGGCAATGGGGCGTCACGGGCGTGGGAGCGCGCATGGCCGGCTCCAAAAGCATTACGACCCACGTCCCCCGGGGCGGCAGCATCGAAGATCCGGGCAAATTGCTGACGGCCGTGTTCGGCGAAGGCAGCGCGCCCGGCATGATCAACCGCGTCAAAACGACCGCGATCGTCATCGCCAGGCAAATCGAAAAGGCTTCCGGCCACCCGCACGGCGAAATGTCCATGGATCTGGGCGTTGACACTTCGGGCGGCATCTGGTTTTTCGAGGCCAACGCCAAACCGATGAAATTCGACGAGCCGCATATCCGCCAAAAATCGCTTGAGCGGATTTTCCAATACAGCCATTACCTTGCGAACGCCCAGAAGCCGTAACGTTAAAAGGAAGTGAGCAGATGCAAATTTCATCCCTCTCCCCGCAGGACGACTGGAACCGCCAGCACGCGCGCGTGCTGCGGTTTCTGTTCGACCACGGCGGGATCCGTTCGATGCGCGAGGATTATTTGCGGCTTGCCAGGGCAACCGAACAGGAGCTGCAGGCTCCCGGCACCTCCCTGCTCCTGGCTACGCTGCGGGGGGAAGCCGGACCCGTTCTGGCTGGAGCGAGCTTTGTGGCCGGCTATGGTAAAGACGCTTTCCTTATTGCGGTCCATCCGCTGTACCGCCGCAAAGGCGTCGGCTGCGCCCTCCTGAGGGCACAGCTTGACCGGCTCGGCAGCTTGGAATGCCGGGCAGGGCTGAACCAGGTCCCCTTCCTGGGGCTTTGCTTCAAAGCCGGACTCATTGCCTCCTCCCTGGCCATGGCATCGACGGGCAGAACGCTCCTCCGTCTCGAAGGAAACGCGCCAAAAACAGACCGCCGCATAGCGGCCCCAACCAAAGAAGGTGAAAGATTGTGCCGGTTCCCGTCTTAGGCATTTTGACGCTATATCTGAACGACCATAAAGCTCTTGAGGAAAAACCCGTATACCAGAAAATGATCATCGAAGGCCGCAAAATCGGCCTGGACGTATTCGTATTTACGCCCATGGATGTCAGCGATTCGAAACAAAAAATTCACGCCCTGGAGTATGACGCCAAAAAAGGCGCATGGAAGCGCAGATGGCGTTCGTTCCCCGACATGATCTATGATCGCTGCCGAATCCAAAAAAGCTCCCGTTTCGAGCAGCTGCTTCAATTTCGCCGCCGATACGGGCATATGCAATTCCTGAACCGCCCGCTCCGCAATAAATGGACGATTTACGAGGTGCTTTCGCGGAGACCCGAATTCAAGAACCACCTTCCCGAAACCCATTTGTTCCATGGTTTTTCCGACGTGCACCATATGCTGAAAAAAACGCCGATCGTTTACCTGAAACCGATCAACGGCACCGGCGGACGCGGAATTTTGCGGGTCGAA
The DNA here is from genome assembly GCF_018333375.1 of Paenibacillus cookii. GTDB lineage: Bacteria > Bacillota > Bacilli > Paenibacillales > Paenibacillaceae > Paenibacillus_AQ > Paenibacillus_AQ cookii. The sequence goes on from NZ_BORW01000014.1 coordinate 7,096, forward strand.
CGAATTAAAGGAACGCCACACTACTATATACAGGGCCGTAATCAACAGCGGAAAATCATCACGCCGCAAAAAATCCACGCTTCCCGCCTGGGAGCCGTCCTAAGCGGCTGGAGCATGAAAAACCGCTATTTGGTGCAGGAGGGAATCGCGGTCGATCTCCCCGACGGCAGGGTTCACGATTACCGGATGCTGGTGCAGAAAAACAGGGAAGGCGCATGGGAGCTTACCGGCATCGCCGGACGAGTCGGGGCGCGCCGCAGCGTCACGTCCAACCTCCATGGCGGCGGGCATGCCATCTCCTTCAACGACATGATGGAACGATGGATCGACGATGAGGAGAAACGGCGCAAGGTGCAGCGGAGAGCCGAAAGGCTCGGCGTCGAGGTGGCTTCATTCCTGGAAAAGCAATACGGGGCTTTATGCGAGCTGGCGCTCGACCTGGCGATCAACAAAAAAGGGGAGATTTACCTGCTTGAAGTCAACCCCAAACCCGCCAGGGAGGTGTTCTCGCAAATCGGGGACGCCGAGCTGTACCGGAAGGCGATCGTGAAACCTTTGGAATACGCCGTGGGGTTATACGAAAAAATGCATGAGCCCTCGCAAGAATAAAAACGGACGGACCGCGGATGACTCCGCGGCCCTGTCCGTTTTTTTGCTGCAGGGTTATGCGTCCGGCTACTCTGAATCAGCTTCCTCATACAGCTTTAAAAGCTCGGCGAACGAAGAAATGAGCACATCCGCTCCCTTGAGTTCTTCGTCGTGGCCGAAACCGGCATAAGCGCAGCCGACGGCGCACAATCCGTTTTTCTTGCCCGCTTCGACGTCGGAAGACCGGTCTCCGACCATCCATGCGGACTTTACGCCGTTTTCGTCCAGCAGCAGCTTCACCAAATCCACTTTGGAAAGCGTGCCGTGTTTGCCTGCGCTGTACAATCCGTCAAAAAGCGCGGCCAGGCCATGCGTCTCCACGATCCCGCTTATGTAATGCTCAAGCCCGTTGCTGGCGACAAACAGCTTGACGCCCCGCCGATGCAGCTCCTCGAGCGTTTCCTTCACTTCCGGGTACAGCTGCGTTTCCCCGCCTGCCAGCCCCTCCAGCTCCAGCTGAAGCAGCAGCTCGTTCGCGCGGGCGTGGGCCTGCGGGCTCCCGTCGGGCATAACGACCTTCCAAATATCTTCGAGCAGCATGCCCAGGCTTCCCAGCAGCCGCTCCTGCGGCGGCGTCGGCGACGTATAAAGCCCTTCGCTGCGAAGCGTGTCGAACAGCTTGTGGTATGCCGGCAGCAGCACCGTTTCCGTTTGGAACAGCGTACCGTCCATGTCGAAAATCATGGCCTCGGGACGGATCCGTTTGCTTTGGTTCATTGGTTTTACCTCTTCCCTTCTATCGCTTCGATGTCTTTCGCTTGCTTATAGCTTATGATAAGGGAAGCCCTTCGGGATGTAAACCAAGGAGGACCGCTTTTGCTTGATCCCGCTCCTGCTGCATGGATTCTTGTTGAAAAAGGCCAGGAACGCATCAAAGTCGATTTGTCCTGGCCCCGTTTCGCAAGCCATCCCTCTCAACGGAAAGATTTACTTGCCGGTTTTTTTATCGGATTTTTTGCCGTTGCCCGCATTTTCGGCTTTTTGCGGTTGATCGTTGGCCGCAGGTTTCTCGCTTCCTTTGGAGGCCAGCAGTCTGGCGTCGACGACCTTTTGATCCAGAACGGTCAGAACCACCTTGTCGTTAACGGCCAATTGATCTGCCTTGATCGCTTTGTTGTGATAGCCGACGAGCAATCCGCTTTCGATTTTGAAGGTGCCGATCTCCTGGTTTGCCGTTTCGATTTTGATCTCCCCGTAGGTATCCGCCGTTACCGACGCCGCGGGAAAAGAAATTTCCTTCACGGTTCCGTTCACTTTCACCGCACCGGCTTTTTCCATCAGGTCTTCGTTCGTTCTGTCGAGCAATGCCGCCATTTCGGCGCGGGTCACGCCCTTATTCGGCAGGAACGTTCCGTTTGGATAACCGCTGATAAGCCCTTTCTCCATCGCTACTTTGACATAACCGACGGAAGCGGCGGGAATGGCGCTGGAATCTTTGAAGCTCAGCTTGGCTGCCGTTTGGGCCGACGCCTCTTTTTCGAAGCCGAGAGATTTGACGAGCAGGCTGGATACCCAGACGCGGCTCGCCGGCTTCTCCGGCTGGATCTTTTCGTTCGCATCAAGCAATCCATGCTCCAAAGCGGTGGCCAGGTAACCGGCAGCCCAAGGATATTTCTTGCTCAAATGATCCGCATCCTGGAAAGGAAGGTTCGGGCTGGCAGACTTGGACTTCGCCTCCTCATCAAGCCCCATCAGGCGAACGGCCATGACGATCGCTTCAACGCGGGTCACTGGCTTGTTCGGACGGAACGTGCCGTCTTCAAATCCTTGGAAAACGTGTTTCGATTGCATTTTGAGAATGTTTCCTTCCGCCCAAGGCGCGTCATTGATATCCTTAAACTTCAGCGCGGCCTGAGCGCGGACCTCCGGCTTGGCGGAAGATGCGGCTCCGTTAGCCGATGCGGCTTGAACGGACAGGCTCAAGGCCAGCGATACGGCAAATGTGGACAGCAGAATGTGTTTAACTTTTTTCATTTCTTCATCCCTCGCAAACGATAAAATTTAGGCTGCTTTTGTAGTAAGCACATATTTCATTACGTCGCGTCCCATCGTTTTGAGGGGGTCTTTTCAAAAAAATGAATCATTTATTTTTCGGACCGTTTTTCCCGCTGTGTTCTTCTGGCGCGATCTCCGGCGCGTTCGCCGCCGATTTGCCGCTATTGGGCTGTACGCCGCGGTCGGCCGGCGGCTCCTCCTTGGCGGGTTTGCCGTTTTTGGCTTGAGCGCCGCCTTTCGCCTGTTCGCCGCTTTTCCCTTGGACGTTTTCCTTGGCCGGATTGCCATCCGCTTTTTTCTCATTCCGCGGCATCGTTTTGCTTTCGCCGGATTGCGGAGTTTCTTTAGGGCTCGAACCGCTGCTGCCTTTAACCGGATCCTCCCGCCGGCTTTTGGCAGAATTGCCTGCATCCGCCTTTCGAGCCGCGCCGTCTTTTTGCTCCGCGCTGTCGGCAGGATGCTCTTTGCTTTGCAGGGAATGCTTTTGCGTCTGCTGCGGCTGTTTGACTTCATTTCCTTTTCCGGTCCCGGCCTGCGCTCCCTTGCTTCCCTCAGGCGCCGCATTCGCGGGAGCGGACGGCTGCACGGTTTCGGCATGGCTTCCCGCTCCGTCAAAAAAGCGCTGCGGGTCCACCCCTGCCCCGGCAAGGGCCGCGGCGACGGAACGGGAACGCAGGTCATCGATGTTCAGCCGGATGCCCTTTTCCCCCGCTTTTTCGTAAACGATATACTTATTGAGCGACAACTTCGCTTTTTGGGCTTTGTCCATCAGTTCCCGATCCGCCTCGAACCATTCGAGGTCATATCCGTTTTCCGACGTCTCCACCTTTTGCTTGTCCGGCACAAACGGAGCGGAGCGGAGTTCCACCGTCGACAGCAGGATCCACCTTTTTCCCTCGCCGGCGTTCAAAAACCCCTGTTTCGCCGCCTCATCGACGATGGCATGAACCGCATCGTAAAAATTTTGCCCTTTGAGCTCCCGTTCGGATAATAGCTTTTTGGCATCATCGTTCAGCGGCTTGACCCGGTCGATCCTTCCGTCCTGCCGGACGTACAATTCCATGCTCGGATTGATGTCGATCGCAACCATCGTGGATGCGTTGCCCGTAGAGGGTTTCCATAAAAATACGGCGCCGATCAACAGCACGATGGAAGCCGCAAGCCACCAGGCTTGCCTCAGCCAGCGGCCGTCATGACGCTTTCGCGCGGGTGCGGATCTGGCCGGGGTTTCCACCGGAATCCGATCCCCCAGCTGAGGCATATCGGGCATATGCGGCAGGTTTCGGAAGGTTCCATCCTCGCAGAGAACGACGATACACTTCTCGGTTATTTTCATTACGACTCCATGCATCATCATCACTCCTCCATGTTTGCAAAAGAAACGGTGCTGCGTATCCGTTCGAATTCCGGACATGCGTAGATCAAAACAAGCGCTATGATATATTTACGATTCCGCTCCAGCGTTTTGTGACCCACTTTAAACATTTTCAGCATATTTTTGATCGGCAGCCTTTTGGTCTGCTTCAGCACATCAAGCCATTCCGGCTGTTCGCTGAACCGCTTGGCGATTTGGATCATCTGCTTCCGCGTATCTCTATGCTTCGGGGAACAATCCTCCAGCTCCTCCAGCGACACGCCGTATTCCTGCAGGGCCTCGTCGTATGCAAGCAGCTCCATCGCCAGCTCGCTGGCCGATTGCTCCCTGTCGTAACGTTCGAGAGAACTGGCGATTTCGCTCGGGGTCTGGTCGAACAGGTCCCCCGGCTCGTTCAGAATGACGCTTTCCGATTTTAAAATTCTCCCTTGTCTCCGGAACTCGTCCACAAGGCGGTTATGGATCATCATATAAGCAAAATTGTCGAAGGATTTTTTCATGCCGCTGTCGTACCGGTCGATGGCCTCGTTTAACGCGATCATCCCGATGCTTGCTTCGTCGCGCTCCCACCCGATCGGGCTTTTGCATACTTGGGAGACGGTCCGCAAAATGAAGGGACGATATTGTTCGATGATCCAATCGCGTTCCGACCGGTTTCCTTCTTGGGCGCTTTTGATCACAGATTCGATCGATCTGCCGTCCAGCACAAACCATCACTTCCTAAACGTAAGTCCCAGTCTAGCTGCTAGATTGAGTATATTGTATTTTAATAGGATTGTTCTCATTTTGCACTCCTTCTTCTAAAAATTTAGCGACTGGGAATTCGTGGATAGGCCATGATGGCAAAAAACAACGCATACGCGCGGCAAATTCAAATCCGGCCTCAAAACGATCGTTTTATCCCCATCACCACGACTTCCGATGCTAACTTTCTGGAGGCCCGGGCCAATATCGAAAAAGCCGATCGCGTTGTCGTTTCACAGGTCTGGGATCCCTATGCCTACATTGAATTGGGACTCGCCATGCAATTAAACAAACAAATCGTGGTCGTGGGGGATGACGACTTGATCCAAACCGGCCTTTTCCCTAAGTACGACGATTTTGTTTATGAAAAAGCCACGGAGGATACCGTCAGCCAATATTTGATGCGTTTATCGAAGAGCGAAAACTAGCTCCTTGCTGCAGCAAACGGCAGCATTGAACCTCTCATACCACAGACAGTCCGGACCGGCAAGAAAATAAAAAAACGGCCACGGTTCCGTATTCCATTGGACCAAGGCCGTGTATCCCTGTTTTGTTGTGCATGGCGTCGTGTCGTTTTTTCCCTACCGATGTTGATTTTCTATGGCCCGGACGATTTTTTCCGTCCGCTGATCCGCTTTGTACGCGTTCACCACTAAAATGGCATGAATGACGCCCGGAACATAACCGATGCAGGTGAGTATGATGCTCAGAATGAATTGTCCGAGCTTACCGCAGCTAAGAACTGCCAGCGGCGGGAGAAAACATAATAAATATCGCATGGCGTGACCTCGTTTCGTTGAAAGTACTTATAATACGATCCCCCCATCGCGATGGTTCCATCTCTTCGTTATATTGGCGCTGCCGTCCCCCTTATGTATCGGTCACGCAAAAAAAACGAATGCCCCATAGGAGGACGCTGCTGCAGGCATCCTTCTTACGGGGCAACATTCGGAAATTAAAAGTATTTCTTTTTCCCGCGGTCGTCCTTAATGATCTCCACCGCCTCGCGGAAGCGCAGCGAATGCACGATTTCCCGTTCGCGCAAAAACTTCAGGCTGTCCTGCAAATCGACGTCATCGGTCATGTCGATCAGCCACTGGTATGTAGCCCGGGCCTTTTCCTCGGCCGCGATGTCCTCGTACAGGTCCGCGATCGGATCTCCCTTAGCCTGAATGTAGGTCGCCGTCCACGGCACCCCTGCCGCGTTTTGGTAGAACAGGGCCTTATCGTGATTGGCATAGTGGTCGCCCAAGCCGGCTGCTTTTAGTTGTTCGACGGTAGCATCCTTCGTCAATTTGTACACCATGGTGGCGATCATTTCCAGGTGCGCGAATTCTTCCGTGCCGATATCGTTCAACAAGCCGATGACCTTATCGGGAATCGTATACCGCTGGTTCAAATAACGCAGGGCTGCAGCCAATTCGCCGTCCGCGCCGCCGTATTGCTCCAGCAGGAATTTGGCCATCATCGGATCGCATTTGCTCACCCGAACCGGATACTGCAGCTTCTTCTCGTATACCCACATGGGTGTGGACCGCCTCCTTTAAATATTCCGCAGATTTGTAACTTTTTCTCCGGTGTTTTTTCAGGTTGCCAAAGCTAAAGTCCTCCCTTTACACCTGCCAAGGCCACGGCGCTTCCGGCCATTCGAAAGGGAATTTGGAATAGGCGTGGCCGAAATGCATCAGCGGGCCGTACAGCTCCTGAAACTTTCTTACCAGCGGGATGCGTTCCTGCGCCAGCCGGTTGTACTGCTCGATGCGTTTCAAATCGTCCGGATGGGTATCCAGATACAGGTTCAGCTCGACCAGGGCGAAATCGATCACCTGAAGCTGTTCCAAAAGCTCGTAATACTGGCGATCCACCGTCCCTTTGGTTTCCGGCTTCATGCCGGCCGGACCGACGTTTTCATGCATGTGATGATGGGCGGGACCGACGTTTTCATGGGCGTGATGGGCAGGACCTATGTTTTCATGCTCATGGTGGGCAGGACCGGCGTTTTCGTGGTGCGCATGGGCCGGGCCGACATGGCCAGGCCCGTTCGCCGGACCCGAATTCCGCGGGATTCCTTGTTCAGACATCAAGCTCCTCCTTCCTGCGAATTCCGCTTGGGATTGTACGGACTGAACAGATTGGGCCAAAGCGTCCCCCGCGTCAGGGCTTCCTGCAAACTGTATTGGGGCCAATCCCTCGGCTGGAAGACGATATATTGGTTCGGCGGTACGACGTATGTCCTGTAAGGCAAAGGCGGGCAAGGATCAAACGGTCCGATAAAGGGCTTGTAGACTCGGATCTGGTTGTTCAAAGGATCGTTCACGAACGGAGCCTCCTTCTGGTTCGTATTAAGCCGGACGAGTCTAGGACTCCTCGTTGGGCTCTTCGTAACATACATATGAGGGTTTCGCGGAAACTGAACAAAATTTATCGAAAACAACCAAAAAACTCCCTCGAAACAAGCCGAAACTTGTCCGGGGAGTCCTTGGAAGGCCCGCTTTAAAATTTGATTTTGATCTGAAACAAACCCGCTTTGCGCACGGCCGAATAGATGATGACCACCAGCGGTCCGATAAACACGCCGATGACGCCGACCAGTTTAAAGCCGACATACATGCTGACCAGCGCCGATAAAGCGCCGATGCCGACGGAGTCGCCGATGATCTTCGGCTCGATGACCCGCCTGGCCACCGTAATGACGATAAACAGCAGCAACAGCCCGAAGCCCGTATAGTTATCGCCGACGATAAACAAATAGGCGGCCCACGGAATCAAAACGGAACCAACGCCGAGAATCGGCAAAATGTCGATCAGCATGACAAGCAGCGCAATCGCAAGCGGATAACGGATGTCGAGGATAAGCAGTCCCGTCAACGTCACCACGTACGTAAAAGCGCTCAGAATCATCTGAGCCTGCAAAAAACCGAAAATCGACATTTTCAGGCTGTGAAGCACCTGCTGAATCTGCCCCTGCATCTCATCCTCAAACAAGGAAAGAATGCCGGAGCGGATCGCCGGCAGACCAAAGCTGAATAAATACACCGCGACAAAAAAGACGACAAAAAACACGAACGTGCCGGGAATCCCCCTGGCGAAATTGAGAAAGGCCGACGACAGCGTATTCGCAAAGGATTCCGCATACTGCGTGAGATTGGAAAGCAGCGCCCTCAAGCTCTCGGCCAAGTCGGGCCGGATATTGTCGAGCCACCCCCGGGCCTGGATCATCGTATGCTGCGCAAAGTCGTTCGCTGCCGCAAAATACGATGGCGCGTTTTCCCAATACTCTACCAGTTGACCCAATACCTGCAGCCCCAGCATGTACACCAGGAGCAGAACTAGAAGCAAAAACAGAGTACATGTGAGGGAAGCGGCCGCCACCCGGTTCCATTTCAGTTTGCCCATCAGCATGGCATGAACGGGCTCAAGCGAAATGGCGACCAGTGCAGCCAGCAGAAACGGGGCCCCTGCCGTAAACATGACGTACAGCAGGGCCAGTCCGATTCCGATGAGAAGCAGCTGTTTCCCTGACACAAGCTCCCCCCTTAATCCCCGTTTTCCGCCTCCGTTTCTTCCCTGTTCGGTTCGGCGGCGGCAACGCGGTGGATGTTGACCCTTGTGATCCGGAGCCTCGTCGATTCTTCGACTTCGAAAACGTAGTTGGCCAGCTGAACCTTTCTGCCTTTCACCGGATTTCCTTCCAGCTCCTTGAACAGCCAGCCGCCGATGGAATCGACTTCGTCATCTTCGATAATGACGCCCGTCAGATCATTCACGTCTTCGATCAGCATACGCCCGTCCACCGAAATGAAATCCTCCTGAATTTCCACGTCAGGACGCTCGTCCTCGAACTCGTCGTAAAGTTCGCCCACGATTTCTTCCAAAATCTCTTCCGCCGTAAGCATGCCCGCCGTGCCGCCATACTCGTCCACGACCAGCGTCAGCTGAGCGTGTTTTTTCTGCATCAGCCGGAGGACATGGCTGATTTCCATCGATTCCGGCACGTTCAAAATCGGCCGCACCAGCTTCGCCAGCTCCTTCTGGTGCTCTTCATCCGCCAGCAGGAAATCGGTGATATGGACAAAGCCGATGATCTGGTCCTTGTCCTCCACGGCAACGGGATAACGCGAATGTTTGGTTTCGCTGATGATTCGCAGGTTTTCTTCCAGCGTATTGTTCGTGTACAGGCAATCCATGTCCGTACGGGGCAGCATGATCTCGCGCGCCAGCAGATCGGAAAATTCAAAGATGTTGTCCATCAGCTTCATCTCGTCCTTATCGATCACACCGCTTTTGGCGCTCTGATTCATTAATATGCGGATTTCCTCTTCGGAATGCGCAGCTTCCGATTCCGTCGCCGGCTGTACCCCGAACATGCGCAAAATGACGTTTGCCGAAGCGTTCAACAGCCAGATGAATGGAAAAAATATTTTATAGAACAACATCAGCGGACCGGACAGCAGCAAAGCCGCCCCTTCCGTTTTCTGAATCGCCAGGGACTTTGGAGCAAGCTCCCCGAGAACGATATGTAGAAAAGTAATGACGCAGAATCCGAGGATCACCGACACGGAAGAAATGACCGTTTTGTCCGTGATTCCGATCTTGTACATGAGCGGCTGCACCAAGAGGTGCGAGACGGCGGGTTCGCCGATCCAGCCGAGTCCCAGCGATGCCAGCGTAATGCCGAACTGCGTAGCCGACAAATAGGCATCCAGCTTATTGTTTACTTTCAAAGCATAATTCGCCATGCGGTTGCCTTCGCTCACCAGCTGCGTAAGCCGGGACTGGCGCATTTTAACCAGCGAAAACTCCGCGGCGACAAACACCCCGTTAAAGAATACAAGCAGCAAAACCAGGAAAAGGTTGAATAATAGCTTGCCTATTTCAAACTCCCCGTCCAAATCAAACGCCTCATTTCTTAAATGATGTTAGCTTGCCTTATGCTAAAATCGGTTTCCTTGTAATACATATCCTTCACCAGCAGATTCGGTCCGCAGCAGCCTGCCGCGTCACAGTGGCAGTTTACGGTTTTGTTCAGCGGGTGATCGTTTTGCCATTTGGCAAAAACATCGTCGAGCCGGCTGTCCATGATGTTGCCGAAAGGCGGGACGTCCGAAAAGTCGGTGACATAAACGTCGCCCGAAAACAGGTTGACGTTGACGCGGTTACGTCCGTCCGGGTCGTTGCGGACCGTCACGTTCGGTTCGGATGCCAAGCGGCGGATCAACGCAAGCTCCTCGGGATCGTCGCTGCAAGCAAAAAACGGAAGCGTCCCGAACAGCATCCAGATGTCCGGATTGCGGGCATCAAGCAAGGAATGGATGGCCTTCCGCGTTTCCTCGAGCGATAACACCGGCAGCGAGCTCGCGAAGTTGGACGCATACATCGGATGGACCTCATGGCGTTTGCAGCCCATTTCCTCGATTAGTTTGTGAATTCCAGCCAGTTTTGTATGCGTGCGATAATTAATCATCGATTCGGCGGAGATAAACATCCCCGCTTCGCTTAATTTGACGGCGTTTTCGATCATCTTGTCGTACATGCGGTAGGCTGTTTCCTTCGGAACGGGATGGCTGCTGTTCGCGAAGCCGACCTCGTGAAAATCGTCGCCGTTCAAATAGTTGAACGAAATATGCATGACATCCAGGTACGGAAGCATTTTTTCGTACCGGCTGATATCGAGCGTCAAATTCGAGTTGATCTGCGTCCGGATGCCGCGTTCTTTGGCGTAGCGGAGCAGGGGAACGATCACTTCGTTCACCGTTTTTTCGCGGAAGGACGGCTCGCCGCCGGTCAAGCTGATCGTTTGCAGATGCTCGACTTCATCGAGCCTTTTCAGCATCAGATCAAGCGGCAGAAATTCGGCCTCCTTCATGACGAGCATATCCCCTACGGCGCAATGCTCGCAGCGCATGTTGCACAAATGCGTGACTGTCATTTCCACGCTCGTCAGCACGTGACGTCCGTATGCCCGCAGGGAGCCGATCGGATCCCACGGATCATAGCTTGGCGACAGTTGTATCGTATTCATTTTTTCCTCACCTTATTTCTTTATTTAACCGAGGATTTTGCAAATCCTAAAGCCTAGTCCCTTATATCATACCATGAAGCGACAAAAAACTCTCCCGCCTAAGCCCCGCGTTACGGCCGCGCGTTTTCGCCGGGCGCTTCCCCCTCGCCCTTTTTGGCCAGAAACGATAGCCACCCCGGAAGCCACCAGTTGGCTTTGCCGAGAAGCTTCATCAAGGACGGCACGAGCAGGATGCGCACGACCGTGACGTCGATCAGCACGGAAGCCGTCAGGCCAAGCCCGAGCGCTTTCATCAGCTCGTTATCGGTAAACATGAACGCGCCGGCCACGACGGCCAGAATGAGTGCCGCTCCGGTGATCATCCCCCCGGTTCTCTGCAATCCTATGGCGGTGCTGCGCTCGTTATTCCTCTCCATTTTGTAGGCTTCGACAATCCGTGACAGCATCATGACCTCGTAATCCATGGAAATGCCGAAAACCACGCAAAAAATGAGAATCGGCAAAACGGCGAACACGCTTCCCGTATACGTGACGTTCAGCCATTCCGCGCCGTACCCGAGCTGAAACACGAGGGTGACCAGGCCGAAGCTGGCGCCGATGCTGAGCAAATTCATCGCCACCGCCTTGAGCGGGAGCAGGACCGAGCGGAAGGCCGCAAACAAAATGATATAAGTGAGCAGCAGGACGACGGCAAGCACGTAAGGTATCCCGCTTTGGATCCGATCCATGATATCAAGCTTGTAGGCCGGGGAACCCGTCACGTAAATATGCATGCCTTCCGGCGGATGCTGCCGGATTTCCCGCACCAGCCTGACGGTATTCGGGGAGCTTTCCCCCTCCTCCGGCACGACGACGATGACGGCCGCACGTCCTTTGGCGGCATGGCGTTTTTCGATCTCGGATTTCAGTTCCGGGCTGACGCCGCTTGCCTCCCCTTTGATATAACCCGCGTAGCTTTCGACGCGGTGAACGCCCGGAAGTTCTTCAAGCATGGTCATATATGATTTCACCAGACGGACGGATCGTGAATCTTCGTAATGCCGGTCCAGCTCCGCCGCAATCATGATGCTGTTGGCTTCTTTCATGTCGTAAGCCTTTTTCATCAGTTCGGCTCCGTATCTGGATTCATAGGACGGCGGCAGCACCTCGGCCGACGGGATGCCCAGCTTCATTTGCAAGGAAGGCAGCATGGCGATGAGCAGCGCTAAGGTAACGACGGCCGCGATGATGCCCGGGCGCGACATGATCCATTCCGAAAGCCGCACCCACGCCTTGCTGCCGTAACCGGCACCATCGGCATGACTTCGGCCAAGCTTGATCGGCAGCGAAAAGATCCGCCGTCCCAATATGCCGAGCAGCGCAGGCAGCAAGGTGCTTGCGGCAAGCACCGACACCAGCACGACCAGCATCCCGCCGAGCGCCAGCGAACGGAAAATGGGGAGATCGACCAGACACAGCGCAAGGAGCCCGGCCATGACGGCCGCACCCGAATAAAGCACCGATCTTCCTGACGTGCGGCATGCAGCCGCAAGCGCGCCGGGGACGTCCTTTTCCGCAAGCTCCTCGCGAAAGCGGCTCACCATGAACAAAGCGTAGTCGATCCCCACCGCAAGGCCCAGCATCGTCACCATATTCGGCAGAAAATTGCTCAGCGCGGCGCCGTTTGCCGCCACGAAATACAAGCCGCCCATCGTCACCGCAACGCTCCCGACGCCGATCACGACCGGCAGCAGCGCGGCGGGAAGGGTCCGGAACAGGAGCAGCAAAATTACAAGCGCCGCCGGAATCCCGAACGACTCCGCCCGGACGATATCGTGCCTTACGGCCGCGCTCATATCGTGATAAACCGCCAGATTGCCGGTGATATACGTTTCGGTTCCGGCGATCTCCGGCACGGCCGCTTTAATCTCGTCAAAATGCTTGAGCGCTTCGCTTGCCGTTTCGTTCAGCAATACCGTATAAGAGATTATGCCGTCTTCCCCGGCTTTCCGCGTCACCATGCTGGCGTACATATCCTGGACGAACGGTTTGTCCCTAAGCGGAGCGAGTTCCTCCCAAATCCGGTCCTGCGCCTCCGAGGCGGTCAAATTTTTGCCCTCCGTGCTTTGCAGCACGATGTCGAGCGAAGCGGCGGACATATCCAGGTTCTCTTCAAGAAAAGCGATTCCGCGCTCGGATTGGCTGCCGGTCGGCGTAAATCCGCTGTCCTGCAGCAGCGACGGGGTCCTGACGGCGAATGTGCCGAGAACAACGATAAAAAAGACCCACGCGATCGCGACCGCCCAACGGCAGCGGTAGATGATGCTCCCCCACTGCCGTTTTGGCGCTTTATACTGTCGCTCCTTCATGGATCTTCCTCCTTAATGCTGAAAAGAAATCGGCTGTACGTCGGCGTCGTCCACCTCCGTGATGATGACGGAAAGCTTTCGCGCAAGGTCTATTTCGTAAGGCGCCTTCAGGTTACGCCCCTCCGCATCCGAGAGTATGCGGATCACCGGGCGATGCGGGGTGCTTGAATGGATGCGGGAGACGACGCCGGTTTCGCCCGTGTTTAATTTGACCGTTAATCCCGGCGGGTAAATCGCCACCTTGTCCCGGAACAGCTCCAGCTTTTTTTGATCGTATAACGTCCCCGATCCTGCGTACAGAACCTCTACGGCCTGATGAGGCAGCATAGCGGGTCTGTACACACGATGCGAAGTCATGGCGTCGTAGGAATCGGCAAGCGCCACCCACTGGGCGTACTCATGGATTTCTTTCTCCTGGACTCCGCGCGGGTAGCCGCTTCCGTTCAGCCGTTCATGATGCTGAAAAGCGCAATGGGCCGCCAAAAGCGGGATGTTAGGCTCGTCTTTTAAAATTTTGTATCCGATCTCGGCATGGGCCTTCATCACCCGGAATTCGTCATCCGTCAGCTTTTGGGGCTTGGACAGCACCCGCTGCGGAATTTGCGTTTTGCCGATGTCGTGGAGCAGCGCCCCGAGGCCGAGCTGCATCAGCCGGTCCTCCGGATAGCCGCTTGCGATCCCCAGCACGAGCGAATAGACGCAGACGTTCAATGAATGCTTATACAAATAATGATCCGCGGTATTCATGTCCATGAGCAAGATCATGGAATCCTCCTGCCGGCTGACATCCTTCAATATCGCTTCCATCACCCTGGTGAAATCTTTGCCGAGATGAAAATAACCTTTGGCGATTTTCGAAGTTCCGGACAAACGTTGAAAGTTTTTCCGGATATTTTGCAGCGCCTCGCGGCGCGTATCCTCATGAAGCAATTCCGGTATTACGATTCCCTCTGTCTGTTCGTCTTCTATGTAAACATAACCGATATCCAATTCCACGAGCCGGCGGATCAGCGGAACCGTCAGTTCCACGCCGTCCGCCAAAAGGACGACGCCTTCGTCGTTATATATCTTTTTGCCGATCCTCATACCTTCCTGAAGCTTACGAACGGGTACCAAACGCAAAGCATATCCTCTCCTGCCCTAATTCACGGATTCCGCGGTTCCGTCATGCCGTTATCCGTAAAAAGTCTCAAACCATGAACACTGATCCCGTTTTTCAGGAAAGCCCATCTTTTGGCCGGGGCAAACTTACGAATCAGCGCATAATGAATAGCCAAAAAACAACCGCCAAAACAAACCGGTACACCGCAAAATGGGTCAGCCGGATTTTCTGGATCAATTTCATGAATGCAAGCACCACGACATACGCAACGACAAAAGCAAGAATGAAGCCGATCGCAAACAAGCCAAGCGTATCTTTGGTCAAATTTTGATAGGAGTCCAGCATTTCGTACCCCGACGCCGCAACCATGATCGGGATCGCGATCAGAAACGAAAAATCGGCGGACGCTTTATAACTGGCACCGGACAGCATGCCGCCGGCGATCGTCGAACCCGAACGCGAAAAGCCCGGCCAAAGCACGGATAAAATTTGATATATGCCGATCAAAAACACCTGCTTGTAACTGAGGTCATCGATCGTTTCGGCCGTGATTTTCGCCTTGGACTTATTGAACCATTCCGCAAAAATCATGAACACGCCGCCCGCCACGAGCGCCCAAATAACCGTGCTTGCGCTGAACAGGCTTTTGATGAAATCCCTCGCAAAAAACGCGACGATCAGCGCGGGAGCGATGCCGATGATGACATGCAGCAGGTTCAGCTTTTTCCCTGAAGCCATGCGGTGGCCGCCGGAATCGATTTTCTTAATCCCCAGCAGGTCGAGGATCCGGCGCCAGTATACGAGCGCGATGGCCAGAATCGCCCCCAGCTGGATCACGACCTCGAACGTTTTCATCGTAGGATCCTGATCGTTGTAGCCGAGCAGCTTCGAAGCGAGAATCATATGACCGGTCGAAGAAACGGGAATGAATTCCGTAATGCCTTCCACAATTCCCAGTACGATTGCCGTTATTGTATCCATGGTTTCCTCCCCAAGGAAATTTTAATGGCGCTGTGCCCATCTGCGTCTTTCGCTTTCCGCAAGGCTTCCCGGACGGACCAGCTCGAAGCGCAGCAGATCCCGAAGAAATTCGGGCAGCAAAAATTGCGGGTCGCTCCCTAATGCAAGCGATTCGTAGCCGATGCCGAACGTGAACATGTCAAGCGTTCCGACCTCGTATTCCTGCTCGTCCAGCAGTTTCTCCCCCATATGCGTAATTTCGACAATCCTATCATAAGGGATTCGGACCGGATCATACAAGACTTCCAGACCATCTACCGCCACATTTCCCAAAATCTCCCCCCGGAAGCCGAAGCCCTTGATCTCCCTGCCCCAAAAATCGGGCAGCAGGCTTTCTTCCAGCGCCTTCCGAATGTCCTTCCCTTTCAGCTTGACGATGCACGCATTGACCGGGGACGGACACAGCGTATGAAGCATTCCGGCGGATATTTCTCCCTCCGGCAGCGGACCGAGCAGCTGGCCCGTGTTGACAATGGAAATGCCGGTACCTGCAAATCTGCGCACGGCCTGTGCCAGCAAGTTCCCGAACGGGGACTCCGACGTATAGTCAAGCGGCAGCTCCCGATCGGTAACGGCGACGGTTTCCTGCAAGTATTCCTCGGCCCGCAGCCGATGCCGGTTCAGCGCGCTGCTGACGGTTTCGTCCAATGCATCGGTATCGACGGGAATGACGCATCCTTCCGCCATACGGAAAGCACCGTCAGGCTGCTGCTCCAAGCGGATTTTGCCGATATAGTCCCCGAACTTCCCTGCCCCGCATATGGCCGTGTTGCCAATCACCAGCGGTTTCTCCAGCAGATGATGCGTGTGCCCGCCAAGGATCGCGTCGATCCCTTGAATCCGCTCCGCCAGCCGCTGATCCGTTGCCAGCCCAAGATGGGACAACACGACGACGATGTCCGATTGGGGCCGGAGCAGCTCGACTTCCCGCCTGATCGCCGCTTCCGGCTCAAGCGCTTGGAAGCCAAGCAGTTCGTAAAAGGCCGAAAACGGCGCCGTCGCTCCCGTAAGGCCGATTTTAACGCCCCCTTTTTCGAGGACGACGTGCTTTTTCATCCATGACGGCGGCTCGCCTGTCGTTTCTTCCAGCAAATTGCAGCAGACCACATCGGCCTGCAGTCCCGAATATGCCCGTGCCAAGTCTTCCGGCGTCAGCGTCAAACCTTCGTTGTTTCCGATCGTAATGGCGTCGTACCCGGTCAAATTGAGCAGATCGACGTTCACCCCGCCCATCGTTCCTTCGGTTTCCATCGCCGAGCGGTCCATATGGTCCCCGATGTCCACCAGCAGCAAAGGGCTTCCTTGGGCCTCTTCGCGCTGCCGGGCAATATGCGCCGCGATGGAGCTGACCTTCTCGAAATGACTGTGGATATCGTTCGTGTGCAGAATCGTTATCGTTTTAGGTTCGTTGCGCTTCATAAGCTAAAGTCCTTCCTTTCTCGCGCAGGTGCAAAAGTCGCCGACATCAGCGGGTCTCTAATGGATAAGCATAACATTTTCAATATGGATATGGTATATTGGATAGACATGAACATCAATGGTTGAGGTGAAAATCATGCAACTTCGCATTCAATTATTCGCAGGCTTGGCGGAACGATTGCAGACCCGGGTGCTGGATTACGCCGTCGAACAGCCGGAAATTACCGCGGATCAGCTGAAAATAGAGTTGTCCAAGTCCTTTCCGGAGGCTGCCTCGCAGATCTCCGTTTCTTTTGTGGCCGTAAATCAGGAATATGCTCCAGGGGACTTCCTTATTACGGAAGGTTCCGAAATTGCCCTCATTCCGCCGGTATCCGGCGGCGACGGCCAATCTCCCGTTCGCGCCGCATCCAAGGATGGGCGCTTTTGCATCACGGACCAGCCGCTGTCGGTCGAGGAAGTGACGAGCAAAGTGCTTCATCCGAACCATGGCGCCACCCTCTCTTTCGTCGGGACGACGCGCGAAATGACGGGAGAGCAGCGGACGGTTCATCTGGAATACGAAGCTTACGTCCCCATGGCGCTGTCCCAGCTCGAAGCCATCGGCAAAGATATTGATACCCGGTGGCCCGGAACCTTATGCGCCATTTCCCACCGGATCGGCAAAGTCGACATTAAAGAAACGAGCGTAATCATCGCGATTTCGACAAGCCACCGGGAGGATTGCTACGAAGCGAGCCGGTATGCCATCGAAAAGTTGAAGCAATCGGTCCCGATCTGGAAAAAGGAAATCTGGGACGATGGTTCGGAATGGAAGGGACATCAGCAGGGTCCATGGGACCCGACAGCAAGGCTTTAGATCTAGTATATTGGCATTGTCAATCCATTTTTTTCTTGATATGATAGCAGGTAACAGATGTCGAATTTTGAAGAAATGGAGTGACGTATTGCTTGAAAGTGCATGTCACAGACTTAAAACCGGGCGACCGGCTGGCAGCGGATGCGTTTAGCGCATCGGGACTTCACGTAATGCAAAAAGGAACGCTGTTGACGGACGAAGACATCCGCAAGCTGATGAAGCATGCCGTGGACTACGTCGATATCGAGCCCGCAGCGCATCAGCCCGCGGTCACCCTGATCCACTCCCAACAGATGGAGCTCTTGCAAAAGACAAAGCCCTTCATCGAGCAAGCCGTGGACGGATTCGAGTCGATGTATTTGGAAGCGTTAACTACCGGAAGATTCAACGAAACGATGGTAGACGATATCATGGAGCCCCTCGTCGATCAATTGAAGGAACATACGGACATCGTCTCCCTTATGCTGTGCATTGATCAAAACGACGATTATACATATCACCATTCGATGCAGGTCGGCATTTTATCTTATTATATTGCATCCTGGCTCGGATTTTCCAAAGAAGAAGCCTACGAAGCGGGACGGGCCGGTTATCTTCACGACATCGGCAAATGCCAAATTCCCGGAAGCCTGCTGAACAAGCCGGGCAAACTGACGCCGGAAGAATTCGAGATCATGAAAAAACATACGGTTTACGGGCATGACATCATCCGTAATTCTTCTCCGGACTCCATCCCGGCGCTTGTTGCCCTTCAGCATCACGAACGGGACGATGGCAGCGGTTATCCCCACGCCATCGAAAAAAACGAAATCCATCCGTTTTCGCGAATTACGGCGGTGGCGGACGTATTCAGCGCGATGAGCATGAACCGCGTGTACCAGTCCAAGCAGGAGCTGCTTACCGTCATGCGCGAGCTGCACACCATGAGCTTCGGCAAATTGAGCGCCAACGCCACCCAAGTCTTTATTCGTCATATGCTTCCCAACTTCATCGGCAAAAACGTCCTGCTCTCAACCGGAGAACAAGGCACGATCGTGATGACCAATCCTGCCGATTTTTTCCGGCCGCTGGTGAAAACCGATAACCGCTTCGTGGATTTGTCCCTGCAGCGGGAAATCGGCATCGTTAAGATCTTTCTATAATCATGGCTTAGTCGAAACAAACGCCCGCCCCGGCAGAATTCCGGGGCGGGCGTTTTATATGGGTCGGCGCCACGCTGACGCTTCTGGACATGCGGCTATCCGCTTGCAAAAAAATACGTATCTGCTTCGCCAAACTTGGTTTGGCGAAAGCAGATACGTATTGGCCGACCGGTTCATGAATTAGCCGATCGAACCTTCCATCTCGAATTTGATCAAACGGTTCATTTCGACCGCATATTCCATCGGCAGTTCTTTCGTAAACGGTTCGATGAAGCCCATGACGATCATTTGCGTCGCTTCGGCTTCGCTCAAACCGCGGCTCATCAGGTAGAAGAGCTGATCTTCGGATACCTTCGAAACCGTCGCTTCGTGTTCAAGCACGATATTGTCGTTTTTGATTTCGTTGTACGGAATCGTATCCGACGTGGATTCGTTGTCCAGAATCAGCGTGTCGCATTTGATGTTGGCTTTGGCGCCGTCCGCGTTGCGTCCGAAGGAAGCCAGACCGCGGTAAGTGACCTTGCCGCCGTGTTTGCTGATCGATTTCGATACGATCGTCGAAGTCGTGTCCGGAGCCAGGTGAATCATTTTGGCGCCGGCGTCCTGGTGTTGTCCTTTGCCTGCCACCGCGATCGACAATACCATGCCTTTCGCGCCGCGTCCTTTCAGGAGAACCGCAGGGTATTTCATCGTCAGCTTGGAGCCGATGTTGCCGTCAACCCATTCCATCGTTGCGTTTTCTTCGGCAACGGCACGCTTCGTGACGAGGTTGTAGATGTTTGGCGCCCAGTTTTGGATCGTGGTGTAACGAACGCGCGCATCTTTTTTACAGATGATTTCCACGACCGCGCTGTGCAGCGAGTTGGTGCTGTAGATCGGAGCGGTACAGCCTTCGACGTAGTGCACGAAGCTGCCTTCGTCCGCGATGATCAGCGTCCGTTCGAATTGTCCCATGTTTTCGGAGTTGATCCGGAAGTAGGCCTGCAGCGGAATTTCGCATTTGACGCCTTTTGGAACGTAGATGAAGCTGCCGCCGGACCATACCGCGCTGTTCAAAGCCGCAAATTTGTTGTCGGATGGAGGAACGACGGTGGCAAAATGCTCCCTGAAAATTTCAGGATGCTCTTTCAGCGCCGTATCGGTGTCCATGAAGATGACGCCCTGATCTTCCAGATCCTTTTGCATGTTATGGTATACGACCTCGGACTCGTATTGAGCGGATACGCCGGCGAGGAATTTTTGTTCCGCTTCCGGAATGCCCAGCTTGTCGAACGTTTCTTTGATTTCCGCAGGAACCTCTTCCCACGTTTTTCCTTGTTTCTCGGAAGGTCTCACATAATACTGGATATCATTGAAGTCCAGCTCGTCAAGGTTGCCGCCCCATTTCGGCATCGGCATTTTTTCGAACTGTTCAAGCGACTTCAGACGGAACTCAAGCATCCATTCCGGTTCGTTTTTAATTTTGGAGATCTCGGTGACGATTTCGCGGGTCAACCCTTTACCGGTTTGGAAAACCGCTTTGTGCTCGTCGCGGAACCCGTATTTGTATTCTTCTATTTCAGGGGCCTTTTTAGCCATGGGTATGAACCTCCCTATCAATTAATGGTCGTGCTGCTTCTCGTCGATCCCTTTGCGCAACGCATTCCACGCGAGCGTGGCGCATTTGATGCGGGCCGGGAACTTGTTTACGCCGGACAGGGCTTCAATATCCTCGTAGTCGTCGAAATGGACGTCTTCCCCTTGCATCAGCGCGGAGAACCGGGATGCCAGCTCCCTCGCTTCCTCGACCGTTTTGCCTTTGACGGCTTCGGTCATCATGGAAGCGGAAGACATGCTGATCGAGCAGCCTTCCCCCGTATATCTCGCATCCTGTACGATTCCATCATCCACCTTGAGCTGCAGCGAAATTTTGTCGCCGCAAGTCGGGTTATTCAAATCGACTGTAACGGTTCCGTCTTCGAATTTTCCCCGGTTCCGCGGATTTTTATAGTGGTCCATAATCACGCGCCGGTACAAGTCATCAAGTTGCATTAGCCAAAATACTCCTTTGTCTGGATTAATGCGCTGATCAGACGGTCCACATCTTCCTTCGTATTATACAGATAAAAGCTTGCGCGTGCAGTTGAACTTGCTTCCAGCCAGCGCATCAGCGGCTGGCAGCAGTGATGGCCGGCCCTGATGGCGATGCCGCTGGCATCCAGAACCGTCGCCACGTCATGCGGGTGAACGTCGCCCAGGTTAAACGTGACCAGCCCGACTTTCCGCGCGCGGGGACCGTAAAGCTTCAGTCCTTCAATCTCGGACAGGCGGCCCACCGCGTATTCGGCCAGTTCATGTTCATGGGCCGCAATGGCGTCAAGCCCGATGCTTTCAAGAAAATCGATGGCTGCTCCAAGCCCGACGGCTCCGGCAATGATCGGCGTGCCCCCTTCAAACTTCCAGGGGAGCTCCTTCCACGACGAGTCGTAAAGCCCGACATCGTCGATCATCTCGCCGCCGAATTCGACCGGTTCCATCTTCTCGAGCAGCGCCTGCTTCCCGTACAAAACGCCGATCCCTGTCGGACCGCACATTTTATGGCCGGAAAAAGCATAAAAATCGCAATCCAGGTCCTGCACGTCTACCTTCATATGCGGCGTGCTTTGGGCGCCGTCAACGACCATGACGGCTCCGTGGCGGTGCGCCAGAGCGGCGATTTCCTTGACCGGATTAATGACGCCCATGACGTTGGAGACGTAAGCCATCGTTACGATTTTCGTTTTGTCCGAAACCACCTTCTCGACTTCGGACAAGGTCACTGTACCGTCTTCTTGCAGTTTAACATATTTGAGCACGGCGCCGGTGGCTTTCGCCACCTGCTGCCATGGAATCAGATTGCTGTGATGCTCCATCGGGGTCAGGACGATTTCGTCGCCCTCGGACAAAATGGAGCGTGCGTAAGACGAAGCCACCATGTTCAGGGCTGTCGTCGTCCCGCGCGTAAACACGATTTCCTTCGTGCTCTTGGCATGAATGAATTTAGCCACTTTCTCGCGTGCGCCTTCATAAGCATCGGTAGCACGGCTGCCGAGCGTATGCACGCCCCGGTGAACGTTCGCATTATCGTATTCGTAATAATGCCGCAGCGCTTCGATGACGGCCAGCGGCTTCTGGGAAGTCGCCGCGCTGTCCAGGTAAACCAATGGATGGCCGTTAATCTCCTGCTTCAGAATCGGGAACTGCTCGCGAATGGCGTTATTCATTGTCCCAACTTCCTTTCGATGACCGTTTGCAGCTGTTTCTGCAAGCTTTCCATCGGAATTTGGGATACGACAGGCGCCAGGAATCCGTAGATAATGAGGGATTCGGCAACCTCGCGGGAAATGCCGCGGGACATCAGGTAATAAATTTGCTCCTGGTTGACTTGGCCAACCGAAGCCGCGTGGCCTGCTTTAACGTCATCTTCGTCGATCAGCAGGATCGGGTTCGCGTCCCCGCGGGCTTTCGGGCTCAGCATAAGCACTTTTTCCGTTTGCTGTCCGTCGGATTTCGTTGCGCCTTTTTCGATCTTCGTAATCCCGTTGATGATTGCCGTTGCTTCCTCGCGCATCACCGCGCGGGTAATCATTTGGCTTTCGGAAGATTTGCCGAAGTGGTTGGCGCGGGTCGTGTAGTTCAGCTTCTGGGAACCGGAACCGACCGCGATGACTTTCGAGTCGGACGTCGATCCGTTTCCTTTCAGCACCGAATACGTATCGCTCACCGTGTCGCCGCTGTTCATTTCGCCGACGATCCATTCCATCGATGCGTCATTGTCGATGATGGCGCGGCGGTAGCTCAGATCCGTGACGTTGGTTCCCATTTGGTGAATGGTTGCATACCGGACCTTCGCTCCCTGCTTGGCGAACACTTCGACGGCGCCGTTATGGGTAACCGCCTGGCTGCCTTCGCCGGAAACGTAATTGTCCACGTAGGTTACCGAGCTGTTGACGTCGGCAATGATCAACACATGCGGAGCAAACGTCGCTTCGCCGTCGTCCGTAAGCAATACGGCCTGCAGCGGCACCGTGACCTCCACGTTTTTAGGAACGTAAACGAACACGCCCCCGTTCCATATCGCGGCATGAAGCGCCGCTACGGAGTTTTCGTCCGCTTTGA
The DNA here is from genome assembly GCF_018333375.1 of Paenibacillus cookii. GTDB lineage: Bacteria > Bacillota > Bacilli > Paenibacillales > Paenibacillaceae > Paenibacillus_AQ > Paenibacillus_AQ cookii. The sequence goes on from NZ_BORW01000014.1 coordinate 29,907, forward strand.
CCGCCGTATGCAGGTGGGCTTTGACCAGATCCCCATGCTCTTTCGCGGCGGTTTGCAAATCCGTAAAAATAACGCCTTTTTCAGCCAGCTCCGGTGCAAGCTTCGAATATACGACGCTGGAATTGCGCTGAATCAGCAAACTTCCGGACTCCTGATCCTGGATCAGCTCTTGAATGGATGCCGGAACCTCCGCCAGCGATGCGATGCCCGCATCCGCTTTATAGCTTCCGTAATTTTGAATGTCCCAACGCTCGATTCTCATTTTCTCGAGTTTAGGCAATTCAAGGCTCGCGGCAAGCTCCAAAGCCTTCAGACGGTTTTCCGTTAGCCAAGCCGGTTCTTGTCTCTGTTTGGACAGTTGACCAAGGCTCTCAGCGTTTACCGGAAGAATCGTTTGTGTTGTCATTTCGGTTTCCTCCTTCCGTTGTTTACGCTTCTTGTCCTACGGTCTCGTCTTCGATGCCCAGTTCTTCCTTCACCCAATCGTAACCTTCCGCTTCCAGGCGTTCGGCCAGCTCAGGACCGCCGGATTTCACGATGCGGCCTTGCATCATGACATGGACGAAGTCCGGTTTGATGTAGTTAAGCAGGCGTTGATAGTGGGTAATGATCAAGAAGCCGCGGTCTTCGCTGCGCATCGCGTTGACGCCGTTGGCAACGATTTTGAGGGCGTCGATATCCAGGCCCGAGTCGATTTCGTCCAAAATGACGATGCTTGGTTCGATCATCATCATTTGCAAAATTTCGTTCCGTTTCTTTTCGCCGCCGGAGAAACCTTCATTGAGGTAGCGGTGCGCGAATTCCGGATTCATGTCGAGTTCTTTCATTTTTGCTTCCAATTGGCGGATAAAACGGATCAGGGAAATTTCCTGACCTTCTTCACGGCGGGCGTTAATGGCACTGCGCAAAAAGTCGGAGTTTGTCACGCCCGTAATTTCGCTCGGGTACTGCATTGCAAGGAACAGACCTGCGCGTGCGCGCTCGTCGACTCCCATTTCGAGCAAGTCTTCGCCGTTCAGCGTAGCGCTGCCCTCGGTAACTTCGTATTTAGGATGCCCCATCAGAGCGGAAGCCAGGGTACTTTTACCGGTACCGTTCGGACCCATGATGGCGTGGATTTCTCCGCCTTTCATTTCCAGGTTGATGCCTTTCAGGATTTCCTTGCCTTCAATTTCCGCTTTAAGGCCTTGAATCGAAAAGTGAGTAGCCATGTACGTTATTCCCTCCGTTATTGTGTTTTACCGAAATCAGACAGTCTATTTAAACAGGGATGACCTACCCTGATTTCAAGCAATCATAATTATCAATTTAAAATGAATCTAAACTGATTCTCACTGATTATCAACAATTTTATAATAAATACAGTTCCATATCAACCTTCATAGGCCGATTGTTTCCGAAATAATCGCAAAAGCAGGCCCGGCCTACACAGCCAAGCCTGCTTTCGTATACGCGAAACTTAAGACAAAACGCCCTCCCCAGCCGGGACCGCGGCTCTTGCCGCGGCAGGACGAAGCCGCTTGAAATATTCCGGACGCGCACCGCCGCAACGCTCCTTAATTAAATAAGGAAGTTTTTCGTCGCGCCCGAAAACGTTCCGTTTGCGGCCTTCTTTCAACCTTATCCCAGGTAAGAACGCAGCATCCACATATGCTTCTCCAGATCGTTTTTGATTTTGATGAACAAGTCTCCGGTCGGCTCGTCTCCCGTTTCGTCCGCGATCCGAATGCCCTCCTGCAGTTCTTCGGACACCGTGGCGAAATCCTCGATCAGGGTCTGCACCATTTTGCGGGCGTCCTCTTTGCCCGATGCCTCCTGGATCGTCGCCAGCTCCAAATATTCCTTCATCGTGGCGGCCGGGCTTCCTTTAATGGTTAAAAGTCGCTCGGCAACCTCGTCCATTTTGAGCGTAATGTCGTCGTACAGCTCTTCGAACTTCGCATGCAGCGTGAAGAAATGCTCGCCTTTGACGTACCAGTGGTAATTATGGATTTTGACGTACAGGACGTTCAGGTTCGCGACCTCCTGGTTCAATAGTTGCTCCAGCGTCGTTTTCGTTTTTGCGGTTGTTTTAGCCATGTCATATCCCTGCCTTTTCATGAATATAATCGGCCCTGCGCCGGGCGCGCAAAAGCCGTTTGCATTCTGCATGTCATCGGCTTCGGGCAGCTCTCTGCCGCTTGTCCGCCTTTGTTCATATATTACCCTGCTGCTCCCTACATGAAACAAAAACGCCCCATCTTTCGCATGGAAATCTGTGCAAGCAAAAAAATGGTTCAAAAACCTGCCGTTATCCGATATACTGAATAATAATTTACAATACCAAGCGATTAAGTTGGAATTATATTCGGTTTATGCGGTTCTTTATTTAGCGGAGGTGACTTTTCGTGTCCACTTATCATCCACTCACGATCGAAGAAGCGATCTCTCTTGCCCGCGGCATTCCGGGTCATTTTCCTGCAGATGCCGCGCTCGCCTGCGAGGAAATCGGCGACGGCAATTTGAATCTGGTGTTCCATATCACCGACCAAAACGGCGGCAAAAGCCTCATTATCAAACAAGCGCTGCCTTATGCGAAAGTCGTCGGCGAATCTTGGCCCCTGTCCCTGGACCGCGCAAGAATCGAACGGGAAGCCCTTCAGCTTCAGTACCGGCTTTGCCCCGGCCTCGCCCCGGAAGTGTATGCTTACGACGATCGCCTCGCCATCACCGTCATGGAAGATTTAAGCGACCATACGATCATGCGCAAAGGCCTCATCGATGGCGTCGCTTATCCGCTTTTTGCGGAGCATATCGGGGAGTTCCTGGCGAGAACGCTGTTTTTCACGTCGGACTTGGCCATGAACCCGCAGGAGAAAAAGGAGCAGGTCAAAAAATTCATCAATCCCGATTTGTGCAAAATTACCGAGGATTTGATTTTCGAAGATCCGTACAAGCCGTCCGCCAACAACAACTATCCGGAATACCTTGAGGACGAAGCCCGGAGCCTTCGCGAAGACGCGGCCCTCCATCTTGAAGTGGCGCTGCTGCGCGAAGCCTTCCTGACCCGCGCGGAAGCGCTGCTGCACGGCGACCTGCACACCGGAAGCATTTTCGCGACGCCGGAGTCGACGAAAGTCATCGATCCCGAATTTGCATATTACGGGCCGATGGGCTTCGACGTCGGGGCCGTCATCGCCAACCTGTTGCTGAATTACGCTTCCCGCCCGGGATGGACGAAAGACCCGGCCGCCCGCCGGGAAACGGAGCAGCGGCTGCTTTCGATGGTGTCGGAAATCTGGCAGGAGTTCGAAACCCGCTTCCGCAAACTATGGGACGAAGAAGCCAAAGATCCGATGGCGGGATCCCCGGGTTACCAGGACGTATACGTCGCCAAGGTTTTGCGGGATACGGCCGGTTTCGCCGGCTGCAAAATGATCCGCCGGATCGTCGGCCTCTCGCATGTCGCGGACATCGACGCCATCGAAGACGAGCGGCTTCGGGAAGAAGCCCAACGCAAAGCCCTTGCCATCGGCAAGCATCTCGTGAAACACCACCGCACCGTGACGAACGGAGAAGACATTCTGCGGCTCGTGAAACAAGCGGCACAACCATTCGAAGGAGCAGTACGATGAGCATCCAGGAATCTACGCAAAAAGATAGATACCAACCGCTGATCTCGGTGGTATGGGAAGAGGATTCGCTGAAGCTTTTGGATCAGCGCCTCCTGCCCGAAAACATCATCATGCGAAAACTCGTCACGCCCGAGGAGGTATGGGAAGCCATCCACGCCATGGTCGTGCGCGGGGCGCCCGCGATCGGCATCGCGGCCGCCTACGGCGTCGTCCTCGGCGCCAAACGGTACGCAGGCGCGGACAAGCTGGAATGGCTGCAGCATATCCACAAGGTATGCGCCTATCTGGCAACCTCCCGTCCGACGGCCGTGAACCTGTTCTGGGCGCTGGACCGGATGAAGGAAAAGGCCTCCCGCCTTGCCGCTTCCGAGGACGGGATCGCCGGCTTCCCGGATGCCCTTCTCGCCGAAGCGGCGTCGATCCAAGCCGAAGACGAGGACGTCTGCCGCCGGATCGGCGAGCACGCGCTGCCGCTGTTTTCGGACGGCATGGGCGTCCTGACGCATTGCAATGCGGGCGGGCTCGCGACGGCCAAATACGGAACCGCGACCGCCCCCATGTATCTCGCCCATGAAAAAGGCATGAAGCTGAAGGTGTTCGCGGACGAAACCCGCCCCGTTCTCCAAGGCGCGCGCCTCACCGCCTTCGAACTGCAGCAGGCGGGCATCGACGTCACGCTGCTTTGCGACAACATGGCCGGCATGGTCATGTCCAAAGGCTGGGTGCAGGCGGTGATCGTCGGCACGGACCGCGTCGCGGCCAACGGCGACGTGGCGAACAAAATCGGCACCTACAGCCTCGCCGTTCTGGCCAAAGCCCACGGCATTCCTTTTTACGTGGCTTGTCCGCTGTCAACGATCGACCTGAATACCGAATCGGGCGACCTGATTCCGATCGAGGAACGGCCGGAGCATGAAATTACCGAAGGTTTCGGCAAAAGAACGGCTCCCAACGGCATCAAAGTCTATAATCCGGCATTCGACGTGACGCCAAACGAATACGTCACCGCGATCATAACGGAAAAAGGCATCGTCCGCGCTCCCTACCGGGAACATCTGGCGGCGCTCTTCCGCTAGAGGCGGCACGCAAACGATTTTTTACCAAATCCCATAATGCCAAAAACGAAACCAGCCCTGGCGGGCTGGTTTTTTTCGCCGCACTTTTAATCAGCCAGCTTCATGAAAATCTATGACCATTGAACCAGTTGTCTATAGCATTTTTAGAAGCGCTTCATGTCCGGGCATGCCCGGAACGATACCCAGGGCGGCTGCTTCCGACGTGACGGATTCGAGCGGCGATTCCAGCAGCTCCTTCAACGTCCGGACGCCCACCGCTCTTCCCGCAATGATCTTGCGGTCGCCCAGGCGATCATTTAAAAGTCCGATGTCGAGCGCTCCGCACATGATGTAACCGCGCGAGGTGCTGATCGTCAGCAGGGTCGTTTTGGGGAGCTTGACTTCCACTCCGACAAGGGTGTGACCACCGACCGAAATAGGCTCCATCGTCACCATAGGCTCACACCTCCCTATTAGGATAAATGCTCAAATTATGTGTATTCCCGCAAGGCGCTTCCCGTGTAGGCGACCTTCCCGCCGGCTAGGAATAAAGTTATGCACGCATCCGACATTAGGACTATTCACGTTTACGTGTTCATGATATGATTTATTCAGTTTCATACATATTTTTCACATGGTATAGGCTGGGGGAATTATGGAGAATAAACAAAATGTTGAAGAGTCAGGGTATTTGTTTAATGTCGATATCCTGGTCAAAGGCCGTTCGAATGCGCTTGCATTGCAGGCGATGATCGAAATGTTTAACCAATGCGAAAGCATCGCGGACTTCCGGATCAAATCCGGAATGGAGCTTGGCCAGCTGATCGATTCGATGCTTCGGGACAAACGGAAATCCCTTGTTCACAAGTCAGGCGCTTCCGCAGATTTGCCTGTGCCTGACAACAACCGCACTCAAAAAGCAAAGACCGGACAACCGGCGACCAGCCCCAGCTCCCCCGCTGAGAAAAAAACGATTTCCGCGGATTACGGCTCCCAGCTGTATGAATGGATCACGGAATGCATCCGCGACAACCGGCTGACCCGGCTGACGATCAGCCGCGGCGGCACACGGAACAGTATGCCGTGCCGCATATTGAATTTCGACGAAACCAATCAGCTGCTTAACGTCTACCACGTCGACGAGAAGCAGGTCTATTCGTTTAAGCTTAGCGAAATCATTGAGGTCGTCTAATACGAGCAAAGCCCTTGTCCTCCTGTGAACAGGAAGCGCAAGGGCTTTCTTAGTCTTATCGTTTCTTTCGCGACGCCGCATCGGCGATCAGGCATATCCATCCGGCGATGAACGCCACGCCGCCGATCGGCGTAATCGCTCCAAGCTGCTTGATCCCGGTAACGGTCAGCACGTACAAGCTGCCGGAAAAAAGAATGATGCCCGCAAACAAAAGCCAGCCGGCCCAGGCCAATTTTCGCGAATCCCCCCAGATGCCGGCCGCTACCGCGATCAAAATGATGCCAAGCGCATGCGCCATATGGTATTGAACCCCGGTTTCATAAACTTTCATCGCATCTTCGCCGACGATCGGTTCCAGCAAATGGGCACCGAAAGCGCCGATCGCCACGGAGAGCATGGCCATGATCGCGCCGATGATCATAAACTTGCGCTGCATGTGTCGTCTCCACTCCTTCGCTTAGGTTTTGCAGTCTGTCATCATATTACCCGATCCGGTATGCCTTTTCCACCGCTTCCCCGCGCCGAAAGCCTTCGCCCGTCTTGATTTTTGCTTGATAATATGGAAGAGTAAGAAGCATACATATCTATTCACTTAAGGAGAGAAAGAACATGGAACCACACCAGCATCCGCTCCGGCATAAACGGCACTCCGGTCCCGGAATCGCCTCGTTTATCATCAGCCTCGTGTCCATGCTGGCCTATATCATTAGCGTTGGCGCGATGGGGGCCGTTTTCGCCCAAGGCCTCGAGACCGACAGTTCCTGGACCCAGAGCTCGACCACGGGCGTCACGGTCATCACCATGATCCTGATCGGCCTGTTCGCCGCGAATGTCATCGGCGTGATTTTGGGCATCGTCGGGACGATTCTCCGGAACCGCAAAAAAATCTTCGCCGTATTGGGGCTCTCCCTGAACGCCATTATCATTTTCAGTTTTGGCCTGATGTTTGTCGTACTTATGCTAAGAGCAGGAAGGTGACCGAAATGACGAACGTTAAAATTTTTGCCGACAGCACTTGCGACCTGCCCCGGGAGTGGATCCGGGACTACGGGATCGGCCTGATTCCTCTTTATGTCACGTTCGGGGACAAGACCTACAGGGACGGCGTGGACATTAGCGTGGCCGAGCTTTACGCCGAAGTGGACAAAACAGGCAGCTTGCCGAAAACCGCCGCTCCGTCGCCGTCGGACTTCATCCAGGCGTTTACGCCGGACATCGAGGAAGGCCGGGACATCGTGTATATCAGCCTTTCGTCGGAACTGTCCTCCACGTATCAAAACGCGGTGATCGCCGCGGGCGAATTTCCCGACGGAAGGGTGACGGTGGTTGACTCATTAAACCTGTCCACGGGAATCGGGCTTCAGGTGATGAAGGCGGTCAAAGCGGCCGAAGCGGGAAAAAGCGCGCGGGACATCGCCGAATTGGTGCAAAGCGTCAGACCGCTTGTCGAAACCGAATTCGTGATCGATTCGCTGGATTATTTGTATAAGGGCGGAAGATGCTCCGGCATGCAGAATCTCGTCGGCAGCCTGCTGAAAATCCGTCCGGTCATCAAGGTCATCGACGGAAAAATGACCCCGGCCTACAAAGTCCGCGGCAAACGGGAAAAAGCGCTGGAGCAGCTGCTGACTAACGCCCTGGCCAACCGGGACCGGATGGATCAAGATCTCATTTTCGTTACCCATTCGATGGCGGAGGAAGACGCCCGGGAACTCAAACGGATGCTTGAGGAGCGTACCGGCGCCCGCGAAGTCGCCATCTCCGATGCCGGCTGCGTCATTTCCTCCCACTGCGGGGCCAAAACGATCGGGATTTTATATGTAAAGAAAAACTAAGGGAGATGTTCATGTCTAACATCAAAATTTTTACCGACAGCACGAGCGACCTGCCGAAAGCGTGGGTCCAGCAATACGACATCGGAATCATTCCGCTCTATGTCGTTTTCGGGAACGAGCAGCTCCGGGACGGGGTGGACATTACGCCGGCCGAACTGTATGAGCGGGTGTCACGGGGCGGAAGCCTGCCGAAGACGGCCGCCCCTTCTCCTGCGGATTTCATGGCTGCATTCGAGCCGCATGTCAACCAAGGGGAATCGATTTTGTATATCAGCTTGTCCTCCGCATTATCGGCGACCTATCAGAATGCTTTGATCGCGGCGGGCGAATTTCCGGAAGCTTCGATCCGCGTCGTGGACTCGTTGAACCTTTCCAGCGCGATCGGCCTCCTGGTCATGAAAGCGGTGTTTGCCGCCCGGGAGGGAAAAAGCCTCGACGAGGTCGTAAAGCTGCTCGAAGCCGTACGGCCCCAGGTGGAATCCGAGTTTGTCATCGACACGCTCGAATATTTGTATAAAGGCGGCCGCTGCTCCGGCGTGCAAAATTTGCTGGGAAGCCTGCTGAACATCCGCCCTGTCATCAAGGTGATTGACGGAAAAATGACCCCCGCCTACAAGGTAAGGGGCAAAAAGGAAAAAGCGACGAATCAAATGCTGCAAAACGCCTTGGAAAAAAGCGGCCTGATGGATAACGACCTGATCGTGGTCGTCCACTCCTTTGCCGAAGACGAAGCGCTCCGGCTGCAAAAGGTGCTCCAGGAAAACACGAACGCCCGCGAAGTGGCGCTTTCCACGGCGGGCTGCGTCATCTCCAGCCACTGCGGCCCGAAAACGATCGGCATCATGTACTCCAAAAAAGCTTAATGCCATCATCTTCCTTTCCTATTTTCACGCCAGCATCCACGCCGGCATCGCATGGACCTATACGCATACGATAAAAGGACAGCCCTCAGGCTGTCCTTTATTCTGCCGTTCAACAAAACCAGGCTGGGGCCGCATGCAGCAACGGCTTACTTTTTCCCGGGATCGATGTCCTTCGGATTCAAACCGGCCCAAATGTTCGGGATGTTCGCTTCTTCCGGATGCTCGAACACGAGGAAAGCGGTCGGCAAATACCGCTCCCCGTATTCGGACGAAGGCCGGTTCACGATTTCGTTGTCCTTCACGAGCACCGTCGATGAACCGCCGTCCAGGTTGGCGGCGATCACGGCTCCGCGCTTCAGCATGATTTGCTGCACGTCGTACAAATTCGCTCCGATGCTGTAGGTCGGCTGGCGGCCGTCGATGACGACGAACAGGATGGCACCGTCGGCCCGCTGTCCCATCGCCGTCCGCGGCGCAATGCCCCAACCCTCTTTCGCATTCCGGATCAGCCCTTTGCCGTTGACGATGATCCGCGGCTGAAAGGTTACCGCCTCCTTGATCCCCATGTCGTTCAGCTCTTTCAAGGAATAATGGCCGGCAACCATCTTGCCGTTTTGGTCGATACCCACGACCTGGGTCGATTTGCTGTTTCCGAGGCCGTTGTAATAAAGCTTGCCCTGGGAAATGACGATCCCGATCGGCTTAAATCCGTTTCCTTTCCAATTCGGATCGGCGAAACCTCCAGCGTTTACGCCGGCAACTGCGCCGGTTCGTTTCACCATGCTCGACACTTTTTCGCCTTTCCCCCGGGCATGCGGCACGCCGAGGCGTATTTTCGTCGGATCGTTGACGGTCATGACGTAGCCGTGGTAGCCTTTGCCGGAAATCTCCTCGATTTCGACTAGCGGCTTTTTATGCACGGCCGCCTCCGGGCTTTCCGAAGAAGCCGGCTCCGGAACCGGCAGATGGATCTGGTGCGTATCTTTTTCCTCGCCCATCGATTCGAAGCGTTGGTTGTATTCGGCGACCCTCCGGTCCAGCTCGGCCTGCCCGATGATATATTTGGCCCAATGCCGGTGCTGCGTCGTGATGAGCGTGTCCGCCATCAGGAACCGGTATTCGTTGCCGCTCGGCGTCAAGAATAACCAGCCGGCTCCAAGCGCTCCCGCAATCAGCACGGTCCATACGAAACGGGAAAGGAACCACCCGAATCCTTTTTTACGTTTTTTGCGCTTTTTATGCTTATAGGATTGTTGTCTGACGGTAGATCTTTTGGGCAATGAAGCTTGGTCCATCGTCTGTGATCCTCCATTTTTCTGCAAGCTTTGAAAATAAGACGTATCCTTTCACTAAAAAGTTACATCTTCCGCCAAGAAAATCTGCAAGAAAAAACCAACCCTTTTTTCAGGATTGGCGTGAAAATGCGATTTTTATATAAGTGCTATAAAATAGTCAGCTTCTCGGCGGCCGGCACCCGCTCCTGCAATCGAGGAACGTCTTCGTAAAACCCGAGGTTCAGTGTGCTGGCGGCTCGACGCATGTGCAACGAAGGATATCGTACGGACTTACCTTCCCTGCCAGAATGCCGTTTTTTTCGACGAGCAGCGAATGGGCATGAACCCGGCCCATAAGAGCGGCCGCTTCGTCAAGCTCCGAGCCGAACCGGATGACCGGCGCTTGGCGGGCAGCGATATCCATGACGTTGCAATCCATTAATCGATGCAGCTTCCGGTCCATGTCCTCATCGTCGAGCAGCGCCGCATAAGGGAACAAGACGCTGCACATCAGCGCCGGCACGATCACCGGGCCCGTTCTGCCGATCCGCTTCATAATCTCCCGCGCGGTGATCCATCCGACGATTTCATTGCGGTCGTTCACGACCGGAAGCTCGCCTATTTGATAGAGCAAAAAACGTTCCAGAACGTCTCTGATCCGTTCGCTCTCCTTCACTTTCACAACATCCCGAACGATAATATCCGATACCAACATAGGCCGCCCTCTTTTACCCGATAGAACCTTCCATCTCAAATTTGATCAGCCGGTTCATTTCCACCGCGTATTCCATCGGCAGCTCCTTCGTGAACGGCTCGATGAAGCCCATGACGATCATCTGCGTCGCCTCCGCTTCGCTGAGGCCCCGGCTCATCAAATAAAACAGCTGGTCCTCGGAAACCTTGGATACGGTTGCCTCATGCTCAAGCGTAATATTATCGTTTTTGATTTCGTTGTACGGGATCGTGTCGGAAGTCGACTCTTTGTCGAGAATCAACGTATCGCATTTGACGTTCGATTTGGAACCCTCGCTGTTGCGGCCGAAGGAAGCAAGGCCCCGGTAGGTCACTTTGCCGCCGTGTTTGCTGATCGATTTGGAAATGATGGTCGACGTGGTGTCCGGCGCAAGATGGTACATTTTCGCTCCGGCGTCCTGATGCTGGTTTTTGCCCGCAACGGCGATCGACAGCACGGAACCTTTCGCGCCGCGGCCTTTCAGAAGCACCGACGGATATTTCATCGTCAGCTTGGAGCCGATGTTGCCGTCCACCCATTCCATATTCGCGTTTTCTTCCGCAACGGCGCGTTTCGTCACCAGGTTGTAAATGTTCGGCGCCCAGTTTTGGATCGTCGTATACCGCGCGCGTGAATTTTTCCGGCAGATGATTTCCACCACGGCGCTGTGCAAAGAATTCGTGCTGTAGATCGGCGCGGTACAGCCTTCCACGTAGTGCACGAAGCTGTCTTCGTCCGCGATGATCAGCGTGCGTTCGAACTGTCCCATATTTTCCGAGTTGATCCGGAAGTAAGCCTGCAGCGGCACCTCGCATCTGACGCCTTTCGGCACATAAACGAAGCTGCCGCCGGACCAGACGGCGCTGTTCAGCGCGGCGAACTTGTTGTCGCTCGGAGGAACGACCGTCGCAAAATATGTTTTGAACAGCTCGGGGTGCTCGCGCAGCGCGGTATCGGTATCCGTAAAAATGACGCCCTGCTCTTCCAGCTCTTTTTTCATGCTGTGGTATACCACTTCGGATTCGTATTGCGCGGAAACGCCCGCAAGGTATTTTTGCTCCGCTTCGGGAATCCCCAGCTTGTCGAAGGTCTCCTTGATTTCGGAAGGAACCTCCTCCCAGGTTTTCCCCTGGCGCTCGGCCGGTTTCACGTAATAATGGATATCGTCGAAATCCAGGTCGTTCAGGTTCCCGCCCCATTGCGGCACGGGCATCGCCAAAAATTGCTCCAGCGCCTTCAAGCGGAAATCGCGCATCCACGCAGGCTCTCCTTTCATCTCCGAAATGGCGGCGACGACGTCGCGGCTCAGCCCTTTGGCCGTTTGAAAGACGGATTGGTGCGCATCCTTGAAGCCGTATTTATAATCATCCAATTCAGGCATTTGTTTAGCCATGTTCCATTCCCTCCTTTGTTCAAGCCTGTCCAAGCTTGCGTTCCGCCAGCGACTGCAGCCGGTCCCGCAAACGGTCGTTCGGAATTTCCGAAATGACGGGAGCGAGGAATCCATAAACGATCAGCCGCTCGGCTTCCGCCCGGGCAATGCCGCGGGACATCAAATAAAAGATCTGTTCCGGATTCACCTGCCCGACGCTGGCGGCATGCCCTGCCTGCACGTCGTCTTCGTCGATCAGCAAAATCGGATTGGCGTCGCCGCGGGCCTTCGGACTCAGCATCAGCACTTTTTCGGTCTGCTGGCCGTTGGTGCCGCTCGCCCCTTTTTCGATTTTCGTGATGCCGTTAATGATCGCCGTCGCGTCTTCGCGCATCACGGCGCGGGTCACCATGTCGCTTGTGGAAAATTGCCCGATATGCACCGCGCGGGTGGTCAAATTCATGTGCTGCCCGCCCGCTCCGACGCAGATCACTTTGGCGTCCGAATCCGCGCCGTTCCCTTGAAGAATCGATGCGGTGTCCGCCATGGCGTTGCCGGCGTTCATCTCGCCGACGACCCAGCGGATGCGGCCGTCCGCTTCGACATGCGCGCGGCGGTAGGTCATGTCCGTCACTTGCTTGCCAAGGCCCCGCACGGACGCGACATGGACCTCGGCTCCGCGTTTGACGAACACCTCCATGATCCCGAATTGGTCATGCTTGCGGCTCACCGCGGACACCGCGCTTTCGACGAAGGTCACCGAACTGTTTTCTTCCGCCACGATCAACACATGCGGCATAAAGCAGGCTTCTTCGTCATCCAACAGGAACAGCGCCTGCAGCGGCTGCTCGACTTGGACGTTTTTCGGAACGTAAAGGAATGCCCCTCCGCTCCACAGCGCGGCATGAATGGCCGTCATCCGGTTTTCGTCCGCCCGGACGGCCTGCATCAAATACGGCTTGACAAGCTCCGGATATTCCCGCACCGCCTGTTCGAGGCCGGTAAAAATAACGCCTTTTCCCCTGAGCTCCTCGGCGAGCCGTTGAAACTCGATCCCGGAGTTGCGCTGCACAAGCGCATTATCCGAATCGATCCATTCCGAAGTCGCTCCTTCTGCGTCCTTCAAGGAATCGCGTTGCGCCGGGCGTCTGATCTCGCCGAACGTTCCCAAATTCCATCTTTCGATGTTCGTTTTCTCAAGCTTAGGGAGCGGCAGCTCCTCCGCCAGCCGAAAACCTTGCTCCCGAATCGCCGTCACCCATTCCGGCTCCTGGTCCGCGCGGAAGGATTCAAGCACCTGATTCCGGTCCACAGACATCATGATCGTATTCATTTTCGATTCCTCCAGCATCTATCGGATTTTTGGACCCGTCGTGTTCATCGGCATTTGAAACGCGTCCTCGTCTTGCCCGACTGTCTCGTCTTCGATGCCGAGCTCCTCCTTCACCCATTCGTAACCTTCCGCTTCCAGCCGCTGCGCCAGCTCGGGCCCGCCGGATTTGACGATTCTGCCTTGCATCATGATATGGACAAAATCGGGCGTAATATAGTCCAGCAGCCGCTGATAGTGCGTGATGATCAGAAACCCGCGGTCCGCGCTGCGCAGCGAATTGACGCCTTGGGCGACGATGCGGAGCGCATCGATGTCCAGACCCGAATCGATTTCGTCGAGAATCGTGATTTTCGGCTGCAGCATCATCATCTGCAAAATCTCGTTCCGTTTTTTCTCGCCGCCGGAGAACCCCTCGTTCAAATAACGGTGCATAAACTCGGGGTTCATCTCCAACGTCTTCATGTTGGCTTCCATCAGGCGGATGAACTTCATCAGGGAAATCTCATTTCCCTCCCCGCGCCCTGCATTGATGGCGCTGCGCATGAAATCGGAGTTGGTCACGCCCGTAATTTCGCTTGGATACTGCATCGCGAGAAACAAACCTGCCCGTCCGCGCTCATCGACGTCCATTTCGAGCAAATCCTCCCCGTTCAAAGTCACGGATCCGCCCAACACCTCATATTTGGGATGTCCCATCAGCGTCGAGGCCAGCGTGCTTTTCCCGGTTCCGTTCGGTCCCATGACCGCATGAATTTCGCCGCCCCGCACTTCGAGGCTCAGTCCCTTCAAAATTTCCTTTCCCTCAACGGATGCCCGCAGCTGATCAATTCGCAGTGTCGTGTTCATATTTACATCTCCTTCTGAATGGCGTTTTCCACTTCGTTTACGGCGTCTTCAAAAAATATTCTGATGAAATCGAGCTCGGCTCCGGAATAACGGCTAAGAAAACGGTTAAACCGTTCTTCCCCGGCGCGGTGCATCTTATCATGCAATTCATAAAGCTTTTTCCCTTTCGGCGTCAGGTGAAAATAAATTTCCTTCTTGTTGTCGGGCATGCGCGCCCGCGTAATGAAACCGTGATCCACCAGCTTGGCGCTGATCTTGGTAATGCTCGCCTTGGACAATTCCATGCGTTCCGCAATCGCGGTATTGTTAATGGGTTCGTGTTTGCCGATGCAGTCGACGACGTGAATGCTCGTGACGCTGTCCGGGCAATCCGTAATCCCGCACGCCCGGGCTTGTTCAGCCAAATTGGCATGTTCCTGGCTTTCGTATTCTTCCGTCAAATGAATGAATTTCCAGTGCAGTCCGAAAATGGCCTTTTTTAGATCATCGGCATGCTCCACGTTCACTACGGCTCCTTTCCTTGATCAAAACCACCCCGCAACCTTTCGGCCCGTCTTCCAATTTCATCAAAATATGGTTTACCGGGTAACGATTTCAGTTTAACATTATTGATAATGATTATCAATATCAATAATGTTCTTTTTTAAAATAATCATTTTTCCTTTGTTTACACGGATGTTCCCGTTATCATTCATTCCCAGTTACAGAAACTGATAATCATTATCAAATAAATAATCATTTCTCAGCCCCAGATTAACCTTGCGTTATTCCTTTAGCTTTACCTAGTCCCTAGCTGCCGCAAGAAACGAAAAAAGCCGCTAACGGCGCACACGGCGCGATTAACGGCTTTCCTTCTGAATAGATATGCTTTTTTCGCGGCTGTTTGCCTTATTTGCTCCGTCGCTGCCCTTACCGTGAATAGTTGCCGGGGAACGTCCGCCACGAGCCGAAACGTCTGCTCCAAACCAGCTTATCGAACAGCTTGTAAACGACGGCCGACACGACGATGGCAATGATGGCGCCGCTGATGACGTCCGTCGGGTAATGGACGCCGTTCCAGATCCGGGAAAAGCCGATCAAGGCAGCGAGAAGCAGCCAGAAGGCCCCGTCCTTTTTGCGGCAGAGGAAAATCGAAAACGCGATGACAAAAGAACCGATCGAATGATTGCTCGGGAACGACGCATTGGCCGCATGCTCGATCATTTGATGCACGTGATGGGCGACGAACGGACGATCCCGGTAAAATAAATGGCCGAGAACATAGCCGATCCCGAAAGCGACGAAGGCGGAAACAAGCGCCTGTACGACCATTCTCCGGTCCGTTCCCCTCCGGGTAAAGCAATACACGATCACGGCCAAATAAAACAGATATTCCGCATCTTCCGATAAAAAGCGCATGATTGCGTCCAAGGCCGGGAAACTGCCAGCCGCATTGTTGATCCAGCTGAACAGCGAGTAGTCCCATGATTGCAGCAAAAAAATCCTCTCCTTCCTTTTGCGGCAGCTCATACGGTGAAACATTTGTGCCTACCAAAGTTTTTGCACGTTGTCCAGTATAATGGATCCCGCCCGTTTAAGACAAATCCTGCCCGCAACCTAAGCGGCTTAAGCCGTCCTGGAACACGCCGTTCCTCCGGCCGGACCGTCGCTTTCAATCCGGCGCCATGCACAAAAAAGCATCCCCTTTCGGGAATGCTTTTTAATCTAACTCGCGTTGAATCAGTAGGTTTTCACTTTAAGCGCATCCAGGCTTTTGAACTCGTAGCCTTGCTGCCGCGCCCCGTCGATGATTCTTCCCAAAGCCTCCGTGTTGTCTCGGGAGATGGAATGCAGCAAAATGACCGCCCCCGGATGCAGCTGGGCCATCACCTGCCTGTAGGCATGGTCTGCGCCTCGCTGGTCGTTCACGTCCCAATCCTTATAGGCCACCGACCAAAATACGCTGACGTAACCTTCCTGGCGGCTTACCGCCAACGCGCGATCGTTAAAAATGCCCCGCGGCGGGCGGAGGAAGTTCATGGCCTGCCGCCCGGTCGTGGCCGCTACGGCATCCTTTACCCTCTTCAGTTCTTCTTTGAGCTTGGCGTCCGAGATCTGCGTCAGGTCGGGGTGGGACCAGGAATGGTTGCCGATCAGGTGCCCTTCCGCCGCCATCCGTTTCACCAGCTCGGGTTTATCCTCGACGTAATGGCCTGTCAGAAAGAAAATGGCCGGGACGTTTTTTTCCTTCAGCACATCCAAAATTTTAGGCGTAAACCCGTTTTCGTAGCCGTTGTCGAACGTCAGGTACAGCTCCTTGCGGGAAGTGTCGCCCAAAAATATCGCTTCGTTTTTCTGCAATACTTCCTTGAAGCCTTCTTCGTTAATGGAAGGAAGCTGGCCGTTTTTGCTTTTTTTGAAGCCGAAATGGTAAGGACCGTCCGCCGACGCGGTTTGCTGGTAGCCGCAGCACAGCAGCAAAACCGCAGCCAATGCGATCACAAAACGCTTCACGTGGATATCACCTCTCCATCCAAAAATGGACTCAATTTGCAAACTAGAGGTAATATGCCACAATGCAGGCCAAGTTATGTGCGTTTTTGGCGAATTGCGGCTTGCTTTTCCTGTTATTCGTCTTTCCTGCCTTCTTCCCCGTTCTCCGGGCCTTCGTGATGTCCCGGAGCGGCAGCCCCTCCGTTATTGATCAGCTTGCGCTTTCGGGCCGCCTCTTCCCGTTTCCGCTGCCCCGATTTTCGCGCCAGCCAAAGGATGAGCAGAACGATCGCCGCGATGACCAGGACGGGAAGCGATCCGAACAGGATGACGATGATCCATTGGGCGATGATTGCGATCACGTCGACGCTGCCCTGAAAAGCTTCGGAAATGCGCTGCCCGAGCGGGGCTTGAACGGCGGACGCTTTCGGGTCCTCCTTTTTATGGGGCGTCTCGTAAAGCCTGATTTCGACCGTGGAATAAGCCACGTTTTGGTCAATGTAACGCATGCGGCCTTTCATTTGCTCGATTTCCGCCTGGATGCGCTCCAGCTCGTTGGCAAAAGCGACAAGGTCGGTCGTTTTGGTCGCTTTTTTCATGAAAGCAACGTATTGCTCCTCCATGATTTGCTTGGCCTTGAGCCTCGATTCCAGATCGACGTATTCCTCCGTGACGTCCTGCCCTTCGATGCTTCGCTGCAGGTTTTCGTGCCCGATGTTCTCCAGCCGGCTTAAAAAGGAGGAGAAACCGTTTGCAGGAACTTTGACGATAAACGTGCCGCCTTTTTCGCTGGCGGATTGGGTCTCGCTGAAATTGACGATATAACCGCCGGAAAGCGTCACCGCGTTCCGGACTTCCGACTGCGCCTTTCCATAATCCTGAATCTCCATCACGATGTTCGCTTTGTACATCAGCTTTTTGTTCAGGCCGCTCGACAGATCCTGCGAGTTAAAGCCTGCGCCCGAAACCTGAGCCGGCGAAGGCGCATTCGTCAGCTTGGCATCCGCGGAAGCCGGTTCTTCGGCGCTGTTGTTGCCCGCAGCCTCCGCTTCGCTTGCGGATTCCGCCGCTTTCCCTTCGCGTGGCGCATCCGCCCTGTCCGCCGAGGAAGCTTGGCTGTTGACCGACGCCGCATCTCCCGCGCTTTTGTCTTGCGCCCCCGACGAACAACCGCTGACCAACAACGCGATCAACAGCAATGCAGCGATCCATGACCCCCGATTCCTCATACCTAATCCCCCTTGAAGATGGATGAATTCCATTTTATCTACTAACGGTCCCATGATCTGGAAGGTTGCAGGCGGCACAAAAAAAGCCCCCCGGGATTTTTCCCGAAGAGCTATGGAATCGTTCCTTGCCTCCGATTAACGGAAGTCGCCGGCGCGTCCGGCGCAGCCGCAAAGCTGCATTTTTTCGATGGCCGCTTGTTTCAGCGCTTGTTTGGCCGGAATCATGTATTTACGCGGGTCGTTTTCTTCCGGATTGGCGGCAAATACCGCTTTGATGGCATCCGAAAACACGATGCGAAGTTCGGTCGCCACGTTCATCTTGGCCATGCCGAGGGACACGGCCCGTTTGACCTGCTCCTCCGGAATGCCGGAGCCGCCGTGCAAAACGAGAGGCACGCTGACGACGTCGGCGATGCGTTTGATGCGGTCGAAGTCGATGTTCGGGTCGCCTTTGTAAATGCCGTGCGCCGTCCCGATCGCCGGGGCGAGCGTATGAACGCCCGTACGCTCCACGAACTCGGCGCATTCGGCAGGATCGGCCAGCAGCGCGTCCCGTTCGTCCACGACGATGTCGTCTTCGACCCCGCCCACTTTGCCGAGCTCGGCTTCGACGTTGATGCCGACCGCATTGGCCGCTTCCACCACTTTTTGCGTGATCGCCACGTTGTCTTCGAACGGCGAATGGGAAGCATCGATCATGACCGACGTATAGCCGGCACGGATGCAGCTCATGATGACGGCAAAATCGGAGCAGTGGTCGAGATGGAGCGCGATCGGCACGCTGGCGCGGTTGGCGGCGACGGTCGCGGCTGCGGCGATGTAGTCCGCTCCCAGATGTTTGACCGTACCCACGGTCGATTGCAGAATTAACGGAGACTGGGCCTCTTCGGCCGCTTCGACGACGGCCTGGAGCATTTCGAGCGTATGGACGTTAAAAGCGCCGATGGCGTATTTGTTTTGTCTGGCGGTTTGCAGTAAGGAAGTTGAAGAAACAAGTGCCATGTTCATATTTCCCCTTCGTTTGTATGAATTTCGATGCATGATGGCCGGTTAGAACCGATGCTTGTTTTCCGGATATCAAACGGTTGCGGCATGTCTTTGTTTCGCGTACATGGCGCTTCCGGTGACGCCTGCATCGTCGTTGTTTAAGGCCGGGGCCACCTGAAGGCCCTCCCTGTAATCCGGCAATATCCGGCTGTACAGCTCATTCCGCAGCGGCTCCAGCAGGCGTTCGCCCGCAAGCGCGCCGCCCCCGCCGACGATGATCAGCTCGGGACTGTACAGCGGGACCGCATAGGACAAAGCGCGGCCGAGCAGCGTTCCCGCCTTTTCCATCACGCTGCTGGCGAGCGGATCGCCTTGATCGTAGGCGCGTGAAAGGTCCGCGGCGGACAGTTCCGCGAGCCGCCCCCCCGGATACCATTCCTGCAGGATGGACGCCTCCCCGTCTTGCATCCGCTTTTTCGCCTGGCGCACCATCCCCGAAGCCGATGCATAAGTTTCAAGGCAGCCATGCAACCCGCAAGGACACGGGTCGGAAAGTCCGTCCATCACGATGTGTCCAAGCTCGCCGGCCATGTTCCGGTAGCCGTAGTAGAGCTTGCCGTCATTGACCATAGCCGCGGCGATGCCGGTGCCTACCGTCAGCCCCAGCACATCCTTGAAGCCTTTGCCCGCTCCATGCATCGCTTCGCCGTATACATAAGTACGAACGTCGTTGTCAATGTACACCGGCAGATTCAACCGCGCCTGCAGCCGCTGGGCCGCGGGCAGGTTGCGCCAGCCGAGGTTGCCCGCGAACCGGGCGATCCCTTCTTCCGGATCGACGAATCCCGGCAAGCCGATCCCGGCCGCGGCGACCGAGACGGCAGCTCCCGTCTGGCCGGCAAAACCGACGGCCGCTTCTTCGATCATGGATGCTATTTTTTCCAAAATGGCGTCCGGACCTTGGGAAACCTCCGTGGCCCGTTTGATTCGATGCACGACCTCGCCGGAGGGCGTTACCAAGCCGCATACGATGTTGGTTCCGCCCACATCCACGCCTGCATATATTTCCATTTTCACACCCGCCCTGCATTATTCGATAGATTAATAATGATGTTACCGGGCTTGCGCCACGTAAACCTGAACCTGCTCCGCCTCCAGGCGCGCCCGCGTGTCCTCTCCCGGTTCTTCGTCCGTGATGATCCCGTGAAGGGCCGATAACGGCGCCACCTGGAACAACGAGTTGCGTCCCGATTTGGTATGGTCGAACACCGCGATCGTACGCTCGGTCCGTTTCATCATGATTTTGGCGGTGTTCGCCTCCAGCTCGGAATAGGTGCTGACGCCCTGATCAACGGAAAATCCGTCGATGCCCATGAACATGATATGGATATTCAGCGCTTCAAGCGTCCGCTCGGCCAGCGGCCCGCACAGCTCGAAGTTTTTGCTGCGCAGCATGCCGCCGGTAAGCACCACTTGAATTTCCTCGATCGCGGCCAGCTCCATCGCAATGTTGACGGCATTGGTGACCACGGTAATGTTCCTGCGGCTTTTTAAGGCCCGGGCGATCAGATACGTCGTCGTGCCTCCCGTCAAGCCGATGACGTCCCCCTCTTCGACCAGGGATGCGGCGAGCTGGGCAATGCGTTCTTTTTCCCGATAGAGCTTGTTTTGCTTTTCGTGGAATGGAATCTCCCTCCCGGCAATCAGTCCCGCGGGTTTCGCTCCCCCGCCCATCGTCCGGATGACCTTTCCGGCCTTTTCCAACGCCTCCAGGTCCCGTCTGGCCGTCGCCTCCGAGCAGTCGAATTGCTGGACGACTTCCTGAAGGGATATCGAACCGTTCTCAAGGATGTATTCTAAAATATGCTCCTGACGTTCTTCTTTCGATCCATTCCGTTCTCGCAAAACCATTTCGCTCCTTTATATGTCAGATTTTAACCACTTGGGTCAAATTCCGCGGGCTGTCCGGGTTTCTTCCCTCCCGCAGCGCGGTGTAGTAACCGATATATTGAACCAGCGGCATATTCAGCGCCGCTCTCGCCTCATCGCTGAGCTGCCGGCCGCCCGTGGCAAAGACCAGGTCCGCAAAAGCAGTATCTTCGCCGGCTTCGGCCGTCACGAGAACGACGTGCGCGCCGTATTCTTTCATTTCCTGCGCAACTTTGATTTCATAGGCTCTGGCCGTTTCGGACAGGAACAGGCATACCATCGTGCCCGGCTCCACCACCGATTTCGGACCATGCCGGAATTCCATTGTACCAAAACTTTCCGTCCATACGCAGGACATTTCCTTCAATTTCAGGCAGGCTTCGTGGGCCAGGCCGTTGTATGCGCCCATGCCGAGATAGATGAACTTGTTCAGCTCCGGATGGCCGTCGATCAGCGCTTTGGCTGCCGCATCGCCTTTTTCGACGACGGACTTGCTCAGCTCCATCACTTCCCTCAACTCGGAGAGATGGGCTTCGCTGCCCGCCGCCTTCGCCATCGCCGCCTGGAGCATAAAGGTCATGCTGCTGAACGATTTGGTCATGACGGTGCTTTTTTCGTTGCCGAGCGGGGACAACAGGCACGGCACGTTTTTCGCCATCGTGCTCTCTTCGTGGCAGGTTATGCCGCAGGTCGTCCAGCCGGCCAGTCCTTTGACCGAATCCAGCGCCAAAATCACTTCGGAGGATTCGCCCGAACGGGAGATGCCGACAAGCAGCACTTCCTTTTTCGCGGCGACCGCCTGCTCCCGGAACAGGTAAATTTCCGAGGACGGATGGGCGCTGGCGCTTTTGCCCGTCCATTTGCGGAAGGTGCTGGCCGCAGTTAATGCAAGATAATAAGAGGTTCCCGATCCGATAAAAACGACCTCGTCGAATTTGTCGCTTTTAAAATAGTTGTCAACCCAATCCTGCTGCCGTTCAAGCTGCTCCCAGGCGGCGGCAAGCGCCTCGCTTTGCCCTCCGATTTCCGGATACGTCAGTACGCCAAACTGTTCTGCCAATACGAACACCCCAGTCTTCAAAATGTAATGATAAGTCTTTATGCTGACATTATATTTCACTATAATGAAATTTACAATCATATATTTGATTGATTTTTGCAATATTTACGAAATGAAATGATATCACCGGAAGCTTCCCCTCTACTGCCGCGATTTTTTCCGGAACTCCCCCGGCAGATACCCCGTCATTTCGCGGAATACCTTGAAAAAATATTTCTCGTTCGGATAACCCGACTGGACGGAAATCCACTGGACCGGTTTGTTCGTCTGCCGCAGCAGCTTTTTGGCATGTTCGATCCGCAGCTCGCGCACGTAGTCGTGAAACGTCGTGCCGACGATGTCTTTGAAGCAGCGGCTGAAATAACTGCGGCTCATGTTGACCCGCTGGGCGACGTCGGGCAGCAGTAGTTCGGTTTGGTAATGCTCGCGGATAAAACCTACGGCATTGCGTATGCATTCTTGCACCTCCGCCGAGTAGGAGAACCCGGCTTCCGCATCCGCGTTAGCGGCCCGGAACGGTTCGGGGTCCGCCGCGTTGTTGCCCTTGGCCTCGCGGATCCGACCCGCGATCCGGCTCAGGATGCCGTCCAGCTGCTCCTGCTCCAATTCGATTTTCGTGATGTAATCCACCGCCCCAAGCCGAAGCGCTTCCTGGATCAAAGCAAAATCATGATGAAACGTAAGCACCACCATGAACGTCCCGGGATATTTTTCTTTGACTTCCCTCATCAGTTCTAGCCCCGACATGACGGGCATCGCCAAATCCGTGATCAGGAGATCCACTTTCGTGTTTTCCAGCAGCTCCAGCGCCTTTTCGCCGTTACCCGCTTCTCCCGCGACCGTAAACCCGTATTTTTGCCATGGCATAATTCCGATAAAACCTTTTCTCACCAAATGGTCGTCATCCACAACCAGCACGCTTGTCATCGGCAGCATCTCCTTTATCTTTAATCGGTATCGTCAGCATGACCGTCGTCGAAACGCCGGGAGTGCTTTCGATGGAAAAAAGGGCCCCGCCGCCGTAATGGCTTTTCAGCATGCGCACCACGTACTGCAGCCCGATGCCCATCCCCACCTTCCCCGCTTCCGGGCGGCCTTCGATGAAACTGCGGATCGTCTCTTCATCCATGCCCCTGCCGTTGTCTTTGACGGCAATTTCGAGCAGTCGTCCCGTTTCCGCTTCGCGAATTTCCACTTCGATGACGCCGTCCCCGTCGAGGCCGTGGTACAGGGCATTTTCCACGAGCGGCTGCAAAATAAAACGCGGTATGGGCAAATCCAGAACCTCCGCCTCCACGTCGATATGAACGTCGATGCGCACGTTGTACCGGACTTCCTGCAGGGAAATGTAGCTCCGGATGGCCTCCAGCTCGGCCCGGACGGTCGGTTCGCCGTTTTTGCCCAAATTGTAGTACAGCAGCTTGTTCAGCGTGGACACCAGCCGGTCGATCTCCGCATGCCCTTCGCCTCTGGCGATCCAGCGGATCGTATCGAGCGTATTATGGATGAAATGCGGATTGATCCGGTTCATCAGCTTCTCCAGCTCAAGCGCGGACTTTTCCCGTTCGCTCCGTTCGATATCTTCGATCAGACCCGAAATGCGGGCGCGCATATGGTTCAGCTGCTCATGGATCATGTCGAACTCCAAATTGCCGGGGCGGCTCGCCGGTTTGGCCGGCCTTTGATGCTTCACGTCCCGAATTTCGCGGACCAACCCCCGCAGCGGATCGTAAATCATGCGCCAGGTAACCAGGGAAAACAAAACGCTGATAAAAATGGCCGCGACGACGGTGCCCGTAAATTTGCCGATCCATTTGTTCACTTCATGCTCATACGAGGACTTGGAGATGACCGTTACGACCCGCCAGCCTTGGTTGCTTGGTTCCGAAAAAGCGTAATATCCGTTCACCGGCGTTTTCTCTTGCCGAATGTCCGGGAAAAGCCCCCCTTCCGGAAACGCATCTTCCGCTTCCGTAAAGGCAATCCGTCCTTTGGCGTCCACGATTAAATGCTCGTACCCCTGGGATTTCTCCTGATTCCGGATCAGCGCCTCCACCCATTTGTAATTCGTTTCGATATAGACGTAAATATCGTCCCTTTCCTTCAAATCCACCTTGCGGACCGCCGAAAACACGAGATGTCCGTCAAGCGGATTAAAGGACTTGTGGGGACCGTAATACGTGATCCGGTTGGCCTGAAGCAAAAGCGGCAGCTTGTTCAGCGAAAACGACGGATCCGCCATGTAATTTTCGAAAAACCGCTCGTTCGTTTCGGCCGAAAAATAAAAGATCATGCCAAGGTTCGGATTCGTGAAGCCGATGACGCCTAGCTCCCGTTTGATTTCATCCTGCAGCGCCTTTTTGCCGTAAGCATTCGCCTGCAAATACCTTTCGACGTCCTGGCCTACCTTCCCCTCGAACGCCAGCTGCTGGGAGACGTGGTTCATTTGGGAAAAGGTGTTGTCGAGCGACATTCGCACCTCATGCAAATGGCTGATCACGCTTGCCTGGGTTTTGTTTTCAAGCAAAGACAACATCGAATAATAGGTAATGCTGCCAAGGATGGCGAGCGGGAGCAGGGACGTCAGCGACAAAATGATGAGCAGCCGGTTTTTGAGCGAATAGGGCAGCTTGAACCGATGCTTGAACCGATGATACAGGGGCCGTTTTCGTTTCTCCATGCCATCCTCCCGAACCCGTTTTTGAACATATTTTTGTATCCGCTTACAAAAAGTGATATGAATTTGATTATAGGTACCCTGGCAGCAGGCGGCAAGGCAAAACAGGGACGATTTTCGCTTGAAACCGCGCCGTTTCCTTCATTATATCCCGGCGAAAATCCTGCAAAGTCACAATTTTGCTTCTTGCTTGTTGCATTTTGTGCCGAAACGGCGGCCAACGGGAGACGAATGTGGACCATCCGTGGACGAAAGCGGACTTTCCGCTCCGGAAAAAGGGTACCTCCAGACCGGAACCGGCCTTGAGATACCCTTCTGCCCGGGTATAAAGCTTCATGAAAATCGGCCGATCCCGCCCGCCGATTCAAAAGGAAGTGACGCCGATAATCCTTCCATTTACCGCCCCGTCACCTGCACATCCAGCTCGCCGCGATCCGGAAGCTGGTACAGCTCCAGCTCATAAAGCGCGTACATGTTCCATGTTCGGTAGTCGGCATCGTTGATTTGAATCCGCAGCTTTTTGACCTCCGAAACGGCCGGAATCGCCGCAAACGTCTTTTCCATCACGTTGTCGTCTTTATCGCTCCTCCATTGGATCGGAACATGCCGGGCGACGGTATCGAAGTTCACGCCGTCCGTGGATACCTGCACGTCGATATCGGTGATGCCCTGCAGCAGGCCCGAGGTGGTTGCCATGACGATCGCGTTAAACGATTGCGGCTGATCCCAGGTCATGACGATGTCATGCGGGAACGGGTGGGTGTCGTTATACCCTTGGGGGCTCGCAAACATCGTGCCGTAATCGCCGTCGGCCATCTTGAGCGGGCCGTAGGTCACGCCTTGATCGCCGGTCCGCGTTGCGGTCGCGGTCACCTGCGCGCTGCTTCTGGCCTTGTTGCTGCCGGGTTCGTTTAAGGCACCTTTGATAAAATGGAGCGTGTATTCCTGCGTGGTTCGGCCGTCGGATGCCGTGGATACGATCGTCATGCGGCTTATGCCTTCCGGAACGACGGCAGTCGCCGCTTCGCCGCGGGCAACGGTCCGGCCGTTCACCGACATCGTGCCGTTTTCGTCCGTTTGCGTTGGCCGGACCGTCACGGCCCCCACCCCGTCAGGCAGCGGGAGATGATATTCTCTGACGGTGGCGTCGAAGCGAAACGACGGCAGCTGACCGATCGCGATATTGCTGAGAGAGGCGTCGTACGCTTGTTGTCCTTCCGCCATGTACACGCGGAAGGCGTCCAAATACAGGCCCTTGTTTTCCATGTTGACGACCTTGATCTTATGCCTGCCCGGCGTCAGATCGCGTTTGGCATAAATCGTGAAATAATCATGCTGCACCTTTTCGTATGCGTCCGCGATGACCGGCTCCGCACCGTCGATCGAAATCGCCATTTTGCCGGAAGCTTCGTTTTTCTCGACGACGACATCGATCCCTTGGCCTTCAAACGCGTATTCCACCGCATCGTTTGCCGTTTCGGTTACCCGCACGCCGCCTTGGTGGGCGTACTGCCGGCTTTTGTCATACCAGGTGCCCGAATAGTTCAAATCCCCGCTTGCGTTGTCGGCCATGTACGTCAGCGGCAGCTGCTGTCCGTCGTACGGGCTGCCCGGGGCCGGTACGTCTCCAACCTGTTCGCCCGCCGCTGCCCGGACCATGTAGTCATGGAGCGCCTTGACGTATTCCGGCGAGAGCGTATACTTCCTTGCATCCGCCGGGCTAATCGCGCTGTCGACGATTTGCTGCGCCAGCTCCGGGCGTTTGTTTTGAATTTTGCGCAGCAGCTCGTATTCTTCGAGGCCGTCCCTCTGCGCCTCATAACGGATGGAGCTTTTGACCGTCATGTTTTTCTTGTCCGGATAAACGATGGTCGAATCCCCGTACCAGCTGCCGACGTACCACGCGTTCCAAGCCCAGTGCAGATGCCCCTCCACGCCATGCTGGAACAGGTTCCAATACAGCAGTCTGCCCGTCAGCGTCGGCTGCGTCCAGAAGCGGTTCAGCCAAGGCGGCTGGTTGACCTCGCAGGTATACACCCACAAATCGCTGCCGGACGCTTGCTCAGCTTTGTACTGAGCCTCTTTTTCCTGGAACGCGGGCGTCAGGGGCACCCATACGTCGACGTAAGGTTTCGTTTTATCATTTAATAGAATCCCGTGCGGATCGGCATCCATCGTTTTAAAGTCCGGGACGATGGCTTTCACTTTTTTCGCGACGTACGTCCAGTAATGGGTTGCATTATCGTCGATCGGCTCATCCCGGATGTGCTGGTACCAGGTAAAGCCGTTTTCGCTCGTCCAGCCTTTTTCCTGCAAATGGTCATGCAAGGCGGTGAGATAGTTGTTCAAAAAAGCGTCGGTCTGCGGCAGCGCGTCCGGCAGCTTTTCGTTCCAGGAAGGATCGGGCTTTTCGTCCGCCGGCATATAGTTCAGGATGTGGATCAGATGGGCGTTCGCGAAGTTTCGCATCCCTTTGTCGATGAAAATTTGCATGTACCTGTCAAACAGCGACCAATCGAGATCGTCCGGCACGCCGCTTAGAAATTCGGAAAGATTCGTTCCCGTTTCCTTCAAGAACAAATCCGTCCGGACCCAGATCATGTTCTGCCGGTAATCCGTCATCACCTGCGCGAAATTGTCCATCAGCTTAAACCATTTGTCGCTGTAGGTCTCCACGCCGTAATAGTACTTTCCGACGTCGTACGCGTCCGACGAGGCGTCGCCGAACTGCATGCCGTCCCATGTAAAGCCGTTGGTCATCGCCCAGATGTAATTAATGAACCGGGTATCCGAGGTTTGCGGAATTTCTACGTCGGCGACCTCCACCTGCAGCGGGATGCGGTAATCTCCGCGATTCGTTTTGACCGTCACGCTGCCTTCGTAAACGCCGGGCTCGGTCGATGAAGGCACGTAGGTCGTGATCCATATCGGCTGCGTCGAGTCGGCGGCTACCTTCATCGACTTTTCGTTCGACAACGGGTCCGGGATGTCCGACAGGGGATAGATCGGATCGCCTACCCGTTCGGGAAAAAAGATGTTCGGCTGAACCGTGTCCGGCAGCCCGTATTCGGCAAAATGGTACTTCAGGTTGCTGCTTGCGATGGACTTGCGTCCGCCGGATACGAGGTTTGAAAATTCAACTTTCGTGATTTTAAAATCGGACGCCCCGCGGACGGCGATCTGGGCGTTTTCGTATTCGTTTTTGGCCGACACGATGCGGATGCCCGTTTCCGGATGTTGCGGCAGCGTGCTGGTGCGGTATACGGTTTTGAGCGCATTGACGACCCATACGTCAAGACCCGGTGGGGCCGCCTCCGAAACGGGTGCCGCGGACAGCAGCAGAAGAAGGGCAAGCATCAACGACGGTATTTTTTTTCGCACGGTACATCATCGCCTCCATGATTTGATTGCAAATCATTTCTCGCCTGTTATGACATGACGCCACCATAATATTCGGCAAAGCAGGTCAAAGCTGCTTCGCCCTACTCCTTCACCGACCCGAGCAAAATGCCCTGGATGAAATATTTTTGCAGAAACGGGTACACGACGAGCACCGGAACGACGGCCACGACGATTTTGGCCGCGTTCAGCGTCTGGTCCGACAGCTGCCTCATCAGCTCGTATTTGTTCGGGTCCGAGGCCATCGTGCTGATGCTCATTTGAACGACCAGCTGCTGGATGTAAGTCTGGAGCGGATAATGCTCCACGCTTCGCATAAAGATCATGCCGTCGAAAAACGAATTCCAATGTCCGACGATGCTGAACAAGGTAACGGTCGCAATCGAAGGCAGCGACAAAGGGATGTACACCCGAAACAGCATGTACCAAGGACCCGCCCCGTCCATGCTTCCGGCTTCGTTCAGCTCCTTCGGAATGCCGCGGAAAAAATTCATGAGCAAAATCACGTTGAATACCGGCACCGCGGACGGCAGTACCAAGGCCCAGATCGAATCGAAGAGCCCGAGGCTTTTCACCAAAATGTAAAGGGGGATGACGCCGCCGCTGAACAGCATCGTAAATATCAGGAACCACATGTAGGCGTTGCGGCCGCCAAACTGCTCGCTGGTCCGGGACAGCGGATAGGCCATAAGCACCGTCATCAAAAAGTTGATCGCCCCGCCCAGCAGCACCCGTTCAACCGACACCATAAAGGAATGGAGAAATTTCGAATCGGCCACGATCTGCTTATACGCGTACAGATTGAAGCCTTTCGGCCAAAACGATACGGCTCCTGCTGCGGCGTAAGCCTTATGGCTGAAGGACACCGCTACCGTATGGACGATGGGCGCAATGGACGTCAAAGCGATCAGCACCATGACGACGATTAACAGGGCGTACCAAATTTTGGCCGATATCGTTTGGCTGCGTACCATGAGCTTCACCTCCTTCCCGGTTAGAAAATCCGGTAATTCGCATACTTGTACGCGAGCGAGTAGGAAAAAATGATCAGGACGAACGCGATGACCGATTTCATCAGCCCGATGGCCGTCGCGAACCCGTATTGGCCGTCCAGAATGCCCGCCCGGTACACGTAGGTGTCGATCACGTCGGAGGATTCATAGACGATCGGGGAATACATGTTGAAAATCTGGTCGAAGCCGGCGTTCAAAATATTGCCGATGGCCAGCGTCGCCAGCAAAATGATCGTCGCCCGAAGCAGCGGCAGCGTGATCAGGCGGGTTTGCTTCCGCCAACCGGCGCCGTCGATGGATGCCGCCTCGTACAGGTGGGGATCGATGCCTGCCAGCGCGGCCAAATAAATGATCGTGTTGAACCCGAATTCCTTCCACACGTCGCTGCCGATCAGAATGTACGGGAACACGCGGTTGTCCCCCAAAAATTGGATCGGGCCGATTCCGAAAACCTCCAGCATCCGGTTGACGATCCCGTCGGTCAGGAGCAGCTCCGAGAAAATTCCCGCCAAAATGACCCAGGACAAAAAATGCGGCAGGTAAACGATCGTCTGCACCGTCCGTTTAAACGCACGCTGCCGGACTTCGTTCAGCAGGACGGCAAACACAAGCGGCACGATCAGGTTGGCGACGATTTTGGATATGGCGAGAAACAGCGTATTCCGGATAATGACCTTGCTGTCGCTCAATTCGAAAAAATAGGTAACGTTTTCGAGCCCGACCCACGGGGATCCGAAAATCCCCTTGCTGATTTTGTAATCCTGAAAAGCCATCAGCAGGCCGAACATCGGGATGATGGAGAAAATAAGGAGCAGGATGATGCCGGGCATGAGCATCAAGTGGTAATGCGCCTGGAACGGTTTTTTGCTCTTCTTGCCCGGCCTTGTCTCGGAAAGCTCCGTTTGCGGCCGAACCGGAAGGCGGGTTTGCTCGGCTTTTCCCGTCATTTCTGAACGGCCTCTTGAACTTCTTTCATGATCTGCTCTCCGCCCTGCGCCTTCCAATCGGCCACGAATGAATCAAATGCATCGAGCGGCAGCTCGCCGAGGACGATTTTGAAATAGGTTTCGTTTTCCAGCTTCTGCAGGTTGCTCCAGCGTTTCTCCATCGTTTTCGTCGTGGCCGTATACAGCGAATACACCTCGTTGAACTTTACGTCCGCCATCGGCTGCCCGCCGACCAAATACGCATAAGGAGGGCCCCATTCGCCGATATTCGCTTTCGGGTCGGCTTTATATTTGTTCCAGCGCTCCAGATGGCCCTGCATCTCCGGAGACAGCTGGTCCGGCGTCAGCTTGCCTTCGATCGCGCCTTTGATCATTTCATGTTTTTTCAGCACCGCGTCGGGATCGCCGATGTTCAAATCGATCGGGCGCAGGCTGACATAGGTTTGGTCCAGCTTTTTATCGTCGGGCGTCGGCGTTTGCAGGAAACGGGTATTGTAGTTGAAATACGTCATGACCGCTTCCGGGTGCTTGAAGCCTTTTTTCACCACGAGGAAGCTGCTGCTCGGAGGCACGACGGTCGCATTGTACTGCCCATGGCCGTCGGCGATCGCGTAGGCTCTCCAATCGGCCTTCGGATCGGACATCATGGCGTTTGTCAAGGTGCCGAACGGCATGTACCACGGCCCGAAAAAGATGCCGCTTTTCCCGCCGACCACCAGCTCGTCGGGATTTTTGCGGAGCGCGAAGTCCTTGTCGATCAGCCCCTTTTTGTACCATTCCGCCAGCTTGCCGAGCGCCTTCTTGGCTTCCGGCGTGGTGGAGCCGTATACGACGTTGCCCGAGCCGTCCTTCAGCCAAATGCTTGGATAAGCGCCAAAAGCATTAAACAGCGCCTTGAAATCATAGTTCCAGCCGTAATCGGTCGTGACGACCCCGTTGTTGCCGGGCAGCCCGATCGTGTCGTTTTTGCCGTTGCCGTCCGGATCGCGGGTAATAAACGCCTCGGCGATCTTTTCCACGTCGTCCACCGTCTTCGGAGGCTGCAGGCCCAGCTTGTCGAGCCAGTCTTTCCGCACCCAGATCTCCTGGAAGGAATCTCCCTTCGGCACGATGTTCGGTATGGCCAGCAGCTTGCCGTCAATCGTCGCTTTGTCGAGGGACAAGCCGTCGTTCAGCTCATAGATTTGCTTGACCTGATCGGACGCATAAGTTTGGAATACGTCGGTCAAATCCTCAAGCTGATCGGCGTCAGCCAATTCCAGAAACGTCCGTTCGTCCACGACCATCGCATCGGGCAGATCGTTGCTGGCCACCGCCAGCTTCAGTTTTTGCGTGTAATCGTCGCCCGAGGCGTACCACATATACTTGAACTTCACGTTCGTTTTTTCGGTGAAATGGCGGGTGTACATATTGTCTTCGATCGTGTCCCCCTGCGGGATTCTTTCGTTCGGCGACACCGCTTTGATCGTGCTCACCTCGACGAGCTCCGGCAGCCGGAACGGATCGATTGCCGTTTCCGTTTTCGCTTCGGGCGGTTTGCCGGGGGCCCCGCTTTCCTCTGCCGTTTCCTTCTTGCCCGACGTGCAGGCCGACAGCAAAAGCATCACGGCGGCCAGCAGCACCAGCGCCGACTTCCCCTTTTTATTCATTAGCTTTCCTCGCTTTCCTGTAGGATTGATTCTAATGATACAAGGCGGATGGGCCGGCAGAGTCAGTTTCCCGCTTCAAATGGGTGCCGGTTGATCTTTAAAATAGCGCTTACATCATACGAATGTGCACTTCATGAGGATAAAAAGTGACCCCGGGTTGAGGGGATCTAAGATGGCGGGCGGCAAAAAAAGGATGCGCAAGCCGCCATGCGGTCTTGCTGCATCCTTCGTGGAATTCCTTATGATTCGCCATACGCGCTGCAGTGCGGCCGGGTCTGGCCGGCGGCGCATCCCCTCTTTTGCCCCTATTCGAACCCGCGCAGGATAGCCTGCGCCGCTTGTACCCGTGACGGCTCCACGGGCTTCAGGTGATCTCCGTCCCTGCGCAGGGCCGATCCGAAATGGACCTCCGGAACGTCCGTTGCCTCGATGAACTCCTGCAGCACCGGCACGGAAAGCCCGTATCCGGCGAGAATCGCGGTTCCCGTTCCGCGGGACGCCTCGACGAGCCGCTTGATTTGCGGCGCGGACTTCGGCGCCGGCAGCGGGCCGCCGGACGTCAAAATGCGGTTGATTTGCGGATAACCGGCAATCACCTGAAACGCGGACAGCTGATCCTCGATCTCGTCAAAAGCGCGATGAAACGTCACGTTTAAGCCTTCGGCGTCCTGAAGGAGATATTCCAGCGCTGCCGTGTCCACCTTTCCGTCCCCGGTCAGGGTGCCGACCACGATGCCGGCCGCGCCGCTTGCCTTGATGAAAGCAATGTCTTCCTTCATCGTTTGGAGATCATATTCGTCGTACACGAACGACTGGCTGTGGGGGCGGACCATGACATGAACCGGAATGCTCACCCGGCGCACGACTTCCCGGATCAACCCCGGTCCCGGGGTTAACCCGCCTTCCAAAATGCCGGTAACGAGTTCGATCCGGTCGGCCCCGCCTTGTGCCGCAAGGAGCGCATCCGTCAAAGTCGTGGCAATGACCTCAAGCTTCATCGGGAAGTCCCTCCTTCGCCGTTCCCGCCGCGGCCCTCTCGCACACGAAATCGGCAAGCAGCCTTACGCCGTAGCCCGTCGCTCCCGTCACTTTGTATCCGCGCGAGCTGGGAACTTGAACGGTGTTCGCCATGTCGATATGGCACCAACGCGCTTTCCCGTCCACGAAACGGCGCAGGAACAACGCCGCCATATTCGCGCCGCCGTACGGACTTGACGCCAGATTGGCCATATCGGCATAAGGGCTGCCGAGAAGCTCTTCGTCTTCGTCCACCAGCGGCAGCCGCCAGATCCGGTCCCCGTTGCGGTCGCCGATACGCATCAGCTGACCGGTGTATTCGTCGTCCCCCCATACGCCGGCAACTTTCAGGCCCAGCGCGTGGCCGACCGCTCCCGTCAGCGTCGCCACGTCGATGATATGCCGGGCGCCGCAGCGGAGGGCATGAAGAATCCCGTCGGCCAAAATCAGCCTGCCTTCGGCGTCCGTATTGACGACCTGCACGGACAGGCCATTCGGGTATCGGATGACGTCGGACGGCAGGAACGCGCCTCCGTCCGGCACGTTGTCGGCGATCGGAACGATGGCCGTGATGCGGGCCTTTACCTCAAGGCGCGTCAGCAGATCCATCGCGCCGATCACCGCGGCCGCGCCGCCCATGTCAAAGCGGGCGTCGCTTAAATCGCGGGCATCCTTCAGGTTCATGCCGCCCATGTCGAACGTGATGCCTTTGCCGACGAGGGCCAGATGTTCCGCATGCGGATCCCCTTCGTAGCTGATTTCCACCATCGCGGGCGGATGCTTGCTGCCGGCGCCCACGGCCAAAAGCCCGTTCATCTGCCGCTGCTTCAGCTCCTCCCCTTGATAGACGGTAAGCTTGACGTTCCGGCCGGCAAAAACCTGCCGGATCCGGGCCACGAAAGCGGAAGGGTTCAAATCGCTTGCCGCTTCGTTGCACAAATCGCGGGCAAGCGCGGTCGATTCGGCGCGCATGCGTCCAAGCTCCGCCGCCGGTCCGTCCTCCGGTCTGCTTTCCGGGCTTATCCGAACCCGTTGGATCGGCTTCGGTTTGGCACTCCCTTTGTATTTGTTGAACGTATACGTTCCGAGCTGCCAGCCTTCCGTCCAGGCCGTGATCGCTTCCGTCGGCCACGCTTCGGAGCCGAACAGGTCCATGAAACCGTCCGGGTTCAGCTCCGCCGTCGTCCTGCCGATGTCCTGCATCGCCCGGCCCGCGTTACCCGCAGCCTCGCGCAATATTTCCATGCTGAAACGCTCCCGGGCTCCGAGGCCAATGACTAAGATATCCTGCTCTCCGGCATGGCGCCCGTAAAACCAGGTCTGCCCGCCGCGCTCCTTCATTTTGGCCGAAAGCGGAAGCGAAGGGGCGTATTCGCCATCGCTGAATACTAGTTCGATCATGACTTCCGCTTGGGCATGTGTCCCCGTATTGATCTCCATTATCCATGCATCCCTTTGCAAAAAGATTTGTGCTTAGCAGCCTGTTTAAATCTCCAAGTTTCCAAGTTCGTTTAAGGTGCGCGCGTATATCGCCGTGCATCGCAGCAGCAGCTCGATCTCCATGTATTCGTTCGGCTGATGGGCCGTGGATTCCATCCCCGGAAACAGCGGACCGAACGCGACGCCCATCGGGAAATGGGCCGCATAGGTGCCGCCGCCCGTCGACAGCAGGTTCGCCCGCTGGCCGGTTTCGGCCTCGTAAACCGCCTGCATGGCCTGGATCATCGGATGGTCCCCCGGCACATGGTGCGGCTTTTTCAAGCTTGGGGGCTCCATGGCCAGGCGGTGCTCCTCCAGCTTCACCGATATGCGCTTCAAAATCTCCTCATAGCTGCCGCAGACCGGAAAACGCAAATTGATATGAAAAAACGTTTCTCCCCTCGGATCAAACTGCAAAATGCCGCTGTTGACGGTCAGTTTCCCGCTGAGTTCATCCTCCATCGCAATGCCCAGGGCGCGCCCGTGCACATCGTCGAATAAAAGCGTATCGACGGTATGCAGGTAATGTCCTGCGCTTTCGCCCCATGAATAGTTTTTCAGGAAATGAATCAGCGCAAGCCCCGCATTCATCCCTAACTCGGGCTCCATCCCATGCGCGGCTTTTCCCGCCATATGCAGCCTGATGGCCTGCTCCCCGGTTTCGACTCCGCCTTTATACCCGTGATCGTTGCAATATGCCCGATACGCCTGCCCCAAGGCTTGGAGGGCTCCCTCTTCACCCGCAACGACCGCCTCGGCCGCTTCCGGAACCATGTTGGCGACGACGCCGGACCGGAACGAAAGCAGCTCGTACTCCCCCTTCGCATCCGGCGTTTCCGGCTCCTGCGGGAACAGGAATCGGGTATTGATCTGCCCTTTTTCGGCGCTGACGATCGGAAAATCGGCGTCCGGCGTAAAACCGAATGCGGGCATCGGCTCCAGCTCCTTGTATTTCTCCATGCATCGGTGCGTTTTTTCCTCGTCCGTGCCGAAAATGAGACGGATCCGGTTCCTGAGCGGCAAGCCGAGATCCTTGACGATTTTTAGCGCATAAAAAGAAGCCATCGCCGGCCCTTTATCGTCGATCGCCCCGCGCGCAAAAATTTTGCAGTCGCGCACGTCGGGCTCGAAAGGAGGCGTCGTCCATTCGCCGGACACGGGCACGACGTCGAGATGGCTCAACACCGCGATGTAATGCTCGGCATCCTCCGGGCCATATTCGGCGTAGCCGACATATCCGTCCAGGTTCCTCACGCGGAAGCCCTCGGCAGCGCACAGGTCCAGCATAAACCGGAGCGCCTCCCCGATTCCCCTGCCCATCGGCTGCCCGGGAGCCGCCGTTTCGGCGTCGTAGACGCTCGGAATCGCCAGCAGCCCTTGCAAATCGTGCAGGATCGCCGCTTTCCGGCCGGACGCTTCCTGATACCAATCCATGATTTTCAACCCCTTCTTACCGACCCGTGACCGATCGATTTTAGAATGCAAAAGAAGCTTTCCGCTCGCCGACGAGGACGTGATTGTCGTTTTTGATTTCTTTCGGCACCACCGCGTACAATCTGTCGATCGTCTCCCGGTTGCCGTAGCCGATTTGCTCCAAAATGGATGCGACGATGATCGGCCACGGCGTTTCCGAACCGTCGATGACTTTCAGCGCAAAGGCCATGCGTTCCCGGATCAGCGAAAAACAGTAGACGCCCTTGGCTCCGCCTTTGGCGACGATATTCGGATCGCGCAGCAGCTCGGAACAGATGAAATTGTGGCTGGCGATGCTGTCCGGCGCATCGTGCATATACGCCGTCATCCGTTTAACGGCCTCGCGGGTGGCTGCATCCGGGATCAGGTCCGGGCAGGCCAGCTTAAGATACGCTTTGGCGATATGCTTCAGCGGCAGCGCAAAAATCGGGAACCCGCAGCCGTCGACGCCGACCTCGATCCGATCGGCCGGGTATTCCGCCATATCCGCGAGCGTCTGCAAAATTTCCTGCTGAATCGGATGGGACGGCTGCCAGTACGTTTCGGTGTCGTATCCCGACTCCCGCGCCGCGGCAATGATGCCGAAATGTTTGCCGGAGCAATTGTGGTAGATCCTTCTTGGCGCCTTTCCCTCGCGCATGCAGGCGAACTTCGGCTCGTCGTTCAGCGGATACGTAGGGCAGGTCAGCAGTTGTTCCTCGGCCAATCCGATTTTGCGCATGATCGACTCCAAAGCTTCGATATGATAAGCTTCGCCCCGGTGGGACGCGGCGAACATCGCCGCCTCGGCGGCGGTCAGGCCGTATTTTTCCGCGATGTTCCGTTTCATGACGGGAATGGCCTGGAACGGCTTCGCCGCGGAGCGCAAGTAAGTGACGTGCTCGGCGCTGCCGATCTCGTGAACGACCTCCCCTTTGTCATTGACGCCGCACAAGACGCCCAGATGAACGTTTTCGAGCACGCCGGCGCGGTATTCTTCCACTAATGGTTTGAAGTACATGTTGGTTCCTCCGTTTTTGGATTGGATTGTTCCTAGTTTTGCTCCATCTGCTCGATTTGGCTGGCGATGTCCAGGAAACGGCCTTGCGCAAGCAGGCCCGATCCGATGATGACGCCGTCCTGTTCGAAAGCGGAATAGGCGATGCGGAACGTGCCGCGCAGCGGCTCCCATACGTATTCGCTCATGCATTTTTCGGCGATGAACGCCCTGACTTCCGGATAACGCTCGACAAGCTTGCCGGTGAGGATGACCGTATCCGGATTGTACATGCAGGCGACGTTGCCGATCGTGACCGCGATAAAAGCCATCGCCCGGTCCACAATGTCCGCGGCCCACCTCTCTCCGTCCCGCCTTGCCTGAAACAGCTCATCCAAGGATGCGACCGGCTTGACTCGGGACGCCTGTTCGATGAGCGCGGCTTCGGCGATATAAGTCTGCAAACATCCTTTTTTGCCGCAATCGCATCGCAGGCCGCCCGGGTCGACGACGGTATGGCCGACCTCTCCCGCGCTGTTGGACTCGCCCCGGTAAATGTCCCCGTCGATGATCAGCGAGGAACCGACGCCGCTGCCGAAACCGATCAACACCGACCGCTTCGATCCTTTGGCCGCCCCATACATATGCTCCGCGAGCGACTTGACCTTCAGTTCGTTGTCCACCGCCGCCGCAAGTCCGGTGCGCTCCTTCAGCAGCCCGGCGATATCGGCCTGCTTCCAGCCCAGCTGGGCCGACAGCACGGCCTTTCCTCCGGCATGATCGATGATCCCCGGCAGCCCTACGCCGATGCCGACGATTCTCCGGCGGTCCAGACGCTCATCGTCGATCAAGGCGTTGATCCCTGCCGCAATGCTGCCCAGCGTCGCTTCGGAGCTCTCCTCTGCGTTTCTGGCGATGCTTTTGCCCCCGATCACGCTCCCGTCCAAATCGACGGCGCCGATCCGGATGGCCGTTTTGTCGATTTCCACGCCGACCGATAACACCGACTTCGGATTGACCTTCAGCAAAATCGCTTTGCGGCCGACGCTCGTCGTCTCCTGCTCGATTTCGTGCATGAAATCGAGGTGGTCCAGTTCGGCGACGATCCGGCTGACCGTTGTCGGGCTCATGCCCGTCAATCGGGCGATCTCCGCCCGCGACAAGGGCGAATGGTTTTTGATGATTTCGAATACGGTCGTCCTGTTTTTTCTTTTGATAAAATCCTGGTCATGCTTTTGCATGGACGGACTGCTCCTTACCTTAATTAATTTCTCCAGTGGTGTTATTAATTGAACTTTAAAAGGTTTGCCTAAAGCTGTCAATCCTTTTTACACAAACTAGTTCTTGAAAATTTTCATGAAAAATAGAATAATTACAGTTAGTATTTTCATGGATAGAATCCTACAGAAAGGTTGTTTATACAGCATGAATCCATCCAAAACGAAACCCGAAAAAACGAAAGAGCCGTTTCCGGTTTCGATCCTGTCCCTGACGGTGGGCGCCTTCGCGATCGGCATGACCGAGTTCGTCATCATGGGCATCCTGCCGAACGTTG
This sequence comes from Paenibacillus cookii, assembly GCF_018333375.1. Lineage (GTDB taxonomy): Bacteria > Bacillota > Bacilli > Paenibacillales > Paenibacillaceae > Paenibacillus_AQ > Paenibacillus_AQ cookii. The sequence goes on from NZ_BORW01000014.1 coordinate 67,886, forward strand.
CCGAAGATTTGAACGTCAGCATCTCCACCGCCGGACAGCTGATCACCAGCTATGCCCTCGGCGTCGCCATCGGGGCGCCGATTATGACGATCCTTACCCACCGGCTGCCGCAAAAGCTGCTGCTGTGCCTGCTGATGCTGGTATTTATCCTTGGCAACGGCATCGCGGTCATCGCCCCGAATTATGGCGTGCTTATGGGAGCACGGATGATCAGCGCGCTTTGCCACGGCACGTTTTTCGGGGTCGGTGCCGTCATTGCGGCCAATCTCGTTAAACCGCATAAACGGGCCGGCGCCGTCTCGATCATGATGGCGGGACTCACCATCGCGAACATTATCGGGGTACCTGTCGGAACCTTTATCGGCCAGCATTTGGGATGGCGGGCTTCGTTTGCCGCCATTGCGCTGATGGGCGTGGTCGCGCTGATCGGCATCGTCGCTTTTATCCCGCGCATTCGCCAGGATCAGGCAGCCAGCCTGACCAAGCAGTTCAAAGCCCTCGCCCAGCCGAAGCTGCTCGTCATGCTGCTGGCCTGCGCGGTCGGCAACTCCAGCCTGTTTGCGGTGTTCACGTACATCGCCCCTTTGCTGGAGCAGGTTACCGGGTATCATGAGCGCAGCGTGACCTGGATTCTCGTCCTGTTCGGCATCGGCGTGACCGTCGGGAACATCGTCGGCGGAAAGCTGGCGGACTGGAAGCTGATGCCGGCGGTATTCGGAATTTTCTTCAGCCTGTGCGTGCTGCTGACCATCTTCACGTTTACGGTCCACAGTCCGGTCGGCGCCGTCATCACCATTTTCCTGTGGGGAGCCGCCGCGTTTGCCGTCATGCCGGGCATTCAGGTCAAAATCATGAACCTGGCGCAGGAGGCCCCGGCGTTAGCCTCCACCTCCAACCACTCGGCGGGCAATCTGGGCAACGCGTTTGGCGCTTTTTGCGGCGGATTGGTCATCAATCATATGGGATTGACTGCCTTGCCTTGGGTCGGCGCGGTCATGGTCGGGTTCGCGTTTGTGATCGCCCTGGCCGTTTACCTGTCGGAACGTAAGCAGCACATGCCGCTATCGATGCATACCTCCGGCAAACACATGTAACGAAAAAAAGTTGCCCCTCCGTGAACACAAACGGAGAACGGGCAACTTTTTTTTCGCCTTACCCTTTGACCGAACCGATCATGACGCCTTTTTCGAAATATTTTTGCAGGAACGGGTATAACACGAGGATCGGCAGCGACGACACGATAATGACGCCGTATTTGATCTGGTCCGCGTAACGCTGCGCATAACCGCCGGCGGCCCCGCCCGTGCCCGCCCCGTTTTGGAACGCCTGGTTGGACAGCAAAATGTCCCTCAGGACGATTTGCAGCGGCTGCAGGTTGTTGTCCCGGATGTAGACGAGCGCGGTAAAAAAATCGTTCCAATGCCCGACCAAATAATACAGCGCAATGACGGAAATCATCGCTTTCGAGAGCGGCAGCGCCACCTTGAAGAAATATTTGAAATGCGAGCAGCCGTCCATCATCGCGGCTTCGTACAGCTCCGGCGGCAGCGAGCTTTCAAAAAACGTCCTGGCGATGATCAAATAAAAAACGTTGACGCAAAACGGCACAATGAACACCCAAATCGTATTCGTGATATGCAGATCCTTCATGAGCAAATAGGTCGGGATCAGCCCGCCGTTAAAAAACATCGTCACGACGAACAAAAACATGATCACCCGCCTTGCCTTGAATTCCCTCCGCGACAAGACGTAAGCGGCCGGCATCGTAAACGCCATATTGACGAGCGTGCCGAACAGCGTGTAAAAAACGGTGTTTCGGTATCCGGTCCAGATGCGGCTGTCCTGAAAAATTTCCTTGTACCCGAACAAGCTTAGCCCTTTCGGAAACAGCAGCACTTTGCCGGTCGCCACCAGCGTGGAATCGCTGAACGACGCAATCACGATGAAATAAAGCGGATAAGCGATGACCAGAAAAATAAGCGCGCATACCACGAAGAGGGCCATCCTGAAAAGAAGCTCCTTGCCGTCCATGCTTTTAAGCGCCATCATGGATATTCCTCCCTTTTAGGCGAATCCGTGTCATTAGTACAAGCTCGTATTGGACACTTTTTTCGAAATGGCGTTGACGCCGAACAAAAAGATAAAATTAATGACGGTATTAAACAGGCCGATGGCCGAAGCGTAGCTGAACTGGTTGGAAATGATCCCGATTTTGTACACGTAGGTGGAAATCACTTCGGAAACGGGCAGGTTGAGCGAATTTTGCATCAAAAACGTCTTCTCGAACCCGGTGCCCAAAATGCTGCCCATGCTGAGAATGAACAAGATGACGATCGTCGGGACCAGCGCCGGCAAATCCACGTAACGGATCATCTGCCACCGGCTGGCGCCGTCCATTTTGGCCGAGTCGTACAGCTGCGGATCGACGGTGGACAAAGCCGCCAAATAGATGATGCTGTTCCAGCCGCAATGCTGCCAGATATCGGACAACACGTACACAGGGATAAACGTATTCGTCGAGGCGATCAGGTTGATATGTCCAAGCCCCATCGCCTTCATCATATGGCCGACGACGCCGGTTTCCGGCGACAGCAGCACGTTCATCATGCCGACCAGAACGATGATCGAAATAAAATGAGGCAGGTAAACGACCGTCTGCATCACGTTTTTCATCCGCTTGCGCCGGATTTGGTTCAACGTGAGCGCCAGGATAATCGGGGCGGGAAACCCGATCACGATCGTCGCCAGGCTGATCAAAAACGTATTCCGCATCAAATCCACGAACAGATAGCTGTCGATAAACTGCTTGAAGTAGTGCAGCCCCCGCCATTCGCCGCCGGTAAGCCCTTTCGAAAAATCGTAATCGCGAAACGCCAGCTGAATGCCGTACATCGGAATGTAGTTGAAAATAAAAATGACGGCGATGGCGGGCAAAATCATGATCCACAGCTGATAATCGCGTTTGAGCGTCTGCAGTCCTCCCCGGTTGCGCATCGGAGCATCCCCTTTCTTCTTGCGGGGACCGCCGCACCTCGCACGGCGGCATTCCCCGGTCGAACGTTATTTATTTTGCTTGTACTCGTCGTAGTACTTCTGCATAATCTCCAGGTTTTGCTTCAGTCCGGCCTTCTCGGTTTCCTTCACGTAGGCATCCCACTCGGCTTCGACGCCGCCTTTCGTCACCCATTTCGCAAAGCTCGTATTCGCCAAATTCATAACGTTCGTATTGTTCAGCGCCATCGTGCTGTTGTCCGCGGTCGAATATTTCATGAACATGCCTGGCAATACGTCGTTGTCGACGTCGATTTGGATCGCTTCAATCGGCTTGGACTGTCCGATGACCTCCTGCATGTCCTTGCCCAGCGTCAGCTTGAGCGAGTCGGGAATATAAAAAGCGCCGTGGTCCGCCATGGTCGACGTCCATTTCCACGTGCCGGGGTCCATGTTCGGATCGGCCGGCGGCAGCACGGCGTAAGAGCCGTCCCCGTTATCCTTGATATTCGGACCGATCGACCCGAAGAGCACCTGCATCCCGACCTCCGGCGCATACAATTCGTTGATGAAGCGCATGGCCGCTTCCTTGTGTTTCGACGTGGCCGACATGACGATATGGTTGTTGCCGTAGTTCAAGGAGTTGTAGTCGTAGCTCCACGAGATTCCGCTGTCCGGCGTCGCCTTGGGCGGCGTCATCGACGTATATTGCGGCGCCAGCTTTTCGCCGAACCGGTCAGACGCGACCCAACCAAGCGTAAAGCCGACCTTCGCCGTCTCCCCCTCGCCGCGGGCGACCGATTGGTATTTCGTATAATCGTGCGTAAACACTTCCGGATTGATGAGGCCTGCCTTGTAAAGCTTGTTCAGGAACATGACCAGCGATTTGTAGCGTTCGTCGATCAGGTAGTTTTTCACCTGTCCGTCTTCGACGAAATATCCTTCCGGGCTGCCGTCGGTCAACGTCATGCCGGTGCCGCCGAGTAAATAGGCCGCGTTAAAATACCCGCCGATGCCGCCCGGCCAGTCCATCGGGATTTCGTCGTTCGGATCGCCGTTGCCGTTGGCGTCCTTCTCCTTGAAGGCGACGAGCACGTCGTACAGCTCATCCCATGTGTTCGGGACTTTCAACCCGAGATTGTCGAGCCACTTCTGATTGATGTAAAGGCGCGACGCGGAGCTTGGCCAGAACCGCTGGTATTTCGGCAGACCGTAAATTTTGCCGTCCGGTTGCGTTGCGATCCGTTTCGTGTCCGGTTTCTCCTCGAACATTTTTTGAACGTTGGGCGCCTGATCCAGCATGCCGGACAAGTCCTGGAACAATCCCTGGAACTGGGCAAAATCGGCGTCCGTGATCACGTTCGGCCCGACGAACAAATCCGGCACGTCGCCGCTGGCCAGCATCGTTCCTTTTTTCTGGCCCCAATCGGCCGTAATTTCCTGCCATTCGATCTCGACGCCGGCCTTGTCTTCGACCTTCTGCAGCCACTCCATCTCCGCCAGCGGCTTCGTCAACGGATGTTTCGTCATGATGGCCGTCAGCTTTACCTTCTTGCCGCTGCCCGCAGGATCGGTCGATGCACCATCCTCGGCATTGCCGCCTCCCCCCGAACCGCTGCAGGCCGTCATGACGACGGACGTTGCCAAGAGAACCGACGTGAAACCGATTACTTTTTTTCGCATGCCAAATCGCATCATTTTGCCCCCTCATAAAAGAATTCGAAGATGTTCATCTCATCCGGATGGGATGTCCGCCAAGGACGCGTCCGTCCCTTGCCACCACTTTAATCGCCGGCGCGGACGGCCGTAAACGAACAGTTTTCAAGCCATGCGCATTTATTGAAAAGCTTGAGAACCGGCAGCCGTCAAACCTTGCGGGAGCGGCATTTTGCCGCCGATTCAATTTTTGAATATGTTCAAAAAACGGCACCGGCAAGGGAAGGACGACCCGCGCTTGAAGCCGCCGCGCCCGCTTGCCCTTCATCCCGGAAAGGACGCAAAAAGGCCGAGTTCAGGGGCTGGCTTATTGCCCCGAATCGACCTTCAATGTTTCCTGTAGCCGCCGTATGGATGCCCCTTCACACCGCCTTATGCGTTTCCCGGTATTGTCCCGGCGTCGTACCCACGATTTTTTTGAATGAACGTATGAAACTCGACGTATTGGAAAATCCCGTCTTGCGCGATATTTCATCCAGCGTCTGATTCGTCTCGCGCAGCAGCCGCACCGATTGCTGAATGCGCTGCAAGTCGATATATTCCTTGAAGTTCTGACCGAAAGTCTTTTTGAAATAATGGCTGAAATTCGAAGGCGACATCTGAAAATAGTCGGCGATCAGCTGCAGCGAAAAATCGGGCTCCATCCCCTTTCGCTCGATAAAGCAGACGATTTCGTCCCGCGAAACTTTGCGGGAGGACGGCAGCGTGCTTTGGATCATGTCGCACAGCTTGCCGCAGCTCTCCCTGACGATGCCCGCCATTTGTTCGAACGTATAACGGTGCCGAAATGCCGCATCCGTCAGCCGGAGCAGGTTGGCATCATCATGGCTGAACCGGTGCAAGCCGTTCAGGATGACGCTGACCGTATTCAAATAGACGCTCCGCACGACATGCGGCGGCGCCCCTTCGCTGCCCATGCCGGCCACCAACCGCTCCACGATGGATTGAACCGAAGCGGCGTCGTTTTTTAATATCGACAGCTCCAACGATTGCAGCAGTTCGGCGAAGTAAGATACCGTTCCTGCCTTCGGGGCTTCCATCTCGCCGAAAAAAAGCACCTGGCGTTCGCGGCGGAAGCGCAATTGCTCGGATGCGCGCACCGCCTGCAAATACGATACGTGAACCGCTTCGACCGATTCGAGCTTGCCCGGTATGCCGGCCCCGATAAACACGCGGCCCCCGGTTTCGGCCTCCAGCTCTTTCCGCACGTCATCAAGATATGCTTTGATCGCAAAATCAGGCGCAAAGGAACCGATAAAGATCATTTCCTGATTGTAAATGCTTTTGAAAAAATAGCATTGAAGTCCCTCCTTTGGCCGCTTTTCGATCTGCCGGAGCAGGTTCGCCGCCCCCGCGAACGCCTGCCCGCCGGCATCCGATCCTTCTGCTCCACCGCCTGCTTCAATGGACAATACCGCAACGGCCATGGCCGGATGCGGAAAGGCGATGCCGTAAGCCTCCGCTTCGAGGCAAAACGTCTTCCAATCGGACGCCCGGCCGCTGACGAGCTCGAACAGCAGATTTTCCCGGATGATCGGAATCGTCTGCTTCACTTTCGCATCCAGCGTATGATTCGCCGATGCAAGCTCGCCAAGCGCATAGCGGATCGTTTCGATTTCGCCGAGCGGCTTGCGGTCGGCAGGCTCGAAAATATGTACCGCCAGATCGACGAGCCTTTTGATCGGATGGTAATTTTTGCGGATCGAAATATAAATCACCAGCCATTCGAGGAGCAGCATGAGCCCGATCAAAAGCACCGTGTTGCGCTGAATCGTCCGAATGCCGTGCAGCGTATCGGTAACCGGCAGCATGCTTACATAATGCCAGCCGTTGGTTCCCGACAACGTGTGCGATACGATGTAAGATTTGCCGTTCACCCGGTAAATGCCGGCTCCTTCCGAACCCTCCTTCAGTTCCGGCATGAGGCGGCGAACCCCATCCGATGCGGCGTTATCCGTTTTCTCCGAAGCCAGCAGCTGGCGGCCCTGCTCGTCAAAGATAAAGAATCGGCCCGTATACTTCTCGGAAAGGGATTGAATCATACGTATCACCGTGTCTTCGCGGACCATGATCAGCACCGCGCCCGGCGGATCGTATCCGCCGACCGGCAAAGGGAAAGCAAAAGTCAACATGCGGACGCGATTGCTGCCCGGGATGATGACGTCCTCGACCGGACGGACCATCGGCGCTTTCAAATGCCGCAGCGTCTCGAACATTTCCCGGCGCGGCCAGGTTTCGTAATAATAGCCGATGCCCGGCTTATCGAAATCCTCTTCCTTGTAAGCGCTTCCTGTTTTAGCGAACAAATAACCGCTGCTTTCGATGTACAGCAAGGTATTGTCGATCAAACCGTCCGTGGCGTTGTATTTGCGCATTTCATTCGCAATCAGGACCCGGCCGTAGTCGCTGTTGTCGTACATTTTGATTTCGCGGTTTTGCACGAGTTCGGAAGGCAAGCGGTAAACGTATCGCATCAAGGTATCCATCGAAGTCATCAATTGTTCCGTAATATGGGTATTCCAATCCGTATCCTGCTGCTTCACGACTTCGGTTGAATGCGGATAATAATAAACGAGGATGATGGAGACAGGGAATAAAAGAACGAGAAGATAAGAGGCAAGAAATTGAGTCAACAGACGATTCCGTTTTTTTCTCAATGGACAACCACCTTTCTTTTACCGGGCGTGTGAAGCGGCAAGGATGGTCATTTTCTCATCGTTAATGGATATTATACCAACTCGCGCGAAAAAATGGTACGTACAACTTATGCTGAAAATTCAGTTGTATTTACAGTCATTTCCTGCCGGGTACGCTCTTGCTTTGGCGAAAGGCGGCATTGCAAATTTCATTTTAAGGGCTTCCGGGACCCGCTTCTTTTTCGCACCTCTTTTTCCGTACATGACGTACTTATGAGCCCCCCGATGGAACAGGCAAACCGCCGGCTAAAAATCGTATGCTTCTTTCGGGAGGCTGTACACCATTATTTTCCAAGAAAAAAACGACGGCATGATACGGCTTGAATTTAAACGCTTTAACTTTTGCTTTTCCAAGCAAAAAACGACGGCATGAGACGGCGTGAATTTAAACGCTTTAACTTTTGCTGTTTGTCGCTTCCCTCCGCCAATGAAACCGGCTGGTTTTGACGTTCGATTCCACGATTCCCCTGAACTGGACCCGATCCTGTTCCGTCGCAAAACCATCCTTCGGCACGATGAACGTCCGGCTCGTCGACAGCAGAATCAAAAACAAATTCCGGGATTCGCGCACCTCATAAATATCGCTCCAGCGGACCTTGGCCGATTCCGATTCGGATGCGTATCGAAAGCCCGACTCCGAAAACGCGAACGTATGGCGCTGCCGCATCAACCGGTCGCTGAAAAACGCCTTTACGGATTTCCGGCGAATGCTCCACCCGTACGCGAACCATAAAATGACGCTGAGCAAAACATCCAGCAGGAACGCGATCATAAACTCCATGCCGGTCCGGTTCTCGTCGACCAAAAGGACAATCCCGATGACCATCAGAAAAAACACGACAGCCAGCATCAACCTGGACGTCCTCGTAAAAAAGAGGTTTACCTCCTGCACGTCCTTCAACTCCAGCGTGGCTTCAACGATGATTTCATGATTCAAGCGGTCCTCCTCCTTTGGATCAAACTCTCCCTTACTCCTAAAACAACGCAAACGTTGCGAGGTTAGGGCCGGTCACGCGAAAGCCCAAAGTTTAGGCCGGAGGCCGGGGCAAACCCGTAGACGTTGCCATAAAACCTTCGGATTTGCCTCCGTTTCCTTGCCTGTTTAATGCGGAACCTGGGAGCTGAAGTCGTCCCGGCTCGATTTGTCCGCATGGTAAAAGAGAATATCGCCGTCTTTCAGCGCAAAGCGATGGCCGTAAGCATCCTGGATGCTCCGGTTATAACCTTCAAGCTGCCACTGGTTCATCAGCGGGGCATGAATGTATTGCAGATGGGGATTTTTCAAGTTCCCCTGCTGGATCGATTCGATGTTGAAATTCACGATGATATACCCGTTTTTGAGAAAAATAGGAGACTTGCTGTCCAGCCCGCCGTGCGTGCGCCCGTATTCGGCCACGTTCAATCCCGCTTCCACCACGAACAGTTCGGCCGGCAGGGAGTACTCCCCATACCATTTTTGCACGGAAACATGGGCGCGGTCCGGATCGACGGACGCCGGGATGCTTCCTTGCAGCCTGAGGAACGTCCGGAGCTGTTCAGGCAAAATGAGCAGGCTGTAGCTGCCGACGGGCGTTTTTTGCTTCGTAAAGGACTGGATATAGGTTTGGATATATTCGTTTTTGCCCATGCTGCCGGCTTGTCCGTAATGCCCGTATTTGTAGCCGGCGGTATCGCGGAGCTCCGTGGCCGGTACGTTCCGCAGGCGGTCGTTCAGGATGACGTAGCGCTTGACCTGGTCCTGCGCCGAGCCGATTTTGACGAAGTTGTTTTTGCTGGTGTTGTAATAAAGGTCTACCGGAATGCGGGTGTCGCCTTTGGCGTTGACGGCTTTGCCGTCCTTCCGGACGAAATAAAAGCTGGGCGTGATCCGGATGCCGTCGAGCGGCCCGAACATGTTGCCTTTCGTTTTGAAATCGAATTTGAAATGGTAGCCGGTTTTGACCGATACGTTTTTGTAACCTTGCAGCGGATGGCTTCCCGGCCTTATCGGCAGCGTATACACCGCTTTATTGCCGCGCGGCTCCCCGTCGATCAGGTTTTGGCCGACCCAGTAGGACACCCCGGTTGGATTCGCGCTGCCGGATTGGGTGCGGAACACCTTTTCCCAGTTATAATCGGCGATATCGGTCACATGGAAATCATACAGCCTGCCGATCACGTCCACCGGGATGACGTCCGTGGCCGCATGATGGGCCAAATTCAGGTTGGCGTGCGATTCGGCGGTATAGTCCGGAGGAGCGTTTTCCGCGATGGTGCGAAACTGGATGTCGTAAAAGCCTTCGTCCACCCACACCGGCAAAAAAAACGTCTCCGCCGTTTGCATGACCGGAATCGAAACCCAGGTGTTTTTCGGAATAAACCGGCTTTGATCGGCGGTATACACATCAAACGGAAACTTGACCTGCTTGTCCCGGATGTATTTGGCGTAGTCCCGGTTGCCGTATCCCGGAATGTTGCGGTGCTGCCCGCCGGTCGGCATGTAAATCGTAAACGGCCGGTCCAAAATGGTCGCGTTGCGGCCGGCGGCCGGATTCGTTTTTTGGTTATGCGCCCGATCATCCGTCGTGGAAGCGTAAATGACGACCGGCGTATGCACCGTCACCGGGTTGATGCCTAAGATCGGGAAGGAGCGGTTCGAACCCCCGTTGATGCTGCCGTCCATCAGGTTGTAAAAGATTTCGCCCGTGCTGGGCTGGCTGTTTTTGTTCGTTTTCGTTTTGCTGATCACATGTCCCGGACTGTACAAAACGTTGTCGTTAATCATCGTCGGCTCCGGAATCCGGCTAGGTGTCGGACCGTTTTCCTGGGTGCGCGCGCCGCTCATGATCGTCTGGCCTTTGAACACCAATGAATCGTTCCGGACCTCTACCTTCTTCACCGCCTGCTCCGCCATGCCTTGAAAAGCACCCTGCTCGTTCGGCACGCTAGGTTTCGTTTTGCCTCCCGACTTCGTTTCCGAGGGAGCGGTCAGCGTCCCGGGCGGGTCCGGCGGGAAGTAGTTCCCGTCCCGGGTTGCAGCATATTCCGGCGGATGATAGCCGGCCGGCTGAATGGTCACCGTATCCCAGGCATAGTTGGTCAGCGTGGCCCGATCGATATCATAAACTTCGAGATTGTCGATTTTCCAAAAAGAATACGGGCGCTGAATCGTGTAGGTGTACTCCCTGTCTTCGGTTTCGCGCTGCGGGTCGGGTTCTTCATGGGTGCCTTTCCCGTCGGGGTTCGGCACTGTTTTGCCCGGGTCCCATTCCAGGATGTACGTTTTTTTCACCTTGACCTCAAACGTGCAGACGCCTTTCATCTGGGTGAAGGCATTTTGGTATAAATACTCCTTCGCTTTCACGTTCCCGTACAAGCTCTCGGAGGTCGGAATCCCCTGCAGCACGTCGAACTTCTCGCTACCCCTGCTGTCGGCTTTAATGACCGCGGACACGTTCGGGTCCATCGTTTTCCCGTTCACCGTCTGGGCGGGAGCAGGAGTCGTGCAGGTTGGTCCCGGCGGCGGCGGTTCGCAGGTTTGGCCGGGAGGGCAGCCGTTGTCGGTTCCGTCCTTCTTTTTGTAATACATAAACAGCGTGTACTTTTCAAAGGAGCCGTCGTAAGTAAAGGAATACGGATTCCCCGGCGTGATATTGCCGCCTGGCGAAGCGTCAGTCGTTGATTTTTTAAATCCAACGTATTCGTAATCCGGATGCGTTGGCGGCGTGAAGGAATAATCCTTCCCTACGACCATCTCTTCATTGATCCGCGGCGTAAAAACGTTTAGCGGCTTCGCGTCGGTCGTGAAGTATTTAACGTTGAGTTGGGAGGCGAGTTCGATTTTGAAGAGCATGGGGACAAAAATCCGGTATGCTTCAACTTCGGGAGCACAGGTTGGGCACTGTTCGCTTTTGACGTCTTTGGGTTTTGCAGCATTAAGGAGTATATTAACTGTGATTGGGATAGTTGTCGTGTCTGTTCCCACTCCTTGTTTGCTGAATGGTTTAATATCTGCATCTGTAGTACCTGTGCTTATTGCACTTTGGTATTCTGTATATGAATCTGATCTAGAGTCTTCAAAATAAACTGCCGGATCACCAGGATATCTATAAATCCGAGCCTCAACGTTTTTTATCTTCCGATTAGGGAATTGAAATTTATATGTGAAGGTCGCCTCACCATGCATTCCTTTATTCGGTTGTCGCCCCCCATCTGTCCAAGTCCCATCTGTTCTTTTCCACATTTCGTAATACATCATGCCAACGAAATACCGATAATTACTTTCCTTATGGTATCCTAGTGGAGTAATTTCGGTCGCTGCATATGCTTCATTTACTTGAAAAGGAACAAGAGGGATCTGGAGAAAAAGAAGTAACCCAGCCAAATACATTGTAAAGAAACGCTTCAGTCTTCGTACCATGGATTTTAATTACCTCTCCATGGGTTAATCATCAATGGAATATAATCTGGAGCGCCATAACTAAAGCCTATATATTCAATATCCTTTATACTCAGTTGCTTATCATCTACAATGCCATCAAGGGTTTTGTCAGAACGAGACCATATTTTGTAAAAACAGTATTTGGTACCATCCCCGTTATTGATGGTTAGAGAATCAATTGGATTCCTGTAACGTATATCTTTCTTTTTCGTTAGATAAAATATATCACCCGCTCCAGATTTGGTTTTTGCCCTAATTTTAAGATACTGCAGCTTTGTATTTGGATCAGTGTAGAGTTCAACGCTGTATATATCTCGAACAAATGTGGTTGGAAGGTTATTTATCTTAAAAATTAATGCTTTATTATACGGTTGACCTTCCGAATTTTTCAGAAGAAACTGATTTTTCTCAAACCACTTCCTATACGGCTCTATACTCACCGGCTTCAACCCTAACTCCTCCAGCGTCGGGGCCTTCTTCTCCCCAATCCACACCCATCTTCCGATCTTGTCCCACTCCACCGGCTGCCCCAGTCCCTCGCTCACCAGCCGCAGCGGAACGAACGTCCGGTTTTGCTTCAGCTCGATTTTGGTGCCGTAGGATTTATCCTGTCCGTCCACTTTGGCCACCTTTTGCCCGACCGTCATCCGGACGTTATGTTTTTCGTTATTCACCGACACGGTCATTTGGCCGTTCACCTTTTGCCAGCCTACCTCGGCTCCCAAAGCTTCGGACACGAAGCGGATCGGGACCATGACGCTCCCCTGCGCATCCTGATACGGTTTCGCATCCGGAAATTGAATTTTTTTGGCGTTTAACAACACTTCGATATTCCCCGTCGAGGAAGCCGCTGCGGCCGTATTGCCGCCCATGAACCAACCGGCACCTAACAACAAAGCTCCTGCCAAACATAATGGCGCGATTTTTTTCATCCATTACACTCCCTATCAATCACATTTTTCACTTGTCCAACAACCGTCTCCGTCATCAATCTACCTTGATCTTCTCTTATCCTACGGGACTGCTTGCCCACGTGAATGATCTGGAGCACACCCCCTCAAAAGCTATGTAATTGGTCATGCTAGACATGCAACGATCCGTCCTAAATCATAGGACAATTGCATTATACTACAAGATTTTTGAAATATTTGTCATAAAGAGTCGAAAAGTTCGGGAATTATCCTGAATACGGATTTTTTTGCAATGGCTTGAACTTGCGAATTTGCTTTTGTCCGTATCACATATCATCCCCGCGCGTGAATATACTTGATTAATAATGGCTTATTCGTTTAACCGAGTACGCGCATATGGGAGGTGCTGAACAATGCCATCTGACGATCATTCGCTGTTTGTCGTATCCAAGGAGGACTGGTCGCTGCACCGCAAAGGATACCAGGATCAAGTCCGGCATCAGGAAAAAGTGAAGGAAATGATTAAACAGAACCTGCCCGATCTCATTACGGAAGAAAGCATTATCATGTCGGACGGTAAACAGATTATCAAGGTGCCCATCCGGAGTCTGGACGAATACCGTTTTATTTATAACTTCCAAAAGCAGAAGCATGTCGGCCAAGGAGACGGAGACAGCCAGGTAGGGGATGTGCTGGGACGGGATCCGGCGCAAAAGCCCGGACAGGGCGAAAAAGCCGGAGACCAGCCGGGATACGATATCGTGGAAGCCGAGGTCAGCATGGAAGACCTGGAAAATATGCTGTTCGAGGAAATGGAACTCCCGTTCATGAAACCGAAGGAGCAGCAGGACGTGGAGACCGAATCGATCACCTTCAACGACATCCGCAAAAAAGGCATGCAGTCCAACATCGACAAAAAGCGGACCATTCTCGAAAATTTGCGCCGCAACGCCACGTCCGGCACGCCGGGCATCCACCACATCAGTCCGGACGACCTGCGGTACAAAACATGGGAGGATGTCGTGGTGCCCCACTCCAGCGCCGTCATCATCGCCATGATGGACACGTCGGGCAGCATGGGTTCGTTCGAAAAATATTGCGCGCGCAGCTTCTTTTTCTGGATGACCCGTTTTTTGCGGCGGCAGTACGAAAAGGTGGACATCGTGTTTGTGGCGCATCATACGGAAGCGAAGGAAGTTACCGAGGAGGATTTTTTCACGAGGGGGGAAAGCGGCGGCACCATTTGCTCGTCCGCGTACCAAAAAGCGCTTGAAATCATCGACCGGCGTTACCCGCCGTCCAAGTACAACATTTATCCGTTCCATTTTTCCGACGGCGACAACCTGACCTCGGACAACGAACGCTGCGTGCGCTTGATCGGGGAGCTGCTCAAAGTCAGCAACATGTTCGGTTACGGCGAAGTCAACCAATACAATCGCAGCAGCACGCTGATGTCGGCATACCGCAATATTAAACTGGATCAGTTCATGTATTATGTCATCAAAGAAAAAGGCGAGGTGTACCAGGCGCTGCGGACGTTTTTCCGCAAACAGGAGGCCGCGCTGAACTGAAGGTTAAGACGACGGATGGATCATAAAAAGACGCTGCCGGCATGCAGTCATTGGTATCATCCCCTCATGGTAGACAGTGAAAAAAGAGATCATGTTACAATGAACTCAAACACTGGAAACCGGAGGGGATTTTTGTATGCCAGCGAAGAAAGGGCAAACCTTTAATCGATATAGTGAAGAAACAAAGAAAGAAGCCGTCCGTCTGCGAGTCGAAGAAGGCTGGACGTACAGTCAAATCATGGAGAAATTCGGAATCAAGAGTGAGACCCAAATCATCACTTGGGTTCGTAAAAGCCAAAACGGAGAGAGCTTTAAGGATTACCGAGGACGTTGGACGAAGAAGCATTTTAGTAGCGCAGAAGAAGAAAATGCGTATTTGAAAGCGCAGGTAGAATATCTAAAAAAGCTCAATCCGAATTTGCACGGGGAGGGAAGTTGGATTTCGAAGCCCGGTGCCAGTCCATTCGAGAAGTAAGCAAGTGGGCTCCCGTGACTTGGCTGTGCAGAATCGCTGAAATTTCACGTGCAGGCTACTACAAATGGAAGAAGAATATTGTCCTCAGAGTGAAACGGGCAGATCAAGATGCAGATCTAAAGGCACATATCCTGAGCATTCATCGACTTCGTCCGTATTTCGGCTACAAACGGATGCGCACGGCTCTAGCTAAAGAAGGGTTTGTGGTGAATCACAAGAAAGTTCGACGCTTGATGAGAGAACTTCATATTCGTTCCGTGATTCGCAAAAAACGTCCATTTGCTGGCCGAAAACCGTCCGTGCTGTTTCGTAATGTCTTAAATCGGGATTTCACGTCCGGGGCTGCTCAGAAGAAGCTCGTGACTGATATTACCTATGTCCGGATCGGACATGAGTTTGCCTACCTCTCGGTTGTCATGGATTTGTACAACAACGAAATTGTGTCCTGGGAACTCTCCGAGCGCAATGATTTAAAACTGGTCACGGATACCGTGAAGAGACTCCAGTGTGGACCTGCCTTACTCCATTCAGACCAAGGTTTTCAATACACGACACAAAGCTATGCCAGACTGCTGGAAGAGAAAGGACTCACAGGGAGCCATTCCCGACGTGGGAACTGCTTTGACAACGCTTGTGTCGAGTCGTTCTTTTCTCATCTTAAAACCGAAAAGTTGTATCTGGAGAAGCCTCAAAATTTAGAGGAAGCAAGGGTCCAAATTACGGAGTACATTTCGTTTTACAACAAGGAACGTTTCCAAAACAAACTCGGCGACCTCTCCCCGATTGAATTTCGGGAAAAAGTCGCCGCTTAATGAAAATTTCTCTTTTTTTATTGTCTACTTGACGGGGCTATGACCACATTGCAGCCGGGCAACGTCTTTTTTTTGTTTACGATTAACTATGATAGAATTGCCCCGTGTCCCTTTCCGTCGGCATCGGCCCGCAACCGGTCCCGGACCTCCATCAGAGCAAATCCGAGCAGGTTGTTTCCTTGCCACAGCAGCGGATTTTCGATCCGCTCGTCATCGGCTGCAAGCCCCACTCCCCAGATGCGGTCGACGGGACTGGCTTCAACGAGCACCCGCGTTCCGGTACCAAGCAAAAACCGCCCCAATTCCTCGTTTTGTGAAAATTTCGCCAGGTTGCCGCGTACGACGATGCGGTAGCCTTCCTCATCCCATACTTTCGGATCAAAACCTCTCACCTTCCGGCCCAAGTCTTTTGCCTGTTTCGGGTGTTTTGCCGCCAAAATATGCTCCAGCATCTCTTCGTCCCCAAAAAGCCTCGCCTTCCCGGCCATCATATAATGTTCGGCGCTGGTGTACGTGACGCCGTCCTCGGTGAATCTGCAGGGCCACCACTGGCTGAAACAGCTTTTGGTGATGCTGCGGTCCGCTGCGGGCTGATGACCCCAGAAAAAAACGTATTTCAGCTTACGGCCTTTTTGGAACTGCTGTCTGATTTCTTGAATGGAATACATGTTACCTCCTAGATCGTTCAGCCGTGGACGCCGGGTTAAACCCATTTCTCGCAAGCCGATTCAACGTTTGCGGCCGATACGAGCCCTTTTTGCAAAAGGGAATTCGGGACCAGCCGGTTGTATTTCCGGATCTTCTGATTGATGGCTTCAAGCTCGGCTTCCATCTCCGCCACCGGCGGCTTCCGGTCTGCGACCCGCTTCAAATCCGCGGCGATTTCCTTCCGGAGCTCGATCCAGGGCGGCTGAACATTGGCGTTCTTCAGGATGGACGTCAGCACGTCCCCTTCTTCGATTTTGATCGGCTTTCCTTTGCCGGGCAAATCGTTGAACCCGCCGTTTTTGGCGAATTCGTCGACGGCCGATTCGATCATGCCTTCCCGCGCGGACAAATGTTCATGCCTTTCTTCGGTCGTGTGCTGCTGAACTTCCCCTGCCGCTTTCGTTTTACGGTCATTCCAGTCCAAGACGCGCCACCTCATTTCAAGAAATGGATGAACCTCAAAAAAATAAAAATGAAGCATTTTCAATTTTATTGTAGCACGGGGCGTACGGCAGGCAGCCAAACCATATTTGAAAATTTTCCAAATTCTAAAAAGCCGGAGAACGGGATTCGAAAAAAATTCCGATCCAAATCCAGCGTCTTTATAAATTCTTGATAATCGTCTTCTACAATGGGTCCAACACATCCAGAAAGGAACGAATTTCCTATGAACAAATCATTTGCTTTCTCCGGTGCGGCCTTTAGCATCCTCGTGCTGTTACTGACGCTGCTTGCCAATTTATCGAAAATAACGGCCTTGGTTGCCATCAGCCAGCTCGCGCCCCTGATTACCGTCATGTTGCTGCTCATCGTCCTGCCCGGACGAAAGGAAGCCTTGAAGCTGCTCGGCATCGCCAAAATCGGCGGGCTGAAATGGTACGCGGCTGCACTGCTGTCGATCGTTCCGATTACCGTCGGTTTTCTCGGCGCTTGGGCATTCGGCATCGTGGACCTGCCTTCCGCCGAATTTCTCGCCAAAGGCGCGGCCCATTTTACCGTTCCCCAATAGTAGGGTATATCACGCGGAACTCCTGGGCGCCGATCATGCTGATCATGATGTTCATTTTTTCCTTCGGGGAGGAAATCGGCTGGCGCGGGTATTTGCAGCCCCGACTGACCAAAGCATTCGGCATCAAAAAATCGATCCTGATCACCGCAGCCGTGTGGACCTGCTTCCATTATCCTTTTTATCTGAACGGCTATAACGAGGACGGGAACGTCTGGATCAATATTTTGCTGTTTTCGGTCATGATTTTTCCTTTGTCGGTTTTCATGGGCTGGGTTCGCTGGCGGAGCCAAAGCGTATGGCCGGCCGTCGTCATTCACATGATCATCAATTTGTCGCGCAGCTGGCTGGAGCAGTTGTTTTTCGTAAAATCCGCGGGCTGGTCCTATGTCGCCGGAGAAAGCGGGATCGTGACCATCGTGGTTTGGGCCGTCGCTGCCCTGTTGATTTGGAAGAAGCTGCTTATAGAAGCCAAGCCGAACCCAGGCTCGCATGATTAAATCGCACATCCGCTGCATACAATGTACTGATTTTTCAGGCAGAACCGTGCTTCAATTTTCGGAACAAAAAATGCCGACTCCAGCTGGAATCGGCTCTCTCTATATTAGGCTTCCAAGTTAAACAACTTGCTGAGCGATATCTGAAAATCCTTGAAGATGTTCGACCATACGTCATCCTGCTCTGTATATAAGTTTCGCACCTGGTATAAGCCATCCTGCAGCATATTGACATGAACCGTGCGATTGCCGGGATCGACGATCCAATATTCCTGGACTCCGTATCTCTGATAAAGATTGAATTTCTCATTGAAATCCTTCAGTGCAGTTGATGGCGACAACACTTCGATAATCATCGTCGGCGCGCCATGACAACCGTTTTTGGAAATCTGATGCTTGGAGCAGACCACCGACAAATCCGGCTGCGTTACATGATCAGGCACATCATATGAATTGCTCTCACTAAAGAACACGTCGAACGGAGCAACAAACACATAACAGCTCTGGTTCTGCAAGTGCGTCCGCAGCGCGAAATGCAGCTCCCTTACAACAAACTGGTGGAGGGCTGTCGGAGCCTCCGACAGATTATACGCCTTGCCGTTAATTAGTTCCCATGCCCCGTCCCATGTCAACCAATCTTGATATGTGTGCAGCTTCTTCTCATCCGGATTCGACATAAGTCTCAAATCTCCTTCGTATTCAATCCGTACAAATGGCTTAAAGTGATCCAAATTTCACCCATTCGATTCATCTCTGGCTAAACTTTGTCATGTTTTAGATCCGCTTCAGAGCGGATCGCAAAATTCCGGTTGCTGAACCCATCAGTAACTGAATTATAACATAAATCGTCCGAGGAACCCCGGGTCGGAATGTTCCCTTACGTAACGCTTAGAGAATGGTTAGATCAAATTTCATATCCAGGACAATCGTCCATCGTTGCATTATTAAATCGCACATCCGCTGCATACAATGTACTGGAGGATTTTCAAGGAGAACCGCCCCCGGCGCTAATCGCAGCATCCATCCCGTAAAGCTGTAACATCATGACTTTAACCCGTTCGGCGCTTACCGGCGTTCTTCTGGACACTGGGAAGGAGCTATTTACTCATGAGCGATGAAATCAAACAACTCGAATATGCCATCCGCGAAATCATGGAAATTGCCGACGGTTTTGGCCTGGATTATTATCCGATGCGTTACGAAATCTGCCCGGCAGACATTATTTATACCTTCGGCGCCTACGGCATGCCGACCCGTTTCTCGCACTGGAGCTTCGGCAAAACCTTCAACAAAATGAAGATGCAATACGACTTCGGGCTCAGCAAAATTTACGAGCTGGTCATCAACTCCAACCCCTGCTACGCGTTTTTGCTCGACGGCAATTCCCTGATCCAAAACAAGCTGATCGTCGCGCACGTCCTCGCCCACTGCGATTTTTTCAAAAACAACTACCGCTTCTCCGCTTCCAACCGCAACATGGTGGAGAGCATGTCGGCCACGGCCGAACGGATCAGCCGCTATGAAATGGACTACGGCACCGAAGCCGTTGAAAATTTCATCGACGCCGTCCTGAGCATCCAGGAGCATGTCGATCCTCAGCTCATCAAACCGCAGCATTTCGATAAGCAGCAATACATGGAATACAAAATCAAAGAACAAAAGGAATCGGCCAAACGCGAGCCGAAAACCAGCGAATACGACGATCTGTGGAGCCTGGATGAGCCCAGAAACAAAGAAAAAGGCGAACCCGGCCCGCGCCGTTTCCCGCCCGAACCGGAAAAAGACATCATGTGGTTCATCCAGGAGTTTTCCGAAGTGCTGGAGGACTGGCAGCGGGACATCATGAGCATGCTGCGCGAGGAAATGCTGTATTTTTGGCCGCAAATCGAAACGAAAATCATGAACGAAGGCTGGGCTTCGTATTGGCATCAGCGCATCATCCGGGAGCTGGACCTGACGAGCGAGGAAACGATCGAATTCGCCAAACTGAATGCCTCCGTCGTGCAGCCGTCGCGCAACAGCCTGAACCCGTATTATTTGGGGCTGAAAATTTTCGAGGATATCGAGCGGCGCTGGGATCACCCGACCCGGGAAGAGCAGGAGCTTGCCGGACGCAAGCCCGGTCAGGGGCGCCAAAAAATATTCGAGGTACGCGAGTTCGATTCCGATATTTCCTTTATCCGCAACTATTTGACGAAAGAACTGACCGAGGATTTGGACTTATACGTATTCGAGAAAAAAGGCCCGGAATGGAAAATTACCGACAAAGCCTGGGAACGCGTCCGCGACCAGCTCGTCGTCTCCAGGGTCAACGGCGGCAACCCGTACCTGGTCGTGTCCGACGGGGACTACATGCGCAACGGGGAAATGGTCATCCGGCATGAATACGAAGGCACCGAACTCGACCTGAAATACATGGAACGGACGATGCCCTACGTGTACCAGCTGTGGGGACGCACGGTGCATCTCGAGACGGTGATCGAAGATAAAAAGGTGATGTTTTCGTACGACGGCAAAAAGCTGCACCGCAAGTTTGTGTGATGTTTGGTTTTAAGGCCAAGACCGGTTCGCTCCGAACAATAACGTCACGCGGGCGGAAGCCGTCACGGTCATGATCCGTATGCTGCGGGCCGAAGCGGCTATCCGTGACTTGCTGGAATAAACGGCAATAAGCAACCTTGGCTTCGGTCTACGCCGGAAGCGAGGTTGCTTATTTTTTTGTCCGTCCCCCGTTCCGCTTATTTCTCCATTGCCTTATACCCGATCCCGTACACCGTTTGCAGCAAATAATGGGCGTCCCCAAGCTTTTTGCGCAGGCGCTGAATATGGATGTCCACGGTACGCGTACCGCCGAAATACGCCATTCCCCATACGAGATCGAGCAAATCCTCGCGGGTGTACACACGCCCGGCATGGGACACCAAAAGCGCCAGCAGGTCGAATTCTTTCGGGGTCAAATCCATCGGTTCGCCGTTCATCTCCGCCGTTCGCCGGACCGTATCGACCTTCAAGCCTTCGAGACGGTAAACCTCCGAGTCGGGCGAAGACGTCCCGTCGCTTCCTTTGTCCAGCCGGCGGACGATCGATTTGGCGCGGGCGACGAGCTCGCGGATATCGAACGGTTTGCTCATGAAATCGTCGGCGCCAAGCTCGAGTCCGAGCACTTTGTCGACGATATCGTTTTTCACCGTCAGCAATAGGATGCCAAGCCCTTTCTCATGTTCCAGCCTCCTGCATACCTCGTAGCCGTTCAGTTTGGGCATCATGACGTCCAGGACGAGCAGATCGGGGCGGAACGAAGCGACCTTTTGCAGGGCCTCCTCCCCATCCGCCGCCGTTGCGACCTCAAACCCTTCTCGTTTCAATGCATATACGATAGCGCTGCGGATGCTTTCCTCGTCGTCTGCAACCAGCACTTTTTTTTGATTCATCAGTCAGCCCTCCCGCTGCTTGCAGCAGCCGTTTTTCCGGTTGTACCCTATTATAATGAATGGTGCCCGGATGTGGAAATTTCGCATTAAAAAAGAACATGCTCCCGAGCCCTCCTCGAGGCATGTTCTTCCTTCCATGCATTATGCATCCTTCGCTTTCCCCGTCGATTCGCGGACGATCAAGCTGGACGGTTCCGTCAAGACCGGCGGCGGATCTCCGGGATGTTTGATCATGGCGATCAGCGCTTCGATCGATTTGACGCCGATGGCATGAATATTTTGGTTGATGGTCGTCAGCCTGGGTTTAAACAGCTCCGCTTCGAAAATATTATCGAAACCGACGACGGAAATATCGCCGGGAACGGATAACCCCCGCGCTTCGACCGCCCGGATCGCCCCAAAGGCCGCCATGTCGGAGGTGCAGATGACCGCCGTCGGAGGCTGGGCCAGATCCAACAGCATATTCATTCCGCGGATGCCGCTGTCGTAGGAATAGTCGCCGTCCGCGACATAATCGGCCCGATAGGGAAGCGAAAAAACCTCCAGCCCTTCCCGGTATCCCGCCAAACGCAATTCGTTGACGTCCTGGCCGGAAACGCCCGCCAAATAAGCGATCCGGCGATGTCCCAGCTCGAACAGATGCCTGACCGCCATCCGGATGCCGTTCCGGTTGTCCGTCGTAATATTGCCCGCCCGGAGACCGGTGGCGTCCGTGTCCACGAACATCGTCGGAATGCCGGACTGAATCAGTTCCTGGATGCTGCGGTGGTCCTTTTCCACGCCGAAGACGACAACCCCGTCCAAATTCCGGCTTTGGCAATGGTCGATGAAGGAATAGTCCGGATCGTTCAGCCGCGCGGACAAACGCATCAAATCATACCCGCTATGTTCCAGCGCCGTTTTGATTCCTTCCAGCAGCATCGATACGTACGGGTTCGTAAAAGGAACGTGAATGAGGACCCCGACGGTCCAGGATCTGCCGGTGACGAGGCCTCTCGCAATGACATTGGGACGGTAACGAAGCCGCGCAATCGCATGTTTCACTTTTTTTCTCGTTTTTTCGCTGACATCCGGGTAATGGTTTATTACTTTGGATACGGTTGCAACCGATACCCCTGCTTCCTTAGCCACATCATGGATCGAAGCCATTCAATCACCCCAAACGACGGATTGCCGAAACGCTTTTAATGTATCGTCTGCCTCATCCTCATGATGCCATACTCTATTATACTAGAATGGTGGAGCGAATATACGATTTATTTTGCAGGAAAATGGAAGATTAAACAATCCGTTCCAGGTCAGCTTTGGCTTCGTTTCTGGATTTCCGCCAGATCCTGCGTCAGCTTTTCGATCACGTTCACAAACGATGCCAGTTCTTGCGAGCTGCTCGCCTGTTCCCTGGCATGAACCGTCGTTTTTTCCGTTTCCGCCTGGACGCGGCTCAGCCGTTCCATAATGCCCGATACCTTATCCTGGATCTGCTCGAGCGCTTCCCGCGAATGCGCCGCCAGCTTGCGCACCTCGCCCGCGACCACCGCGAAACCTCTGCCCATGTCCCCGGCGTGCGCGGCTTCGATCGCGGCATTGAGCCCCAGCAAATGCGTCTGGTCGGAGATCGCTTTGATCAAGGCGCCCATGCTTTCGATCTGCTGCACGTCCTCGTGCAGCTCGTCCATCAGCGCGTGAGCCGTCTCCTGGGAATCGGCCGTTACCTGCGCGGTCACCGCGATCTGTCCGGCGCTTTCGTTCAGCTCCGCAATCATGCCGGTGAGCTGCTGCACGACTTCGGTCACCGCCTGCAGCACATGCTCTTTTTCGTCCGCCAAATCTTTCAGCTTCTCTTTTTCTTTCATCTCGTACGCTTCAAGCACCAGCTGGGAGTCGAGATTGAACATTTTGCTGAGCGAAAAAACGACCTTGGTCCATTGATCCGGCACGGCTTGCCGGAGCAAATCCGTCGCGATGTCCAGATAAGTCATATAACTGCCGAGATAATATTCGACGCCGAGCCCGACGCGGGAATGCACAAGGCCGATCGCGACCCGTCTCTCCAAATACGCATCGTCGATCCTGCCTTCGGCCAGCGACAGCCAGTACTCCCTTTGCGTTTCTTTTAATCTATCGATGGTGGTGAATCTGCCGATGATCTCCATCAGCTCCGGCTCCGTCGCAATATGGGCGTAAAAACGGTTCACCACCTCTTCGACGACTTTCTCGAATACGGGACGGTGTTGCGCCAGAATTTCCATATCCTGCTCGGTCAACTTGATGTAATTCAGCTGCTGCTGCCGTTTCGGGGATATATTGATCATGGATCAGGCATCTCCTTCTTTAGTCCTAAATTTTTCAGTTTAAAATGCTAACTTTGTATATTATAGACTATATCGACGCGTAATCCACTAGATTTGAATCATTTTTTTGCAAATCTTTCCTGTCCCTGAAAAATCCTGCGGGAGCGCCTGCCCCTCCCCTGGCTCCGATCTGAATGTTTGAAGGGGCTCCTAAACGGAGATCCGGAACCGAAAAAAACCGCCCTCTGTCCGAGGACGGCTCCGCTTTTTACCGGTTCAGCAAACTTCCCACGTATCTCAGCAATTCATTCGCGCAGACCGGGCAATATCCATGGTCATCCATCAAACGTTTGCTGACTTCGTTGATCCGCTTCAGCTGCGTCGCATCCGGCGTTTTGGTGGAGGTCGTGATTTTGACGATGTCTTTCAGATCGGCAAACAATTTCTTTTCGATTGCTTCGCGCAGCCGGTCGTGGTTATGGTATTCGAATTTTTTCCCTTTGCGCGAGTAGGACGATATGCGGATCATGATTTCTTCCCTGAACGCCTTTTTGGCGTTTTCCGAAATGCCGATCTGTTCCTCGATCGAACGCATCAGGCGCTCATCCGGATTCATCTCCTCGTCGGTCAGCGGATCGCGGATTTTGGACATGTTGCAGAAAGCTTCGATATTGTCCAGGTAATTTTCAAAAAGCGTTTTTGCCGACTCGTCAAAAGAGTACACAAACGCTTTTTGGACTTCTTTTTTGGCGAGCTCATCGTATTCCTTGCGGGCAACGGCGATAAAATTCAAATAACGCTCCCGTTCGTCCTTGGTGATGGAGGCATGCTGGTCGAGTCCGTCCTTGATCGCCCGCAAAATGTCCAGCGCGTTAATGCACTGAAGGTCCTGCTTGATCAAAGCGCTGGAAATGCGGTTGATGACATACCGCGGATCCACGCCGGACATGCCTTCTTCCAAATACTCGGACTGCATTTCCTTCAGGTCGGCTTCCTTGAAGCCTTCGATTTCCTCCCCGTCGTACATCCGCATTTTTTTGACCAGATCCATGCCGTGTTTTTTCGTTTCCTTCAGGCGGGTCAGGATGGAAAAAATGGCTGCCGCTCGCAGCGCATGCGGCGCAATATGCACATGCTGCATATCGCTTTGCTTGATCAGCTTGTTGTAGATTTTCTCTTCCTCGGAAACCTTCAGGTTGTATGGAATCGGCATGACGATCATCCGTGATTGCAGCGCTTCGTTTTTCTTGTTGGAAATAAACGCTTTGTATTCCGCTTCGTTCGTATGCGCGACGATCAATTCATCCGCCGATATCAGCGCGAAACGCCCTGCTTTGAAATTGCCCTCCTGGGTTAAGGAAAGCAAATTCCACAAAAACTTCTCGTCGCACTTCAGCATTTCCTGGAATTCCATCAGCCCCCGGTTGGCCTTGTTCAATTCGCCGTCAAAACGGTAGGCCCGCGGATCCGATTCGGAGCCGTATTCGGTGATCGTCGAAAAGTCGATGCTGCCGGTCAGATCGGCGATATCCTGCGATTTCGGGTCGGAAGGGCTGAAGGTGCCGATCCCCACCCTGGCATCCTCGGAAATGATCACGCGGGTTACGGGCACCTTTTCGATGTCACCGCCGTACTCCAGCTTCAGGCGCATTTGGCAGGAAGGGCATAAATTCCCCTCGATGCGGACGCCAAGCTCCCTCTCCACTTCGGGCCTGAGCTCGAGCGGGATCAAATGCAGCGGTTCCTCGTGCATCGGGCAGCCGTCTATGGCATAAAGCGCTCCCTGTTCCGTTCGCGAGTATTTTTCCAGGCCCCTTTTCAGGAGAGTGACCAGCGTAGATTTGCCGCCGCTAACCGGGCCCATCAGCAGCAGGATCCGTTTGCGGACGTCAAGCCGGCGCGCCGCGGAATGGAAATATTCCTCCACGAGCTTCTCGATGGACCGGTCCAGGCCGAAAATCTCCTGCTCGAAAAATTTATAACGCTTATGGCCGCCAACCTCCTCCACGCCGTACGACTTGATCATGTCATACACGCGTGCATGAGCCGTGACCGCCGCCGAAGGATTTTTACGGAGCAGCTCGATGTAATCTTTAAAGGTGCCGTTCCACGCAAGTTGATCACTTTCTGCCCGATAGGCCGCAACGCGTTCGAAAATATCCATGCTAGTACCTCCTATGACTACGTTATGAGTTGTCAAAAATTCCATCAAAGCGTCAAGGGTCAACTTTCATCCCGTTTTTCTTTGTTCATATTCGCAAATCCATTGATCGAAAAGTGTATTACATACCTATGCGGAACCATGGGATTAGTTGACCTATTTTTTCGCGAAAGGAGGATTGTCTTTTATCGAATGTTATAATATAGGAAATCAACCGTCTTGGAAGCAAAGGGGAATGATCATGACCGTACGGCATGAAACCGAGCTGTATGAGCCGCTGAAGGCTTTTTTCGAACAGCGGGGCTACGAAATCAAAGGAGAGGTGCGGCACTGCGATTTGGTCGGGGTGCATCCGGCGGAGGCGGAGCCCTTGATCGTGGAAATGAAAAAGACGTTCAATCTCGCGCTGCTGCTGCAGGGGATGGAACGTCTTCAGCTGAGTTCCCGCGTTTATTTGGCGGTCGAACGGAGCAGGGCCAAGCGCGGAGCCGTCAATCAGCGTTGGGGCGATATTGCGAAATTGTGCCGCAAGCTGGGGTTCGGCCTCATCACGATTACGTTTTATAAAACGAAAAAACCTTTTGTCGAAGTGCTCTGCGAACCGGGCGTCCAGGAGCCGGCGAAACCCGTCAGGCAAAAACGCAAGGAGCGCCTATTGTACGAGTTCCACGAACGCAGCGGGGATTATAACGTCGGCGGAAGCAGCCGGGCAAAGCTGGTTACCGCCTACCGCGAAAAAGCGCTGCGCGTCGCGCAAGCCCTGGCGGCCGCGCCTCCGGAAGGCGCGTCTCCCGCCCAGCTGCGCAGCCTGACCGGCATCGGCAACGCGGCGGCCATCCTGCAGCATAATTATTACGGATGGTTTGAACGGATCAGGCGCGGCCGTTACGTGCTCACGGCAGCCGGAACCGAATGCCTCAAGGAATATGCCGGGGTGCTCGAAACCGCTTCTTCATCCGCGGCGGAACCGGCCGGCAAACGTTAACTCCGGGCCGTAAATTCCGAGATCGCTTCGCCGATCAAATTCATCCCGAGCAGCAGCTCATCCCGGCCGGGATGCGTGAAATTCAGGCGGATATATCCGCTGCCGCCCCCATTCGGATAACACAATGAGCCCGGCAAAAACGCGGCGCCTTTATCCAGCGAACATTTCAGCAGGGCGACGCCGTCCAGGGCATCCGGGAGCTTTACCCACAGGAACATTCCGCCCCGGGGCACCTCGAAGCTTACATGTTTCCACGCCGGACGCTTCAGCAGCTCCGTCATCAGCTTGAGTCTCGTTTCGTACTCGCGGTTCAGCATCCGGATATGTTCATGGATATTAAAGGTAGAAGATTCAAGCAGATAGTGGAGAAGGCACTGGTTGAAATGGCTCGACTGCCAATCCGCCAGCTGTTTGGCCATGACCATCGTATCGATCATCTTTTTGTTCCCGGCCGCCCAGCCCGTACGAAGCGCGGGAACGACCGTTTTGCTGAAGGAGCCGATATGCAGCACCTGCCCCCCGTTTCCCGCATCGTCCAGCGAATACAGGGAGGGATACTCGCGGTAAAACGCCTTTGCGCCGATTCCCCCGAAATGAAGGTCGCCATAGGAATTGTCCTCCACGATGAGGATTTTCCGCGATTTGCATATATCCAGAACCTCCCGCCGGCGTTCCAGGCTCCACAATATTCCGGTCGGATTCGTGAAGTTCGGCGATACGAGCAGAAGCTTCGGCTTCAGCCTCTCCGCTTCCTCAAGCAACCGCTCCGGGTTGATCCCCTCCGCATCCCCTTCGACCGGCACGATCGACGCTCCTTGCATCTTCAGGATTTGCAAAAATCCCGGAGCCGTCGGCTGCTCGACCAGCACCGGATCGCCGGGCTCAACGTATACGCGGGCTAAAAGGTCCATCGCCTGCTGGCTGCCGGTCGTGAGCAGCACCTGCCCCGCATGCACATCCGTTCCCTTGCGTTCCTGAAAATCCTTGCACAGCCATTCCCGAAGCGGCAAATAGCCCTGCGGCTCGCCGTATTGCAGCGCCGCAGGGCTTTTGGAAATGACGGCTGCCGCGGCAGCCTCCAGTGACGAAATCGGGAACAACTCCTCGGCGGGAAGTTCCTCGGCAAAAGAAATGAACGATTCCCGAGTAGACAGCGATCTCATGAAGTGAATCGGCGACGAAAGCATCGCCTTCGTGCGCTCCGCAAAGGAATACTGCATGATATCTCCTCCTTCTCCCAGTTCCAATCACCGGCGATCCGGCATGTATCTTCTCTTCCACATGTTATATATATCCCGGATCAATTGAAAACAGGACTTTTTTGTCTCATGGTCAGCGCGAACTTTTCGATCGCTTGGGCCCGGGTGGACACGCCGAGCTTCACGTATATTTTACGCAAATAATTGTCGATCGAACGCCGGCTGACGGAAATTTCCATCGCGATTTTATCATAGGTAATGCCCTGCACGATCCGTTCCATGATGAAAATTTCGGTTTCCGTCAAATGATACAACCCGCCGTCGATCACCGCCGGCTGCACCTGCCAAATCCCGTTTTTCAGCCAATCCATCGGCAGCATCGCAAGCCCTTCGCGCAGCCCGTCGATCATCAGCATCAATTGGGCCGCGGACGCCTGTTTCGACAAAATTCCGCTTCCGCCCAAATTGACGATCGAATGCAGCAGCTTGATCCCGTCGGTATCGGTCAAAATAATTACATGGCTGTCCGGCGACGCATGTTTGATTCTTTCCAGCAGCGTTTCCGCCGTTCCTTCCGGCATTTGGTAGTCCAAGAGCACCAGTTCCGGCTTTTGTTCGGCCACGAGCACCAGCCCTTCCTCCCAGGTGGAACCCATGCCCGTAACCCTAAGTTCTTCCCTTTCTTCCAAAATCAATTTGGTTCCCAGCATACTCGTGGGGTGACTGTCAACAATCACGACCCGCCAAACCTTCGTCATTTCGATTGAAACCCCCTGATCGATAAAAGTGGAATGAATGTTTGATCATCTGATTTATGATTAGTCATGAGCGCGTTAAATGCTTGTTTTCAGACGTATAAAAGGTAGATCGTGGCGTCAGAGGCATAATTAGGAAAATAATGTTAAACATACCATGCCCGCTCCCTGCAGCAAATAAATCTAACAAGATTGTATCGCAACGCTTCCATATGGCGCAATCTCTTTTTAGGCTTTTCTGTGACTTTAGATTCATTTTTGCGAAATTGGTAGGGGAATGTTAGAATGAGGACTGGCAAAAAAACCAATTGTAACCGGGGTGATGATATGCAAACGAACACCGATCCTTCCTCCGCCTATCAAAACCGGACAAGCCGGGGAAAATCCCCTTCCGTCATGCTCGTTTTGATCATTTGGGTATTGCTTATAGCCGCAGGCATAACCAGCGCTTATCTATACAGCAATCATATGAAGCAGGAAATGGTCCGGCAGATTCAGGCCGACACGCACAAACAAATGAATGAGCTGAAGCAAAGCTATGAAGCCAGGTTTGCGGAATTGTCCGGGGAAGTGAAAGAGCTCGAAAGCAAGGTGCAGTCGTTTAACGAGCTGCTGACGTTCACCAAAGACAACGCGACCAGCAAAACGGATAACAGCAATAAGCTGTACACCCAGCTGAACGAAGTCAAAAAACAGCTGAGCGAACTTCAGCGGAAAATGGACTTGCTGAAATGATTTCGACGAAAAAGAAAATCAACCGGTTTTTCCTGCTTGCGACCGGACCTTTTCTGGGCATGTTCGCGTTTATGTTGTTCAGCTTCCAATCGATGCATGTGGAGGTACATACGGCCTCCTACGTCCCTAAGCAAACGCTGGCGGCCCAAACGGTGCAGCTCAAGCAAAACCTGGACAAGGCCGATCAAACCGTAAAGGCGACCATTTCTTCGATTCGCAAAACTTCGGCCCTGTATAAACAGACGACCGCCGCCATGAATGCCATCGTCAAGACGGCTCAAACCCAGGCGGCGCGACCCGAGTCCATTTATAACCGCAGGATCAGCGGCAAGCTCGGTACCCCGTTCGAGCGGGTCGAAAGCAGCCGGATCCGGATCGAGCTGTACCGCGTGAATCCCGGCGTATACCAGGGGTACGCGATGAAAGTGAAACTCAAGGACCCGGACGCCATGCAGATGGCGCTTGGCCGCGACAAAGTCGGCGGGGCGGAAACGACGCTTCAGGCCGTGAGCCGGAAAGGCGCCGTGGCCGGCATCAACGCCGGAGGGTTTGCCGATAGCGGCGGCAAGCGTTACCCGCTGAGCACCACGGTGCTGAACGGAAAATACGTCAACGGATTCGAGCCCAGCTTCAAGGATCTGTTTTTTGTGGGCCTGAACGATGCTGGCAGGCTGATCGGCGGCAAATTTTCGAACCAGGCGGATTTGGATCGCCTCAAACCGAGATTCGGGGCTACGTTCGTGCCGGTTCTGCTGAAAAACGGGCAGCCGATGCCGATTCCGGAAAAATGGAAAACGTCGCCGTACCGCGCGCCGCGTACCGTGATCGGGAACTATAAGGACGACCAGCTTTTGATCCTTGTCGTCGACGGTTACAACGAAAGCGGCAGCTCCGGGGCGACGCTGCAAGAGCTTCAAAGCAAACTGTACGGACTTGGCGTCATGGATGCCTATAATCTGGACGGCGGCGGTTCTTCTTCCCTTATTGTGAACGGAAGAGTCGTCAACCATCCGTCGGACGGCAGCCTGCGGCCGGTGCCGACCCACTTTTTATTTTTCAAATAAAACGATATTCATTTATTTTTTGCCGAAGTGTGGGTATAATATGGTTTATGAGCATGGTAGATTAGCGGGAGGTGGCCTTCATGTCGTTCTCATTAACGTTTTGGATTATTGCACTGGTGCTTGCTATGTTCCTGGCAGGCATTTTAACCGCGGCTTATAACGATGATAAGACCAAAGGCCTTTAATCCACGGCCCAAAAGGCTTCCTGACCAGGAAGCCTTTTTTTCGTTTTCTTCACCCGCTAAAAAAAGAAACATCACGAATGCATTCGTGATGCCTGATTGGTCATTATGCGTGCCTTTGCAGCTGCGCCATGTCGGATTGGCACTGCCCGCAAATGTAACGTTCCTTGAACTCGCTCACTTCTTCCATGGAGCCGCAGAATACGCATTTCGGACGGTAACGCTCCAAAATGATATGATCTCCCTGCACCAAAATTTCGACAGGGTCCCCCTCATTCATCTGATACCGTTTTCTTAACGATTTGGGCAAGACGATTCTCCCCAGCTGATCGACTTTGCGAACTACGCCAGCAGGTTTCATAGACAAACTACACCTCTCCTATTTAACTATTCAACTTATGGGATTATAGACATGATTTGCGAACGGGGCCGAACCATCTCTACAATCGCGAAGAAAACGTCGATTCGCGCGGATTCATCTGCTCGAATGCCGTCGAAGGACATTTCCCCCCTGATTAGAAAGTACTCCTTACGGCCAGGATGCCTTTTCCAATCACAAAAATATGGGTCTTTTTTAATAGTTCGATGTACGGATGTCGAATCCTGCTAACGATAAACATTTTTATTTCTTTCTTTTAGAAACTTACTTCATGCCGGGAAAATCGAGCTGGCGCAGCGCTTCGTACACGATGATCGCCGCCGAATTGGACAAATTCAAAGAGCGCACCTTGTCGGTCATCGGCATGCGGATGCAGGTGTCGGGGTTCGCGGCAAGCAGCTCCGGCGGTAGTCCCTTGGTCTCTTTTCCGAACACAAGAAAATCCCCGTCCCGGAACTCGACGTCGGTATAGCGCTTGTCTGCTTTTGTCGAAGTATAGAAGAAACGGCCTTCCGGGTATTTCTCCTGCAGCTCCGCAAACGAATCATGGTATTCGATGTGAACGGCATACCAGTAATCCAGGCCCGCTCTTTTCAGCTTCGCATCGTCCGTGCTGAATCCGAGCGGACGCACCAGATGCAAATGGGCGCCCGTCGCGGCGCAGGTTCTTGCGATATTTCCGGTATTGGCCGGTATTTCAGGTTCTACAAGCACGATATGCAGTGCCATGGGTCAATCACTCCATCCTTCAGATTCAAGATTCAAAGCGGGAAACCGCCGCCTAAAGCAACGAAAAAGCCCTTCGCCGTTGGGCGAAAGGCTGTCTGTTCCACAGGCTAAAGTCCGTTTCAGCTTGCCTTATCCATGACGCTTCTGGAAATCGGCCATGAAATCGACCAGAGCTTTGCAGCTCTCGTAAGGCACCGCGTTGTAAATCGAAGCGCGCAGTCCGCCGACGCTGCGGTGACCCTTCAGGCCTACGAATCCTGCCTGCTCCGATTCCTTGATGAACTGCTTTTCGAGTTCTTCCGATGCCAGGCGGAACGTAATGTTCATGATCGAGCGGCTGCCGGCATCCACGGGACCGCGATAGAAGCCTTCGCTGCTATCGATTATATCATAAATAAGTCCCGCTTTCTTGCGGTTGGCCCGTTCGACTCCGGCAAGGCCGCCCTGCTCTTCGATCCATTTCAAAACCTCGTTTACCATATATACCGAAAAAGACGGAGGCGTGTTGTACAGAGAGTCGTTTTTCGCATGCGTGCTGTAACGGAGCATCGTCGGAATGTGGCTCGGAGAATCGGCCAGCATGGCCTCCCGGGCGATGACGACCGTAACCCCGGAGGGTCCCAGGTTTTTCTGAGCGCCCGCATAAATAAAATCGAACTGCGTCGCGTCGAATTCGCGGCACAAAATGTCGCTGGACATATCCGCGATCAGCGGCACGTTTCCGGTGGCCGGATACTGCTGGTATTGCGTCCCTTCAATCGTTTCGTTGGAGGTCACGTGCAGGTACGCCGCGTTTTCCGGAATTTCGATGCTTGCAAGATCGGGAATCTTCATATACTTGTCCGCTTCCGAAGAGGCTGCGATATGCGTTTCGCCGATCAGCTTCGCTTCCTTGATCGCTTTGTCCGCCCAGCTTCCGCTTTTGACGTAGCTTGCCGTTTTGCCTTCGGTCAAAAAGTTCATCGGAATCATCGCAAACTGCGTGCTGGCTCCCCCTTGCAAAAACAGCACCTTGTAGCCTTCGGGATTGCCGAGAAGCGACAGCAGGCGGCTTTCCGCTTCATGGTGGACTTCTTCGTATACTTTGCCCCGGTGCGACATTTCCATGATGGACATGCCCGTTCCCCGAAAATCAACAAACTCCGCTTGCGCGCGCGTCAACACTTCAAGCGGCAGCGCCGCCGGCCCCGCATTGAAATTGTATGCTCTCTTGCTCACGTTAACTCTCCATCCTCTCTCTGTACTCGAATTTTTGAATTCAATAATAGCAGGTATCCGGGAAGGCATCAAGTACCAAAATGCACAAGCACCAGGTCCCGGTTTGCCATCGTTCCTTATTCCACTTTAGCATATTTCCCGGATTAAAGCTTTAAAGAATTGCAAAACGAAAGAGACTGCCCCGTGCCGGGACAGCCTTTCGCCAACATTTCGATTAGCAGTCAAAATACAGACTATATTCATGCGGATGAATCCGGATCGATACCGCTTTGGCTTCGCCGCGTTTCAATTCGATGAAGTTATCGATGAATTCTTTCGTAAATACGCCGCCTTCAAGCAGGAATTCATGGTCCGCTTTCAGCGCGTCGAGCGCTTCGTCCAACGTGCCCGGCACGCTGCGGATTTCGGCTTTTTGCTCGTCGGAGAGCTCATAGATGTTTTTGTCCATCGGTCCGTAGCCGAGCTCAACCGGGTTGATTTTGCGCTTGATGCCGTCGAGGCCGGCCATCAGCATCGCGGAGAAGGCCAGGTAAGGGTTGGCCGTGGAGTCCGGCGTGCGGAACTCGATGCGGCAGCCTTTCGGCGTTACGGCAGCGACCGGAATGCGGATGGCCGCGGAACGGTTGCCTTTGGAGAATACGAGGTTTACAGGCGCTTCGTAGCCCGGAACCAGACGTTTGAACGAGTTGGTCGACGGGTTCGTGAGCGCAAGCAGCGCAGGCGCATGGTACAGGATGCCGCCGATGTAGTGAAGAGCCATCTCGCTCAGGTTGGCGTAGCCGCCTTTTTCATAAAACAGCGGGGTATCGCCGTCGAAAATCGATTGGTGCACGTGCATTCCGCTGCCGTTGTCGCCGAAAAGCGGTTTCGGCATGAAGGTTGCCACTTTGCCGTATTGGCGGGCCGTGTTGTGCACGATATATTTGTAGATCAGCAGGTTATCCGCTGTTTTCTTCAGGGTGTCGAAACGGAAGTTGATTTCGGCTTGGCCTGCGGTTGCCACTTCATGGTGATGGCGTTCCACGCGCAGTCCCACTTCTTCAAGCAGGCGGCACATTTCGCTGCGGATGTCCTGCTGCGTATCGACAGGAGCGACCGGCACGTATCCGCCTTTCACTCTGACCTTGAAGCCGAGGTTGCCGCCGTCTTCCTTGCGGTTCGTATTCCATGCGGCTTCTTCGGAATCCACATAGAAGGAAGAGCTGTTCATGCTGCTTTCGTAACGTACGTCATCAAAAATAAAGAACTCGGACTCCGGCGCGAAAAATGCAGCTGTTCCGATGCCGCTGGCTTGCAGATATTCCTCCGCTTTCGCCGCGATGCTGCGTGGATCGCGCTCGTAACGCTCGCCGTCCGGCGTATAGATGTTGCACATGATGTTGATGGTCGGATGTGCGGTAAACGGATCGATGAATGCCGCTTCCGGATCGGGCATCATAACCATGTCGGATTCTTCGATTCCGCGGAATCCGGCGATGGAAGAGCCGTCAAACGCAACCCCGTTTACGAACGTCTCCTCATCCACTTCTCTGGCAGGCAAAGAAATGTGATGGGCCCGGCCAGACAAATCCACAAAACGAAAATCCACCCACTCAATTGCATTATCTTTGATCGTTTTCAACACGTTTTCAACCGACATGTTCTCTTCCTCCCATTATCCGAACATTTACCCGCATTTTCTACGTGAACGTTCAGTATCTACTATTTATGTCGTCATTATAAAACACAAAACCTGACATCGTCAATATCCATGTCAGGTATTTTTTTGACTTGTGTCAGGTATTCTTACACATTTGGTTTCAAGCCTATGTTATCCGCACGCAAATAGCCTGCCCACCCGGTCTGGAGGCCGGTGAGCAGGCTTGTATATTGCAGGTTATGAATCGGCCGATTAGACGACAAACGCCTCAGCGGGGGCCTTTTCCGTGTTGAAGGTGCGTCCGACGAGCGGAGCAAGCTTTTCCAAATCCTTCAGCAGCGCCGCGAATTGGTCCGGGAACAGCGACTGCACGCCGTCGCCCGTCATCGAGTTGTCGGGATCGGTATGCATCTCGATAATAAGACCGTTGGCTCCGGCGGCCACGGATGCTTTGGACATCGGTTCCACCAGCTCGCGGCGGCCCGTGCCGTGGCTTGGGTCGGAAATGACCGGAAGGTGGCTGAGCTGCTGCAGCACGGGAATCGCCGACAGGTCCAGCGTATTGCGCGTGTAGCTCTCGAATGTGCGGATGCCGCGTTCGCACAGCATAACGTTCGGATTTCCTCCGGCAAGAATGTATTCGGCGGCATTAAGCAGCTCGTCGTAGGTCGCGCTGAAACCGCGCTTCAGAAGCACCGGCTTGCCGCAGGTTCCCAGCTTGCGCAGCAGGTCGAAGTTCTGCATGTTGCGCGTGCCGACCTGCAAAATGTCGGCGTATTCCGCGCAGATGTCCACGTATTCCGGCGTCATGACTTCGGTGATCGTAAGCAGGCCGTGTTTTTCCCCCGCTTCGGCCATCATGATCAGCCCCTCGACGCCGACGCCTTGGAAGCTGTACGGGCCCGTGCGCGGTTTAAACGCGCCGCCGCGCAGCACCTGCCCGCCGGCCGCTTTCACGAGTTTGGCGATTTCGTCGATTTGGGCCGCCGATTCCACGGCGCAAGGTCCGCCCATGACGACCAGCTCGTCGCCGCCGATTTTAACGCCTTTAATGTCAATCACCGTGTTTTCCGGATGGAAGTCGCGGCTTGCCAATTTGTACGATTTCGTGATTTTAACGACGTTTTCGACGCCTTTCATCTGCCGCAAATGTTCGGCGATCGACGGGTCCACTTTCCCGACGAGCCCGATCACCGTACGGTCCGAGCCTTTGGAAATATGGGCTTGAAGCCCGTTTTTTTCGATGACGCGAACGATGTCCTGGATTTGTTCTTCGGGAGTTGTATTGGATGTAATGACGATCATGATTACCATTCCTCTCTATTATCAGGTTCTGTATGCCGAATCGAATCCCGGAAGCCGGGTTCCGGAAAGCTTGATAAGCCGATACGTATTTGCTTAAACGCGTTTTAGCTTTTTAGCTTTTATGCTTTTAATCGATAAAGTAACAATAAACTATTTTCCTCCCTCCGTCAAGACCAGGGCATAAAATCCATTGGTTGCTTGGCGCCTGGTCATCGGGGGTTTTGCCGATAACTCGCGTGCTGCTTCAATCTTTTCCGCCGCTGCTTCTCGTATTTTTTAGAAAACGGCCTGATGTAATGAAATAAAAAAACAGCGGCACAAGACGTGGATCTCTTGTACCGCTGTTCCCTAATCGCTTTTTTGGCATCGCTTTTTACGATCTGATGTTTTTGACCGGAGGCAAAAGCTTTTGCATGTTTACCGTCCGTTTGATTTCCCAGGTTTCTTCGTTATTCGGATCGTATTGTTCCAAATAGTTGATGACCTCTTTCGTGATCGGCGTCGGCGTCGATGCCCCCGAAGTCACCGCCACCTTGTTGACGCCTTCCAGCCATTCGCGCTTCAGCTCGGTAATGTCCGCGATCCGGTACGCTTTGACATGGGCGATCTCCTCGGAAACCTGCGCCAGGCGGTTCGAATTGTTGCTTCTCGGGTCGCCGACGACGATGACCAGATCGGCCTGGCCGGCCTGCTCGGCTACCGCTTCCTGACGCACCTGCGTCGCAAGGCAAATTTCGTTATGCACTTCCGCCGACGGATACAGTTCAAGCAGCTTTTTCACGATGTGCTTGATATCCCACTGGCTCATCGTGGTCTGGTTCGTAATGACGATTTTGGAAGAAGGAATGTCCAGCTGATCGATTTCTTCTTCCTTCTCAATGAGATGCACGTGTTCCGGCGCAATGCCGATGGCGCCTTCCGGCTCGGGATGGCCTTTTTTGCCGATGTAAATGATCTCGTATCCGTCCGCCACCTTCTCGCGGATCAAATCATGCGTTTTGGTCACGTCCGGGCAAGTGGCATCGACCGTCGTCAGCCCCTTTTCCCGGGCAATACGCCGTACTTCGGGCGAAACCCCGTGGGCGGTGAAAATAACCGTCCCTTTATCCACCTGGTTCAAAATGTCCAAGCGGTTGGCCCCGTCGAGCGTGATGATGCCTTCGTCTTCGAAAGAGTTCGTCACATGGCTGTTATGAACAATCATGCCGAGAATATATATAGGGCGCGGGAGATCCAGGTTCTGGGCCGCCTGGCGCGCAAGCACCATGGCGTCCACGACGCCGTAGCAGTATCCGCGCGGTGATATTTTAATGACTTCCATGCCTGACTTCACCTGCTTTCCTTATGCTGTTTCAGCTAACATCTATTCATTATACCCTATTCGAGTGGCGTCGGAAAGACGATCGGCAGCCAGATGATAAACGTCGTCCCTTCTCCGAGGCGCGTTACGACCTCAACCGAACCTTCCAGCTCGTCGATGATCCATTTGGCGATGGACAAGCCGAGGCCGATGCCTTCCGTCACGCCGCGGGATTGGTCGGCCCGGTAGAAGCGGTCGAAAATATGCGGCACTTCTTCTTTGTCCATGCCGATGCCGGTGTCGGATATCCGGATGCCTACCTGGTTTTTGTAAATAAAGGCATCGAACACGACCTGGCCTTCCGGCGTATATTTGAACGCGTTTTCGATAAAAATGAACAGCATTTGCTGCATGTAATCCTTGTTGCCGTTAATATAAACGCCGTTCAGGACGGAAAAGTCTCCCGTAATCCATTCGGCCGTGCGCGGCAGCATTTTGGCCCGGCGGGCCACTTCCTCGACGAGAATCTCCAGCGGCACCGGCTGCTTCTCGAAGGTCCGCCCGGTATCGGCGCGGGCCAACGACAGCATGTCGCTGACCAGCCTGCTCATCCGCTTCGATTCGTCCGCGATGTCGCTGACCGCTTCGAGCGTCATCTGATGCATGGTCTCTTCATCCAGGTTCGGCCGTTCGGAATCGTCCTTGGACCACATCTTTTGCAGCAGATCGACGTTTCCGCGGATCGTCGTGAGCGGCGTGCGCAGCTCATGGGACGCGTCCGAGACGAAACGGCGCTGCGCGGCGTAGGACTCCTCCAAGTTTTTATAAAAGCCTTCCATCCGCCCCAGCATGTTGTTGACCGTATTGATCAGCTGCCCGATCTCGTCCTGCGGCCCGTCGTAAGCGATTCGGACGCTCAGGTCCGAGCCCTTCTGGATTTGGTCGGCCGCTTCGATGACTTTCCCGATCGGGGCGATCGACTTGCGGGCGAGGAACAGGCCGAAGGTGGTGGCCATGAGTACCATGATGGTTGCGCTGATGATCAATATGGAACGGAGAAGACTTAGCAATTCCTCCTCGTGACCAGTCCAAACGGCGAGTTGCAAAAATCCGATTAACTGATTCTGAACAACAACAGGCTTTTGATAGACCATGAAAGGATTGCCGTTTAATCGGAAGGTCTCAAAAGAATCGACATTAAAAGCATTCTTTGCGGAAGGGACGGGAAAGGTCTTTTTCATCCTCCCCAAATTTTCCGTGATCAGGTCACGATTATTATTATAGTCATGCAACTGTCCAAAAATCTGGGAAGATTGAAAACCCGAAGTCGCGGACAACCCACCAATATCAAATTTTAATTCACCTTGGGAAATGTACAACACCAGATTAGGCTGAATTTGTTTGCTCTGCTCTTCAAGATTGCTCTTCACTTTAGAAAAAGTATAAAAATGAACCACCCCATACACGGCAGAGCCAAACAAGATCAGCGTTACGGCCAAGATGCACGTATACCAGGCTGTCAGCCGGAGTCGTATGGACATGTTTAGGAGTCACCTCTCAGAATATAGCCGGCCCCCCGAATCGTCTGGATTACGCGTTTGCCTCCATGTTCCTCGGTTTTTTGCCGCAGCATCGCGATGTAGACCTCAAGCACGTTGGATTCGCCGCTGTAATCGTAGCCCCAAATTTTATCCATGATGAGGTCGCGGGACAACACGCGTTTCGGATTTTGCATAAACAGGTGCAGCAGCTCGAACTCCTTCGCAGTCAGCTCCAGACGCTGCCCGCCGCGCAGCACCTCCCGGGAATCGACGTCAAGCACGATGTCCTCGAAGGTCAAGCGATGGTCTTCCGCTTCCTCCTGACCGGGCTTCCGCCGCAGCAATGCGCGAACACGGGCCAAAAGCTCCTCGAGCGCAAACGGTTTGACCAAATAATCGTCGGCGCCAAGATCCAGCCCTTTTACGCGGTGCTCGATCTCGTCTTTCGCCGTCAGCATCAGGATCGGCACGCGGATTCCGCCTTCGCGCAAACGGCGGCACACCTCGAATCCATCGACCTGCGGCATCATCACGTCGAGGATCACCAGATCGGGTTCGCTGTTCAGCACGCTTTTTAACCCTTCCGCTCCGTTGCTGGCCGTTATGATATCATAGCCTTCAAACGCAAGCCCCCTGCGCAGCATGGAAATGATTTTTTCGTCGTCGTCAATAATCAGTACTTTCGATCGCATAAACGGATGGCTCCTTTATTACTTAACTATGTTCGTTGTTATTTCTATTGTAGCAGTGAAGTTTTGCGTTTGCATCCTTGCACGGCAACAGCGGAAGGGACCTTCCCTTCCGCTGCCGATTGAAGCCTTCCGATGATCACTGATTGCTGTCTTCAGAAGGAATGTTGTATTTGTTTTTGTCGCCGATGGTGAGCTCCATATCCATTTTTTTACCGTTGCGGACGACATGCAGCGTGACTTTCGCGCCAACCTTTTGTTTTTGGATATAATTCACAATATCCGTATGGGTTTTAACGTTGATGCTATCGACGCCGGTAATGATATCGTATGGGCGCAGATCAGCTTCATAGGCCGGAGATTTGAAAGTAACCTCTACAACGACCGCACCTTGGGTTACGTTTGTTTCCATTTGCTTGGCGACTTCATCCGTTAAAGTTATCAGCTTGACGCCAATAAACGGTTCCGGATCCTTCGGAATTTCCTGATTGTTTTCCAGCTTCTGAACGACGTTTTTGATCGTGCTCGCCGGGATGGCAAACCCGATGCCTTGCGAATCCTTGCTGACGGCGACGTTCATCCCGATGACTTCGCCGTTCAGGTTCAGAAGCGGACCGCCGGAGTTGCCGGGGTTGATGGAAGCGTCGGTTTGCAGCAAATGCTGGTATTTTCTCGTATCCGAGCCGTTATCGTCGCCAACGTCGATCGTACGCTCGCGGGCGCTGAGAACCCCTGTCGTAACCGAGTGGTCAAAACCTTGCGGGTTACCGATCGCAACGACCGGCTGACCGACTTTCATGCTGCTGGAATCGCCGAGCGGCACGACCGGGAAGTCCTTGCTGCCTTCGATTTTCAGCACGGCAAGGTCAAGATCCTTGGATTTGCCGAGCAGTTTGGCTTCATACGTTTTGCTGTCGTTTTCGATCGTTACCTGGATGACATCCGCGTTTTCAATGACGTGCTCATTCGTTAAAATGTAGCCGTCTTTTTTATAGATGAATCCGGAGCCGATGCCGTACGGAACCAGCTGGGATTTTCCTTGATTCTGCGAATTTTGGCCGGATCCGGAATCCCCGCCGTTGTTGCCGTAATAATCGCTCTCACCGCCGAAGAAGAACGAAAACGGATCGTTCATAAACGGCGATTGCGATTGCGAGCTCCGGCTGTTCGATTTGACGAGCGTTTCGATTTTAACGACCGCAGGTCCCGCTTGTTCCACGACGCCCGAGACGTCAAGCGGCTTGTTCAGCGGAAGCGAAGCCGGTTGGTTGCTGCCGTTGCTGTTTTCCGGAGCAGCCGTTACCGGCGTGCTGGTTTGCTCTCCAGACTGGGCGGCCGTGTCCGGCGTAAACAGGTTCATCCGGTCGGATGTAAACATAAGCGCCGAAATGACGACCACGCCGGCCAGGAACGAAATCAACACCGTTTTGACGGAAGTTTTCTGCTGCGGCTTCTGGTTAAATTGCCAGTTGCCGCCGCCCCCTCCCGTTCCGCCGGGATTGCCGGAGTCGGCCGATGAGCGGTATGCATTTGCTGTCGGGAGCGGCCGGACCGGATTCGGAGGCGTAATTTCGACGTCCTCCTGTCTGCCGTGGCTTTCGGCGCCATGCTGTTCTGCCCGGTCTTTTCCAATCGACTGGAACGGTCCGTAGGAATAATAATATGAAGAACCCGATTCGGAAGATCCTTGACGCTTCACGCCGTCGTTTTGAAACTCGTCTTCAGGTTGACCCGATCTGTTTCTTTCGTCCATAATAATGCCTCCTGTGCACCCTTTTTATATCTCAATGTCCTTGGGGAATTGTTTAACTGTTTATATGATGTACTATAAACCTTAACCACAGATTAAAAACAATTTAAGCGGAGATAAAAAGAAACTGCAAAAGACATTGATAAGATGTTTTTTTATTATTTTTAACTATAAACGACTGAATTGATAATGTTCGCTCTTTAAATAAACAACAAACCCAGTACCTTTTAAGATACTGGGTCTGTTGTTTGAAAAATTGTTTATTTAATAAATTTGATGCCACTAATTTTTAGTTCATCTCATTAAGCCAAAACTGCTATCCATCCTGCATAAGTACCGTACCATAATCCATTTATCAGCTGAGTTGAGATCAGTTTCAGATTTCCATAATATTGATAACCATTAATAGTTGTTGAATAAGGAACAGTTGCTGGTACATCCTTAGATTGAGAATATCCACGAGAAGGTTTATATGAGGAAATGTATACTGGATCTAATGATGCGGCTAATTGATCTGAATTCAGAGCGATTTTTGAAGACTGCTCTTGAATCTGAGGCGGTATTTCATTTGATGCAAAGCTTGCACTTGGTGCGACTGCAAGTAAAGATGCTGCAACAGAAGCAATTAAAAATTTTTTCATAGAAAATACCTCCTATCAATTTGCATTTTTCATTATTAATATTATCATATATTCCAAAAAATACAGTATATTCTAAAAGAAGTATTCTGCAATTATTTATTATCTTCCTGTATTTTTTATACAATCTTGCATACGAACAATCATTTTTAACCAACAGAATTAGCCATGAAGAGGAGCTAATGTTAGTAAGCACTGAAGGATGAGCTTCATGATCCCTGCACCCATCCTTTGCGGTGCGCGTAAATCGCCAGCTGCGTCCGGTCCTCCAGCTCGCATTTCATCAGCAGGTTGCTGACATGGGTTTTGACGGTTTTGATGCTGATATGCAGCTCTTCGGCGATCTCTTTGTTGCTTTTGCCTTCGGCGATTAGAAGCAGCACCTCTTTCTCCCGTTCGGTGAGCCCGGAGGAATCGCCCTGGACGGTACGCTGCCGTATGCCGCGGGTCAGCGCCTGCGACACGTCGCCGGTCATGACCGGCATGCCGCGGTTGGCGCCCTGAAGGGCATAGATCAGCTCATCCGCCGACACGGTTTTTAGCACGTAGCTGACGGCGCCGGCCTCCACCGCATCCACGACAAGCTCATCCTCGAGAAAGCTGGTCAAAATGACGATTTTCATGGCGGGGAATTCGGCCAAAACCGCCCGGGTCGTTTCCACGCCGTTCATCACCGGCATCATCAAATCCATCAGGATCAGATCGGGAAACTGCTCGGGCGCGGCGTTTTTCAGCCAATCGACCACCTTGGAGCCGTTGTCCGCTTCGCCCACGACCTCGATGGACGGCTCCAGCATCAAATACGTCTTCAGCCCCATCCGCACCATTTCATGATCGTCGACGATCATCACTTTCAAAACATCCGTCATTGTTCCTCATCCTCTCCCTGTGGTTGTTCCCCGTTCATTCCTTCCACAAATTTAGGTATATGTACGCGAATCGTCGTTCCGGAACCTTGACGGCTGATGATTTCCACTTTTCCGCCCAATTTCTCGGCGCGCTCCTGCATCGTGGACAAGCCGTAAGATCCCGTCTTATGCGGCACCTCGTTAAAACCCTGTCCGTCATCGCTAATGCTGAGCACGACCTGTCTTTGCTCTTCGCGCAGCGACATGCTGACCAGACGCGCATGGGCATGTTTTACGATGTTCGCCATCGCCTCTTGGATAATCAAAAACAGCTGATGTTCGATCGCTTCGGACAATTTGCCCTGCAGTTCGACTTCCTTCATCCCTTTGAGCGCGTTTTGGCGGCAGTAATCCGGGAACCATACCTCGAGCGCATCCTCCAGGTTTTTGCCTTCAAGCTCAACCGGGCGGAGCTGGGCGATCAGCGCCCGCATCTGCTTTTGCGCCATCTGGGACATGAAAATCAGCTGATCCATCACTACTTGCCCCTGCTGGGCATTCCGTTCCAACACTTTGGGAAGCGAGGAGGCGGACATATGAATGGCGAACAGCTGCTGGCTGACCGTATCATGCAAATCCCGCGCCATGCGCCGGCGTTCCTCCAAAACGGCCCGTTCGGCTGCTTTTTCCTTTTCCACGACCTCCTGCTCGCCCATCCGCTGCAGCAGCATCATTTTTTTCTCCATCGCGTCCATCAGGTTGTCGAACTCATGGTACAGCCGCGCAAAGGTCGGGTCATCGCACTCCCCGATCCGCACGGATAAATTGCCTTTGGCCACTTGCAGCATGTTGTATTCGAGAACGTCGACCCTCCGCTGGATCCGCTGGCCGGCCACATAGCCGATGATGATCGACAACAGCAGGAAGCCCAGGCTTGTGTAGACCCAAACCCAGGTTCCCTTTACGACCAGATATCCGCTGTCCGCCCCGATCACGAGCACCGCGCTCATCAACAGACCGGTCAGAATAAAATAAAACAGCAGCACCCACTTCGTATTTTTCATAATATTCCGCATGCGCTTAACCCACTTTGTTCACTTTAATGTCCCCGATAAACGCGCTGACATGAATCCGGATTTTTTTCCGGGCTTCCTTGTAAAACGGGGTTTTCATCTGTACGTTGCTCATGAATCCGCTGCGCGATTCGTTAAGGACCGACATGTCTCCGATAAACGAGCTGGTATGGATGGAAATCCCAAGGTCCGTATCGTCGGGCACGTACACCTTGATGTCGCCGATGAACGCCGAAATGTTGATTTTCG
The DNA here is from genome assembly GCF_018333375.1 of Paenibacillus cookii. Taxonomy (GTDB): domain Bacteria; phylum Bacillota; class Bacilli; order Paenibacillales; family Paenibacillaceae; genus Paenibacillus_AQ; species Paenibacillus_AQ cookii. Next base: position 111,850 of record NZ_BORW01000014.1, read on the forward strand.
TCTCGCCGTAAGGAATATGCGCGTTCGTCAGATCCAGGACCGTATCGCCGATAAATTGCGACAGATTCGTCGGCTTCAATTGGAAATAGTCGCGTCCCAGGTGAATGTCGCCGATAAACGAGGACCGGTTGATTTTCCCGCCGTCGTGGTCATGTCCGTCCCATTCGCCATGGTGGCGGTGATGGTGGCGGTGTTGATGCCGGGCTTCCTGTCTCATCTCCCGATATTGTTTTTTTTGCTCGCGGTATCTTTTTTTATAGTGTTTGTATCGATCCTTCGGGTTGTCGTCGAACGGATCGTCGGGGTCAAAGTCATCGTCGTCATCAAAGCCCGCATCGGCATGGATCGTTTTGTGCTCGGCCTGCTGCTTCGTGTACGGGATGCCGAACTTTTCCTCGAATTGCTGGTCCAAAGTCGACTTTGCGGTCAAATCCTCCGGTTCGGGCGGGTCGGGCGTAAACGCCGGCGGCTCAACCGTCTGATTCGGCCGGGACGGCGGCTTGCGGTCATTCGGTTTGAAGATGACGTACAAGCCCGCCAGGATCAGCAGGGACGGGATGATGATTTTAAAGAAGCTGCCCGGGGTCACCCAATCCCAGCCTTCGTTCCTCCCCAGAAAATAAGTTCCGAACAGCAGCAGGATGGCCGCTCCCGCAAAGGCTCTCCGCCCTTTCAGCAATTCCTTGACGCCAAGGACAATGAGGATGACGGGCCAATAATGCTTGAATACGTAACCGAGACTGATATCAATGACGTTCAGCTGGTTCAGCAGGAAAATCACGCCGATCCCGATCAGGACGACGCCGCCGAACAGCCGGTCCAACCATCGTTTTTTCATAAGCCGTATCTCCTTTAAACAATCAACTTGGGGGCCGGATTTCGCTCCAGGCCTCTTCTGCAGCTTTGATCTAAGTGTACAACAGGTTGGCGTAAAAACGATAGCGGCGCGGGAATGAAATCGTCCTCCGTCCCGGGACCGAGGCAAATGGTACAGATTTACAAAAAAAATAAAACACCCGCCCTTTCAGGCGGATGTTTATGCTTCGATATGTTCCTTAAGCTTGGTCAGTCGGTTTGAATTCTTCGTCAAACTTCTCGTTTGGCGTTTTGTAGCTGCTGCTGCCTGCGCTGCCAGCACCACCTGTACGAGCTGCGCCAGTCGTTTGCGTCGTAGGCGTGTTCGCAGTGTCTTCGCCAAATTCCGTTTTGAACTTTTCATTCGGAGTCAAATAGCTGCCTTGTTGTTGCTTTTTCATGGCCGTTTCACCTCCCTGAGCTTGTCGTAAACGGCAAACCTCGGTTGCCGGGGGGTTATTCCCCAGTCAGTAGTATGTGAAATGCCAAGAAAATTATGCGGCAGTCGCTCTAAATGACTTCTTCCAGCAATGAAGCAGGAACCGACTTATAGGTCTGAATCGCTTTGCCCAGCGTATTCAGCATTTTTTCGTTGCACTTGCCGTTGCCGCGTTTGATGACCTGCACCTCGACCTCTTTTTTGCCCCATTCCTTATAAACCTGCTTCGTCGTATCGAAATACAGGTCGATTTTCCGTCCCTTAATGGCGGAGCCGACGTCGGCGACGATCGCGTACCCGTAACCGGGAATGTACAAAATGGTGCCCAGCGGAAACACGCGCGGGTCGGCCGCAATCGTCGAGATCGTGTTTTTGTCCCTCCGCACTTTCACGCCGGAGTAGGTTATGCCGTATTGCGGGTGCGAAGGGCGTTTGCCCGTGGACTCGTAACCGGCGGTATAACCCGTTGCCATGACTTTGACGGTATGGATCACCTGCTCTCTCCTAGGAGCCGTCACCGCAACCGCCCCCTGCTTTTTCGCCGGGACCTTCGTTTCGGGTTTCGTCATTGCAGGCAATGCCTTTGCGGCAAATTTGGGCAACTCGTTCTGGGACTTCGCGGCGAATTGCGAAGCTTTGCTCTTATTGAGATCGACGATCATGAACATTTCCGGGTTCGAAGCATATTTTAACGGTTTCAGATAATAATCGTTTTTTGAAGCAATCATCGAATTGGGGTTGCTGTCCTCGACGTAAGACGGCATCATCGAAAACGACCCCGCATACAAACTCGGCGTTTCCGCGAACAACCCGACCAAAAGCATGCAAAACAAAATCCTCTGCCATGTTTTTACCTTCATCATTGAAAATCCTCCCCCTTTACTTCCGAGGATGTCCAGATGATTTGGCGTTTATACATGAATGTTGAACCTGAGGTTCAAGGCAGAGGATGATGTCGCTCAAAATGGGGAACGCATTTTCAATAGGCGAGAGCAGCCGCTACGGTTACGGATTCTTCCGATCGCTGTTGTCTTCAACATTTCCTTCGGAAAGCTTTTAGACGACCGCAGCATATATCGCTACTTCCGGTTCATTTTCGTTCCTGCCCAATTTCGAGTCATTTGCATTTAAAAAATCTCGCGGTTTGCGATTTGCTCTTTCAGCATCGCCACCGCTTCGGCAAGCGGCTTCGCGCCCTGGTCGCCTTCCCCGCGTTTGCGGATGGAGACGGACCCTGCGTTCATTTCGTTTTCGCCGACGATGAACATGTAAGGGATTTTTTCCAACTGTCCTTCGCGGATTTTGTAGCCCATTTTTTCGTTGCGAAGGTCGGCGTCAACCGTGATGCCGTTCAGCTGGAGCTGTTCGGCGACTTTCTTCGCATAGTCTTCGAAAGCGTTCGATACCGGAATGACTTTGACCTGCACCGGGGACAGCCACAAAGGCAGCGAACCGGCGAAGTTTTCGAGCAGGAAGGCCGTAAAGCGCTCCATCGTGCCCAAAATGCCGCGGTGGATGACGACCGGACGGTGTTTTTGCCCGTCATCTCCGACGTATTCCAGCTCGAAGCGTTCAGGCAGCAGGAAGTCGAGCTGTACGGTCGACAGCGTTTCTTCCTTGCCGAGCGCCGTGCGGATCTGCACGTCCAGCTTCGGTCCGTAGAAGGCCGCTTCCCCTTCCGCTTCGAAGAACGGAATGCCGGTTTCCTCGACGACCTCGCGCAGCATGCGCTGGGACATTTCCCACATTTCGTCGTTCGGGAAATATTTTTCGGTGTCTTCCGGATCGCGGTAAGACAGGCGGAAACGGAAGTCCTTGATGCCGAAGTCTTCGTACACCTTCGTGATCAGCTGGATGACGCGCAGGAATTCTTCCTTGATTTGGTCCGGACGGCAGAAAATATGCGAGTCGTTCAGCGTCATGGCGCGCACGCGGTGCAGGCCGGTCAGGGCGCCGGACATTTCGTAGCGGTGCTGCATGCCCAGTTCGGCGATCCGGATCGGCAGGTCGCGGTAGCTGTGCATTTCGCTCTTGTAAACCATCATGTGGTGAGGGCAGTTCATCGGACGAAGGACAAGCTCCTCGTTATCGAGCTCCATTTTCGGGAACATGTCCTCCTGGTAATGCTCCCAGTGGCCGGACGTTTTGTACAGCTCGACGTTGCCGAGCACCGGCGTGTATACGTGCTGGTAGCCCAGGCTTTCTTCCAAATCCACGATGTAACGTTCCAGCGTCCGGCGGAGTTTGGCGCCGCGAGGCAGCCACATCGGCAGGCCTTGTCCCACGAGTTGGGAGAAGGTGAAGATGCCGAGCTCCTTGCCGAGCTTGCGGTGGTCGCGTTTTTTCGCTTCTTCCAGCATGTGCAGATGCTCGTCCAGCTGGGCTTTTTTCGCGAATGCCGTGCCGTAAATCCGCTGCAGCATTTTGTTTTTGCTGTCTCCGCGCCAGTATGCACCGGCCACGTTCATCAGCTTGAACACTTTGATTTTGCCCGTCGAAGGCAGATGCGGACCGCGGCAAAGGTCAAAAAACTCGCCCTGCTCGTAAATGGAGATGACGCTGTCTTCAGGCAGCGCATTGATCAGCTCCAGCTTGTAAGGATCCCCGAGTTCGCCGAACATGTCGAGCGCTTCCTGGCGGCTGACTTCCTTGCGTACGATCGGCAGGTTTTCGCCGACGATGCGTTCCATTTCCTTTTCGATTTTTTGCAAATCCTCAGGGTTGAGCGGATGCTCGAGATCCATATCGTAATAAAATCCGCCTTCGATGACCGGTCCGACGCCAAGTTTTACCTCTTTGGCGCCAAACAGGCGTTTCGTCGCCTGAGCCATCAAGTGGGCCGTGCTGTGACGCATCACTTCCAGGCCTTCCGGCGAGTCAAGCGTCACGATTTCGATTGTTGCGCCCTCTTTGAGCGGGGTGGACAAATCCACGACAATCCCGTCCATTTTGCCGGCTGCCGCGTTTTTCTTCAGACCGCTGCTGATCGATGCGGCCACATCCTCGATCGTGCTTCCTTCCGCGTATTCCCGGACCGAACCGTCCGGCAGTTTGATACTTACTGACACCTTTCATTCCTCCTTCAAAATTCAACCAAAAGCATACAAAAAAACACCCATCCCTAAAAACATAGGGACGAGTGTCTGTACCCGTGGTTCCACCCAATTTTGATAACGCCCCAAAATCCGGATTTCCTCATGCGGAGCCGAAACATTATCCTTCGTCAGCATCTGATAACGGAATGACCCGGCGCCCATTACTTGCTTGCCCGCTTAGGGGAAAACGTTCCTGGCCGCAGCTACAAAGGGGTAGACGCATAAGCCGGATGCGTGAGGAATTTTCAGCCGCCGGTTCCTCTCTCTGCAACGCCCGTTTCTTAGGTCCATGTCTTTGTCGAAGCTTTTATCGAATTATGTGTGTTATTATAAGTCCCAAGCTTTTGACAGTCAAGTCAGATCTTGCCCGTCTCGCGGAAATACCCGTGGCAATCGGGGCAATATCTGCATATTTCCACCCGGTCTTCGAATATTTGCGTCAAGGTCCGGATCACCGCCATATGCGGCTCCCGGGTATGAATGACGATTTTGGCCGGGGACACGGAGATCAGCGTCGTCACGACCGCGTCTTCCATCTGCAGGTCCTTCTGATCCAGCCGTTCCACGACGACGCCTTCGTCATAGCGGTAATCCAGCGGCTTCAGATTCTCATCCAAAAGCAGCACGTCCTGGCCGCCTTTATGGATCAGATGAACCAACGGGACCTGCGGCTGCTGGAAGTACACGAAATATTTCAGCATGCCTACGAATTCCTCGTACTGACGGTCCATAATAAATTCGTCCACCGCGTATTCCACGATTTCCTTCAGTTCCTTCATGTAGCTTTGGGCGCGAAAGGTCAGGAACCCGTCCACGTGCAGCAGCGGCCTTTCGCTCAGGCATTGTTGGATGCCCTGCTCCAGCATCGCCGAACGGCGGTTCCACGATGCGCCGAACTCGGGATTTTTCTCCAGGATCATGCGGCAGTGTTTCAGGATTTGCTCATGCTCTTCCGGTTCGGGAAAGTCGAACTCCTCGTTCAATATTTTTTCCGCCAGCTCCCGCTCTTTCTCCTGCAAAATATACTCGGCAAGCGCTTTGGCCGCGGTCCCGTAAATCTGCTGCAGCACGTTGCCTTTGATAAAACGCGGATCGTCCTCGCGGCAGCGCCAGAAGGTCATCCCCTCATGGACCGAACAGCTGATGCTGAGCGTTTTGTACTTTTTATGTAAAGCCTGGTTCGCTTTCGTAATGATGCTGATGTAGCACTCCTCTTCCTGCGGATCGGAGGTTCGGGCTGCAATGCTGAACAGTTCCATGGAGTTCACTCCTTTCAAAATCCTTCTTACAAAGTATATGTCTCTGCGGGGGGGATATACGGGAGGGATCGATGGAAAACAGGCTAACATTTCTCAGGCCGAACCCGGCATGCATCCGCTGGAAAAACCGGGCGGAATTCGAGTTTCCGGCTGCCAAATTCCGGGTGTTTCCGAAGCCAAAAAAGGCTCCCTCCCCTGTCTGTCCGACAAAGGAAGAAGCCTCCTAATCTCAATCGTTTACGGGACGTTTATAAACGTCCTGCCGCCTTCACTTTCACGAGCAATGCATTGCCCGGCATATACGCGAGCGGAATGTCCTCCGAAAGCACGATTTGCACCGTCGCCCGGTCGGCTCCGGCAAGCACCGCCTGCTCGACGGCATGGTTTTTGGCATCCGCCATCGCCTCTTCGTAGGTCATTTCATCGAGCGAGTAAATGCGTTCCGTCTCCCCGCTGACCTCGCCGAGCGCCGCGCCGATCGCGTTCGCCGCATCGTAATGGTCCGGTCTGACGATCCGGGCGACGCCTTGGAGCTTGTCCGGGACAAGGATGCTTCCGCCCCCGACGAGAATGACGTCCACGTCCTCCGCGCTCGTTTTCATGCGGTCGATCGCGTCTTCGATGTCGCGCGTGATGATCTCATCCGCTTGGCGGCAAACCGAAGCGTCGAGCCCCTCCGTCCGCGCGCCGTCCCACTCGTAACGGCCGAGCTTCACGGCCACGTCGGTTGCCGTCAGCGTATCGCCGCCAAAAATGCGGCCGCGTTTCAAAAGCTCGTACCCGACGCTGTCCGGCCCGACCGTAACGGTTTCGCCCTCGCCGCCGGCCCGTACGATCGTGCCGCCGCCGATGCCGATCGACAAAATGTCCGGCATGCGGAAGTTCGTGCGCACGCCGCCGATTTCGACCGCGGCCGACGATTGCCGCGGGAATCCTTGGGCCAGCACGCCGATATCCGTCGTCGTGCCGCCGATGTCGACGACAAGCGCGTTGTTCAGCCCGGACAGGTGCGCCGCGCCGCGGATCGAGTTCGTCGGCCCGCAGGCAATCGTCAGGATCGGGTAACGGAGCGCGTATTCGCTGCGCATAAGCGTCCCGTCGTTTTGGCAAATATAAACGCCGGCGTCGATCCCGAAGCTTTGCAGCGCCTGCTCGAAGCCGCGCACGACGCCCGCGATCACGTTCAGCAGCGCCCCGTTCAGCAGCGACGCGTTTTCGCGTTCCAAAATGCCGATGCTGCCGATTTCATGCGAAAGCGTCACCGGCATGCCTTCGCCGAGGATCTCTTTCGCAAGCTCCGCGACCCTCTTCTCCTGCGACGCGTTGACCGGAGAAAATACGCCGCAGACGGCGACGGCTTCCACTTCGCCTTTCATGCGGGCCAGGTAATCCTTGATCTCGGCTTCGTCGAGTTCGACGATCGTGCGCCCGTCATATTCGTACCCGCCCCGTGCAACATAGGCATGCGGGCCCACCGCGGCCTTCAGCGTATCGTCCCAATCCGCCAGCGGAGGCACGGACGTCGTTGCCGGCGCGCCGATCCGGATCAGGCCGACTTTGCCCAGATGCTTCCGCTCGACGATGGCGTTGGTGCAATGGGTCGTACCCAGCATGGCGTACTGCACCCGGGCCGGATTCACGCCGCTCTCCGCGAGCAGGCGGCGGATCGACTCGACGATGCCTTCGTTGACGTCGCGCGTCGTGTGAACCTTGACCGTATGAATCGTGTCAAGCTTCGAATCGAGCAGCGCGGCGTCCGTATTCGTCCCGCCGACGTCGATCCCGATGCGGTATGTTTCTTCGTTGTTCATCATCGTCCAAGGCATTACAGATTTCCTCCTTTTCCGGCTGCCAGCTCTTCGATCGGAACATAGGGAATATCGTAGCCGAAATATTTCGGCCCGACCGTCTCAAGCCCCTTCGGCGTCCGCCATCTCGGGTCGCAAGGGAAGCCGACCGCCGTCACCCTCGCTCCGTATTTCAGGTTTTCGGTCGTGATCGGCATACCGGTGTCCTGGTCGAGTAGCGAAATCAGATCCGGCGTCACGGCCAAGGAACGCCCGTCCTCCGTCGCCAGAAGGAATTCGTTCTGGAAATAGAGGCGCATCGTGCGTCCCTTTTCGGCATCGGTGCCTTCAAACACCGCTTCGCCCCGCGTAAAACCGCCTTCGGTCCGGCGCCGGATGTCCACGGCTTTGCCGTTGAACAAGGCGTAACCGTGAAGCTGCTTCAGCAAAGCTTCGATCGGGTTTTGCTTCTGCTCTTTGGATTCAAACAGCGTTTTCCCGATTTCATAGGCCAGCGTCAGCGTGTGCGGCACGGCGCTTTTTTTGACCTGCGCCCCCGACACGGGATAATCGCAGATCGAAGCCGAACCGCCCATCTGGATCGTCAGCGCGCGCGCCATCCGTTCCTCCCAAACGCCGTCGATCGCATGCATAAGCACGCCGTTGCCCCGTTCATCGGCCATCGTGATCGGGCTGCAGTCGATGCCGTCAAGGTAAAACGTCACCATCTGCGATTCCGGGAAAGCGCGTCCCATCGCATCGGCATCCAGAATCGGAATGCCTCGTTCCGCTGCCGCGATGACCGGCACCAGCGAATTGCCGCCTCCGACCTCGATCGGCATAACGGCGCTCACTTTGCGGCCAAGCTCCTTTTCGATCAAATCCAAAGGCTGCGTCATCTGCTCGATGGAAGGAATTTTTTCGTTCATGACGGTCGGCGCCCCAATCATCGAAAGCGGGACAACGAGACTATCGTCTTCCAGTTCTTCGGGTCTAACCAATCGAACCGGGCCGTATTTGCGGATGGTTTCCAACGCCATCAATTTCCCGATATGGGGATCCCCGCCCCCGCCCGTGCCAAGCACCGCCGCGCCGACGGCGATGTATTGCACGGCCTGTTCGTCCAATGCCGTCAATTTATTCTGATCCGTATTGTTGTTAGCCATGATGTTATCCTTTCTGTTCTTCTTTTTTGCTCAGCAGTTTTCCGACGATCCACTGGACGATAAACGCGAATATGAAGGCGTCCAGCGCCGGAACGCGCGTCAGTTGGAACAACCCGAAGCCGTCCGGGGCCGGTGTCGTCATGTACGCAAACAGCGTTGCAACCACCCAGACGATCAACGAACGGATGATCCAGTTTTTGTTGCGGTCAATGCCTTCGAACGTAAACTTCGCACGGTTCACAAGCAGATACTCTGCGGTATACAGGCCGCCGATCGGCGACACGAAGCTCGTAATGACGTTCAGGAAAGACAAAAACTTATCATAGATGCCGAACACCGCAAGCAGCGTGGCCAGAATGCCGGCGATGATGGTGATCAGCTTTTTCGGCACCCGCTGAAAGACCACGGAAAAGCCGAGGGAAGCGGAATACAAATTGTTCGTATTCGTCGTCCACTGCGCCAGCGTCAAGACGATAATGGCAGGAAGGCCCAGTCCCAGCGCAATGAAAATATTCGTCAAATCGTCCGTGTCCATCAGCCGGGACAAAAAGATCGCGATGACCGTCATAAAGCTGTTCCCGACGAAAAAGCCGATAAAAGCCGCGGTCACCGCATGCATCGGCGTACGGGCCCAGCGCCCGATGTCCGGCGAAAGCACGGTGCCGACGATAAAAATCCCGATGACGAGCGAAATCGCGGTTCCCATCGGAATCGGCGAGGCGCTGATCGGCTCCCAGATGGCCGCGGTGCCTTTCGTTTTAAACGCCGTGAACACGGCGATCCCGATAAAAATAACGAGCAGCGGCACCGACCATACGCTTAATCTTTCGATGGAGCGGTACCCCCAAATCGCGGTCGACATCATCAGCAGCCCGCCGATAAAAGAAAGCAGCCCCAAAGGCAGGTCCACCCCCACAAGCTTATCGAAGGCCGTATGCATGTTCGAAGCAAAAAAACCGACCTGGACGCCAAACCAGCCGAGCGAAAAAATCCCCAGCACGATCGACACGATCCGCGCCCCGACGTTGCCGAACAAAAACCGGCTGATCATCGCCGTGGACAATCCCGTCTTCGCCCCGACAAAAGCGCACAAAGCGCCGATCAAGCCGAGAATGACGGAACCGATCACCGTCGCCGTCAGCGAATCGGACAGATTCATGCCATTGCCGAGCTCGGCTCCCAAAAACATCGCCGACAAGTCGATCCCGATCGCGATCCATACCAGCGACATGGACAACCATTTTTTGCGCATATGCGCGGGAACGGGCTCCCTTTCAAAATCCTGCGCGCTTGCTTCATTGCTTTTCACTTGACTCGCTTCACTCAATGTACCCATCCCCTTGTCGTGTAAATTCTGGTTGAGGTTTGTCCATCGCCTACGAGCGCACGCCGTTCCAAAACGTTTCAAAGACATGGTTCAGCTTGCGTTCATAAACTTCCTTGGAGGAGTAATAGAAATATTGAATGCTTAATCCGTCCATCACGTTCAAAAAAGAATCTACCAGCGGCTGCACCTTCTGCTCGCGAATGACGCCCTCTTCCATTCCCCGAACCATCCATGCGCCGACGAGCTTCGTCAGCAATTGGTCCGAATGAAGAAAAGCCTCCTCGATCGTATCTTTCAGAAACGAAGGCGGGAACACCATGTACCGCAGCACGATTTTGCTTGCCTCGGGACACTCCCGGTAAAATTCGTATTGCCTGTTTAAAATCCCGTACAAGCTTTCCCGCACCCCTAATTTCTCCCGCCCTTCGGACAACTCCTGGACGTACGAATTGTATGCATCCATCGCCTCGCGAAAGACCGTCATGAACAAATCTTCCTTGTTCTCGTAAAAGGCGTAAATCGCCGGAGTTTTCACGCCGACTTCCTTGGCGATTTCGGATAGTGCCGTGCCGTCGTACCCTTTTTCCCCGAACAAACGCATCGCGGCTTCCTTCAACTTATTTCTGGTCATGGATTACCTCAGCTCCGATTTAATTAACATTAATTAAGTAAAATATACGAAAATACGCATAAAAATACAATACTTTTTTTCGCAAAATTCGACATCCCCACGTTTGCCCCTAAAAATCATAACCACCCGTCCAACGGGTGGTTTGCACTTGGGGTATAACCCCCTGTTGCCAAACTGCGCCTAAAGACGCTAGCCTGACAATAAATTGTTCAGGCTCAGTGTAATTTGCCTCTTTCACTT
>NZ_BORW01000015.1 GCF_018333375.1 Paenibacillus cookii
AATTGAGCCTGAACATCTCAATTTTATCGGGATGGTCTTGTTGGTCAAACCCTCGTTCCCTCCACCCGCATAGCGGGTGGTTTTTTGTTTCGCACGCTTCGCGAGCTCAACTGGCTAAAGCCTAAAAAAAAAGAACGGGCTTCCTCGCCCGCTCTCCCAAGCTCCTCACTCCCAATAAAATGGCCCCTTATTCCGAAGCCGCGCCAAACCTTCCACGTAAAAATAGTCGCCGTAGATCAGCGGCACGCCGATGTTTTGCCCCTGCGGCAGGTTGCCCGTGCCATGCAGAATCAGCCCTTCTTCCTCCGGATCGTCCCATGTGCCGTAATTCCGGTAGAGCGACTCCAGCATCCGGATCGCCGGCTTCCGGTAGACGGGCGCCTCCGTCTCCCCCGACAGCCCGGCGAGCAGCAGCATCCCGCTGGCCGCGCAGGCACCGGCGGAAGAATCCCTTGGCGCCTCTTCTTCAGCAGGCGCGCGGAAATCCCAGTGCGGCACGTGGTCCTCCGGCAGCCTGGCCAGGAAAAACTGCGCCGCCTTCTGGGCCGCGTGCAGGTAAGCGGTCTTGCCGGTATGATGATAAGCTAACGCCAAACCGTAAATCGCCCAGGCGTTGCCGCGGGACCAGGCGGAATCGGCGTCGTACCCCTGCCCGCCGACGCCTTCGACGAATGCCCCCGTATCCGGGTCGAACCGCACGATGTGATAGATGGAGCCGTCCGGCCGGATAAAATGCTCCAGCACCGTATCCATGTGCGCCTCGGCAATATGCTTGTAACGCGGATCTCCCGTCACATGGGAAGCCCAGAACAGCAGCGGCATATTCATCGCGCAGTCGATGATCGCCCATCCCCGGTTGTCCTCGCCCTCGAACCATGGATTCCATGCCCGGATAAACCGGCCTTTCAGGTTAAAGCGCGCCGCCAGGTAATTGGCCGCTTTCAGCGCGCGGATTTTGGAGATTTCCTTGCCTGTCAGCTTATGCGACGCTACGCTCGTCAGCGTCCACATAAAGCCGAGATCGTGGTCGAGCCTCGCAAATCCGTCCAGCACTTCGTCCAGCCGATCCTCGCACGTCTCGCAAATTTCCTTGAATTTGGCGTCTCCGCAGTCGTTATACATCAGCCATAGGAGGCCCGGCCAGAACCCGGCCGTCCACCAATAGGGCTGCTCCCGGGTGTATTTGCCCCCATGGCTTGCATGCGGAAATGCCGCCCCGATCCGGCTTGCGTTCAACCGCGTTTTGTCCAACGCTTTAGACCACGCTTCCTCCAGCCATTCCGGCCTACTCTCTGTCCCGACCATTCACTCATCTCCCATCTGTTGACTTGCAAATTGGTAAAAACCCATGCGGCTCATTCGAAACGAAAAGCGAATTCGAGCCGCTGGTTCATAGCCGGGCGCAGCACATGAAAATCGATGCCGTACCACCCCTCGTCCACCCCGAAATGGTTCGTAAAGCTGTGCTCCGTCATTTCCACCCGGTACAAATCCTGATCAAAATCGATCCTCAAGGAACGTCTGCCCGCTCCTATCAAAATGATGCTGCCGTCATCCTGAAACTGCGGCTTGATCTGCGTGACGAACCGTTCCGCGATCGACTCCGGCGGAAGCGTAAAACGGAACTCATCCACCAACTTCAGGGAAGGTAGTTCCCCCTTCTCCCACTCCAAATCACGATCGAGCGCCTCAAGCCCCTGGTCCGGGTAAGCCCCGGAAATGTCCAGCTTCAACCGGTCCCGCCTCGGGCCTGCCGCCGCTTCGAGCACGTCCGCCCGCCTTTCCGCGCCCGGCGCTTGACAGCTGCCGTTAACGATCGGGACCGAGTGTCCCTGGGAGCCATTGCAATCGTAGACGTAACGCTCATCGCCGAAGTAACCCTTGCGGTATTCCCCGGCGCCGAGATCGCATAAAAAAACCGTTTCCTCCGCGACCAGCATGAAATGCCCGAGGTCGTTATGGTTATGCGGCTCGTCGTTGCAGCCGCCTTTGGCCGCAAAACCAAACACGCCTCCCCCGCTGCGATGCCTGGCCACGAGCCACTTCGCATCCGGCAAATAGGTGCTTCCGCTCTCCCAGTCATCCGCGTCCGTGCCGCCCCGCGTCCACAGCAGATTGCGCAGGGCCGGCGCCCAGCGGCTGCAATGGTCTTCCGTATACGGCGCCCGAAGCCGCGCCGGGGGCGGCGTCACGCCGGGAAACCGTTCCGCCAGCTTGTGGGACAGACCCAGATGTACATGGTTGCGCGGATGGGAATCGGAAAAGTTGGCGACTTGATCTCCGCACAGAAAGCATTTCTGCTGGAAGGCCGCGATTTGCGCCACTTTTTCGCGCCGGAACCAGTCCAGCCGGCCCTTGCTTCTTGTTAGCAGCAAATCCGAATAATACACGAAATAACCGAATCCGTAGCGCCAATACCCGATCCCTTCCAGACATGCTCCATCCTCGCCGAAGCCGGACAAATAATGCTCCATGCTTTGCTCCGTCCGGGCCAAAATATCCGCAAGCCTCCGGGCGTCTTCTTCCAGCAGCAGCGCCGCCGCCCCCACGGAACCCGCGCATACCGCCGACCAATTATGGGTCGCGGTTTCCCAGGCATAAGGGCCATGCGCAAGAAAAGGCGTCAGCACCCGCCGCTTGACCTCGCTCCGGATTCGATCCGACATGAGCGGCGGAAGCTGCGGCCTCAGCAGAACGGAAATTTCGGCAAGCGCAAACCCGGTTTCGGCCGCAAACAGGTCGATTTCGTTATCCGCGAGGCGGTCGGGCAGGTGGGCCGGAACACACCAGCTGTACTCATCGCATATCGCCCACAAAATATCCAGCAGCGGATCGAGATATTTCTCCGGCGACCGGAGCGACAGCAGCGCAAACGTGTTTAACCTCCGGCGCCGTTCGAAATAGGCCTGCTCGTACTCCCGTCTCGATCCCGTCTTGGCGTACACCTGGAACAGCGCGTACGTCAATTCCGGCGTCGGCACCTCCAGCAGCCGCTCCCCTTCCGCCGCGATTTCTCCCCATTCCTCCTGCAGCCAGCCGGCTTCGGAAAGGTATTGCTTTACGCCACCGGCGTTCCTATTCCCGGTGTACAGCCGTTCATCGACAGGCTCCATATTTTTCACGATTTCCAGCAAATGCGTCACTTTCGTCCCCTCCCTTTTCATCCCCGGTATCCCACCGGCGTCTGACCCGTGTGCAGTTTGAACGTTTTAATGAAATAACTTTGATTGTCATATCCGAGCTGCTCGCAAATGTCCCCGACGCTGAACCGGGTTCCGTCCAGCAGCTCCTTGGCCCGCTCCATTTTTTGCTTCGTCACGTATTCGATGAAGGTCAATCCGGTTTCCTTTTTGAATAACCGGCTGAAATAGCTCGGATTCAAATGCAAATGCGCGGCCACCTCCTCCAGCGTAATGCGGCTGCCAAGCCTCAGCGCCACGTAGTTGCACGCCTCGGTGACCTCCGGGCGGACGGAAGCGGCCTGAGCGCGGGCAAGGGACTCCAAATGCGCGATAACCCAGCCGCGAAGGTCGTGCAAGGAGTCGAGATCGGCGGCTTCCTTATGCAGCATGTCGGCCGAATTGGAGGGCGTCAGGCGGGGGAGCGCATGCAGCTTCAGCTTGACGTCCAGCAGCAGCTTCAGCGTCCAGTCCTTGACGGTTTCGGCAGGGTATTTGCCCCGTCGTATGAACTCCATCCACCCGTCTACCAGCTTCCGAAGCTGCGTTTCGTCCTTTCGCAAAAGCGCGTCCCTAAGCTCCGAGCAGGCCTGGTCATAATAATGGAACAAGTTGCTTTCATATGATTTCGGGGCAGGACGGGCCTTCGCCTTTTTCGCGATTTCACCCCGCTTCAGGTAAAAACGTTGTTCCCGGCCCTCAAGCAGCTCATTCAGTTCCTGTTTCAGTTCCGCCGGTCCCCGGCTGCCGCTGCCGCAAATAAAAGACATGGGAATCTTCAAAACGCGCATGGCCGTGTCCCGAATCATCCGCACGCAAGCCGCAGCTTCGTCATGGATGTTCACCTTCAGGCTGGCCCGGTAGGAAAACAGCAGCAGCGACGTACGCACATCGTAGCCGACATGCAGACCGGGAAGAGGGCTCTCGCGCAGCACTTCGTTCAAGACGTTGCCGACCGCAAAATGAAGGGTTTGATCCGAGGCAAACCGGTATTTCACCTGCCGGTAATCCTCCACGAAGCCGATGACGGGCAAACACCACGTACCCTCCTTCAACAGGCCGTACTCCTCCGCTTCTTTGCGCCACCGGTCCGGAGCCAGCAGCGGCTGGTGGATGAAGTTTTTGAACCACTGCTCCTTGCGGAGCTCCCGGGTTCCATCCATGAGGTGCTTCATCCGGGAATGTTCCCAGCCCGCCCGTCGTTCGCCATCCATCATCTGCTTGAACCGGGACAGCAGCCGCGCCAGCTCCTGCGGGTCCAAAGCATCTTTGATCAAATAATCCTGTACGTTAAGGCGCATCGCCTGCTGCGCATATTGAAACTCGCTGTGGCAGGAAAGAATCACGACCTTCACGTCCGGTTTGACCGCCTTGATCTTGCGATAAGCTCAATCCCGTTCATCCGGGGCATGCCGATATCGGTAATCAGCACGTCCGGCGGCTGCTTCCGCGCCTCTTCCCATGCATCTTCCCCGTTTTCATGGGTACCCGGCGGCTTAAAGCCGAGTCCGCCCCAGTCGATGATCTCCGACAGCAGCTCGATGACGGGATAATCGTCATCCACCAGCATCGCCTGATACATCCCGTAGTCCCTCCCTTAGCGGTATATGCATTTCAATCACGGTGCCTGCGCCGCGGCAGCTGAACACGTCCGCCCGGAAAGCTTCCCCGAATAGAAGCCGCATCCGCTCGGCCACGTTTTCAAGGCCGATGCCGGAAAAATTCCCGCCAGCGGTTTCCCGTCCGGCCGCCTCCCCGTTCCGCAGCTTGCCCAGGACGCGAAGCCGTTCTGCTTCCGCCATGCCCTGTCCGTTGTCCTCGATCGACAACCTGACGAATCCTGCTTCGACCTTGGCCCGGATCCGGATTTCCCCGTCCCTTTTCTTCAGACCGTGAATGATCGCATTTTCCACGATCGGCTGCAGCACGAATCGGGGAACCCCAATATAAAAAGCTTCGGGAGCGATGTCCGTCACCAGCGCCACTTCCGCCTTCTGCCTCATGTTCATGAGCCCCACGTAATGGGAGACCAGATCGATCTCCTCGTGCAGGGAAATTTCGTCCTCGTGGCGGCTGATCGTCATCCGGAGCAGGATGGACAACGACCCGATCATCTGCGCGCTATCCGGGTCGCCGCGGCGCATCACCTTCATTCGAATGGAATTAAGCACATTGAACAAAAAATGCGGATGGATCTGGGCCTGAAGCATGTTCAGCTCCGCCCGCCTTTTCCGCGCCTGCGTCTCCGATATTTCGCTGATCATGTCCTGCACGCGGTCCAGCATCTGGTCGAACAGGAGCCCAAGGCGCCCGATTTCATCGTTGCCGCGCACGCCGGAGCGCACGAGCAGGTTGCCCCGCTGAACCGCCGACGTGACCTTGCCCAGGCGAACGAGCGGTTTGGTAAACGCCCGGATGAGCGCAATGAACAGCAGCGCAAACAAAACAAACAAAATGAGCTGAAAGATAAATACGCGGTTAAAAATGGAGCTGATGTTGACGATCGCATCCTGGTAAGGCTGCACGAGCACCAGCCGCCAGCCCGTAAACAGCACGTCATGCTGGGAGACCAGATGCTTTTGGCCGCCGATCGTCCGGATCGACGTCGATGTCCGGGCGCCGTCCGCATCGGCGTACGGGAAAACGGTCCCCACTTGCTTCGGATCGGCGCTGGAGATGACGACGCCTTTTTCGTCCAGAAGCAGCACCTTCTGATCGGCGGACAAATCCCCGTAAATTTGATGCAGCTGATCCTCCATCATCGTCACTACGACATACCCGTAAATGCCCGTGCCGTCAAGCCGCAGCGTGCGGGCCACGGAAATCTGGTAGGGATGGTCGAACTTGTCGTAGTTATACGCGGTAGGCTCCGGCCCGATCCAGTAGGACTCTACGCCGTTCAGTTCTTTTAAATGCTCGAACCATGGCGTTTTTAGCAGGTTTAACGGATTGTAATCGCTTACCGAATAATTCATGAAATAAGACCCGTTCGACAGCAGGACGGTTACGTAGCTTTTTTCGCCGGCGGCCGTCAAACTGTCGAGCTGTTCGAGCACCCGGTTCCACTCCGTAAACTTGTCGTATTCGGACCCTTCGTCGTTCCCGGAAGCGACCAGCTTGAAATACGATCTTAAGCCGGAATTGATTTGAATGTAATTGGCGATGTTCAGCATGCTCTTCAGGCGGTTGCTCACGGAGCCGTGCACCAGCATCAGCGAATCCTCCACGTTGGCGATGGCCTGCTTCTTAACGGCTTGCTGCGTCAGCGAATTGTACACGATCAGCGTCAGCGACGCCGGGACGAGAACGCAAACCACCATGGCGAGCATCAGCTTGCGGCGGATCGACGTCGGCGCAAGCCCGCGGAAGCGTTTGATCATGGCACTCCCCCCAAATATGCAAAAAGCGGGGGCGGGAAACGCCCCCTTTTCGGGATATTATATCTTATTTTTTGTTGGCGTCGATGATTTTTTGAACCCGTTCCTGCGCGCTTTTGACGGTGGCATCGATGTCCTGTTTGCCGAGAATCAGCTTCTCGTATTCTTCGTTGATCGCCTTATACACCTCGCTCTGGTAGGTTGCCGGAGGGATGATGGCCGAAGCTTTGGACGCGATCAGCGTATCCACCAGCGCCTTTTTGTCCACCTTTTCCGGATTTTTCGTGCCGGACAGGATCGTGTCGATGATGCCCGCCACCTGGTCATTCGTCACCTTGCTCCATGCCGGAATGTTTTTCCCCTGCACGATTTGGCCTTCCGTCGTGTACCAGCGGACGAATTGGTAGGCCTCCTCTTTATGCTTCGATTTGGCCGCCACCGCGACATAGTCCGTCGTGACGGGGGTCAGCCCTTTTTCATCCCCGGGGTTGTTTTTCGGGAACGGCGCCACGGTGACGTTGAAGTTGAGAGGAACCTTTTCGGTGCCGCCAAGCTCCGTGTTCATCCAGCTTCCAATTAGCAGCATGCTGGCCGATTGGTTGAAAAACTGCGTCCGGTACGCCAGCTTCTGCGAGATCATGTCGGTGTAAGGCACCGAGGACTGATCTTCTTTTTCCATTTTGACGCGCAGCTCCAGCGTTGCCCGGAAATTCGGGTCATCCAGGTTCGAGGTGCCGTCGGCTTTCAGAAACTCGGAGTTTTGCGGCTGGTTTTCCATTTTGAGCTTCAAAAATTCCATCCAGCCCCCGCCCTGCGGACCGTGGAAATACGTGCCGTAGCGCTTTTGGGCGCCTTCGCCTTTGGTCAGCTTTTTGGCATAATCAGCAAAATCGTCCCAGGTCCAATCGGTCGGAACCGCAAGCCCGGCTTCCTCCAAATGGTCTTTGTTCAGGATCACGTACCATGGGTTGAATTTCCCCGGCAGCGCGTACACTTTATCGCCCAAATGGGTGTCGACCTTATAGTCTTCCTCCACCTTAAACCCGTCTTTGGCAATGTAGCCGTCCAGCGGTTCGGCCATGCCAAGCGCCACGCGCTGGGCGTAACCGGCAGCGTCGCTGAACATGAGGATGTCCATCCGGGCCGAAGAGGCGGCTTCCAGGTCCAGCTTTTTCATCGCTTCCTGCGTGTCGCCTTTTTCGCTCAGCTGCACCAGCTCGATGGTCACGCCCGGGTTCTTTTCTTCGTAGGCCTGCAGCGTCTTGTTCCAGTTGTAGGCTTCTTCAGTACCGTACGTATAAAGCCTCAGGTTCACTTTGTCGGTCCCTTCCGCTTCCTCCCCCGCCGCCTGCCCGTTCGGCTCGGCTCCGTTCTCCGCGGTTTTCGCGCCTCCTCCGCAGCCCGCAAGCAGTCCTAGCAGCAGCATGCCGGAAATGGCTCCAGCCCACACTTTTTTTCTCATTCCGGATAACCCTCCTTTATCAGTGCAACGCTTTCATATAACTTTATTATAGAATCCGGTCCGGGCAAGCGATGGAACTATATTGACCGGTTTTTCAACTATTTTGACTTTCCGTCCTTGCGCGGACTATCCCTTGACGCCGCCCATGGCGATGCCGGCAATGACGTTTTTCTGGCCGATGATAAATACGATGAGCAAAGGAAGGATGGCCGACACCGCCGCCGCCATGATCAGGGAATAAAATTCGCCGCTCAGGGACGTGAACTTCTGCATCGCCAGCGGCAGGGTGAACAGCTTGTCGGTCCGCAGGAAAATGAGCGGATTCTGGTAATCGTTCCAGGTCCAGATAAACCGCAAAATCGCGTAGGTGGCCACCGCCGGCTTCACGAGCGGAAGCGCGATCGACCGGAAAATGCGTCCGTGCCCGGCGCCGTCCATTTTGGCCGATTCGATGTAATCCTGATGAATTCCCATAAAAAACTGGCGCAGCATAAAGGTGCCCAGCACGCTGAAGCTGCCGAGGATGATCATGCCGAAATGGCTGTCGAACAGCCCGATGTTGCGGTATAAAATAAACTGCGGAATGAGGATTGCCTGCCCCGGAATCATGTAGGTGACCAGCACGATCATAAACAGCCACGAACTGGCCGCGAATTTGATCTTGGAAAAGCCGTAGGCGGCCAAGGCCGACACCGTGCATGAGGTTAACGTGGTAAGCACGCTGATTTTAATGGAATTCCAGTAATAGAGGTAAAACGGATAACCCCCGAACCAGACTTCCTTGTAATTGGCGACGGCGTTCCATTTTTTCGGAATCCATTGAATCGGATACGTAAAAACGTCGGTTTCCATTTTGAAGGAAGTGACAAGCATCCAGACGAACGGCAGCAGGAACAGGATGCTCCCCGCAAACATAAACAGGGTGACGACGGTTCGGCTCCACCGAAACTCGCGAGACGTTGGCATATGTCCACTCCTTTCCTAGTAGTTGACCCATTTTTTCTGGGCGGCCCATTGGCCGAGCGTAATCAGCATGACCAGGACAAACAACACGCCGGCGATGGACGATGCATAACCGACCTTAAGGTTCACGAAGGCGGTATCGTACAAATACCACACCAGCATCGAAGTCGACCCGATCGGCCCGCCTTGCGTCATGACCGCGATGATATCGAATACTTTGAAGGTCGAAATGATGCCCGTGACCAGCAGAAAAAACGAAGTCGGGGAAAGGAGCGGAAACGTGATTCTCCGGAATTTCGTCCAGCCGTTCGCGCCGTCGATGTCCGCGGCTTCGTACAAATCCTTCGGGATCGACTGCAGCCCGGCGATGTAGACGATCATATTGAACCCGATCGAGATCCACACCGAAATCATCATGATCGAGATGAGGGCGTAGTTCGGGTCGGCGATCCACTGCGGCGGATTGGCGATGCCGATCGATTTCAGCAGCTCGTTGATCGGTCCGTAGGAAGGCTGGAACAGCACCTGCCATACGACCGCGACCGCGACGGTCATTGAAATGTAGGGAACAAAATAAGCGACCTTAAAATATCCCTTAAAATACACATAGCGGTCGATGAGGATGGCCAGCACCATGGAAATCAGCATGTAAACGGGCACTGTCAGCAAAAAAACGATGTTGTTCAGCAGCGATTTGCGGAACATCTCGTCCTGCCATAACGTTCGGAAGTTATCCAGGCCGACCCACTTGATCCCGTCCCATCCCTGCACGAAGTTCCAATCGGCAAAGCCGAGCAGCAGCGTCGCGATAATCGGAATCAGCACCATGACGGTTACGCCGATCAGCATCGGGCTGACGAACAAAAACCCGGATATCGTTTCGCTCCGCCGCAGCGTCCGTAACCTGCGCTCCCGGACGGATAAAGGCTTGTTGGCCCCGGGCATCTCCCTCGTTGGTTCCAATGCGTAACACCTCGACTTCCTGATAGATTCAAGTTTTCCTGTAAATTAAGTATAAAAAAAACACCGCCAGCGCTTTGACGGTATTTTGATCAGATTCGCTCCGATTTTGACTTTTCGCATGGAACAGTGTCATGACCTCTGCAACGAAACGAAGGGAGGTTTGGTCTCCGCCGAGTATCCTGTTGCCGATCCGTCGGTCCAACGGCACGATATCCGCCATATTTCGCCATGCCTACCGGGAAAAAGGGTCTATCCGCTATCATGATCCATAGTTCTAGCGAATTAGACTTTTTTCTTGACTATTAAATCGAGCGGACTTAATATAATGGTAGATTATAGATTTATTTTCCATCCTAAAAATGATAAAGGCAAACCTATTGAAAAATGGGGACGCAAAGCTACAGGGGCTAACGCGATTTTTCGCCATGCCAGCCAGTTGCCGACATAAGACTGCGTTATTTATGATGCATAGCCCTTCTTATTTCGGTAAGAAGGGCTTTTTGGCGCTTGATGGCGCCCTGCGGTTACAAAGTTCGACTCCGTTATTGACAAAGGCAAACCCATTGAAAAATGGGGGCGCAAAGCTATAGGAGCTAACGCGATTGCATGATCGTCGCCACGCTAGCCAGCTACCAATTTGAAAGCCTCGCTCCTTTCCGGAAGCAGGCTTTGGAGGAATGATCGGGATGAAATGGACAAAGCAAATACTCGCTCTGCTTATTGTTTTCACGTTGGTCGGCGCGTTTCCGAAAACCGAGGCCCATGCGCGAGAATCGGTCATCCAGCAGTTAGTGGTCTTGCCGACGGGCAGTTATAACGCAAAAGAAGCCAAGGCCATGATGGGCCGCCTGGAGAGAATTCCCGCCCCCGTCCTTGAAGCTTTGCACGATAAAGGGGTCAAAGTCATTTTAACGAACGACGCCATCACAAACGTACCCGAGCTCAGCTATTTGAAAGGGAAAACCCCAAGAGGCTGGGAAGGAACGGGATTAACTTGGGATGACGTGCCCGGCGTCAGCGAGAAAAACGTCGTCGTCCGGATCGGCTACAGCAAAAAAGGCGAAGGCCATAATTCGTTTAATCTCGAAATCCATGAAACCATGCATGCCGTGGACCGTTTCGTGTTCGGCAATGCCAGCCAAAGCGCGGAATTCCAACGCATCTTTAACCAGGAAGCCGCTGCCGAATTCGGCAACGACGGCTACTTTTCGGCTTATACCGAAGAATACTTTGCGGAAGCGGCCAGCTTGTACGTATACAACGAAAACACGCGCAGCGAACTCAAAGCGAACGCCCCGTTAACGTATCAATATTTGGACAAATTGTTTAACCAATAAAAAGAAAGACCCCTCAGGCGAGGGGTCTTTCTCAGAGTGTCGAGAAAGTCCAACGGACTTTTCGACACTCTATTTTTTATATGGGGAATCATATCTTTTAAAATAAAAATCGATTTAAAGCGCTCTGAGAACCCTACTTCAGTGACCGACGAGGCAATTTTAAACCCCCTGCAAAAAAACAGGGGGTTTCTCGACAGCCTGAGAAAGACCCCTCAGGCGAGGGGTCTTTCTCGTTGGATCTAACTTAAGGATATACGCGATCCGGCTTAACTTGTTCCCAAGTTTCAGCTCCATCGGCATTTCTGCTGTAATCATGGTTGTTCGTCGCTTCGAGCACGTCGGCGTAATACCACTTGTTCAGCGTATTATCCGGCCATGCTTTTGCATCCTTATGAATGCCTTCTACTTTGACCTTGCGGTTCAATACGCTGTTGATGAACGCCATCGCTTCCGCACGGGTAATGTATTGATTCGGCTTAAACGTGCCGTCCGGATAACCCTTGATCCAACCTTTGTTGGCGGCAGATACGATATACTTTTCGGCCCAATGGCCTTTGATATCCGAGATCATCGTATTTTCCTGCTGATCCAAATCGTCGAATCTGGAGGCAATTGCCGCAAACTCGGCTCTCGTGATTGAACGGCCCGGTTTGAAGGTTCCGTCCGGATAGCCGGTAATGATGCCTGCATTTTCCATCGTAGCGATGTTTTTGCTGGACCAACGCGTAGCAGCCACGTCTTTGTAAGAGCTGGTGCTCTTCATGTAATCGCTGCGCGTTGCGTCATCCATCAGTCGGTAGAAAATGGCCGCAACCTCTTCGCGGCTGATGTTGTTTTCCGGTTTGACCATGCCGTCCGGATACCCGTTGATGTAGTTGAAATGGTTGGCCGTATCCAGCTTCGGAGGCGCAGGCGGCAACGGCGGCACAACAGGCGGTGCCGGTGGCAGCGGCGTTACGCTGCCGGAATTGCCCGAAGACGATCCCGGATTGCTTGGACTCGGATCGATAGGCGGCGTTACCGGAGGAGCATTTTTCGTGTAGTAGAAAATGTACTCCTGTCCGTTTTGATCCTCAAACTGATAGACGACGGAAGACTTCACAGGCGTATAGCCGGTTACAGGAACAGCCGTCAAGGTCACGGAGCTGCCGGCTTTGCCTTTCAGAACGGTCGAAGCTGCCAGTTCGGCGCCTGTTCCTTGTTCCAGATACTTCACGGTGACTTCTTGGTCTTTTTCAACCGGTGCCGTATCCGGGATAAAATAAACGATCAATTCCTGAAGCGCTTCTCCGGTGAACCGGTAAGGATACTCGGCTTGCTCCGGTTTGTAAACCGCTCCGCTGACCGTGATCGGATCCGGTTTGATCGTGATGGCTTCGTCAGGTTTTCCTGAATACGTCTTTTGCCCCAATTCCTCATTCGTTAACTTGTTCAGGAATCTGACCAGAAGCTGCACAATCGTCTCGTCTTGGCCCTTTTTGTAATATACGGTATATTCCTGCTCCGGAGCGTCGGTAATGAGATACTCATGGTTGATTTCCAAAGGCGAATATACGGCGTCTAGAACGGTGATCGGCTTTTCGCTCCACCGCAGCGTTTCTCCAACCTTGCCGGTCAGCGTCGTTGTTTCTGCGATCCGATCGTTCGTCTCTTGATCGACATGGTGGATAGATACGGTGCGTTCCTCAGGTTCAGAAACTTGTTTCTTGTAATAGAAAACATATTCCTGGTTGCTTTCAGGCGATACCGGATATGAAATCTCAGGTATTGCCGGGACATAACCTTCGATGTTCGGAGCTTTGAGCAGCACTTCCTTGCCTACTTCGCCTTGCAAGCTGGCAGGTTCCAGCAGCTGCTGATTCGTTCCTTCTTCAAGGTATTTCACAATAATCGTGCGCATTTCAGGTGCCGGTTTGTCGGCCGTGTAGTAGATCACGACTTCTTGTTTTTCGTCGGCAGTGAATTTGTACGCAACTTCCGATTTCACTGGCGTGTAGCCATCAATCGATGGTGCAGTCAGCTTGATCTCCTGATCCGTTACGCCGTCCTGCGTTGTTGCGTCTTTAATTTCCTGCTTCGAATCTTGGTCCACATAGCGGATCGTCACCGTTTGCTTATCGGCCGTGTAGTACACGGTATGCTTCTGGTCTTTTTCCCCTGTGAACGTATACGTCTCGGTGTCTGTTACCGGCGTGTAGCCCGGAATTTTTTCCGCTACGTTAACTTCCTCGCCTTTATGGCCTTTGTGGGTCGTCGGCTGAACCAGCTCTTTGTCCGTGCCTTCTACCCGATGTTGTACTGTGACTTGTTGTTCGTTTGCTTTATAGAAAATAACAACTTCTTGTTTTTCGTCGGCAGTGAATTTGTACGCAACTTCCGATTTCACTGGCGTGTAGCCATCAATCGATGGTGCAGTCAGCTTGATCTCCTGATCCGTTACGCCGTCCTGCGTTGTTGCGTCTTTAATTTCCTGCTTCGAATCTTGGTCCACATAACGGATCGTCACCGTTTGCTTATCGGCCGTGTAGTACACGGTATGCTTCTGGTCTTTTTCCCCTGTGAACGTATACGTCTCGGTGTCTGTTACCGGCGTGTAGCCCGGAATTTTTTCCGCTACGTTAACTTCCTCGCCTTTATGGCCTTTGTGGGTCGTCGGCTGAACCAGCTCTTTGTCCGTGCCTTCTACCCGATGTTGTACTGTGACTTGTTGTTCGTTTGCTTTATAGAAAATAACAACTTCTTGTTTTTCGTCGGCAGTGAATTTGTACGCGACTTCCGATTTCACTGGCGTGTAGCCATCAATCGATGGTGCAGTCAGCTTGATCTCCTGATCGGTTACGCCTTCCTGCGTTGTTGCGTCTTTAATTTCCTGCTTCGAATCTTGGTCCACATAGCGGATCGTCACCGTTTGCTTATCGGCCGTGTAGTGGAATGCGTACTCTTGGCCGTCTTTGCCCGTAAAGGTATACTTGTCGCTTGCCTTTTCAGGGGTATAGCCAGGGATTTTCTTCGCTTCAAGTTCAATCTGCTTGCCCTTGAGTCCTTTTACGACGGCCGGCTCAGCCAGCGCTTTATTCGTTCCTTTGTCCAAATACTTGACCGTTACGTGCTGCTCTACCGCTTCCATGAATCCGAACCACACCGTCGGAGTCGGCTCGCTCATGGTCAGTTTTACGTTGGTCGGGTCGATACCGACTTCAAGTTGATACCCATCAATGGTTGGGGCACTCACGGCATATGTTTGGTCGATGTCCAGCGAGTCTTTTCCATCCTGCTTGAACTTCTGATTGTACAGCTGCTCCGCAAGCTCGGGCTTATCGACAACAACGCCCTCCGCATTAACCGGCTGACCGTCCGCATTTACACGGTAGCCTTTGACGGTGATGGAGCCTTTGCCGAAGCTTACTTGGGGAACCTCGAAGTTTTTGGTTACGTCTTTCCCATGGATGTCGGTATAATCGATGGTTGTTGTTCCATTCGTTGGGTAAAGCTGATTTGGATCAGGATTTTTCGATTGATCCATTTCGACGATGTAAGTCAAGGTCGCCGGGGAACCTTCCATGATGTTGCCGACGTTCCATGTAAAGGTTTCGGTCTTTTTGTCCAAGGTAATGGTTCCTTGCGAAACGGTCGGTTCGCCGACCAGATTAAACATGTCGCCCATAGGGTCGGTCACAATAGCGTCCTGGGCAGCGTAAGCAATTTGGCTGGACAGTTCGGAGAAGACCTTGCCCAAATCCGCGCTGTTGGACGAATAATAGCCTTTGTTTTGAACATGATTCAGCACGTATTTGGCATCTTTATCATTCCCGACTTCAAGGCCGATCGAATACATGCCGATGCCGCCGTCCCAAGCGAGTTTTGCTTCGGACAATGCTGCAATGCCGTTGTCTTCTACATCTTTGCGGTCAACGGTATATGCCTGAGTCCATCCTAAGTAATAGCTCGATCCGCTTCCAAGCACCTTACCGTTATAGTTAAAATCATTCAAGGTATAGTCGTACTTGTTTTGCGGCCAATTGTAAGCTGCGGCATGCGACGCCTTGTAGCTGTATGTCGGGGCGCCGTCGCTCAACAACACGATGATCTTGTTTTGCGCCTGGCTTCCGGTCAGCATCGTGCGGGCTTTATTCAGCCCGGCTTGAATGTTGGTGCCTTCGTTGCTTACGGTAATGCCTTTGATCTTGTTTTTTAGGCTGTCCTTCTGGCTAAATCCCAGGAAGGAAGATTTTTCGTCAGCCGTCTTATCGAAAGTCACAACTGCGATTCTCGTCGTCGAATCTTTGATCAACAGGTTATCGACGAACTTAGTCGCTGCCTCTTTGGCGTTGACCATCCGGTTCGAATTTCTCATGCTTCCGGACCGGTCGATCACCAGCACGACATCCGATGACGATTGAATGTTTTTGCCTTCGACGGTCAACGTAACTTTCCATTGGCCTTTTCCCGCGGGTTCGGCTTTTTTGTTCAGATTGATCGCTCCCGGATTCGGCCAGATCAGCTCATTCGATGCTGCCGATGCCGAGTTTAGGAACAGGTTGCCCGGGATCAGTCCCGTCAACACCGACAAAACCAACAGCCATGATGCTACAAGTTTTAAACCTCGTTTCATCTCGTCCTCCTTATTCCTTTGAATTGTTCCCGAAAAGCAAAAAGCCCGGCTGCATTAACGAATTGTTAATTGCAGCCGGACGATCATAAGTCATAAGGACTCTTAGACTCCAAGGCTTTGCGACCTAATCTTTCGACTAGTGTGCCAAATATCAGATTGTCGTTATTGCAGCAATGCCTAACGCGAAAATCCATTGCATTGATCTTTCGAATGTTAGGCCGTGGGAACCATTGACAAATATAAACCAAAATAAAATTGGCTGTCAATAGCCATCATGTGAAATCTTTGGAATTTTCTTTAAACGTGATCCAGATCCCCGTCTTATCGTCCGATGATTTGAAACGCGGGTAGCGGATGCACTCCGGATCGTCTTGTTCCAGGGCCAGCAGCCACTTGGCGTAGCTTTCCAAGCCTTCCGCAGCGACCTGGCGCAGCAGCTTCTCTTCCGGATTTCCGGTTTCGTCATCCTGAAGCGGCCAAGGTTCCGGGTAAAAAAGCCCGTCCGTCACGAGCAGCAGTCCCGCCAAGCCGATCCGGTTAATTTTGCCGTATTCCAAAAAATTTTCCGCTTCCGGCAATCCGTTGATCACGGAGTAACCTTCAAAAGTGTTCATTTTCTCTTTATTTTGAAGCAGCCGGGGTTTGACCCTTTCCCACAATTCGGCTTTCGTATGTATGCCCTCTTCGATGCCCTGCTTCCAAACCGCCAGGGACGCTTCCCCGATCTGAGCGACCTGATCCCGCGTGAGTGTCCGAATCGAACCGTCCCGGTACAAGGCGATCACCATGCAATCCCCCGCCTGAACGTATTCGATGTGATGTTCATGAATGCGGATGGCAGCCATGGCGGCCGTCCACAGTTCGCTTTTGCGATCCGTCCGGATGCCGCTTGCCCGCATTTCCTCGCCCAACTTGAGGTTGGCTTCTTTGGCAAACGTCTCGAGATTGCGGGTTTCGTCTGCGGGGAGCTGCTCGAAATGCCGTTTGATCAGCTGCGAAGCCAGTCTGCCCCCGGTTTCGCCATGCGGTCCCCGGTAAGGGATCAGCGACGTCGCCCCGTCGATAACGCCAAAAATCCGTGCGTCCGGATGCCATATGACGGCGTCTTCATTCCACTCTCCTACGCCTTGAATCGAAATATGATGAATGTCCATGAGGTTTCCCCTCCGTAGTCGTTTGTTTATTGGCCGGCTTGCTGCAGCGACTCGAACAACTTTTTCGTTTGCTGCGAATCTTTTTCGTTATAGTAAATCGTAACACCTTCAAGCTTGATTCGGATATACGGCGGATTATTTTTGAAAACGTACAGCCGCGCTTTGCCCGCTTCCTTCAGCCGGAAGTGTCCCCTGGCATACTGATTCGTCGCTTCGCCATTCGTTTTGGTGGCGCCGGGAATCGCGTCTACCAGCGTTAACTCCTTAATATCCGCAAGGCTGAAATCAAAGGAGTACATCGGGTAATGAATTTCTACCTTGTCATCCTGCGTTACGGCTAGCGACGGGGAAGTGAGCTCGGACCGGATCAGCATAAACGAAACGCCGACGACCACCGCGGTGATAAGCCCAAAAGATCCCCACTTGATGATTTTGCCTGGCACAGTCGCCGTATTGACGGTTCCTCCCATTCCGATCCGTTTGGGAACAAAAACGCTTTTGTCATGGGGATTGTGGTACGTAAAGCCGTTCACCCAGTATTCGTCATCGTCGGTATATACCGTTTTGCCGTCATGTTCCAGCATGTCCCGCTCCAGCGCTTGGATTTTGCGGTATACGGCATAGATCGCGCCGACAGGAATCGCGGCAAAAAGCACGATGATCGCCAGCCATGCGCCTTCCATATTTCCGGTTTCGTTGTTCACCAGCATAAAAATCAGGAAAACATGGACATTCTCCGCAACCGCCATCCACAGCCACAGATAGGATAAAGCCCGGCGTTTGGCCTGATTGAGCACGAGATTAATCTCGGTATTCATGCTGTACACTTTCGCTCTCGTTTTGCGCATGTATAGCGACACCAAAAAGAACAGCGCAGTAAGAAATATGCCGCATGCCGTCACACCATACGATTGGTCATCTTGTCTAAAGGACCACCACAGCAAGCCGACCGACATGGCAAAAGGAAAGATAAAAAGCCATAACGGCGCCGAACGGGCGTTTTTGTGCTGAGCTACCCGCAGGTCGGTGAGAACGACTCGCTTATCTCCCACAAACCATTCGTGCTCCCGTTTTAAAGCTAGCGTACGGGCGAAGGCCTTCCGGAATGGCATGGCCATCACAACCGATAACACGGCCGACCATACGAAAAAATAAATAACCTGAAAAGCCGACAAGTCGTGCAGGAACAGCATCGGGACCAGAGCGCCGCCCATCCATAGGCTTGCATAAAGAAACTGCTTGTTAAAGCTGGCCTGAACTTGTTTCAGCTCCTCGTGCCCCGCGGCCGCTTCCGGCAGTTTGACGGCAAAGAGCATGCCGTTTTTGTAGGCGGCTTGCGGTTTGTACATGCCGAGGATGACGGAGTAGCAAATGACGGATATCAGCATTAGAATGATCGTTAACATGAGGACCTCCTCATTCTGCAGGGTGAGGTTTCAGCGGATTGTACGTCATTTTGGAAAAAATCTGCGAACACAAGGTTTGGAACCGGGATTCGTTGATACCCTGGATCGCTGCCTGCGCGATGATCAACTGCAGCTTTTCCTCCAGTTCCGGGGACGGCTCCGGATCGCCTGGCATTTGCGGATTAACTTTGGCGCCGTGACGCCGGTCAATCACGATATATCCCTCCTGCTTCAGCAGCGAATAGGTTTTATTGACCGTCATCGTGTTGATGCCGAGCTCTTCGGCGAGCTGCCGGACCGTCGGCAGTTTCTCCTGCGGTTCCAGTTCTCCGGTAGCAATGCCGATCACGATCTGATTGCGCAGCTGCTCATAAAGCGGGGTGTCGCTATCCAATTGCAAGGAAATGACCATACGTTCTTCACTCCTTCATTCGCTTTTATGTATTATCCATTGTAATACAAATAATACTTAAAATCGAGATTAATATGTCCCCTTTGCCAAAAAAAAGACACCGACATCAAGATGTCAGTGCCTTTTCAACGCTTCTCCCATCTCCCTCGGAATCATGTTTTGACGCCGGAAAATCGACAGCAGCAGCCCTGCAGCGGCAAAATCGAAGACTTGCATCATATTGCTGTACCCTATGAAAGGCAGCACCTCGCCGACAATCGGGACGATGCCGAAAGACATGAGAATCGGCCAGAACATCCGGATGGCGAAGAGGCTCATGAATCCGACGACGATTCTTCTTGCATATTCGTCATGGATGCGGTCCCTCATTTTCCAGACCCGGACCATAAACCAGAACGCCAGCCCAGCGATGAGGATGCCGAATCCCCAGCCGAAACAATAAATCAGATACGGAAACAAAGAGTCCGCGTACGCATAAGGAAGCGTATCCAACCGCGCGGCAAATCCATGCCCGAACCAGCCCGCCGAAAGAATCGCCGCCTTGGTTTGAAGCAACTGATGGCTGCCCTCCCCCGCCGGATATAAAAACGCATGAAGACGATGGTATAACTGGCTGGCTTGGGCAAGGGCGAAAATGTATAAAGACAGCAGCGGAAGGGCCAGCAACAAAAATTGGGCGCCGCTCTTTTTCGTTTTCCAAGTCAGCAAGAAGAAAGCAGCGAGATAGATTAGGCCGTAAAACCAGGAAGACCCTAAGGAAAACAATACAACGGGAAGCGCTCCCCTGCCGACCAGCTGAACAAGATGCTCCGCTCCGCGCCAATCCTTAGCCGGCTTCATGCCTGCCAGCCCCAAGACGAGGATCGGAAGCGAAACGGCCATGATATTGACGCCAAACGGTCCAAACGCGAGAAACACCTTCCTTCCGTTGAGGTCGATCCCTACAAAAAGGGTAAGCAACATCAGAAGTAACATGCCGTAAAACAGCACGGCCGAATGCTTTTGTATTTTGCGGTAATCGATAAAGTAGAACACCATCAGGAAGGCCATGCCCATAAGAGTAAACAGCACTTTATTTTCGACAAGCCTCGTGCCGAATTTCGGGTACATTCCCGATTGCTGGGCGGCAAACACTCCGAAAATGCCCAAAAGCGCCATCGCCGCTATAATAACAAACATCTTCCATTCCACGGCAGGCTTATGAGCCTGGTGTAGGTTGCGCCCAATCGCATCCGGGTCTCCCATCTGGCGGACCGCCTCCGCGGCAGCCTCTTCCTCGGGCATCCCTTCCTCAAGCAAAAGCTCCATTCGTTCTGCCACGTGGGATATAAGCTCCTCGCGGATATCCGCATGCAGCTCCCTGGCGCGAACGTGTCTGCATACCCGGTTCAAAAATGCGGCAACGGCCGCACATTGTTCAAGCTGGTTCACGATGTTCCCTCCCCAATAACCCGATCCACCGCGGTCCGGAATTGGACCCACTCTTGCGTCTTTTCTTTCAGTTGGCCTCTGCCCCGGTCGGTAATGCGGTAATACTTGCGTTTGCGCCCGTCGTGCGTGCTCCAATAGGCATCCAGCCAACCTTCGGCCTCCAGGGAATGCAGGATGGGGTATAACGTTCCTTCCTTCATTGAAAATACCCCCTCCGAGCTTCGCTCGATCTCTTTGATCAGTTCGTAACCGTACATCTCCTTCTTGTTCAACAACGTGAGCACTAAAATAGCGGTGCTGCCTTTCAGCAGCTCTTTATTGACTGCCATCCGACGATCTCCTTATACCTAGATTTACGATATATCGAATTACTATGTATATGAGTATATGTAAATAAACCATGAAATGCAAGAAGGATTCCTAAATAGACAACCTTTAATTACGCCCCCCCTTATATATATAAAGGAAGGTTTTCGAAAATTGTATAGGTTTTGTATAGGTCCGGTTGTTAACCTATTTTTGAGGCATATTGTAGAAATTTAAACGTGACATGATCGATAAATAACCAGCGCTGCAAAAAACAACCATTGACCGGATTTTCGGCAATGGTTGTTTTAATATCAGCATGTTTCAGAGCCGCCGATCCCGCCGATCAGACCAAGTTCAGAAAATATTCAGACGGTTCTTGTATAATTCATTTGTTTACTCACTCTTGCTTGAATATATGCTCGTACGATAATGGCAAACCCGATTGAAAAACGGGGACGCAAAGCTACAGGGGCTAACGGTTTTGCCATAGCAGCAAATGCCAATGCCAGCCAGCTGCCGAATACGACGGGAATCTCCGTCCTATTTAGCATGCCTGCTGCTTGACGGAGGTTTTTTCTTTTTCCTGCATAACCGCAAGGAAGGCAATACGAATAAAGGTGGAATCAATCAGGATGAGGGCTTTACTAGTCGACGATGAGCCATTAGCTCTGGAATATCTTAAAAAGAAACTTGAATACGATATCGGTGGCGTTAACGTCGTGGGCTTATGTTCGAATCCTTATCAGGTGGTTGGGGTTGCGGTCAAACAGCGGCCCGACGTCGTGTTTCTCGACATCCATATGCCTGAAATGAACGGACTTGAGCTCGGCGAACAATTGCAGGCTGCCGTTCCGCACACTGAAATCGTCTTCGTGACGGGCTACGACCAATATGCCGTACGCGCCTTTGAGCTTTATGCGCTGGACTATATTATGAAACCCGTGCGCTTGGACCGCTTGCGCCTGACGGTTCAGCGTTTGCGCGAAAGGCTTCAGGAAGACCCCGAAGCGTCCGGCAAAGCGAAAACGCCGCTTTTCCTGTGCTTCAATCAGCTTCGGGTCCAGCTTCCCGGAATGGAGCCGCAAACGTTGAAATGGCGCACGAACAAAGCGCAGGAGCTGTTCGCTTATTTGCTTCACCACCGCGAGCGTACGGTCGATCGCGGCACGTTAATCGAGCTTTTATGGCCCGATTTTGATGTGTCCCGGGCGACCCAGCAGCTGTACACGACCATCTATCATATCCGCCAAACCCTGTCCAAGGCCGGCCTGACGATGATCCGCATCATCAAAGGAGAACTTGAAGCCGGATACCGGCTCACCATCGGGGGAGCCCGGGTCGACGTCGAGGAATGGGAGCAGCGGCTTAAGCGGTTAGAAGCTATAGACCTCACGAACGCGGAGGAATACGAGCAGGTCCTCGATCAGTTCGAAGGGAATTATCTGGGGGAATACGAGTACCTGTGGGCCGAATACGAACGGGAACGAATCCGGCTCTTGTGGCTGCAGCACGCGGAAAACCTGGCCCGGTTTTATATGGACCGCGGGAAAAGGAAAGCAGCGATTGACGTGAATCTGCGCATTCAGCGGCAGCTGCCCGACCGGGAAGAAACGTATCTGACCCTAATGACGCTTTACGACAGCCTCGGCGACGCAAGCAGCGTCGAAGAGCAGTACTGGCTCCTTGCCACCAGAATGCGGGAGCTGGAGCTTGCTTTTCCCCCGAGAATCTTGGCGTGGTATGAGCAATGGAAACAGCAAACGCGCTGATTGCAGCAATCCCCCGAACGTAACGTTCGGGGGCGGATGTCAAGCTGTTCTTCGTTTACAGCCGCGGATCGATCTCCCGTTCCTGGCCGACTTCGAACAGCAGATTGGCGGCGATTTCCTGATAGGCCTGATGCTGAGGGGAAATCTCCCCGAATTTGACTTCAAGCATCCGCACGCCAAGCTGATGTTCGTTCAAGGATGTCCGCAGCTTGCGCATAATGCTTTTTTGCTTCATCAGCTTGCGGTATTTGTGCGGGAACCGGTAATCGTAGCCGTATACGATCGTCAAATAGTCGGGATTGCGCACCTTCATGTAGGGCACCGTCCGGCCATTCCACGTCTCCGGCTTGATGACGACTCCTTCCATATGCTTTTCCGTGGTCAGCTTGCCGAAAAAGCTTTCGGCCCGGGCGTCGCTATCCGGATCGGACAAATCCAGCGTGATCGCTTCATCCTCCGAAAGGAAACGGTACATCTCCGAGGTGCTCCATGCCGGAAATTGCTCCCGTCCATCGTCGTATACGATTTTCAGCACGGCAAACGGCTTATACTCCATTTCCGCATCTTCCGCATACAGCTCCAGCTGCTTCTTATAGACTTCGTACGCCCGGTCATGTTCGGCAAGCGGCACGCTGCTCTCCCGGACGTCATGCAGGTGCTTATAGGTTTGATACACGCTGGCGCCGTATTTTTCGCTTAAGACGCTTTTGGCGGTACGGTATTGGTCTTGCTCGAACCCGCTGGTGTCGTATTGTTCCATCAGCTGTTGCAAAGCAGGCTCGAATCCGTTATGCCGCAAAAACGCCAGCTCCGTTTCCAGCGCTTTTTCGATCGGCTTGAACTGGCGTTCGATCAGCCCTTCTCCGAGCGCCTTCCACGGCAGCAATTCCCCGTCGAGCAGCAGCATGGAGATCCCGTGTTGCTTCATGTATCCGCCGAACCGGTCCAGAAGTTTCCGATAAATCTCCGTCAAGTCCGCCTGCTTCACCTTATAGCCGTTCCGGCTGACGGCAAAACATTGCTCCGGTTCCTGATGCAAATAGACGTTGCAGCGGGAGCCCATATATTTCGGCTGCAAAACGACCTGCCGGACGCCGTGCCCGCGGAAATAATCCAGTCCTTTTTTCAGCGACTCCAGCTCGTTTCTTTCCGGGTCCTTGTCCGCGGGGGACATCGTGCCGGAAATATAATTGATGTGATGACGCGAGCAGTAATGCAGCCGGCGCATTTCGTCCTCTCCCAAATCCTGCACCGAAACCTTGCGCTCTTCCCGGAACAATACCGGCAGTTCTTCCGCCGTCGCGGCCGTGCGCGATGAATGCGACTTCATGAACGGCTTGAACGTGATCATGACAGACGTCAGTCCATTTCCATGGACGGCCCCGGTATCGATATGGATTTTGTTTCGGATGCGGAAAGCGCGCTTCGCGGCGATATGGCCGAAAATATGGTACGGATGGTTCCCGACCGCTTCCTCCTGCAAAAACGACAACTGCCCTTCCAGCGGCGCTTCGCGGTCGATCCGCAGGTTGCGCTGATGGCGGACGGCGTTTGCGTCCAGCTTGCCGATATATTTCTTTTTGCACGGGGCATGGGTCACGTAATAGGATGGGCCGTTCACGCCAAGATAACGGTAAAACGGCTTCGCCTTCGATACCAGGCACTCGAATTTGTCCCAAAGTTCCGGATCGGCCTGCAGCGTCCCGGCGGAATCGAAATACGTGCGAAGCAGCTCTGGATCCGCGCCGCTGATTTCGCCTTGCACATATTTGTGCACGAAATTTTCGTGATTCCCCATCACAAACAGGAAATGCTCGCGGTTAGCATGCAAAAACTCCACGATTTCTTTCGTTTTTGTCCCTTTGTCGATCCAGTCGCCGGCCAGGATGATTTTCGCGTCCCGCACCCGGTCTCCGGCGATCAGCTTGCCTGCCTCGATCCGGTACCCGTAGCTCAGCAGCAACCCTTGCAGTTCATCCACGCGTTCATGGACGTCGCCGACGATGATATACTGCCGGTTTTGCGGCAGCACCGTGTCCAGATAGGCGTCAAGATCCTCGATGACCACGCTGTACTCCGGATTCCGTACACCCGCCTCCGGCCGGTAAAAATCCTTCGCGCGCACTTTATGGATTTGGTCGTACCCCTCGCGGGCAAGCGCTCCGAGCACCTCCTTTTTCAGGCGGTTGATATGGTTCGTGATGAGCCGCTTCGAACGTTCCGAGGCGTAATAATCCTCCCGTTTCCGGTAATCGAACACGATGACTTCCAGATGGTAATGGTTGCGGCGGGCAATATCCTTGACCTTGGCGCGGAAATCCTCGGCCAGCCCGGTCGTATCGACGACGACGAACTCCGCGTTGACGGGAAACGTCGTCACCATGTTCAGAGTCTCGAACAACAGGTGGAATGCCTGCTCGCTAGCCTCCAGCATCACCTGGTCGTATTTATCGTAGTCATGCCCGAGCACCTCCTGACGGATTTGGTCGGAAGACAGGTATTGAATATTCGCTTTGATGTTTTTATCCGCGTCTTCAAACCGCAGTCCCGGCATGAGCACTTCCTTGGCAAAGGTCGTTTTGCCGCATTCCGTCGAACCGACGAGCATGAAGATCGTATGCATTTTCGTCCGGATTTCCATGATCGATTAAACCTCCTTTTTCTTCAGGATGGCCCCCTGCGTCGTGCGGATGCCGTCCACCTCGTCCCCGATGTCCACGAATTCGCATGAAAGGCCCGCGTCCCGGATCGCGTCCAGCAGCCATAGCCGGAACGCCTCCCGTCCCATCTCCCATTTGTGGTCGTCGTGGCGGAAACCCGCAAGTCCGTAAAACCGGTTAAAGTCCTTGTTCGGCGTCGTGATCACAAAATGGCCGAAATCGACCTCTCGCCCAATCTGGCGGATCAGCTCCGCGGCCTCCCCTTCGCTCATGTGCTCGATCACTTCGGTCAAAATGACGTCCACCCGCTCGCCGCTGTATTCCGCGAGGAAATGGCCGATCGATCCAAAAGCCGCAATGTTGGCGACCTGCTTCGATTCCGCTCTGCGCGTCATTTTGTAAAGCGCCTCTTCGTCGACGTCGACCGCATAATACGTGCCGTCGATTTTGCCGGCGAACGGAAGAGCGTAAAACCCTTCGCCACAGCCCACATCCAGAATGGATTTGTCGAAAGGCAGCACGCCCCCGATGAAATTCCGCCGCTGCAGCGCCGTCCCCCCGTACGCAAATTGAATGCTGTAGCGGTCCGTTTTTTCGAGCTCTGCTTTGTATCGGCCGAACCGTTCCTTGGACGACAAAAAGTTGCGAACGAACAGGCTCCGGATATAAAACGGCGCGTCGATGACGTGCATGCTCCGGATGTACTTCTCCAGCACCTTTTCCGAAATATCGATGTATTCGTTGCCGAACATGGACAGGAACAAACACAATACGCTGACCACATGCAGAAGCTGATACAGGCTTTTTTGCGTCGTGACGGTTAACGAATAGCTTTTATGCGCCAGATGGACGGTCGTAAACGTAAATTCCGGAAGATGTTTCGCAAAAAAATCGATATAGCGGGTCAACTCGATATGGATCATCGGAATGTAAAAGGTATGTTCATAGCCTTCCGCATCCCGTTCGTCTTGCGTTTTCAGCGGGGCCGAAAAAAATTCCCCGATCGCGTTCAGCGGAAATAAAGGCGTATGATATCGCGAAACGTTAAGATATTCGAAGGTTTCCTGCTGGTGCTGTTTATAGGAAATTTCATTGTCCGCGTCCTTGAAATAAACGTTATATGTGTTTTCGTCGGTATACCAGCCGTACGCGATTCCCTGACGGATGCTCCGCAGCATCATGCCGGAACCCGGATTTTTTTTGATGAGATACGAAAATTGCGGGTTGGTCGATTTCACTTGAACGATTGCCATCGGTAACTCCCTCCTGTGCTGTTATCATCGCGTATTTCCGGCCGCGCGAACATGGCGGAAGTATTACGACAGGAAAAAAGTTTGGCATTTTCCCCATCTCCATCCACTGATACAATGAAAGGAGCATTTTTTACGGAAGAAGGGAAAAACGGATGGCCAAAGAAAGCTTCGACAAAGAGATCCAGTTTCTGCGCATGCTCGTGCTGACGAGCGGGGCTTACAACAGGCAGCAGTTTGCCAAACGGCTCGGCATCTCCGTCAACACCTTCGACAAAACGCTCCGCCGATTAAAAGACATCGTGCACGCCACGTACCAACAGCTGCCGGAGGAGCAGGGCAAAGAATTCGCCGAAGCGATCCGGTACCGGTACGACGATTCGGCCGACCCGATGCTGCTGTTCCTGTTCCGGGCCAAGTCGCTTAAAGAGTCCGAAAGCCGGCGGTTGTCGCTCGTGCTCGCGGCGCTGAACGGCCGGTCGATGACTGCGTCGGAGCTGCTCGACTGCTGCATGGCCGATCTCCCCGCGGACCTCTCGTTGCCGGACGAAAAAACGTTACGCAAAGACTTGAAATACCTGGAGGAAGTCGGCGTCATTCGAAGGGAAAACGGGGCAAGGCCTTATATATACCGCATCCGGAACGAGCTGATCCATGAGCTGACGGATGAGGAGCTTCTCGATCTATACGATTTCGTGGACGTGATGGCCAATACCCAAATCCCATCCGTACAAGGATATCTGCTGCGCGACGGGCTCAAAAAACATCTCGTACGCAGCGGCGCGGAAAAAGAGGCGGTCGAACCCTTTTTGTACAAATACCACTACCATTCGCGAATCCTGGACGAAGCCCATTTGTTCGCCATTCTGGATGCGATCCGGGGCCGGCGCAAAATGAAGTTTTTGTACTTCTCGCCCAAATCGGACAAAAGCTACGCCTCGCAAAACACGAACCCGCTGTTCGAGCGCGAATCCCAGGGGAAACTTGAAACGACGCTGCCGCTGAAGGTGGTGTATGACCACCAATACGGAAGATGGTATGTGCTTGGTTACGGACGGGAAGGCATCCGGAAATACCGGATGGAGGGCATGACGCAGGTCGAAACCGGGGAGCCCGCGGCGCAGGCTTGGTTCGAGGAAAAGCAGGCGGAGCTGATGGACCGGATTCGTTACAGCTGGCTGATCGACACGGGGCGGCCGGTGACGGTGCGGGCCAGATTTTTTAGTCCCGGCGGGTCGGAGCCGAATTTCATTAAAGAACGCGTGCTCTTGCAGGGGCAGTGGGGAGAAATCGTCGAGGAAAGCGAAGACTCTTTCATCTATGAGATCACGGTGAACGGCACGCAGGAAATCAAACCTTGGCTGCGGAGCTTCGGGTCGAGCTGCGAGGTGCTGGAGCCTGTGCAGCTGCGCCGGGAGTTGATCGCGGAATGGAAGGAGATTCGGGCCTACTATGAATCCGTTTGAAAAAATTTTCAATTACCAGATCATTTCGCGCCTGGACGATGCCGGGACGTTCATGGCAACCGCCCACGAGCGGGCCTGGCTCAAAACGGCGCTGGCGCATCCCGCGGCAGCCCAAGCGTTTACGGCCGGAACGTTGGCCAAACTGGAATCAATGCTGGACCCGGATGATTCCTTCGATCCCCATCCTCATCTGATCGAAAAAGCCCGCAGCCGGGAAAAGCAGGTATACCATCCCCTGCTGGGAAAAATCCGCCGCCTGATCCTGAACCGCCATGGCATTCGGCTGTCGTACAGGGTCCGGGGCGACCGGATCTTTTCCGATCAATTGGGCGTGCCCTACAAGCTGGAGTATTCGATGGTCAAACGGGAATGGTATTTGCTGTGGCACCGCGTGCGGCATCACGCGCTCATGAAAACGAAACTGGACAAAATCCTGTTCATCGCCGAAGCGGACCTCTCGCACGAACGGGTCGATCGGATGCTGGAACGGACCCGCCTCACCCTTGAGTCGCGCAAAACGAAGGTCCTTATCGAAATCCTTCCTATGTATAACCGCGAACTGTCCCGCATTCTATACGCATTTTCCTGTTTCGAGAAGGAAGTCGCCTATGACGCGGACCGGAATCTATATACCGTCAAGGTATGCCTCCTGGGGGAAGAAATCGAATATCTGCTTTCCAAGCTGCGTTTTTTGGGAAAACGGGTCAGAGTTTTGGAAGGTGATTACGTCAAAAAGCGGATGGTGGAAGCTTCGACGAAGGCGCTGGAGCGGTACGGGGTGTTGGAGGCGGATGAGGAGGTTTGAAGAGAAGCGCCGGGAGCCTCAAGGAGAAGATGCAGGTTTATTCGCAGCAAAATGCGGATCGAACTTGCTTTTCTTTCGTGTTATATCCCCCTCACCTCAAATCGGTTGATCCAGCACCGGACAAATGATAGAATTGAAGTATAAAGAAACAAATTGCCGACATATAATAAAAAGAGCCTTTGCCGCGGGAACGGCAAAGGCTCGAAGGACAGAAAGGCTGTGGAACCCCACGGCGCGCTAAGTTAAATTAGCTTAACGAAGACCCACCGAAGGCGCTCAACCTTTAGCGGTGGGTTTTCGCTTGTTTAGCTTCCGTTTGATCCATCGATAGAGCTTCCGAATACTAAACACTAGGCTTAGTAGGGTAGCGATCCATTTTAGGATATCCAGCAGCGCCACAAGTGCGGCCATGGCAACACCTCCTTTCGGAGTGTGCTGCGCCGTGGCCGCTCCACCGCTTTAAGTCCTTGGTCTATTATATCATGAGAAACTTGGAAAATTGGGCGTAATTACGAGAATGCAGGCAAACTCATTCCTCCGATTTACCAGGACGAGAGCTCCGTCCTTTTCCAGCTGTCTTTGGCAACGCAAACGTACACATACTGCTCGTCCCAAGCCATTTGCCCCTGGCTGCAAGGCTCGCTGGACGATGCAGGCGTATACTTTTCGCGAATGCGGATCTTGTCCCCGTTCACATCGAGCTTTGTATCGGGGCTGTCCGTACCGATTCCGATGTTGCCGCTGCTGCGCTGCAAGGTGAGCGCGGCATCAAACGCTTCGCCGTCATCGCCGTAACGGACGAACTGCAGATCGGAGCCGGCGTTATCCCCCGCTTCCTGCGAAGCGTCCGCACGGACGGCCCATCTTGGCGTCGTCTCGTTATCGTTGCCGGCCACGCTGAACTGAAGGTCACGGTTCGACCCGGTTTCTCCTGCCACCCTCAAAATGCCGTTCATCACATTAAAGTTGGACGAATGGGTGCGGATTTCGCTGACGTCGGTGTCGTAAGGGATTTCCAATCGGGTGAACAGCTGATTCGCATAGGGTCCCGTTGGCGACATTGTCGTCTCAAACGACATATGCTTATGATCGTGCTGCTCCGGGTTGTTTGCTTTATCGTGGGAAATGATCGCCGTCTTGTCAATGCCGTTCTCATCGGCCCAGGCGATCGCCGGCTTAGCCCGGTCCGCCGTCCATTGCAGCCGGATCAGGTCGGACTGATGGCCCTCCTTTGCGATCCATCTCTCGTCGGTGGACAGAAGCAGCCGTTCATTGTGCGGGATACGAATTTCGCTGCCGTTCTGCCCGGATTGCCCAAGCGTCACTGCTTTGTCCGATTCCTGGTTCGAAAAACCGGTGCCCAACAAACAAATGCCTCCCAACATCACCGCTGCCATCATGGCCTTTGACAATTTCATGTTTTCCCTCCGTTTTCCGTCATGTTCTGATGCTTAGTCGTTTTAACGAAAAAAGACTTGGCCTGATCGTATATAAACATCGCCCGGCGCACAACCCATTTCGCGGAATGTCCCGGAAAAACGATTCTTTTCGCCTAGCGTTTTGCCGCAATGGCCGCCGCAGCGGTTCCTACCAAAGTTGTGCCGTACTTTTGGCCCCCTGCTATTCGAAAAGACGCCGAACATATATTTTCGAGCACCGATGCGCGATGCTTTCTTTTTTGGCGATTTTCAGATAACCTCTTATTATCGAGAAATGATATCGTCTTCCCCATAAGGAGGTCACCCGCCTTGAAAATCAGCGAACTTGCAAGCTTGAGCCAAGTCAGCATACGGTCGATTCGGCATTATGAAAATCAAGGCCTGCTAGAGGCCCGGAGGTTGGAGAACGGCTACAGGGACTTCAGCGAATCGGCCGTAGAACGGGTCAAGGCCATTCGGCTGTATTTGCGTTTAGGACTCACGACCGAAGAAATCGGGACATTGTTTAAGACGGAAGTAGCCGAGCCCGACGAATACGAATATTGCGAGGAAATGTTGGCGACCTATCACGAGAAGCTCCGCAACGTAAACGGTCAAATCGAAGCTCTGCAGCAATGGAAGGGGCTTTTGGAAAAACAAATCGCAAATACGGTGCGCCGAAAAAAATAACCTTTTCAGGACGTCCAAGGATCGTGATTTCGATTGCGCTCCGAAGGCGTCTTTTTGCTATTTTGGGCGTTGACTTTACCACTAGCGTCACCCTTTATGATGGATGTAATTTCATTCCGAAAGGGGTTTTGACGTTGGAAACTGGACATCACAAAGGGGTAACCGTCATCGGACTGGGGCCGATGGGTCAAGCGATGGCGGGGACGTTTCTAAAACAAGGCTACGAGGTAACCGTGTGGAACCGGACCTTAAGCAAAGCAGACGAATTAGCTGCTCAAGGCGCACTTAAGGCACTTACGGTCGAGGAGGCGCTGGCCGCGAACCCGCTGGCCATCCTCAGCCTGACCGATTATGACGCCATGTATGCCATCCTGGAGTCGGCGCAAGGGAGCTTGCACGGCAAAGTCATCGTAAACTTGAGCTCGGACACCCCGGCAAAAGCGAGACAAGCGGCAGCATGGCTGGCGGGTTATGGGGCCGTGCTCCTCGCCGGCGGCGTGCAGGTTCCGCCTTCCGGAATCGGCAACCCGGGCTCATCTGCCTTCTACAGCGGCCCAATAAGCGTTTTCGAGGCTCATAAAGAAACGTTAACCGTGCTGACAAGCACCGATTACCGCGGCGAAGATCCCGGACTTGCCATGCTGTATTACCAATTGCAGATGGTTATCTTTTGGACGTCGATGCTCAGCTACCTGCAGGCGGTTGCCCTCGCCAATGCGCATGGAATCACCGCGGAGCAGTACTTGGCTTACGCCAAAGAGAATATATTGTCTTTGCCTAACTTCATTGAATTCTACACGCCGCGGCTGAACGCCGGAGAACATCCCGGGGACGTGGACCGGCTGGCCATGGGGACGGCAAGCGTCGAACACGTCGTGCACACGTTCGAAGACGCGGGACTCGATCCTTCCTTGCCGGCGGCCGTACTGGGCCTCTTCCGTCGCGGCATGGAAAAAGGGCATGCTTCCGACAGCTTCACAAGTTTGATCGAAATCATGAAACAGCCGAATGCATAACATTCGGGGAAGCTCCTGACCTTGGGTCTGGGGCTTCTTTTGTGCTCAAGGATGTTCCCTTGTTTCTCCATATTGTTCTACAATTAAGCGTGCTGTTTCTTCAGCTTCATCTTCAAGAAACGGTTTATCATGAATCCATTGTTGGTAGTGGGTTAACTCATGGGCAAATGAATGAAGATAAGCAGCTAAGGCATCATCCCTACCGACTTCTGAATCTAATTCCTCAAAGTCTCCAGTTGCAATGCGTATATATGGTTCATCATTTTTATTATACGGCGCAAAGAATGATGCTGAAACTTTCTCTTTTAGCACAGTCATTATATAGTAGTCTTTTCTTAGATAGACAACAACTCTAATTGGAAATTCCATATTGCCCCTAATCCAGCTTGCAAACTCCAAGCATGCTCTTCTAACCTCAGGATGAACACCCGGAAGGCTTCTTACTCTTAATCCAGTTCTTGTTTGCGTAATTTTCATA
This sequence comes from Paenibacillus cookii, assembly GCF_018333375.1. GTDB lineage: Bacteria > Bacillota > Bacilli > Paenibacillales > Paenibacillaceae > Paenibacillus_AQ > Paenibacillus_AQ cookii. The sequence continues at coordinate 32,158 of NZ_BORW01000015.1, forward strand.
TAATTTCATACACTCACTTTTTAATATTATCGCTCTTCTCGAAAATATTGTTCCTTTTAGAAACGATTCTATAAGAACCTTACCTTATGAACCAAATGTTCTTTGCCATTCCACTCTACAATAAGTTGTTCAACGCCTGAAATGGAGGTATCCGGTTTGTTCATTTGTTCTTGAATCCACTGTTTGATATTAAGTAGTATTTGGCTGTTAACGATGCCGTCTAGTAGTAGCGTATCTCTCATTTTTATTTAGATTGCGATAATAGTGGAATTTCATCATAATCACTCCTGGGCATCAGTGACCGGCGTTTCCCTGCCGTTTGGTAGATATTGGGTTCGTTCGACGATAGCAGAATAAATATATACTAATTTTCACAAAAAACTAGTTGTAAAATATAACTGTAATCCTGCTCGAGGTACCATACGGAAGGCAAACGTGAAATAACGCCCTAAAGTCAAAAGAACCAGCCAACCGGGCCGGTTCTATCTATTCCTCTCTGAGTCATTCCGACAGCATGATGAGTTTTTTCTTACACTAAACGTCTCTCTTACGGCTCAGGGTTATCAAACCAGTGGTTCAAGATTCCGGCGGAAGGCTTTCAACGGCCGTAAAAAACACGTCCAGCAATTCTTTGCCGAACTCGGTTTTGACGTAAGCGGATATGCGGTCCAGCTCCTCTCTGCTGCCGTACTCCAAACATGGACGCCCTTCGCACCACAACACCCTGCACGCAAAAGCCTCGCTTACGCGCTCGATCATATAATCCTGCTCACATCCGGCTGACATCGGTTTTCCCCCTCTCCCGTAACTATACTCCATTTCTTCCGGACCAAGCTTCTCCCCTTATTATTCAAAATCTACTTTCCCGCCCCCTATGACATACTTCACAAGATGTTAGAGAAAACGCGCGCCTGATCAAGCTTTCACGCCCCAATCTATGAATTTGAATTCGGCTCCTGCGGTTGGTAGAATGTACCTTTAAAGACTAATTTCGATAAAGGAGCGGAAATAATGACGACCCAACGGCAAGCAGCCATGCAGTCCATGATCGACTGGTTGGCGGATGAACGCGAACTAGGACGGGAGCCTAGCAAAATCGAACTTGCGGGAGAATTTGATTTGCACGGTATGCGCTATTACATATTCAAGTATAAAAAGACCCTGCTCGGAAAATGGCTGCTCGGCGTGTGCGGCGGCTATGAACATGACTTGGATACCGAACATTGCGGCCATGTGTTCAGCGAAATGGAGCCCTATGATCCTGCCACGGCCCAACAGGAGGCCATCGTCATGGTAGAAATGATCCGCGAGTTCTGGATGAAGCAGGCGGCGGCGCTCGAGGCGGAGCAAAACGAAGAACCTCAGGGAGCAACTCAAAATGACAATGGGGGTCTGTTTAACGGGTTCGTGCTGCTGGATTCCCCGGAATGCGACATGGAGCAGATCAAAAGGAATCTATGGGAGGATTGGAATATCTCCTGCTCGCAAGAAAGCGAGGAACGCTCCAAGGAAGAAAAGGAAGGCATTCTCGTCTTCGAAACGGAAGGCTTCACCGTGGCGCTAAGCTTTGTCAATGCTCCCGTCCCGGATGAAGAAGCCGAACGCAACGCTGAGTGGAACTACCTCTGGAAAGACGCCGTGGAAAAAACGAAAACCCATGTGGCTCAAATCATCCTGGCCGTATTTACCCGCTCCGGTTCCCCGCTCGACAGCGGCAAGCTATACGCGAAGCTGGCTTCCAGCTGCCTGAAGCTCCCGAACGCGGTCGGGTTGTATTCCTCCGGCACCGTCTTTCACCCCGGGCTGTTCGTGGATTTTGCGGAATTGATGAAAACGGACGATGACATGTTCCCGCTGCTGAACCTGGTGCATTTTGGCCTTGTCCGTTCGGAGAATGGCATCAGCGGCTACACCTTGGGATTGAAATCCTTCGGCAAGGACGAAATCGAGGTGCTGGACACCCAAGCCTCCCCCTCCGACCTGCGCGATTTCCTGATCGACATCAGCGGTTATGTCATCGAACACAACGTGACTTTGAAAGACGGGGAAACGATCGGCTTCAGCGCCGAACAGAAGCTGCCGATCAACCGTTCGGAGGGCGTATACGTCGAAGGCGACAGCCTTAAAATCAAATTTTGAACGAACTCCGCTAAAACCAAGACAGCGCACCCTGCTTACAGGCTGCGCTGTTTGCGGTTTGCCGGGGCGGTATTAACGGCCTACCAACTTCCACCCCGCTTGATCTCTTCAATAATGGCGCGTATGCCTTCGTCGATCCGCTCCGGGAGGGCCCGGGAGATACTGATCCGGATAAATTTTTCGCGCTCCCGGAAATCCGACAGGTAATGCCTTTTGCCGGACACGACCCGAATGCCCCGCTCCTCAAGCCGCGCAATGAGGCGTTCCAAATTGACCGTAGGCTGCACCTTCAGCTGGATATAAATCCCTGAATTGACGTTGGAAGCTTCGACGAGCCCCTCCCGGTTATGCCTTCGAATGGCTTCGTTCACGGCCCGGATCCGCGCGGCGTACTGGCTGCAAATGTGACGCTTGTGGCGCTCATACATGCCGTTTTTGATATAAATTTCTAGCGCCGCTTGGGAAAGCAGCGAAGTGTCCGGATACCTTTTGTACCGGTGAAATGTTTCCACAAGATGCAGAGGCAAGACGGCAGCCCCCAAGCGAAGGCCGGGAAAAATGATTTTCGAAAAACTCTTCAAATAAATGGCATGCCCTCTCCGGCTGTAGGCAAAAATCGGATCAAAACAGCGCTCCTCCCCGAGGTCCGCCATATAATCGTCTTCCACGACGTAAACATCGTATTTGTCCGCCAGCCTGGCGATCGCTTCCCGCTCCCGAACCGTATACGACGTGCCCAACGGGTTGTGGTACCGGGACATGGTGTAAAAAAATTTGATCCCTCCGCTTTGAAACGTCTCCTCCAATTCCGCGAGATCGATGCCGTCTGCAGTACGAGCAATTCCCCGGACCGGCAGGCCTTCCGTTTCAAGAAAACGCAAATAGATGTCATAACTCGGCTGCTCCACCAAAATAACCTCTTTTCCGTTCGGAAACGGCATTCTCGCAAGCATTTCCAGCGTCTGCTGGACGCCGGAGGCAATAAAAATCTGTTCGGCTTTGGCAAACACCTGATCATCGGCCAAATGGTTCACCAGCGTACGGCGAAGACTCTCCATCCCTTGGTGGCTGCCATAGGTAAACAGATCATGTTTGTATGTATCAATCGCCTTGTTCAGGCAATGCTGGAAATCCAGGTACGGGAACAAGTCGATATCCGGCAATGCCGAGGCCAAATCCAGGACGCCGTCGTCCCGACCGTCCCCTTCTTTCGCCGGTTTGTCCACGACATAGAATCCGCTTTGCGGGGCGGCGTAAATGGCGTGGCGTTTTTCAAGCTCGGCGTAGGCGCGGGTCACCGTACTGACGCTGCACCCGTAATGCGCGGCCGCGGCACGGACGGAAGCGAGCTTTTGGCCGGGAGCAAACTGCCCCAGCTCGATTTTCTCTTCGATATCCGCCAAAATGGCAGCATATTTTTTCACGATCCATTCCTCCATTTCAGCATAGGGCATGCTGTGATACATAGTATACCTGAATTTTGAACTGTACCGATACAGTTGTTTTAAAACGGCATGGTGGGTTCGCCTGATTTATCGTACTTTTGAGATACCGGGTGTTGTATCAATGAATGGAACGATAAAAGGAGCTGACTCTATGAATATAAACGCATATTTGGAACGATTGGGCATCGACGGTCCCCGCCAGGCATCCTTGGATTTTCTCCGGCGGCTTCAGCACGGCCATGTCACGCGCATTCCGTTCGAGAATTTGGATATCGTCGGCGGGGTCCCGCTTTCCCTGGAAGCCGACAAGCAGTTCGACAAAATCGTGTCGCGCAAAAGGGGCGGCGTCTGTTACGAGTTAAACGGCTTGTTTCATTCGCTGCTCCGGGAGCTCGGTTTCAGCGTGTCGCTGACCGCCGCTACCGTCAAAACGGAGGAAGGATGGTTTGTGACAGGCTCCCATGCCATCAACATGGTACGGGTCGACGGCTCCGATTATTTGGTCGACGTCGGATTCGGCGGAAGAACTCCAAGACAGCCGGTGCCGCTGACCGGCGAGGAGGTGCATGATGCGGACGGAGGCTCCTACCGGCTTCGCCTCTGGAGCGACCGGGAGGGTACGGTTGTCCTTGAGAGACGTGAAGGATCGGAATGGGATACGTTATATCAATTCGATCCGGCCGCAGCGAAACAACTGACCGATTTTTACGATGTATTCATCATGACCCAATACGGCGAGGAGTCCAGGTTCAACAAAGTGCCGGTGGCGATGATCCTGACCGAGCAAGGGCGCGTCACGCTGCATGATCATTCGTTGACGGTCGTTCAAAACGAACTGAAAACCAAAGAATCGATCAGGCCCGGAGACTTCGAAAGGGTTCTGGCCGATACATTTAACATCCGTCTCCCGTCCGGCAAGTGAAGCCATCAATGAACCAAAAAACTTCGGCATATCCCGCTTTCGCGCATCATCCTCCCATTTCCAGCGAATACTAACGGCGAAATGACCAATTTTTCGTTAGGAGATCGGGAACGATGAACAGTCATGATAAGCCAAAGCATAAATGGCCGCTGATCGGCAAACGCTCGGGGCCCAAGCTGCACAAAGACGACATTACGATCGTCGATGCACAAATGGCGAAAAAGGCCGTGATTGCCACGGCTCTCGGGAACGCGATGGAGTGGTTCGATTTCGGGATCTATTCTTATCTTGCGGTCGTCATCGGGAAAGTGTTTTTTCCGGAAATGAGCGGTTCGGTGCAGCTCGTCTATACGTTCGCCACTTTTTCCATCGCGTTTATCGTGAGACCTTTCGGCGGATTGTTTTTCGGGCGTCTCGGGGACCGTTGGGGCCGTAAAAAAGTGCTTACCATCACGCTTTTGATGATGGCCATCTCGACGCTTTGCATCGGCCTCATCCCGAGTTATGCTTCCATCGGAACGACGGCTTCGGTGCTGCTTTTGCTTGCACGGCTGGTACAGGGATTCTCCACCGGAGGGGAATACTCGGGGGCAATGACCTTTATCGCCGAATCGACGCCCGACAAAAAAAGAGGCTTTTTATCCAGCGGACTGGAAGTGGGCACCTTGATCGGTTATATTGCCGGCTCGGGTTTGGTCACGCTGCTGACCTATCTCCTCGGTTCCGAGCAAATGCTTGCTTGGGGCTGGAGGATTCCGTTTTTCATCGCGGCGCCGATCGGCTTGGTCGGACTGTATCTCCGCGGCCATTTGGAGGAAACGCCGGCTTTTGAAGCAATGGAGCAGGCCAAGGATGAGGATAAACCGAAAACGCCGCTCAGGGAACTGTTCTCGAGGCATTGGAAAGTCATCCTGATTTGTACCGTGCTCGTCTTTTTCTTTAACGTCGTCGATTACATGGTGCTTTCTTATATGCCGTCACACCTGACCGCCGTACTGGGTTACGGGGAAGCGGAAGGGCTGCTCCTGATCCTGATCGTCATGTTCATCATGATTCCGATCGTGCTGGCCATGGGTTATTTCAGCGACCGGATCGGCAACAAAAGGATCATGCAGATCGGCCTGGCCGGCCTGCTCGTCCTGTCCCTCCCGGCTTTCATGTGGATCAGCAGCGGCAAGCTCGGGCTCGTATTCCTCGGATTGCTGATCCTAGCGGTATTCCTGACCTGCTTCGAAGGGACGATGCCTTCCGTGCTGCCCGCGCTGTTTTTTACCGATGTCCGGTACGGCCTGCTGGCGATCACGTACAATATCTCGGCGTCCCTGTTCGGCGGCACAACCCCCCTTGTGATGGCCTGGCTGATCAATTTGACCCAAAACAATCTCGTTCCGGCTTATTTTTTGATCGCCACATCGATCATCGGACTGGTCGTCGTCACGTTTTGGTTTACCGACACTTCGGGCAAATCGCTGCGCGGCTCCCCGCCGGCCGTCGAGGAGAAACATGAAATCAAGGAGCTGCTGAAGGAACCGGAAGAAGCGCTGTGGTGGCATGAAGAGCACGCGATGATCCATGAATCGGGGACGGATTCGGAGCAGAGGAGATAGACAACAGGAAACAGGAGAGTATTTTAAATCGTCGCCTGTAGGCTCATTGTTCAAATGGACATGGAAATAGGTTAGGAAGCACCCTCAAGCAGAGTGCCTGTCTGCGTGAGGGCTTTTTCATTGATCCGTGGGCAGCATTATCCTTGGGCTGCGGTGCCGCGGATCTGACTCCACATCGTAACCATATCGATACAGCCGCGATGTTCGGCAATCCGCCCATCCGACACGCGTCACATCGATCTGACGGCCTGTCGGCGCTGTGCCAAAAAACATATCCTCATCCGTGTCTTTTCGGTCATTCGAACGAGGACCTTGTCGCCTTGGGCGACCATTTCCTCCACCATGTAGCGTTTATCCGGGAAAGCACCAAGGATTTTCATCGCAAACTGCTTCAATCCCTCCCTGGATTGGTAGCTGAGTTCACGATAATCGTCCGACAAAAACCGGTCCACGCTTTCCATGTCGCTCCGATTCCAAAAGGATTCAATGAATTCGCTGACGAGAGCCGCATTTTTATGCTCTAGTGTTTGCATGTAAACATCTCCTCTATCCTGTTTTCACGAAAGACACAGGCTCGGCAAAATGGAGCAAGCACAAAAAAACCACAACCTTCGTGAACTGCATTCATATAGAAGAAAACACCTTTCGCGCAGAAAAGTGTTTTCTTCATATCAGATATAACGATTATACCTTACGTTTTATCCAAATGATCAATCCTGTGAACAGAATGATTATTCCGAGGAACCCTAGGTTGTAAACGTTTGTTGCCGTGTTAGGCAGCTTGTTGCCAAACTGTTCGCCAGTTTGGTCCGCTGGCGAAGGGGCCTTCATACGCCATCACCCCGGAAAAGACAACGCATTTTCGGCATACGGATCAAATTTGTTAATCGACATCGTCAATCCGTTATAAAAGGTATACACATCTCCCGTATACTTATCGACCCAAAAATCATACATCACAGGGATGACGTAATACCTGTCGTTCTCCGATTCGACTTTCAAATGTGTAATGACATCCCTCAAAATGGCCTTGTCATCTTCCCTACCCGGTTTCTCGTTCGCGGCAAGCGGAACCAATGGGCCGAATTTTGATTCATACGCGGTAACCAATTCCTTTTTGGCTTTGTCGATGGCAGCCTCTTTGGAAAGGATCTTGGCATCGCTTGGATACCGGCTGATCATTACATGCGGCAGTCTGGGAACCATATGCGGCTGCGAGAGGTCTTTTCCATTAAAATAATCCACTTTGGCGCGCAAAGCTTCGGCCACAAATCTCGCAGGCACGTAGGTGCTACGGTGTATGATTTTTGGCGCGACAGTCATTTCGACTTTTTTGCCGTTTACCTTGGCATGCGTGGAGTGCATGAATAATTCGACCGTTTGGCCGCCATCGGCAATCGTGACTTTTTGGGCTTTGGAATCCCACTTGATTTGGGCCCCCAAATGTTCGGCCACAATTCGAACCGGCAGCAGCGTTCTGTTATTTTCCGTCACCACATTCGCATTTTTGATAATGGAGCCGTTGATAAATAATCCTATAAAATCTTTGCCGATGGACTCTTGGCCCGAATCACCATAGCGGATATAAAATTCGGCATCGACTCCTTTTTCATACGGATAAATGGAGATTCCAGCGACATTCGCCCGAGGCACGGCCCCCTCAGCCGATGCATACGCAGAACAAGCCGACCATAACACGGACGATAACAGCATGGATAGAACCAAACGTTTGAGCACCACCATCGCACCTCTTTTTCCTATTTTTAGATGAAATGACTCCCCGCATCGTCATGACTAAAAATGAACTGCCCTGATTGATAAGCTCCTAATGGAAAGTCTTCATCTAAGAGACGGTTTAGCACCCGTTTGGGTTACGAATGGAAGTGCGTAGGACTGTACCAAATTTCATGGATCCGGTCGGATGGTCAGAGCCGCTGCTTGTGCGCCATACGCCAAGCGTCGAGCTGCTTTTGCACTTCGGCATGAACCTCGTCCAGACCCGCCTGCTTCAGTTCCTGGTTGAACTTCGGCAGTTCGGTATCGACATCCACGCTGCCTGTCATCAGGCTCGGGTAATATTTTTGCCATACCATCTCGATGTTCTGCATCTGGATCGGCATCATGGATAGATCGGGCGTAAAACCCAGCATGCTGGATTTTACGACTCTGGCGTTGGAGGAACGGAACTGATCCCATTTATTCAGAGGGTCCGGAAAGTCGCCGCCCATCGTCTTCAAAATGAACCAGTTGCCCTGGGTATACGTGACCCCCGTGTAACCGGGCGTTTCATCCGGAATGGGATTCCCGTTATCATCCTTCGGATGAATAGGCACGACTTGGCCGTTCTCGTCCAAGCTGTAATGCACGCCCTCTATCCCATAATTGAACAAATTGCGCACTTCCGGGTCGGTATTTAGTAAATTCAAAAATTTAATGGACTCTACGGGGTGCTTGGTTTCTGCGCTGACCGCCATAATGCCGCCCCGCAAAGATTCCGTCGTGACAAGCTCCGGCGTTACTGCGTTCGCCACCACTTTGTAGCCGCGGTCCTTGCTCCAGCTGTTTACCGCAAGAGGGCCGCCGTCGGAGGCTTTCCAGAACAACTTCGAACCTCTCTTCAGCTTTTGATTCTCCCGTAAAGCAGCGTCTTCGTTGATGTAGCCGGCCTTATAATAACGCCGCAGCGTATTCAGCACTTGCCGTGCTTCTTTCGTTTCGAATATATTCACCACGGGAGCGTTTGGATCTAAGGACTTCACCATCAAAGGGAGCTTCTTGTCTATGACGTATTCGTAACCGTCCAAGGCAAAGAAGTTCTGCGAGTCCTTGTCCAGCTCCATGGGCAAATAATCCGGTTCCTTTTGTTTGATCATCCGCAGCAAAGGTTCAAGCGATTCCAACGTGTTGTATTTTGTAATATCGATGTCGTACTTCTTCACCAGTTCATCCGGATACGTCCACTGTTGGCGCACCGCGAGCTCTTTATTGGTAGGGATGCCGTAAATGCCGCCGTCGTCCATGCGCACCCCCTGCCAAAAAACGGGATCGATGACCTCGTACATTTCCTTGCCTACGGTAGAGAGATAGTCATCCAGCCGCAGCCATGCGCCACGCTTGGCATAACCCGTGAAGTCCTGCGCAAAAGCGACATCGAAAGGAGTTCCCGCCGAAATCATCGTGTTCAACCGGTCTTCATACTCTTGCCAGCCTACCTTGACGTAGGTGATCGTAACGCCGATCTTTTTGGCCAGGATCTCATTGATTTTGTCGTTCACCAGCTTCAAATCCTTATCCGGCTCGCCGATCGTGTAGTAGATGAGATTCACCATGGCGCCGCCGGGCTTCCCCTCATCTTCGCTCGAAGAAGAGGAACACCCCGTCCCCGACAGCGCCAACATGACGGTTAAGGCAACATATAGGATGATACGACCCCAAAAAGTGGGTTGCTGCATACAAAGGCCTCCCTTTTCGCGTTAAACCTGGCTCTTTTTTCTCATTTCCGAAGGCGACTTGCCGAAATAACTTTGAAAATGGGTGTAAAAATAATTCAGATTCGGGTATCCCACGGAAAGCGCGATGCTGGAAATTTTCTCGCTGGTCGTTAAAATGAGTTCCCGCGCGTGAAGCATTCGATAGGCCATCAAATATTCCGAAAACTTCATATGCGCTTCCTTCAAAAACAGCTGTCCAAGGTACGTACTGTTCATCCGAAAACGCTCCGCCACCGATTTCAGGGTGATGTTCTGGGCATATTCGGCCTTCACCATCATCAAGATGCGGTTGGTCAGCTTCGATAATTGATCGTACGGAATTCCCAAAATCGGATCGGTGTTCGGATCTTCGCCGCTTGCGCCGTCCAGGGTGCCGTGCAAATCTTCCACGATGATTTTTTCGATCACCTGCTGCAGCTTGGAACGTTCGACGGGCTTGAGCAAATAATCCTTCACCCCGCAGCGGATCGCCTCCCGGGCGTATTCGAATTCGCTATAGCCGCTCATGATAATATATTGGGTGGGAAGGCGCATCTCTTTAAGCTTGCCGATGATTTCATAGCCGCGCTCCGTCCCTATGCACACATCAAAAATGGCGATATCCGGCAGCAGCTCTACCGCCTTGGACAATGCGCCCTCTCCGGTTTCGCTCGTCTCGATCCGGTGAAAACCGTAGCTTTCCCAATCCAGACTCCGCTTCATGCCCTCCAGAATCTGCGGTTCATCATCCACGATAAGAAGTTTGTACATGCCTGATCACTCCTTTGCGATCGTTACGGTAATCTTGACGCCTGCCTCCTCGTTGTTATCGACCTCCATGGAAAAGCCCTCTCCATAGAAAAAGTGCAGCCGGGTATACACGTTGCGCAGGCCAATGCTCTTGACAGGAGCATCATCACGGCTTGAAAGATTCCGCTTCACTTCGTCCAAACGTTCCCTGGAGATTCCTTTTCCGTTGTCGACAAATTCGAGCACGAAGCGCCGATCCGTTTCCCAGCCGTTGACGACCAGTAAATTAAATTCGTTGCCCGGATCGAAGCCATGAACGAAAAAATTCTCCGCCAGAGGCTGCATCCAAAATTTCACGGTAGACACGTTCCAAAGCGCCTCATCCACATTCAGCTGATAATAAAACCGCCCCGGGTACTTCAACTCCATGATTTTCAAATACTTTTGCAAAAGCTCCAGCTCGCTGCCGATGGATATGATATTTTCTTTCTTCACGATATCCCGGTATAAAGCGCCTAAGGTCGCGATGGCATCGGCGGTGTCGACGTCGCGGTTCACCAAAGCGGTAGAGCGAATGGCCTCTAACGTGTTGTACAGGAAGTGGGGATTAATCTGATGTTGAAGCGCCTTCATTTCGGTCTCCTGCTGTTTGAGCTTCAGCAAATATTCGGTGCGGATATGTTTATCAAGCTGAAGAACCATGTCATCCAGTTCCCGGGCAATCATGCCGTATTCGTTCCGCCTGTAACGGGCCGGAGAATTCGACGTAAAGTCCGCGGTTTTCACGCGTTTGATGGAATAGATGATGCGCTGAAGGAATCGCGCGTCGTCACGCAGATTGTAAACAATAATAAGCAATACGCTGATCATCGCCAGCAATATGATGAATAACACCGCCGCAATAATGCCGGTATTTTGACGCATAAGCATCGGCAGGTCGACAAGAACGACGAAGCGGAAATCAAATTTGGTGGAAGAAAAGGTCATAAAATACGTGCTATTCAACCCGCCTAATGAAAGATAGCCGCTGTTTCGTCCATCCTCCGCCGCTCGAAGGACCCGTTCCCCGGCATGGCGGTTCCCGCCTAAGATCATGTACACCTCGCCGGAAGCGCTTACGGCTGCAGCCGTGTCCAATTTGTAGCTGTTTATTTTTTTGAACAGCTGCTCGCTGCTGATCAAGAAACGGAACTCCCCGATCTGGCGGGAAATCTGGTTCGGGTCGGATAACTTTTTGCGGTATACGAATCCCTTTTGGATCGTCTCGCGAAAGGTTTCATCCGTGTTCGGCAGGCGGAATGCGAAGCTGTCATTGCCGCTGCTGTCAAAGCGAACCGCATTGCCCCGCGACGCGGTATGGAGGCTGATTTGCGTAATGTCTCCCTGCCCGGAGCTGTACAAAAAAGCTTTCATGTCGTCGGGAAAGGAGACGAGCGGTTCGTTAAAGTGGCTGTTTTTCAGCCTGTTCGTCAGATACCCCTCCGCGCTGTTGCCCAAAAAGTACCTGGCATCGGTCATCAGCCGATTGTTGGAGTATATTCGCTGCATGTATGCCTCGATGCGGTCCGCATCATACTGAAGCTCGTTTTCGATGCGGGCAAAGGCGCTGACAGCCTCGGTTCGGGCGTTTTCGATCCATTGATACAGCAGTATCGCACAAGTCAGAATGCCAAGCGCCAACCCTAAAGTCACCACAAATACCGTATACGCAATGAATTTGCCGCGGTATATCTTAATCTGCAGAAAAGAACCCATGCGACGCCTCCTTTGCATCAGGTTTTAACGGAGGATTTTGCAAAATCCTGAACGGTGAGCACTCCATTTCACGTAAAGCAATTTCATTATATCTTGTTTTCCTGGATCAGGAGGATGCAAAATTCGATCCGTTTCGACATTGGGATTCTGGCAAATAAGAAAGCCCGAACGGGCAAATGATCCTTCCGTTCGGGCTTCCAAGTCGGGCGTTGGCTTTGTATGACTCACTTAAAGAAAGCATCAATTTGCTCTTGGGCGGCTTTCATGAGGGTATCCATGCCTGCGGCTTTCAGTTCGGACACGATCTTCGGAACCATTTTCTCCGGATCGGATGCGCCCGTGAGCAATTCATAACGGTATTTGTCCCATACCGCCTTGGTATTCGCCACCTCTGTAGAGAGATTGGTAATATCCATGGAGAAACCCAGCAGCGAAGACGCAAACGCTTGTTCATTCAGCTTTTTAACCTGTTCCCATTGGTCTTTAGGCGCATCCTTCTGCGTTGCCATGTTGAAGAATGTACCTTGCGTGTAGGCAGCGAGCGGCCATGTATCTGTCGTGCGCTCGATAACTTTCTCGCCATCCACTTTCTTGTAATCCACGCCCTCTTCGCCAAAAGCGAGCATGTTGCGCAGCTTCGGATCGGTATTGACCAACTCCAAATATTTCAGAGCTTCTTTTTTATATTTCGAGTTGGCGGAAATAGCGTTCAAAGAACCTTGGATCGTCGTTGTCGTGTAGATCGGTCCGTAATTCTGTACCATATCGTACTTTTCAACGCCATTGTTCACTTGCCAGCTCACTTCTGCACCAGGGAAACCTTGAGCGCTCATGAATGGTTTGCCTTTATCCGGTTCAGGCTTGGTTGGCGCGTCCGGATTGATAATGCCGTCTTGATACCATTGATGCAGCATTTTCAAATTCTCCATCACGTCCGGCTGTTCGAGAACAGATACGACCTTACGCGAAGCATCGTCCGCCTTTACGCCGATCGGAGCGAGTCCAAGGGCCATATCGTCGTATTCGTTAAAGAATCCGTTTAAGCCTTCGCTTTGCGTCATCGGCAGCGGATAGAAGCTTTTGCCTTCTCCTGCTTTCATGTCATGGAACGGCTTGTCAAGGTCCTTCAGCGTTTTCATGTTTGGCACGTCAATGCCGTATTTCTCAACATACTTATGATCGAATACCCAATACTGGGTTAGGGACGAGTCCTTGTACGTCGGTACGGAGTAAATTTTGCCGCCGACTTTTGAGCCGTCCCATACCTTTTCGGGAATCAGCTTATACAGATCCGGCGTTTCGCTTTGCACGAGATCCGTGAGGTCGGCAAAGGCGCCCATCGCAACTTGCTGATTGTACTTGGAACCGTTCGTGAACATGATATCGAAAGGTTCGCCCGTATTTACGATCGTGTTGATCTTCGTATCCCATTCGCCCCAGCTGGCCACTTTGATATCCACTTTGACGCCGATTTTTTCGGCTGTGTATTCATTCATCGCTGCGACAGCCTTGTCAAAATTGTTCGGAACCTGGCCGCCGATCGTCCACCATACCAACGTAGGCACATCAGTGGAAGATGAAGAAGTTTTGGAAGCATCGGAAGCCTTCGGATCGGAAGCGGATGTATCCGACTTCGAGCCGCAAGCTGCGAGCGCCGACATCAGAAGCGTCAGAACGCAAGCGGTAGAAAGGAGCTTCAAAGGCTTTTTCATAGGTATTTCCCCCTTATAAATGTTGTTCTTGCGCCGTTTTGAAAATTTTTGTATACAAGTTGGTGATGATCAGAACGGCGATGTATAAAAGAAAACGTCTTTTCGACGGATTCTCTAAGCAGACGGACCGCTTTTAGCGGAACCTTTTCCCCAATGCTTAGCCTTCGGGCGACGTCTTATCCCTTGACGGCGCCGATCGTCAGGCCGGAAATGAAGTACCGCTGGAAGAACGGGTAAGCAAAAGCTACAGGGAGCACGATAATGATCGCCACCGCCATCCGCGCGGATTCTTTCGGCATCGTTGCCGCAAGCACCGCGTAGCTGACGCCCATACTGGCGGCATTTTTCGCGAGAGCATCCACGTTGCTCATCAAGTTGTTCAGCAGCGCCTGCAAGGAATACAGATCCTGGTTGTTGATGTACAGCATCGATTGGAACCAGTCATTCCAGTAAGCAAAGCACAGGAACAGTCCGATGGTCGCAATAACCGGCAAGGAAATCGGCAGAACGATCGAGAAGAAAATACGCAGCTGGCCCGCGCCGTCGATTTCCGCGGATTCGATCAGGCCGTCCGGAATCGTGCTCTTAAAGAACGTTTTGCAAATAATGACGTTGAAGGACGAAACCGCCAGCGGTAAAATCAGCGCCCAAACCGTATCCTTAAGTCCAAGCAAATTGGCGTTGATGTAATAGCTGGAAACCAAACCGCCATTGAAGATCATCGGAATAAATACGATCCAGGTCAGCAGCCCCTTGAGCTTATAATTCGGCCGGGAGATGACGTAGCCCATGGAGGCGGTCAGCAGCACGCCCAGTACCGTGCCCACAATCGTGACCAATACCGATATGCCGAGCGCACGCAGAATCATCGTCCCTTGCTGTGCTATATAACTGTAGGCATCGCCGGAAAACGCGGTTGGAATGATGTGATATCCCGTCTGACGGATGGAATCCTCGCTGGATAAGGATATGGAAAGCACAACCAGCATCGGCACCACGCACACTAACGCGAGCAAAATAAAGATGAGATTGAACACGATGTTGACGCCTTTGCTCGGGCGGTTGAATTTATCCAACCCGCTTTCATAAACCGTTCTTGCTGCCATAAAACGCACCCCCTACATCATCGCGCTATCCGGATCTATTCTGCGAACGATCCAGTTTGCCGTTAGAATCGTGATACAACCCAGCACGGATTGCACGAATGCGGCCGCGGAAGCCATGCCGACAGTGGCCGTTTTGAGTTGCTTATAAACCAATACATCAATGGTGGTGGTCACGTTAAACAAGGAATTCGAATCCCGCGGTACCTGGAAGAACAATCCGAAATCCGTGTAGAAGATGCGGCCCACGGCCAAGATAAACATCATGACGATCACCAGTTTCATCAACGGTAGGGTAATGAATCGCGTCTGCTGCCAGATGGAAGCGCCATCAATGACGGCCGCCTCATAGTAGGTTTTATCAATGCCGGTGATTGTCGCCAAGTAAACGACCAGGCCGTAACCTACGCTTTTCCAAACATGCATGAAGATCAAAAGGTAAGGCCAGTATTTCGACTCCATATACCAGTTGATCGGCTCGCCGCCCATACTAACCAGCATTTGATTGACAATCCCTTTGTCAAAGCTCAAAAATGCCCAGCCTACCGCCGAAACGACGACCCATGACAGAAAATAGGGCAAAAACATCATGGTTTGATACACTTTGCCCGCCCTCCGATTGTGCAGCATGCCGACCATCAGGGCTAAAGCAACGGGGATGACAATGCCAAGGACGATAAAAACGATGTTGTATCCCAGCGTATTTCGAATAATGATCCAGGCATCGTTGGATTTGAACAAAAATTCGAAGTTCTTGAACCCTGCCCATGGACTGTTAATGACGTTGCTTAGAAATCCGCCGCTTATTCTAAAGTTCTTAAAGGCGATGATGATGCCGAACATGGGTAAGAAGCAGAAAAGAATGTACCATATGGTCGTCGGCAGCGCCAAAAGCGTCAGCTCGGCATCTTGCTTGCGCCATCGCGTTCGTAAGCGCTTACCTTTCGTCTTAGTGCTCATGTCTGTCACCTCTTCCGTCATCCTATATTGCTTTGTTGTAAGTCAATTTTATAAGAAATAGAGCGCTTTCATCCAGATAACAAACATGATAAAGTAGTCAACAAACGTTAGGTTTTGCAAGGTTCATGGACAAAAAAAGACAACCACCATCGACCTGGAAATCGGTCGACAATGGTTGTCCCGCGGATATTGAATTATTTATCGATCAGGTCGGTCGCCTTCAGCATTCTTGCGATCAGCACCGTCACCTCTGCGCGCGTCATCGGTGCTTTCGGACTGAGAACCTCAGGTCCGTTCCATAATCGCCAGATCCGCCAAAGTGTTTAAGATCGTCTGGGTCCTACCTGTCCCAGGAGGGCCCTCGACAATACTGATGGCGCTTTTTAAAGCTTGGTCAAGCGCCGTTCTTTGACTCAAATTGTATCTGAATGAATAGGTTCGCTTGTAACAGGCATATCGCTCACTATAGGACGTTTCAAAAGATAGTGGCTTAAGTACACTGTCCGGATCTAATAGAAAAAAGGCTGCCCTCCGATTGATTCGGAAAGCGGCCTTTCTTAAAGACTACATATGATGTTAAAAAATCGTAGGCACCATGCCCCCGTCCATACGGATCGGAGAACCTTTGAATGCGGATGCATAGGGGCTGCAGACAAATGCAACGAGCCTGCCTATTTCAAAAGGCTTGATAAAACGCTGAATTTCGGATTGGGGCAGGTTTGCAGCCATAAATTTTTTCTCTTTTTCCGAAAATGACATATCATCAGGAAACATACTCTCAATGATCTGATATACGTTTTCAGAAAGCGTTGGTCCAGGCATAATCGTATTGGAGGTGACTTCCGTTCCTGCCGTAAGTTTAGATAAGCTTTTGGACAGCGATAGTAACATGGATTTGGTCACGGCATACTGAGGCATTTGCCCTGATGGCATCACGGCTTCTTCACTTGCAATAAAGATGATTCGTCCATCATTGTTATTCAACATTTTAGGCAAATAAAATTTAGATAATCCGTTCGCAGCCAGGACATTCGTTCGGAAGTATTTTTCCCATATTTCATCGTCAACGTCATCATAAGACATGATTTCATAAATCCCCATATTGTTCACCAGAATATCGACGTGGGGATATTTCTCGAGCAAAGCTTCTCTTTGCTGCAAATCCACAATATCGGCCGTTGCATTCTGAGGAAAGGTATCCGGGAACTCCGACTTCAATTCATTTACGGTTCGTTCTACCTCTTCATGCTTCCGTCCGTTAACGAGGACATTGACGCCTTCTCTTGCAAGTTCAATGGCAATGGCTTTCCCTATACCTTTCGTCGATCCGGTTACCAAAGCCGTTTTGTTCTTTAATCCCATATCCATAACTTAGGTGTCTCCTTTGTTGTCATTCGCAGCAAGCTGATTAGAAATTATTCTTGGAACATCCTTGTGCTCCGGATAGGGATTATGTTACTTTGTCTGGACCGCCTGGTAACTAGCGTGAAACGCCGAATTTCTTGTTTAACCCGCCAAATATAATGAAGCCCGGAAAATGCCAGCCATGTTAGGAGCGAGTTAGGCCGGGATTTTATGACGTTGGATTTGCCCTTAAATATTCGGAACGCCAATTGGAAGGAGTATCGCCTTCCCAAAGGCGAAAGGCGCGGTAAAACGAGTTCTGGTCTTCATATCCAATTAAATAAGCCACTTCTTTGATATTAAGCTTGGGTTCTGCCAAGTATTCCCGAGCCTGTTCATGCCGAACCTGTGTCAGCAACCGCTTGAAAGTTGTACCTTCGTCAGTAAGACGGCGCTGCAAGGTACGCTCGCTCATGCAAAGCTCGTTCGCCACAGCCCGAATGTCCAGGCCCCCTCCGATTAAACTGCGCTTCAGGATCCGTCTGACGATCTCAGCGATTGAACGGTTGCGATCTTCCTCCAATGATTGGTCCAATACAGGAGTCAAGATCTCCAGCAACTCTTTATTATGCGAAATAAAGGGGCGATCCAGGTCTCTTCGATGCAGCGTCAATCGGTTAGCGGTTGTTCCCGTTCGGACCGAGCACCCGAAGTATGACTCAAGGGCCGTTACATCCCCCATCGGGTGAGAAAATTCTATGGACCGTGCAGTCAAAGGCAAACCGGTGCCCCGTCGACCAAGCTCCAGAAGAAGGGCAAGTGTAGCTCCAACCAACATGGGCGGTCCGGGTTGCTGTTGCTCTCTGTGCGTCCATTCCAATTCGATCGTACAGGCCTCGCCCTCTTCGGTTATACGCAAGCTTTCCGGAGGGCACAGTTGTTTGTACCTGGCCATTCGGTAAAGAGCGTCGCGATAATCATGCGCATGATAGGTCGCCAAGACGGGCGGCGGGTACTGTGCCGTTTCAAACACGGTTGCAAGTTTGATGATTCCAACGGCAATGTCACCAACGAGATCGGCGTAAGCTTGCCAGATTTTAAAATATTGGGCCGCGGTGACGGCAGCCGATTCTGTCATCATGCTCAGCGGCAGTTGCGCTTTGCTCGCTACTTCATGCGGGGCAATTCCTAATTGTTGTAGTCCCGCCCAAAATCCCGACGGGAATTTTATACGGTCAGATTTCATAACCTATGACTCCTTTAGATGCGAACCTAAAAAAAATAAAAGGTCAGCCAAGATACATCCTGACTGCCCTTTTATATAGTTTTTGACGACCATTGTGGTGTCACCGGCCCTCGCTTGATTCAGTGCTTCGTCTGATTAGGACTTGTATTTTCTAAAACAGGCAGCATTTTCTCGCTTTTCTCCATGAAGGAATGGCATTGGACACAAATCGGTTGAATCAAAAAAACAAAGTTATCCCTCATCCATCCGTTGCACTTTTCATTCGTGCATGACCATATCGTTGTCATTTCCTCTGGAAGTAGTTCCATCATCAGTCTTTTCCGTGAATCGTACAAGCAGCATCCCTCTTTCTCTTCTGGAATCATGAGCGAAAAAAAGGCCCCGACACGAAGTGCGGGACCTTCCAAACTACAGTTTTACAGTTTAACGACATTCTCAGCCTGCGGGCCGCGATTGCCTTGAACGACATTAAATTCGACTCTTTGACCTTCGTCCAAAGATTTGAAGCCGTCGCCAACGATGGCACTGAAGTGCACAAATACGTCGTCTCCGCCTTCAACCTCGATAAAACCAAATCCTTTGTCTGCATTAAACCATTTTACTGTTCCTTGTGTCATGGTCAATTACCTCCATCATTTTATTTTTACATGATCTTTGAATTTAAAAAAAAATCACATATTGTACAAGGCTACATAATCAAAATCTAACCCTCTACAATATGTGATCTCAGGTTCAAATTCTAATAAATCAACTATAACACACCTGGAGTTGATTTACAAGTTTGTTTTGAATTTGTTTCGATTTTATTGCCTTCGCCTCATTCTGAAGTACGACACCGCATAAACTTTCCTGTGTGATGCTTAAAGGCGAAAAACAGCGGCTTGGTAAATCCACGGTTCGCCAAGTAGTGGTCATAAAAAAAAGAGAGCTTCTAAAGCTCTCTATGGGCTGGCTGCATCATCCCTTGAGAGGGGTGATCCTCTTGGTACTCATAATATCGCGACTGAACGGACGCATGTATTTGTTCTTCCATTGGCGGCACTGACGGCTGCTGATATGGCTCATCCACATACATGATTCTGCGCTGAATTTGCATGAGCCCATTCACGACGCGCAGCGCGACCCAGAACAGGACAAGGCCAACGCCCACGTACAGCAGATATTGCTGATTATAAGTCCAATCGATATGAAAATAACTAAACAAGCTATTCTCTAGAATATCAAGCTGGATTTCATTCATCAGTATGATATGCACGACCGGAAGAGCAATCAATCCGAGTCCCAGCGAAATCACGGTAACCATAATAACAAAGAATACGATGCCAGTAACAAGTCTTAAGAATACGAGCAGCAGATTTCGAATGAATAGTCCACCCTCGAAACCTCGCACCATTCGCATAAACCAGTTCTGCCCAGTTTCAGGCTGTTGATGGTAGGAATACGAAACGGAAGGAGCAGGCAAACCTAAAATTTGTCTAATCATGCTTTGTTCAAAAAGCACAATCCCGTTCAACAGCTTTGCTACGCCAAAGAACAGCGGTATTCCGATAAATATGGGAGTTAATCCGATCGATAATGCTAGTCCTGTTATCGCTACTGCAAAATAAATAATCCCTAACGGAAGGGATAGCAATAAATAGAGGATCGTTGCGTAGGTTTTTGGATTAAAAAGGACCCATTTCACCTTACCTGCCCGTGCCGTGTTCGTCACTTCTGCGTTCAAATTCAAACACCCCTTTTGGCTTCCTGTATCACGTATCAGCGAGTTATTTAAATTCATTATAACCGCCTTGTTGGGCTGACATAACCGTCTTAGGGGGGGTCTGAACCTAGACTTAAGACTAGGAATCGGCCTGGCTCAGATGAACTTATTCACTGGACTATACGGGGGACCTTCATTAATGCTGATCCTTGAGGACTAAAACCGGGTATGATAGGATAAAAGTAGAAATAAGGACGGATGGCAGTCCGTCCTCAGCACAACCTCTTGAGTGGGGATTCCCTCCAGGGTAATGCTAGTCCAGAGAAGTAACCCCCGGTTTGCCAACCTTAAAGAGTGGGTTACTTCTTATTTCGGTCGATATAGGTCAGTAACGCAACGATAAACCCTGCGAATACGATCACATCGGAAAAAGAGAAGTTCATATGGACTCAGTAAAATCCTATTAAAATTGACCCGCTTTTTCAGAATTTCTCAGAGTTCTCCCTAATTCTCCCTAATCCAACCATCCCTTACTGCTTGCGATGTCTATTGCCTCGATCCGTGTATTTGCCCCGAGCTTCCCAATCGCCTCTGACATATAGTTCCGCACCGTTCCATAGGATAGAAACAGCTGTGCTCCAATATCTTGAAGAACTAAGCCTTGAGCAGCCAACTTCATGACTTCCCGCTCCCTGGGTGATAATGGACATGGATCATCCCATACCGCGAGCGACAATTCTGCATTGATGACACGTTTCCCGTCATAGACCCGACGAATCGCATCAGCCAGTTCATCGCTGCCCGTATCTTTAAGAAGATATCCATAAACTCCTGCCTGCATCGCCCGCTGGAAATATCCGGGACGCGCGAATGTCGTCAAGATGATGATACGACACTCGGACTTATTTTTTTGAACCCATTCCGCAATATCTAACCCCGTTTTCAGCGGCATCTCAATATCCAGAACAGCTACATCGGGTTCATACTGCTGAATCATGGACATCACTTCTTCCCCATTTTCGGCTTGACCGACGACTTCGATATCATCTTCTAGCGAGAGTAACGTCGCCAGCGCTCCCCTTAATAACTTTTGATCTTCTGCCAAAACAATACGAATCATCTAAGCGCTACCTACCTTTTCATTTCGTATTACCCTAGGTATATGTAAGGTGACCTCCGTCCCCTTGCCTGAAGATGAGGACAGCGACATACGCCCGTCGATCATAACCAACCGCTGCCGCAATCCGGCGAGGCCATTACTGCTCGTATTAAGTTGCTCCGGATCTGCCCCAATACCGTCATCACGTACAGATACACGAACTTCCCCTTCCTGAATGTCTAGATGAACGATGCATTTTGTTGCCCGGCTATGCCGAACCACATTCGTAATCGTCTCGCGGAAACACATCGCCAAAATCGTCTCCTGCAAGGGTGTCAACGGAAGCGGATTGTTCGCTAAAGCATCTTCCGTTCCTACATTCGAAGGTCTGGGATCTGAAATCGATTGATATTGAAATATTAGCGGTATGCCCGCAGCGGAACATAACGATACCGCATGCTTATATTCATCAGCGAGATATGTAACTTTCATCTCCGTAACCAATTCTCGCATTTGTTTTAAGGCCGCGCGTGCCGTTTCCCGTATTTCACGAGCCTCTTCGATCGCTCTCTCGGGATTACGATGGACCAATTTCTCAACGACCTCCCCTTTTAGTGCGATTAATGACAGCGTATGTCCCAATGTATCATGGAGTTCACGTGCGATCCGCTGGCGCTCCTCCTGCTGTGCCATTCGTTCTGCCGTTTCTGCCCGCAGCCGCGCAGACTTCTGTTGAAACCTGGTCGAAGTTCGAATAATATACGGCAGAATACAGATGCCAAACATAGGCACCAGCCCTATCCATACTAGGCTGCCCATCCGGTCCAAGTAAGGAACGGCGATAAATCCCATAGCTACCGTAAAAACGACCGTTATAGAGAGTAATATCGGCAGCTTTTGTTTGCTCAGCGGAGCAGCGATCATAAAACCCATAAACGTATACATAGGGTGAAATACAGCTGCTAAAATTAAAAGTATACCCACCTGAACGATCAATATTGGCATGGCCCACTTTGCATAAAAGTAAGATTGTCGAAACGATAGAACGAATAGGCCTAACAGAACAAAGCCAAACCACTGTAGACTTGATGGCTCATAAAGCAAAAAGTACATGGGTATCATTATATTTGTTAACAAAATATAAGGAGCGACTCCTTCCGATTTTGGAAAGAGGCGCCACTTTTCTCTATTCAATTAGACCGCATCCCGTCGATTATAGATATAGATTGATACTAGCATAAAGAAGAGACCGCATCCTGTCAAAATTATGAAATCGATACTTGCTGGATTTTTTCCGGCGATCATATTCCAAGCCCCATTGGCGTAACGGTGAGATGGAAGCCATTCCCCGACCGAGCCCATCCAACTTGGCAAAGTACTCAGCGGCATCCAAAGCCCCCCCATAATGGCAAGCCCCATCTGTAATACATTTCCGATGGCAACCGAGGTATTCGCATTTTTAAGCGTTCCTAACAAGGCACCAAGCGCCAGAAAAGATATGCTTCCAATCCATAACCATAATCCGCATGCAATCCATTGCCCGGCTGTCAATTGTATATCATGAATGAGGCCGGCAGATAAAAAGATAACAACAATGACGATCAAGTGAACAGCCATTTGCGATACAATTTTGCTGGCGATCCAGACTGCGGGAGATAGCGGAGTCAGCTTCACCAGACGCACCCACCCGTCTTGATGCTCGAACGATAGACGGATACCGAATTGGGATACGGCCGTACCAATCAAACTGAATGCCGTCATCGACATCAATGAAAAGACGCCCCAAGTTGTCGATTGAATCGATTGATCTACCCCATTCATACTCGCAAATAAGAAGTAAAAAGCAAGCGGCATCGCAATGGAGAAGAGTAAGAAAAATGGACTGCGGACAATTCGAATACTTTCTGCTTTGGTCTGGGCAACGAACATATGTAACATAGCTGTTTTCCTCCTGAAAATGTTTTTATCGTATCATCGTTGGTTTATGTGTACCGGTAAGACTTAGGAACGTATCTTCTAAGCTGGCGGATTGTATGTCAATATCTGAAATTCCCCATTCAGACTGCATCAGGGTAAATAACAATGCATCGGTCTCCCGGGCATACAGACGAATTCGCTCGCCGTTGCATTCCGCCTTTTCTACACCAGGTAATGTGAGCCATTCCTGCTGGGCTGGCGGGTTCGCCGCCCGAAACGAAACGGTTCTAAGCGCGGTTTGAGCCTTTAAACATTCTGGAGTCCCTTCCGCAATAACCTGTCCTCTGGCAATGACCGCGATGTGATCGGCGACAGCATCAGCTTCCTCTAAATGATGCGTAGTCAAAAGCACCGTACGTCCGTCACTTGCCAGCGCTTGGATGGTGTCCCAAAAGCGGCCCCGAGCCTCGATATCCATTCCGACCGTTGGTTCATCCAGCAGGAGAAGTTCCGGATTTCCCGCCAAACTCTGGGCGAAAGCTAATCTGCGGCGTTGTCCTCCGGACAGCGTAGATGCGCGCCGTTTCTGATCCGCGTGGAGACCCGAAATGTCTAACAATCGCTCGAGCGACATCGGATTACGATAATAACTGCGGAACAATTGAAGCACTTCTTTGACCGTAAGTCCATCTGCTGCTTTAACATCCTGCAAAAGCGCTCCAACGCGTTGGCGTAATTCTTTTGTTCCAGACGGCATCCCCCAGACCCTGACCTCTCCTGATGTTGGCTTGACCATTCCGAGGATCATGGATATGGTTGTTGTCTTGCCTGCCCCATTCGGTCCGAGCAATGCTGATATCTTGCCTTTCTCAAATGATAGATTCATATGATCAACGGCGCAGTAATCGCCGAATTTCTTCACTAGATTTATACATTCAATCGCCTTTGTCATTTTGTCCTAACCTCCGCTAATTTTTTCTTTCGTTCCTTGATGTCCTCATTATATTGAAAAAGCGCGGGAACCAATTAGTGTGGGTTGTCACAAGCCGGTTATGACAAATGTCAGAAAAAAGGCCGAAAACAAAAAAAGAAGGACCTCTAAAGGCCCTTCTTCTGCATAACGTTACATTTGATTGGGGTGTCTTGCTTTGCAAACTTATAGCTAAGGATTCTGCAGTTTTTAATTGAACATAGAAAAAACCACAACCTCTACGGTTGTGGTTTTTATGTATGGAGGCGAGGGGAGTCGAACCCCTGTCCGAAGACAACGCCACATAAGCTTCTACGGGTGTAGTGACAGTTTTGATGTCACCCGAAAGCATTGCGAAGCAATGCTAGCATCGTAAGCGATACTCGGACTCCCCGTCACCGGATTCCCTTCGGGTCAGCCTGTTTGTCTTCTTCAGCTAGCCGCAGGCGGAGACTAGACAGCGTATCCCACTAAAAGTGAGCCCTCATCCCGGCACATGGGCGATGCAGAGCGAGAGCACGTCTGCAGGTTATTAAGCTGCGAGAGCGTAGTTGTTTTGTTGTTTGCCAGTTATTATTGGCTTTAGCGTTGATGAAGCGGACGCGTCCCCACTACCCGCTACTCATGCTCGAACTGTCCCCGTCGAATCCAAGAACGCCCCCTTGTTATAAAGGGCTTCTCCGGATTAGATGAGCTGCTCTGCAGCACAAGAAGCAATCTAATTCCGCATCCTTTCCCTCCATAAAGAAAGGACGATCAGAAGCAATTCGTTGATTCTGCAAAAGATCGCGGCCTGCGCGTCTCTTACATCATTTATTATATCACACCATCCGGCCAAAATGACACAGATGATGCAAGGAAACGCAGGTGAAACTTGCTAAGATTTCGCGTAACCGGTTGTTAACGCGCAATTTTCTGCTTTTCGCGCAACGCACGCTGGATATCGCGCTGTGCATCGCGTTTGGCGGCGGATTCGCGTTTGTCGTATTGCTTCTTACCGCGGCCGAGGCCTAACAGCAGCTTGGCGTAGCCATTGCGAATGTAAATTTTGAGCGGAACGATCGTGTAGCCTTCCTGTTTCGTCTGACCCAGCAGCTTGTGGATCTGTTCCTTATGCAGCAGCAGCTTGCGCGCCCGCGTCGGGTCGGTCGGATTGTACCGGTTGCCCTGCTCGAACGGGCTGACGTGCATATTGTGAATATGAATTTCCCCATTGCGGATCGTCGCAAACGCATCGCCGATGTTCGCTTTCCCGTTCCGGATCGATTTGATCTCGGTCCCGGTCAGCACGATGCCGGCTTCGTACGTATCCTCGATGAAATAATCATGGGAAGCTTTCTTGTTCTGGGCCAGTACCTTCCCGTCACTCTTCTTACCACCCATGTCTTTCACTCCTCACCCATTACAAAATAGCGGACTTCCGGCTCGGGCATCACATTCGTCGCGACACACGTACCAGAAGTCCATTGTATCAACTGGTTTCGCCAAAATCAAGGCAAAGACCGAGCTTGTCCAGATGCGAACGAAACCGCCGCCGATAAATCCCCAGTGCCCTAAACCAGCACTACCGAAAGCGATCTTACACAAATTCCTGAAAAAGCTCAGAACCGGTTGAAGCTCATTCTAACGGTCCTCACCAGCGTACCGAATTCACTTTTTCTTCTTCCGCACAAAAGCCGCCGTGCCGTTTTTGTCGGCACCCTTTTTCTTTTTGCCTTTGCGGAACTGCCAAAAAGCTTCGCCGCTGCCCTGCTCGGAGCCTTCGCCGCGTTTGCGCTTGCTTTCGCCCGATCCGGCGCCTTCGCCGATAAAGATGCCGCTGCCAGACGTCTTCTTCCGGCGTCCGCTGCCGGCTTGCTCACCATGCGGCGAGCTGTAGCCGCCCTTGCCGGAGCCGAAGCTGAACGTCTTCGGCCGGTTGGCCTCGACGCTCTCGCCCGCCGCCGGGCCGCTTCCGCCGGCGGCGCCTGCGCCACGCTTGCGCTTCCCGGCCCCCGCAGCCTCCCCGGCTGCGGACGCCCCGCGCTCGCGCTTGCCCGGCCGGCCGGCTTTGCCGCCGCTGCCGGCCTTATTGCCGCGCCCGCCGCGCTCACCGCCGCGGCCGCCAAACCCGCCGCCCGGTCTCCGTTCGCGGCGCGGCTTCATGTCCACCATCTCAAAATCGATGGTGTGATCGTCCATGTTCACCCGTGCCACGCGGATTTTCACTTCATCGCCGATGCGGAACACTTTGGAGGTCCGCTCGCCGATGAGCGACATCGAAGCCTCGTCGAAGTGGTAATAATCGTCCGTCAGCCCGGCCAGACGGATGAGCCCTTCCACCGTATTCGGCAGCTCGACGAACATGCCGAAGCCGGTGACGCTGCTGATGATGCCGTCGAACTCTTCGCCGACCTTATCCAGCATGTATTCCGCTTTCTTCAGCTGATCCGTATCGCGTTCCGCTTCGACCGCGACGCGCTCCCGCTCGGAAGAATGCTGGGCGATTTCCGGCATCCGCGACGCCAAATATTCCTGCCGTTTTTCCGGCAGAATGTTGTTGTTTTCGATGACCTCGCGGATGACCCGGTGGATGACAAGGTCCGGATAACGGCGGATCGGCGACGTAAAGTGGGTGTAGAACTCCGCCGCGAGGCCGAAATGGCCCGACATGTCGGCGTCGTATTTCGCCTGCTTCATCGACCGCAGCATCATCGTGCTGATGACGGTTTGCTCTTTCGTATCCTTGATTTCCTCCAGGAGCGTCTGCAGCGCCCGCGGATGAACGGAGTTGCCTCTGCCTTTGACGTGGTACCCGAGATTCTCGGCAAATGCAAGGAAGTTTTGCATTTTCTCCGGATCCGGATTATCGTGCACCCGGTAAATGAACGGCACCTTCAGCCAGTGGAAATGCTCCGCCACGGTTTCGTTGGCCGCAAGCATAAACTCCTCGATGATCTGCTCCGCGATCGAACGTTCCCTTTTGACGATATCGACCGGCTTGCCGTTTTCGTCCACGATCACCTTCGATTCCACGAAATCGAAATCGACCGCGCCGCGGTTCATCCGCCGCGAACGAAGCTTGAGCGCCAGCTCCTTCATCAGGCGGAAATCGTCTACAAGATCCTTGTAGCGCTCCATCAGCTCCGGATCTTCCTCCTCGAGGATTTTGCGCACATTGTTGTAGGTCATCCGCTCTTTCGTTTTGATCACGCTTGTGAACACGTCATGTTTGACGACCTTCATATGCTCGTCGAATTCCATTTCGCAGGACAACGTCAGGCGGTCCACCTTCGGATTCAAGCTGCATATGCCGTTCGACAGGCGGTGCGGCAGCATCGGAATGACGCGGTCCACGAGATAAACGCTGCAGCCCCGATTGTAGGCTTCCTTGTCCAACTCGGACTTCTCCCGCACATAATAACCGACATCCGCGATGTGAACGCCCAAGCGGTAATGCCCGTTGTCCAGGCGCTCCACGTTGACGGCATCGTCGAGATCTTTGGCGTCTTCGCCGTCGATGGTGACGATATTTTTGCCGCGCAGATCCCGCCGCCCCTGCTTGACGATTTCCTCTTCGGTGATCGAATCCGGGGCGCTCTCCGCCTCAGCCATCACTTCATCCGGAAAACTTTCCGGCAGCTGATGCTTGCGGATGATCGACAAAATATCCACGCCCGGATCGTCCTTATGGCCGAGCACCTCGATGACTTCGCCTTCGGCCGCGGCGCGGCCCTCGGGATAACTAACGATGCGAACGACGACCTTGTCGCCGTCCACCGCGCCTTTCGTCGATTCCTTCGGGATGAAAATATCCCGCACGATCCGTTTATCGTCCGGCAGCACGAATCCATAGGCTTCATGGCCCTGGAATACGCCGACGACCTGATTCACCGCGCGGGTGACGATTTTGACGACCTCGCCTTCGAGTTTGCCTCCGGCCGGACCGCGGGTCGTCACGCGCACAAGCACCGTATCGCCGTTCATGCCGCCCAAGAGATCATGGGCCCCGATATAGACGTCGGGATGTTCCTTGTCCTCCGGGATCAGGAAAGCAAAACCTTTTGCATGTACCTGAAGCCGCCCGCGCAGCAAGTCCAACCGCTCCGGCAGGCCGTAGCGCTCCGTACGCGTCATCATGATTCGGCCTTCCTGCTCCAGCTTGTTCAAAACCTTCAGGAATTCCCTGAATTCGGAGCTGTCCGTGATCCCGAAATGTTTTTCGAGCTCTTGGTAGGTCATCGGTTTGTAGTCAGGGCTCTGCATCAAATCCAATATTGTTTGTTCCGTTATCATCAATTATCTCCTCGGTTCGCATGCGGGCAGGGCGTCCCTCCCGCAAGCCTCTATGTTATCGTTACCAGTCGGCATTTTCCGTATTTATATACACATACCCTAGTATACACGGAATTAATCGTTTGCATCCCTGCGTGGCCGCGAAAGGCATCCATTGGATCAGCCTTCTGGAGCTTCCGCATCGGAAGATGTTTCCAAGGCCCAGGGATATTAAAAAACCCCCGCTCTTCTTCATGAAAGAGCGAAGGGTTTCCAAGTCAAGCTATATCATTTCGAAAAGACCGCCACAAGAATGGCCAAAATCATGAAGCACGACGCCACGACGACCGTCACGCGCTGCAGGATCAAGTCCATGCCGCGGGCTTTCGTTTTTCCGAAAAGATGTTCTGCGCCACCGGAGATGGCACCGGCCAGTCCTGCGCTTTTCCCTTTTTGCAAAAGAACGATTGCGATCAAAGCGATCGAGAAAATGACGAGCAGTACTTTCAACAAAATTTCCATTCGATCCACCTCCCAGTGAGCTAAACATCATTCTATATCAGTGCTCAACATTGCTTCTCAAACATTACCTGTCGTTCATAAAACAGCATTTTTATTGTACCATAGCCCAATTCCTAAAA
Source organism: Paenibacillus cookii (assembly GCF_018333375.1). Taxonomy (GTDB): domain Bacteria; phylum Bacillota; class Bacilli; order Paenibacillales; family Paenibacillaceae; genus Paenibacillus_AQ; species Paenibacillus_AQ cookii. The sequence continues at coordinate 61,194 of NZ_BORW01000015.1, forward strand.
CAAGGACTTCCCCTGACCCTTCAACGAAAAAATCGCAAGAAGCGAAGCGGAATGAGCCACTGGAAAAGCCCCTGGACAGCCAAGCTGCTTCAAAGATTAAACTTTGCATCCCCTTCGTAATTTTTTATATCGGTCTTATTGAAACGGTAGTTTAGCGTCCCCCGAAATGATCGCCATGCGTACTTGCATGGCACCGAAACACTACAAAAAACCGCCCCGACATCATGCCGGGACGGTTTTCATGCAGCTTAGAAAAGCTGCTTCTTATCTATTCAGGTTGTAGAAAGACTTCAAGCCGTTGTATTGAGCCATTTCGGCCAGTTCGTCCTCGATGCGGAGCAATTGGTTGTACTTCGCGATGCGGTCTGTACGGGAAGGAGCACCCGTTTTGATTTGGCCCGCATTCGTTGCCACTGCGATGTCCGCGATCGTGCTGTCTTCGGATTCGCCGGAACGGTGGGAAACAACCGCAGTATAACCTGCGCGTTTCGCCATTTCGATCGCGTCGAAGGTTTCGGTCAGCGTACCGATTTGGTTCACTTTGATCAGGATCGAGTTGCCGATGCCGTCTTTGATGCCTTTTTCAAGACGTTCGGTGTTCGTTACGAACAAGTCGTCGCCAACGAGCTGGATTTTGTCGCCCAGTTTATCGGTAAGGAGTTTCCAGCCTTCCCAGTCGTCTTCGGAGCAGCCGTCTTCGATCGTGATGATCGGGTATTTGTCGACCCAAGAAGCGAGCAGATCAACGAACTCTGCGGAAGTGAAGGATTTGCCTTCGCCTTCCAGATGGTACTTGCCGTCTTTGTAGAACTCGGTAGAAGCAACGTCCATGCCCAGGAATACGTCCACGCCTGGTTTGTATCCGGCTTTTTCGATGGCTTCCATGATGGAGGACAAAGCGTCCTCGTTGGAAGTGAAGTTCGGTGCAAAACCGCCTTCGTCGCCTACGGCCGTGTTCAGGCCTTTGCCCTTCAATACGGATTTCAGGCTGTGGAAGATTTCAGCGCCTGTGCGGAGTGCTTCCTTGAAGGAAGGAGCGCCTACAGGCAGGATCATGAACTCTTGCACGTCGACGTTGTTGTCGGCATGAGCGCCGCCGTTGACGATGTTCATCATCGGTACAGGCAGTTGTTTTGCGTTGAATCCGCCAAGGTATACGTACAGCGGCAGGTCAAGCGCGTCGGCTGCCGCGCGGGCGACGGCCATGGAAACGGCCAGGATCGCGTTGGCGCCCAGCTTGCCTTTGTTCGGCGTGCCGTCCAGTTTGATCATCAGCTTGTCGATGCCGAGCTGGTCCAAAGCGTCCATGCCGATCACTTCGGGAGCGATGATTTCGTTCACGTTTTTCACGGCGTTCAGAACGCCTTTGCCGAGGTAACGGTCTTTGTCCCCGTCGCGAAGCTCAACGGCTTCGTGGGCGCCTGTGGAGGCACCGGATGGAACGATGGCGCGGCCCATGGCGCCGGATTCGAGGTAAACTTCAACTTCTACAGTCGGGTTGCCGCGGGAGTCGAGGACTTCGCGAGCGTACACGTCAGAAATAATAGTCATAGTACTTAGTCTCCTTTGTTTGTGTATTTAGTCCAGTTTCATACCATCTCTATCATTATACCGTTTATTTGCGGCTTGCAATCATCGATTCTCCGGTCATTTCCGCTGGTTTCGGAAGCTGCATCAGATCGAGGATCGTCGGAGCCACGTCGGCCAGGATGCCGCCGTCGCGCAGCGTCACGTTTTCGTCCGTCAAAATGAACGGTACCGGGTTCGTCGTATGCGCCGTAAAAGGTCTTCCCTGTTCGTCAAACACCATGTCGGCGTTTCCGTGGTCGGCGATGATGATCGCTACCCCGCCTTTGGCGATGACCGCGTCAACGACTTTGCCCATGCATTCGTCCGTCGCTTCGACCGCTTTGATCGTCGGCTCCAGCATGCCGGAGTGTCCGACCATGTCCGGGTTGGCGAAGTTCAGGATGATCGCGTCATGTTTTTCGGCTTCGATTTCCTTGACGCAAGCGTCCGCGACTTCGTATGCGCTCATCTCAGGTTTCAGGTCGTACGTGGCCACCTTCGGCGAGTTGATGAGAATCCGGGTTTCCCCTGGAAGCTCGACGTCGCGTCCGCCGCTGAAAAAGAACGTGACATGCGGATATTTTTCCGTTTCGGCGATGCGGAGCTGCTTTTTGTTATGCTGCACCAGCACCTCGCCCAGCGTGTTGTCCAGGTTTTTCGGCTCGTAGGCCACATATCCGCCAACCGTTTCGCTAAAGAGCGTCAGGCAGACGAAATGGAGGTTTTCGGGGAACTTCGGCCCGCGGTCGAATCCGCGGAAGTCCTTGTTCGTGAATACCTGCGACAATTGGATGGCGCGGTCCGGACGGAAGTTCAGGAACACGACGGAATCGCCGCTTTCCACGAGCGATACCGGCTGGCCGTTTTCGTCCACGATGACCGTCGGCTCCACGAACTCGTCGAATACCGATTTGTTGTAGGATTCCGTGACGGCTTCCAGCGGATCGGTATATTTCGGTCCGTCGCCGTACACGATCGCACGGTAGGACTTCTCTACGCGTTCCCAGCGTTTGTCGCGGTCCATCGCATAATAGCGGCCTTGCACGGTCGCGATTTTGCCGATGCCCACTTCCTGGATTTTCGCTTGCATTTCCTGAATGAACTTCTTGCCGGAGTCCGGAGCCACGTCGCGGCCGTCCAGGAACGCATGGATATACACATCATGCATATCCTCTTTTTTGGCAAGATCAAGCATGGCGAACATATGCTCAATGTGGCTATGTACGCCCCCATCCGACAGCAAGCCGTACAAATGCAGCTTTTTGCCGTTATTTTTCGCCGCGCGAACGGCTTCGACCAGCGTAGAGTTCTCGAAAAACTCGCCTTCGCGGATCGATTTCGAAATGCGGGTCAAATCCTGGTATACGATGCGCCCCGCGCCGATGTTCAAATGGCCCACTTCGGAGTTGCCCATTTGACCTTCCGGCAAACCTACGGCTTCGCCGCAGGCGGTCAGCGTCGTATGCGGGTATTTGGCCATCAAGCGGTCATAATTCGGCTTTTTCGCTTGGGCAACGGCGTTGCCCTCCACGGTGTCGCGCAGACCGAATCCGTCCATGATAATCAATGCTACGGGTCTAGGTGCGGTCATCTTACTTCGCCCCCTGAACGAGCTGGATGTAGGAAGCCGGCTGCAGGCTGGCGCCGCCGACAAGAGCGCCGTCGATGTCGCTTTGGCCCATGTACTCGGCTACGTTTTCAGGCTTCACGCTGCCGCCGTACTGGATGCGGACCTTGTTCGCCACGTCTTCCCCGTACATTCCTTTCACCAGGTCGCGGATATAGGAGATGACTTCGTTGGCGTCCTGTGCTGTCGAGGATTTTCCCGTTCCGATCGCCCAGATCGGCTCGTAAGCAATAACAGCCTCAGCCGCTTGGTCAGCGGACAGGCCTTGGAACGCCGCTTCGGTTTGCACTTTGCAAACGTCCTTCGTTTGGCCGGCTTCGCGCTCTTCGAGCTTTTCGCCCACGCACACGATCGGCGTCAAGCCGTGGCGGAATGCAGCGTGCATTTTTTTGTTGACGGTCTCGTCGGTTTCGGCAAAATAAGCGCGGCGCTCGGAGTGGCCGATGATGACATAGTCCACGCCAAGCCCCTTCAGCATTTCGCCGCTGATTTCGCCGGTGAATGCGCCGTTGTCCTCAAAATGCAGGTTTTGGGCGCCGATTTTGATGGACGTGCCTTTGACGGCCTCAACCAATGCCGGAAGGTTGGTGAACGGTGCGCAGATGACGCTTTCCACGCCTTCCACTTCCGCTTTGCCCTTCACTTCTTCGATGAATGCTTTGGCTTCCGGAACGGTTTTGAACATTTTCCAGTTGCCCGCAATGATTGGTGTTCTCACTTGCTTCAACTCCTTCTTCGGAAATCCTTACGGCTGTACCCGCCCGGATTATTTATCGTTCAGAGCCACGACGCCAGGGAGCGCCTTGCCTTCCATGAATTCCAGCGAAGCGCCGCCGCCTGTGGAGATATGGTCCATTTTGTCGGCCAGATGGAATTTTTCCGCCGCTGCCGCGGAGTCGCCGCCGCCGATGATCGTGTAACCTTCGGTTTGGGCGCAGGCTTCAGCCACTTCACGCGTACCGCCCGAAAATGGATCGATTTCGAACACGCCCATCGGTCCGTTCCATACGACAAGCTTGGAATTTTTGATGATTTCGGCGTATTTGGCGCGCGTTTTCGGTCCGATATCCACGCCTTCCCATTTTTCAGGGATGTTGCCCACTTCCACGATATCCACGTTCGCGCTTGCGCTAAAGTCGTCCGCGATGACGATATCAACAGGAAGCAGGAAGTTCTTGCCGAGATCCTTCGCTTTTTGGATAAATCCGAGCGCTACATCCAGCTTCTCATTATCGCACAAAGACATGCCGATTTCATACCCTTGCGCTTTCATGAAGGTATAGGACAGGCCTCCGCCGATCAGCACGTTGTCCGCGATGTTCAGCAGGTTGTTGATCACGTCGATTTTGTCTTTGACTTTCGAACCGCCGATGATGGCCGTGAACGGACGCTCCGGATTCGACAAAGCTTTGCCGAGCACGCTCAGTTCTTTTTCCATGAGCAGGCCGGATACGGCCGGCAGGTAATGCGCGATGCCTTCCGTGGAAGCATGGGCGCGGTGAGCGGCGCCGAATGCGTCGTTGACGAACAGGTCGGCCAGTTCGGCGAACTGTTTGGCCTGCTCCGGATCGTTTTTCTCTTCCCCAGGGTAGAAACGCACGTTTTCGAGCAAAAGCACGTCTCCGTCGCTCAGTTTCGCGATTTCGGCTTTAACGGCTTCGCCTACGGCCTCATCCACTTTCACGACCGGTTTGCCGAGCAGTTCGGACAGGCGTTCCGCTGCAGGCGTCAGGCGCAGGGAATCGACGAATTCGCCTTTTGGACGGCCCATATGGCTTGCCAAAATCACTTTCGCGCCGCGCTCGGTCAAATATTTGATCGTTGGCAGCGTTTCGCGGATCCGCGTGTCGTCCGTAATTTTTCCGTTTTCCAAAGGCACATTGAAGTCCACGCGCACGAATACGCGTTTGCCGCTTACTTCCACATCACGCACAGATTTTTTGTTCATGGTTCGTTCCTCCGTACCCATTTTTTGTTTGTATTCAGGAATTACAGGGGACAAGCTCGTTCGTTTCGGGATTTTTTCAATCCTCTTGTTTTATCTATCCAAACTCTCCATCTGTCTCTATCCAAATCGGATGTATGCTTGTATCCTCTTCAATTCAATTCGGAAATCCGCGGACATCCGAAAGGCGGCTTCCGATCGGATGGCCGCATTCAATTTACAAAGAGCGGAAACAAAGGTTCTGTTTCCGCTCCGTATATTCCGCTTGACCGGCTGTTCTTACTTGGCCAGTTTCGCGAAGTATGCCAATGTGCGAACCAATTGAGCCGTGTAGGACATTTCGTTGTCGTACCAAGCAACGGTTTTTACCAGCTGTTGGTCGCCTACAGTCAGCACTTTGGTTTGAGTTGCGTCGAAGAGCGAACCGAACGTGATGCCTTTGATGTCGGAAGATACGATTTCGTCTTCGGTGTAGCCGTAAGTTTCTGGGTCGGACGCTTCTTTCATAGCTGCGTTGACTTCGTCAGCCGTTACTTTCTTGTTCAGAACCGTAACGAGTTCAGTCAGGGAACCTGTTGGTACAGGCACGCGTTGAGCGGCGCCGTCCAGTTTGCCTTGCAGCTCAGGAAGCACCAGGCCGATTGCTTTTGCAGCGCCAGTGGAGTTTGGAATGATGTTCTCGGCAGCGGCGCGAGCGCGGCGGAAGTCGCCTTTTGGATGCGGAGCGTCCAGGGTGTTTTGGTCGCCTGTGTAAGCGTGGATCGTCGTCATCAGGCCGGATACGATGCCGAACTTGTCGTTGAGCGTTTTAGCCATTGGAGCCAGGCAGTTCGTTGTACAGGAAGCGCCGGAGATGACCGTTTCGGTTCCGTCCAGTGTTTCATGGTTTACGTTGTAAACGATCGTTTTCATATCGCCTGTTGCAGGAGCGGAGATTACGACTTTTTTCGCTCCGCCTTTCAGGTGAAGCTCGGCTTTTTCTTTCGTCGTGAAGAAGCCTGTGCACTCCAGAACGATGTCGACGCCAAGCTCGCCCCAAGGAAGTTCTTCAGGGTTGCGGTTTGCAAGAACTTTGACTTCTTTGCCGTTTACTTTGAAGTAACCGTCATGAACTTCGATGTCCCCGTCGAATTTGCCTTGCGTTGTATCATATTTAAGCAAATGAGCCAACATTTTAGCATCAGTCAAGTCGTTGATTGCCACAACTTCGATGCCTTCCACATTTTGAATGCGGCGGAATGCGAGTCGTCCGATACGTCCAAAACCGTTAATGCCTACTTTTACACTCATTGAATAGTCCTCCCAAAGTTTCTTATTTTGTGAATGTTTGTCATGCCGGCAAGCCGGAAGGCAACATTCATGATTTATTCAAAACAGGCAATTGCGCCTGTGTTGATAACGGGGTTAATGCCCTTCCTAGCCTTGTTCGTCGATCTGCCTGCAGATTTCGACCGCCGCCGCCTCATCCGTCACGAGGATGTCCTCGTGGCCGAACCTTAGCACGGAATGGATGGCCGTCGCTTTGTCTTTCCCGCCGGCAATGCCGATCACGATCTCCGTCCGGATGATGTCCTCCAGCCGGAGGCCCAGCGTAATCATGCGATGAACCACTTCGCCTTGCTCGTTAAAATAGTAGCCGAAAGACTCCGCTACCGCGCCTTCCCGCTGAATCTCCTCCGCTGCGGCCGGATCCAGCCTTCTTCTCCGGGTCATCTCCATCGCGTCGCCGATGCCGTGCATGATGATGCGGCACCTGCGGATTACGTCCACGATTTCCTGAATATTGCGGTCCTGCACAAGCGATTGGTAAGCGTCGTCGCTCAGCAGATCGGGGACATGCAGCAGCCGGTATTGGGCGCCTACGCGTTTGGCCATGGTCGAAGCGATCGTATTGGCCTGAAACTCCACGCTTTCGCCAAGTCCGCCCCTCGCCGGAACGAACCAGCTGTTCTTCATCGAGACGGAAGCATGCGGATTGAGTTCCTCCGCCACCGCGGCCAGCGTGGAACCTCCCGTGACGGCAACCGTGTCTTCCTGATTCATGACACCGAGCAGCGCCTTCGCCCCTTCGCGGCCGAGATCGCGCTTCGTCAGCGGCGATGCTTCGCAATCCCCCGGCACGACGACGACCTTCCTCAGGCCGTATGTACGGCGGATTTTCTCGCTCAGCTCGTTCAGTCCGAACAGTTCCTTGGCCATCGGGCCCATCTCTTCCAGCAGCCTTCGCCCAGCTTCGCTGATCCTCATGCCGGAGCTTTCGATTTCGATAAGCCCCTGGGCTTTCAATAGATCCGTCTCGGCGCGCAGCACCCGCTCCGTCATATGCAGCGAGGCCGCCAGCGTACGCCGGCCGATCAGCTCCGAGAGCATGATCTGATGGAGAATGTTGTACCTTGTCTTGAGCACGTCCATGAGATCAGGCAGAAGCTGCTTTTGTATCTCTAATATTTTCCGCATTTGCTCTCCACTCCTGCAACTTCAACTTCCATCTCTCCTGCTCCCTGGCCCTAAAACGTCCCACAGTAACGATTTAAGTCCCACTTATATTCTACTCAATTTCTCCCCTTGTTGCAAGTAGTCCACCGTCTATCCTTCACATTATTCTTTCCTCTTATACAGGCGTTTGCGGGCTATTTTCCACGGTTTCAAAACATCTGCTTGCAATTCCGCAAAATTTATCATATAATAACTCTTGCTGTACGGAATATATGAGGCTGCGGCCTTCCGGAAATCCGATTGAAGCAGCGTTTGAAATATGCGCCCGTGGTCCAATGGATATGACGCAGGCCTCCGGAGCCTGAGATCGAGGTTCAATTCCTCGCGGGCGCGCCATTTTATTTTTAATGAAAAGCATCTACCATAAGATTAACCTCAACAGCCAAAGCCAATCATGGCTATTTTTTTTGCCCTGAGTTTGACTTTCTTTGACTTTTTGTTCGAAATTGTTTATCATGTGGTTAATACGGTAAGAGTAAGTATAGAATCATCGATAGTTGATCCAAGGACGCTGCAAACATTCAAGGATCGCGTTCGACCGGGAGCGGCATGGACCCGATGGTCCGGCCCGTTGCCTTCCCCGTTGGCCCGCGGTCCGGGACCGAATGTTGCAACATCCGCATATCCATCTATATAGGGAGGTTTTCCACGTGAGTTATATACCTATGGTCGTTGAACAAAGCAACCGCGGCGAACGCGCCTACGACATCTATTCCCGCCTTTTGAAAGACCGCATCATTTTCCTGGGATCCGATGTCAACGACGTGGTAGCCAATTCGATCATTGCCCAGCTGCTTTTCCTGGCTGCCGAAGACCCTGACAAAGACATCCACCTCTACATCAACAGCCCAGGCGGTTCCATCACGGCCGGCATGGCGATTTTCGATACGATGCAATACATCAAGCCGGATGTGTCCACCATCTGCGTGGGCCTGGCCGCTTCCATGGGCGCATTCCTGCTGAATGCAGGCGCCAAAGGCAAACGCTACGCGCTGCCGAACAGCGAGATCATGATTCACCAGCCTTTGGGCGGTGCCCAAGGACAAGCAACGGATATCGAAATCCGCGCCCGCCGCATTTTGAAAATGCGCGACACGCTGAACCGCATCCTGGCCGAACGTACAGGCCAACCGCTGGAGCGCATCGAGCGCGACACCGACCGCGACTACTTCATGAGCGCGCAGGATGCAGCTGAATACGGCATTATCGATAAAGTGCTTGAGCATCCTCCGGTCCAAAGCGTCTAAACACCATATCTAGATGCAGGACGTCAAGGGCTCCCGAAAAGATCTATTTTTGATCTTTCGGGAGCCCTTTTTTGCCGCGCCCTGCCGCCGATTCTACCTGTTCTAGCGCAACCGCTCTCATAGGGAATTCGTCATTTGTCCATTGACGAACCCAATATATTGATGTAAAATTCAATTTACCAACTACATATTGATCCCAAACATCATATATAACCTATTACGACTTGCATTCGCCTAAGGACGCAGCGTCGTTTTTTTTGCAAAGATTCGGTAGGAGTGATAGAGTATGCTGGTTGTCTACGATTCCAAGACAGGGAATGTCAGACGTTTCATAAACAAGCTGAATATGCGGAGCGTGTCCATCGCCGAGAAGGATGAAATCGACGAGCCTTACGTGCTCGTGACATACACGACCGGTTTCGGGCAGGTCCCCGAGAAAGTAAAATCGTTCCTGTCCCGCAACAGCAAAATGCTGCGCGGCGTATCGGCCAGCGGGAACCGGAACTGGGGCCCCCGCTTCGCCAAAAGCGCGGACACGATCTCCGAAATGTACGATGTGCCGATCCTCACGAAATTCGAGCTGTCGGGAACAACGCAGGATATAGAAACTTTTGTTGAAAGGGTGCGGACTATTGAAGCATATTGAATTGAACAACGAATTGATGCAGCGGGGGGCTGACGGTTATTTCCAGCTTTCCAAAGATAAAGAAGCGGTCGCAGCCTTTATGGAGGAAGTCGAGAAGGACACGATGAAGTTCGGTTCCCTCCGGGAAAAACTCGACTACCTGATCCAAAACGACTACTACGAAAACGTGTTTGAAAAATACACGTACGAAGAAGTCGAATCCGTGTTTAACCTGACGGCAAGAAGCGACTTCCAGTTCCAGTCCTACATGGCGATCTCGAAGTTCTACAAGGACTACGCGATGAAGACGAACGACAAAACGATGTACCTCGAGCAGTATCCGGACCGGGTGGCCATCGTAGCCCTGCATCTGGGAGACGGGGACATCGGGAAGGCGCTGCGGATCGCGGAAGCCATGATCGACCAGCGCTTGCAGCCGGCGACGCCGACCTTCCTGAACGCGGGCAAAAGCCGCCGCGGCGAGCTGGTATCCTGTTTCCTTCTGGAAATGGACGACTCCCTCAACTCGATCAACTACGTGCTCGGAACCTGCATGCAGCTGTCCAAAATCGGCGGCGGCGTGGCGGTGAACCTCTCGAAGCTTCGCGGACGCGGAGAACCGATCAAAGGGGTAGCCGGAGCGGCTAAAGGCATCATGCCCGTGCTCAAACTCATGGAGGATGCCTTTTCTTATGCCGACCAGATGGGCCAACGCAAAGGATCGGGCGCCGGATACTACAACATTTTCGGCTGGGACGTCATCGAATTCCTGGATTCGAAAAAAATCAACGCCGACGAAAAACTGAGAATCAAAACGTTGTCCATCGGACTCATCATTCCGAACAAATTTTATGAGCTTGCCGCTCAAAACAAGCCGCTCGTCGTATTCGGCCCATATTCCGTCTACAAAGCCTACGGCAAACATTTGGACGACCTGGACATGGACGAGATGTACGAGGAGCTGCTTGCCAACGACCAAGTCACCAAAAAAACGGTGATGAGCGCGCGCGACATGCTGACGAAAATCGCTTCCACCCAGCTGGAATCCGGTTATCCTTACATCGTGAACAAAACGAACGCCAACCGCGTGCATGCGCTGAAGGATATCGGCCAGATCAAAATGTCCAACCTGTGCACCGAGATCTTCCAGCTGCAGGAGACGTCGGAAATCAACGACTACGGCATCGAGGACATCATCCGCCGCGACATCAGCTGCAACCTGGCGTCCCTGAACATCGTCAACGTGATGGAACAACGCAAGGTGAAGGATTCCGTCCATGTCGGCATCGAAGCCTTGACGGTGGTCAGCGACCTGTCCAAGATCGAAAACGCCCCAGGCGTGCAGCGCGCGAACCGCGAACTGCATTCCGTCGGACTCGGGGCCATGAATTTGAACGGTTACCTTGCGAAAAACAAAATCGCCTACGAAAGCGCGGAAGCCAGAGAGTTCGCCAGCACGTTTTTCATGATGATGAACTTCTACTCCATCGAAAAAAGCATGGAGATCGCCCGCGACCGCGGCGAGACATTCAAAGATTTCGAAAAATCCGAATACGCCAAAGGCACTTACTTCGACAAGTATCTCGAGACGGACTTCCGTCCGACGTCCGAACGCGTTCAGAAGCTGTTTGAAGGCATCGAAATCCCAACTCCGGAGGATTGGGCCCGCCTGAAGGAGCAAGTGCAAAAACACGGCTTGTACCATGCCTACCGTTTGGCGATCGCGCCGACGCAAAGCATTTCGTACATCCAAAACGCCACGTCCAGCGTCATGCCGATCGTCGAACACATCGAAACGCGTACATACGCAAATTCGACGACCTACTATCCGATGCCGTTCCTGAGCGCGGAGACGCAGTGGTACTACAAATCGGCCTACAACATCGACCAGTTCCGCCTGATCGACATGATCGCCGCGATTCAGCAGCACGTGGATCAAGGCATTTCGACCGTACTTCATGTCAACAGCACCGTGTCGACCCGCGAGCTGTCCCGTTTTTACGTATACGCCGCCCAGAAGGGGCTCAAATCGCTGTATTACACCCGGACGAAAAAGCTGTCCATTGAAGAGTGCACCAGCTGCGCTGTCTAAAAAATTGATCATACGGCAAGGCAATCGCGGGGACCTCGGGTCCCTCGTTGCCTTCTTATATAAAGGAGCTATCGCCTAATGAAAGCAGTAAACTGGAACCGGCCGGACGACGATTTTACGTTGATGTTCTGGCAGCAAAACATTATGCAGTTCTGGACCGACGACGAAATCCCCCTGTCCGACGACAAAATGGACTGGATCAAAATGACGGACGACGAGCGTACGGTCTACAAGCATGTCCTCGGCGGCTTGACGCTGCTTGACACGCTGCAGGGCGGCGTAGGCATGCCTAAGATCCTGGAGCATGTGGAAGGGCTGCAGCGCAAGGCTGTGCTCGGCTTCATGTCCATGATGGAGCAGATCCATGCCAAATCCTACAGCAGCATTTTCACGACGCTTGCCTCGACGGAGGAAATCGACGCGATTTTCCGCTGGGTCGAAGAAAACGAGCAGCTGCAGTTCAAAGCGAAGCAAATCGAGTCCTGGTACAAAAACATCAACTCCGATCAGGACCTGTACCGGGCCATGGCCGCTTCGGTTTTCCTGGAAAGCTACCTGTTCTACAGCGGCTTCTTCTATCCGCTTTATCTCGCCGGCCAGGGCAAAATGACGAGCAGCGGCGAAATCATCGACCTCATCATCCGGGACGAGAGCATACACGGCCTGTACGTCGGCCTGCTCGCCCAAGAGCTGTTCCAGACGTTTACCCCTGAGGAACAGGCTCAGCTGCAAAAAGAGCTGTATGAGCTGCTGGAGACGCTGTATCAGAACGAGGTCGTCTACACCGATGCATTGTACGCTCCGATCGGTTTGCAGGAGGAAGTCAAAACCTACGTCCGCTATAACGCCAACAAAGCGCTGATGAACCTCGGCTTCGAGCCTCATTTCCCTGAAGAGCCGATCAACCCGATCGTGTTCAACGGCATCAGCACGCATACGAAGCAGCACGACTTTTTCTCGAAAAAAGGCAACGGCTATGTGCGCGCGATCAACATCGAACCGCTGTCCGACGAAGACTTCGTATTTAACGTATAAAATGTCCGAGCGGGAATGCGCTAGGGATCATAACAATAAAAAAACAGGCGGCATAGGGAGTCATCCCTTGCCGCCTGTTTTCATTTGTTATTTAAACGCCGCGAACGGGTCGGTTCCTTTCGGAAGCAGCTCGCCGAAGCCGAAGGCATACGTCGGAAAACCTGCCGCGTAAGGCGCGATTTCGTACTGCTGGTAGAAGATTGCGAATCCTCCTTCTTTCAGATAGAAATCGGGTTGGTCCTTCAGGCCGGCGGTAACGTCGCTAAATGCCGTGTCCTTCGTTTTTTGCTTCAGCATGCGATCGAGTTTTTGCTTGTAATCCGGCGCAGCCTTCAGCAGATCGTCCAATCCGAGCTGTTTGCCGTCCTTCAGGGAGAAGGTCAGGCCTTCGCGGAACGTGCCGCCGTGCGCGCCGCCCGTGAAGCCGTATTGGTCCGTGACGATGCTCAGCACGCCCTCGCGGTTAAACGTCACCGCAAAGTTTTGCACGAAGTCGTACGTGTGCTCGATCTTGCCGTCCCGATGGCTTGCCTGCTCCTCGCTGCTTTTCGCGAATTGCTCCGCTTTTTCCTTCAATACGGCATTGATCTTCTGCTCCACGTCCTCGCCAAGCCCGCTCACTTTCGGATAATGGATGACGATGCTCGCGTTTTTGTTGGTTTTCGTGATCGTTTCGCTCGTGATGCCGATTTTGTTCATCGTCTGCTTGCCGAGTTCCAATGACTTCAGGGAAGGATTCCACGTCCCCTTGATGCCCATATAATCGCCCAGAAGCTTGAAAGGCACGTACAAGTGGCCGTTCAGGTTCTTTGCTTCATACTGGTCGCTGCCGCTGTTATCGTAAATGGAGTACCCGTTCAGATTAGTGCCGACGCCGTAATCGGACACCTCCAGATTCAGCTTCATGATGCCGCTGCCGACGCTGTACGTTTTCGTTCCCGGATTATAATGAAGCGGCAGGCCCAATGCGTCGCGAAGCACCGTGATCGGAATCATCGTGTTGCCGTTGACGATTTTCCCCTGATGCGTCAGCGTTTTGCCGTTAGCCTTCAGCGTTACCGCAGGCTGGACGTTTTGCTTGGCTGCCGTTTTGCCTGCAGGAGCCGCCTGCACGTTTCCTCCCGTTACGCTTGCTCCGCCAAACAGCACGCCGGCGGCCAGCACGGCCGCTCCCCACTTCATTCCTTTGTTCATCCTTAAAATCCCCTCTCTCCAAACATTGCCGCATATGTTAGTCATATGATCGATTACTTTCATTACCCATGGAACGATTATATAAAACTTGCCATGGCAATAGATGACAAACCCGGTTACAGTATTGTCGTTAACCAAGGGAAAAAGTATAAATTTGTTCATTTCTCCGGCTTTGTTCGGGAGCCGCGCTCTGCCGATGGTTATTTGGCCCGGGGGCGACGGTTATAGCCCTTCTCGTCGTAAGGCTGAAGTTTTTCCAGCCACGCTTTCTCCATCTGGGCCACCTTTTCCTTGTATACCCGCTGCTGCTCGAGATCGTTGGGCGACTGCGGGTCGGGGCGCAGCTCCTCCAAAATTTCAAAGGCAAAGGCATCCTCGCCAAGCTCTTTCCAATCCTTTTGCAATTCGGGACTGACGTGGTAGTTCGAAGCCAGCTTCGCCTTCTGGCCGTTTATCGCGCCGGGCATGTTGGTGCTGCTGGTCACGTAGATTTTGCCGCTTTGCTTGTTGCGGATTTGAAACACCCCCATCGGACGCGGCGTGTTCATATATTCGTTGACCAATTCTTTTCTGCGTTGTTGGTCCTTCATGTTTTTCTTCCCCTTTCCTTGGTTTTCAGGCTGTTTGGCCCAATATTGGCTTCCGTCCGGCTTGCGGTCCAAAAAACCGTATTCGATTAAAAATCTGCGCAGCGTGACGTAATCCTCGAAACGGGCTTCCAGGATCTGATTTACCTCATGCTCCGTGTAGGTATGCCCTGCCTCGAAATCGCCGGCAATGTGGCGCAGCACGGCCAGCCTGCGTTTCTCCTGCTTCGGAAAAGAAGTTAGCGGGCCTTCCGGCCCGGCCGTAAAATATTTGCTTATGATCTTCTCCCGTTCGTCTTCGGATATGCCCGGCGCTCCCGGCAGCTTGGACTGGGATGGCTTGGTTGGGACGGAAGCCGTCCGGCCGGCATTTTTCCCGCCTTCCTCCATCAGCTCCATGACCGCCAGAAACAATTTGGCCTGCTTCATTTTCTCGCGCAGCATAAAACGGTGGTTGCGGATCGTGGAAGTGCTCCCTCCGTCCAACTCGGCAATGATGTCGTGATCTGTGAGCCCCTGATGGAAATAACCAATCAGCTTGCGCTGCAAATCGGTCAGTCCCGTCATTTTTTTATCCAGGCTAAGCAAGTAATCGAGCATGGAATGATGTTGTTGCTGAATGTGGCGGCGCATCGATTTTTCCGCTTCGTAAAACACGCCCGCTTCCTGATAGACGATCCCCTTTTCCGTTTGGTATCCGCAGACAAGGCATGTGTACGTATCCAGCAGGGAATCCTCTTTGTACCCCCTCTTCAAATCATGAATATCCGCATTCAGCAATTCATCCGAAACGCTTTCCACCAATAAACAACCTCCTGAATTATTTATTATATATTAGACATTTTATATTATTGTCTATGTTTTATCAAATTTCTTTTTGTTTCAGCGCGCAAAAAGCCCCTCTCCTGATGGAAAGGGGCCTTGTTTCATATGCTTTAATCACGATTGACGGTTATTCCCGCCCGCTTTTCAGTTCGGTCCAGTAACGGTCGTAGACCTGAAGGGTCTCGCCGACGTCGCCGAGCCATTCGGTGCGTTTCAGTTCTTCTTCGGACAGGTTGATCATATGGTTGTTGCGGTATTCTTCACTGTGATAAGGCATCGCCTTGGCGTTCGGATCGCTGTAGCCGATGGACTCGTAGTTTTTCGCGCTGACCTGCGGATCCAGCATGTAGTTGATGAATTTTTCGGCCAGCTCCTTGTTTTTCGCGCCTTTCGGAATCGCGTAGTTATCGGAGAAAATCGTCGATCCTTCCTTCGGAACCACGTATTCGATATCCGGATTATCCTTGACGATGAAAGCGGCGTCGCCGGACCATACCGTGCCGATCCAGCCTTCCTCTTGAATCATCTTTTGCTTGATCGTGTCCGTATCAAAGGCCAGGACGCTCGGCACCAGCTTTTTCAGATCGTCAACGGCGGCTTTGATTTCGCCTTCGTTGGTCGTGCTGTTCGAATGCCCCTGCTTTTTCAGCGCCATGCCGATGACCTCGCGGTTATCGTCCAGCAGCAGCACTTTCCCTTTGTAGGCAGGGTTCCACAGGTCTTCCCAGCTGTCGATTTTGTCCTTCACGTATTTTTTGTTATACGCGATCCCGGTCACGCCGGACATGTAGACGATCGAATATTTGTTGCCCGGATCAAATGCCGGATTTTTCAGCGACTCCTGAATGTTGGCGAAGTTCGGGATGTTCTTCATGTCGAGCGGCTCGAGCAGCTGGTTTTTGATCATCGTGGCCACCATGTAATCGGATGGTTGGATCAGATCATAGCCGCCTCCGCCTGCTTTGATTTTGGCCAGCAGGTCCTCATTGTTTGCATAGGTGTCGTACGTAATATCGACTTTGTACTTGTTTTCGAAGTCCTTCAGCACGTCCTCGTCGAAATTGTCCGCCCAACTGTAAATATGAAGCGACTCCTTGGAGGAACAGCCCCCCATAGCGGTCAATGACAATGCGGCAATAGCCCCTGCCAGCAGCAAGCCGGCGATACCCTTTCTTTTCACAGTTACATATCTCCTCTCTTTCCGTTACTCCGTTTTTTAATTGGAA
Organism: Paenibacillus cookii; assembly: GCF_018333375.1. Lineage (GTDB taxonomy): Bacteria > Bacillota > Bacilli > Paenibacillales > Paenibacillaceae > Paenibacillus_AQ > Paenibacillus_AQ cookii. The sequence goes on from NZ_BORW01000015.1 coordinate 77,662, forward strand.
ATGATGCGGTTTCCCGCCAGAATCGTTGTTAAATCGGAAGCATTTTGTGTTTTTTCTGCCCTTTGCCGCGGTTCAAAATAAACTGCGCAAGCAGGATCAGCACGACGCTCACCAAAATCAGCAGCGTACACAGCGCGTTGATCTCGGGCGAGATGCCCCGCTTGACCTGTCCGTAAATATAAATCGGCAGCGTGGTCGAGCTTGGGCCTGCGACGAAAAAGCTAACCATAAAATCGTCGAGGGACATCGTGAAGGCGATCAGCGCCCCGGAGACGATGCCCGGCATAATTTGCGGCAGCGTTACGTACCGGAACGTCTGCCAGCCGGTGGCGCCGAGATCGGAGGCGGCTTCCTCAAGCTGCCGGCCCATGCCCGCAAGCCGCGCCGTGACGACCACGTACACGTAGGACATGCTGAACGTAATGTGGGCAATAATGACCGTCGCTTTGCCAAGCGGGATGTGCATTTGGCTGAACAGCACCAGCAGCGACAAGCCCATAATGATGTCCGGGATCACGACCGGCAGGTACATCAGGCTGTTCATGCCGCCTTTCCACCGTTTGCCCACGTTCCGGAGAGACAAGGCAGCCAGCGTCCCCAGCAGCGTCGCCACGACCGTGGAAACGACCGCAACCGTCAAGCTGTTCGTGAGCGCCTCCATGACATGCCGGTTATCCAGCAGCGAGGCGTACCATTCAAAGGTAAATCCCTTCCAGTCTCCGCTTAACCTCGTATTGTTAAACGAGTACACGATGATAAGCAAAATCGGCACATAGATAAAAATCATCAGCAGCAGCGAATGAAGCCCCAAGAGGGGATGGCTTTTCTTTTTCATGCGGTCCCCTCCTTTGCACGGTCGGCCTTCGACTGCATGGCCCGGTTAAACAACAGGATCAAAATCAGCGACGTGACCACGAAAATAATGGACAGGGCCGAACCGAACGGCCAGTTGCGCGCCCCCAAATACTGCGACTGGATGATGTTGCTGATCATCATCGATTTCGCGCCTCCCAGAATGTCCGTGACGACGAACATCCCCGACGTGGACACGAATACGAGCACGCAGCCCGTCATGATGCCGGATTTGCTCTGGGGCAACGTAATGTGGCGGAACGCTTTCCAGCGCGTCGCCCCAAGATCGCTGGCCGCATCCAGCAGCCGCTTGTCCATCTGCTCCAGCGCCACGTAAATCGGCAGCACCATAAACGGTATGAAGTTGTATACCATGCCGAGCAGCACCGCCCCCTTGGTATACAGCATCTGCATCGGCTCGTGGATCCAGCCGAAATGCAGCAGGACCGAATTCACGATGCCCTGCGTCCGCAGCAGCAGCACCCAGGCATACGTACGGATCAGGAAATTGATCCAGAACGGAATCGTGATGAGGATCAGTCCCCAGGTTTGGATTCTAGGCGTTGCATTAGCAATGTAATAAGCCAGCGGGTAGCTGACGAGCAAGCAAACAACCGTCGTTACGACGGACAACACGAGCGTATCCCAATAGATCCCGAGATACAGCGAATCAAAAAAAGTCTTGTATCCCGTCAAGCTGAAGGGGAAGACAACATTGCCCAGCGTGTCGCGACTTAGAAAAGAAACGACCACCACGATGAGCATCGGAATCAGCAGAAACAATGCCGCCCAAAGCAGTACGGGTACCATCAAAAACTTCGACTTGTTCATGCCCCGATAACCACCTCGTCCTTCGGACTCCAGTTCACCCCGATCCGCTCGCCGATTTGCCATGGTCTTTCGTCCGTGAAATCCAGGGCGATCGTCACCGACATCGGTTCTTGGTCGAGATGGACCGTCAGCTTATGCACGTTGCCGAGGTACAACACGTCCTGAATGACCCCCGTCACGCGGGCGCCTTCCGTCTCGCGCACCGGACGAAGTTTCTCCGGCCGGACGGCAAAAAGCCCTTCGCTCGAAGAAAAAATGTTGTTTTCCCCTACAAAGGTCGCGGCGAACAAGGTTTTAGGCGTAGCGTAAATCTCCCTCGGCGTCCCCACCTGCTCGACCCGGCCGCCGTTCATGATGACGATCCGGTCGGACAGCATCATCGCCTCTTCCTGGTCATGCGTGACATAAACGAACGTAATGCCCAGCGAGCGCTGCAAATGTTTCAGCTCGGACTGCAGGTTTTTGCGCAACTGCAAATCCAGCGCGCCAAGCGGCTCGTCGAGCAGCAGCACCTTCGGCTTGTTGGCGATGGCGCGGGCGATGGCGACGCGCTGCTGCTGTCCGCCGGAGAGCTGGTGCGGATAACGCGAGGTCAGCGCCGTCAGCTGCGTCATCGCGACCGCTTCTTCGATCCGTTTCTTCTGCTCGTCCTTCGGAATTTTTTTCATTTTCAGCCCGAAGGCGATATTTTCTTCGACCGTCATGTGCGGAAACAGCGCGTAGTGCTGGAATACGAGATTCAAATCCCGCTGGTTCGGCGGCAGTTTCGTGACATTCTGACCTGCCAATACGACGTCGCCATGGGTCGGTTGCTCAAAACCGGCAATCATGCGAAGTATCGTCGTCTTGCCGCAGCCGCTGGGACCGAGCAGAGTCAGGAACTCTCCCTCCTCGATGTTCAGCGACAGCGGATGCACGACGATTTGTCCGTCAAAATGCTTTTCAACCTGGACAAGATCAATCAAGGTGCATAACCCCCTATCGGTGCTTCAGGATTCCTGGAATCCGGCTTTTTATGAAAAATATCATGGAAATCAAAACATGCTAAGAAAAAAAAGCCATATCCATGGGTATGGCTTACCAGGCTCAAACGATTCAATATTCGAAAGTTTCGCCGGTGATTCCGGCAATCCTCTTGCAAATTACAGAAATTCGCATATTCACTATACCGTTTTTTCCCCTTGGGTACAACACTTTTCTATAGGATTCGACAGGAAAAAGCTACATATGTACATTTCACGAAAAAACCGCCCCTTCCCGGCGAGCAGATGTATGCTCTCCGAAAACAGGGCGGTCGGTCTCCGCATGTTCGCGGTTACTTCAATTCATATTGCACGCTGAGCTGCGTCGAAACTTTCACTTCGCCTGGGGAAACGGCCGTGGAGTTCGCGGAATCGGCTGCGGTAGCGACGGACATTTTCGCTTCGTTAAAGATAACCGGATTGCTGACATCCCCTTGGCTGACGACAAGCACCATGCCGAGCTGGCGTTTGGCCGCTTTGGCAATCGCCCCGGCCTTCAGGTCGGCGTTGGCCATCGCTTTTTGAATGACTTGCTCTTCATACTGGTCGCGGTTTTCCACGGAGAATATCACATTGTCGATGTTATTCGCTCCGGCTTCGGAAGCATCGTCCAGAAGTTTGCCTACTTTGGAGAGATCGCGGTAGGAAACTTGAAGCGTGTGATGCGCCGTGTATCCCTTGACCTTTTGGCCTTCCTTGTCATTGTAAGTGTAGTTCGGCTGCACGTAGAAAGATACGCTTTGAATGTCCTTGTCCTCGATTTTCCACGTGTTTTTCAACAAATTGGTGATTTTCTGGATTTTTTCGGCATTGGCCTTTTGCGCGCTTTGGGCCGTTTCCGCCTGGGTATCCACACCGATCGACAAATACGCGATGTCCGGTTTGACCGAAATTTCGCCTTTGCCGACAACGTTAACGATGTTGCGCTGCACATCCTGATCCGCGTACGCGGTGGACGTCCCTGCGATGCCGGCCGCTCCGGCTCCCCCCATCAGCAAAGCGCCTGCAATCAGTACCGAACCTACGGGCTTGATCCATGTTTTCATTTTCATTGACCTCCTCATGATATCGAACAGTATTCCCAGGCGGACGCCTTCTTTTCGCGTTCACCTGATTTGTCTACTAGACGAGCGAGAGGGTGGAAAATGTTGCAGGTACGAATCTTTTTTTATCATAGATTTTTGCGGATTTTTTGCACGGGTTCTGCACGGAAATTCGTGGCCCTATCGGCTTCAGACCAATTCCTGCAGGCTTCCCTGCGCTTTTTTGATGCTTTGCAGGCTGTTTTCGTTGTTGCTCAGCAGGGATTGGAGCGTTGCGGTCAGCTGCTGCATGGCTGCGGAGGTCTGCTCGTTCACGGACGCCAGATGCGTCGTCGATTCGTCGATCGAACCCGAGAATACGGCGATTTCCCGGATGTTTCCGCGGTAGCCGTTCGATACGTTCAGAAGCGCCGCCACCGACTGCTCGATGGACCTGAAGGCTTCCAGCGTCTCTTCGGTCAGCACGCTGCTTTTTTGCATCCGCTCCGCAACCTGCCCCATGCGCTGAATCGTTTCGTTCATCAGGCTGGAGAAGCCGCCCATCTCCGATTGGATTTTCTCCGCCGAGCCCGATGCCACTTCGGCCAGCTTGCGGATTTCCTTGGCAACCACGGCAAAACCCGCCCCGTGTTCGCCCGCTCTTGCCGCTTCGATGCTGGCATTCAAAGATAACAGATTCGTTTGGTTCGCGATTTCCTGGATGGTGTGGCTGAATTCCGACGTCCGCTGCACCCGCTCGGTCAAGCTTTGGATGTCGGCCGACATGGCATCGATCTGCTCTTTGAAGTCCAGGATCGCTTCGTTCAGCAGCTCGACCTTGTCTTTGCCCGACTCGGACAACCGGTTCGTTTCCCCCGTTTGCTCAAGCAGCGTTTCGGCGGATGCGGTCATCTGTTTGACCATCATGTTCATCTGTTTGACCGATTCATTGATCGCATAAGTCGCATCTACCTGCGCCGTGGCGCCGCTCGAAATTTCCTGGAACGCGACGTTCATTTCCTCGAAGGACGCCATATTGTCTTCGACGCCGTGCGTGATGTCGGCCATGCTGGCGGTGACCAGCGTCACATGCTCCACCAAGCGCTCCTTCTGCTCCTGCTGTTCGGCCAGCAGACGTTCGCTTTGCTCGCGCGCTTCCTTCGTTTTTTTCATCAGCGTATTGGTAAGCCGCAGCAACAGAATGACCATGACCGACACGATGGCCATCATCAAAATCGCGGACTGCCTGTCCCGGGTCGGCATGACGATGCCGGTATCGGCGGTCACCAGATAAATCGTAATCAATAACGAATACAGGAGAATGATCGAAGTGACGGCAAGGCGAAGCGTGATCAGCGCAAGAACGATCAAGTAATAAACCGCGAACAGTGTGGCGATCGTAGGCAGCACGAACGTTTGAATGGCAACGTTCACGGCCATGCCGAACACGCTTAGGTACGCAATATACCGGATATGTTGTTTCCGAAAATGAAAATAAGCGAAAGCGGCGACCGACAACAGGTTGATCAAAAGACCCAGATTGGGCCAGCTGAAGACGCGGGCCGCGTCCATCGTCGTAAACGCAAAAAATGCCGAGATTGCCGCGGCAACCAGCAGAATCTTGTTTCTGTCATGAATGTCCTTTTCCTCGTACGATAAGGCCTTGCGGGCGTCCGCGCCTTCCCCTGAGGCGGCAAAACCCTGTTGATTTCTCCATTTCCCCATACCTTTGGTGACTCCTTTATCTATTGTTATTTGCAAAAAAGAGCGCTGCGCCATGGAACATGCAGCTATAGTATGATATCGGTTATCATGTCACTATTTGTAAGAGATAATGGAAAAATACGGATGCCCGTAAAACGCAAAACAGCCTTCTCTTCGAGCTGAAGAAAGGGCTGTGCTTTTCTTGGACATGACCGCAAAGCGGTTCATCCCCATCGTATGAATGAAACGGTTTATTGGTTTTCGAGTTCTTCTTTGCCTACAAGGCTTACTAAAGCGTTTACAGCCTGATCTGCGTCCGCACCTTCGGCGCTGATGATAATTTCCGTACCCGAACTGATTGCAAGGCTCATAATTCCCATGATACTCTTGGCATTCACTTTTTTATCATCTTTTTCCACGAAAATTTCGGACGAGTATTTATTCGCTTCTTGGACGAACAACGCTGCCGGTCTTGCATGTAGGCCCGTTTTCAGGCGGACGACTACCGGATGCTTTGTCATGGAAACCTTACCCCCTATTTAAGAAATCTGCATAGTTCTCATACCATATTTGGTAACATTATAACATTATAACATGAACGACACTAGAAGAAAAAACTAGCCGTTCCGAATCTTCTCGGCCATCTCGTCGATCTTGCGCAGCCGGTGGTTGACCCCGGATTTGCTGACCGTTCCTTTCAGAAGCTCGCCGACTTCCTTCAGGTTCATGTCCGGATGCGCCAGGCGGATTTCGGCAACCTCCCGCAGCTTGTCGGGCAGGTTTTCAAGACCCACCTCTTTCTGCAGAAGCTTGATGTTGTCGATTTGCCGGACGGCGGCACCGATCGTTTTGTTCAGGTTGGCCGTTTCGCAGTTGACGATCCGGTTTACCGAATTGCGCATGTCCCGCATGATGCGGACATCCTCGAATTTGAACAGCGCTTGATGCGCCCCGATCAGGCTCAAAAACTCGATGATTTTCTCGCCTTCCTTAATGTAAAGGACAAATCCCTTCTTGCGCTCGATAAAACGGGCATTCAGCTGAAACTCATTCGCCAGGTCCACCAAAGCCTTGCAGTGCTCTTCGTACATGGAGGAGATCTCCAAATGGTAGGAGGAGCCCTCCGGATTGTTCACCGAGCCGCCGGCCATGAATGCTCCGCGCAAATAGGCGCGTTTGCAGCAGTTCTTTTTGACCAGATCCGGATGAATGTCTGCACGGAACAAAAAGCCTTCCGAAACAATTCTCAGCTCTTTCAGTATTTCCTGAACGCGGGCCGGAATACGGACAATGTACACATTATTTTTCTTCAGGCGCATTTTTTTGCGGACAAGCAGTTCGGTATGGGCCTGAAAATGCTTTTTGATCAGCGTATAGATCCGTCTGGCGATCGCTGCGTTTTCCGTCGAGATATCTAAAATGACCTTCTTGTTCGAAAGCTGGACGGCCCCGTTCATGCGGATCAGTGCCGACAACTCGGCCTGTTCGCAGCAGGCGTCTGCTTCGATCATGGTCAATTCTTTTTTCGTCAGCGCCGCAAACGACACGGGTCTCACCTCTTTCGTAAAATCCAGTCCTGTACAAGCTGGTATATATGCTGGCTCAGCTTGTCGGCGTCATGCCGAAGATACGTCCGGAAAAGCACCAGCGTATCGGCAATGACCTTGTACCCGAGGCTTGTGACCTCGTCGTAGTCCAGTTCGACCGGCTTTGCGCCTTTTTCGGCGTATTTATGCTGAACCTGGGGAGGGATGTCCCCGCTATTTACAATAACATAATCAAACAAGTGTTTGCCAACATGGTCGTGAATCGCCTGAAGATGGTCGCTGACGGTGTACCCGTCCGTTTCTCCCGGCTGGGTCATCACGTTGCACACGAAAATTTTGATGGCTTCCGATGCCATGACCGCTTCCGCAAGCTTCGGAACCAGAAGATTCGGCAGAATGCTGGTATACAGGCTGCCCGGACCGATCAGAATCGCGTCCGCCTCTTCGATGGCCGCTACGGCCTCCGGCAGCGGTTCAACCTCCGAAGGCGTCAGGAACACCCGTTTGATCCGTCCGCCCGCTTCCGGGATCTTCGATTCGCCGGTCACGATCGTGCCGTCCTCCATCTCCGCCGACAGCACCACCGCCTCGTCGGCTGCGGGCAGCACGCGCCCCCGCACCGCGAATACGCGGCTCAGTTCCCGCACTGCCGTGACAAAGTCCCCGCTGATGTCCGTCATCGCGGCCAGGATCAGGTTGCCGAGGCTGTGTCCGGCAAGTCCGGAGCCGCTGCTGAAGCGGTATCTCATCATTTCGGACATGAGCGGCTCGACATCGGCCAGCGCCGTCAGGACGTTGCGGATATCGCCGGGAGGCGGCATTTGCAGCTCGCTGCGGAGAATGCCCGAACTCCCCCCGTCGTCCGCCACCGTGACGATCGCCGTGATGTCAAGCGGCATTTCCTTTAAGCCCCGCAGCATCACGGACAGGCCGGTGCCTCCGCCCATGACCACGATCCGCGGACGCTCTCTTTTTTGTACAGCCACTCTCATCACTTCCACTCTCATTAATGCCGATCACGTTCAGAATCGCGGTGACTGACCGAAACCGACTCCGTTTCGCTGGCGCCCAGCATTTTGCCCAAATATTCGGCGATCGCCACCGACCGGTGTTTCCCGCCGGTGCATCCGATGCCGATAATGACCTGGCTTTTGCCTTCCTTCCGGTACTGCGGGATCAAAAAGTGGAGCATATCCAGCAGCTTGGTCAGGAACGCTTGGGTTTCGGGCCATTTCATCACATAATCGTAGACCTCGGTGTCCTGCCCGGTCCGCGGCCGGAGATTCTCCACATAGTGGGGATTAGGCAGGAAACGGACGTCAAACACCAAATCGGCATCAATCGGAATGCCGTATTTGAAGCCGAACGAGGTGATATTGACCGATAGCGTGTTGCCTTCCAAATGGGAAAAGCGCGAAATGATTTTCTCCTTCAGCTGTGCCGGCTTCATGCTGCTCGTGTCGAACACGACGGTCGCGGAGCTTTTGAGCTCCTCCAGCATTTTGCGCTCCAGGCGGATCCCGTCGAGCGGCATGCCTTCCGGAGCCAGCGGATGCCGCCGCCGGGTTTCCTTATAGCGCTGCACCAGCACCGAATCCGTCGCCTCGAGAAACAGGATTTCGCAACGGATCGTAAAATGGTCCTTGATATAGTCCAAAGATTCGGATAATGCCGTAAAAAACTCGCGTCCGCGCAGGTCAATGACCAGCGCCACCTTTGCGATTTTGCCTTTCGACTGTTCGATCAGCTCGGCAAATTTCGGGATCAGCACGGGAGGCAGATTATCGACGCAGAAAAAACCGAGATCCTCCATGCTGCGTACCGCCAGCGTCTTTCCGGCACCCGACATGCCTGTAATAATGACCAGGGTGGCCATGCCAGGCGCGTTGTTTTCACCCTCGAGCATCAGCGTTTCCTCCCTTGGTTTGGTACTTGCACAGGCAACCTCGACGATAAGGTTCTGCCCCGGGTCCATTACCCTTCATGCATTCGCCCCCTTACGGGGACAAACGGAGATCCTTACGAACGGAGCAGCAATCCGGCGGCCCCTACGACGCCCGCGTCGTTTCCAAGCTGCGCAGGAATGATGGAAACGCCCTTCTGCAGCGGTTCCGGCGTCAGTTTGGCGAATACGTCGCGCACTTCGTTAAACAAAATGTCGCCGGCCTTGGATACGCCGCCGCCGATGATGAACACTTCCGGATTGAGCGCCGCGGCAACGGCGGCCATCGATTTGCCCAGATAGAAGGCCGCGCGCTTGACGATGCGAAGCGCTACCTCGTCCCCGGCTTTGGCCGCATCGAATACTTCCTTCGCCGCGATCTTCGTCTCCAGCGCCAGGGACGTTCTGTCGCCGCGTTCAACGGCATCTTTGGCCATGCGGATAATGCCCGTCGCCGAAGACACGGTCTCGAGGCATCCCATCTTGCCGCAGCCGCATTGAATGGCTTCCAGGTCCGGAACGACCGAAATGTGGCCGAGCTCGCCGGCAAGGCCCGAGAAGCCCTGGTAGATTTTGCCGTTAATGATGATGCCGCCGCCTACGCCTGTTCCGAGCGTGTAGCATACGCAGTTGTCGACGCCCCGTCCCGCGCCGCTCCAAGCTTCCCCAAGCGCGGCCACGTTTGCGTCATTGTCTATTTTAATAGGCTTGCCGATTTTTTCTTCCAAAATAGCACGAATCGGCACATCGCGGAAACCTACGTTTGGTGCAAAGATGATGATTCCTTCACGGACATTGGTAAAGCCGGCAACCCCTGCGCCTACACCCGCAAGCTGGTCCCAACTGTATGGGGACTGGTCAACAATATGACGCACATATTTCTCGATATTACCGATGACAACATCTACGCCTTTTTCCGTTTCTGTAGGTCCTTCATACGTTTGTATTAGCTGTCCTGATTGATTGCAGATGCCGACTTTAATGGCGGTTCCTCCTAAATCGACACCAACGTAGATTTGCTCAGACATGTTACAAGCCACCTTTTTTCCTCGATAATAGTTTGCTCCTACTGTACCCACTATAATTGAAGCCTACCTATCGGTCAAGAGATGTGAGAACTGTCACAAGCTGCCCGGAGTGCCCGTTTTTCGGGCTATACCGGCGTTTCGGAAGCGGTACGTCCGCCCCATGTTTCCTTCCTTTGCATGACAACTGTCACCTGCTTTTCGTGACAGCATACACGGGCGGGCCCGACTCTGTGCCGGTTGAAATGGAAGATATCGGAATATTATGCAATTATATTTCGGAAATCCTGAACAAGCTGGATGCCAAAAAACCGGATCGAAGCGATCTGTTTGGCGGAAGGAAACGGCTGGATTTAACGAACCCGAAAAAATAAGGGTATCCCTGAGCCGTCTAAAGGCTTGAGGATACCCCTTGGTTTGCGATCTTTCAATTACAGCGTGCTGCTCCAATCATGGACCATGCTGCCTTCGAGGAACTTCTCGCAGTCCATCGCCGCCATGCAGCCGGTTCCCGCCGCTGAAATCGCCTGGCGGTAACGCACGTCCTGCACGTCGCCGCAGGCAAACACGCCCGGAACGTTCGTTTCCGTCGTTCCCGGTTTGACGAGGATATATCCGATCTCGTCCGTCTCGATCTGATTCTCCAGGAACTTCGTGTTCGGCGTATGCCCGATCGCGATGAAAATGCCGTCCGCTTCAATCAGCTCTTCCTGCTGGCTTTCGTTGTTAAAGACCTTGAGGCCCTTTACGCCGTTATCGCCCGCAACGATCTCCTTCGGTACCCGGTTGAGCGCCCACTGGATTTTTTCGTTGGCGCGGGCGCGGTCCTGCATGATTTTCGATGCGCGCAGCTCTTCCCTGCGGTGCACCAGCGTGACGCTGGAACCGAAACGGGTCAGGAAATTCGCTTCCTCCATCGCCGAATCGCCGCCGCCGACCACGACGATTTTTTTGCCGCGGAAGAAAAATCCGTCACAGGTCGCGCACGTGCTGACGCCGCGTCCGACGTTTTCCTGTTCCCCGGGGATGCCCAGGTATTTGGCCGAAGCGCCCGTGGAAATAATGACCGTTTCGCTTTCCACTTCGCCCATGCCCTCGACGGACAGCTTGAACGGCCGCTTCGAGAAATCCACCTTGTTGACCCAGCCGGTCTTAAACTCGGCACCGAACCGCTCGGCTTGCTTACGCATGTTGTCCATCAGCTCCGGACCCATGATCCCGTCGGGAAATCCGGGGAAGTTTTCCACCTCGGTCGTCGTCGTGAGCTGCCCGCCAGGCTGCATGCCTTCGATGACAAGCGGCTTCATGTTGGCGCGGGCCAAATAAATCGCTGCCGTAAGTCCGGCAGGACCGGTTCCGATGATGATTGATTTGTACATTCCGTTAGCCTCCTTTAGAGCGAGTCATCGTTTCAAGATCATCTCGCGATTGTTTCCAAACCTGCTGCATGGTCTATATATTTTCTGTAAAAGGACGGAAAATATCATCCTTTTCATCCTTCGGCGAGCAGACGCTGTCAATGCGTTTCGCGTACCGGCTGACCGTGGAGACGGACACGCCGTACCGCTGCGCCACTTCCTGATACGTCAGCGAGCTGCCGCGCTGTTTGGCGGTCAAATACTCCAGCGCCGCTGACCATCCTTCCGTATGGCGGATCAGCGGCTTTTCCGGGTATAGCTTGCCCAAAAACTGGAACCACAGGTTTTGCAAATGCCGCCTCTTCTCGCGGTCGGCCCCCTCGTCCATACGAAGCCAAGCCTGATCGACGACCGCCTGCAGGGTATCCCCGGCGGGGTCGTACTCATAAGAAGCCTCCGTCTCGGCGACGTGCATTTCAGAAGCCGCACCCGCCTCCAGAACAGCCTGCACGGAGCCTTCAAGCCCCATTCCGTTCAAGACGCGCAGGGCTTCCTTCTTGAGCTCCGACGTTTCGTCCGGGTCGTTCAAAAAGGCCTTCAACGTCTCTCGGACCTCGTCGTCCGCGATCCATCCCAGCGCGCGGATTACCTGCAGCTTCGTCCCTTTATCGCCGTACCGGAGCGCCCAGAAAAACGAGGAGCGGATGAGCGGATTGCTTTTGGCCTCCTCGCACAGCTCGCTTTCATTTTGTTCCCACCGTTTCAGCTGTTCTTCGAACGGCAAGTGGTAATGGTAGCTGAGCTCGAACCGCTGCCCGCCGTTCAGATCCAGCTTCTCCAGCTGGTCCAGGTAAAAGCGGGGGATATCGGATAGGGGATCGAGCTTTTGCGCTTTCAGCCAATACTGGCGAGCCTCCCGGTACCTTCCGCTGTTAAAAGCGGCGACCGCGGTGTAATGGTAAAGGCTCGGGTCCCCGCCCAGCTCTTCTTCCTTCAACAGCCGGCGGAAATGGCCGTACGCTGCCGCATGTCTTCCCAGGATTCCCATGGTGGTTGCCAGTTTAAACACATGCTCCTGATGATACGGAACCATCACCGACAGCATTTCGAGCAGAGGGTTCAAGGATGTAGTATCCCCTTCATGCTGGTAAAATATTGCCAGGTTGCACAAACCGTGAATATTGCCCTGCTCCTGCTCCAGCACTTCGAATATGGTCGCTTTGGCTTTGCGGAATAAGCCCATGTAGTAATAGGCCAACGCCAAATTGTTGCGCGCGGCCAGGAATTCCGGCTGCTCCCGCACGATCCTCTCCAGCACCTCGGCTGCCTGGGCGAACTTTCCCTCTTCCATCAGCGCCCGCGCCTCTTCGTGTTCGGCCACGCCTTCGCGGCTGCGGATGCGGGCCGGCTTCACCGGACGCCCCAGCTCGTATTGGAAAAGCTCCATCATTTCTTCGGCTTCTTCCAAAAACTGACCGGCCGGATCTTCCTCCAGATATTGAAGCAGCACCCGTTCGGCCTCTTCAAATTGCTCCAGATTGGCATAGTTGTTGGCCATATAAAAATAACATTCCGTCATGGAAGCGTCGACATGCTCCAAAATATCGGAAAGGACGGCGTTTGAACCTTCAAAATCGCCCATCTCTGATAATATACCCGCTACATTGCAATGATTCACCGGATTTTCCGGCTCATATTCAACGGCTTTGCGAAAATATTTCAATGCCTTCTCGTAATGAAGGCGGTCCAGCGACCGGACAGCGCGCTCAAAAAAGAAGTTGGCATCCATATGAATGGGTATGACTTTATGTTGTAGGTCCTCAGCCCGTAGATGATGATCCTCCATGTAAGCAAGGCACCTCCCTTAAGTTGCATATAACCGTTTACCCGCGCAAAATGCTAGATTCATCTATCCAGAACAGTATACCATAACTTTAAAGCCGCAAGCGAAGGCAATATCTATTAAAACCAAAATGTACATTTACCCAAAATCCCCGGTTTTAGCATCGGAAAACAAGCGGCAATAAGGCAAAAAAAGACGCCGGAGTTAGACTCCAGCGTCTCTGAACAGGTTGGCAAGCGATCCGCCTTCCAGGATGATCCGTACGGCCGTCGAAAGGATCGGCGCAACGGACAATACCTTCAGCCAATCGGGCGGATAGCCCTGTATCGCTATGGAATTGGTGACGACCACGTTCCGGATATGGGGATGCTCCAGGCGTTTCAGCCCATCGGCGGAAAACAGCCCGTGCGTGGCGCAAACGATGGCCGGGGACGCTCCGCGTTCCTTCAGGCTTTCGACGACATTGACGATCGTGTTTCCCGTATCGATGATGTCCTCGATGATGATCGGGGTCCGTCCCTCCACATCGCCGATCACGTGGGTAACGACCGATTCGTTATGCGCGGGGCGTTTTTTGAACATGATGGCGAACGGGGAATCGAGATGGTTCGCCAGCTTTTCCGCCGTTTTAGCCCGCCCGGCATCCGGCGAAACAATGACGGGATTCGGCAGGTTGAGCGCTTTCAAATATTCGCTGATCAGGTCGAGTGCAGTCAGATGGTCCACGGGGATATTAAAAAATCCCTGGATTGCCGGCGCGTGCAGGTCGATCGTAATGACGCGGCTGGCCCCGGCGGTCGTGAGCACGTCCGCCACCATTTTGGCGGAAATCGGTTCTCGGGGCGCCGATTTCCGTTCCTGCCGTGCATATCCGTAATAAGGCATCACGATGTTGATCGTGCGTGCCGAAGCTCGTTTCGCCGCATCGATCATCACCAGGAGCTCCACGAACAGCTCGTTGATCGGATGCGAAAGCGACTGCACGATAAACACGTCGCAGTTGCGGATGCTCTCCTCGTAATTGACGTAAATCTCGCCGCTTTTAAAGCGCGATAACGTAACGCTGCCCAGTTCTGCCCCAAGCATCTCGCAGATGCTTTCCGCCAACAACGGATTCGATGATCCGGAAAAAATACGCACCCTGTGCTGCATTTGCTCCTCCTGATACCGTAGTTAGATTTCCAATGGAATCATCGTTCTCTGCCGCTTCTCGAACACCGCCAGCCGGCGGAAGCCCGCTTGATGAAGTGCCAGCCTTGCGCGGTCCAAATTCTCCCCGAGCTTCATCGGATCATGGGCATCGGAGCCGAGCGTCATCGGAATGCCCAGCCGGCAAGCTTCCCGCAGCATTCTGTCGGACGGAAACATGACGGCGCAAGGCTTGGAGAGCCCCGAAGCGTTCAGTTCCATCGCAACGCCGCTTTCGGCTACGGCGGCAAGGGCCGCGTTTTCCAGCGCCTCGACTTCCGCAGCCGCTTCCGGGCCCGGATGTAAGCCGAACCGTTTGATGACGTCCAAATGGCCCATGATATCGTAGAAGCCGGTCGCCGCCGCCTTCCGCACCGCTTCGTAATAGGTACGGTAAACTTCGAGCCTGTCGCGGCCTTCCCAGCCTTGGATCTGCCGGGGGTCGGTAATGTCCCACTCTCCGAGGAAATGGACCGAGCCGATGACGTAATCCCAAGGATAAGCCTTCACGATCTTCTCGATCGCTTCCTCCCAGCCTTCGATATAATCGCCTTCCAAACCGACGCGTATATCGATCTGTCCTTTATACTTCTCCTTCAGGCTCAGGCATTCCTCCACGTAACGCGGAAGTTCTTCCATCGGCATGGCCATTTCCGGATAATACCGGGCAGGGTCGACGTGAAGCAGCGGCATATGGTCCGACAGCCCGATATGGCTCAGCCCGATCTCGATGCCGCGGCGCACGTACTCCTCCAGCTCCCCGACCGCATGGCCGCAGCGGGCGTGATGCGTATGATAATCGATCAACATGACTAAAAGGCCCCCTTCTAATCCCTGCGCGGACGTTCGTGGCGGCGTTCCAGCTCGGCCATAATATCGTCAAGCGGCAGCTTTCGCTCCTGGAGCAGCACGAGCAAATGGTAGATCAAATCGCTGACCTCCAGGCGCAGCTCGGCGTTATCCTTGTTTTTGGCGGCGATGATCGTTTCCGCCGTCTCCTCGCCCACCTTCTTCAGGATTTTATCGACGCCTTTGTCAAAGAGATATGTCGTATAGGCGCCTTCCGGGCGCTCCTTTTCCCGCTCGGCGATGATTTGCTCCAGCTCCTCCAGAACCGAAAAACGATGTCTGCCGGAAGTCGCACCGGCTCCGGGCTCCGCCGCAGCAAGCGCAGGGGACGCAAACCCGCGGTAGAAGCAGGTCGTCTCGCCGGTATGGCAAGCAGGCCCCGCCGGGTTCACGAGGAACAAGAGGGTGTCGCCGTCGCAATCGTAATGCGCGGAGACGATTTTTTGCGTATGGCCCGAGCTTCCGCCCTTATGCCACAGTTCCCCGCGCGACCGGCTCCAAAACCAGGTTTCGCCGGTTTCCATCGAACGCTTCAACGACTCCCGGTTCATGTAAGCCATCATCAGCACGTTTTTGCTGTCGGCATCCTGAACGATGGCCGGGACGAGCCCGTCCTTATCAAATTTGATCTGCTCCTGCACAAGCTCCCAGGACTGCTCTTGCGGTTCGCTTTTCATCTGATTTCAACCCCTTTTTGTTTCAAATCCAGCTTGAGTTCCGGTATCGAAATTTCTTTATAGTGAAAAATGGTCGCTGCAAGCCCGGCGTCCGCTTTTCCTTTCGTAAACACGTCGACGAAGTCGTCCTTCGTGCCCGCTCCGCCCGAAGCGATGACGGGAATCCGGATCGCGTCGGCGACGGCGGCCGTCAAAGGAAGGTCGAAGCCGTCCTTCGTGCCGTCGGCATCCATGCTGGTCAGCAAAATTTCGCCCGCGCCCAGCTTCTCCGCCTGTTTCACCCACTCCAGGGCCCGAATTCCCGAAGCCTTGCGGCCGCCGTGCGTATACACTTCCCATTCGCCCCAGGCCCCGTTGAATTTGGCATCCACGGCCACGACGATGCACTGCGAGCCGAAACGCCGCGCCCCGTCCGCGATCAGCTGCGGATTCGTCACCGCCGCCGTGTTGATGCCGATTTTGTCGGCGCCGGCGCGAAGGATCCGGGTCATGTCGTCGACCTTGGAGATGCCCCCGCCGACCGTAAACGGAATGGCGATTTCGCCGGCCGTTTGCCGAACGACCTCCACCATCGTTTGCCTTCCTTCCACGGAAGCCGATATGTCCAGGAATACGAGCTCGTCGGCTCCTTCGCGGTCATATAATGCCGCAAGCTCGACCGGATCGCCCGCATCGCGCAGATTTTCGAAGTTGACCCCTTTAACCACCCGTCCGTCTTTCACGTCCAGGCATGGAATGATGCGTTTTGCCAGCATGGATTTTCTCCCCCTCTCATCGTGTCGCGAACGTCAAAGGCAACCTCCTCTAACGCCAAGAGACCTATGTCCGCTGCTTATTTTAAGGCCTTTACCGCTTCCGCAAGGTTGATGCTGCCCGTATACAAGGCCTTGCCGACGATCGCGCCGCCGACGCCCTCCCGGCTATATTCGTTCAGCCGTACGAGGTCGTCAAGCACGCTGACGCCGCCGGAGGCGATGACCGTACGCCCGCTGCTTTTGGCTAACGATACGATCGCGTCCACGTTCGGCCCCTGCATCATGCCGTCGCGGGAAATGTCCGTGAAAATGAACGTTTCCGCGCCTTTGGCCGCCAGCTCCTTGGCAAGCTCCTCCGCTTTTACCTCCGAGGTCTCAAGCCAGCCGCGGGTCGCCACGTAACCGTTCCTCGCATCGATGCCGATCGCCACTTTGTCGCCGTAGGTGCCGAGCACTTCTTCCGTAAACGCCCGGTCTTCGATGGCCGCCGTACCGATAATGACGCGGCTGACGCCAAGGGAAAGCAGGCGTTTCACGTCGCCGACCGTCCGAAGGCCGCCTCCGACTTGAACGGGCACGCCTACGCCCGCCGCAATCGCGCCGATGACCTCGTCATTGACCGGATGTCCGGCTTTCGCCCCGTCCAGGTCCACCAGATGAATATAAGAACCGCCTTGCGCTTCCCAAGCTTTGGCTGCAGCCAGCGGGCTTTCGTTATAAACCGTTTCCTGATTGTAATCCCCTTGTACCAAGCGGACGCACTTGCCTCCGCGGATATCAATGGCCGGATAAATGATGAATGACATCGAGATTCTCCCCGCTTTCCCTTTTTCGTAAAACAGCGCCTAACCTGCATACCGAACGTTTGACATCGGGCGGCCGGGGGGGCTCCAAAACGCTTCAAGCCCCTTCCCGCAAATCGTACCGAAGCGGCCGGACGCATCCTTGGGCCCGCTTATTTCCGTACGCCTGCGCCGCAAAGCGAAAGGAAACGTCCCAGCAGATCCATGCCGAGTTCCCCGCTTTTTTCCGGGTGAAACTGCATGCCGTATACGCTGCCGCGGCCGACGATGGCCGTGACCTTCTGCCCGTAATCCGTTACGGCCAGAAGGTCCGTTTTCGTTTCCGGAAGAACATGATACGAATGCACGAAATAGACATGCCCTTCCTCAAGTCCCGCAAGCAGCGGATCGTCCTTCCGCAGGAACTCCAGCCGGTTCCACCCCATATGCGGCACCTTGTAGTCCCCTTCGGCAAAACGAATCACCCGGCCAGGCAGCAGCCCGAGCCCTTCATGGTTTCCATGCTCCTCGCTGCTGCTGAACAACAGCTGCATGCCGAGGCAGATGCCGAGCAGCGGCTTGCCCGCGGCAGCGGCATCTTGCATGACGCCGTTAAGGCCGCTTGCCCGCAAATGCTCCATCGCATCGCCATAAGCGCCGACGCCGGGCAAAATGATGCCGTCCGCTCCCATGATCTCGCTTCGGTCGCCCGTCACGAGCGCCTCGCCGCCGAGGCGCTCCACGGCTTTGCTCACGCTGTGCAGATTGCCCATGCCGTAATCCACGATCGCGATTGCCACTTAGAGCACTCCTTTCGTGGATGGAACCCCCGTCACGCGCGGATCGATGCTGGTCGCTTCGTCCAGCGCCCTGCCGAGCGCCTTGAATACCGCTTCGATCATATGATGCGTGTTTTGGCCGTAATGCACGATGACATGCAGCGTGATGCGCGCTTCAAGCGCCAGCTTCCACAGAAACTCGTGCACAAGCTCCGTCGTGAAGCTGCCGACTTGGGCGGAAGGATATTCCGCGCGGTATTCGAAATGCGGCCGGTTGCTGATGTCGATCACGACCTGGGCCAGGGCCTCATCCATCGGCACGAAGACGCTGGCATAGCGCTTGATGCCTTTTTTGTCGCCGAGCGCCTCGCGCAGCGTTTGGCCGAGGCAAATGCCGATATCCTCCACCGTATGGTGGTCGTCGATCTCGATGTCCCCCCGGGCCTGCACTTTCAAGTCGAATTGTCCATGCTTCGTAAACAGGTCCAGCATATGATTCAAAAACGGCACGTCCGTTTCCAGCTCCGATACGCCCGTCCCATCGACGGAAAACGTCAACTGGATATCCGTTTCATTCGTTTTGCGGGTGATGCTTGCGCTTCTGGTTCCGTTTGCTTGATTAATTTCCATTGCTTCCTCCTGCCTTTCCTTCCCGTTTCAGCCGGACCTCGATCGCCCGGGCATGGGCCTCCAGCCCTTCGCCCCGCGCCAGCTCCATAATGGCAGCCCCGTTCTTCAGCAGGGCTTCCTTGCTATAGTAAATCATGCTCGATTTTTTGATGAAATCGTCCACGTCCACCGGCGAGGAGAATCTCGCCGTTCCGTTCGTCGGAATGATATGGTTCGGGCCGGCAAAATAATCTCCGACAGGTTCCGAACTGTATGCGCCAAGGAAAATGGCGCCCGCGTTTTCGATCAAACCTACGATCGCCATCGGATCGGCGACCATCAGCTCCAGATGCTCCGGCGCCAGCCGGTTCACGACGGAGATTCCCTCCTGAAGCGATTCGGTCACGATAATCGCGCCGTATTGCTCCACTGACGCCGCCGCAATGGCCCGTCTCGGCAGAAGCTCCAGCTGCCGCCCGACTTCGGCGGCCACAAGATCGGCCAGCTGCCGCGACGGCGTGACGAGAATGGCCGACGCCATCTCGTCATGCTCCGCCTGCGACAGCAGGTCGGCCGCCACGTACTCCGGATCGGCCGTCTCGTCGGCAAGCACGACGATCTCGCTCGGTCCGGCGATGCTGTCGATGTCGACGGCGCCGTATACCTCTCGTTTCGCAAGCGCCACGTAGATGTTGCCCGGTCCGCATATTTTATCGACCGGAGCGATCGTTTCCGTGCCGTAAGCGAGTGCGGCAATCGCCTGCGCGCCGCCGACGCGGTAAATTTCGTGGACGCCCGCTTCCGCGGCCGCCACCAGGATGTAAGGGTTGATCCCTTCCTTCCCGCCGGTCGAAGGCGGCGTAACCATCACGATCTCGGGAACGCCTGCTACTTGGGCCGGAATGACGTTCATCAACACCGAAGACGGATAGGCCGCTTTTCCTCCCGGAACATACACGCCCACACGCTTCAGCGGCCGGATGATTTGCCCCAAAATGCTGCCGTCGGGCTGCAGATCCATCCATGAGTTGCGCTTTTCCCGCATATGGAACGCCCGAATGTTGCCGGCCGCAGCCGAGATCGCTTGAACGAAGGAATCCTCGACTTGATCGTATGCCGCTTCCAGCTCTTCCTTGGTCACCCGCAGCATGTCTGCGGTAAGCTCCGCATGATCCAGCTCCTGGGTATAACGAAGCAGCGCTTCGTCGCCACCGGTTTTGACGTCATGGACGATCCGCTTGACGACTTCGTTTTGCTCCGGCGTTCCGTAATCGACTTCCCTGCGCAGATCGAACTGCTCAACCGATACTACCTTCATCCTCATCTCTCCCTGCTCTCTTGATCCGTCTTCGGTTGCCCCGCCCCGGCGGCGCTTTATGCTTCAGCGGCGATCACCTTTTGCAGACGGTCGCACAGCGATTGAATTTGCGCGTTTTTCATCCGATAGCTGACCCGATTGGCAATCAGGCGGCTGGTGATGTCAAAAATCCGGTTCATTTCGACCAGCCCGTTTTCCTTCAGCGTCTGACCGGTTTCCACCATATCCACGATGCGGTCGGCCAGGCCGATCAGCGGCGCGAGCTCGATGGAGCCGTTCAGCTTGATGACTTCGACCTGCTGCCCCTGCTCGCGAAAATATTGCGACGCCACGTTCGGATATTTCGTGGCTACCCGCTGCTGAATCCCAGGCTGCCAATTCGGCAGGCCGATGACCGACATGCGGCATTTGGCGATGCCTAAATCGAGCAGCTCGTAGACATCGCGGTTTTCTTCCATCAGCACGTCCTTGCCGACGATCCCGATATCCGCCGCTCCGTATTCCACGTACGTCGGCACGTCCACCGGTTTCGCCAAAATAAATTCCATATCGAGCTCCGGCAAGCCGATGACCAGCTTGCGGGTTTCATCCACTTCGGCGTCGATCAGCAGGCCGGCAGCACGGAACAGCTCGGCGGCTTTTTTATAGATCCGTCCTTTGGGCATTGCTACCTTCAATATTTCCGCCAACGTTCTCCCTCCTTATCATATTCGAATCAGGCATTCGATCCCTATCTTCGTATCCCTTAGAAGAAGTCTTCCACCCGATCGTAAAGTCCGTCCGCTTCGGCGGGAACCGCTCCCCCGTCTTGTATCAGCCGCGTCACGACCGCCAGCCCCCGGCTTCTCAGCTCTCCGGCCCGCTCAAGGCCTTTCTTGCGGTTGGCCGCGTTATACCTGATAAGCACCGGACGTACAACCTCTTCCACGTTTCCATGAATGCCGTCGAGAATCCGGTTCGTCTTCAGCGCAAACCCCGTCGCCGGAACATCCCTGCCGAACTGGCGCAGCAAGTTGTCGTACCTGCCGCCGCTGCACACCGGAAAACCGATCTCGGCCGCATAACCTTCGAACGTCATGCCCGTATAATACGAAAAATCGCCGATCATCGTCAGATCGATCAATACATGCTCGGAAACGCCGTAGGCCTCCAACACTTCCCATACTTTGCACAAATGATTGATGGAGCTGCGCGCCAGCTCATGTTCGCTCAACGCCATCGCCTGGTCGCAAATTTCCTTGCCGCCGCGCAGCCGCAGAATGGCTTCCAGCTCTTGCCGCTGCGAATCGGAAATCGTCAGTTCGAGCTCGCGGATCGCCTTCCGGAACCCGACGTAATTGCGGTCAAGCAAATGCTGCTTCAACATCTGCTGCTCATGGACGCCTCCGGCCAGCACCTCTTCAAACAGCCCGTTCAGGAAACCGACATGGCCCATGGCGATTTTAAAGGAAGTGACGCCCGCCGCTTTCAGCGACGCGATCGCCAGCGCCACGACTTCGGCATCCGCCTCCGGGGAATCGTCGCCGACCAGCTCCAACCCGGTCTGGAAAAATTCCGCCTCGCGTCCCGCCTCCTCCTCAAATGCCCGGAACACGTTAGCGTGATACGAAAGGCGGATCGGCAGCGGCTCTTCCTTCAGCAAGGATGATACCACCCGCGCAATGGGAGAAGTCATATCCGAACGGAGCACAAGCGTCGTGCCGCGATTGTTGAGCAGCTTGAACAGCTTCTGGTCGGACGTCGAACTGGCTACGCCCACGGTATCGTAAAACTCCATCGTCGGCGTCATGATCTGCCGATAGCCCCAGCGGCTCATGCAGTCGAGCACGTTCTGCTCGATCGCGCGCAGCTTATCCACCGCGTACGGCAAATAATCGCGGACGCCGACCGGCTTTTCAAAACCCTTTGGTTTCGTCACGAAAGTCACCCCATCGATTATCAGGTTATTTATGTTCAATTTCTTCAATACATTAAAGTGCTACCATACTACCAAAGTAAAGAATAATGGATATATTATCATGAAATACCGATTACGTCAACGTGTGTTCGGTTCAACCGCCACTGCTTTACTACCTTTCCTGAATTCTCCTTTTCCTATGCTCATATCTTACCAATCGTTTACGGGACTTGTCAGTTGTTCCTTAACTCCGGTCTCGGACGATGAATCGATTTGCAGGATATTTTTTCCTCCATATGAGAAAAACCGCCCGGCATGGCCAGGCGGTCTGTCTTTGGATTACATATTCAGTTTGACGGTATTGTCCTCCGCCTGTTTTTGCGGCCGTTTCGGCGCCGTTCCGAAGAAAATCCAGGACCAGCTCACGTAACGGAAGGCGATATGGACGACCAGCCACGAAATGCCAAGGGCGATGATCCATCCCCCCGCAATTCGCGCGGCGTATTCCAGCGTGCCTCCATGGGCAGGAATTTTACGGTACAGATACAGCAGCGCCGGATGCAGCAGGAAAATGCCGAAGGAGCAGGCTCCCATGGACGTTAACGCTCCGCTAAGCCATTTCCAGCCATGCCGGTAAATCAGGTACGACACCTGCATCAGCACGATGCACGACAGCAGGGAGTGCACATCCCACGCGAGCTCATACCATAAACTGTTGATTTTGCTTCCCCGCGTGTTCAAATTGTAGTACAAATTGACGTGCACGATGCCGACGGCCAGCCAGGCCGCCCATACGACGATCCAGACGACGCCTTTCCCGCTTTTAAAGCCTTCCCATGTCATGATCAGCCATTCTTTCAGCTGTGCGTAATAGGCCGCGATGAGGGCGCCGAACAAATAGAAGGACATATAGGAAAACGCGATGCTCCCCTTAGGCAGCGGCAGTTTAATCCCCATCCCGTAGACGCCTTCCTTAGGCAGGTGAAAGCCGTATTTGTTCAAATAAATGTACGCCCACTGAATCGCAAAACCGATCAAGGCGACCCAAGGCAAAATGGAGCGTTGTTTTTGAAACCACCATAAAAAAAGCGGAAACAAAATATACAGCTGCAGCATAATGATCAAATAATACAGATGGGTGTGGGCGGTCCCTTTTAACAACTGAAGGCCAAAATCATGCCCGAGCTGCGTGATCGGCAGGCCCAACTTTCCTTTAGCATATGTATTCAGCAAAAAATAGCAAAACGAAACCAACACATACGGCACCAAAATATAGAGCAGCCGTTTCGTATAAAAGGTTTTCAGCATCGATTTATTGATCGGCTTGTCCAAATAATTATAGAAAAGCACGAACCCGCTCAAAAAAATAAAAACAGGCACGGCAAATTTGCTGAAAATGTTCGCGAACAAATAAGGATAATACGAAGAAGTGCCTTGCGTCGTCACGAGCGTCGTCGATGTAGCATGGATCAATAATACGGCCATGATGGCGAATGAGCGGAATATATCCAGCTCCATAATGCGTTCTTTTTTCTTTAGCATGCAAACTCTCCCGTATTCATGGATTTCGACGCGTTACGGTCTAAGTTGTCTCTGAATTTCCCCAACGTCTACTCTATTAAAAATACTATACTTTCTACCAGATACGCCAGAAAAAATGAAAATACGACGATACTGTAACTATAGCGTAAAAATTGCGCTTTCAGGATCTTTTATATAAGCATGCGGGCCAATAAAAAACATCCAAAGATTGTTCTTTGGATGTTTTCCTGTTTCTGCGATTCGCGTTAAACGCCTACCCGTCAGCCTGCCGCTGCCCCATGGTTACCGTTTCCGTCGCGCTCACATCGCTGCTTCGTTTTAATTCCCGGAGCGGATTGCCGCCGACAAAAGCACCCGGAGCCACGTCCTTGTGGACGACGGCCCCTGCGGCAACGACCGCCCCGTCCCCGATGGTGACGCCCGGCAAGATCGTCGTGTTGGCCCCGATCAGGACATGGTCTCCGATCACGACTTCGCCCAGCCGGTATTCGTCGATCAAATATTCATGCGCCAAAATGGTGGAGTTGTAGCCGATAATCGAATTGTTGCCGATACGGATCTTTTCTGGAAAAAACACGTCGACCATCACCATCAGCCCAAACGCCGTATGCTCGCCGACCTTCATCCCGATCAAATGCCGGTAAATCCAGTTTTTGAGCGGAAGGATCGGGCAATACCGGGCCGCCTGAATGCAGATGAAATTTTTGACCCCTTTCCAAGGGCTGACGGTTTTGTAGATTTGCCAAAGCGCATTTGGCCCTTCCACCGGATACCGCGTCACTTTTCTCACAATGCTCTACCCCTGTCCGACCAGCGAAAATAGATCCTGCATATCCTTGAGTATGTAATCCGGCTTATATTCCAGCAGCGTTTTTTCGCCTTTTAAAGACCAAGCTACGCCGGCCGCCATCACGCCTGCAGCTTTAGCCGACTGGATGTCCATCGGGCTGTCCCCGACCATCAGCGTGCGGGCAGGATTGGAACCAAGCATCCGAAACGCCTTCAGCACAGGCTCAGGATGAGGCTTCGGATATTCGACGTCGTTTAGCGTGATCACGGCTCCCATATATTTTTGCAATCCGAACATGTCCAGAACCCGGATCGTGCCGGGTTTATTTTTGGTCGTGACGACCCCGAGACGAACGCCCTTTGCATGAAGCTGCCGCAAAACCTCCTCCACATGGGGAAAAAGCTGCACCATCGCGTCATGATGCTCATCGTTATAACTCCGGTACGTTTTGTGCAGCGCCGTAATATCCCCGAGGCCGGAAAATTGCTGAAGCTGCTGCTCCAGCGTCGCCCCCATCTTCGGAATGATTTCCTCCCGCGTCAGCGGGGCCAGGCGATGTGCCTCGAGCACGTGCATAAACGAACTGATGATCAGCTCGTTGGTGTCCACGATCGTTCCGTCCAGATCGAATAATATGGTGTCTATCATGCTGCAACTACTCCTTTTTATCCTCCGTGTTGTCTGCCGCTGAATGTTTCGTCACGGATTCTTCGGGCGCCGCCTCGCGTTTCGCGGCGTGGTTCTCTTCGTCCTGTGCCTCAGGGACTTGGTCATGGTTTGCTTTCGTCGAGTAGATCGGATCCAGGTAACGAACCTCGGCTCTGCCCGTTGCGCGGCGAACAATAATCATGACGATCGCAACGACGACGATCAGAATGGCAAGCAGCTGCGAAATCCTGACGTTGCCGTAAGCCGGATCCAGCGCCCCATGCTCAAAACCGAACCATTCCATCGGCTTCCACAGCCCGTCGACAAACGATGCAAGCCAGTTCGGGCCGATGAAGGCAAGCGAGTCGGTACGCAATCCTTCGATAAAAAAGCGGCCGATCGAATACCAGATGAAGTAACTCAAAAACAGCTCGGCTGCCCGCAAAAATCTTTGGCGGCGGAGAATGAACAAAATAATAATACCCACGAGGCTCCATAGCGATTCATACAAAAACGTCGGGTGATGGTACACGCCCTGAACGTTCATTTGGTCCACGATAAAATTCGGGAGATGGAGCTTATCGCGCAAAAACGTTTCCGCGACCGGTCCGCCGTAAGCTTCCTGATTGACGTAGTTGCCCCAGCGGCCGATCATTTGCCCCGTCAACAGCGCGGGGGCGCAAATGTCGGCAATCCGCCAGAAATTATACCCTCTGTAACGGAAGTAGATGATCGCGCAGATGATGGCACCGATCAAGGCGCCGTAAATGGCAATCCCGCCGTTCCAAATTTTGAAGACATCGATCAGATGATCCTTATAATCATCCCATTTAAACGCGACAAAATAAATCCGCGCGCCGATAATGGCGGAGGGAACGCCAAGCAGCAGCAAGTCCATAAAAAATTCCGGCGAGATGCCGAACCTTTTGCCCTCGCGGATGGCAAGCACAAGCCCTGCCAGCGCACCGAAACCTAGAATCAGGCCGTACCAGTGAACGGACAAGGACCCAATCGAAAATGCGATTGGATTGAGAAGCAATGTGGCCATGTTTTCACTCTCCTAATCCATATCTTCCATGTCTTCCGCAATGGTAGCGGTCAGCTTATTCGTAAACTGCAAGGCCGCGTTCAGGCCCATCTGCTTCAAACGGTAGTTCATCGCAGCCACCTCGATGATGACGGCCAAGTTCCGACCAGGGCGGACCGGAATCGTAACGAGCGGAATATCGGTATCAAGGATCCGCGTCGTTTCCTCGTCCAAGCCAAGGCGGTCGTATTGCTTATCCTGCTGCCAGGCCTCCAGCTTCACCACCAGCGTAATGCGCTTATTGTTCCGGATGGCCCCGGCCCCAAACAACGTCATCACGTTGATAATGCCGACGCCGCGAATCTCCAGCAGGTGCCGGATCAGCTCGGGAGCGGTGCCATGCAGCTGGCTGTCCGACGTTTGGCGGATTTCGACCGCATCGTCGGCGATCAGCCGATGTCCCCGTTTCACGAGCTCCAGCGCCGTTTCGCTTTTTCCGATGCCGCTGCTGCCCGTGATCAGCATTCCCACGCCATAGACGTCGCATAATACGCCGTGAATGGTCGTCGTCGGTGCCAGTCTTCTTTCCAAAAATCCTGTGATGCGGCTCGACAAAATCGTCGTCGCCATGCTGCTCCGCAGCACCGGCACGTTTTTCTCCTGGCTCATCTGCACGAGCTCCTCGGGCACGTCGAGTCCCCTCGTCACTACGATGCAGGGGGTTACTTCGCCGCACAAACGCTCCATGCGATCCTTGCGCTCTTCCGGCTTAAGCATGCTGAAAAAGGCCAGCTCCGTTCGTCCGAGCAGCTGAACCCTTTCCTGCGGATGATACTCAAAATAACCGGCCATTTCCAAACCCGGGCGATTCAAGTCATCGGTCGTAATGACCCGTTTTAATCCTTGCTCACCGGATATCACTTCCAACTGAAATTGTTGCACCAATTCTGCTACTTTCACTTTTTTGGCCATGTCAGATCTTCCTTTCTGTCCGATAGGCTCAGAATTCAGCCCTTTGCTGCCACTTCGGGCCATTCTAACGAATCCAATGTACCCATCGTATCGGAAATTTCCAATGAATGCAATGTTGGCAATCGGGAGCAGAACCGGGCAACGGCTGGCAGTGAGCCGCCGGATCTTATGCCGCTCGAATCCAATCAGAACCACCCGTCAAACGGGTGGTTTGCTCTTGGGGTATAACCCCTTGTTGCCAAACTGCGCCTAAAGACGCTAGCCTGACAATAAAATTGTTCAGGCTCAGTGTAATTTGTCACTTTCACTTACCAGTTAAACTGGTTTACTTCTTCTTGCTACTGTTTTTGCTGAATGGGTCTTCATACTCTTTCACACTCAGTTTATCAATTGCCTGGTCGTGTGCTTCTTGCTCACGGATATATTTTGCCACGGTGGCTCATTCAAGCCCACTGTGCTGACGTAGTATCCCTCCGCCCAAAATTTTCGATTACCATATTTATACTTCAAGGTAGCATGCTTCTCGAATATCATGAGTGAGCTTTTCCCCTTCAGGTATCCCATAAATGATGATACTGAGATTTTTGGGGGAATTGCTACCAACATATGTACATGATCGGGCATCATGTGACCTTCGATTATCTCCACTCCCTTGTATTTGCATAATCGTTTGAAAATTTCGATTAAGTCTTTCCTCACTTGATTATAATCTCTTTCCGTCTATACTTCGGGGTGAACACAATGTGGTACTTGCACATCCACTTCGTGTGAGCTAAACTATAGCTCTTGTTTGCCATCTAAGACCATTCCTTTCGTTATTGAGCCTGAACATCTCAATTTTATCGGAATGGTCTTGT
Organism: Paenibacillus cookii; assembly: GCF_018333375.1. Lineage (GTDB taxonomy): Bacteria > Bacillota > Bacilli > Paenibacillales > Paenibacillaceae > Paenibacillus_AQ > Paenibacillus_AQ cookii. The sequence continues at coordinate 105,498 of NZ_BORW01000015.1, forward strand.
TGGTCAAACCCTCGATCCCTCCACCCGCATAGCGGGTGGTTTTTTGTTTCGCACGCTTCGCGAGCTCAACTGGCTAAAGCCATAATATAAAAAGCCGCCCCTAAGGGCGGCTTTGGGTTTCAGGCGTACCGCCTGGATTAGTCCGTCAACAATACGTTCAATTCGGATTCTTTGTCGAAGATATGAATCTTGTTCATATCGATGGCAAGGCGAACGCTGCTTCCTTCACGGGTGTTGGAACGTCCATCGACGCGGGCGATGACCGTGTCGCTGCCAACGCCGCTCAAGTAGAGGAGCATTTCGTGGCCCAGGTTTTCCGTAACGTCTACATGGGAAGTGAAGATCGTGTTTGGAGAAGCTTCCATGAACACGGGCTCTTCGTGGATATCTTCTGGACGAACGCCCATGATAACCTCTTTGCCGATGTAGCCTTTGCTTTTCAGAAGCTGTGCTTTTCCGCCTGGAACTTCAACGTCCAGACCTTCCGAACGGAAACGTACGGTTCCGTTGGACTCAGACAGCGTACCGTTGATGAAGTTCATCGTAGGGGAACCGATAAATCCGGCAACGAACAGGTTTTGAGGGCTGTTGTACAATACTTCCGGAGAAGCAGCCTGTTGAATGATGCCGTCTTGCATAACAACGATACGATCGCCCATGGTCATGGCTTCCGTTTGGTCGTGCGTTACGTAAATACAAGTGGTTTCAAGACGTTTAACAAGTTTCGTGATTTCCGCGCGCATTTGACCGCGAAGTTTAGCGTCCAAGTTGGAAAGCGGTTCGTCCATAAGGAAGACTTGCGGATCACGCACGATGGCGCGGCCCAAGGCCACACGCTGACGCTGACCACCGGAGAGAGCCTTCGGTTTGCGGTCAAGCAAATGCTCGATGTCGAGGATTTTGGCTGCTTCACGTACACGTTTGTCAATTTCGTCTTTCTTCACTTTACGCAGCTTCAGGCCAAATGCCATGTTTTGATATACGTTCATGTGAGGATACAAAGCGTAAGACTGGAATACCATCGCGATATCGCGGTCTTTAGGAGCGACGTCGTTCACGACGCGGTCGCCGATGTAAAGCTTGCCTTCCGAGATCTCTTCCAAACCGGCGATCATACGAAGGGTCGTCGATTTACCGCAACCGGACGGACCTACCAGTACCAAAAACTCCTTGTCCTGAATATCAAGGCTGATATCCTTAACCGTTGCTTTGTCGGAACCCGGATATTTTTTGAAAATATGCTCTAAACGTACACCTGCCATGAGATTTGCCCCCTTAAGTGTATATTATGAAATCGAATACATTTTTATAGTATTATAATAACCCAACCCCTACAGACTGGCTATACACAAACTGCACAAAAAACCTATTTTCTTTTCGTTACTTTATACAATAACATCGTCAGCTTCACTAAAACCGCGTCCCCAAAGCTTCTGACGTCCAGTCCGGTCTCTTGCTTGATCTTATCCAGGCGGTATAAAAGCGTGTTTCGGTGAATATATAACCGTTTGGCCGTTTCGCTTACGTTGCAGTCCAGCTGGAAGAAGGTTTCGAGCGTCGATAAGGTTTCATTGTCGGAAAACAAGACTCCGTAATCCCCTGCCTGCTCCAAAAACTGCCTGCGCTGATCCAGAGGGATGCTGTATATCAAGCGCTCCAGCAGCAGCTCCCAAGGGAAATGGACGTGTTTGGCGACATGGAAGGTCCGTCCCAAAAAAATCGTCTCCCGGAGAAGGCTTACCGCAGAAGGAAGCGACTTGACCGGCATAATGGATGGCGCAACCGACAAATGGAAGGTCCCCACCCATTCATTGGCGATCAGCTCATACAAACCTAAACCAAAAGCCGAAAGCAGGTCCGTCTCGGATTCAAGGTTGTCTTCGTCTTTCTCCTCCCCTGCGCCGATGACCAGTTCTTTTTTGGCCAAAATCAGCCACTCATGGCTGCGGAGGGGTACAAGCACCACTTCCCCGTCAAAATAGCTCTTTAGCAGTCTTTTCAGCTGCGTACGGTTCACTTCAACGGCATGAACGCTTTCCGACGTCAGCAGAAACGGAATCATCTCGCCGATCAAACGCCGTTTAAGATCCAAATCATCGGGTACCTCGCTGTCGCCGCGCTCCTGATCCAACTGTTCCATAAGCCAAGCGCTAAAACGCATGACTTCGCGTTCTTCCTCGGCCTGGACCGTGGGTTCGTCGTTTTGCGGCCTAACCTGAGTAATAAGCAGCTCGATAAGCTGCCTCGACTCCTCGCTGATTTCCCGCATGGGAGCCTCCAACACATGGATGTGCCCACTTTTCGCGTACAGAGGGTACCAGACGCTGTCATCAACGATGACCGAAGCTTTGAGTCTCCGTTTCTTTCCCGTGTTCTGTCCGCCGTGATCGACGGCTTGTTCCGTCTCTTGCCGTTCGGCGTGATCCAATACCATTTCGGATTGCTGTTTGGTTAATTGCTTGATGCTTAAAGGCGCTCCAACGATCTGTTCCAATTTGGTACGTAATGTTTCCATCTCCACCATCGATGCGATCCACCACTTTGCCGTTTTTTTGTTTCTTATTTTATCATATTGCGAGACAAATTCCGAAAAACGGATTTTATTTGTAAACAAGTCTCCAGCCGGATGCAGAAACGAATTCGTTTGGGTAAAAACAAAAAAGACCATCAACCGGAATGGTTAATGGTCTTTCGGATGAGCCATGAAGGACTCGAACCTTCGACACCCTGATTAAAAGTCAGGTGCTCTACCAACTGAGCTAATGGCTCATAAAACTGGTGGAGGCTGATGGATTCGAACCACCGAACTCGTACGAGAACAGATTTACAGTCTGCTGCGTTTGGCCACTTCGCTAAGCCTCCATATAAGGTGGCTCGGGACGGAATCGAACCGCCGACACGAGGATTTTCAGTCCTCTGCTCTACCGACTGAGCTACCGAGCCTTACAAAAAAAATAAAGTGGTGGATGTTTCATCTTCCCACTTTCCTTTGTGGAAATCCGTTTTCAATTGAATTGAATGGCGGAACCGACGGGATTCGAACCCGCGATCTCCTGCGTGACAGGCAGGCATGTTAGGCCTCTACACCACGGTTCCGCATTATTCAAATGGTGCCGGCGAGAGGACTTGAACCCCCAACCTACTGATTACAAGTCAGTTGCTCTACCAATTGAGCTACACCGGCGTATATGGTGGAGACTGAGGGGATCGAACCCCCGACCCTCTGCTTGTAAGGCAGATGCTCTCCCAGCTGAGCTAAGTCTCCAAAATATGTATGGTAGCGGCGGAGGGGATCGAACCCCCGACCTCACGGGTATGAACCGTACGCTCTAGCCAGCTGAGCTACGCCGCCATATTTATATATCTTTCGCAGTATACAATGGCGGAGAGAGAGGGATTCGAACCCTCGCACCGCTTACGCAGTCTAACCCCTTAGCAGAGGGTCCCCTTATAGCCACTTGGGTATCTCTCCAAGCATATCGCTGTATATACGTAAAGATATTTCCATCAGATGTTTGATCACCTGAAAACTAGATACGAAACGTTTGCGTTTTATTTTCCGTAGCATTTCCCGGTTTTAAATCCGGGGCCCCCGAAAAGTATTCGGATTGAACCGCGAAGCCTAAGCTTCACTTTTTGGGGTACTTTTTAGGATAAGCCCTCGACCGATTAGTATTGGTCAGCTCCATGCATTGCTGCACTTCCACCTCCAACCTATCTACCTCGTCGTCTTCAAGGGGTCTTACATACTGGGAAATCTCATCTTGAGGGGGGCTTCACGCTTAGATGCTTTCAGCGCTTATCCCGTCCGTACGTAGCTACCCAGCCATGCTCCTGGCGGAACAACTGGTGCACCAGCGGTACGTCCATCCCGGTCCTCTCGTACTAAGGACAGCTCCTCTCAAATTTCCTACGCCCACGACAGATAGGGACCGAACTGTCTCACGACGTTCTGAACCCAGCTCGCGTACCGCTTTAATGGGCGAACAGCCCAACCCTTGGGACCTACTTCAGCCCCAGGATGCGATGAGCCGACATCGAGGTGCCAAACCTCCCCGTCGATGTGGACTCTTGGGGGAGATAAGCCTGTTATCCCCAGGGTAGCTTTTATCCGTTGAGCGATGGCCCTTCCATGCGGTACCACCGGATCACTAAGCCCGACTTTCGTCCCTGCTCGACTTGTAGGTCTCGCAGTCAAGCTCCCTTCTGCCTTTGCACTCTTCGAATGATTTCCAACCATTCTGAGGGAACCTTGGGGCGCCTCCGTTACTCTTTAGGAGGCGACCGCCCCAGTCAAACTGCCCGCCTGACACTGTCCCCGTACCGGATCACGGTACCAGGTTAGAACCTAGATACGATCAGGGTGGTATCCCAACGTCGCCTCCACACAAGCTGGCGCTCATGCTTC
>NZ_BORW01000016.1 GCF_018333375.1 Paenibacillus cookii
TGAAGGTGGCAGGCATCCGCCTCGCTACTTTCCTGCAAAAGCGACAGAACAAAAAAAGTTGGACGGAAAACATGACGTTTTTCCGACCAACTTTTTATTTTGGGGACTTATTGGACAGCCCCTTTTTCGCGTTTATTGCGCGACAAAACCGAAAAGGCCAGGGCTCCAATCCGAAGCCCCTATTTCTGCGGATTACCCTTTTAAACATACATAATATGGAAATTTATCCCTTTGTATTGTATATTATCCCTTCTGCTCGGCATCCCTTTTCCTGATAATGGAGAGGTAAGCAATCGCCCAAAGGAGATGGCCGGCAAACGCTTGGGAAGAAAGGAGGGGCAGGCAGGCGGTTCAAGCCGAAAATTGTCTTTTGGAAGCGGTATCATTTATTCCATGACAAGGAGGAAGATGCCCGATGATCCTCAAACGTATCGCGTTCCGGAAAACGTGGAGCATGGTCTTGATTGCATTGATGTTTTGCTTTTTGATCCAGGGATTCGGAGCAGCCGTATCCAAAGCCCATGCGGCCGTAGGGAGCAAAACGATGGTAGGGTATTGGCACAACTCCGACAACGGCTCCGGTTTTATCAGGCTCCGCGACGTTTCGCCCAAGTTTGACGTCGTCAACGTCGCTTTCGCGGAACCAGCCGCCGGGGCGACCAACGGGACGATCGGTTTTACGCCCTACAATTACACGGAAGCGGATTTTAAGGCGGACGTTGCCTTTCTGCAGAGCCAAGGAAAGAAGGTTCTCATTTCCATCGGAGGCGCGAACGGGCAGGTGCAGCTTGCAAGCGCGCAAGCCCGCGATAATTTCGTGGCTTCCGTCACGGCGATCATCGAAAAATACGGCTTTGACGGACTGGACGTCGATTTTGAAGGCCATTCGCTTTATTTGAATGCAGGGGACTCCGATTTTAAGCATCCGACAACGCCGGTCATCGTCAACCTGATCTCGGCGCTGCGCACGATCAACGACCATTTCGGGACGGAGTCGTTTTATTTGACGATGGCGCCCGAGACTTTTTTCGTGCAGCTGGGGTATTCGTTTTACGGGGGGAGCTGCATCAGCTGCGACAACCGTGCGGGTGCTTATTTGCCGGTCATTGACGCGACGCGGGATATACTCGACTGGCTCCAAGTGCAGAACTATAATTCGGGGCCGATCACGGGGCTGGATGATCAGTTTCACAATATGGGGACGGCGGATTTTCATGTCGCGATGGCGGACATGGTGCTGACCGGTTTTCCGGTTGCGAAAAATCTGAACCGCTTCTTTTCGGGGCTGCGTCCGGATCAGGTCGTGTTGGGGCTGCCGGCGAACGCGAATGCGGGAGGGGGATTCACATCCGTCAGCGAAGTCCATAAAGCGCTCGATGCCTTGATCAAAGGGGTTCAGCTGCCCGGTTATACGATGCGGGGGAATGCCGGAGGATATCCGGATTTCCGGGGGCTGATGACATGGTCCATCAACTGGGACCGCTTCAACCAGTTCGAATTTTCGAACAGCCACCGCGCCTATCTGGACGGGTTAAGTCCGCCGGTGCCGGATTCCGTGCCGCCTACGGCTCCTTCGAACGTCATCGTCACGTCCCAAACGGCAACCAGCGTATCGTTGAGCTGGAGCGCTTCGACGGATAACGTCGGCGTTGCCGGTTATACCGTATCCTATGGAACGGGGAGCGTTACCGTAAGCGGGACCAGCGCCGTCATCGGCGGTTTGACGCCAAATACAAGCTACAGGTTTACGGTGACCGCAAGGGATGCGGCAGGTAACCTGTCGCCAGGGATGCGGCAGGTAACCTGTCGCCAGGCACCGTGATTGCCGTCACGACGGATGCACAGGGCGGCGCTCAAGCTTGGGCCCCGAATGTCGGCTATACATCCGGCGACGAAGTTACTTACGGAGAAAAACCTATGTCTGCCGCCAGCCCCATACCTCGTTGACGGGGTGGGAGCCGCCGAACGTACCGGCCCTTTGGCAGATGAAATAAACGACACCCTTAAGCGGCATGCCTGCACGGGAAAACGAAGCCCGGCGGCGCCGCTTTTTTTTGATGATGACACCGAGTTTGGCGTCGGCAAAAGGCATATAAAAAACCGCCCCTTTCGGCATCTTTCGATGACCGATCAGGACGGTTTCCGCATTGTTTATCGCAACGTCTTCAAAGCGCCGCTCCATGCCAGCACTTGATCCAACATTCCGTTCAGGTTCGTCAGATGCAGGTCGGCAGGTTTGAAGGTGGAGAAATTTTCGAAGTCGGTGAACAGCGAAAGCGCCGGGTGAACGCGAACGTCCGCCACGGACAATTCGCCCAAAATGCCGCGCAGATGCTCGGCCGCACGGGCGCCGCCCACGGAACCGTAGCTCACGATGCCCGCTGCTTTATTAAACCAGGCGTCGCGCGCGTAATCCAGCGCGTTTTTCAGGGAAGCCGAGATGCTGTGGTTGTACTCTTGCACGATAAACACGAAGCCGTCCAGGCTGAAAAGCTTTTGGTTCCATGCTTCGGCTTGCTCGGCAGCGTCTGCTTCACCCAAAAGTGGCAGTTTGTAGTCCGCGATGTCCACGATTTCGTAGTTTGCGTCGCCGCGCTCATCCGCGATTTTTTTGACCCATTCCCCAACCTGCGGGCTCAAACGTCCTTCGCGGGTGCTTCCCAAAATAATGCCGATGTTCAATTTTGACATATTGTTTTCTCTCCTTATCGTTCGTTTTTATTCGTAATTTATGAGGTATGCATGATCAGTTGTCAGTATCATAAACTCTGCGCATATATTTTGTCAGGCCACTTACAAAAAGTTTGTGTATTATATTTTTTTTGGCTTGGATTCGGTTCCATGGACCCTATTTTGATATATGAAAGGGGAGCGCGAAAAAGTCACGGTAATGTTAGAAACAGGTCATGATTGTGGTAGCGGCCTTCGAAGAGGATGGATATAATCTAGATGAAAGCGCTTACATTTTTTTTGAGCGGGAAGGAGGTGGAAGAACGGAGATAAGACAACGAGCTCGGCACAAGGAGCAGCGGCGTGTTTTGCGAGCATGATACCGCATACGTTTTGTTTTTTAGGATTTCATGACAACGATTCGAAAGGTGGTTTGTTATGAGGAAAACATTCGCCAAAAAACTGATGGGCTTGACGATGAGCGTGATGCTGACGGCTTTCGCGGCCGTTCCTTTTACCGCGCATGCAGCATCGGACGTTACGGTCAACTGGAATGACGTTAAGCAGGAAATCGACGGCTTCGGGGTGTCGCAGGCCGGCTGGTCCGACGCCATCTATGATTTGCAGGAGCCCGTCCGCAGCGAGAGCATGGATCTGCTGTTCAAACCGGACACCGGCATCGGCATTTCGATTTTCCGCGGCGCGTTGTTCCCGCAGTTTAATCCTGCCCCGGGACAATATGATTTCAACGCCAGACCGGACCAAGTATGGGTGATGCAGCAGGCGAAAGCAAGAGGCGTGGATAAGCTGATCGCCAGCACGTGGAGCCCGCCGGCATGGATGAAAACGAACAACTCCACGACGCACGGCGGGTACCTGAAGCAGGAAAATTACGGCGACTACGCGCTGCTCATGTCCAAATTCATCAAAGAATACAAACGGCAGTTCGGTCTTGACCTGTACGCCGTCTCCATTGCCAACGAGCCGAACTCCATGACGTTCCTGACCTGGGATTCGAGCGAATGGAATTCGACGAACTTCCAGGTGTTCCTGAAGGATTATTTGAAGCAAGCGATGATCAACGAAGGGGTGGCGTCGACCAAAGTCATCGCCGGCGAATCGTCCTGGTGGTCGGAGGATCTGATCAAGGACTCCCTGAACGACCCGGCTTCCGCCGAAAGGCTGGACATCGTGGCCGGACATAACTACCCCGTGCCGATCATCAATGCGGAGTTGCCGACAACCCCGTTTACGACCGCCCAATCCAAAGGGAAAAAGGTATGGATGACGGAGGTGTCCAAGGTCGATTCCTACGATCCGGGCATGGGTTCCGGCCTCAAGTTCGCGAAGCAGACCCATAATTTCATGACCAAGGCGGGCGTCAACGCTTGGATGTATTGGACGGGCGCGATCCCGGGCAATAACGACGAAGGTTTGATCAACGTCGACAAAGCCGCCAACACCTACGCGCTGACGAAACGCTACTTTACCTTCGGCAACTTCAGCAAATTCATCAAACCCGGCTATGTGCGGATCGGAGCCCCTGACAATCCCCAGTCCGGCGTATACACCTCGGCTTACAAAGATCCGGCAACCGGAAAGTTCGCCATCGTCGCCATCAACGACACCGATGCCACGGCAGAGCTTGGCTTTGTGCCCAACGGCTTCACGGCTGGACGGCTCACTCCCTATACCACCAACGATAACCTCAATTTAGCGGAAGGCCCCGCCGTTCCTTTGCAAAACGGGAAATTCAACGTCTCCCTTCCTCCAAAAAGCGTCGTGACCTACACGGGCGAAAACGGCTCGCCGTCCCTTCAGGAGCAAACCTTGACGGACGACCTGAACGATTGGTCCAAAACCTTTTCCCATACAAGCGGCCTGGTCATGGATTCCTCCAACAGCGGATATTTTAACGGCGATACGTCCCGCGTGAAACGGAACAGCGGCACGACCGAAAACTTCGTTTACCACGTTCCCAACATCACGAATTTTAAAGCGGACTTGTATCAATTCAGCGTGTGGGACGGCGTCGCATTTTATGCGTCGGCCGACAATCAGCATTGGACCCCAGTCGTGCATACGAGCACGCCGGGAAGTTATACCGGAAGCAAATGGTATAAAAAAACGTACACGCCGCTGGAAATGCCCGCGGGAACGCAGTACCTGAAAATCGAGTTGTCCGGCAGCGACTCCTGGGAAAAGCAAGTATCCCGAGTGGTAATTAACTCTTTATCATAATCTAAAATCGGTGTCCATGTAATATAGCTTTTGGCTATAACTGGATATAGGATAATACAGTTACACTATATCGCTGAATCCGTGATATCTTTCTTGTAACCATTTGGATTGGAATTTTCGCAAAATCCATGATTAGGAGTGTTACAAGATGACAAAAAGCAGTATTTTGGGATATCCGCGCATCGGCGATAACCGCGAATGGAAAAAAGCGCTTGAGGCGTTTTGGGCGGGAAAGATCGAAGAATCCGAATTCCAGAGCCGGATGCAGGACATTCGGTTGAACCATTTGCGCAAGCTTCAGGAAAAGGGCATCGAACTGATCCCGGTGAACGATTTCAGCTATTATGATCACGTCCTGGATACGGCCGCGATGTTCGGCATCGTTCCGAAACGGTTTCCTTATGATGGCGGACCCGTGCCGCTCTCCGTTTATTACGGAATCGCGCGGGGAACGACGGATGCGGCGGCAAGCGAAATGACGAAATGGTTCAATACCAATTACCACTACATCGTCCCTGAATTGGACGGAGCGGAGCCGGCCGTTACGGAAAACAAGCCTTTGGCTGCCTACCGCGAAGCGAAGGAACGCCTTGGCATCGAAGGAAAACCCGTTATCCTCGGGCCGCTCACCTTCCTCAAATTGTCCAAAGGTTATGACGAATCCGAAACGGACGCCTGGCTGGAGCGCCTTGTGCCGCTTTATGCGCAGATACTTCGGGAACTGGCCCTTGAAGGCGCGGAGTGGGTGCAAATCGACGAGCCGATTCTGGTTACCGGCCTAAGCGATGCCGACATCCGGCGGTTGCACAGCATCTACGGCACGTTTGCCGCAGAGGCCCCAACCCTCAACATCATGCTGCAAACCTATTTTGAAGCCGTCGAAAGCTACAGCGACATCGTCTCCCTTCCGGTCAAAGGGATCGGCCTCGATTTTGTCCATGGTTATGCGGGCAATATCCGGTTGATCCAGGCATCGGGATTCCCGCAAGACAAAGTGTTGGGGGCGGGCGTCGTGGACGGGCGCGGCATTTGGAAGGCATCGCTCCGCGAGAAGGCCGCGCTGCTGGAGAAGCTCCAATCCTTCGTTCCGGCGGACCGGATCATCGTCCAGTCCTCGTGCAGTTTGCTGCATGTCCCGGTGACCGTGAGCAGCGAAACGAAATTATTGCCGGAATTAAAGGGGGCGCTTGCTTTTGCCGACGAAAAGCTGGACGAACTGGTTCTTTTGACGAAGGCCGTCTCTTCGGGAACGGACGCGATCGGTAAAGAACTGGACGAATGCGACCTGGCCATCCGTGCGCTGGAGCGGTCCAAGGAACGCAACCGGAACGACGTCCAGCAGGCCGTTGCCGCCATCAGCAAGCAGGACGCCAAACGCAGCCTTCCTTTTGCCGAGCGCCATGCCGTGCAACAGAAAAAATGGCAGCTCCCGGTGCTGCCGACGACGACCATCGGAAGTTTTCCTCAATCCGTAGAAGTGCGCAAAGCAAGGCAGCTGTGGAGAAAAGGGGAATGGAGCGGCGAGCAGTATGCCGGCTTCATCCGGGAACAGATCGACACCTGGATCGGATTGCAGGAGGAAATCGGGCTGGACGTCCTCGTGCACGGCGAATTCGAGCGGACGGACATGGTGGAGTTTTTCGGGGAGAAGCTTGCGGGATTTGCCTTTACCCAGTATGGCTGGGTGCAGTCGTACGGATCCCGGTGCGTCAAACCGCCGATCATTTTCGGGGACGTCGCGTTCGAAAAGCCGATGACCGTCGAGGAAACGCAATATGCCCAGTCGAAAACGAGCCGGCCCGTCAAAGGGATGCTTACCGGTCCGATCACGATCATGAACTGGTCGTTCGTCCGCGAGGATATTTCGCGCGAGCAGATCGCTTATCAATTGGCTTATGCTTTGAGGCAAGAAGTAGAAGCATTGGAGAAGGCCGGCATAGGCATGATCCAGGTGGACGAACCTGCCGTCCGCGAAGGGCTTCCCCTGAAAGAGAAAGACCAGGCCGAATATCTGGCATGGGCCGTCAAAGCGTTCCGCCTGACCACCTGCACGGTGCAGGATACGACGCAAATTCACACGCATATGTGCTATTGCGAGTTCCATGACATGATCGATTCGATTTCGGCGATGGACGCGGACGTCATTTCGATCGAAACCTCCCGCAGCCACGGCGAGCTGATCCATAGCTTTGAAGAGAACACTTACGGGCTCGGCATCGGACTTGGCGTGTACGATATCCACAGCCCGCGCGTTCCCGGCGTCGAGGAAATGACAGGCATGATCGACCGCGCGCTGCGGGTCCTCGATCCGAAGCTGTTCTGGATCAATCCGGACTGCGGATTGAAAACACGCGGCATGGAAGAAACGGTGGCCTCCTTGCGCAACATGGTGGAAGCGACCAAGATCGCACGCGAAAAATATGCCGTACAAGTCTGATTTCATATGCAACGCCCATGGACCCGCAGGATTGCGGGTTTCTTTTTTTTCGGGCGAAAAGTTCGGTATTCAGTTTTCCCCGGTTTGTTAGTATAATTAAATAAGCAGCTAACGAAACGTATGTTTGATGGGGCCAACGCGGATCACAGCGGCGCTACGCGCCCCGGTTCGTATTGAAAATAAGCGATTGATTTTTTCCGTCCATTATGTTCTAATGAAATCACCAAACTTTATATACATTCTAATATACTAAGTGTAGTATGTTTTGTTGAATACGATATTCGCTTTTTAGAAACAATCCATCATATTAAAGGATAAAGCGGGGTATTTTTCATGGAAGTCATCGACATCGCGTCACAACCTCCTTATGATTCCAAGCCGATCGTGCTGATGATCGGAAAATTCGACGGAATCCATAAAGGACATCAGGCGATCCTCCAAACGGCCAACGAACTGAAAAGGGAAGGGGAAGCGCTCGCCGTCATGAGTTTTTCGGAGCATCCGTTGTGGGTGTTGAAGCAGGATGAAGCGTTCAAGCGAAAAATAACGCCTGAGGACGAGAAAATTCGCATCCTTGGGCAATTTGGCGTCGAGCGTTATTACCGGATCCGTTTTTCGAAGGAATACGCCCAAATCTCGGCGGAAGAATTCGTCATGGAGCATCTTTCAAGGCTGAACGTCAAGCGCATCGTGGTCGGCGAAGGTTTTCATTTCGGGCACGGGCAAGGGGGAGGCACGAAGGAACTCGGCGAGCTATGTGCCCGCATCGGCGCGGAAGTGACGGTGATTCCGCTCGTGACCGATAACGGGGTAAAAATCGGCAGCTCGGAGATCCGAACCGACATTTCCGAAGGCCGCGTGGAAACGGCGTTTTCGCTTTTAGGCCGGCCTTATTCGGTTACCGGAATCGTCATACACGGCCAGAAGCTGGGCAGAAAGCTGGGTTTTCCTACTATTAATATGGGCGGGGTGGACGACTATGTTTTCCCGAAGCCCGGCGTTTACGTGGGGACGGCCGATATCCATGGCGAACCGGAAGGGAAAAGCCGGTATCACGTCCTGATCAGCGCAGGGTACCGGCCCACCGTCGATGGTCAGGGGTATTTGATCGAAGGTTACCTGCTGGATTTCTCCGGAGATTTGTATGATCGGACGGTGACGCTGACCTTCATGCATTATCTGCGCGGCGAAATCAAATTTACGGGTCTGGATGCGCTGATCGAGCAAATGAAACAGGATGAAGTGAATGCCAGAAGGTTGCTTAGCGTCGCTCCCGCCTGAATCGGCGGATCGGCCTGCTTGAAGGGAGGCGAAGCGGCATGGGGATCATCATCGTCGAAATTTGCGACGGCAGCCTGATTCAAGAGATCGAGGTCGAACAGATTTTAGAGGCCGAATATCCGGAAGTGGCCGTGCTTGAAAGCACCTGCCTTTCGTTTTGCGGGATATGCGCGAGAAGGCCCTATGCGATCGTCAACGGCAAGCGGATCTTTGCCGAAACGGCCGCCGAATGCCTAGATCTCATCAGGCAGCGTATCGACCTGGAATTAGCCGTCTACGCATCCATTTAGCCATAACAAATTAAAGTTTTTCGGAGATCCTGAAGCAAAGCTGTGCGAGACAAAATCTCGGCAGCTTTTTTTGCGTTTTGCGGCCATGAACATCATCCGCGGTATCCATTAAAAGTTCAATTGACGGGAGACACAAAAACGGGTATATTATTTATATAAATTATCAGATTAGAATAATTCTAATTAAGATACAGGAGGACGCAGACATGAAAAATTACGACTATCACCACCTGGACCATGTGAAAGAACAGCAGACCTCGAAAAAAACGCTTTGGATCACCCTGCTGCTGACGTTGTTTTTTACCATCGTCGAAGTCGCCGGAGGTTTGATCTCCCATTCCTTGGCCTTGTTATCCGATTCGGCGCATATGATCTCCGACGTTTTGGCTTTGGGGTTAAGCATGGCGGCCATTTACATGGCCACGCGCAAACCGAACCGGAAATATACGTTTGGTTTTCTCCGTTTCGAGATCATCGCGTCGTTTCTGAACGGCCTGGCATTGGCCGTCATTGCATTGGGCATTTTTGTGGAAGGCATTCAGCGCATGATCCATCCGGTGGAAGTGAAGCTGCCTACGATGCTGACGATCGCGGTGATCGGTCTCATTGTCAACATCGTCCTTACGGTCGTTCTGAGCCGCAGCATGAAGGAAGAAGAGAACCTTAACGTCAAAAGCGCGCTTTGGCATTTTATCGGGGACCTGTTAAGCTCCGTCGGGATTATCGTGTCGGCCGTGCTGATTTATTTTACCGGTTATCACTTTTTGGATCCGCTCATCAGCATGGTCATCGGGGGAATCATTTTCACCGGCGGGGCCAAAATTATCCGCGAGTCTTACCTGGTGCTGATGGAATCCGTGCCCGACCAATTCGATTTGGACGCCATTCGCAGCGATATCCGCGCCCTGGAAGGCATCAATGACGTGCACGAGCTTCATTTATGGGCCGTATCCACCGATCATTATTCGCTTACGGCACATGTGTTCATCCGGATAGACATGCAGGCGTTTCAGGTGATTTCGGCGATCAACCAACTCCTCCAAGAAAAATACGGCATCGCGCATTCGACCATTCAAATCGAACATCCGTCGATCCATGACCACGGGGAATACGGAAAGCAGTTTTTGTTGAAGCACGCGTAAGTGAAACGAATGAAGCCTAATAAATAGATTGACGTTAAAAATGCAACGAAATACAATATAGGAAAATATGTGAAATAGTAGTGCGTTGTATTTATCCCGGGTGTTTGACCGATATCTAAAGCAGTAGATGGGCCGTTGTTCATCTGCGGCTTTTTGGTTCCCGGTCGTTCGATGATTTTTCATGGCGCGGGACAAGCGATGATTGAAGAACCCCTTTGGGATGGGATGTCTGCATAATGGATGACATAAAAAAAGCGGGAGGGATCGCATGGAAGCATTACCGGTAATCCGTGAAGCATTGGCCAAGCAAATCCGGCAGTCGGAAATCGACTTCACGACTTCGCGGATCCGCTCGATTGGCGAGCAAGAAGGCAACCCGCAAGGGGTCGAAATCCAAACCTTCGGAAATGCGGTGTCCTATTATATCCGGACGATGCCATGGGGCGTATTTAATTCCGTCAAGGGTTTGTCCGATGAGGACATGGATCGCGTGGCAGAAATCATTCAATTTTACCGCGAACGGGATCGTGCATTCGAGTTGGATATCGATCCGGTAGGAACAAGCCCGGAGCTGCTCCGCCATTTAACCGAAAACGGGCTTGCCCATCGGCGTTTCCATTCCGTTTTGTACGGGCTGCCGGCCCCGGAAGCGCCTGGTCTGCCTTCAGGCATTTCGATCCGTCCGGTCGAAAACGAAGCGGATTTTGACGTCTACGCAGGCATTCATTGCATCGGCTCCGGCATGGATATCCGGCATAAACATCATTTCATCCAAAACAACATCGGTTTGCTGAACCGCCCCGGCTGGAATTTGTTCATGGCATCATGGCACGGCCGGCCCGCGGCCGTCGGCGTCATGCATATCAGCGGCCGGACGGCCTCGCTGACCTTGGCGGCAACGCATCCCGAGTTCAGGAACAAAGGACTCCAGACGTCGCTGTTGAAGTGGCGTTTGCATGAGGCCTATAAGGCCGAATGCGAGCTGGTCGCCGCCCAAGCCGCTTTCGGTAGCACTAGCCAAAACAACATGGAGCGGGCAGGGCTGCGGATCGCATGGACGCGGGCCGTTTGGGCGCCGATCGCGGAACGTTGAGTTCCAGCTTAGCGATCAGCCGGTCCGGGCGGATAATCATGTTTTCAAAGGGAAAGCGAATCGCTTTGGTCTAGGCATCTTGCGTTTGGCTGCCGATTTGTAAAAAAAGTGAAAATTTGTGCAAGCGGTCCGATTCTAAAAACCGGGAATTGACACATATCGTTAGATAGCTTCAGTTCTGCATGCACAGAACCTTTTTTACAAATCCCGGGCGAGGTGAATCGATGAAAAGAAAACCGCTTTATTGGCTGCTAAGCTGCCTGATGCTGATCGGGTTGTTTCCCGCGGGCGCATCGGCCCAAACGGAACCGGAATCCGTCATTTACGGGGGAGGCCCGTTTTATTCCGGCGGAACGCAGACGATGGACATCCTGAAGCAAGCAATCCGGCTTCACGACCGTCATGTTATGGACGATCCACGTTCACGGCAACGGAGATCTCTATTACAATGATCAGCTCGTCGTTTCGAACGGAGCGTACGTGGGCGATTCGGCCTGGCCGGCTCGTCTCGCCACGCTCAAGCAAGCCCCGACTTCGGTGAAACGCCTTGAGATCAGCGTCGGTTCTTGGGGCGTCAGCGATTTCCAGAACATCAAAAACCTGATTGCCGCCCAAGGCACCGGTACGAACAGCATTTTGTACAAAAACTTTGCGGCACTGAAAACCGCAACCATGGCGGATGCCGTCAGCTTCGACAACGAGGATTTGTACGACGTTAATTCATCGGTATCGTTTGGCAGCATGCTGGCCGGCCTCGGCTACAAAATCACCTTATGTCCTTATACCAACGTCAGCTACTGGAAAAGCGTCAAATCCCAGCTCGGGGCCAGCGTGGACCGCATTTATTTGCAGGTGTATGACGGCGGAGCGGGGAATGATCCGGCTTACTGGAACAGCCAATTGGGCATGACCGTCATGCCGGGACTCGACAGCAAAACGTCCGGCGGCGGCCATACCCCGGGCCAAGTCGCCTCCCGCATGACCGAATGGAAGGCGCAAGCGGGCATTCACGGCGGATTCATCTGGTATTATGACGCGATTTTGAACAACCCAAGCGCCGGGTCGGCGGGCGATTATGCCGCTGCCATCAACAATGCGCTGTCTTCGCCTAATGCCGGGTCGTTGACGACCGGCGGAACGGTTGCGGCGAGTTCTTCCAACAGCCCGTCCGGGGAAGGGAAGGAAAAGGCGTTTGACGGCAGCAGCGCAACGAAATGGCTGATTTTCGCGAACTCCGGATGGATTCAGTATCAGTTCGGAAACAACGCTTCCCATGCAGCCGCAACGTATTCGATCACGTCCGCCAACGACTTTCCGCCAAGAGACCCGAAAAATTGGACGCTTCTCGGTTCCAACGACGGGACGAATTGGACGACGCTCGATACCCGTTCGAACGAAGCTTTCGCCAGCCGGTTTTTGACCAAAACCTATGCCATTAACCAGCCGTCCGCCTTCAAATATTACCGGCTCCACGTTACGGCGAACAACGGCGGGGCGGAGCTTCAAATCGCGGAAATCGGTTTGTATCCTTAAAATGCGCATACTCCGGCGTGACTGCTGCGGCAGCCCGCCGGATTTTTTATTGATGCTCGAACGTAGTTCGATATATTTGTTATATCTTATATTTACATATGGCCGCTTTTCTTTTATCATTAGTTCCATTATTGCATGTGTGCCGTTCCCGTTGTCAGAGTGCGGCCGCTCGCGCAATCGGCTTGGAGGTTTAGCGGAGTGGAGAAACGTTTGAAAAAAACGAATAGCAGGTATGTCATTCAATTGGCGACCATTTTTTTAGGTTTCATTATCTTTGGATTTTCGGAAAACATCAAAGGGCCGGCCATTCCCCGGATTCAGATCGACTTTATGCTGGACGAATCCCAGATCGGCACTTTGTTGTCGCTGAACGCGCTTGGATATTTGATCGCCTGTTCGTTTACCAATGCGTTGACGCGATGGTGGGGGATTAAAATCGTCAGTAGCCTTTCCTTTGGCGCGATGATTCTTTCAGGCGTATTCATTTATTTGTCCCGCAGTTACCCGGCCTTTTCGGCTTCGTATTTCTTCATGTATATCGGCAACGGCATGCTTGAGATTGCGCTAGCCATTCTGGGGGCGAGAATTTTCGTGAAAAACACGGGAACGATGATGAATTTGGCTCACGGGTTTTATGGGCTTAGCTCGACCGTGGCGCCCATGATCGCAACCGGTTTCATGTCGGCGAGCCTTTTCGGCCATCCCCTTGATTGGCGCGGCATGTATCTCTTGATGCTGTCGCTTTCCGTTTTGCCGATGATATTCGCTTTGTGCGGGACGTTCCCCGGCGATCAGCTGTCCCACGAGGAGCGGGTTCCGTTAAAAACGTTGCTGCGGGACCGGGTGTTATGGTTCACGGTGCTCATCCTTTCGTTTGGCGTCGTCTCGGAGCTGGCGGTCGGCGGCTGGCTGGTCAATTTTCTTGAGAAGGCATACGGCTGGGAGCCGGTCAAAGCCTCGGGCATGCTGTCCGGATTCTTTTTGTGTTTTACGCTGGCCAGGCTGCTTTTGGGACCGGTTACCGATAAAATCGGCTTCACCTTATCTCTGGTTATTTTTCCGGCGTTTTCGGCCGTTTGCACGTTTGCGGCGATCGCGGGCGGGGAGTCTTTTGCGTTTTTGTTCGCCGCGGCGGGCATTGGGGTGGCGATGATTTATCCAACGGTGATGGCTTTTATCGCCAAGAGGTTTCCGGGAGGCAGCGATACTGCAATTACCTTTACCGTTACGCTGATGGGCGTCGGCAGCGTGATCGGCAATTACCTGATCGGAGGCGTGATCGAAGGCGCCAAAGCGATCTTCGGGGGCGAAACCGAAACCGGATTGTTGCGCGGTTTGCAGGCCGGATACGGGTTTATCGGGCTGTGCGCGGCCGTCTGCGCCGTTTGCAGCGTAGTTTTGTATCGATCTTTAAAGAAAAGAAACGAGCTGATTTAATGCAGGCAGTTGTCCCCGGGATTCCGGGGGTTTTTTTCGTACCGGCCCGTTCATGAGTGCCCAGCGTCTCTTTCCGATAACAGGCGCAACAAGTCTATTGTCTATATAAGCATATGCTTATATAATGATGAAGTTCATCAATGAATCGAGGATGTGAGGAGATGCCAAAAAACGTGTCCGACGAAGGGGGCGGGATCGCCCAAATTCTGAAGCTGCTGGGTGATCCGACCCGGCTTACGATCATCAAACTGCTTCAACACAGGGAATGCTGCGTATGCGAGCTGGTCGAAATTTTTGAAGTGAGCCAGCCTGCGATCAGCCAGCATCTAAGGAAATTAAAGGACGCGGGGCTTTTAAAGGAAAGAAAGGCAGGGCAGTGGGTCCACTACGCTTGGAATCCCGAAAGCAGGCATCATGCTCTTATAGCGGACATCATGGACCATGTGCCGGCTCAAGACCAGGAATTCAAGGCGTTGGAAGAACAAGGGATCACGCCTAATTGTTGTTAATTGGAGGGTATACTTTTGCTATCAGTCATTCTAGCCGTCATCATTTTTCTCATCACGCTTACGTTTGTCATTTGGCAGCCCAAAAATCTGTCCATCGGCTGGTCGGCCTGCGGCGGGGCGGTTTTGGCGCTGCTTTTTGGCGTAGTCACGTTCGGGGACGTGTGGGACGTTACCCAGATCGTCTGGAACGCGACGCTGACGTTTATCGCGATCATCATTATTTCGCTGGTTCTGGACAGCATCGGTTTTTTCGAGTGGGCTGCGCTGCATATGGCGCGGGCCGCCCGCGGCAACGGTATTCGGATGTTCGTATACGTGACCGTTCTCGGAGCCGTCGTTTCGGCATTTTTCGCCAACGACGGAGCCGCCCTGATCCTAACACCGATCGTGCTTGCGATGGTCCGGGCGCTTCGTTTCGACGAGAAAAAAGTGTTTCCGTTTATCATCGCCTGCGGCTTCATTGCGGATACGACCTCGTTGCCGCTTGTCGTCAGCAATCTGGTCAATATCGTGTCGGCGGATTTTTTCGGAATCACGTTTATGGAATATGCCGGCCGCATGATCGTACCGGACCTGTTTGCGCTGGGCGCCAGCATGCTGGTGCTGTATTTGTTTTTCCGGAGAAGCATCCCCAAGAAGTATGATTTGGCTTACGTAAAAACGCCTTCCGACGCGATCAAGGATCCGGTGATGTTCCGATGGTCGTGGATCGTGCTCGGCGTGCTGCTCGTCGGTTATTTTGTCAGCGAATTTTTGGACATGCCGGTATGCATCATTGCGGGAATCATTGCGGTATTCTTTTTGCTGATGGCGCGGAAAAGCCCGATGGTTCCCGTAAAGGACGTCATCAAAGGGGCGCCGTGGGCCATCGTGTTTTTTTCGATCGGGATGTACGTCGTCGTTTACGGGCTCAGAAACGCCGGGTTGACCGATTGGCTTGCCGAATTGATCCGGGCTGCGGCCAACCAAGGCATGTTTGTCTCGACGATCTCGATGGGATTCCTATCGGCATTCCTGTCCTCGGTGATGAACAATTTGCCGACGGTCATGATCGACGCGTTGGCCATCCATGCGGTTCATGCCACGGACGCGGTCAAAGAAGCGCTGGTATACGCAAACGTCATCGGTTCGGATCTCGGACCGAAAATCACGCCGATCGGCTCGCTGGCTACGCTGCTGTGGCTGCACGTGCTCGGCGCCAAAGGCGTTAAAATCTCTTGGGGGACCTACTTCAAAACGGGGATTATACTGACCATCCCGACGTTATTCATCACGCTTGTCGGGCTTTATTTGTGGTTGATGGCGGTTTAGCGGTCCAAACCATGACGGAAGCGGGCATCGGTATCTCGGGTCAAACCTCGAATGTTATCGATCCGTACGTCTGAACGCTGGAAACATTCCCGCGGACGAAAAAAAGGCAGAAAGACATTTGGAATTTAATATTCCCTTGAAGGAATATTCCCGTTATGATACATTAAATTCAGAGAATGTTGCAAAGAAAGGAAGCGGGTTCAGTGAACAACACGAATGTATTCAGCGCACTGGCCGAACCCAACCGGTTTCAAATCGTGGAACTGCTCCGGCGCGGCCCCTTAACCGTCGGGGAGATCAGCGAACGTCTTGCCATTCGGCAGCCGCAAGCCTCGAAGCATCTCCGCGTACTTCTTGAAGCGGGGGTCGTCGAAGTCCATGCGGAAGCGAACCGCCGGTTTTACGGTTTGCGCCGGGAGTCCTTTCAAGAGATGGAGGATTGGCTGAAATCGATCACCGAGGTTTGGGAGGAACGGTTGGATCGGCTGGAGCAATATTTGCAGGTTATGAAAGAGAATCAGAAACAACGTCCCGAATAGGGAAAACCTGGGGCGATGGAGGATTGGGCTAACGGGGTGGAAACGGAGCACACCTACAGGACCGGGAAATCTTATTCAACCGTACTTTTGATGCGCCGCGCGAAATTGGTGTGGCAGGCATGGACGGAAACCGGGCATCTGGTTCGCTGGTGGGGGCCCTGTCACGTTGGCCGGTCGACTTCATTTTTTGAAAGGATGTAGGGAAATGCAGCAGTTGCACGTGCCCGAGCTTTCGGATGACCTTTTCGAGCTGTTAAACGGCGAACATCTCGAACGGAAACAGCATGAGGCGATGTTTTTGATGACCGTAACCGAAGACGGATGGCCGCACAACGCCATGGTCAGCGTCGGCGAAATCGTCGCCCTGGATAAAAAAACGCTGCGGATCGCATTGTGGCCGGGAACGAACACGACCCAAAATTGCATCCGAAGCGGCAAAGCCGTTCTCGTCGCCGTCTATAAAGGCAAGGTGAATTACGTAAGGCTTTCGCTTCATCGCATCGGCATATTGGAAGGCGCTAAACATCCGTTGGAACGGTTTTCGGCCGCCGTCGAATCGTTTAAAGAGGATCAGGCCAAATATGCGGACATTACCTCGGGCATTCAAATCCGGTTGAAGCATGAAGGCAAAGTGCTCGAGCGTTGGAACGAAACGGTAAAGGAAACCAAGCGTTAAGCGGGCCGTCCCGCAAGCGCCAAGGCATTCGACAGGGAAATTTGAACCACCCGCGCGAAAAATTCAAAAAAATATTTACCTTCAAACGATTTTTTTATATTATTAACGTAATATCTAATGAAGCGTCATATCAAATGCGATGAAGAGAAGAGTAGATAAGCCGATTCTTTCCCAGAGAGCTCCGTCCGCTGAAAAGGAGCAAAGAAGCGTTTATTGAACAAAGCCTCCGAGCAGCACATTGGAACCGCAAGCCGCGGGGATAGTGTGCCAGGTGCTCCTGTTACAGAGCTAGAGTATATGCATGGTTTGCATGCCGTACTTGAAGAGGCCAATATGGCGACATATTGGCGAATTTGGGGTGGTACCACGAGTGTTCAAATCTCGTCCCTAAGACTACGGTCTTGGGGGTGGGATTTTTTATTGTATCAAGCATTCATATAGGTCATGTACGCCATGTACGCGGCAAAGATGCATTGAATAGTTATTGAGTAAGGGAATTTCGCAACAATACGAGTCCGGTACACGGACGATCCAAACAAACCTGAAGCCAGATGACACAATCGAAAGGAATTGAAAACTTATGTCTGAAAAACTTAAAGCGGGTATTGTCGGAGGAACGGGAATGGTTGGCCAGCGTTTTGTGCAGCTGCTGGATCAACATCCTTGGTTTGAAGTGACTGCGATTGCGGCGAGCAAAAACTCGGCGGGCAAAACGTACGAGGAATCCGTGCAGGGCAGATGGAAAATGGCCGGTCCCATTCCGGAGCCGGTCAAAACCATCGTCGTGCAGGATGCATCGCAGGTGGAGGAATTCGCTTCGCAGGTCGATTTTATTTTCTGCGCGGTGGATATGAGCAAGGATCAAATCAAAGCGCTGGAGGAAGCCTACGCCAAGACGGGAACTCCGGTCATTTCCAACAACTCGGCCCATCGCTGGACGCCTGACGTTCCGATGGTCATTCCGGAGATCAACCCGGACCATATCGGCGTGATTGAAGCGCAAAGAAAACGTCTGGGCACCAAAACGGGGTTTATCGCGGTAAAACCGAACTGCTCCATTCAGAGCTACGTGCCGGCGCTTCATGCCTTGCTTGACTTCAAACCGGAAAAAGTGGTCGCATCGACGTATCAAGCCATCTCGGGCGCAGGCAAAAACTTTACCGATTGGCCGGAAATGCTCGACAACGTGATCCCTTACATCGGGGGCGAAGAGGAAAAAAGCGAGCAGGAGCCGCTGCGCATTTGGGGCAGCCTTCAAAACGGCGAAATCGTCAAGGCAAGCTCGCCGCTCATTACGACCCAATGTATCCGCGTTCCGGTCACGGACGGACATTTGGCCACCGTCTTCGTCTCCTTTGAAAACAAACCGTCCAAAGAGGAGATCATCACGCGCTGGCGCGAGTTCAAAGGCCGTCCGCAGGAGCTTGGCCTCCCGAGCGCGCCGCAGCAGTTCATCACGTATTTTGAAGAAGAAAACCGTCCGCAGACGAAGCTGGACCGCGACATCGAACGCGGCATGGGCGTTTCGGTGGGCAGATTGCGCGAGGATTCCATTTACGATTACAAATTCGTCGGCCTTTCGCACAACACGCTCCGCGGAGCGGCAGGCGGCGCCGTACTGATTGCCGAATTGCTGAAAGCGGAAGGATATATTCAGGCAAAATAAGAGGCATAGCAAAGCAGCAGGCATCCTGATTTTAGGGGCTTGCTGTTTTTTTTCACCGATGCTTTTTTGAACGGACATTCCACCGCAGGATCGCTTTCCACGGAGCGTCTTTCCCCATGGGCAAAAACGTTGAAGGTCATGTGGATGAACGGATGATGAACTATGGCAAAGGATGCGGCGCGAAACGCGCACGCTTTGACAAACCGCGGTCTTCCGCGGTTTTTTCCTTTTGCAAGCAGGGCGGCTGACGGAGTTTTTTCTAAATGACAACAAAAACATGACCCTAAACGGCAATTATTTATTGTAAAACGATAAATAGTATGCTAAATTCAAGTTGATAATCAATGAGTGAGGTGCTTTTTATGCAACGGGTGTCAACGCTTTTTTTGAAAATAGCCCTGTTTTTCATTGGAGTTCCGATCCTTGCCTTGTGCGTCTTTTTGGTGCCTGAGTTAGGGAAGCTTGCGGCGGAGTTGCTTCCGGAATTCGCTCTTGTCAAATATCTGGTTTTCGCCGTCTTTTACGCGTCGGCCATTCCTTTTTACATTGCTTTGTACCAAGCCTTCAAGCTTTTGCAGTACATCGATCAAAGCAAGGCGTTCACCGATTTGGCCGTCATGGCTCTGAAGAACATCAAACGCTGCGCCATCGCCATCAGTATTTTGCACGTGCTGGTCCTGCCGCTGTTTTATCTCTTTGCGGAGAAGGACGACGCCCCGGGCGTGATCTTCGTCGGCTTGGTGGTTCCTTTCGCTTCCATGGTCATTGCGGTGTTTGCGGCCGTGCTTCAAAAATTGCTCAAAGAAGCGATCGACATCAAATCTGAAAATGATTTAACGGTCTGAGGTGAAAACTATGGCAATCATCATCAATATTGACGTCATGCTGGCCAAAAGGAAAATGAGCGTCACGGAACTGTCGGAGAGGGTCGGGATCACGATGGCCAACCTTTCGATATTAAAAAAGGGGAAGGCAAAAGCGATTCGTTTATCCACTTTGGAGGCGATTTGCAAGGCTTTGGACTGTCAGCCAGGAGATATTCTGGAATACCGGAGCGACGAAGACTCCCGTGATTCATCCGAAGGAGATTTTTAAACTCAAGCATGGGGGGGAAGGATTTTGAGAGCACTAAAGCAACTCGTCCGTTTCGGTTGGGAGCAGGCCTTTTCCTGTTTGTTTCCCGTCGTTATTTTCGCCTCTTTGGCTCTAACGCAGATCATTCCGCTTCCCTTCCTGCCGCGGTATGACTGGCTGCTCATCATCTGTCTTTTGATGCAATGGTGGATGGTCCGCTCTGGGCTTGAAACGCGGGATGAACTGAAAGTCATCACCTTGTTCCACCTGATCGGCCTGGCCCTGGAGCTTTTTAAGGTACATATGGGCTCGTGGTCCTATCCGGAGGAAGGATATTTCAAAATTTACGGAGTGCCTTTGTACAGCGGATTCATGTACGCAAGCGTAGCGAGTTATCTTTGCCAGGCATGGAGAAGGCTGAAGGTCGAACTGGTCCGGTGGCCTCCGTTTATGGCGGTTGTATCCCTGGCGGCGTCGATATATTTGAATTTTTTCACCCACCATTATTGGATTGACGTTCGTTGGTGGTTGTCGGGACTGGTCATCGTCGTCTTTTGGAAATCCTGGGTCGTTTACGAGGTCAATGGAACGCGGTACCGGATGCCGCTCGCGCTTTCCTTCGTGCTGATCGGATTTTTTATATGGATCGCCGAAAATATCGCCACGTTTTTTGGAGCTTGGAAATATCCGAATCAGGCCGAAGCGTGGAGTTTGGTCCATCTCGGGAAGGTGAGTTCATGGCTTTTGTTGGTGATCGTTAGCTTTTTGATCGTAGCGACGTTAAAGCAGGTGAAGGGGAATCAACCCGCCGGGACGGATGCCGCGCCATTGTTGAAACGTCAAGGCCTTTCGTTTAAAAAGTCCGATTCTTGACATGTTCCAAGCGGGAGTACCCAGTTTCAGGAAGTTGTGATATGGTGGTAAAGGATCACAGCAAACATGAACATGGGGAGGATGCCAATTGAACCGAATGACCCTCGAAGTTCGCGGCAACGACGGGATCGTCAAGGCAGCCGGCTCGGATGACGGCCAAGCCCAACTCGTATATTCGGGTGCCTATCAGCCAGGGGACGAAATCATTTTACGAAGCGAATCGAAAAACGTTTATCTCATCCTTCAGCTTGACGATGCCATGGGGCCGGCTTTCGTCTATTTAACGGATAACGAATACCGCTTTGCCGTACCGTTTGGCGAAAAAAAGTTTTCCTATTCCCCTAAAGCCTTTGCGGGCGAATTGCATGTGTTGACCGTGCGATTGGCAACGGAAGATGAAATCGGCGCTTACAAGGATGTTGCGCTTAATGTGTACGACCAGCACGAAAACGTTGCGTGTTTCCCGCACGCTTGCGCCAACGTGGAAACGCGCGGCGAATCCGTGTTTGCCGCCCGAAACGTGATTAATGGCAACGGCGTGAACTTTTCGCACGGAAAGTGGCCGTTCGAATCCTGGGGAATCAACCAGCGTCCCGATGCGGAGCTTACCGTCCATTTTGGCAGGCTCGTCGAAATCGATAAGGTCGCGTTAACGATCCGGGCCGATTTCCCGCACGACAGTTATTGGGAGCGGGCTACGTTGGCATTTTCGGACGGAAGCCGGCATACGGCGGATTTGATCAAAACCCGCAAGAAGCAAACGATCGTTTTTGAGCCGCGCAACGTGGAGTGGGTCACGATAAAAGAACTGATAAAAGCAGATGATCCGTCCCCGTTCCCGGCGCTGAGCCAGATCGAGATATTCGGCCGCGAAGGGGCAAAACGCGAATAGCGATTATTGGCTTAGCGCATAGTAAAAGGCGTACCGATCAAGCAAGGAGGCCTTTTCGCATGAATGTTCAAAGGGCAAAAGAAATCGCTGCGTCACCCGTCATGGCAAACGTGCTGTGCGAAGGCACGCAGATCTACATCCAGCACGTCAACGAGCAAACGGAAACGGCCCGCATCTATCCGCTCGGCAATCCGGAAGAGGAACGGGAAGTGCCGTTATATTCGTTATCGGAGCAAGATGGAGCGTTGGGATAAAAACGCGATACCGACCTGCAATATCCCGGCGCGAAAAAGCGTGCCAAGAACCTTCAACGGTTCGGGGAAGTGCCCGGCGTCGGCCATAACTGCAATGAAATCCCCTGTCGGAGGAATCCGGCGGGGGATTTTTTTGATGCGTTGTTGTCGAATAAATTTAAAGTTAGAAAAGGAAATGGGCGGGTCGCGAAGAAATGAGTTATTTGGTTGTAGATGATTTGGCAAGGGATGACATCATTTCGATAAAAATGAGGTGCGACTTGGATATGGTACTGGACAGCAGAAAGTATTGGGTGGAGACGCTGTGCCGCATTGCGGACCCGGTTTTGAATGCGCTTTCCGAAAAACGGTTGAAAACCGTGATGCCGATTAAAGGGGATCCTTCGCGGATTCGGTATATGCATTTGGAGGCGCTCGGCCGATTGCTGGCCGGCATGGCTCCTTGGCTTGAATCGGGCGCACGGTCTGGAGCGGAAGGGGAGCTGCGCGAGCGGTACGCGGCGTTGGCGCGGATGGCGATCGATGCGGGGACGGATCCGGATTCCCCGGATTACGTCAACTTGACCGAAGGCGAGCAGCCGCTGGTCGACATCGCGTTTCTGGCCCAGGCGATTCTGCGTGCGCCGAACGAGCTGTGGGATCAACTGGACGCCCGAGTCCGACGAAATGTGGCGCAAGCTTTGTATGCGATTCGGCGAGCAGTGGGACCCGATGCGGATCGACTATGCGCTAAAGCAGCATGAACATTGGTACGTGGGCGACGGGCTGTATTCGGACGGGGAGGAGTTCGCATGGGACTATTACAACGGGTTCGTCATTCATCCGATGCTGCTTGATATTCTGGAAACGGTCGGCGATCGATACGGGGATTGGGCCGCCCGGAAGGAAATGGCCGTTCAGAGAACAAAACGGTATGCGGCGATCCAGGAAAGGTTGATTTCGCCGGAAGGGACGTTTCCTCCGATCGGCCGATCGCTGGCGTACCGTTTCGGCGCTTTTCAGCCGTTAAGCCATATGGCGCTCCGCGGCGAACTTCCCGACAAGCTTGCCCCGTCCCAAGTGCGCTGCGCATTGACGGCGGTCATGCGGCGAATGGCGGAAGCCCCGGGTTTTTATGACGAACAGGGGTGGCTGAACATCGGCTTTTGCGGCGACCAGCCGGAAATCGGCGAGTTATACATTTCGACCGGAAGTGTATATCTTTGTTCCCTTGTCTTTTTGCCGCTGGGGCTTCCGGCGGAGTCTCCGTTCTGGAGCGATCCGGACCAGGATTGGACCTCGCGCCGGGCATGGTCGGGACGTTCTTTTCCGATCGATAAAAGCTTGTAGGCGGCGGGAAAAGAGGAGGGAAATTCATGTATAACGAAACGATAACGATTCCTTTATTGCCTGGTGAATGCTGGTGGGGCGGGGCCGTTCAGGACGGGACGCATATGCCTTTCGGGGCACTGCCGCATCGGCGCGATCTGTCGGGGGACCTGGCGTACAATCAGGGGAATCCGCTGCTTCTTTCAAACAAAGGGAGGTATGTCTGGTCGGATGAGCCCTTCCGTTTTGCGTTGGCCAAAGGCCAATTAACCATTGAAGGGGAGAAGGGGACATTGACGTTCGGAGCGGACGGAGGGAATTTGCGCGGCGCGTTCCTTCAGGCCTCCCGAAACCATTTCCCGCCATCCGGAACGTATCCGGACATGCAGTTTTTTAACGTTCCCCAGTATAACACCTGGATGGAAATGAGCTACGAGCCGACACAGGCGAAGGTGATAGCCTATGCGGAGGCGATCCTTGAACACGGGCTTCCGCCGGGGATTCTGATGATCGACGACAATTGGCATGAAGATTACGGAACGCTTGAATTCCACCCGGGCCGTTTCCCCGATCCGAGAGGCATGATCGACCGGCTCCATGAGCTCGGATTCCGCGTCATGCTGTGGGTTTGCCCCTTTATCAGCCCGGACGGCGAGGTGTTCCGCATGCTCCGGCAGCGGGGGTATTTGCTGCGGAATTCCGCAGGAAGCCCGATCGTCAGAGAATGGTGGAACGGGTACAGCGCCGTTTTGGACGGATCGCATCCCGAAGCCGTCGATTGGTTTACTGGCGAACTGGACCGGCTTATCCATAATTACGGAGTGGACGGTTTTAAATTGGACGCGGGAGATCCCCAATATTACCGTACCGATGATGTCAGCGCTCAGCCGATGACGCCGAACGGCCAATGCGAGGCTTGGGCCCGCATCGGATTGCGATATGCCTTCAACGAATACCGGGCTTGCTGGAAATGCGCAGGGCAGCCGTTGGTGCAGCGGCTCAGCGACAAAAACCACAGCTGGGGAAACGACGGCCTGGCCAGCTTGATTCCGAACGGTTTGGCGCAGGGACTTGCGGGTTATGCGTTTCATTGTCCGGACATGGTCGGCGGCGGGCAGTACGGGGACTTGATCCTGCCTGATTTTGAAGTCGATGCCGAGCTGTTCGTCCGTTACGCACAGTGTTCGGCGTTGTTCCCGATGATGCAATTTTCTACCGCGCCGTGGAGGGTGCTGGATGAGACGCATTTGGAGCATTGCATTCGAGCGGCGCATTTGCACTGCCGAATGGGAGAGGAAATCGCGGCTTTGGCCAAGTCCGCCGCAGCAACGGGTGAACCGATCATGAGGCATTTGGCCTATGTGTTTCCGGAAGAAGGATATGAGCAGGTAAGCGATCAATTTATGCTGGGGGACGATATTTTGGTGGCTCCGGTAGTCAAAAAGGGCGCGGTAACGCGTAAAATAGTCTTCCCGTCCGGAACGTGGCAGGGGGATGACGGCAGCATCGTAATCGGACCGTGCGAACGGGAAGTTGCCGCTCCGCTGTCGAGGCTTCCGTGGTACCGAAAGCAATAAAACGCCAAAAAAGCAGTCCAGCCGCTTGATCTTCAAGCGCTGGACTGCCGATTGATTATGCCCCGGTCTATAACTCCTTATAACCATGATAGAAGACATGGAGTCAATCATGGCACGACTATTTTGATCTGCTTCAGCGACGGCGGCCGGCCGCCCTAGTTTGTGATAAAAAAAGCCGGGCACTATAATAAAAAAGGTACGGGTCATAGAATCGGCCATCTTGGCGATCATAATCTCATATACATCACGCTAAAACGCAGGAGGCTATGCCATGTTAGGTGTCACGGTCAATCGATCGGACGAGCGTCGTTCGCTCGAAATGAAAGAAGTGGAAATTCCGCGCCCGGCTGCGGGCGAACTGCTGATCCAAGTGCATGCTGCAGCGGTCAACCGGACCGATATCGTTAACCGGCAGGGGAAGGCGGGTTATATGACTCATCCCATTTTAGGCGTTGAAGTCGCCGGAACGGTCGCAGAGGCAAGCGGCGATACCGGATTTAAAGCCGGCGACCGCGTCATGGGGTTGGTCAATGGGGGAGGTTATGCGGAATATGCCGTTATGCCCGCGGATCGGGCGATGAAAATTCCGGAATCCTTCACGTTCGCGGAAGCGGCCGCGATCCCGGAGGTGTTCCTGACGGCTTATCAAACGCTGTTTTGGATCGGAAAGCTCCGGGAGAACGAATCGGTATTAATTCATGCCGGCGCAAGCGGGGTGGGCACGGCGGCGATTCAACTCGCGAAAAAGCTGCGCAACGCCAAAGTCATCGTGACGGCCGGCAGCCGGCAAAAGCTTGATTTTTGCCAAAAGCTTGGTGCCGACGTCCTTATCAACTATAAAGAGCAAAACTTTGACGAGGAAGTGCTGAAGGCCACGGAGGGCCAAGGGGCCGATGTCATCCTTGATTTCGTCGGAGCGGATTACTGGACCCGGAATTTGAACAGCATCAAAAAAGGCGGCCGCTGGGTGCTGATCGGCATTTTGGGAGGCAGCACCGTCGAGAAGGTGGACTTGTTTCCGCTGATGTCCAAAATGATCGAGGTGACGGGAACGCTGCTGACGCCGCGGGACGACGATTACAAAGCACGGTTGACGCGGGATTTTTACCAGGCGGTGCTGCCTTATTTCGAAAAAAGGGAGATTCTGCCCGTCGTCGATACGTCCTTTCCTTTGGAAAAAGCGGAGGAAGCGCACGAGCATATGCTGGGCAACCGGAATATCGGGAAAATCATCCTGGACGTGAAAACACGGTAAAGATCGGAACATGTTAAAAACAGGAGGACAGCCCCGTTAGCGCGGGTCATCCTCCTGTTTTTCTTTCGAATCTGAAGTTTGTTTACCTTAAGCCCGGTCTTTTTTGTCCTGAAGCAGCTCCAAAAACGCCCCTGCGGCCAACGACGGGGTCAGGGCCTTCGGGACCGCGATGCCGATCCGCCGGTCGGGCAAGGGGATTTCCGTGACAAGTTCCAGCAGGGAACCGTCCGCGATATCGGAAGCGACAAACGTTCGGGGCAAAAAAGCAACCCCGTACCCGCGCCTTGCAAACTCGGCCAGCATGTCCAAATTGGTTAACTCGAAATCGGCTTCCGCTTCAAATCCCTGCGATCGAAACCATCCTTCGATAAAAGAGCGGGTCGAACTGTCGGGAGATAACATCAACAAAGGAAGCTTGGTTAGCGTTGCCGCCGATAGAGGCTGCCGGGCCCAATCGGCAAAGGCGGTGCCTGCCACCGCGCAATACGGGGAGGCTTGGGTGGAATGGATCATGATCTCGTCGTCCGAAATCGGGAGATGGACGAACCCGAGATCGAGCGAACCGTTTTTCAGGCGCTCCAATATCCGGCTCGTTTTTTCCTGGGACATCTGGATTCGCACATGCGGATATCGGGCATGGTAAACGTCGAGCGACGGCAGGAGGAAATCCTTGATGATCGCTCCGTTTGCGCCGATGCGCAGCCTTCCTTCGCTGAAGCCCTTCAGCTTCTTCATGTGCCGCTCCGCGGAATCCAGTTCAGCAAAAGCCTGTCTCACGTGCAGGTACAAGGCATGGCCTTCCTGGGTCAGCCGCACGCCCTTCGACAGCCGGTCGAACAAAGCGACCCCGAGCGCTTCTTCCAGCTGCTTGATGGCGTAACTAACGGAAGGCTGCGTCATATGCAAGGTTTGAGCCGCTTTGGTAAGGTTGGAATGTTCGGCAGCATGAAGGAAGATGCGGTACCATTCGGTATTGATGACCATTTGATATCAATCCTCTCTATGTCAAACAGGGAAAATTGCAATTTCATTTATTTCAAATATAACGCTAAACTATATAAAAAGGAATCCCAACAACATGGAGGAATCGATATGGCAGGAAGCACGTTTGGAGAACGATTAAAAATGACCACGTTCGGAGAATCCCACGGGGAGGCGGTAGGCGTCATCGTGGAAGGCGTTACGCCGGGGGTCGAGCTGGACGAAGCATACATTCAGGTTCAGATGGATCGGAGAAAGCCGGGGCAATCCTCCGTTACGACGCCGCGCAAGGAATATGACAAAATCCGGATCGTATCCGGAATATTCGAGGGACGCACGACCGGCACGCCGCTGTGCATTTTGTTGAACAACACGGACATGCGCCCTTCGGCGTACGATGACATCAAATCCATGTACAGACCGGGACATGCGGATTTCACCTACGACAAAAAATACGGGATCCGCGACTACCGCGGCAGCGGCAGAGCTTCGGGCAGAGAAACGGCAGGCCGGGTGGCCGCGGGCGCCGTGGCGCGGAAATTGCTGGAACGTCGGGGCGTTTCGGTCGTGGCCTACACGACCGAGATCGGCGGCATCCAATGCGACGTTTTCGATGAAAGCGCCATTGAACGCAACGCGGTGCGCGCATGCGATCCGGCGGCGGCCGAACGCATGATCGAACTTATCGAACGGTTGTCGGCCGAAGGCGACAGCTGCGGCGGCATCGTCGAATGCCGCATTCGCGGCGTCGCGCCTGGACTCGGAGAGCCCGTGTTCGACAAGCTGGATGCGGAGCTGGCCAAAGCCATGCTGTCGATCGGGGCGATCAAAGGCATCGAATTCGGCGCCGGTTTTCAGGCGGCCGCGATGCGGGGCAGCGAACACAACGACCAGATGGACGCGAGCGGTTTCCTCACCAACAACGCGGGAGGCATCATCGGCGGCATCAGCACGGGGGAAGAGATCGTGTTCCGGGTGGCCGTCAAGCCGACGTCGTCGATCTCCGCTCCGCAGCGGACCGTGGACGTGGAAGGGAACGAAAGGGAGATTCAAACGATCGGCAGACATGATCCGTGCATCTGTCCGCGCGTCGTGCCGGTGATCGAGGCGATGGCATGCATGGTCGTCGAAGATCATTACAAACGTCAGGCAGCTTTGCTGGACGAATAGAAAGGAGGTCAGCCGACGGATTTTCGATCGGCTGGCCTTTTCCTTTTGCCATGCGCAAACACAGGAGGGGAAGGTTATGGACTTGATGCTGGCCAAAGTGGAAACGGAGAACGAAATCGCAACCGTCGCTGAAATGGCATCGCAAATTTGGTTCGAGTATTTCGTAAGCATTATCTCGAAGGAACAAATCGCATATATGGTGGAGAAATTCCAATTCGCTCCGGCCATGACGGAGCAAATCAAAAGGCAAGGATATGAATATTACGTCATGAAAGCAGAGAGCCGGAACGTCGGCTATTTGGCCGTCAGAGAGGATGAAGGCAAGCTGTTCCTGAGCAAATTCTACATCCGCAAGGAAGAGCGGGGAAAAGGATATGCCAGCCAAGCGATGGAACAACTGACCGGGCGCTGCAAAGAGCGAAAATTGGCCTCGATCTGGTTGACGGTCAACCGGCATAATCATTCGGCCATCGCCGTGTACAACAAAAAAGGCTTCGAAACCGTCAAGACCCAGGTAGCGGACATCGGGAACGGTTTTGTGATGGACGATTATGTCATGGAGAAAACGATCGGTTGATCCCAAAGTTGCAAAGAAAAAAGAGTCTCGATTGCCTAAGGCGGCGAACCGGGACTCTTTTTTTATGGATTTACAGAATCTTGTTCAAGCGCAGCAAGTATTCCCCTCGGTTCAAAGGATTCAACCGTCTGCGTTCATTTTCCGGATAAGCGGACCGGACTTCCGCGTATCCGCCCGGCTTCATCGACAGCAGGCCTTCGCCGTTGGTTAACGAGCTCAGCTCCGTCTGCAGCCGGTCGGCCGTACGCACCGGAATGGTCCCGTTCAAACGGACCGCCGTCCCTTGAAGCTCCGGCTCATGAAATGAGCCTTCAAGCTGCGCAAGCCGCGTGATCACTTTGCTTAAAGCGGTCTCCGGCACGACCAAGTGAACGGCGTTCACAGGTTCGAAAACGGCCGTCCCCGCTTTGGACAACGCGTCCATCAACACGAGCGGGGCCAATCTCCGGAAATCCTTGGCCGTAGATACCGGGCTGGCGTATCCGGTATGCGTCAAAGTAACGGCGATATCGGTGACGGGCCAACCGTACAAACCTTCTTTCAACGTTTCCTCAACCGTCTCCCGGATAGCCTTCTGAAAAGAAAGGGGAAGGGACCCCAATTCAACCGCCAAGGAATAGGTGATCCCGCTGCCGGATGTTCCCGGCTCGACTGTGAAACCGACGGTGGCCCAAAAGAGATTGCCCGGATCCCCCATCATTTCCGCGGATTCCCCTACACCGGCCGGTTTTTCGATGCACAGCACTTTTGGCGGGGAAAAAGTCACCTGTATCCCGTATTGCTCCCGGATGGTATCGGCCAGCACTTCCTGTTGAACCCTGCCGAATACCCGGATCGTATGCTCGTTGGCGTACTGATCGTGTTGGTATTCCAAATAAGGATCCTCGACGGTCAGCCTGCTGAGCGCCTGATGAAGCATCGCCGAATGTTCCTTTTTTCGGCAAGTACCTGGACCTGGATCGGCGGTTTATGGAAGGCAAAGTCCTTGATTCGGTCGGAACGGAAGCCGATCACATCGCCTATGTGCAATTCGCTTCCGGGAAGCACGGCGATGTCCCC
Source organism: Paenibacillus cookii (assembly GCF_018333375.1). Lineage (GTDB taxonomy): Bacteria > Bacillota > Bacilli > Paenibacillales > Paenibacillaceae > Paenibacillus_AQ > Paenibacillus_AQ cookii. The sequence goes on from NZ_BORW01000016.1 coordinate 29,846, forward strand.
CGCTTCGATGCAGCCGGCCGCTGTTTTTTTCCCGGCTTGCAAGGCGTACAGCTGCTTGACCTTCAAGGATCGGATGTGCCCGGCCCTGGAAATGACCCGAACTTCATCCCGCAGCCGAAGCCGGCCCGCGAATAACCGGACGTAAGCAGCTTGTTCGTCGGACGAATCTTTGATCACTTTAAACACGAACCCCGACAGCGGCGGAAGGTCTTCGGCAGTTGAAAGCACGGCCGATCCGCTTGTCGGAATGAAATCGCCCAGACAGGACAGCAGCCGATCGACCCCAATGCCTTTGGCCGCAGAACCGGCGAATAAAGGATAGGCTTTTCCTGCCTTGGTTTGCCGGATCAATTCTTCATACAGCCTGTCTGCCGAAACCGGGATGTCCTCCGCATACATCCGCAGCAGCTCGTCGTCCTGAAGGGCCAGCGTTTCCAGCCATCCTGCGGATACCGGATCCGCAGGGAGAACTCCGGCGTTTTCGGATCCTTCGTTTTCCGTGACCGTCATGTCGCAGATATGGGGATCCAACAGGTCTTGGATCAGGGTCCGCACTTGCCCATAATTCGCGCCCCGGCGGTCGATTTTGTTCATGAATAAGAGCGTCGGTATGCACAGCTCTTTTAACGTTTGCATGAGTACCCTCGTCTGCGCCTGAACGCCCTCCACCGCGGAGATGACGAGTATGACCCCGTCCAGCACGCTTAAAGCATGCTCGACTTCCGAAATAAAATCGGCGTGCCCCGGCGTATCGATCAAATTGACTTTCAAGCCGTCCACATCAAAAGATACCGCTGCGGATTTGACCGTAATCCCTCTTCTCCGTTCGATTTCCAGCGAATCGGTCGTCGTATCGCCCTGGTCGACGGACCCGGCGCGCTCCTTGACCCCCGTTTGGTACAGGATCTGCTCCGTCAGCGTCGTTTTGCCGGCGTCAACATGGGCCAACACCCCAATATTGATGATTTTCATATCGTTTAAACCTCGATTTCCTCATGTTAAATGGTCCTTTCGAATGAGTTGAATTTTTGAGTTGCCGCATTGACAATCGCCTCCGTTTGTTTTATTGCTCCTTATTTTACCCGTGATGGCCGGGCGGTGAGGGGGAGAAATCGATTATAGATGTTTTTTACCGCGGGCATGGCTTACAAGGCTGTAAGGTTGGCGTAAGCCAAATCAATAGGGAAAACCGGCAGGATCTTTTATACTAGGGCTCAGAATCATTCCGATCGTCTTGCCCATGGTTGCCTCAACATCCATTTTTGCAAGGCGAGATTCATATTTTTTGACATGAAGGTGACTACGATGGAAGAGAAACAGAAAAATGAGATATGGTTGAACGTCCTTTTGGTCGTCATGGTATTAGGCTGCCTGTCGCTGGCTATTGGTCATATGATGGATTGGTCCATGCACCTTGGGAAGCGATTATTCGCTTTCGCCGGCCGCGTTCTGGAGCGTATCGCGATTTGATGTGCGGTTTTTTGCCGTCGGAAGCACCGAGCGGGAACGTTACATTCCAATCGACAGACCTGCGCAGGCGGTTCCTCTCGAAAGAGAGGTCCAGCCTTTTTCCGTATGTATGAGTTTTTCCCCATACCAATCTATCAAATCCGGCATAAATTGATAGGGACGCTGGAAAAAGCCGGATTGGATCGGCTTTTTTCTATCCTTATTTTGGATTGAAGGGAGACAAAGGTCATGGGCAGAAAATCAATACAAGAACTGCAGGCGGGTTATGCGGACCATTCGTTTACGCCCCTGGAAATAACGAAACATTATTTGAAACGAATCAAATGCATGGACCCCGAACTGAACACCTATATCACGGTGGCGAAGCAAAGAGCGGTCAAAGAGGCGCGGATGGCCGAGGCCAAAGAAAACGCGGGCGAACAGACGGGGCTGCTCTACGGCATTCCGCTTTCGTATAAAGACAACATTGACACCAAAGGCATCCGCACGACTTACGGATCTTCGATCGATGCGAATCATGTTCCCGATAAAAACGCGGCAATCGTTCAGCGGCTTTACCGGGAGGATTCCATTCTCCTCGGAAAAAACAATATGCATGAATACGCCCTGGGCGTAACCTCCAACAATCCCCACTACGGTCCCGTCCATAATCCATGGAAAACGGAATACACGCCCGGGGGTTCGAGCGGCGGATCGGGAGCGGCCGTGGCCGCCGACTTGGCGGTTGCCTCGGTCGGAACGGATACCGGCGGTTCCGTGCGGATTCCGGCTGCATCATGCGGGGTCGTCGGATTGAAACCGACGTATGGCAAGGTTCCCGCCAAGGGAGTCTTTAACGTTTCATGGACGCTGGATCATGTAGGTCCGCTGACCGCCAATATGACGGATATGGCCATCCTTGCGGGGGCCATGGCAAAGCAGTCTTATCTGCCGTACCTTAAGCAGGATATCCGGGGACTTCGGATCGGCGTGCCCACAAGTTATTTCAACGAGCATATCGAAGCCGAAACGTATGCGCTGTATGTTAAATCCCTGGAAGCGCTGGAGGCGCTTGGCGCAATCCTGATCGATACGGACGTGTCGTTTGTTGCGGGCAACGCCGACGTCTCGCTAACGATCGCGGCGTCCGAAGCAGGATACGTCCACAAATCCAGGATGGAATGCTGCCTGTCGCAGTACGGGGCTGACGCGAGAGCTTTCCTTGAATCTTCGCGGGATATCACCGCGCTACAATATATTGAAGCGCTGAAGATGAAGGAATTCTATATGAAGAAATTCGATCAACTGTTCAGGGAAAACATCGATGTGCTCGCCACGCCGACCATACCGATTCCGGCAAGAAAAATCGGCGTGGACGAGGTCCAGATCGGGTCGTACAAGGAAAGCATTTTTGATGCCATGACCCGCTACACCGGCATATTCAATATGGCGGAGCTGCCTGCCCTGTCCATCCCGAACGGTCTGACGAGCGAAGGACTTCCGGTAGGGCTTCAGCTGGTCGCCGCGCGCTGCAGGGAAGATTTGCTGATTCGTGCCGGGTATGCGTACGAGCAGGATCAGCTGCAGGATTTTTACCGGCTGCGCGACGAAATATGCGCCGGATATTAAAAGCACTAAACGAAAAAACCACGTCTTACGACCGTTTCAACCGGCATCCGGACGCCTTGCGCGCGCCGGATGCTTTTTTAGTTCCAGCACTCGCACGTAGTACATGGCGAATCATAGCCGTCGCCGGGGCAGCCTGAACAGAGAAAAAAACGCAATATTTCCGTATTTTCTCAAGTCCGGAGGAACATACTAACCGAAAACCAGATTTTTTCCTATGCGTTAACGAATGATTTCCCGGGAGGCGTGAACATGAACAACGATAGCGAATCTGCAATTTCGCCGCGATTGACGGAAAATCTCGATCGGATCAAAGCGTTGTACGCAGATAGTTATGATGTCGTATTTCACCATCTCCAATGCGGCGAGAAGGCAGCGGCCGTCATCTATTTGACGGGCTTGACCGACAGCGATCAACTGAATCAGTTTGTTCTGGAGCCGGCGCTGCGAAAGATGAAGGACCAAGAGGGGGGACTTGGCGCATTATGCGAATGTTTGCCCGTATCGTCGTTCGCCAAGGCAGCAACGCTTGATCAACTGATCATGGAGATTGGAAACGGAAATCCGGTTCTGCTGATGGAAGATGAGGATCAAGCGCTCTCGTTTTCATTGGCCAAGTGGGAAAAACGTTCCATCACCGAACCGGAGGCCGAATCGGTCGTACGGGGCCCGCGCGAAGGATTCGTCGAGACGCTGATCGACAATGTTTCCCTGATTCGCCGAAAGCTGAAAACGCCGGCGCTGAAGATGAAATCGATGCGGATCGGGCGTTATTCCCAAACGGAGGTCGTGATCGCTTACCTGAACGATATCGTAGATCCGGCGCTGATTAAAGAAATCGAAGCGAGACTGGGACGAATCGACGTCGACGGAATATTGGAGAGCGGGAACATTGAGGAACTCATTGAAGACAATCCGTATTCGCCGTTTCCCCAAATGCAAACGACCGAACGTCCGGATGTCGTGGCGGCCAATCTGCTTGAAGGAAGGGCGGCGGTCCTGGTTGAAGGGACTCCGATCGTCCTGGTCATGCCGACGTCGATCTTTACGTTTTTGCATTCGCCCGAAGATTATTACCAACGTTATTATATCGGCTCCGCGATCCGGTGGCTCCGTTATCTGTTTTCCCTTATTGCTTTAATCGGCCCTTCTTTTTATGTGGCCGTCGTCACGTTTCATCAGGAGATGATTCCGACCACGCTGCTGTTGAACATGACGAAATCGCGGGAACAAATTCCTTTTCCGGCGCTTGTCGAAGCCCTGCTGATGGAGATTACGTTCGAAGCGCTCCGTGAAGCGGGAGTGAGGCTGCCCAAACAGATCGGTTCGGCGGTCAGCATCGTGGGGGCGCTCGTCATCGGACAAGCTGCGATTGCGGCGGGCCTCGTTTCTTCCCCGATGGTGATGGTCGTTGCAATCACCGGCATTGCCTCCTTTTTGATTCCGCATTTCACCCTTGGCATAACCATCCGGCTGCTGAGATTTCCGATGATGCTCTTGGCAGGAACGCTCGGCTTTTTTGGTTTGATGATGGGATTTGCGCTTATTTTGACTCATCTCTTCTCGCTGCGGTCGTTTGGCGTGCCGTATACTTCGTTCGCCACCGTCACCCATTGGAACCAGTTGAAGGATGTCAGCGTCCGGGCACCGTTTTGGAAAATGAACAGAAGACCGAAAACGGGATTCTGGAACCGGTACCGGCAAGGCTCCCATCAACGTCCGGGTCCCCCCGATGGAGGGAACAAAACATGAGGCTGCTCCGAAAATTCGGCATGACCTGCTTTTTACTCTGCATACTGCCTCTGATCGGAGGGTGCTGGGACCGGACGGAAGTCAACGATCTTGGACTGATTATGGCGGCAGGGCTGGATCTCGCCGAAAATGGAAACGTGGAACTTTCCGTGCAGGTTTTTACGCCCAACCAATCTAGCGGCGAAGGGGGAAGCAACAGCTTAATGGGCGGAGGCTCGGGAGGAAACAACTCGATTATCGTGCAAAGCGCCACAGGAACCGATTTTGCCGATGCGGCGGCCAAGCTGCAGGAACAGATGCCGCGAAAGGTTTTTTGGGGACACGGCGAGGTGTTTATTTTTGGCGAGAAACTTGCGCGCCAAGGCATCCTGAATCAAATGGATTTTATTTTCCGCCACCCGCAGCCGCGCGAGCGCGCTTACGTTTTCGTGAGCAAGGGGGATGCGAAAGAAATTTTGAAAATCATTCCGAAGGTCGAAAGGGATGTTGCGGAGACGCTGCGCGAGATGGCTATTTTGCCGTTCGGAATGGGCGTTTCGCTTAAAGATTTGAGCGAGATGCTTACGGGAAGATCCAAAGCGGCCGTCGTTCCGCTGGTGGATAAAAGAGTGGAACCCGAAGGAAACACCTTTCCATACATCACCGGAGCGGCCGTGCTTAAGGATGGGAAACTGACGGGAACATTCGGCGATAAGGTCAAACGCGAAACGCAGCTGATCCGGAACAAACTGAAGAGGACCAATGTCACTTTTCCCGTTAGCGGCAACCGTGGGAAGGATGAAGGCATGATGACCGTGCGGATCGTCAAAGGCCGAACGTCCCTCATTCCCGTAATCCGCGGTCATTCATGGAGCATCATCGTCCGTTTTGATGCGGAAGCAAGCATCCTGCAAAACGAAACCCGCGTCAACGTGACGAAACCGCAGGAGCTGCGCGGCGTGGAAGAGCAACTGAACAAGGAAATCGAAAAACGGGTGGCAGAAACGTTCCGGCTCATTCAAAGGGAAACGGGTGCCGACATATTCGGAGCTTCGGACGCTTTTTGGAGGAAATATCCCAAGGTATGGCTGAAGGAGCAGCGGCGCTGGGATGAAATTTTTCCTAACGTCAACGTTCGCACCGAATCCCGAGTCAAAATTCTATCGCCGGGATTTTCCGGAAAAAGTTATAAATAAGGGGGAACTCGATGATTATTTTGAAAAACTTGGGGGTTACCCTGCTGGTTTTGCTGATGTTTTTTTACGAATATCCGAGATTTCGCCCCGAAAACAAGAAAGAAAAGGCGGCTTTTACGGTATTGGCCTCGGCCGGGTGGGCATTGGCGATTGCTTTGATGTGGTTCCCCCGCCTTCCCGGTCCGACCGAATTCATCAATTACGTGACGAAACCGATCTGGAGCATCTTTTATCCAGAAGGATAGGAGGGGACGGAAACGATGGAGAAGGAAAAAATCTCGAACATCCAATTGGGTTTAATGATGTATTTGATGATCGGCGGCACCTCGATTCTCGTCGTACCGTCATTCACGGCCATGTATGCGAAGCAGGATATGTGGTTGTCGCCTATCATCGGCTCGGTGTTTGGTTTCCTATGCGTGGGGCTTGCGTGGATCATGAACCGATATTATCCGGGGGAAACGATCATCTGCCATTTGAACCGCGTGTTTGGCAAGTGGCTCGGGAGCGTGCTCGGATTCATGCTCCTGTTTTTCCAGATCGATGCGATCGGATTGATTACGAGGGAATATGCCGAGTTTATCGTGCAGGCTTTTCTCTCGCAGACGCCGCTGACCGTGATCATCGGCTCCATCGTGGCCACGTCCTCGTTTGCCGTGCGTTCGGGCGTGGAAGTCATCGGGAGGTTTGCGATGATTTTTGCGCCGATATTCTTTTTGTTCGTCGCGGCCATTTTTTTGTTCCTTCTGCCCGAGTACAACGTTTTGAACATGCTTCCGGTCTTCGGAATGGGGGTGCTCCCTTCGCTGAAAGGCTCCTTGGAGCCTGCGGTCTGGTTTATGGAATTTTTGCTGATCACGTCTTTTTATCCGTCGGTCCGGAAGGGGGACAAAGGGGTTAAAGGAGGGCTATTCGCCGTATTTCTCATGATGCTTACGATGGTGATCACCAACTTTACCTGCCTGTTTTTGTTCGGGGAAACTACGGCTAATTTGACGTTTCCTTTTCTGTCGGCTTCCCGGTATATCAGCATTTCCGACTTTTTCTCGCACGTGGAAGCGATCGTGATGGCCTTGTGGATTCTCGGCGGTTTCGTGCAAATTTCGATGTGGTATTACTCGCTGTCCCTGAATCTTGCCGAGTGGCTAAACATCAAGGATTATCGTCCGCTTGTTTTTCCGGTCGGTCTGCTGATCTCGGTGTTTAGCATATGGGTCGCAAAAAACTTCCAGCAAATGCTCCACTATTTCCCTACGGGAGGGACAGGTTCGTCGGTGATCGTGCTCGTCCTGGTTCCGCTTCTCCTTGTGGCTGTCGCATGGCTGCGGCGGAAAATATCTTCCTGAATTCTTGCGGGCGGACAAGGGGAGGAAGCATAGCTTATACCGTTTAGTCATGTTTAACGAAAAGCCGCTTTCCAGCGGCTTTTTATTTTTTGTCTTTTAGGGGTTTCTTTGGATTGCCGGCTTGGGTTACCATAAAAATACGAACCGGAGCGGCTAAAGGCTGCAGCATTTGAAGTTCGGACTTTTTCATATTGAAGGGGAACCCGCGATGAATATACGAGACTACATCAAATCAGGATTTGAAGCTTATTATGACCGGCACAGCAAGGTTGGGGAGGACGGGTTTTGCGTATGGATGCGGCCTGACGTTTCCGGAATGGTACAAAGCCTTCATCTCCACTTATCATCACTATTTCGACGATATTCCGGAGCAGGATACGAACGAGCCTTTGAAAAACATCCGGGACATGTACAACCCGCTGCTCTGCAGGATTGGTTATCTTCCATTCACATGGGATGCGGAGTACGGATGCATTTGGTGCATCGACGTGGGCAGCGGACCGGACGAAGATCAACAGGCGATTTACGAAATCGACCACGACATTTTGTTCGGGTTGGACGAAGTACATACGGATCGGAAGCAGCTCCAAGAGCATCTTGTGTTGTTGTATCCGAGTTTTAAAGCTTATTTTGACCATCATTTTGTGGAAAAAGGGTAAAAAGAAGAGCCGCCGGGATTGGCTGACGCGCTTTTTAGCGCTGTCTCTTCGCTTCCAGGATCAGCTTGGAATGCTTCAACACTTTGACGCGGTAGGTGCCGCCTTCTCTCATATTGATCTTGCGGTCGGCAATCTCGTATTGCGTGCCCTCGCTTGTTTTCACCATGTCCCCGCCGCGTTTCGGATCCCATTTTTCCTCCACATGGATCACTTTGACGATCGGGCCCTGCACGATATCTGCCGTTACCATTCCGAGCATGATCAGCGGGTAGAAGGACAGCAGGAAGAGGAACGCCATGAAAACGAGATCCGCTTTGGTCGGGCCTGCCTGCCGGCGGCGGATTCGATAAAAGACATATGTAGGAAAAAAACTGAAGAAAAACAGTACGCCGCTGTATCCCCCGATGCCGATCCATAAATGCTTGCGCACGTTGCCTCCGTATTTGAAGCATACGACCAGCATGCCGATCAAGCAGAACGCGATGAGGGCCATCCGTAGGATGTTTCTTTTTTTCTTGTACCAAACCCGCCCGTCAGGGGGGAAGAGATTCAAAACCGACGCCAGCGCGGTCAAAGGCACTCGGGTCGTTTTGCTCATAGGACACTTCCTTTCCAATTAGCTCATGACATGATTATAATCAACCGGCTTCATGAATAAAATGGAATTTTAAAAGCAGCAGCGAATTTACGGACGATTTCATCAAAGCATCCAGATCCTGCTGCGCAAGGAACTTAAAAAGGCCGTTAATAAAAATCCGCCGGCAGTTGAAGCGTGACGCTTTCTTCTCCGATATTCTGCAGTCCGGAATCGCTCAAAAATTGTTGGCGAAGTTCTTTTTTGCTCGCCCCCAAAGCGTAACTGACGCTGATATCCACGATGTTTTCCTGCTTTGGCTTAAAGGACTTGAATTGATCCAGGTCAAAATAGATGCTATGCACTTGATAGGGAGGATTTTTTTTAGGATCGCATTCGGATTTGGTCTTTCCGTAACAGACGTTAACGTCAAAGGTATGATGACGCGGAGCCATGTTCACGATTTCCCCGTTGATGTTTCCTTCGAAATCTTCAATGCTGACTTCCCGATCTTCCCTCCGGTTTTCGACGGCGGCGATGACATAGAGCTGATCCGGAACGGGATTGTTTTCCTGATTGACGGCTCCCTTGACCAAAAAAGCGTATTGGTAATAAAGATTCATGTTTGTATCGATTTCCGAAATCTCATGCAAAGGCAGGGTCGATACGGATTTGACCGATTGGATGGACTCCCTTTCATACAAACCGTGCAATAGGGCTTCCGGCCCGACGTCTTGCGGAACGATTTGTTTTTTGGCAACGCTGCACGCCGGTAACAGGGCGATAAGGAAAAACAGGGCTAAACATCGAAGTACAATGCGCGACTTGGTCATGGATAGTTATAACTCCTTAACATGCTGGTTGGGCTGGGAAAATCTTACCTTTATCCAGTTCGAACATTAAGTTAAACGATACGGTGCAAAAATGCAAGCCTCATGGGGCCTGCGGCGGCAGCAAGCATCCGATGTTTTTGGCATTGGAACGTCATGGAAGGTGTGGTAGATTATATCGTAACGATACATCATGGAGGCGTTGCATAGGGATAGACGGGGAAAATGGGGTTAGACAGGCCTTATTGGCGCAAAACCATGCACGTTGGTTCCATTCATGCGGGCCCTGACGGGGAGGGGCGATATAATGCCCTTTAAGGAGGATCTTATTTTAATGATCACTGAAAGTGTACATTCCCAAATCGACGAAAAACGGCTGACCGGCATTTCGAAGCGTATCCTCCAAACCGAAGAGGGGGCGATGATCCGTTGGACTTGCGAACCAATCGGGCCGAAGGCCCGTAATTTCGTGACCGACGGGGTATACCGCGTCTCCGGTACCAATGAGTTCAAAGGAACGGTTCACGAATGGACCGTCATCCTTAAAATCGTGTTGGCCGACCCGAATCGGAGCGACCCTTCGCACTACAATTATTGGCGCCGCGAAGCGATGGTTTACGAGTCAGGTTTGCTGGAACATTTGCCGGAAGGTTTTCAGGCGGCATGTTACGGGATCGATGAACAGGCTGACGGATCCGTATGGTTGTGGCTTGAGGAGATGCCGCATGAGTCCCAGGGATGGGAACTGGAGGACTATGCGTTTGCAGCGAAAAAGCTGGGAGCGTTTCATGCCGTCTATCTCCTCGGAAAGGCGCTGCCTGAATATCCGTGGATCAACCGCGGCTGGATGCGGTCATGGATCCGGGAATGCCAGAAATACCGATCCTTGAATGTTGAACCAATAGCCCGTGATCCGGCGGTATCCCGCCATGGATTAGCTTCCCTGCTGGACAAGTTCGCGGCGCTGGAAACCTCCCTACCCGAGTGGATCGATGCGCTGGAGCGTCTGCCCAGAACGTTTTCGCATCAGGATTATTATGAAGCCAACATTTTGTTCAGTCGCAATCGCTTGCGCGCAGGGAGTCTGGCGTTGATCGATTGGCAGTTTGCCAGCATCTCCGGCGTCGGGGAAGATTTGGGCCGCTTTTTCGGATTATCCGTCAGCAGAGGGCAAATTCAGCCGGAGTCAGGCAGGGACTTGCGCGAACAGTTTCTCTCCTCCTATATTGAAGGGCTGCGAGAGGCAGGCTGGCATGGCGATGAAATGCTTCCCCGTTTCGGTTTTCTGGCGGCTTTCGCGCTGCGTTCCGTATGGGAGGTACCCAAGCTGCTGCAAAAGCTGAAGCAGGATTCAACATCGCCGCAGTGCGGCAAACTCGCGCTGATCGCCGAAATGCAGATGGAGGCGGCTGCCGAAGCGGAAGTGATTTTACGACGCTGAATGCCGCTTGAAGCCGGTTAAGAACCGGTCAGAAGCCATTATTTTTCGCGAAAATCATATTTTTTAACGAAAAGATCGATTTTTGCGTAATCGCATGCCATAAAGATTGGCCCGCCTTAAAAATTTAAGGCGGTTTTTTTGTGGAACAGTAATGGCAAGAAGAGGGGCGACTCCCCCGGCCGTTAAAGCGAAATAGTGGCGTTTTCCCTGACAAACGGCAAAAATCCGCATCCGATTAAAAATTTAAAGGGGCGTTTCGTAAATTTTTTATATCATCTTAACAAAGTGAAATTTCCTTTCCGGGGCAAACCTCCTATGATCGAATTTGACAACGCTTACAAAAGCGAAAATTTATGTTTGGGGAGCGATTCGATGGTATGAAGGGCATGTTCAAGGAACTGCGAAGCAACGGATGGTATTACCTCATGGCGTTGCCGGGACTGCTGTATTTCCTGGTGTTCTGTTATTTGCCGCTGCCCGGGATTCTGATTGCGTTCAAGGATTACAACTTCAAGGACGGCATTTTCGGAAGCCCGTGGGCGGGACTGCAAAATTTCGCTTTTTATTTCCATGGCGATTATGCGTGGAGAACGACGTTCAATACGCTGTTTATCAACGCCAACTATATTGTTTTCGGCACGGTGATCGCTGTCGGCTTTGCGATTTTGCTGAACGAGATCCGCAAAAGCTTTTTTCGCCGAACGTACCAAAGCCTGATGTTTCTGCCTTACTTTTTTTCGGCGGTCGTCGTCGGCAACTTCGTGTATCTGATGTTCAGCTCCAAATACGGGCTGGTGAACCAGTTGAGGGATCTGCTGCGCCTGGCGCCGGTCGACTGGTATTCCGCTCCGGGGTATTGGGTAGCCATCCTCGTCGGGGTCTACGTTTGGAAAAATACCGGGTATGCCGTCATTTTGTATCTGGCCACGATCGTTGGCATCGACGACGAATTGTACGAGGCGGCCGCGCTCGACGGCGCAAACCGCTGGCAAAGCATCCGCCACATTACGCTGCCGCTGCTTGTGCCGACCATCACGATCGTCACGCTGCTGGCAGTCGGGAAAATTTTCTACGGAGACTTTCAAACGATTTATTCGATCGTGGGCGATAACGGGCTGCTGTATGAAACGACGGATGTCATCGATACGTACGTCTTCCGCGCAGTCAAAAACGTCGGCGACATCAGCATGCCTGCGGCGGTAGGCCTCTACCAATCGGTCTGCGGATTCCTGTTCGTGCTAGGCTGCAACTGGGCCGTCAAAAAAATCAACAACGATAACGCGCTGTTCTAACTGGAGGAAGGATCTTATGCACATCCAAAAACGAAGGTACTCGTTTTCTCAGGTCTTATTTCATCTGATCGCCGTCGCCTTTTGCGCTTTTACGACCATTCCGTTTATTCTGACGATCATGGTCTCGGTCTCCGGCGAATCTTCGGTAATTAAGCACGGATATTCGCTGTTTCCGGACACGTTTTCGTGGGATGCCTATCGCCTTATTTTCTCCGGAGACGAAATTTGGAGGGGGTACATGGTTTCCGTTACGGTGATGGCGATCGGGACGGGTGCCGGGCTGCTGCTTAGCGCCATGCTTGCCCACACGATGGCCAGGCAGAAAGTGAGATACCGCAACGGCATCGCCTTGTTTATTTTCATTACGATGATTTTTAACGCGGGGCTTGTCCCATGGTACATCTTCGTCACCAAATATTTGCATCTAAAGGATACGCTGGCCGCCTTAATCCTGCCGATGCTCATCAATCCATTCCATGTGTTCTTGATTCGCAATTATTTCAAGTCGCTGCCGCCTGCGCTGCTGGAATCGGCCGAAATGGAGGGAGCGGGACCGCTCTATGTGTTTGCCAAGATCATGCTGCCGCTTTCCGCGCCGATCATCGCGACGGTAGCCTTGTTCTACTCGCTCGCGTATTGGAACGATTGGGGGCTGGCGCTCTGGCTGATCGACGACCGGAAGTTGTACCCGCTTCAGTTCATCCTGTTCAAAATCCAATCCATGATCAATTACATGAGCACGCAGGGGAACCTGGTGTCGGGCAGCCAAACGCTTCCGTCAGAGACGGCGCAGATGGCCATGGTGCTGGTCACGATCGGCCCGATCATCCTCGTCTATCCGTTTATTCAGCGGTATTTCGTGAAAGGCATCATGATCGGCGCGGTCAAAGGATAGGTTGCAGCCGTCCGAAGACGGTTCAACATAGACAGCTTTTTCAACTTAATCGGGGAGGTTCTAAACGGTGACAAAAAAGAAAGCATTTGCAACCATGCTCATCCTGGCAATGATGCTGAGCGGCCTGCTTGCGGCTTGTTCCGGTTCCGGCGGTTCAGCGACCGGAAAGGAGGAGAACCCGGGCGACAAGAAGACCGAGCAGGGAACGGGCGGAGAAGGCAAAACGCCAGTCGGCGGAACGGTCAAAATTGTGCTTCCCGGCGATGCGCCGAAAGATCTGGCGAACGTGCAGAAAGCGCTTGAAGACAAACTGAACGCCGATGGGCTGCCGCTGAAGCTCGAATTTACGTATTTCCCGTGGGATCAGTATTCCAACAAGCTGAACCTGATCGCCGCTTCGGGCGAAAAATACGATTTGGCCTGGACGCATGTCAGCTGGCTGTCGCAAATCGTTTCCAAGCATGTCGTGTCCCCGCTTGACGAATGGCTCGAAACGAACGGCAAGGACCTGAAGGCGAACATTCCTTCCGCCAACTGGCTCAGCGCTTCGATCGACAACAAGATTTACGGCATTCCCACGCTCGTGCCGACGGCGGAAAACAACAACTTCTTTGCGGTCCGGGGGGATCTGCGCAAAAAATACAACCTGCCCGAAATTCGCACGCTTGCCGACTTCGAACATTACCTGGACACGATCAAGAAAAACGAACCGGGTATGATGCCGATCGCCAACGACGGTACCCGCGCGCTGCTGCGGGAGTTCGGCGACGTCTACTTGCCCGTCGGCGACATGGGAGCAGGGCCGGGATATGTGGATCCCGCCGATCCGGAGCTGAAGGTGCGCAATTTTTACGAATCCGAAATTTTTAAAAACATCGTAAACACGAAACGGAAATGGTATTTGAACGGATGGATGCCGAAGGACGCGCAGGAAATCAAAGACCCCGAAGCCGCGCTCAACAACGGGAAACTTGCGGCAATCTGGTCCAACGTGCTAAAAACGACGGAACGGATCGACGCATTCAAGAAAACGCTTCCTCAAGGGGAGCTGGAAGACGTGTTCCTGCACCCCGACAAGCCCAAGTACATTTTCGATGCGGCTTCCAACCTTTTGTCGGTATTTTCCACGAGCGAAAATCCGGAGGGGGCCATCGCTTTCGTCAGTTGGTTCCGCAGCCAACAGGAGAATTACGACCTCTTCTCTTACGGCGTGAAGGACGTCAACTTCAAGCTGGACGGCAGCGCCATTTCCCTCGAAGGCATCGGGGAGCAGCAAACCTATAATCAGGTGTATTGGGCTTGGGACGATATTCGCCTCAAACATTTCAGCAAGCACGTCAGCCCTGAACTCATCCAGTCGCTGCAGAAATGGGACGAAGGGGCGAAAGAGGCCCCGACCCTCGGCTTCCGGTTTAATGCCGATCCGGTCAAAGCCGAAATGGCCCAAATCAACGCCGTCGAGAAGGAATATGTCGATGCGGCTTATGCGGGATTCTCGGATTACGACCAATTTTACCCGAAATTCGAAAACAAGCTCAAATCGGCGGGGATCGATAAAGTCATCGCGGAGATGCAGCGCCAGCTGGATGCATTTATCGCTTCTAAGCGCAAATCACCGCGAGGCTGAGGTACGCGCAGCGTAACATTTTGAATGTTGGAGGGATATCCGATCATGCTCAAGTTGAAATCATGGGCCATCGCGGCTTTGTCCGCTTCGCTTGTGCTTGGACCGTTTACCGCGCCGCTTTTTTCCCCCAGGGCCTATGCCGCCGTTTCAGGGACCGAAACGCCGGGTCCGGTAGAGGCGCCGCCGCAAGAAGGATGGCCTGAAGGCGAAGTACCGCCGGCGGCACAAGAACCGCCCGGCGAGCAGCCGCCCGGCGCGGAGCCGGAGCAGCCAGGGGAAAACCCTTCCCCTGCCGATGTCCAAGCGCCGCCCGGCACGGATGGGCAGGCCCCGCCGGAGGTTCGGCCGGGAGAGGAAGCGATGGCCCCCGGCAGCGGCGACGCGGCCGTACCCGGGGCAAACCTGGCGCTGAACAAGCCGGTAACGGCGAGCAGCGCGCTTCCGCAGCATCCGGGAGCGTATTTGACGGACGGCAGGCTGGACCTTATGTGGTCTACCAGCGATACCGGATGGCAAAGCAGCCCGCTGGCCGACGAATGGGCGATGGTGGATCTGGGCGCCGTTCAACCGATCATGCGCTGGACGGTCTATCACGGCGCGGCGGGAACATGGGCGACGAAGGATTTCCAATTGGAATACAGCACGGGGGATGCAAGCGGCCCCTGGCAAACGGCGGATTCGGTGGTCGGCAACATGGATGCCGTGACCGACCGGACGTTGCCGGATGCGATCTCGGCCCGGTATGTGCGTCTTCACGTCACGAAAAAAACGGCTGAAGGCGTCGACTGGCCGGCCGTACGGGTCAGCGAGCTGGAATTATTCTCGAAGGCCGCGGTCATTCCCGTATTGACGGCCGCTCCGCCGTCCGGAACCGTGCTGCCGGGCACCCAAGTGAAGCTGTCCAGCTCTCCAGGCACGGCGGCCATCTATTACACGACGGACGGAACGGATCCGGTGACATCCGAGACCCGGCATCCATATACCGAACCGATTTCGGTCGGATCCGACCTGAACATAAAAGCGGTTGCCGTCGACGAAAAGGGAGGGGGCGTCAGCGAGGTCGGAAGCTTTGAATACCGGGTTCCCAAGGAGGATTTGTCCCAATATCCGAACCTCGCGCTGACGGCCACGGCGGAAATGTCGTCCCCGGCAGGCTGGGGCAATGTCGCCGGACGCGCCATTGACGGCAACCCCGGGACGTATGCCCAACCGGAACAAAACGTGCTGTGGGATTTGACCGTCGATCTGGGCAGCAGCCAGCCGGTCAATTATGCGGTCCTTCGCAAAAATCCGGATCACGTCAACTACGTGACGAAATTTACGATCGACGTATCGGAAGATGGGGAGCGCTGGACGACGGTGGCCGAAGAAACCGGCAATGACGACTCCAAGGATCAGATATACGGTTTCGCCCCGGCGAAGGCGCGTTACGTCAGGCTTCATCAGTTGGACAAAACCGGCATCGCCGCGGCCATATGGGAGTTCGAGCTGTACAATACGGCCGTCGCGCTGCCTGTGGAAACCAGCGTCAAGCCGGGACCGGTGATTGACGGCACGGCCGTCGAGCTGTTCGGCGGGCAGCCTGGAGCCGCGATTTATTATACGACGGACGGCACCGATCCAAAGACATCGGAGACCAAGACCGTGTATAAGGAACCGATCATCCTGCACGGCGGGAGCATCGGCGCCGCAACCAAACTGCAAGCTTACGCCGCCATGGAGGGAAAAGAGGACAGCGAGGTCAAAACGTTCGAATATCAGGTCATACCGTTGTCGGCTACCCCGCCGCCGGGGGACGTGGCTGCAGGGACGGCCGTTGCATTGTCCAGCTCCATTCCGGGCGCTTCCATTTTCTATACGCTGGATGGAACGGATCCGCTGACATCGGTCTCCAAACGCCTGTATACGGAGCCGCTGATCGTGGAAGAGGACGTCACGATCCGCGCCTACGTATCGGACGGGGCGAATGCAAGCCCTTCGGCTTCCATTCCGTACAGCATCATGCGGGATGAAACCAACGTCGCGCTGAGCAAAGAGGCGTCGGCATCGTCGTCGCAGCCGGCAGCCAAACCGGGTAATGCCGTCGACGGCGATCAAGATACCGCGTGGATCGCCGGCAGCTCGGAACCCAACGGCTGGCTTCAGGTCGATCTCGGCGGCGATTACGACCTGACAGGCACGCAAATCGCCTGGAATGAAGCAAAAAATTACAAATACAAAATCGAAGTGTCCGCCGACGCCCTTCACTGGTATTCGGTTGCGGACAGGACCGATCTTACCGGCCGGGACCAGGTCCGAAAAGATCGCTTCCTGGAAACGGCGCGGCGTTATGTCCGGGTGACCGTCACGGGGCTGGAGCCCGGCACCAAGCCGGGCATCCGCGAGTTGGCGGTTTGGGGAACGCCAAGCGAACCGATGCCTCTCGTTCCGGTAGGTCCGGCAACGAACGGTTGGCCGCGGCCGGTGATCGTTCCGCTTCCTGCTTCGGTCAGCGGCGTACCCGAGCCGGTCGTCAGTCTGGACGGCACGTGGAAATTCAAGCTGAATCCCGGACAGGGCTTCTGGAGAAACAGTACCGATACGTCCGGGTGGAAAGAGGTCCGGGTCCCGGCCAACATCGAGGTGCTCGGCTTCGATATCCGCGGCCAGCAGGGCGGCGATTGGTTCCCGGACCGCAATATTGAACACGCGTACCAGAAAACGGTAAACATTCCGTCTTCCTATGATGGAAGCAGGGTGATGCTCCGCTTCGAAGCGGCGTTCAACTTCGCCCGCGTCTGGGTCAACGGCCATTTGGTCCGCCAGCACCGCGGAGGTTTTACGACGTTTGACGCCGACGTTACGGAATACGTTGCCCCGGGCGAAGACGCCACGATCACCGTCGGGATTACGGCAGAAACCGGGTTTGTCGAATACCAGCATGTCCGGGGACTGATCGGCCAGGTGAAGCTGTTTGCGCTGCCCGTCGATCACATCACCCGCCTGCACGCCGAAACCGAGTTCGACGCCGCGTATTCGGACGCGACGTTGAAGGTATCGGCCGGCATGGCGTTAGAGGAGGCGATGCAGGGGGAAATCGAGCTGCAGCTTACCGATCCGGACGGAAACGACGTACCGATCGAGCCGGCTGCAATTTCGTTGACGGGCAGTCAGCCGGAAGCGTCGATCCAAATCCCGGTCGCAAAACCCGTGAAATGGGATGCCGAGCATCCGCGGCTGTACACGCTGAAAGCTACGGCGAAAGCAGACGGCAAATCCGTGCAAACCGTGATCCGCAAAATAGGCTTCCGGTCGATCCGAATGGAGGGCAACCAGATGCTGGTGAACGGGAAAGTCGTGAAGCTGCGCGGCGTCGATTGGCATCAGTCGTCCCCGCTTATCGGTGTCGCCGCCGATCCGGAACATGACCGCGAGTCGCTGATCAAGCTCAAGGAAGCCAACGTCAACTACATTCGCGCTTCCCATTGGCCGCAGTACGAATACGTGCTGGATTTGGCCGATGAACTCGGCTTTTACGTCGAACAGGAGAACTCGGTGATGTTCGTCAGCGACGGCAGGGCCAGCGATCCGAAATATTTAAACAACTATATGGGCCAATTCTCCGAAACGATCGAGAAGGACCGCAGCCATCCAAGCATCGTCATCTGGTCCATCGGCAATGAAAGCGCGTGGGGAAGCAACGTGGCGGCAACCCATGATTACGTCAAGGCGGTTGATCCGTCCCGCCCCGTGAAATTCAGTTGGGGATTCAACGCTCCTGCCGGGTATACCGACTTGTTCAGTATTCATTACACCCCATACGGCCATACTTTCGGCACGCATGACAAGCCGGAGCTGTACGACGAATATGCCCACGGTTACGTCTATTACGGCGACTGGATCGACGACGATCCGGCCTACAGGGATTTTTACGGCACCGCTCTTCACCGGCTGTGGGATGATCTGTACGGGACGCCGGGCGTTCTGGGCGGAGCCATCTGGCACTCCCGCGACCTGCGCTTTTACGGTCCGGACGGGATCTGGCAGGGCTTCCTGGTCAACTGGGGCATCCTTGACGAATGGAACCGGGAAAAGCCGGAATATTGGAACGTCAAAAAAGCTTATTCGCCCGTAAGAATCGGGGCCGATTCGCTTCCGAACCCGGGAGCGGGCCAACCGCTGACGATACCGATCGAAAACCGTTATAATCATACAAATTTGAGCGAGGTTACCATCGAGTGGAGCGTCGGCCAAGAAAAAGGAAAGCTCCAAGGCTCTTCCGTGGAGCCCATGAGCAAAGGGCAGCTTACGCTTCCTGCAAGAAAGTGGAAAAACGGAGATGCCGTCCGCCTGAAAATTTACCGGGACGACCATACCGCTGCCGATTCGCTCGTGGACGAATACCTGCTAGTCGTCGGCCAGAGAACGATCGTGCCGTGGAAGCCGCAAGGGAAAGCCCCGGATATCCGGGAAACCGGCAGCCAAATCATCGTTTCCGGCAATGATTTCCGCCTAACGTTCAGCAAAACGACGGGCATGATCCAAACCGGCGAATACAAAGGGAAAACGATGATCACCGGCGGGCCGTACCTCGATATGGGCTATACGTCGAAGCTTGGGGCATGGACGCTCTCCGGCATCAGCCAAAGCCGCTCGGGCAAGGAAGCCGTCATCCGCATATCGGGCCAATACGGCAAGACGGGCGTCCATTTCGAGGTTCGCGTGGACGGCAAGGGGCTCATCTCCACCACGTATACCGTCACCGACCCGCCGGAAACTTACGACGCCGTCGGCGTATCCTTTGATGCAGCCGCGGATGCCGACCGGATCACCTGGGATCGGAACGGGGAATGGAACGAATATCCGGCAAACCATATTGGCAGACTCACCGGGACCGCTTATAAGAAGCGTTCCAAAGGTGAAGAGAAGTACGGCGTCAAGCCGGATTGGCCGTGGATGGAGGATGAGAAGGAGGGCCTCGGGACGGCGGATTTCCGCGCCTCCAAGACGAACGTGAATTACGCTTCCCTCCTGTTCGGCAAATCCCGAAACCGGATTTCGGTGCAGGGGGACGGCTCGGGGGCGGTCAAAGCTTCGCTGAACGCTGACGGATCGGTCCGCCTGCACATCCGGAACGAATGGTCCCATCCCGCAGGCTTCCCGGGTTGGGTCGAGGCCAATCCGGTGCAAAAGCCGATCGCGATCGATTCCGGCTATACCGGCACCGTCCGAATGAAGCTCGCTGCCCATGACGATTTCGATTTCACATTCGCGGACGCGCCGCAGTATTTAAGCGACATGCAGTGGTCGGACGCGACCAGCGGCTGGAGCCGGGTGAAAAAGGATTGGAGCGTCGGCGGAAACGTGCTGACCTTGTATGACGGAAAAGGAAGCCGTTCGTACGACAAGGGCTTGGGCACCCGTGCCTCCTCGGAAATCCGCTATTCCATCGGGGGCAAAGGCTATAAGCGGTTTACCGCCGCGGCGGGGATCGATCTGGAGAGCCCTGGTGGTTCGGCCGTGTTCCAGGTGTGGGCGGACGGCGTCAAACTGTTCGACAGCGGCACGATGAACCGAAACACGCCTGCCCGCCAAGTCGATGTCGACATTTCCGGCAAAAACGAGCTTACACTCGTGGTTCTGGACGGCGGAGACGGAAACGCCGAAGACCATGCCGATTGGGCCGATGCCAAACTTGAGCCGGCTCGTTAAAATACACATTCCAGCAGGCCTTCCCTCAGGGGAAGGCCTGCATCATCGATCAAGCCCGATTCGGCTGCCTTTGAACAGGGAGGATTCAGCCGATCGACGGCCAATATATT
The DNA here is from genome assembly GCF_018333375.1 of Paenibacillus cookii. GTDB lineage: Bacteria > Bacillota > Bacilli > Paenibacillales > Paenibacillaceae > Paenibacillus_AQ > Paenibacillus_AQ cookii. The sequence goes on from NZ_BORW01000016.1 coordinate 50,313, forward strand.
TAGGATTCCAGAGTGACAGGATGTGAAATGCCGGTGAACCCGATGAAATGGAGATGGCATGTACCGACCCGAAGCTTTTTGTTCAGATTGATCGCGGCCAACACGATCGTTTTTGGCCTGAGCCTGCTCATGCTTTCGGCCGTGAACTATACGTTTACCAATATGATCAGCGAGAAGCAGATCTCGGAAACGACCCGGAAGCTGCTCCATCAAACCGATGCCAGCATCGAGATGCTGTATGAAAGGGCGTTCCGGGCCGGGGAACAGCTCCTGAACGACAAGGACGTCATCCAAAGCCTGTACGCGCCAAACCTTGATCCGGTCGACTCGCTTGCGCTGGACCGAAAGCTCCATGAAATCGTCAATGCGAATGATTTTATCGATTCCGTTTATTTGCGCAACGGCGCGACGGGACAATTCATCCATTCGATTCCGCGGGACGTCGAGATCGCCGACATCGATCCGGAAGCGCGCAAGCTGGTTCAGGTCCGCAACGGACTGGGCAAAATGATTTTCCTCCCCCACAGGCAGCAGTACGTCTATTCGGGCAAGCGATACGACAACCCGATTCTTTCCCTTATCTTTATTCCGTCCGACGCGAGGTCGGAGTATGCGATCTTTATTAATCTGAAATTGTCCGCGCTCCAGGATTTATTTGATAAAATGGGCAATTCCCCGGAATCCAGCTTCATGGTCACGAACAAAAACGGGATTCTGATCACCCGCAGCGACAAGCCCGATGCCTTTATGGATGCGGCTTCCGGCGCCGAATTCATGGGCAAGGTGATGAATTCGGGCACCGATTCCGGCAGCTTCGTCGCTTCGATGAACGGTTCAAAATCCCTGATCACCTATACCTACAACGACAAGCTTGAGTGGTATTTGGTCAATGCGACAAGCTATGCTTATTTGGCCCAAGGGAGCTTTATTCTCCAGCGAAACATCATCATCGTATCCTTGCTGATGCTTTTGGCATGCTTTGCGGCAACGATCCTGATGAACCGTAAAATTTACGGCCCGATCGGGAACGTCGTTCAAATGGTGCGAGGAAGCCAGCCGGCGAATGCATCCGGGGAGGCCCGCAACGGATCGGCCGATGAAGCCGCGTATTTGAGCGACGTATTCAAAAGTTTGATCGGCAAGGTGACGTCCCTTGAAGATTCGGCGGTCAAAAGCAGGGAGAAGCTGAAAGAAAGCTACCTTAAAGATCTTCTTTTTAGCGGTATTTCTGCCGGCGATCTGCATGAAGAACTGCATGCCGCGCAGCATGGCATATTATTGCGCACAGGACCGATGCGAGCCTTGACGGTAGTTGTCGAGGACTCGCTTCAAAGGGAAGGCAGCGTGACGGACACAGGGATCCGATTGGTCAAAGATACCGTATTCGAGCTGGCCCGCCGCATTTTTCCCGAACGGGACGAGATGGAAAAGGTCGACGTTGGACGGCAGTCGCTGGCCATTTTGATGCGGGAGCCTGAAGATCATCCTTCGATCCATCGGCTGAACAGGCTGGTGCAGCAAGCCGAACGGGTGACGGGTTTCCAGATGAAAATCGGCGTGGGCGGCCGTGCGGAGTCGATCGGGGAACTGGGACGGTCTTTTGAGGAGGCGAGGGCAGCGTTGGAGTACAGTTTCGTGGATAATCGCCGAACGGTCTATGATTTTGAGGGGGTTCGCGCCGCAACCGGCACTCCGTTCCGCTATCCCGCCAAATTGGAAAGGGCTTTGTTTGATGCCGTCAAAGTCAACGACCGAAAAGAGGCAAGAAGGATTCTCGGCGAATGGTTCGAAGCGCTGCGGGGCAGCGCGCCGGCAGATATCCGTGCCGCGTTGCGGCAATCGGTGACGACGATTGAACATGAATTTGGGACGATGACGGATTTTACGCCGCTGCTGATGGATCGTGGAGAAGATTCGCTTTACGGGATCGTGCAGCGCTTTGCGGAGCTGGAACGGGTCGAGGCATTTTACGGGGATCTGGTAGATTTTATCATCGGGCAGTTGCAAACGAACCGGCACCAAGATCGCGGCGAACTCGTAAAAACCGCTTGCGGATTTATCCGAAACCATTACCGGAGCAGCGGTCTTTCGGCCGAACTTGTCGCTTCCGAGCTCGACATTTCCGTGCCTTATTTCAGCAAGCTGTTCAATGAAGCCATGGGCGTGTCCTTTACGCAATACGTGACCGATTTGCGGCTGTACGATGCCGAACAACTGCTGCTGACGACAACATTAAACGTAAAAGAAATCGGGGAGCGGATCGGCTTTCAAAACAGCTCCTATTTTATTACGGTATTCAAAAAGAAAAACGGCACTTCGCCCAACCAGTTCAGAAAGTTAAACAAAGCCGGCCGTGCGGCGGAGCCATGATCACACTTGTTCACTTTATGGGCGCTGGGTTCGCGCCATGGCGCTGGAACGGAATGGAACGTTCCTTGGCCGGGCAGGACCGATTTACTTCCCGGCGCGAATTGAATATAGTATTGGACGAGAACATCATTTTGGGGGAGGCAAATTTTGAATGCGCATTCAATTGGACCGGTTTCCGAACGGCCTGCATAAGGCCTTGACGCTCAGCTTCGACGACGGGAGGGACCATGACCGCAGATTCGTCCGCATGCTAAACGGCTACGGTATCAAAGCGACGTTTCATTTAAACAGCGGTTTTTTGGGCAAAGAAGGATACATCGGCAAGGAAGAGGCAGGGACGTTGTACCGCGGGCATGAGGTATCGGCGCATACGGTAAGCCATCCGTTTTTGGAGCAGTCCCCGCCGGAGCAGGTCGTATCGCAAGTCGTGGAGGACCGGAAGGCGCTAGAAGCTCTCGTTCACGTGCCGATCAAAGGAATGAGTTATCCGTTCGGGACCTACAACGATCAGGTGGTAAGCCTTCTTCGCGCCGTCGGCATCGAATATGCCCGGACGGTCAACAGCCACGGCTCGTTCCATATGCCCGAAGATTGGCTCCGCTGGCATCCGACCTGCCACCACAAACAAATGGTGGAATTCGCGGAGCAGTTCGTCCGTTTGGAAGAGCGGTTTTCGCGCATGGCGCTTTTGTACGTATGGGGACACAGCTATGAATTCGAAAACGACGGGAATTGGGATCTGATCGAACGGTTCGGCGAAACCGTCGGCGGACGGGAGGACATCTGGTACGCGACCAACGCCGAAATTTATGCCTATGCGGACGCGTTAAAACGGCTTCGTTTCTCTGCGGACAGCCGCATCGTCCATAACCCGTCGGCCTTGTCCGTCTGGATCAGCGCGGAAGGCGACCCGGTCGAGATCCCCGCGGGGCAAACGGTACGATTATAATCCGTGCGGGAAAAGAACAAGCCGGGTGTTTACGCACGGGGGCTTTAATCGGCAGAGTTTCGGCGCTGCTCACGAGAATAGATTTTTCGGTATACGGCCGGCGTCAAGCTTTCGAACTTTTTGAACGTTTTGATAAAATAACCGGGATCCGCGAAGCCGAGTTCATCGCCGATGTGGTTCACGGATAAATCGGTCGTCTCGAGCAGCTGCTTGGCCCATTCGATTTTCAGGCGGGGGACGAACACCGAAAAGTTTTCTCCCGTTTCCCGGGTGAAGACGCGGCTGAAATAACTCGGACTGACGTGGCACAGCGCGGCCATATCCTGCAGGCGCACGTTTTCGTTTTTATGCCGGTACATGTAATCAAAAGCGGGCTGCAGCAGCGGGTTCGCCGCGCGATATGCGCGTTCCGTGCCCTGCTTGATTTTCGCTTCGATCAGCGTGCTGGACAGCTCGTGCTGCATGGCCTGGATCTGCTCGTAGGCTTGCGGCGCGGCACTGACCGGATCGGGAGCGGCCGGCTCCGCGGTCAATACCTTTTTGTACATGTCGACCGTCGCATGTTTTTGGATCGCTTCCCCGACGATGTAGTTGCACAAATGAAACAGCATGTCCGCAATGGCCGACACCTCCTCGGAGGACAACTCGGGGAGCGCGCGGTATTCGGGTTCCAGCTCCTTGAACTTCCGGTCCGTTTCAGCGTTCGGCGGACGGGTTACGATTTGTTCGAGGGGCAAGTCCGCATCGCGAAGCTTGATTTGCCCCGCCATGATGGCGCCGATATATTGGCCTTCGACGATGATGGGCACGGCGATGTCGACGATGCCGAAATGGCAGCGGTAAACGTACGGCTTATTGGTGCGTACCGCCTCGAGGCCGCCGCGGGCATCGCATTTTTGGCAGTAGGAGGACAGGTTGCCGTCCTTGCGAACTCCCTGGCAAAAGGCTTGGCAGCGGCTGTGTTTGGTGACCGGGACGCCCTTGTAATCGACGGTGATGATCGCCATTCGGGTGACGAGGGAGAGGGAATCCTGCAGCTTGTGCCATTTTTCGATATCGATGATTCGTTTCAAGTCGTAGCGCGGGTTCATGTGCATCGTCTCCAAATATTATTCATTCCCTAAGGGCAGTGCAGGGTGCGGCTGCAGCGAATCTGTATTTTGAGCGCAACGTTGCTTGTTCTATTATACTAAAAACCCGGTTTGAATGAACAAGATAGTACAATTTTACAGGCAAAAGGACAAAAAAACACCATCGGAAAGCGCTTTAAAAGGCGGTTTGAGTGCCATGATTTCCGCTGGTCCCCGCGCGTATAATGGACATGAGATTACGGCGGAGGGGAAAAGAGATCATGAGAAAAGCGTTTATCAGTCCAAGCAAATATGTCCAAGGCGAAAACGAACTGCTGAATTTGGGATATTTTATTCGAACTTACGGCGAGTCCGCGCTGCTGATTGCCCACCCGGAGGACGTCAAACGGGTGAAGGACAAGCTTGATTTTACATCAAAAAAATTCAATGTTACGCTGGTTGAAAGCGAATTCCGCGGGGAATGCTCCCGCGAAGAAGTGCAGCGCCTGCAGCATCTGGCGCGGGAAAAGCAATGTTCGTGCACGATCGGGCTCGGCGGGGGCAAAGCGATCGACACGGCCAAATGCGTCGCGGAAGGCGACGCGCTGATCATCGTGCCGACGATCGCCGCCACGGACGCGCCGACCAGCCATTCGGCGGTTATATATACCGGGGAGGGGGCATTTGAGGATTATGCTTATTTCAAGCAAAGTCCAAGCGTGGTGATGATCGATACGACCGTCATTGCCAATGCGCCGACCCGATTCCTCGTATCCGGGATGGGCGATGCCCTGTCGACGTATTTCGAAGCCCGAGCCACATCCCGCTCCTTTTCGAAAGTGAATGCGGGTTTGCCCTGCGGCGTCCATGAAGGTGCGGCGCCCGCGGCGGGAGGAACCAAGGCGGCCCTGGCGCTGGCCAAGCTGTGCTACGAAACGCTGCTGGAAGACGGAGTGCGGGCCAAAATCGCCTGCGATGCCAACCAAGTGACGCCGGCGCTGGAGAACATCATCGAGACCAACATCCTGCTGTCCGGCCTGGGCTTCGAAAGCGGCGGTTTGGCCGCCGCGCACGCGATCCACAACGGCCTGACGGTTCTGCCGGGCACTCATCATTATTTTCACGGGGAAAAAGTGGCGTTCAGCACCATCGCCCAACTCGTGCTCGAAAACGCGCCCAAGGCGGAAATCGACGAAGTGTTGGAATTTTGCTTCTCGGTCGGCCTGCCGGTATGCTTGGCGGACATCGGCGTAGATGCCGTTACAGCGGACGAGCTGCGTCTGGTGGCTGAAACGGCCTGCATTCCGGAGGAATCCATCCATGCGATGCCGTTCCCGATCACGGAGGAAGCCGTGATTTCGGCGATCGTAGTCGCGGACCGAATCGGCCGGGACTTTAAACTAAGCAAAAAGGATGCGATACGATGAAAAAAATCATGAACAAACCGGAGACGCTTGTCAGGGAAATGCTTAGCGGCCTCGTCATGGCGCATCCGGAACTCGAATTCGACAGCAAATATAAAATCGTCAAGAAAAAGGACATCAATCCGCAAAAGGTCACCCTGATCAGCGGCGGCGGCAGCGGCCACGAGCCGGCTCACGCCGGGTTTGTGGGCAAAGGGATGCTTGACGTCGCGGTCTGCGGCGACGTGTTCGCTTCGCCGTCGCAAATCCAGGTCTACCAAGCCATCCGCTCGTCGGCGAGCGAAAAAGGGACGCTGCTCATCATCAAAAACTACAGCGGCGACATCATGAACTTTAAAAACGCGGCGCATCTTGCCGGCGAAGACGGCATTCAGGTCGATTACGTCAAAGTCGACGACGACATCGCGGTGGAGGACAGCCTTTACACCGTCGGGCGCAGAGGCGTCGCAGGCACGGTGCTCGTGCATAAAATCGCAGGGGCCGCCGCCGAAGCGGGCATGTCCTTGGAAGAGGTCAAAGCTGCCGCCCAACATGCGATCGACAACGTAAAAAGCATCGGTTTTGCGCTGACGTCCTGTACCGTGCCGGCCAAAGGCACGCCCACCTTCGAAATCGGCGAAGGGGAAATGGAATACGGCGTGGGCATCCACGGCGAACCGGGCATCCGGCGCGAACCGATGATCCCGGCGGACGTCCTGGCTGCCCGGATGGTGGCGCAGCTGCTGGAAAGCCTGCAGATGAACGTGAAGGCCGCCGAAGAGGTTGCCGTATTGGTCAACGGCTTCGGGGGCACGCCGCTGCAGGAGCTTTATCTGCTGAATCATGCCGTCATGCGGGAACTGCACGCGCGCGGAATCGCCGTATACAAAGTGTTTGTCGGCAACTACATGACAAGCATCGACATGGCCGGCGCATCCGTCTCGATCATGAAGCTGGACGACCGGCTGAAGCGGCTGCTTGCCGCCGAATGCGAGACGCCGGCGCTGGCCGTGCGCGGCCCGTTCGAACCGGTGCGCTATCGCAACGGCGCCGTTGAAGAGAACGGCAATAAGCCGGCTTCCTTCGGCCTGACGACCGGCGAAGAGCATGCGGTCATTCGCGACGGGAAGCTTTCGCTTGATAACCTGATTTATGTGGTCGATAAAATGAGCGCCATCATCATCGAAAACGAAGTGCCCTTCTGCGAACTGGACTCCCATGCGGGGGACGGGGACTTCGGCATGAGCGTGGCGAAAGGATTCAAGCAGCTCAAAGCGGAATGGGACGAAGTGACCGCCCAAGCAAAAGACATCGGATCGTTCCTGGACGCGTGCTCGCTGGTGATCATGGAGCACTGCGGCGGAGCCTCCGGACCGATCTGGGGTTCGGCGTTCCGGGCGGCGGGCAAATATGCGGGCGAGCGGAAAGAGCTGTCCGTGCCGGAAATCGCCGAAATGATGGCCGCCGTGGTCAAAGGCGTTCAGGATACCGGCGAACGTTCTTTCGGCAGGGGAGCCGTCGTCGGCGACAAAACGCTGGTCGACGCGCTGGCGCCTTACGCGGATGCGTGGGCAGCGGCGGCTGAAGACGGCGCTGACCTGATTGCCGCCGGCATCCAGGCAGCGGAGGCGGCGGTCGAAGGCGCCAAAAAGACCGAAGCAATTGCCGCCCGGATGGGACGCGCGGGAACGGTCGGCGACCGGAGCATCGGGTACCCCGATGCCGGAGCGTATGCGCTGGGCGTCATTTTTACCGGAATTGCCCGGTCGCTTAGAGCGTAACGGAGGATGATTGCATAAGATGCCGGATGCCGCATGTTCAACGCGAACATGCGGCATCTTTTTTCATGGATTTTTCATGGATTCAATGAGGCAAGGGGTTTGTCTGCAAGATGCAAACATGCTAGGATAACGAATACATACGTTGCCGGGACTCCTTTTGGAAGATCAGGGAACCCGCGCCGCAGCCATAGGCAAGAAACATGCAGAGAGGTTGTCACATGCCGAATACAATTTTGATTGTGGAAGACGAACCTATTTTACGGGAAATCATGAAGGATTATCTGCTTGAGGAAGGATACGGGGTGCTCGAAGCCGCCGACGGCAAACAAGCGCTTGCGTTATTCCAGGAACATGAGGTCGATTTGATCATTTTGGACATCATGCTGCCGGAATTGGACGGCTGGTCCGTGTGCAAGAGGATCCGCAAGGCGTCAAACGTCCCGATCATCATGCTCACCGCCCGCTCGGACGAAGACGATACGCTCCTCGGATTCGAGCTCGGCGCCGACGATTACGTCACCAAGCCGTACAGCCCGCCGATCCTGCTTGCACGGGCGAAGCGGCTTTTGGACCGCCGGCAGGATCGCGAACAGGATAGCGATACGCTGACTAGCAGCGGCATTACGATTCATTTTCCGTCCCGCACCGTATCGGTCGAGGGGGAAAACTGCAGCTTAACGCATACCGAATTCGAGATTTTGGCCCATCTCATGAAAAACAAAGAAATAATCATCACCCGGGAGCAGCTGATCACGAAAATTTGGGGATATGATTTCGCAGGCGACGACCGCACGGTAAACAGCCATATCCGCAATCTGCGTTCCAAGCTGGGGGAGCATGCCAAACATATCGTCACGGTCGTACGTTCGGGATATAAATTCGAGGAGCAGCCATGAAAAGGAGCATCGTGCTTAAGCTGTTCTTATTGACCGCGGGGTTGTGCCTGTTCCTGATCGTCGTGATTTTCGCCTTGCAAACCGTGTTTTTCAAACAATTTTATGCCCATCAAAAGGTAAAGGATGTGCAGTCGGCGCTGCAAGCTTACGGACAGGACTACGTGAAACATGCCGCGAACGCGCAGCAGACGGCGAAGCTGGAGCAAGATTTTTACCAAAAGTATAATACATGGATCACGGAATTGGACTCCTTTGGAAATTTGCAACATACCGACGATTACTTAATGGAGATCAAGCTGGATCGTATGGACGACTACCCTGAGTTCTCCGGTCGCACGATCAAAGTCCCGCTCTACAGTTTTATTAACGTGGAAGATTTTTATAGCGATAACCAATTTATCATGCCTTGGATCAAGGAGGGCGAACCCATCGCCTTTGAAGGATTGATCATAAAAGAGCAGCTGGTTATCCAGCGGATGGCGAAATACCCATACAATCTGCGGGAGGAAGGCCAGTTGGAAAATCGGCAGATGGTCAACAAAGAGTACGAAGTCGTCAATCGGTACCCGAGCCCCCCGACCCAGTATCATGAAACTTATCCCAGCGTTTTGTTCACCGGGATGATTACGAAAGTCGAAATACCGGAAGGCGCAGGAGGCTCGCGCTACACGAACCACTTGTTTCTGGAGCGCATCAAAGCTTTCCAGGCCGATTTGCTTTACGGGGATTATGATCAAACGGCGGATGCGAAACCATTGCTGAATTACGAAGAAAACGGCGTGAGTTACAAAATATTCATCGATCCGCTCCAAGACGAGAAAGGGAAAACCGGATACCTGTTTGCGGTCACGTCGCTGCAGCCGGTGAACGAAGCTGCGGGGATGATCCGGCATTATTACGCCTACATTGCGGCCGGCGCGCTGCTGCTCGTGCTGCTTGCGTCGTTCTATTATTCGCGCCGGATCGCCCGGCCGCTGCTCCGCATCAACCGAACCGCGCAGCAAATGGCGGCGCTCGATTTCTCCGAAAAAATACCGGTTGCGACCAAAGACGAAATCGGCGATTTGTCGCGCAGCATCAATGAGCTTTCAGAGAAGCTGCACAGCCATATCGTCAGGCTGGAGCAGGACATCGAAAAGGAAAAGCAGCTCGAGCATACGCGGAAGGAATTTATCTCCGGGGTGTCGCATGAACTGAAGACTCCGCTAAGCGTCATCCAAAGCTGCTTGTCCGTGCTCAAGGACGGGATTGCCAGCCATAAGCGGGATCATTATTTTGCGGCGATGGAAGACGAAGTGAACCGGATGAACCTGCTGATCGGGGACATGCTGGAATTGGCCAAATACGAGTCCGGCACGTACAAAATGGAGATGGGACCGTTTGACATCGGCGCTGCCGTCGGGCGGATATGCGCCAAATTGGCGCCGGACATGGAGCGAAAAGGACTTCGCCTGCACGTGTCGCTTCAACCGGCCGAAGTCGTCGGCAATGAGCTCCGGATCGGTCAGGTCCTGGTCAATTTTTTGACGAACGCGATCCGTTATACGCCCGAGGAAGGGGCCGTTTTGGTCGCCGTCACGGAAGAAAGGGAACGGGTAAAAATAGGCATCGAAAACAAAGGCGCCCATATCCCGGAGGAGAAGCTGGGAAAAATATGGGACCGTTTCTACCGCGGGGAACCCTCCCGCCAGCGGTCGACCGGAGGTACCGGGCTCGGGCTGGCCATCTCCAAAAAAATCCTGGAAATGCACGGCGCCCCTTACGGCGTAACCAACACGGAGGACGGGGTCCTGTTCTATTTTTATTTGAATAAAAAAACGTAAGATGAAGGCGCGAACTTCGGTTCTGCGCTTTTTCATTTTTATTTGATGACGATGATGACGTCTGCATCTCTTGCTACTAAATCTTTATTGCAGATACCCATCAATATAAAAAGTTTTACGATCAACAGCAATTTGTAGACCGTAAGCTCCGCGATCAAATCGCCGAGGAAGGCATCAAAATCCGGGATTGGACGATCGATTCGAACGATTGGAAGCTGAAGGATCGCAATTTATAGCCGCAGGGCGGCGTTAAAAAGGAAGATTTGACGGAAGGAGCTATCTCTACGGGCCGATCGGTTCTTGGAGACAGCTCCTTTTTCTCGTTTCGCATCGCAGCCCTCCGGAATCTCTACATCGTTTTGATGCCATCTGCACTTGATCTTTATTTCGCGCGATTAAACTATTTTTCGGAAGGAGGAGAGAGAGAATGAGAAAATCCGTGCTGATCGTGACTTGCTTGCTGTCCGTCGCGCTGATCGTCCTGCTTTACGGCATCCGTTCGGCAGGGTTAAGCCGCGGCAGCATCGATCTAAATCATCGAATGATAAGCTTTTTGGGCCAAAACGGCGCCGCCTCCCATCCGCCGGGGACGCCTTATAAAGTCGTCATCGATCCCGGACACGGGGGCAAGGACCGCGGCGCGACCGGGGCGAGCGGAAATTTCGAGAAGGATTTTACGCTGCGGCTGGCGCTTAAAGTGGAGGAATTAGCGAAGAAGGAGACGGAAATCGAGGTTCATCTGACCCGGACGGATGACCGGTTCATATCTTCGGCGGACCGCGAAAGGCCGAAACTCGCCAACGATCTGGGGGCCGATTTGTTTATATCCATTCACGGCAATACGTACGAGGACGCAAGCGTTTCGGGGACGGAAACTTACTATTATCACGACGATTCCCTCCCTTTGGCCGAAATCATGCAAAAGCATGTCGTTCAAGGAAGCGGGTTTCGGGACCGGGGCGTCAAGAAAGAGAATTACTTCGTCGTGAAGGATACGGAGATGCCGGCCGTTTTGATTGAGACGGGGTATCTAACGAATCCGCAGGAAGAAGCGCAAATGCTGGGCGACGAGGCGCAGTACCGGATAGCCGGGTCCATCCTGGACGGTATCAAGGAATATCTGCAGCTGGATTAAACCATAGATGGAAATTCGATTCAAGGAAGGTAGATGGACATGAACAAAAAAATCGTAACGTCATTGCTCATCGGGAGCATCGCGGTAGCCCTGGCGGCATGCGGAAACGATGCGCCGGAAAAGCAGGCGCAAGAGACTGCTTCCCAAACGCAGGAACGGGGGAATGCTGCTGCATCCGCGCCGGAGGATTCGTATCAACGGACATTTGAAGATTGCGTGTTTCTGGGGGATTCCATTACGGAGGGGTTGTCCTTCCACGAGTTGCTCGACGAGAAAAACGTGCTGGCCGGCGCGGGGAAAACGGCGGAATTTTCGCTGGAGGACATCGGCGAGCTCACGAAGCGCAATCCAAAGCAGGTGTTTATTCAATTGGGTTCGGATGACATTTTGTGGCCGACGGACGACCCCATAGCTTACTCCATGAAAAACTACGCGAAGCTGATCGGCAAGATCAAAGAAAAGCTTCCGCAAACCCGGATCACGCTGTTGTCGGTGACCCCGGTAACGGAGGAGGCCGTCAAGATGGAGCCGCGCTATCAAAATATCGGCCGCTACAATCAAGCCGTCAAAGAATTGGCCGGCAAGGAAGGCGCCTCTTTTGTCGATTTGTCGCCGATCTTTTCGGGCGGCTCCGATTTTTACGATGCCGATGGGATTCATTTCAAATCTGAATATTATACGAAATTGCTGGAGCTGCTAAAGGAGCAAGCGAAATAACATGGCGGCGGTTCAGTCCCTTTTGGAGGTGACGCGGGTTGGTTTTTAGCAGTCTGATTTTTTTGTTTCTTTTTCTGCCCGTCACCCTGCTGGTTTATTATGCGTCGCCTAGGAAGCTTCGGAACGGCGTCCTCTTTGTCGCAAGCTTGATTTTTTATGCCTGGGGCGAACCCGTATACATTTTGATCATGGTGTTCTCGACGGCGTTTGATTACGTGAACGGTCTTTTGATCGAGAAGTACAGGCACCGAAAGGGGATCGCAAGGGCTGTATTCATCGGTTCGATGACGGGAAGCTTAGGCCTTCTCGGGTTCTTCAAATATGCCGGATTTCTCGCGGATAACATCAACGGGCTGTTTCATCTGCATCTGCAAACGGCCGATCTGCCGCTGCCGGTGGGCATCTCCTTTTATACGTTCCAAACGATGTCGTATGTCGTGGACGTATATCTTGGAAAAGCGCCCGCACAGAAAAACATCGTTGCTTTCGGGACGTACGTGACGATGTTCCCCCAGCTTGTCGCGGGTCCGATCGTCAAATACGGCGACATCGCCGGGCAGCTTGCTTCGCGCAGCGTCAGCTTGGCCCGCTTCGGCGAGGGGGCGGAGCTGTTCATGAAAGGCCTCGCCAAAAAAGTGCTGCTGGCCAACAACATCGGGTTGCTGTGGACAAGCGTCAAAGCGGAGCCGTTCGCCGAGCTTTCCGTCCTGTCCGCCTGGCTTGGGATCATCGCGTTTACGCTGCAGATTTATTTCGATTTCAGCGGGTATTCCGATATGGCGCGCGGCCTCGGCAAAATGTTCGGCTTCGATTTCATGGAAAACTTCCGCTATCCCTATATATCCAGAAGCGTCACGGAGTTTTGGCGCAGATGGCATATTTCGCTTGGCGCCTGGTTCCGGGAATATGTGTACATTCCGCTTGGCGGCAATCGTCAGGGCATGGCGAAGCAGCTTCGGAACGTGCTGGCCGTATGGTTTTTGACCGGTCTATGGCATGGCGCCAGCTGGAATTTTATCGTATGGGGATTGTATTTCGGTTTTTTCGTCATGATCGAAAAGCTGTTCCTGCTGCTGTGGTTAGGTCGTTGTCCCGCATGGTTCGGGCATGTCTATACGCTGCTGATCGTCATCGTCGGCTGGGTATGGTTCGAAATGGAGCATTTGGCGGAAGCCGTGCAATTCATCGGCGTGCTGTTCGGCTTCGGCGGTAATGGCTTTGTGGATCGGCAGGCACTGTACGCGCTGTCCGCGAATGCCGCGCTGTTTATCGTATTAGCCTTTTGCGCGACCCCGATTCCGGGCAAGATGCTCGCATTCGTGAAAACGAAATGGCAATGGGCCGGCGCTATCGCCGCTCCGCTCCTGTATTTCCTGTTCATGGCGTTGTCGACGGCTTACCTGGTCAACGAAACGTACAATCCGTTTTTATATTTTCGATTTTAAAGGAGGGCGGCCATGGACAAGTTCGAAAATTTCAACAAAAAAACGCCGGCGGTATTGCTGCTGCTGTTTATCGGCGTCATGCTCGCCCTGAATCTGGCCGCGCCGGACCGGACCTTTTCGGACTCGGAGAACCGCATGCTGAAGCAGCTGCCGCATTTTACGTTCGAATCGCTGCTTTCGGGCGCCTTTACTTCCGATTTCGAGGCTTACGTGTCCGATCAATTTGCCCTGCGCGACTTATGGATCGGAGCGAAAACCGACGCGGACCGCGCCATGGGAAAAAAGGAAAGCAACGGGGTTTACCTTGGAAAAGACGGTTACCTGATCCAGAAGTTCGTCCCTCCGGCGGAAGGGGATTTGGAAGCCAAAATGCAAGCCATCCATGCGTTTGACCAAGCGACGCCAGGCTTGCGCAAATATGCGATGATCGTGCCGACGGCAGCGGCCGTGCTTCAAGACAAGCTGCCGAAATACGCCGAAACCGGCGCCGAGGAGGATTATTTGGGCATGATCCGGCAGATGATGCCTCCCGGCATCCGTTTTGTCGATGTGTTCCCCGCATTATATGCTGTACGGGAGCAGCCCATTTTTTATCGAACCGACCACCACTGGACGACGAAAGGGGCTTATGCCGCCTATCTGGAGCTGTGCAAGCACATGGGGCTGAACGCGCAAAAAGAAGAGGATTTTCACATCCGGCAGGCCACCGGCACGTTTTTCGGCTCGCTGTATTCCAAAAGCGGGTACAGGCATGTGCAGCCCGACTCCATCCAGCTCTATCTGCCAAAGCATCCGGAAGCCTATACCGTCTCGTATGTCGACGAAGGGCGGACCACCGATTCGTTGTATGCGATGGACCAGCTGCGGAAGAAGGATAAATATGCGGTCTTTTTGAACGGCAACCACGCGCTGGTTCGGATCCAAACGGGTCAGAAGAACGGGAGAAAGCTGCTGGTCGTCAAGGATTCGTACGCAAACAGCTTCGTTCCGTTTTTGCTCATGCATTTCGGCGAAATTGACGTGGTGGATCTTCGTTACTACGAGGACGATCTGGCGGCTTTGGTGAAGGAACGCGGCATTCGGGAGATGCTGCTGTTATACAACGCAATCACGTTTTGCGAAGACCCATCCATCAAACACATATCGGAGTGATTTTATGAATACGCCATGGAAAGGAAAAACACGGGGCTGGCTTGCCGCCATCCTCGCAATCGCCGTCGTCATTGGCCTGTTATCCGGGTGCGCAGGGGGGAGGGGCAAAGGAACCGCCGCGACGTCCCTCGATGAAATAGGGGAAAAGATCGGACAGGCGGCAGATTTGAAAGAAATGAAAAAGGGAGACCTGAAAAAGCTGCAGAAGTTGTACAATATCGATCCGGACGCCGTCGAGGGCTTCATCCTCTATACGTCGAACTCGAACGTCAGAGCGGATGAATGGGCAGTGATCCAACTGAAGGATCCGCAGCAGGCGGAAAACGTCAAAGCCGGCATCGGGCAGCGGATTGCCGCGCAAAAAATCAAATTCAAGGATTACCGCCCCAACGAGTTTTTTCTGGTGGAAAACCATGTGCTGAAAACAAAAGGTTCGTTCGTCTTTTTTGCTGTCTCTCAGGAAGCGGAGCAAATGGAAAAAGCGTTCGACGATGCGTTTTGATGCTTTTTGACTGGATAGATGCACAGATGGATATCAAATGATCATAGTTTGCTGCCAAAGGGCCAGCGATAAATACAATTGTTTAACGAAGCCGCGAAACTGCGCGGCTTTTTTTCATGGGAGCAGAGATTCAGGAACCTGACGACAGCGATTCGGAACGTTCCCTGCCCGGTTCACAATACCTGCTTGGCAGGCTGCACGGTTTCTGACTGATTTTTTTGACATTGCAAGGAAAAGTATGGAAAATGGGAACGAATGTGTGGTAAAATCAGATCAATTTAAAAGCATTTGACGAATCATAGGATTTCATTTTGATCATATGGAGCCGAACGATGACGACACCCCTTTATTCTACTTTTCCCCATGACCTCGAAGGAATGTTGACGGACGTGAGACCGGAACTGCTTCGTTACTGCCGATCCCTGACGGGCAGGGAATGGGAGGCCGAAGATCTGGCGCAGGAGACGTTGATCCGCGTCCTGTGCCGCCATGCAAAAATGCCGGGAATCAAGGTGAACAAGCCTTACGTGTTCCGGATAGCCCGGAATCTTTGGATCGACCGCTGCCGCCTTGGCCGCCGCCAGACATCCGTATCCTTCGAAGAGCTGGATCCTTGTGCCGCACCGGCAGCCCCGGCCGAATCGGACTTCCTCATCACTCGCGAGCTTCTGGAGGAGCTGATGTACCGTCTGACGCCCAAACCTTTTGTCATCGTATTGCTGTGCGACGTGTTCGGCATGACCGCCAAAGAAGCGGGGCGCTGCATCGACGCGGCGGAAGTATCGGTGCAGGTTGCCCTTTCGAGGGCTCGAAAACGGTTGCGCCGTCTCGCGCTCCAGGAACCGGAGGGACCTCCCGACGGCGGTTTCCCGCACCGGAAAAGCCCCGAAGCGGTACATGCCAAACTGCTCTCTTCCGTGGCCGAAGCATTTCGCCGTTACGATCCCCGGCTGATCTACGAGGCCTACTTGCATCTGTTTGAACATGGCTGCCGGATCGCGGAAATCCATGCGAAAGGCTGCCGGTGCTTTTTGACGCTCCATGATCCGGACGGCAATCTGCTGATGATCAGCGAATCATTTATTTGAGAAACTTTTGCAGCCATGTATGGTTTGAGGCTTATTCATCGTTATTCATATGAAGTAAGCAGATCCGATCGAAAGGAGGAACTCCATGCCGCCCGTGCTAACGATGATGGAGTGCATCGGCAGGGGCATTCTGCCGGTTCCGGATGCCAGGCTGGCAGCGGAATGGTACGCCGGCGAATTCGAATTTCAAATCGCGCGGCGGGGCAGCAAAGAAATCGATTTAATGCTCGGCGAGGGAGAAATATCAATTACCATGATCCGCATGGAGGAAAGGATACATCGTTAAACGTTGCAAGGTCTGAGGCTACAAATTTAGGAAAGGGAGGTGGTTCTTATTGGTTAATCATGGCCATGGCGTTCAGGCTGCTGCCGGCATCCCGCTTGCGAACCGGGTAGCCAGCGTGTTCGTGCACGTGACGGATCTGCGCACGTCGGCGGAATGGTACAGCCGTTTATTGGGACTGCCGCTGATGGAGGAACGGCTGAACGGAGGACCCGTCTATTGGTTTGATTTTCAAGGCACGCATTTGATTCTCGATTCGAACCGCGTGAACCGGCAAAAACCCGATTGGGACGAAGGGATGATGCCTCGCATCATGTTCGCGGCGCAGGAGATCGACGCAGCCTTTAGGCATGTGCGGGAAAAAGGCGGCGAACCGATCGATGAGCCGGAAAGGCACGGCACGATGGCCTTCTTCAATTTCCGCGATCCGGAGGGGAACGTCCATATGGCGTGCTGTGCTGAGCACGCGGGGGAGGCGTTGCCACCCGAGCCGAGCAACGTTAGTCCGATTTTGCCGCGCGTCGGAGGCGTGTTCGTCGACGTGAAGAACATGCCGGAGGCTGCGCGCTGGTATTCCGATCTTTTGGGCGTGCCTTTTGACGGATCGGCTGCAGAGGAACGCATCTATTCCGTGCCGACGGATTCCGGCGCCGCGCTGCTGCTCGATCATAACCGTTATTTAAATCGGGAGTCGTTTACGGAAGTGTTTTATTTCGAGACGGACGATTTTGATGCGGCCTTCGCATTCGCCCGAGACCAGGGGTTTCAGATTGCGGGCGAACCCTGCCGCTTTCCGGATCTGAGCGAGTTTGCCCTCTTGGATCCCGATGGCAACCGCATCGTCGTCGCGCATATGCATATTTAATCGAAAAGGAGAAGTGAAACCGTGTCCAAGCAAATCAGCAGTTCATTAACCGTATTATCCGTATCCGATTTGGTACGCTCCAGGCAGTATTACCGGGAGGTTCTTGGTTTCGACGTGACGGACTGGTGGGCCGAACGCGACGGACTCACCGGGCTTGCGCTCAAACTTCATCAGGCTCCGGACCCGGCCGCCGTACATCCGAACCCGCCTGAACCGGGAGCGGAGCTTGGCATCGATGTTTCCGCCTATGTCGATACATGGGCCGCGCTGGACAGCCTCTACGAAGAATTCAAGTCCAAAGGCGCCATCATCGCCCAAGAACCGGTCATCTAAGCAGAAGGCGGACCCTGGAAGGAATTCGTGATCGCCGATCCGGACGGGTATCATCTGGCGTTTGGCGGGATCGACGGCAGCCGGGCCCATTGCAGCATCGATCCGCATATTCAAGCCGCATTTTTGTGGGTGCGGGACTTGAACCGCGCAGTGGAGCGGTATGCCAAGCTGATGGGGCTGGAGGTCAGGGCGGAGGACCGTTTCGATCATCTGCACGTGTTTCATCTGAATAACGGGGCGGAGCTCATTTTGGATTCCAACGGGATGGAGGACGTGCCGATTCCCGAGCGGGGGCCGGTTCTTTTTCAATTGGGCACGTACAATATCGAAAAAGCCGCAAAAGAAGCGGAGGAAATCGGCTTTGAGATCGTTTACGGCATTCAAAGGCTCCCCCGCGTGTCGTTTTTTAACATTCGGGACGAGGACGGGAATATCGTGATGGTTTGCCAGCGGCATGCGGGGGTGGCGTCGTGAACGTGGAAATCGAAGAAATCCCCGAAATGAAAGCCGCGGTTCTGCGGGTTCTTAGAGACGGAAAACGGGTCCGCAAATCTTGGGCATAAGTCACCGCATGGCTCAACGGACATCCGGCGGTGGCGGAACGGGAGCACGGAGTCTTCATTCCGGAGTGGCAGTGTGCGACGGAAGTGACCACGCGCGAAGGTTCCTTCGGGTTCGAAATGAACTGCATCCGTTGAATCCGTTTGACGTTCCGGCGGACGAAATCGACGGGATCCCGGTCATGGCGCTGCTGGGGCTATATTTGAAGACAAAATAGAAAGGACGATTTCCAAGGTCAATCGACTTGCCCGGAATATCGTCCTTTTGTTTTCCATCCAAGGTTATTTCTACTCAAAAACTTACAAAAAACATTAGTTTACTTGACATTAATCGCTAGTCAAAATATAATCACAAACATAAAGTAATTAACTTACAAAAATAACGCTATGTCCAATAGGTTATCAGGGAGGAATTCTTATCATGACAAAAAACAAGAAATCGGCGCGTTGTTGTTGAGGATTTTTTTAGGCGCTGCCTTTTTCGCCCACGGTTTGGCTAAGTTCCAAGGAGGCATCGGCAACACGGCCGCATTTTTCGAAAGCTTGGGTCTGCCGGGTTTTGCGGCTTACATCGTGGCGACGATCGAGCTCATCGGCGGAGCCGCCATGATTCTCGGGATTGGAACGCGGGTGATCGCGTGCTTGTTTGTCTTGATTATGGCCGGAGCAATCTTCAAGGTAAAACTGGCCGCAGGTTTTTTGGGGAGCAACCAATCTCCGGGATACGAAATCGACCTGGCGCTGCTGATCATTTCCGTGTACTTCATCATCGGCAACCGCTCATCGCTCGCATTGGATAATCTCATTTTTCGATCGAAACAACAATAAATCAAAACGGAGGACTCGGCGTAACATGAACTTTCATCGTAAACCGCACACCTTTATCGGCCAGGTGGACTTAAAAGTTTCCAATTTGGAGCGTTCGCTTGCCTTTTATCAATATGTGATCGGATTTCGCGTTTTGGAGCAGTCCGACGGAAAAGCGATCTTGACGGCGGACGGCAAAACCCCGCTGTTATCGATCGAACAACCCGGACAGGTTTCGCCGAAACAGCCGCGCACGACAGGCCTGTACCATTTTGCGCTCCTGCTGCCGAAGCGGTCCGATTTGGCCCGCGTGCTGCAGCATTTTATCCAGCACCAGATTCCGCTTCAAGGGGCGTCGGATCATTTGGTCAGCGAAGCCCTGTATTTGGCGGACCCGGACGGCAACGGCATCGAAATATATGCCGACCGGCCGTCATCGTCATGGGCGTGGGCCAACGGGCAGGTCGTCATGGATACCCGGGCCCTTGATATTCGCGATCTTTTGCAGGAAGGGGAGGGAGCCCAATGGGACGGCCTTCCTGCGGAGACGTTGATGGGGCACATCCATCTGCATGTCTCTTCTTTGCAGGAGGCCGAAACATTTTATGGCCATGGGCTGGGCTTCGATGTCGTCAGCCGGCTTGGCAACCAGGCGTTATTTATCTCGACGGGCCGGTATCACCATCATATCGGGTTAAATACCTGGAACGGGGTAGGCGCTCCTGCGCCCGCGGAAAACAGCGCCGGGTTGGCTTCCTTCGATATCGTATTTCCGGACGAGGAAGCGAGAAAAAGCGCCGTTCGGCGGCTGAAGGCCATGGGTGTTACCGTTCATGAAAGCCAAGCTGCCTGGATTACGGAAGATCCGTCCCATAACCGGATCCGGCTGTTGATTTAAACCGGCCAATACGGATTGATTCAAGCCCATTTGCAGGCATTAGGCCATGCGATGGGTTTTTTTCTGGTTTCTAACATTTATTAGCCAAGTGATTAAATTCAATGATTGTATTGATGAACATTGTCCATTACAATAAGACAAACCAAACTACCATACTAGTTATACTAGTGTGCCTTTGATGGAGCATGCGCCATGGGGAGGGGAAACGTTTGAGCATCACCGTACAGAATGTGATCGACAAACTGCATCGTGCATTCGGGCCATACGAAACCACGGTGGACGGCATCGTTGCGGGAAGCGGCCAAACGGCCGTCCGCGGCATCGCGGTATCGTTTGTCGCCTCTTACGAAGCGATCAAGGAAGCGGCGGCGCTTGGCGCCAATTTGCTGATTACCCACGAAGGGGCGTTTTACCGCCATCAGGAAGGCGGGAGGGGGACGGCCGATCGCAGCCGGGTTCGACTCATGAAGGAGAGTTACATTCAATCGGCAGGAATGGCGATCTATCGGTATCATGACCATCCGCACCGGACAAATCCCGATTTGATCACCCGGGGACTGCTTCGTGCATTGGAGTGGGAGCGGTACCAGCACGACTATGCCGATGCCGCGGTTGTGGTGACCCTGCCGGAAGCGCGCCGGATTCGCGAGATCGCGTCCCATGTCAAAAGCAAACTTCATCTTCCCTACCTGCGCGCGGCAGGGAGCATGGAAACCGCCTGTCAAACCATCGGCATCGCCGTAGGATACCGGGGGGGCGGCGAGGTAGCCATTCCTCTGTACGAGAGAGCGGAAGTCGATCTCCTGCTCGCCGGGGAAGGTCCCGAATGGGAAACGCCGGAATACGTCCGGGATGCGGCCGCCCAAGGCATCGGCCGTTCGTTGTTCGTATTGGGTCATGCGGCCAGCGAAGAGCCGGGCATGGAACTGCTGGCGGAACTGATCGGGGATCTGTTCCCCGGCATGCCGGTTCATTTTGTCCGGACGCCGTCGCCGCTGCTAATCATATGAATGAATACCCTACGAAGCGAATGCAGAAAGAGGTTGCCGTATGTCCATGGAACAAAAGATCAAAGGATCGACCCGGGATTACTCCTATCAATTGTTGAGGAATAAAATCATGCATCTGGAGATTGAGCCGGGAACGAAAATTTCGGAAAAAGAGATCGCCAACGAGCTGAACGTCAGCCGGACGCCCGTTCGGGAAGCCTTCATGAAACTGGCGGAGGAGGAGCTGCTCGACATCATCCCGCAGAGCGGCACCATCGTTTCCCGAATCAATCTGAGGCATGTCGAGGAAGGCCGTTTTATCCGGGAAAAAATCGAAAAAGAGATCGTGGCGCTGGCTTGCGGACAGTTCGGGGATGATTTTCGCTTTCGCATGGAAGCCAACATCGCGATGCAGGAGGTTTGCGCCTCCCAAAACAATGTTTGCAAGCTGTACGAATTGGATGAGGAATTCCATCAAATTTTGTTTGAAGCTTCGGGGAAGCAACGAACCTGGAAAATGCTGCAGCAGCTGAATATCCATTTCAACCGGCTCCGGCTGCTGCGTCTGTCGAAGGACTCCCACTGGGAGCATATCATCCAGCAGCATAAAGAAATGTACCAGCTCATCATACGGCAGGAGAAGGAGCAAGCCGTGCAAATCATGGAAAACCATTTGCGGCTTGTCGTAATCGAACAGGACATGTTGAAGGAAAAGTACCCGCACTACTTTATCTAAAGCAATGCATAGAGGAGAAACGAAAGGGGAAACGAAAATGACGCTTGATAAAAACGATAAGCTTCCTTATTCGGATGCCGATCCCTGCTGGTTGAGGTATACGAAAAATGAATCCCTTGAAGGCATCCCGCGTTTGGCCAAAATTACCGTCCATGGCTCGTCGGAACAAATCCGTTCGGCGCTGGCGGAGCTTGTTTACGGCATGACGGAGATGACCGGGTCGGTGCCGGAAACGGCGGAAGATCCGAATGGCCTTGAAGCGAACGTCGTCCGGCTCGTCCAATTCGACGAGGCTTTGCCGGAACGGTTGCGGGAACTGGCGCCATTCCACGACTTGCACGAGGAAGGTTATGTCATCCGGTCCGTCCCGGAAAACGGGGGGGAGTCGATTCTCGTAGCGGGAAAATCCGGCAAAGGCGTACTGTACGGCACATTCCATTTATTGAGGTTGATGCAAACCGGAGATTTGCGGAGCGGACTGCAAATTCTGGAAAATCCGCGGAACGGGCTCCGCATGATGAACCACTGGGACAACATGGACGGCTCGATCGAACGCGGATACGCCGGGCAATCGATCTTTTTCAAGGATAACGAGTTTGTTCGGGACCAGGCTCGGATCAGGGATTATGCGAGGCTGGTGGCTTCCGTCGGCATTAACGGCGTGGCCATTAATAACGTGAATGTTCACAAGACCGAAACGCAGCTGATCACGTCCCGGTTTTTGCCGGACGTGGCGGAGGTGGCCGGGATTTTCCGCCGGTACGGAATCGCCTTGTTCCTCAGCGTCAATTATGCGAGCCCGATCGAGCTGGGAGGACTGGATACGGCCGATCCTCTCGACTCCCGCGTGCGGGCATGGTGGAAGGAAAAGGCCGCCGAAATTTACGGGCACATCCCCGATTTCGGAGGATTTGTGGTGAAAGCGGATTCGGAGCACCGGCCCGGCCCCTTTACCTACAACCGGACGCATGCGGACGGCTCGAACATGCTTGCGGAGGCGCTCGCACCGTACGGCGGCATCGTGGTCTGGAGATGTTTCGTCTATAACTGCCTTCAGGACTGGAGAGACCGCACGACCGACCGGGCCAGAGCCGCCTATGACCACTTCAAGCCGCTGGACGGCCAGTTCAAGCAAAACGTCGTTTTGCAAATCAAAAACGGGCCGATGGATTTTCAGGTCAGGGAGCCGGTTTCCCCGCTATTCGGCGCGATGCCGGAGACCAACCAAATGGCGGAGTTTCAAATCACGCAGGAATACACGGGCCAGCAAAAACATTTATGTTATCTCGTTCCGCAGTGGAAGGAGGTGCTTGACTTCGATACTTTTGCGCGGGGCAAAGGTACCGAAGTAAAAAAGATCGTCGCCGGAGAAACGTACCCTTATGCACATTCCGGGATGGCGGCAGTCATCAACGTGGGAGACGATCCGAATTGGACCGGGCATACGCTGGCGCAGGCCAATCTTTACGGCTTCGGGCGGTTGGCGTGGAATCCGGACCTTTCGGAAGAGGCGATCACGGCGGAGTGGATCCGGCTCACTTTCGGCAAAGATGAAAAGGTTTATCAAGTCTTGCGTTCCATGCTTGCCGAATCCTGGCGGGTATACGAAAGTTATACGTCGCCGCTCGGGATCGGATGGATGGTGAATCCGGGGCATCACTACGGGCCGAACGTCGACGGTTACGAATATTCCGTGTGGGGGACGTATCATTATGCCGATTGCCGCGGCATGGGCGTGAATCGGACCGTGAAGGACGGAACGGGGTACACGGCGCAGTATTATCCCGAAAACATGGAGCGTTACGAATCGCCGGAGACTTGTCCGGACGAGCTGCTGCTTTTTTTCCATCACGTGCCGTACACCCATACGCTGCATTCAGGCAAAACGGTCATTCAACATATTTATGACAGCCACTTCGAAGGGGTGGAAGGCGTGGAGGCTTTCATCGAACGTTGGCAAGGCCTCGAAGGGCGAATCGATGCGAAACGCCATGCACAGGTGATGGAACGGCTTCGGATTCAGCTCGCGCATGCCAGGGAGTGGAGAGATGTCGTCAACACGTACTTTTTCCGGAAGTCGGGAATCGAAGACCGTCACGGCCGCCCGATCTATTAAGCTTCGGACCTCAGGCCGCAGGATTAGACCGATCTATAAAA
This sequence comes from Paenibacillus cookii, assembly GCF_018333375.1. Taxonomy (GTDB): domain Bacteria; phylum Bacillota; class Bacilli; order Paenibacillales; family Paenibacillaceae; genus Paenibacillus_AQ; species Paenibacillus_AQ cookii. The sequence goes on from NZ_BORW01000016.1 coordinate 74,272, forward strand.
GGTAAGGAACTTTCAAGATGCAGGATATGTTGCGTTGGGCCGCAAATCTCCTGCATTTTTCATTATTTTTTTAAGTGGAAAGTTGAACCATTTTTGCTAGTCATACGTACTAACTTATGAGATTCCCAACTCCAAGGAGGTACGAATATGAGGAAAAAGAAGTTCATCTGGCTGCTGGCCGCCGCGCTTGCGCTGATTCCGCTGGTGCCGACCGGGGCGCTTGCATCCGAAAGCAAAGCTGTCGCAGCGGTTCAAGGGCTTGAGAAATTCGCTGCCGAAAAAGCCGCGCTGCTTACCGAAAAATACGGGACGACCAGCGTCCAATATGCGCTCATCGACGGCGGCACGATATTGGCTTCGGGTCAAACGGGCCTCAACGATCCGGCAAGGAAGATTCCGCTGACCAAGGATACGATGTACGGCATCGGTTCCACCAGCAAGATGTTTACGACAGCGGCCGTTATGAAGCTGGTCGACGAGGGCAAAATCGATCTGGATACCCCGGTTGTGAAGTACATAACCGATTTTACAATGAAGGACGAACGATATAAGCAAATTACGCCGCGCATGCTGCTCAACCATTCTTCGGGCCTGCAGGGGTCCAGCCTCGGCAATGCTTTCCTGTTCAACGATCAAGACACGTACGCGCATGACACGCTGCTTAAACAGCTGGCATCGCAACGGCTCAAGGCCGATCCGGGCGCCTTTTCCGTATACTGCAACGACGGGTTCACGCTGGCCGAAATTCTCGTCGAAAGAGTCAGCGGCATGAATTTTACCGCATTCATCCATCAGCATTTTACCGGCCCGCTGTCCATGGATCATACGAAAACTTCGCAGGATCCCTTAGGGCAAGGCAAGTTTGCCGGGCTTTATTATCCGGGATTTGACGCGCAGCTTCCCAATGAAACGGTCAACGTGATCGGCACGGGCGGAATCTACTCGACGGCGGAGGATCTGGCGCGATTTTCGCAGCTGTTTACGGGACAACAACAAGGAATTTTATCGGAAAAGTCGATTCAAGCCATGCAGCAGGAGGAATACAAAAAAGGACTGTGGCCTAAAGACGCCGACAATTCCGTCGATTACGGGCTCGGCTGGGACAGTGTAAGGCTGTATCCGTTTAACGACTACGGCATCAAGGCTTTGGTCAAGGGCGGCGACACCGTTTTGTACCATGCTTCATTGGTCGTGCTTCCGGAGCAGAACATGGCCGCTGCCGTCTTGTCTTCCGGGGGGAGCAGTTCGACGAACCAGATGCTGGCCTCTGAACTGCTGCTGCAAGCGTTGAAGGAAAAGGGAGCGATCCAAGCGATCAAGCCCGAGAAGTCGTTCGGCAAGCCGGTAAAGGCCGACATGCCAAGCGAAGTGAAAAATTACGCAGGATATTACGGCGCCTTGGGCCAACAAATCCGCGTCGCCATCCATAACGGCGAGCTTACGCTGTCGATGCCAGGCGCGTTTGGGGCTCCCGAACAAAAATTCGTCTACACGGCGGACGGGACATTCGTGAACGCGGAAGGAACCGCGAAGCTTGCTTTCGTCAAGGAGAAAAACGGACGCACGTACCTGTGGGACCGGGAATACACCAGCATACCGGGTTTAGGGCAAATCGCCGTATCCCAATACCTGGCGGAAAAGCTTGAAGAGCACCCGATCTCCAAGGAAGCCGAAAAAGCGTGGTCGAAACGCGAGGGCCAAACGTACTATCCGATCAACGAGAAATTCGATTCGCTGATATACATGATGAAGCCTTCGGTCGAAATCACCCGCGCCGATGATTTGAAAGGATACTTCGGAGACAGGCAAATTACCGGCCCCGACACGGCGGCAAGCCAGCTGCAGATTCCGGCCATGAGCGGCCGCGATCAGGCGGAATTCCATTTTTATAAGGAGAACGGCACGGAGTACCTGGAGGCAGCCGGGGGACTTTACGTCAGCGGTGAAAAGATAAAAGCGCTCTATAAAGGGAAACAGTCCACGGTGACGATCCAGCCTGACGGCTACGCCAAGTGGTTCACCATTCCGGAAGGGGCGGCCGGAAAACAAATGACGGTCAACATGCCGGCACGGGGTTCGTATGCTGTCTATGACGAAAAGGGAACCTGCATGAACTTCACCGTCGCCACGGGGAAAAACGAAGTCGTTCTGCCGAAGAACGGAACCGTCGTTTTTGCCGGGGAAGCGGGTTCGACCTTCGTCATTACGTTAAAAAAGTAGTCCATCTTTAACTGCGCAAAAAGGTGGGGCACCGGAATACATACCGGGATGTCCGCCTTTTTTTGGCTTCAAACGTCATTGCTTTAATGTTTGCTTTTTATGGGATAAAACGGGGGAAACGGCGCTAAACGCCCCGCTGCCGGAAAACAGCCCGAGCGAAAGACAGAAACAGACGGCGGCTAACAGGCTGACCGACATAAATGCTCCTGAGCAGGAATATAAAAATCCGGCTGTCAATGAGCCCAATGTCGTACCGAAATACATAGACGAATTGGCAAGGGACGATATTGTGCCGCGCGCGGTCGGAGACAATCTTTGCAGCGCGTTCATCATGAGGGGAAACAACATGCCCAGGGCAAGGAAAATGAGAAAATATGCTGCTTCGACAAGGGCGAGTTTAGGCATGAAGGGCAGCAGCAAATACAGAAGGGAGATAAAAATAACGCCGTATGCGAATGCATGCCTTTGACCGAATCTGGCCGTAAAACCGCTGCCCCAAAAGCTGCCGATCATATTTCCCAAACCAAGAAACAGCATGACGGTTCCGACGCCCGCAACGCTCAGATGGAAACGGTCGGAAAGCCAGGTTCCCATGAAAGAGAAGGCCCCGAAGTTTCCGAATTGAAACAGGAAGTAGGCGATGAACGAGAGTTTCGGAGCGGATCCGGACATCAGGGAACGGTATCTGCCCCAAATTGAAGCGTTCTTCGAGCCCGAAGCGGGCATTGCAGGCAACAGGATCGCGGCGAGAATCGCGAGTACGAAGGCGGCAGCGCCGATGGCAAAAAACGGGGTATGCCAGCCGGATGCGGCGAGGTAACTTCCGAGAGGAACGCCCAGCATTTGGGAAGCGGCCAGCCCTGCGGTTGCGATGCCCATCGCTTTTAATACGTTTTGCGGCTTTACCAGCTGCGAAATGGCGGCCCAAATTTGCGGCGAGGCAAAGGCGGCGCTGACGCCGGCCAAAAAACGAAAAGCGACCATTTGCCAAAAGCCCGCGGCAAAACCGCAAAGCAGCGTGAACAAGCCAAAAGCGAACAAGCCGTACACAAGCACCCTTTTCCGGTTCCATCCATCCGATAACGGTCCTGCAATCAAGGCAAAAGCGGCATATCCCAAGGCGTAGGCAGACACGAACCAGCCCGATTGCGCCACGGTGATCCCAAAGGACTCGCGAAGCGTCGGCATCAGCGGCGAGACGATAAACGAGTCGGTTCCGATCGCGAACATAATCAAGAAAAACAAAGCCATATTGCGGTTCATCATGTTATTCCTCCGTTTTAATTCGTATGTACGAATATATTCGAACAATGGAAATATAGCATGGATTATGGTACAATGCAAGCAACAAGATATGTCCGAGAAAGGTGCATGATCCATCATGAGAACTTTGTATCATCCGCGCACGGATGAATTGAACCTGACCACGGTTTTATATGCTTTAAGCGATCCGATCCGTTTGAACATCATCAAAATTTTGGATGCAAAAGGCGAGCAGTCCTGCAGCTCGCTGGAGATCGATGCGCCCAAGTCCACTTTGTCCCACCATTTTAAGGTGCTTCGCGAATCCGGAATCGTTCATACGAGAATCGAAGGTACCCAACGGTTTATTTCGATTCGTTACGAGGATTTGAATGCCCGCTTTCCCGGCTTGCTGCCGGCCGTACTGCTCAATTTCCGGCAGGAGGAATAAGAGGGGACGCCAAAATCGGCGGGAACACCTTGCGGAAACCGGGCTTGGCCGCTCTTGGCCGCAGTAAAACCTATCTATGTCCGCGTACGAAACCGGCTGTCTGCAAAAAACGTATAAGATAACGATAAAAGTTTGCGGGCAGCAAATAGGGGAAGGAGCGGCATTATTGGCACCAAAACATGTATACCAGTACAGCCATGCGCGCAAAAAGAAAGCATCCAAAAACAAAAACAAGCGCAAAACCCCCAAGGAAAGCTGGGGCTCCAGGTTCTGGTTCGGATTTTTAAAAGCGCTTGGATTCGTGGTTTTGTTGGGCATGATTCTGCTTTATGGGGATTCGGCCCGGCTGACGTCGATCATATTAAACGCGACGCCGGTCGATCAACTGACCGACGAGACGACAGGCATGGTCAAACTCGAAGGCCAGGCCGAGGGCACGGCCGCCTTCACGGACGAAGGCAAGCTCAGGGCTCACTTCGCGCTGATCCAAAAGGAAACGTTCTATTGGCAGTGCAGCAAAAGCGGTTGTTCCTATAAGCGAAATGAAGACCGGAAGCCCGAGGTTTCGGGTTTGATGGGCGTAAACGGGGCCATCGTGGAATCGGATTGGTTCCGGTTTTACTCGGACTGGCTGCCCTTGAATGCTTCTACGGTTGATGCGGATGAAGTACCGAATATTTATGAAGGCGATTCTTCCCGTCCGCTTTTGGTCGAAAGCCCGAAAGAAAAGGCTTACGGCTATTATGCCGTTTCGCCGGGCGATCACGTGGCGGTCATCGGTTTGGCGCGCGATGGACGGCTGGAGCCGTTTGCGTTGCCGGGGGAGGATGAGAAGCGCGTCATTTTGATCGGAACAAGCGTGGAACGCATGGTATCGGAGGAAAGGAAAAGCCAAATCGTGTATTTGATCATCGGGGCCGTCGTCGCTCTGATGCTGCTGCCAACGGTCATTCGATGGATTCGGGGTTTGTACCGGAAGATCCATGGCGTTGTCCATCGTTAATGCAGACGGTCCGGATGGAGCATCATCCATTTGGCCGTTAATGCCCATCATCGCCTGATGCACGAATAAGGACTTTCTCCCGCCGGAAGGAGCGGCAATCGCCGCAACGTTCCGATGGAGAGAAAGTCCTTATTGGTTTTCGGAGCAGAATATCAAATTTAGGCACGGAGCATCTGCTTCTTATGTACCTTCCGTCAGCCGAAGGAGGTATAGACGCTCTGTTCTACGAGTTCCCTGATTTCGGCTTTATGCGCGGCATGCTGCTCTGCGGTTATGCTGCCGCTACGGAGCCGGTCATCCAGCTGTTTCGAAAGCTGGGCGACCTGGAGCTCGATGACGTTTTCGATATCGCCGCCTTGCTCTGACGCAATGTCATGCAGGGATTTGCCTTCGTATAAAGATTGAACCAATTCCTCGTCGGACGACTGGTTGAGTGCCTTCAAAAAATCGTCTTTTTCCGGAGCGTCCGTGGAGGACCACTTCGGCGCCGGGCATGCGCTTGTGATGGAGCCGCTTAACGCGGTGTTTCCAAAGGACAATATGACTACCATCGTTCCGACAATCATCACTCGCTTTATGTTCATGGTGAAAATCCTCTTTTCTTGTTTTATCGTGCGTATGGTCTGCGTAAAGTTTCGGGAAGCGGGTTGCCAGCCTAATGTCATTGTAAACGGCAAACCTGAGGGGAACCTTAATCGTTCTTTAAAATATCCTAAAGTTTGGCTGGGACCCGGAGCTTCCGCGCTCGAAATCCGGAGCGTTTGGCATTTGGAGCGGATCTGACCTGACATCGAGCATAGCCTAAATAGTCTGGTTATGTAAAAATTACCATTTTCGCTGTCAGTAGGTACAAATCTTCCGGGTGACGGCGTAAAAAAGTATGATACAATGGGATTTATTGGAGCTAAACATTGGTCAATTCATATCATGGGAGAGGTGCTTAGCGTATGGCGAAAATTTTGACCCGGTCGGAAGTGGCCGTGGAATCCACATGGAATTTGGACGATATTTTTGCGACCCCGGAGGCATGGGAACAGGAGCTGAAGGCCATTGAGCAGGATATCGCTTCCGTTACCCGGTTCGAAGGGAAACTCGGCGAAGGGGCGGATACGCTGCTGGCTTGTTTGGTTGCGCAGGAAGAACTCCTGGGCAGAACCAACCGCACCGCCGCTTATGCTCACCTGCTTCAGTCGGGAGACAGCATCAATCCGGACAATCAGATCAAAGCGGCCAAAGCCCGGGATGTATCTTCGTTGGTCAGCACCGCGCTGTCTTTCATCAAATCGGAAATCATCGCGCTGCCTGACGGAACGATCGAGCAGTACATAAAAGAACAACCTGCCCTTGAGGATTTCAAGCGCAGCCTGCAGCTGCTTTTGCAAACCAAGCCGCATCGATTGACGGCGGAAACCGAAAAGGTACTGGCTTCGTTCGGCGAAATTTTGGGAGCGCCTTATCGCATCTATGAACGCAGCAAGCTGGCAGACATGACGTTCCCGTCCGCCCTAAACGGCGAAGGGGAGGAGGTACCGGTGTCGTTTGCGCTTTATGAAAACAAATACGTCGAATCACCGGATACCGATTTGCGCCGCAATTCGTTCAAAGTTTTCAGCGAAACGCTGCACAAATACCGCAATACGTTTGCCGAAACGTACGGCACCGAAGTGAAACGGCAAGTGATCGAATCGCGCCTGCGCGGATACGACTCCGTCACGGACATGCTGCTCACGCCCCAGCAGGTCACGAAAGAAATGTATAACAATATTTTGGATATTTTGCAGGAAGAACTTGCGCCGCATATGCGAAAGTACGCCGCCCTTAAGAAACGGGTGCTGGGTTTGGACGAAATGACGTTTGCGGATTTGAAGGCTCCCCTTGATCCCGAGTTCAATCCGAGCATTTCTTTTCAGGAGGCAGGCGAGCTGATCAAGGAAGCTTTATCGATTCTGGGTCCGGAATACGGGGAAATCGTGTCGGCCGCTTTCCGCGACCGTTGGGTGGACTATGCGGATAATGCCGGAAAGAGAACGGGAGCGTTTTGCAGCTCCATTCCGGGAGTGCATTCCTATATTTTGATCAGCTGGGCGGACAGCATGAGAGGCGCCTTTACGCTCGCGCATGAAGTCGGTCATGCAGGCCACCTCATGCTCGCAAGCAAATACCAGCGTTTGACGAACTACAGACCGTCCTTGTATTTCATCGAAGCGCCGTCGACGATGAACGAACTTCTGCTTGCGGATCATTTGCTGTCCCGTTCCGATGATCCGAGGATGCGCCGCTGGGTCATTTCCCAGCTGCTCGGCACCTACTACCACAATTTCGTCACCCATTTGCTTGAAGGAGAGCTTCAGCGCCGGGTGTACGATCTGGCTATGGCCAACGTTCCGATCACGGCCGTGAAGCTGTGCGACCTGAAAGGGGATATCCTGTCCTCGTTCTGGGGAGAGGATGTGGTCATCGATGACCATGCCAAGTTGACCTGGATGCGCCAGCCGCATTACTATATGAGCCTGTACCCGTATACTTACGCTGCCGGGCTTACCGCATCCACGGCGGTAGCCAAACTCATCCGGGAGGAAGGGCAGCCGGCCGTGAACCGCTGGCTCGAAGTCCTTAAAGCCGGGGGCTCCATGAGCCCGCTGGACTTGATGAAGCTGGCCGGCGTGGACATGTCCCGGCCCGATCCGATCCGCAGCGCGGCTGCCTATGTCGGATCGCTTATCGATGAGCTGGAAAGCTTGTATTAAGCCGTTTGCGCCAAACGTTCAAAGAAGCCGAATCCAACAACGGCAGTCTCCGATGCATACCATCGGAGACTGCCGTTTTTCGTTTATGTCGTCCGGAACGTGAAAGGGTTCCAAGCTTTCATTCATCATTGGGATTTTTCGAAAGGGCCCAAGTTTTTGTGTGCGGCCTCGTTAACCAACTGCGCATTTGACCGATGCCATATCGCCAGCACCACCAAAACGACGGCGCTTCCCATGTAGGTGTACATGATACCGTGAGGCAGGTTGAGGATCAAATACGTCAGCATCGGGCCGATCGCCGATCCCAAATCCGCAGCAACCGAAAAAGCGGTCATGACGGCGATGACGGAAGAAAGACGGGCGACATCCGAAGCCAAAGCATCCAGTAACGTGGTGATGGCCGTACTGGCTGCCATGACGAACAAGATGGCCGCGCACCAAACGAAGACGGGAAGCTGCCACGGAATCAGTGCATATCCCGCCGCCGAAACGATCAATGCCATACGGAAAAGAGGCAGTCTCCCCTTGACTCCGTCCGACCATCGGCCGAACAAAGAAGCGAGAAACGGCTCCCAGGCCCAGCGAACCGCTTGCAGCACGCCCGACAGCATCGTGCTTGTCACGATCATGCCGATGAGCATCATCGGCTGCGCATAGTGGGTTTCGATCAGGAGACTTAGCGTAGAAGTTAATACCGTTTGGATGAGAAATAAGAGCAAGCCGGTAGCGATGATTTTCATTACGGGTTTCGTCCAGACGTTCTCGCGCAGGTTGCCGCGATCCTTCTGCTGATGTGAATCGTCGCCGCCATTTGCCGTCCGATCGGTGGTGCCGGTGATATGTAACGCAACATAAGGAAGTCCCGCCAGCATAAACAACCCGAATGCGACGGAGACGGCATCCATGCCGGTAAACGGGACCAAAATGCCTCCGGCCAACATGCCGACCAGGCTTCCGAGGCGTGAAATTCCGTTAAACCGCCCCATGAGGTGGCCCCGGTTCGAATCGTCGGAATAACGGATGACCGTTAAGTAACTGCCCATGCGGAGAAAGGACCACGCAATCCCCCATAGGCACCGGAGCACGAGCCACGCGGCGAACCCGTTCAACACGCCGTAACCGACCGTTGTCACAGATGCCAGCAGGACGGCAAAAGCAAGGCCGACCCGGAGCGGCAGTTTTCGATAGAGCAGCCCGATCAGCGGCGTGATGGGCAAGCGGACAAACCGGTTGATCGAAAGGAGGAGGCCAACCTCCCAAAGGGCCGTGAGACCGGCCTCCTTCCAGTAAATCGGCAAAACGATGTAGAGCATCGAATCCCCGAGCAGACAGAGCGCGGTAACGATGGCGATGACGGTGACCGGCTGCTGGCGATTACCTTGATAATCTTTTCGCAGAGTAAAGTTCATGGTTTCTCCTGAAAGTCAGACATGGAGGATAAGGCCGTCGTATGCCACTCCGATGCCGTGAGGCTCGAATATTCGGACCCAGTCCTCGTGAAGCAGGCCGGCGTTGTGCGTGAAGTGGGTAACGTAGATCAAATCGTTTTCGGTCAGGATCTTTTCCTGCAGAAATTTGCTTTGAACGTCGAGGATGGTATCTGCGCTCATATGTCCGGACTGGCGCTTGTTTCCCGTCAAGCCATGGGTGCAGTCCAGGATCGCGATATCGGCTTTTTTTCCCTGCAGCCATTCCCAGGTCGCATCCGGAAACCATCCGGTATCATTGCCGTAGAGCAGCGTTTTGCCGTCTTTCTCCACGAAATAAAGCAAGCAGGTTTCCATGGGGTCGTGGTCCGCAAGGAGCGGCGTCACGGTTGCGGAGCCGATCGGCACCGGTTGAAACGGTTTCATGCGATGGAAAGCAAAGCGGTTTTTGAAGTGTCCGAGGGCTTGGCGGGAATGAAACATGACGAGATCGTTGCCGTAAATCCGTAGCGGGTGCTCGATGCCGTGCGCGAAACCTTCGATCCGGCTGATGAGATCCTGCGGCTGAAAATGATCATAATGCGTGTGGGTCACAAGCAGATGCTCGATTTGGCCCAGATCGATATCGTCACGCAGAGCCTGCATTTGCGAATCGGCCGAATAATCGAATTTCCAAGTGTCGTCGAGGATGACGGAAGCACGCGTGCGGACGTTTTTCCCGCCGAGCTTCCTCGACTGCAAGCATGTATCGCAGCGGCAAAACACGTTTGGCACGCCTTCGGCGGCCGCCGTTCCCAAAAAGTGAATTTTCATCGTTTACAGATCACGCTCCTTTGGATGGATTAACCATTTCTCCCCGCTCTTTTCATATACCGGAACGGATCCGATTTGTAAATGGATAATTGTTAGATCCATGTCGGACATAGACCATGCCGGTGAAAGAGAGGCGTTGACATCCATGGCATTTTTTGATTAAATGGAAAAAATTGAATATCAGGAAAGCGATGATGGATAGGGTGTACACCTTCAGTAAGGAGCTTGAATGGACGTCTGCAGAGAGCCGGTGGCTGGTGTGAACCGGTGCGATCATGTTCCCGAATTACGATCCGGAGCTGGAAAAGCGAAATGCGCGCACAGTAGCTTTTACCCGGCATGTCCAGATGCCGTTATGACAAATAAGCGAAAGAGGTTATTCCAAACTTCTTTAATTAGGGTGGTACCGCGAGACAGCCTTCTCGTCCCTTGATGGGAGAGAGGGCTGTTTTTTTATTATTTCTGGTTGAGTTTAAGGAGGAGACACATATGGAATCGTGGGTAAGACAGTTGTCGGATGAACAAAAACGAGAGCTGGACCGGCAGCTGAACATCATTCGCAGAGGAACGGCGGACATCGTTCCGGAAGAAGCGTTGGCGCAAAAAATCGCGTCGTCGATCGTTACGGGAAAACCGCTGAAAGTGAAGCTCGGGCTGGATCCGTCCGCCCCGGACATCCATATCGGTCACACCGTCGTCCTGCACAAGCTGAGGCAGTTTCAGGATTTGGGACATGAGGTTCAGCTGATCATCGGCGACTTTACGGGGAGGATCGGCGATCCGACGGGAAAATCCGAAACGAGGAAGCAACTGACGGAAGAGGATGTCAAACGTAACGCGGCCACGTATGAAAAGCAGCTGTATAAACTTCTTGACCCTCAAAAGACCCAATTTTATTTTAATTCTGCATGGCTTCAAAGATTGAATTTCGAAGATGCGCTGCAGTTGGCGGGGAAGGTGACGGCGGCGCGAATGCTGGAGCGGGATGATTTTGCGAAACGTTACGCGAATCGTCAGCCCATTCACATCCATGAGTTTTTTTATCCGCTCATGCAAGGGTACGACTCGGTTTCGCTGGAAAGCGACATCGAGCTCGGAGGCACGGATCAGACGTTTAACATATTGATGGGGAGGACGCTCCAAAGCGCACTTGGTTGCAGCAGCAGCCAAATCGCCATCCTGATGCCCATTTTGGAAGGGCTTGACGGTTCGCAAAAAATGAGCAAAAGCCTCGGCAATTACATCGGCATCGACGATTCGCCGAATGATATGTTCGGAAAAGCGATGTCGATCCCGGATGAACTCATGTTAAAATACTACGAATTGAGTACGCCGATCTCGAACGACGACCTGCTTCTGCTGAAGAAAGGGCTTGAAAACGGGGAGATCCATCCCCGCGACGCGAAAGTCCGATTAGCCAAAACGTATGTTCAGATGTACCATGGCGAGCAGGCGGCAGAACAAGCGGAAAGGCATTTTGCCTCTGTATTCCAGCATCGCTCGCTTCCGGAAGATATTGAGGAATTTTCGCTAAGCCGCGATCATTTGGAGGAAGGAAGCATTCCGGCCGGCAAGCTGCCGGTCGTGCTCGGGTTCGCGGCGTCCAACAGCGAAGCAAAGCGCAGCGTAACGCAAGGCGCGGTCAGAATCAACGGGAAAAAGCTGTCGGACCCGTACGAGCCGATCCGGATCCAACATGGCGACATCGTGCAGTCAGGCAAAAGGAAATTTGTTAAAATCGTGATTGACGAAGGACATTAGAACGTTTTATCGGGGGAAGGAAGGGGCAGCAATGACCTATACGTTCGAAGATTTGTACGAAGCGGCGGAGATCGATGATTTTACGGCCGTGAAACGGATTTTGCAAGCGGACCCGACGTTGATTCACGGGAAAGACGAATACGAATTTTCAGTGCTGCATGGCGCCGTTTCGACGGATAACGAGGAATTGGTCGAATATTTGATTCGGCAGGGGGCGGACATCCATGCCAGGAATGAGGATGGGATTACGCCTCTGCATATCGCACTGTATCCCGAAATTGCTTCGCTCCTGGTCCGCCATGGGGCGGACGTCAACGCGGCAGCGGAGGACGGAAGCACGCCGCTCCACACGCAGGTATCCGACGGCGAGGAAAGGCTGGATGTCGTCGAAGCGCTGCTGCGCCTGGGAGCCGACAAAACGCGAAAAGACCGGAGCGGCCAGACCCCGATCGACATCGCCAGAGGCCGCGAAGAACTGGAAATGATAGAATTGTTACGGTAAGCAACTGTCGGCGGATGTACCAACGGAGGGGAAAGCCGAACGGCTGGGAAAGCCGAACGGCTTTCCTCTTCATTTTTGGATTATGTTTATAGGTTCATTGAATCCCGATTGATGATGTTCCCAGGATGTGCTGCACGATGCGTTTGGCGGGGAACCGTTGAAACGCGTTTCAGTGAAATGAACACCTTAGAGATGATGACAAGTGGACTTGGGGTGATTTATGATTAGATATGACCTAAAAGAAAGGATGTATAACGCCAGGGACAAGGGCTCGGCAAAAAAATCATGTCCGAGGTGACGGCTTACCTGGATCGGCATGCCACGAAAGGGGCTTACGTCAGCCTGATGGCCGATGTACCGGCAGACCGGTTGTACCGGCAGTTCGGTTTTGAATACGGAGCTCCTGCTTCCGTCGGCATGTACAAAAAATACGATTGACGTGGGAACTGGCCGGTACCGGCGGTTCGAAGATTTTATTATTGACTGAATGATCCGGAAATGATAATATACGGACATGAAAGGAAGGAGGTTTGGATTCGCATGTTTTAGACTGAATGGTCCGATAAGAAGGATCGAATTGCTGGCCGCATGAAGAGGCCTAGAAAAGAGGTATCGTTAGATGGCAAGGAACAAAGAATTCGATACGACCCTTGTCCTGCATAAGGCGATGGAAGTGTTCGGACATTACGGTTATGACGGCACATCGCTCCAAACGCTGCTTGATGAACTGGGCATCGCCCGCCAGAGTCTGTACGACACGTACGGGACGAAAAGGGATTTGTTTATCAAGGCCGCCAAACATTACTTACACGAAAAATCCTCGTCGGTTGTCGCCAAACTGGAGCAAGCGGAATCGGTGAAACGAACGATCAGCGACATTTTTCGGATCATCGTGTCCACGCTTCAGGATGAGGAACGGAAAAAGGAATGCATGATTTTGCACAGCGCGATCGACCAGATCCCCCATGATCCGGAAATGGCGGCGCTGTTCGAGCAAGATCGGACACGGCTTGAAAAAGCTTTTTACGAAGCGCTCGTCCGTGCCCAGGAGCAGGGAGAAATCGGGCCGGGCAAAGATCTGCATGTGGTGGCGCGGTATTTGTACCATGTCAGGTATTCGATGACGCAAGCGGCAAAGCTGTCCAATAACCCGAAAGAGCTGGAAGAAATCGCAGCCGTCGCGCTGTCGGTTCTCGATTGTTGATGGAGCGTTCGTTGACGCTTCTTCACTTTGATCATTCTAGATTAAATAGTCAAAAATATTTTTGTTCAAATTAGACCGTTTGGTCCGTAAATTGCGAAAAGGAGAGATATCCATGAACAAAAGCAGGCATAAAGGATTGGCGCTCATTCTTCTTGCCGTTTCCCAATTGATATTGGCGCTGGATTATACCATCGTTTTTGTCGCCATGCCTTCGATTGGAGCGGATTTGGGGTTTTCGGCGAATCATTTGCAGTGGGTGGTTAGCGCATACTCGCTCGTTTTCGGCGGATTTTTGCTGATTGGAGGAAGATTGTCCGACCTGATGGGAAGGCGGCGCATGTTTATCATTGCCATGGCTCTTTTCGGCGCCGGTTCGCTTCTTGGCGGATTGGCGGATTCGCAAATGGTGCTGATCGCGGCGAGAGGATTGCAAGGCCTGGGCGGGGCGCTGCTGTCGCCTTCCACGTTGTCGCTGATCATGTCCAATTTTGACGAAGGCGCCGAACGCAACCGGGCGATGGGCATTTGGGCGTCGATGGGGGGCGTCGGATTGTCGCTTGGATTGCTTCTTGGCGGAGTTTTGACCAGTTATTTGGGCTGGGAGTTCACGTTCTTCGTGAATGTGCCGATCGCCCTGATCACGCTTATTCTTGCCCCGTTCGTGCTGGCGGAAAACAAAGCGGCTGCGGGACCGAAGCGTTATGATGCCTTGGGAACGATATCGGTGACGGCGGGGATGATCCTTATCGTATATTATTTGATCCAATCCCCGGTCGAAGGATGGCTAAGCCTGGGAACCTTGCCGTTTGGACTGCTCAGCGCGTTATTGCTCGTTTTGTTTGTCGTGATCGAACAGCGCACGAAAGAACCGTTAATCCCGTTCAGGCTGTTCCGTAACCGCAATTTAACCGGAGCGGCGCTTATTGCTGTCTTATTTTCGGCCTCCTTTGGTTCGCTGTATTATTTTCTAACCCTGTATACGCAGGAGGTACTGCATTACTCGGCCATTCAATCCGGGGTCAGCTTCCTGCCGCTGACGATCAGCGCTTTTTTGGGCGGAAGGCTCATTAATAAAATGCTGTCCATGGCAGGCGTGGCCGGTACGGTCACCATCGGGATGATTCTGGGAGGCATCGGTTTTTTGGTGCTCACGCAGTTATCCGAGAATGGCTCCGCCTGGGGGATCATTCCAGGTACCGTCATCGTCGGGCTGGGTCAAGCGCTCGTGTTTACGACCATGTTCATTGCGGGAAGCACGGGCATCGATCCCAAGGAGCAAGGCGTGGCGTCGGCCATCATTTCGACCGGCCAGCAAATAGGCAGTGCGGTAGGTTTGGCCGCGATCATGGCGATCATCTCCGCCAACCTCGGATCGGGCCTGAAGCTGGAAGCCTTGGAATCAAGCGATTTGAATCATGCCATTCATATGTCCTTTTTCGCGGCCTCCGTCATGACGCTGCTGGGCGTAGCCGTTACTTTTATCACCCTCAAACGGAAAAAGCAGCCATCCAAGATGGAGAAAAAAGAAATGGCTTCGCATTAATATTTTAGACCAATCAATCTGAAAAGGGGAAACCAGACATGAACAACGACAGCAAAATTTTGATAACAGGCGCGAGCGGCAAAACGGGAAGCCGCATTACGAAACGGCTTATCGAGTTAGGATACGGCGTTCGAACCGCGAGCCGCGGGCAATCGGCTACTCTCGGGGCAGGCGAGCAAGTGACATTTGACTGGTTCGACGAATCAACGCATGCACCCGCTTTAAAAAACGTCGATAAGCTGTATTTGGTCGGTCCGGTTGGGATGATGGATCCTTCGCCAATCGTGCTGCTTTTTCTGGAAAAAGCTTTAAGGGAAGGCGTACGCAGGATCGTTTTTCTCGGCAGCGCTTCGATCCCCGAAGGCGGCCCGGTTTTTGGCAAGATACATCAGGCCATACGCCAGCGCGTTCCGGAATGGGCGGTACTGCGGCCGTCCTATTTCATGCAAAATTTCACCGAAGGCCATCATGGAGCCCAAATCATCCGTGAAGGGAACATGATCACTGCCACCGGGTCAGGCAGGGTCGGGTTCGTGGACGCCGACGATATTGCAGAAGTGGGGGTGAGGGCGCTGATCGATCATCAGCCCCACAACACCGATCATATCATCACGGGTCCGCATTCCCTGACTTACGCGGAAGCGGGTGAAATCATCGGCGCGGCGGCCGGCCGGGCGATTCATCATATACATGTAAGCACGGGGGAGCTGGCGAACCGGTTGACGTCTTTTGGCATGGCGGAAGATTATGCCTGGTTTCTTGCCGGAATGGATGAAGACATCATGCTCCATGGCAAGGAGGATTTGGTAACCGATACGGTCGAGCGCATCACCGGGCGCCCTCCAAAGTCGCTGGAACAGTTTGCCCGCGAGCATGCTTCGTTTTGGAGACCGTAATAAACAGAAAACCGCGGATGCCGCGGTTTCAGAGTGTCGAGAAAGTCCAACGGACTTTTCGACACTCTATTTTTTATATGGGGAATCATATCTTTTAAAATAAAAATCGATTTAAAGCGCTCTGAGAACCCTACTTCAGTGACCGACGAGGCAATTTTAAACCCCCTGCAAAAAAACAGGGGGTTTCTCGACAGCCTGAAACCGCGGATGCCGCGGTTTTTTTGTTTTTGGGGCCGGACGGCATATCCTGAAAAAAATAATATATCAACATCTGCATCTCATATCTCGGCGATTTTGGGTAAAAATGTTAAGGCATAGGGGGTTCCCGGGCAAGACCAAAAAAACGCAAAGGTGTGTGACATCGATGAACAAAAGAATCGTCTCTCTGTGCCTTGCAGCCGTGCTTCTGACAAGCGGTTGCGACCGTGGTGCCAACGGCCATGCGGAAACCGCCGCGGAAAAGGAAAATGCGGAAATGGGCATGATGAGCATGCATCATCACTCCGATTCGGGAGAAGTACCGAAAGGGTTAAGAGAAGCCGAGCATCCGACATACCATGTGGGAGATACCGTGGTCATCCACGCGAAACATATGGCTGGCATGGACGGGGCCACGGGAAAAGTGGTCGGCGCTTATAATACCGTAGCCTATTCCGTTACGTACACGCCGACGGACAGAGGCAAACCGGTGCGCAACCATAAGTGGGTCATTCAGGAAGAAATCAAGGATGCAGGCAATCAACCCTTGGAGCCGGGACAGAACGTGATATTGGAAGCCGATCATATGGAAGGCATGATGGGGGCTCAGGCCACGATCGAAACGGCCGACCGGACGACGGTATACATGGTGGATTACATCCCGACAAACGGGGGAGCCCCGGTAACAAACCATAAATGGGTCGTGGAAAGGGAGCTTTCCGAAAGATTATATAAAAGTTAACTTCCCGTACCCGGACCAATCAGTCTCTTTCGTCCTGTTTCCCCGGAGCGGCTGCCGATGACGATGCCCGTTTCCCATCTTCCACTTGCGTAAAACAAGGCGCCCATCGAGAGATGGACGCCTGATTTGCATTCGGACACACGACTTTTTATGGCTTTATGCGGTTTTGTTTCCGGTTTTCCGATGCCGCCGCAGCAGCGGGTAAAACAGGATGCCGCTGACGATCAGCGCAACTCCGAGCAGGAACGTTTTGAGATCCGCCGTCCCCGCGATGATCACCCACAGCGAATAGATCGCCGCCAATCCGGCAATGATTCCCTCGCTTACGCGCTCCTTCCGCAGCGCGTAGGTTTCGCCGGTCCAGATCAGCTTGAGGTGATAAAGCGAAGCGATCAGGTAAGGCACCAAATAAGCGAGCGTAGCGATATAGATGATAAAATCGAATGCGGCCGAAATGGAGCCGGAAACCGTGGACAACAGCAAAATCTGGCCGAGCGCGTTGGAGACCCAGAGGGAAACCTTAGGCATGCCTTTGCCGTTTTCCTTGGAAAACGACGGGAGGAACACGCCCAGCTTGGCCGCTTGAAAAGGCACCTCGGCGCTGAGCAGCACCCAGCCGATCGTGGAGCCGAGCAAACTGATGAGCCCAAGACCCGCCAATAGCTTGCCCCCGATCGGGCCCGTCACGGCGGAAATGCCGTCGACTAACGGATTCTGGGAAGCCATCAGCTGCTCCTGCGTCAGGAGGCCCATCGTCAGCATGCTGATGCCGACATACAGCACGATCGAAATCAGCAGCCCCGCGATGGTCGCGCGGCGGATATCCTGCTTCCGGCGGGCGCGGGCGGCAAAGACCATCGCGGATTCGACGCCGATGAAAGCCCACAGCGTCGCAACCGCAGCCGCATTCACCTGGGAAAGCAGGCCAAGCGTCTCGCCGCTTTCGTTGGTGCGCGGAGCAAGAAACGGCCCGATGTTGCTTTGCTGGAACGCGAATAACGCAATCACGATGAACAGGACAAAGCCGATGACCTTGGTTGCCGTCGCGATGAAATTGAGGCGTCCTGCGCCTTTCATTCCTTTCAGGCAGATGGCATGCGTCCCCCACAGCAGCAAAGAGCAGACGAGGAACGTCAGGACATTGCCTGCTTTTAACGTAAAACCTCCGAAATCCACCCAAACCTTATCGCTCGTAAGTACCGGAAAAAAGGCGGAAAGGTAGCTGGCGAACGTCGTGATCACCGCCACAAAACCCGCAATATTGCCGACCCAATATCCCCAAGTGGACATAAACCCGGCAATAAGCGAGCCTTGCGAGCCTTCGCGGAAAAGTTCCTTCGCATAAATTTGCGGACCGCCGCTGAGTTCAGGTTTGCGGACGGCAAGGCTTCCGAAGACAAGCGCGAGCG
Source organism: Paenibacillus cookii (assembly GCF_018333375.1). GTDB lineage: Bacteria > Bacillota > Bacilli > Paenibacillales > Paenibacillaceae > Paenibacillus_AQ > Paenibacillus_AQ cookii. The sequence goes on from NZ_BORW01000016.1 coordinate 92,430, forward strand.
TAAGCACGCCCAGCCCGGTAGCAATCCAGGCCAGAATAACGCCCGCAGGGCTTGCCGCTGCCGACAGGGAGCGGGGAAGCATGAAAATTCCGGAACCGACCATGTTGCCGACGACAAGCGCGGTCAGGATCCAGAAGCCCAATTTGTGTCTGGTCATGATGACAAACTCCTTTAATAATCGAATGATGAAGTCGCAAATTGCATGAATAAAAAACACTGACAGGTATTAATCATACACTTTCTTCTGGTAAAGCACCAGAGTAAATTTCAGGAGAGAGCTTTTTTCGGTTTGATATTTTTGTTAAACGTTTCGGCAGACTCCGCGACGGGGAAGAATAGAAGAGACGGAAAAAAGCGAGATGGGGTGTGTGCCAATGAGAGAAATTCGTGAGATCGGCGGAGGATTCGTCATGGTCGAGGATGGACGGGAGGTCGCGGATATCACTTTCCGGCCGGTGGATGAACAGACGATCATGATTGAACATACGTTCGTTTCGGAAGAGCTAAGGGGCCAGAAAATCGGCGATCAGCTGGTGAAGGCCGTCGTGGATCTGGCCCGCAAGGAAGGCAAGAAGATCGTTCCCGCATGTTCGTTCGCATTGGTCCAATTTAAACGGCATAAGGATTACCAGGATGTGTGGCAACGGGGTGAAAAAGAATAGGTCATGATGGAGGACATTCGTCAATGAACAAAAAAATTTTGATCACCGGAGCCGCCGGGCGGATCGGGAGCTGTTTGGCCGAAGGCTTGCGGGCCGCCGGCCGGTACGACGTCATCGCCACCGACATCGCTCCCGATCCGGACCGCGGCATCGAAAAGCTGGACGTCACGGACGCGCAAGCCGTCGAAACGGCGCTGCAGGGCATGGATACGGTGCTTCATTTCGGCTGGGCGAAGGATGAGGACGATTTCCTTGGCAAGGTGCTCCCCGTTAACGTGACCGGAGCCTATCATGTATACGAAGGCGCCCGCAAAGGGGGCGTCTCGCGGGTGATCTTCGCCAGTTCGAACCACGCGACGGGTTTTTACCGGGTAGGCGAACAAGTGACCCCCAAAGACCACCGCCCCGACAGTTTTTATGGACTAAGCAAAAGCTATATTGAGCTGCTGGGCCGGCTATATTCGGATCAGTACGGGATTTCTTCCTTCAATATCCGGATCGGCAACTTTCCGGGCGACGACCGGCCGCATTCGGACCGGGCCGCGCATATCTGGATTTCGCGCCGCGATATGGTGCATCTGGCGATGTGCTGCATTGAGGCCGATCCCTCTTTGACGTATCTCACCTTATACGGGACATCGGCCAATGCAGACAATTACTACGACATCGGGTATCTGAGCGAGCTGATCGGCTACCGGCCAAGGGATGATGCGGCAGAGGTGTTGGCGAGCCAAAAATGCGGAGGAGAAGACATAAGGCATGATCTCGGCGAGTTTCAGGGCGGTCCGGGGGTCCGGAAGGTGGAGCGGAGAGAACGGGAGCCGCAGTGAAGCCGTCATGGTGAAGCGACGATGATGTCTTTAGCCGAAACCCAAGCGAAGTTAGGCCGATGAAAATCATGGAGCTTTGAAACCATTCCTGCATTGATCCGTAATATGCGTTAAGCCGTGAAATTTGTAAATGGATCCCAAGGAGGAATTCAATATGAATTGCCCGATTTGCGAAGGTTCTCGCATGAAGGAAGTGGAGAAGGACGGTATCCTGATCGACATTTGCCCGAATTGCAAAGGGGTGTGGTTGGATCGGGGGGAACTGGACAAGCTGATGGCGAACGTCCGGGAAGAGCGTCCGAAATATAACGAATGGTACTACGGGGATTCCGATGAGCATCGCGCACCCAAGGGACACCAGCCAAGCGGACAGCATTACCCGCCGCCGAAGCAGCACTACTCCGAATATGACAAGCACGGCCATTCCTCGTACCCGAACAAGAAAAAGAAAAAAAGCGTGCTGGACGTGTTCGGGGACTTGTTCGACTGATACTAACCGTGGGACGCAAGACATGCATATGCGATATACGAAAATGAAAGCCTGGCTTATCTTAGGATAAATGCCGGGCTTTTTTCGTTGGATCCGGCCAACGATTGATATCCCGGATTCGCCGGCGCTGTGCTTTCGAAACGCGTTCGTTTTCTGGGGCAAAAAGTCAAAATTGTGCACATCACTGAACAAATTCGCGCGCCTGGCGAGCCCTTGAATCCGATATGATGGTTCTAAAATCGTAAACCAATCAGGATAGGGGATGTATCATATGTGGACCCAAGCGATCGAGGATGCCGTGGCCAAAACGTTAAAAAATATCGACCGGTTCGGACCGAAATTCCCTCATGTAAGCCGAAACGGAACGTACGAGCTCAATGATAACGACGACTGGACCGATGGATTTTGGTCGGGGATGCTGTGGCTGTGTTACGAATATTCCGGAGACGATCGGTTCCGCCAGGCCGCCGAAGCGACGGTCGCGAGCTTTCGCAAACGTCTGGAGGACCATGTGGTGCTGGATCATCATGATATCGGTTTTTTGTATTCGTTATCCGCCAAAGCCCAGTGGATCGTCTTGAAGGACGAATCCGCCCGGCAGTTAACCCTGCAAGCGGCGGATGTGCTGATGAAGCGGTGGCGGGAACCCGGCGGTTACATCCAGGCATGGGGCAGGAAGGACGACGCCAAGGAAGCGGGACGGATCATCATCGACTGTCTGCTGAACCTTCCGCTATTGTACTGGGCAAGCGAACAAACGGGCGACCCGGTTTATCGGGACGCTGCGGCCGCGCAGGCGGAGAAATCCAGGCGGTATCTTGTCAGGGGCGATGACAGTTCGTATCATACATTCTTTTTTAACCCGGAGACGGGGGAACCCATTGGAGGAGCGACGCATCAAGGGTATTCGAACGGTTCTACCTGGACGCGCGGTCAAGCCTGGGGCATCTACGGGTTCGCGTTGTCTTACCGGTATACCCAAAACCCGCGGTTCCTGGAAACTTCAAAACGCCTTGCCCGTTATTTCCTGGAACATCTGCCTGAGGATCATGTCGCTTATTGGGATTTTAACGCACCTGTAAAAGCCGACACCTACCGGGACAGCTCCGCATCCGCCATTGCGGCCGCAGGCCTGCTGGAGTTGATCTCCCATCTGGATGCACGGGACCCGGACCGGAGCTATTTTCAGGACATGCTCATCAAATCGATGACAAGCCTGGTCCAGCGGTATGCCACCATCGGCGAAGAAAACGCGGAAGGGCTGCTGAAGCACGGATCGTATCACGTCAACGGAGGCATCTCTCCCGACGATTACATGATTTGGGGCGATTATTATTACCTGGAGGCGCTCATGCGATTGGAGAAGGGAATCTCGGGATATTGGCACGAACGCAAATGACCGGGATTCGACAAAAAGGAATGACAACTTGTCCGAGACGAGATACGATACGGGTAGCATGATCATCTTAGAAGCATGAAAGAGGAGAAAGTCACCCATGTTCAAGCTGAACTATTACCGCAGAATCCAGCTGTCATTCCTGTTGTTCATTATCGTGCCGATCATCACCGTTTCGGTGATTTCCTTTGCGCTCATCAAAGAAACGATGGTAGAGAAGCTGCAATTGACGAACGACAATTTTTTGAAGGTCATGACCGACGAAATCGGCAAAACCATAGACGACGCATCGTTTGCCTCCCATTTCATGGTGAACGATACAAGCTTCAAAAAATACCTGAAAAACTTCGCCGATACGGACCGTCTGCGGTCTTACGACGATTACACCAACTTCACCGAGATTAAAGGCGTCTTTTCCCTGATCACGTCCAAGCCTTTGAACAACAATACCCGGATGTATCTGGTAAACCGTAAGCGCTTTATCATTCCTTCGAGCGAAGACGACATGACAAGCGTCAACAAGCACTTGGACGAATTGTACGGCAAAATCGATTTCAACCAGCCGGAAACGTTGCAGTGGCTCGGCATGGTGAGGGACAACCCGGGCAAAGCCGGAACCTATTACATTGCCAGGGTCATCCACGACAAACACGAGAAGCAGTATTTATCGGTTCTTCTGATCGGGATTTCCCAATCGTATTTCGAAAAGCTTCTCAAGCCGGTCGAGTTCGGCAAGGTGGCCTTGTTTGATGCAAAACAGAACCGCATTGCCGGAAGCGCGGAGCTTTCCGCGCCCGATCCGGCAGCCCCCCCGTCCAACCTGCGCTCGGAAGTGACGCTCGACAAAGCGGATTGGACCTTGGTTTATGAGGCCAGCAAAGAGGCGTTTACCGGGAAAATTTCTCGGACCTTTTACGCGGGGATCGGGGGCGTCGTTTTGTTTTTCGTCATTTTTTCGATTTCGTCGATGTTTATCGCCAAAAGGCTGCACAGGCCGATCCAAAAGCTGCAGCGCGTCGTCCGGCAGTTCGGCATGGGAAATTTGGACGCCAGGCTGGAAGTGAAGGGAAGGGACGACATCGCCGAGCTGAGCCGCACGCTAAATACGATGCTCGATCAGCTTCAGGGACTGATTCACGACATCGAACAGGAGCAGGAGCAAAAGCGGGTCATGGAGCTGGAGGCGCTGTTCATGCAGATTCGCCCGCATTTTCTGATCAATACGCTCAATTCGGTCAAGTGCAGCCTGATCCTGCAGCAGGATCATCTGCACAGCGGCATTATCGATTCCTTGATGAGCCTGCTACGCGCGTACATGAAATTTAACGAACCGGCGACGCTGCAGGAAGAATGTGAATTGATGCGCCATTACGTCGATATCATGAAAATCCGGAACGACATTCCGGTGCAGCTTACGATCGAGTTGGAACCCGGTTTAGCGTCTTGGACCATGCCCAAGCTGATGCTGCAGCCTTTGATCGAAAATGCGATCGTGCACGGACTGATGGATCATCCGGATGCCTGCATTCGGATCCGCGCCCAACGAAAACAGGGATTCGTCACGATCGAAATCGAGGATAACGGCGACGGCATCGAAGAAGAACGGCTCTTAATGGTGAACGACCGGCTGCAAATCCCCGATTCCGGCCCGGATACCCCTTATGACAGGGTGGGGCTGATCAACGTGGCCCAGCGGCTCCGGTTATCCTTCGGTTCGGAAGCGGGAATCGCGCTGGTTCCGAACAAGCGGCGGGGGATCACCGCCGTGCTGCGAATACCGGATCGGGATACCCGCAATACTCTTCCAGGGAGGTATGTTATCTGATGTTTAAAGTCATGTTGATCGACGATGACGTTCCGATGCTGAAGGTGCTGAAGCAAATGATCGATTGGGATGCGCTCCAGCTCCATATCGTCGGTTCGACCTATTCGAGCGCCAAAGCGCTGCATATGTTCCAGGAGACTTGGCCGGACATTGTCGTGACCGACATCGGACTCCCGCAAAAAAACGGGATTGAGCTTGCCGAGGCCTTCCGCGGCATGAAACCCGACACCCGTGTCATTTTCTTGACCTGCCATGAAGATTTTCATTATGCCCAGCAGGCAATCAAGCTGAACGCCGACGATTACCTGCTCAAGGATCAGTTGACCGCAGCGCAGTTGGAGCAAAGTTTGCAAAAATCGATCCGGCTCCTCCGCTCCAAAGGAACTCCGTTGGTTCATAAAAGCTCCAATTATAACAGCGATTTGTTCAAGCAGGGTCTCATCCAACGGGTGCTGGACGGAGTGCATCCCGAAACGATGCGCGAGTACGCGGCCGGGCTCGGGATCTCATGGCAATACCCTTGGTTCATGATGGGGATCGCGCATTTGCATTATGCGACCTTTGAACGGCTGTACGTTCAAGGCAACGTCCCGTTGATCGCTTATGCCGTATACAATATCGCCGTCGAGCTCGCTTCGTCATACGAAGGGATCACGCCGTTCATGGAGCAGGATCATTTGATCGTTTTATATAATTACAGGTTGAATTTGGCCGGCAACGCCTGCTCCCATTTTCGGGATTATTTGCGGGAGCTGCGGTCCCGGACGGAGCAATTTTTGAAATTGCGGTTAAACATCTCGGCCGTGACGGACAAAATGGAGCTTGCGGCCCTGGGTTCCTGCTATCATCAGATGATTCGGCACAAATACGAGTTTTACGAGAATGGGAATTTTACGGCTGCCGACATGCAGCTCCTCGTGCAAAACATGTTTTTGCCTTTGCCCCAAGGGACGTTGGACGGCATGAAAGCGGAGCTTGAGCGTGCGGTGTTGGGAAACGATCTCTCCGCCATTCGCGAGTTGGCCGCTTCCATCGGGCATATGGCCAAGGAGAAGCGTTTTGAACCGGCCGAGTTCATTCAGGAAATTACGATGCTGCTGCGCCGCATGGACGTCATCTTTGCGGGGAAAAAGACGGATGAGACAAGATACGGTTACCTCCGTGCGGCGAGAACCTTGGACGATTGCATGGAGCTTGCGGAAAGGCAGCTTGCGCACATCGCGCAGCATCAGCAGAAGGGAGCGGTCCGGGCCATCCAAGAGCCGAAGCTGCAGGTGATTCAGCAATTTATCGACCAGCACCTGGCCGACAATATCACTTCGATCGACATCGCCCGGTATTTATATTTGAATTCCAGTTATTTTTCCCGCTATTTCAAGCGTCTCACCGGCGTCAATTTTACGGATTACGTCCACCAATACAAAATGGGCATCGCCGCCAAAATGATGAAAAGCTCCGCGCAGACCTTGGAATCGCTCGCCATGGGGCTGGGCTATTCCGATCGCACCTATTTTTCCAAAGTGTTCAAGAAATACATCGGGATGACGCCAAGCGAGTACAAAGCGAAGCATGCCGTAAGCAAAACCGCGAGATGAAGCGCTTGCAGCCACGGCGGCCGGCCAACATCGGCTCGGTGCGGAAAAAGTCAAAATATTACCCATACCAGGTCAGAATCCATCCTTCGAGCGGGATGGATTTTTTTTATGATATAAGCAAGTTCAAATCCCTGGATTTTGCAAATCGTACACGCGGCCTTGAGGCCAACTAATCATGTTGAGGTGATACAAGTGGAAGCTGCCAAACCAAGTCTGAAGACCGAGAAACCTCAGAAAGCCCGCAAATTTTGGACGCCCAAGCGGAAGGAGGCCCTCGTCGGCTGGTTGTTCCTTGCTCCCGAAATCGTCGGGATGCTGCTGCTCAATGTTTTTGCGCTTGGATTTTCCCTGTATTTAAGCTTTACTTCCTGGAACCTTTTGTCCGGGATTTCGGGGATCAAATTCGCGGGGCTCGAAAATTACATTCACATGTTTCAGGATCCGACGATCCTGAAGGCGCTGAAAAACAATTTGATTTATACCGTCCTGACGGTTCCGGTTCCGATCGCGATCGCGCTCGTGCTCGCCGTTTTGATCCATAACAAGGTGTTCTGGAAGGACTATTTTAAGGTCGTGTTTTTTATACCGTATATCTCGTCCATCATTGCCGTTGCGGCCGTATGGAGCGCATTGTTCCATCCTTCTTTGGGGCCGGTGAACCAGTTCCTGATGGACCTGGGCATCTCCAACCCGCCGAAATGGCTCGTGGATCCCAAAACGTCGCTCATTTCGATCGCCATTATCAGCTCCTGGGCCGGACTCGGGTATACGATCATCATTTATCTGGCCGGACTTACGAACATATCGAGCGAACTGTATGAAGCCGCGGAAATCGATGGCGCTACGGCCCTGACGAAGTTTTTTAAAATTACGGTTCCGCTGCTTCGCCCGACAACCTTTTTCCTGCTCATCACGATGCTGATCGGCTCCTTTAAAGTGTTCGATATCATTTCCTACCTGACGGAAGGAGGGCCGGACAATTCCTCGACGGTCATTGTGTTCCGGATCTACGAGGAAGGGTTCGTGAACTACAACATGGGTTATGCTTCCGCGATTTCCTGGCTGCTGTTTGCCATTATTGCGGCTATTACGGCAGCTACCTGGAAAATGAGAAAAGAAGAGTAGAAGGAGGAGAGGACGACCATGCCGTTTATTCGCAGAAATATTTCAAAGCTCATTACGACGGTGCTAATGGGAGCTTTATCCGTATTTTTCCTGATTCCGTTCGTGTGGATGGTCTCGTCGGCGTTTAAATTCGAAAAGGACGTCATGCGTTTTCCCATTGAGTGGATTCCTAAATCGATAAATGTGGTGTACAATTTCAAAGCGGTTTGGATGGGGAAAGTCCCCTTCCTGCACATTTATTTCAACTCGATCAAGGTTGCCGTCATCGTTACGTTCATCACCTTGCTCGTGTCGACCATGGCGGCCTATTCGTTCACGAAGCTTAAATTTCGCGGAAGAAACCTGGTGTTTACGGCGCTGCTCGCCTTCATGATCATCCCGGACCAGGCAACGCTGATTCCGCGGTTCATGCTCATCCGCTGGATGGGGCTCTATGATACGCATGTCGCGCTGATTTTCATGAGCATGTTTTCGATTTATTTTACGTTCCTGCTGCGCCAGTTTATGGTGGGGATCAGCGATGAATACATCGAAGCGGCGAAAATCGACGGGGCAGGCCATTTCCGAACCTTCGCGTCGATCATCGTCCCGCTCTGCCGGCCGGTGCTGGCGACCGTGGCCATCATCAAATTCATCTGGTCGTGGAACGACTATCAGAACCCGCTCATCTTTTTGCAGACGAAGGACCTGTATACCATCCCGCTCGGCATGACCTTGTTCCGGGACGATTATACGACCAACGACGCCATCATGATGATGGCCTCGCTTTCCGCGATCGTGCCGCTTTTGATCGTATTCATCATTTTGCAAAAACAGGTCATCAACGGGATCGCCTTGGGCGGGGTCAAGGGCTGACATTGATCGCGTATGCGGTTTCAAAAAGTCAAAAAAGTGATCGTTATACCTCAAAATTATGCACTTGCGAACCGCGGCCAGTGATTATACTGGGGTTGCAAGGATGAGGAACTTCCATATTTAGGGGGCAGAAAAATGAGAAGGAAAAGCAAACGGAATTTTGTGGCTTCACTTTGCCTGTTGTTGGCAGCGTTTACCGCGCTGAGCGGATGCGGCGGCAATTCCGGTTCGGCCGGCGGAAGCGGGAAATCGTCCGATGGACAAGTCACGATTAAGTACTACAACTGGGACAATGCCGATCAGGAAGCCGCGACGGACGCGATGCTCAAAGAATTCGAAGCGCAAAATCCGAACATCAAAGTAGAGCATGTCGTGCTGGTTCCCGGCAACTCGGTGGAAATGCTGAAAAAACTCGATTTCCTCATATCGTCCGGCGAAGCCGTCGATGTCGTCAACCTGCCGAGCTCAGGCACCGTGATCGAACGGGCGGCCCGGGGGGCGCTTGCTCCGTTGAATGAATTTTACGACAAAGAAGGGTTAAAGCCGGAAGACGAATATTACGTCAATCCGAAGGTAGGCGACAAATATTACGGCATGCAGATGACCGCGGGTTATCAGTTCGTGCTGCTCAACAAAGATGCGTTGGACGAAGCGGGGCTGCCCGTGCCGACCTATGGCTGGACATGGGACGATTTCCGCGATTACGCGAAAAAGCTGACCAAAGGCGAAGGCGTCGACAAACGTTACGGCACGTATTTCCATACATGGGAGCTGTACATGAACGCGCCGGCCCAGACGGTCATGAAAGACCCGTTCCGCTACGATGACGGCACCACCATCCTTTCGGACCCGACGTACAAATACTTCTTCCAGCTTCGCAAGGACATGGAGAACATCGACAAATCCGCGAAGCCTTACGCCGATACGCTTGCCGCCAAGCTGAACTACCGAAGCGAATTTTTCAGCGGCGATGCCGCGATGCTGCTTTCGGGAAGCTTCATGATCCCGGATCCGGGGAACGTGGAACAGTATCCGCATGATTTCAAAACCGCGTTTGCGCCGGTACCGCTTCCGCCGCAGAATGCTTTGCCTAAAAACTACGAGGGCGGCAAATATTTCGTGGGCGGCGGCCAGCTGGCAATGGGGGCAACGTCCAAACATAAAGAAGAAGCCTACAAGCTGATGCGCTTCATGACGACGACGGACTCGGAATCGAGAATGGAGTTCTCCGGCTGGAAAAAATCCGACCAAAACAAAGTGCTTGACCGTCTGGTCGGCAAAAACAAGGACATGTACGACGTGGATTCGTTGAAAAACACGCTGTTTGGTCCGGACATCAAATATTTGGACGCTTCGCCGATCGTGACGACAAGCTCTTCCGATCTGACCAAAGTCATCGATGACGGGTTCAGCAAATTCATGCTGAGCAACGAACCGATTGACGACGTTCAGAAGTGGATGGTGGAGGAAGCGACCAAAATCATTAACGAAAAAGAAGCAAAGTAGTTGGTTTTCAACTGACTCAAGCCAAAAGCAGCAGGCAGCGAAAAAGCCCGCTCGCACGCCAAAGCGTACGAAGCGGGCTTTTTTTCGTTTGTGCGGATCAAATCGCCTGCATCACGAAATAGATCACGAAGAGAAGCGACACGACATAAAAGAGGGGCTTCACTTCGCGCCATTTGCCGACCGCGACATGGAACAGGGCATAGCTGATGAAACCGATCGCGATCCCGTCCACGATACTGTGCATCAGCGGGATAAACGCGATGATAAAAAACGCGGGAAACCCTTCTTCCAGCCGTTTAAAGGAAATATTGCGGACCGCCGGCATCATCAACCCCCCGATAAAAACGAGGATCGGCGCAACCGCCTGATCCGGGACGAGCATGATGACCGGCATCGCGATCAGCGAGAGCAAAAACAGCGTCCCCGTAACGATCGGGGTCCAGCCGGTTTTTCCTCCGGCCGAAATGCCGGCGGCAGCCTCCACGGTAGAGACCGTCGGGCTTGTGCCGAAGAGGCCGCTCAAAAAGACGGTGAACGAAGTCGCCTGGATGGCGCGCTTAAAGCGCTCCTGTTTTCCGCTCATGTTCAACTGGGCGTTAATGAGTCCGACGTTCTCGAACACGATGACAAGCGTCAGCGAAAATACGGCGACGATCAACGTCGTTATTGAGGCGCCTTTCACCGACAGCTGCCCGAACACGTCTCCGTAAGTGGACCACGAGGACCCTCCAACATCCGCCGCCTTCGAAGGCGCGGCTCCGAGCAGATAAGCCAGCACCGTTCCTCCGATGATGGCCAGCAGCAAATTGCCGGGCACGTTGCGCATGTAGAGGATGCACGTCAACGCCAACGTCGCAAGCGTTACAAGCACGCCCGGATCGGCGAACGAACGCATGGCAATTACCGAGGACGGATCCGAAGCGATCACGCCGCCTTTATGCAATCCGATCAGGACCAGCATGAGGCCGATGCCGACCGAGATGGCTTCCTGAAGCGAGGCGGGAATGGCCGACCGCAACTTTTCGACGAAAGAGGTCATGCTGATGGCCAAAAAACAGAGGCCGGACATCATGCCGACCGCCAGCGCCTGCTGCCACGTCAACCCCATCCCTTGGACGAGCGTGTAGGTAAACATGGCGTTAATCCCCATCCCGGGCGCGATGATCAAGGGAGCTTTTCCCCAAATGCCCATGACGAAGCACCCGACCGCCGACGCCAGAACCGTGGCGATAATCCCGGCTTCCTGGGGGATGCCGGCATCCGCCAATATCGATGAATTCACAATAATAATGTAGACGATCGCAAAAAAAGATACGACTCCCGCTAACAGCTCCCGCCGCCAAGCGCTCGGGGCAAGGCGGGAAGCCGGACTAGGTGAAGCGTTCTCTTTCGTATGCGACGGTCCATGGTTTTCCTGGTGGACCAACCGAATACCTGCTTTCCATTGTAGCCCCTCACCCAACCCTTTCAATGGTATTGAAAGAAATGGCGGCGCAAAACCGCCATGTGCATGATTGTATCACATTTATGTCAGCAATGAGGTAAAAAATATGAAACAAAAGTAAAGAACTTTAAATTGTAAGCGTTTTCTGCTGAAATCTATAATGGATTTGCGAAGCATTTATAACATGATTTGGATATTTTCTTGCCGTATGATGGAGATCAAAGTTTTCATTGCCAAAAAATTCAAGGACGAGGGAGGTGCTTATGGCCATGACGTCACGAAAATTAAGCAGATCCAGCGTGTGGCTTATCGCCGGAATGACCGTCATTGCAGCCATTGCGTTCATCTTCGTTGAAAGGCCCGTTTTCTCCAAAACCAACCGATCCGACGATCCGATGGCAACCGTAAACGGCGAACCGATCCTCTTAAGCGAGTTTCAAAGAGCCGTGCAAGCGAACAAAGCCCGCGTCATCGACTATTTTCACGAAAAATACGGCGCCGGGCAGTCGGCCTCCTTTTGGACCGAGACCTATGGCGGGGAAACTCCGCTTGAGCGTTTGAAGAGGACAGCGCTGGAGGAGAGCGTGAATTTGAAAGTCCAGCAGCTGATCGCCAAAGAACAGGGAGTGCTGACGGATATCCGTTACGACGTTTTTTTGCAAAATTTAGAGAACGAAAATGAAAGAAGAGCAAAGGCCATCGAAAATCATGAGGTGGTGTTCGGGCCTGCCCAATATACCGAGGATGCTTATTTCGAATATGCGATGGTGAATGCGGTGTTGTCGGTCAAAAAGCATTTGGCGGAACATGACTGGAAACCGGACGAACCGCAGCTGAAACGGTTTTACGAAACGAAAAAAAGCGAGCTGTACCAAGCGCCCGAAGCCGTAAAGGCGAGGCAGATATCGATATCTTTTCTTGATGCGGACCTGCATGCCGATGAACGCCGGAAGGCCCAGGCGAAACGAAAAATCGAGGCAGCGGCGGCGAAAATCTCAAACGGCATGGCATTCGAGCAAGCGGCAAAGGAAATCGGTCCGGATGGACAAGTTGCGGAGCAATCCTATCCTTTGGACAACTTCAGGCATAACGCCAAAAGTCCGGTAGCTCAGGCGGCTTCGATGCTGCAGGCCGGGGAGATCAGCGGAATCATCGAAGAAAACGCCCGTTTTTACCTGATCCAAAGATTGGAGAACGTGAGGGCTGGCTCCCGCTATTTGGCTTTTGATGCCGTAAAGGATCAAGTGTCCAAAGACTATATCGATGACCGCTATGCCGGTTACGTTCGTCAGCGGATCGCGGATGCGCGGGTTGTCGTCAATGAACGACTGTACAAGACGTTTCGAATGTAAAGCCGATCAGGCATTACATAAACGAGGATTTTTGCAAAATCCTCAAATCAAAAACGGAAAGGAATGTTGCTCATTGAGCCGACGGGGATTCAAAAAAGCAATCGGCATGATTCTGATTTTCTCCATGTTTTGTTCATTGGTGATCGCTTTGCCGCCTGCGGCGAAGGCCGCCGGAACCACGTATTACGTGGATAGTTTGGGAGGGGATGACGGCAACAGCGGCACAAGCGAAAATTCCGCCTGGAAGTCGCTGGATAAAGTGAACGCAACGACCTTTGCCCCGGGCGACAAAATTTTGTTTAAAGCCGGGGGAAGCTGGAATGGAAGATTATGGCCTAAAGGCTCCGGGGAACATGGGAACCCGATCGTCATCGACATGTACGGCACCGGCAGCAAGCCGTTAATCGCCGGGGTGACGTCCGAACTGGAAGCCGTCTTTTTGAAAAATCAGCAGTATTGGGAAATCAACAACCTCGAGGTGACGAACAGCTCGCCGCTGCCTTTCGACAGGGATTGGCAGAACCCGCGGGGCCAGCGGAGAGGCGTCTATATTTTGAATGAGGAAGCAGGCATATTGAATCATATTCATATCAAAAATTTGAATATCCACGATGTGGACGGTTCTTATACGACCCGTTCCGGAGGAATTATCGTCGACTCGGTCGGATCGAACACCCCAAGTGCTTTTAACGATATTCTGATTGACGGCAACACGCTGACGGATGTGGACGCCTATGGCATATACATCGGCTCCAACTGCATTTTGCGCTACGGCATGGGCGATTTATGGCCGTGGGTGCCGAAACCTTACGGACCGTGGACGCCTTCCACGAACGTCAAAATATCCAACAACACCGTGCTCCGGGCGGCAACCGGCGGGATCGCATGGAACGTAACCGACGGGGCGGTCGTCGAGCGCAATACGGTAGGTCAAGCCACATACCTGGCAACCAACGCCTCGATTTGGTGGGCTTATGCTGACAACAATCTCGTGCAATTCAACGAATCGTTCGCAAGCGTCAACGGCGCAGAGGACGGCCACGGCTTCGACGTGGATGCGGGCAACATCGGTTCGTTGGTCCAATACAATTACAGCCACGACAACGCCGGCGGGTTCATGCTTTTTGTCAACGATACCTATTACACCGTCAACACGATCGTGCGATACAACATCAGCCAAAATGACCGGAAAAGCATCTTCCGTTACAGCGGCTCGATCGATAACGTCTATAATTACAACAATACGGTTTATGTAGGCCAAGCGTCCGGCAACCCGGTAATGAGCGATTATTTCACGAAAGCTTCGGGCACGCCGCGCAACATCAAAAATTATAACAACGTGTATTACAGCGTCGGCGACCGGGGCTGGGATTTGCGGGGCCAGACCTTCGACTACAACGCGTATTACGGAGGGAACACGTTAGTGCAGGCCGATGCGCATAAGGTGACCGCCGATCCGAAATTCGTCGACCCCGGAAGCGGTTCGATCGGCATGAATACCGTCGGCGGATACAAGCTGCAAGCCGGCTCCCCGTTGATTGGGGCGGGCATACGGATAAACGACAACGGAGGGCGGGACTATTTCGGCAATCCGCTATACAACGAGGCTCCCGACATCGGCGCGCACGAATATGAAGGCAGCGTGCCTCCGGCCGGCTCCATGCCGGACCCGATCGATATCGTACGGATCCGTCCGGTCAGCACGCCTGTGGATGATTTGGCGCCGCTGGCCGTCGCCAGCACGTCGTTTCATTCTTCCCCTTCCGAGCCGATCGGCAGCATTAACGACAAATATTACGACACGGCTTGGAAATCCGAGGATTCGCCTGCGTTTCCGAACGATATTACGCTGGATTTCGGCAATGAACCCGTTTCCGCCAACCAGTTGAAATTAAATACGAGAATGGGGAAAGAATCCGGGATCACGGATTTCGATCTGGAATATCATAACGGCTCTTCCTGGGTTCCGATTCGAACGGGAGTTCACCTGACGTGGGATTCGACGACCGGCTATAATGAGATCAAATCCGTGGAGTTCCCATTGACCCGTTTCTCTAAACTGAGATTGAAGGTCCATGACGGGAATCGGCAATCGGGACATCTTTCGCTGAACGAACTTGAATTATACAACAATCCTGATTTATACAAAGACATGGTCACGACGAGTTTTCCGACAGGGGCCGGCGAAATTACGAACATCCTTGACGGCAATTTGAACTCGGCGTGGGGAAGCGCCACCAATATCAGCTTTCCGGGTTACATCACCCTGGATTACGGAGATCGACCGGTGCCCGTCAATAAAGTCACGTTGGTCACTTTTTTCGGCATCGGCCAAGGCATTACCGATTTTGACGTGGAATATTATGACGGCAGCCGCTGGCTAACCGCGTTATCCGATGCTACCATCGAGTGGAAGCTGAACGACAGCACGAAAGAACGCCAAAGCGTTGCTTTTCCGACGGTAAACGCTTATAAACTTCGGTTGAAGGTGAACGATGGCAACCGGGTTTGGGGCAACATTGCGCTCAATGAGCTGATCGTAGAGCACATTCCTGAACATATTCCCGTCACGGGAATTTCGCTCGATCAGCCGCAGCTTGTGCTTAATCAGTCTTCCGATCGCCGTGTGGAACTGAAGGCAACCGTTAAGCCGGAAAACGCGACCAATCCAAAGATCGCATGGAGCACAAGCGATGCCCGGGTGGCCACGGTGGACGATCAGGGAACGGTGACGGCGGCAGGAGAAGGAACGGCGGTAATCACCGCCCAAACGGATGACGGTCATTTTGAAGCTTCCAGCCGCATCACGGTCGATTGGACGGCACCGGAAATTACGATCCGTTCGGTAACGACTTCCGTATATAACACTGGCATGCTTCAACCGCAATTGGACATTTCGGACCGTCTGACCGGAGTCGACGAGGCGAAAACCGAAGTGCTGCTGGACGGTAACAAATTAGGGACATTAGACGGCGTACCTCTGTACTTGTTGGAGCCTGGAGATCATGTACTGACCGTTCAAGCCGCGGATTTGGCGGGGAACGGGGCTGAAAAATCCGTCCGTTTTCAGGTGCTGACCAGTTATGAAACGCTTGGAGAACTGGTTCGGCATTTCACGGAACGCGGCTATATCGACAATCAAGGGATCGCGAACAGCCTGCTGAAAAAATTGCAAAAACGGAATGCAGGCAGCTTTATTCAAGAAGTGGAGGCCCAAAAGGGGAAGCACATCTCTGCCGAAGCCGCGGAGTTTTTGCAGCGGGACGCGGGGCGGCTGCTTAACCCGTAGCCATTTTAACAAGAGAAGATGAAACGAAGGGGCTGTCCAGAAAGTCAGTGAAAACTGACTTCTGGTCCGCCCATTTTCGTTGAATGCAAAAAATAACACAAAAAAACCGTCTGATCTTGTAAAATGAAAGTTACCAGACAACCATTTTACAGA